>NZ_RKMA01000003.1:0-1215000 GCF_003797085.1 Rhodococcus sp. WS3
AACAATCACCGACGAAAAATACTCACACCCCGAACATCAGAACCGAAACCCGAAGGCCCGGAACATCATTCGACATGCGAAGTACCAAAATAATTTGGCACTGACATTCATCGACACACTGTTGAGTTCTCAAAGAACACGCGCACACCATCACCGCGACCTTCAGCCGCTCGCTCCGGGGCAACTTTTCCAGCCTATCCCATCGAAGTCACCGGCGCAAACCGGAACATCGTGAAGAAGAACTGGGGTTGAAGCACAACCATACATGATGGAAACTACTTCGAATTTTGGCCAGGCACTTCGTACAACCTCGTGTCACTCGCTGTGAAGCGGGAGTCGGTGTCCGTGTCGCTCTGACTTGGAATAAGTTACGCGAAGATCAACACAACACCAAATCGCCTGGTCACAGCGCTGTGGACAGTTAACAGAGGGAAATACTCACCAAGATCCCCGCTCCCCCGATGATTTTCTGCGTCTCGGATGGTCTGCATCTGTGAAAGGAACCAAACAACAGCGGTTCCACCCGACAGCAAGGAGTACCTGATGTCCCGACTGCTCTTCGTCAACATGCCTGTGAAGGATGTTTCCGCCACCCGTTCTTTCTTTGCCGGGCTCGGCTTCGAGTTCAACGACATGTTCAGTGACGAGAACACCGTGTCGATGATCGTCAGCGATGCGGCGACTGTCATGTTCCTGAACGAGCCCCGATTCGGCGACTTCATCGCGGACGACATCTGTGACACGTCGAAAGCCCGCGAAGCCCTCCTGTGCATCTCTGCAGAGAGCAGAGAGGAGGTGGACAGCTTTGTCGATGCGGCCATCGCGGCCGGCGGCACCAAGTGGATGGAGCCTCAGGATCACGGCTTCATGTACGGACGTGCATTCCGCGACCTCGACAATCACGTCTGGGAGGTCATGTGGATGGACCCGGCTGCGGCAAATCCCCAGTAGTGGCGAATCCGCAGTAAGACTGCAACCGTCAGGGGTTGTGCGCGGGTTTCGCGTGCAACCCCTGATTTATTACAGCTCGGCTGGTAGACCGAACTTGGGAAACAGGCTGAGATCGAAGAAGCAGGTCACATGCGATATCCCCGACTCGGTGACGTCGAGAACATGCAGCTGGAAGGCATGGTGAATGCCGTCCTCCTGACGCATGTAGAGCCCGAACGCCGGCTGACCGTTGGCCGATGTAGGTAGTAGACGCATTGCCCCTGGCCCGTCGGCCGGGCATTTGTCCCCGATGAGCTGGCCGATCGCCTCGGGGCCGCGGTACCAACCCTCGAATGGCGGCATTTCCCAGACCGCGTCGCGCGTGAACAGCGCGACGATGGCGTCGACGTCGTAGCTCTCGAAGCTACGGACGTATTCACGCAGCAATGTTCGCGCTTCCCCGGAACTGGGTTCGATGAGAGTGTCTTCGGTAGGCGCGATATTGCTGATCTGTGCGCGCGCTCGTTGTAGAACGCTGTTGACCGCGGTCGTGGTGGTATCGAGGGCTTCGGCTACCTCTGCCGCTTTCCACTGCAACACGTCGCGCAACACCAATACCGCTCGCTGCCTCGGAGAGAGATGCTGCAGCGCCGCGATCAATGCCAACCGCACCGAATCTCGCTGCACCACCATGACGGCCGGATCGTTCACATCACCCAGCGACGAGTCGGCGATAGGTTCGAGCCACGCGATCTCATTGCGCTCGATCAACTCGTCGGATGGATCCGAACTGGGCGCACCCAACCCTGTCGGAAGTGGTCGCTTGGCGCGCCCTTCCAAGGCGGTCAAACACGTATTCGTCGCGATACGATAAAGCCAGGTTCGAAACGACGATTGGCCGCGGAAACCGTCGAACCCCCGCCACGCGCGGATGAATGTTTCCTGGACCTGGTCCTCAGCATCATGGATGGAACCCATCATGCGATAGCAGTGCGCCAGAAGCTCTCGCCGATACGGATCGGCAAGTGTCAGAAAATCGCTGTCCAACGCCTGATCGACTGTCATTTCCTCAGACTAGTTGCCAAAGCCGAGATACACAGGAGGACTCGAGGCAACAATGCATGTCATTTCCTGCCCCACAAACGAGAGGTTCCTATGCACGACACCACATCGATCAGCCGCACTTTCGACGCTATCGCTCTCAAAGAGATGGACCCAGCACTCCTTGCGCTCGCAGTCTTGGAGGCAGCGGAGCGGGCGTCCATTTCCGTCGAAGCCTTGCAGCAAGCGATGAATGTAGCCGCGCTCGCTCACATCGACCAGAACCGCAAGAACGGAATCAAAAACCCGGAGGACCCCTATATCGTCCACCCGTTGCGCAATGTTCTCAGGCTCCTCCGATACGGATGCGTCGATGCCGACGTTCTGGCGGCCACGGCTCTCCACGACACGGTGGAAGATCAACCCCGCGCCGTTATCGAACTGTTGTCCGGCCACCCGACCTCCGAAGAGGACCAATCCTTACTCCAACAGTTGGCGTCACAGGCCATTTCGAATACCTTCGGCAGTCGAGTAGCGAATATCGTTGCAGCCGTTACTAATCCGATCAACGACAGTCAAGATGGAAATGCTGTCAGTTATCAGGATCGTGTCGTGGCGGCAATTGAAGATCCCGCCGTATTTCTCGTCAAATTCAGCGATTTCGTCGACAACGCGGGCAGCGTGAAGCATCTCGGCGAGCCGACGCGAACAAGGCTGTCCGCCAAGTACGCCCCCCTGGTCCGGTATTTCCGCACGGGGGCAAGCACACTCGGTAACCAGTTGAATCTTCCCCAGTCCGGACTTGACGACATCACTCACCATCTCGACGAACTGGAGGCTCGCCTTCCGGTCGAGAGCTCAGATCCCCGCGAGCCCGGAAGCACTTCTACAGCAACGTAACTGGCAGTCATCGCAGTGAGGCCTGGGTTGAACCCTTGCCGCGAGTCACTCGGGGCCGCGCCGGGGTAGATCCGATTAAACCTGTGAGACGCAATTTCCTTGCTCTGCATTTGCGTGGCGTTAACGTACTCGCCAGTAGTACCGACGGGTAACACTGGCCAGTAGCATAGGGCAAATTCAAAACTACTGCGCCAGAATCGAATTTGTTACCCACGAGTATTCGTTTTCGGCCCCGACTCAGCGCTCCGTGATCCGCATCACAACGCCGAAAGTGTCTGTGGCACAGCCAATTAAACGATAAGCGTTACCGCAGTTCACGTTGACTAATATTCTTGAATTCGCCCAGGTGACATGTGGGCGCACATACTGCATCCTTAGATAAACCAGGGACTCCCTGGAGGCAGAAACACTATGTTGCTATTTCGTGATTGGAGCGGTTCTGAGTCCATGCCACAGGCGTGACGCGTGCACTCGGCGTCACCGGACTCACGAACCCACATGGCAAACACCTGCAGATGCGTATCCGGGGGCTAGCAATTCGCATCACCGCAGTTTTTGTCACAGCAGCAGTGCCCACAACCCGGAGCAAGTCAAAACCACAGCATGACGGTATGTGACGCACGATCAGCCCATATCGCGTCGTACGCGACGTATGAATCTCATCAAGGACGGTGGCAGTGACAATGTTCAAACGAATCGCAGTGGTCAATCGAGGTGAGGCCGCAGTCCGCCTGATCAGGGCAGTACGCGAACTGAATGCTGAACACGACTACGGCATTCGCGTCATTGCACTGCACACAGAGGCCGAGCGTCGGGCCATGTTCGTTCGCCAGGCCGACGAAGGCGTAACGCTGCGCAGCACCGGAACCGGCAGTCCGTATCTCGACTACGTCGAACTCGAACGCGCGTTGCTTGCAGCCAAGGCCGACGCAGTCTGGGTCGGCTGGGGCTTTGTCGCCGAAGATCCGGCTTTCGCAGAGATCGTGGCAAAACTTGGCATCACGTTCATCGGCCCCAGTGCCGACGCCATGCGACTGCTCGGCGACAAGGTTGCCGCGAAGATCCTCGCCGAGAAGGTCGGCGTCCCCGTCGCGCCGTGGAGCGGTGGGCCGGTCGACACGCGCGCCGACGCTCGTCGCCACGCACAGGCCATCGGCTACCCGCTGATCATCAAGGCTCGCAGTGGTGGTGGTGGACGTGGAATCCGCAAGGTGTGGGCCGAGGACGAACTCGAAGTTGCACTCGAGCGCACGCAGGGTGAGGCTGAACGTTCCTTCGGCGATCCCGTCGTCTTCCTCGAACGCCTGGTCACCGACGCACGCCACGTCGAGGTGCAGATCATCGCCGACAACCACGGCAATGTCTGGGCTCCTGGCGTCCGCGACTGCTCGATTCAGCGTCGCAACCAGAAGGTCATCGAGGAATCTGCCTCCCCCGTTCTGACCGAAGAGCAGTCGAACCACCTCAAAGAGGTGTCGGCAGAACTCGTCAAGGCCGCGGGATACCAGGGCGCAGGCACAGTCGAGTACCTCTATCAGCCCGAGAACAAGCTGTTCACGTTCCTCGAAGTCAACACGCGCCTGCAGGTCGAGCACCCCATCACCGAGGTCACCACCGGTATCGACCTGGTCAAGCTGCAGATCCTTGTTGCCAGCGGTGAGGAACTGGTCGGCGATTGCCCGCCCGCATTCGGTCACGCGGTCGAGGCTCGTCTCAATGCCGAAGACGCCGACAACGATTTTGCGCCGGCGCCCGGCACCGTCCAGTTGCTGAAGTTCCCCCTCGGCTCGGGTATCCGCGTCGACACCGGAATCGCAGCAGGCGACGTCATTCCTCCCGACTACGACTCGATGGTCGCCAAGGTCATCGCCTGGGGACGCACCCGTCCGGAAGCCCTCGCACGCCTGCGCACGGCGTTGCGGGAAACCACCGTCGTACTCGACGGCGGCACCACTACCAAGTCGTTCCTCCTCGATCTTCTCGATCGTGACGAGGTCATCTCGGCATCCGCCGACACCGGTTGGCTGGACCGCACCGGCGCTCTGGATTCCACGACGCGTCGCGCCGACGTCGCGCTTGTCGCCACCGCGATCGACGCCTACGACGCCGAGGAATCGCTCGAGCGCGCAGCATTCCTCGCGTCCGCCCGTGGTGGCCGTCCCCGCGCCAACCACGCGATCGGCCGCACGGTCGAGCTGAATTACCAGGGTCAGGCGTACAAGCTGACCGTCGGCCGTACCGGTCCGCACAGCTATCGCGTCGACGGCGATGCCGGTGATGTCGAGGTGGACGTCGATCGGCTCGGCGACTTCGAGTCACGCCTGGTCATCGGTGATCGACGTTTCCACATTGTCTCCGTCGCAAGCCCGTCGCGCTACCTCGTCGAGGTCGACGGCATCAGCCACCAGATCAGCCAGGACGACGCCGGTGTAGTCCGCGCGCCCGCTCCCGCTGTGGTTGTCGCAGTGCCGGTTTCCGTCGGTGACGACGTCGAAGCCGGTTCCACCCTTGTGGTTCTCGAATCCATGAAGATGGAAACCGCGGTTCGCGCGCCGTATGCCGGAAAGGTCCGCGAGGTCCTTGCGACGGTCAACTCGCAGGTCGACGCGGGAGCACCGCTGCTGCGTGTCGATCAGGTAGGCGAGGAAGCTGTCACCGAGAAGGCTCCGCGCGTCGAATTCGATCTGTCCGCTTCGACTTCCCGTTCGGACACCCGCTCCGACGCTCTGGCCCAGCTCGAAGCCCTGACCGCGATGATCAGCGGTTACGACGTCAGCGGCAAGCATGCCAATGCGGTTCTCGCCGAGTACGACGCACTGCGCAGCGCTCTAGAGTCGGAAGATCGCGAACTGGTGCAGGCGGAACTTGCCGTTCTGACCACGTTTGCCGATATCTGCGAGCTCTCCCGCAACAAGCCCACGTCAGGCGAGACGGAGAAGGACGAGTCCGTCCACAGCCCGCGCGAGCATTTCCACACGTTCCTGCATTCGCTGGACGTCGAACGTGAGGGCGTCCCGGCGTCGTTCCGCACTCGCCTCGAGCGCGCCCTGCGCCACTACGACGTCACCGATCTCGACGATCGCGTCGCAGTCGAGGAAGCTGTCTACCGACTCTTCCTCGCATTGCAGCGCATGGAAGCCCAGATCCCGGTCATCGCAGCACTTCTCGAAGGCTGGCTCGCAGGCGACAAGGCACCCGGTTGCTCGGCGCAGGAACTGAACGAGGTCCTCGACCGGCTGATCGTGGCAACGCAGGTGCGCTTCCCGGTTATCGGTGACGTCGCCCGCAACCTTCGATTCCGGTACTTCGACGAGCCGCGCATCCGCAAGGTTCGCGAAGACGTGTACGACGGTGTGCGCGGAAACATCGCGTATCTCGAAGAGCAGCCGGACGCCGCAGACCGCGACCAGCGGATCGCCAATCTCGTGGCAACACCGGAACCGCTGCTCGATCTCTTGGGCCGCAAGATCGGTCTGGGTAGCCGTGACGGCGGACCGTTGGTCGAGGTCATCACGCGCCGTTACTACAAGATTCACTCCTTCGAGGACGTGCGCGCATTCGAGCATGTCGACCGTCGCTTTGTCACCGGCAACTTCGATCTCAAGGGTGACGGCCTCCATCTGGTCTCGACCGTGGCCGAATTCGATGCTCTCGGAACGGCTCTCGACGACGTCACAACGATCGCGCAGGACGCCCCAACAGGTCGCGGTCTGGTAATCGACATCTACCTCGACTGGCCGAACCAGCCGGCGGACGGCGACACTCTTGTCGAGACACTCCGGACTGCGCTCTCTCGCAACGAGACCGTCAGTCGCTCACGCCGCGTGACGGTCATCGTCTGCAACCCGAACGGTGATCCGGTCCGCTGGGTCACGTTCCGTCCTGTTGACGGAGAACTGGTCGAGGACCAGATCATTCGCGACATGCACCCGTTGACCGGTCAGCGTCTCGACATGTGGCGTCTGAAGAACTTCAACGGCAAGCGCCTTCCCGCCCCGGAGAACACCTACCTGTTCCATCTCTCCGCCAAGGAGAACCCGTCGGACGAGCGCCTCATCGCGCTGGCCGAAATTCGTGACGTGACACCGCAACTCGACGACGAAGGCCGGATGGTTGCGCTTCCCGCAATCGAACGCACCCTCGCTGCCTGCCTCGACGGTATCCGCCGCGCCCAGAGCCAACGCGGTGACAAGCGTCGACTCGCCGCCAACCGGGTTGTCCTCTATGTGTGGCCTCTTGCCGACGTTCCCGCCGATCGATTCTCCGTGATCGCCCAGAACGCCGCGCGCCTCACTGTCGGCGCCGGAATCGAAGAGATCACCCTGATCACTCGTCTCAAGGATCCCAAGGGCGGAGCGCCCGAGGAAGTTGCGTTGCGCTTCTCGTACCGAGCCGGCGCCGGGGTGGTCATCAACAAGACCACCCCGCCCACCGAACCGCTGCTCCCCCTCGACGCGTACGCCCAGAAGGTGCAGAGCTCGCGCGCCCGCGGCACCGTCTACCCGTACGAACTGGTGCCGCTCCTCACCGGCAACAAGGGCACGTTTGTCGAGCACGACTTCGACGACGCCGGAGTTCTGGCTCCCGTCGACCGGCCGTTCGGCCTCAACAAGGCCGGAATTGTTGTCGGACTTGTCAACACGCCGACGCCTCGTTACCCCGAGGGCATGACTCGCGTCGCACTCTTCGGTGATCCCACGAAGGCACTGGGAACGGTTGCCGAGGCCGAGAGTTCCCGCATAGTCGCTGCCATCGATCTGGCTGAAAAGCTCAACGCACCCGTCGAGTGGTTTGCACTCTCTTCCGGTGCCACCATCTCCATGGACAGCGGCACCGAGAACATGGACTGGATCTCGCGCGGACTGCGCCGGATCATCACGTTCACCCAGAACGGCGGCGAGATCAACATCGTTGTCACCGGCATCAACGTCGGCGCGCAGCCGTACTGGAACGCCGAAGCCACGATGCTCATGCACACCAAGGGCATTCTGGTGATGACCCCGGACAGCGCCATGGTTCTGACCGGCAAGCAGTCACTGGACTACTCCGGTGGCGTCTCGGCTGAAGACAACTTCGGCATCGGCGGCTACGACCGCGTCATGGGCCCCAACGGTCAGGCACAGTACTGGGCACCCGACCTCACGGCCGCGTGCGAAATCCTGTTCCGCCACTACGCGCACTCGTACCTCGCTCCCGGAGAACGCTTCCCGCGTCGGGCGAACACCGCCGACCCGGTCGACCGTGACGTGCGTAGTTTCCCGCACACCCACCCGTCGAGCGACTTCGAGACCGTCGGCGACGTCTTCTCGTCCGTCAAGAACCCGGATCGCAAGAAGCCCTTCGACATTCGGACGGTCATGCGTTCGGTGGTCGACCAGGACCACTCCGTGCTCGAGCGGTGGGCCGACATGGCCGGCGCAGACACCTCCGTGGTGATCGACGCGCACCTCTCCGGATACCCGGTCACCGTTGTCGGCATCGAGTCTCGCGCAATTCCGCGTAAGGGACACTTCCCCGCCGACGGTCCGGACACCTGGACGTCGGGAACGCTGTTCCCGAACTCGTCGAAGAAGACGGCCCGCGCCATCAACGCTGCAAGTGGCAACCGTCCGATCGTGGTGCTGGCCAACCTGTCCGGCTTCGACGGCTCCCCCGAGTCGCTGCGCAACATTCAGCTGGAATACGGCGCCGAGATCGGCCGGGCCATCGTCAACTTCGACGGTCCGATCGTGTTCTGTGTCGTCTCCCGCTACCACGGTGGCGCGTTTGTGGTGTTCTCCGGAGCACTCAACGACAACATGGAAGTTCTGGCCGTGGAAGGATCGTTTGCGTCCGTCCTCGGCGGCGCCCCCGCCGCAGCCGTGGTGTTCACTCGCGACGTGAACACCCGCACCAACAAGGACCCGAAGGTTCAGCAGCTCGAGTCGGACCTTGCCGCAGCGAAGGACGACACCGAAAAGGCGCGTCTGCGAGTCGAACTGAGTGCGCAGCGCATCGCAGTGCGCTCCGACAAGCTCGGCGAGGTGGCATCGGAGTTCGAGGCCATCCACAACATCCAGCGCGCCCGTGAGGTCGGATCGGTGGATGCGATCGTGCCTGCCGCCGAACTGCGTCCGCAGATCATCGCGGCCGTCGAGCGTGGCATGAAGCGCGCAGTCGCGCAGCAGTAATCACAGCAGACAGATGGCCCCCGTCGGATAATTCCGGCGAGGGCCGTCTGTGTTTCAGCTCTTGTTCTCGGGCATCACCAACCGCTCGATGACGGGTGCGACGACGGC
This sequence comes from Rhodococcus sp. WS3, assembly GCF_003797085.1. Taxonomy (NCBI): domain Bacteria; kingdom Bacillati; phylum Actinomycetota; class Actinomycetes; order Mycobacteriales; family Nocardiaceae; genus Rhodococcus; species Rhodococcus sp. WS3. Next base: position 9,150 of record NZ_RKMA01000003.1, read on the forward strand.
AGCAAGAGTGGTTGCGCCGCAAGCACATCCGATTGCCTGCGCCCAGGCGAGCGGACCGAGCGGGGTACAGCCAAGGAATTGGCTCACTACCGGGGTACTGACCAGAACGCTGAGCACCCCAACGGACCCCACAGCCGTCGCCACCACCAGCGGGCTCCGCGATTCGATCAAGGTTTGCCCGAGTTGAGTGCCCACCAACGCCACCAGAGCCACCGTCGACGCACGCCTCCGTCGACCGGTCATCCGGGCAAGAATCCACGCGGACAGAGCACCGGCCGCGGTTGCGCCGCCGCGGACGGCTATGGTGCGCCACAAAGCGTCTGCGTCCGTCGCCGGCGTATCGCTGCGGCCCTCGGCAGTCGGCGTACTCACTGCCAATGCTGCGGCGGGCAACGCATCGGTCATAAGATTGACCAGCAACATCTGCCGCGCATTGAGCGGAGATATCCCGGACAAAGCGCTACCCATCAAGGCAAACGCCACTTCACCCGCGTTACCGCCGAGCAGGACACCCACCGCCGAGCGCACCCGTTGCCACAACTGGGCTCCTTCGTCGAGTGCGTCGATCAGTCCACTGACCCGACCTTCCAGAAGGACGATGTCCGCAGCGCCCCTGGCGGGATCACTACCGGTGGACGCAACTCCGATACCCACGCTGGCAGCGCGGATCGCGGCCGCGTCGTTGGCGCCGTCGCCCACCATCGCGCACACCGAGCCACTGGACTCCAGAGCATGGACAACCTGCACCTTGTGCTCAGGTGTCATCCGCGCGAACACGGTTCGTTCCGCGACCGCTGCCTCCTTTTCGGTGTGGGACATGTTCTCCCACTCCGAACCGGTGAGCACGTCATCCGGGTCCACGTCCAACCCCAACTCCCCCGCAACCGCTGCCGCGGTCAGTGGATGATCGCCGGTAATGACCCGCACGCCCAGTCCCCGGTCGCGAAGTTCCGCGACGAGTTGCCCGGCATCGGAGCGGAGCGTGTCGGAGAGCCCGAGCAGTCCGACCGGCTCCAGATCATGTGCGCAACACTCTTCCAGAAACTCGGGATCCTGCGCAGCACGCTGAGCGGCCGACTCGGACAGCTCACGCTGAGCCACCGCGATGACCCGGAGTCCGCGCTTTGCCATCTTCTTGACATGCCCTGAGGACACACGCTTTTTCGATGCGGCTGCATGCGAAACGAACTCGGGTGAACCTTTGAGAGCAATCCGATGCCCGATCAACGCGGCAGAATACGGCCGGCCGGATCGGAACGGCACCATCGCCGACGCTTCCTCATCCTCGAATACAAGTGGATGCGCCAAAACGTCGTCGGCTGCACTGACGACAGCCGCGTCGGTCGAGTGAAAGACCTGATCTCCACTGTTACTCAAGGCACTTCGCGCGGCAACTTCCAGAATCCGATTTCCCCGCCACCCGTCGACCCGCTCTACTGCCGCGACGTGCAGATGGTTCTCGCTCAGCGTTCCGGTTTTGTCGAAGCACACCACGTCCACACGACCCAGCGCTTCGATCGAACGCGGTGAACGTACCAGCGCTCCCACCGAGGTCAGTCTGCGCGCAGCGGCCTGCTGCGCCAGAGTGGCAACCAACGGCAGACCTTCCGGCACAGCGGCAACGGCAACAGCGACGCCACCGGTCACCGCCTGCCGTAGCGCTGTGCCACGTAGCAGTCCTAGCGCGGTCACCAACGCCCCGCCGCCGAGACTGACGGGGAGCGTTTTTCGGGTGAGATCTCGGAGTCTGTGCGTCAATCCAACTTCGGGGCCACGCTGCGGTGCCCGGACATCGACTTTGCGCGCTTCGGTCTGCGAGCCCACGGCGGTCACCACTGCGCGAGCCGCGCCGGCAACGACGGTTGTGCCAGCGTAGATCATGCAGCTTCGCTCGGCCACCGGCACTCCTGGAGTGGGGTCGGTCTGTTTCTCGACCGGCATGGATTCTCCGGTCAAAGAGGATTCGTCGACCTCGAGCGAATCGACGTCGAGAAGCCGAGCGTCGGCAGGCACCACATCTCCGGATTCGAGAACGAGGATATTGCCGATTCTCAATTGATCTGCCGGAACCCGCTCGGGCTCCGACCCGTTCGATACCCGTCGCGCCAACGGCTCCTGCACCCGAAGTAGTTCACGAACAACATGTTCCGAGTGCAGTCGCTGTATCGCAGACAGAGTGGCATTGCCGGTCAATACGGAGCCCACCAGAAATGCATCGATCGGCGAGCCCAGAATTGCACTGGCCGCCGATCCCGTCGCCAGCACCGGCGTCAAGGGATCCGACAACTCGGATCGGACCGCATCCAGAACGTCACGGCCCACCCGGACCGGCGCAGCCACGCGCGCCAAGCTTCCGGATCGTGTTTCAGCCGGCACTTTCTCGTCGGGCGACGGTAGTTCGTGTAGCACTTCGTCGGTACCCAGTTCATGCCAGTCGTTACGCGAGGAACCTTCGGGTACTTCGACACCAACTGCCGAGCGCGCCAACCTGAACCCGGTCCACAGCGCGGCGCCGGCCCCGACCGTTATCGGCCCCGGCCCGCGTCCGCGTACGCCGGGAAGCATGACCAATGCACCCAGGACCGAAGCACCGCTGGATAATTCGACGCCGCGTCTCGTCGCCGCCCGCGCCGCCGGCAGAGCATGCAGCACGCGCCATACTCCGGCAAGGTCGTGTTCGAGGATATCCGCCGACGGCGGCGCCCGATCAGGCTCGGCCACACCGATCCTGAGCTCAGCGGGCCCGTAGAGGCGGACTGAACTGACCACGCAGACATGTGCGCCGGCTTCCGACAGCGTCGTCAGTGCCGATTCCAAAGCCCGGTCGACGTCTCGGTCGCTGTCGCCGGGAGCCTCGAGGAGTTCGTCGAAACCGCCGCGCAGAGACCCGAGAGTGTCGACATCGAGGCTGACGGCGCGCACCCCAGCAATCCGCAATTCCGCTACTACGGCTTGTGCCAACGGTTTGCGGGTGGGACGCACAAGCACATCCGCGCCGCCGATCCGATGCCACCCAACAGTAAGCTTGTCGTTTCCCAGTTTTCGCCGCGAACGGTTCCAGATATGAACCCGGTCCGAGTCCGCGACACCGCGGATGTCTGCCACCCGAAGCTCCTGCGTGAGGAGTACACGCGGATCGATCAGAACTGTGTCGACCCGGTCGAGCCGCCGAGCGGCACCGGGGTCGACAACCAGCGATCCCTCGCGCTGCCACAGCTCCCTCGTCAGTACTGCGGCAAACGCCTCTCGGGAAATCCGCAACGCCCGCGGCGCCGCAACCCGCACTGCCGTCGATGCGATCTCGGAATTCTGAGTGACAGCACCGATCACAGCACCACTTGCCAACTGGGCCAGCGCTACTCGCTCCGCGTGACGCTCACCTTGCCCGCGGCTCTCGCCGTCCGGCACCTCCGACGACACGGCAACACCCCACTCCTGCGATGCATTACGCAGGCTCCAGGCCTCGCCGAGCAGCAGCGACCGCATGCCGAGATCAACCGTCAACGCCGCAGGGGCCTGTGTCACCACGTCGGTCACCGACTTGGCCGATTCGAGGACCAGATCGGTCAATTCGCGCCCGAGCATACGTTCCAACTGCTGACGCAGAGCCGGTTGATGATGCAGGACCGAGACGCCGGCCGCGAGCAACGACGATCCAGGCAGGTTCGGTACCCGCGTCACCGAACCTGCCAGTGCCGGAACAATTCCCGCGGCCGCAATGGCCGTACTGAAGGCCCGTCCGATCAATTGGCGCTCGGCCGTGGATCGAAACGGCGTGGACAGAAGCCCGGTGAGTCCGGCTGGGAACATACTCACGCCACCGGTCCCGGTTTGGTCGTATATTTTTCCGGCGTGCCCACACCTGCCACCTGCGCAGAACCAGGCGTCTGGGCGGCACCCAGTTCCGCTCTCGCAGTCTTTTCGATTTTCTTCGGCTCACCTTCTCTCTCACCGTGACGATCCCGCTCACCGTCGGGACGATCCCACTGCCGTAGCACGACGGCCGCGCCGCCCACGCCCAGTAGGATCGGCCACTCGACCAAACCGGCAGCACCCATCGCCGCGAGCGTGAGAACAGCCGTCGGCGTCGACTTGCTACCCGCTCGCATACCGTTGCGCATGCCACCGACGGCGCCCCGGATTCCGCCGTTCACTCCTCCGACAACGCCACCACCCACGGCTCCCACCGCACTGGTGGTCACGCTCGCCGCGCCCGTTACTACCCGCGTCGCTTCACTGACCATCGACATCGGACTCTCCTTCTCACAGTCCGTCGAACAAGGTTCATTACCAATTGGCCATACCCCACACCGCCAGAGGCAATCACGAACAGCAACGATTTCGACCCGCTCTCCGGACGCCACACCCCCTACAGGACTGCTACGCGGTACGGTTCGAACGTCGGCGAATGGCGTCGACGTTGCATCGACGGGAGTTCTGCGCAGTGGCGAAAATCGGCAGCTCGGATATCGACATTTTTCGGTTGTCCTTGGGCGGCAACCCCTTCGGGTGGACCGCTGACGAGGCGACGTCCTTCGAGATACTCGACGCCTTTGCCGAATCCGGCGCGAACTTCATCGACACCTCGGACTCGTACACCGCCTCCGCTCCGGGTAACTCCGGCGGAGAATCCGAAACCATCATCGGAAAGTGGATCACCGATCGTGGCCTCCGGGACGACATAGTCGTTGCCACCAAGGTCGGCAGCCACCCCGATTTCAAGGGGTTGAAGGCAGAAACCATCGCCGCGGCAGCGGACGCGTCACTTCGCCGCCTCCAAGCCGACCGCATCGATCTGTACTACGCACACTTCGACGATCCGAGTACACCGCTCGAGGAAACTCTCGAAGCGCTCAACGCACTGGTCGAGAGCGGCAAGGTTCGATACCTCGGAATCTCGAACTACACCCCCGAACGCGTGCGCGAATGGTTGCGAATCACCGAGGAGAACGGGTACGCGCGACCCATAGCGCTGCAGCCCCACTACAACCTGGTGCACCGGAAATCGTACGAACCGGAGCTCGCGAAGATCGCCACCGACAACAACATCAGCGTCTTTCCCTACTTTGCACTCGCGTCCGGGTTCCTCACCGGAAAGTACCGAACCCGCGCGGATATCGACGGAAGTCCCCGCGAACGCATCACGGCAAGTTACTTCAGCGACGCAGGCCTGGCGGTGGTCGACGCGATTGCCGAGATCGCCGAAAATCACACCTGTGAAATGTCGACCGTCGCTTTGGCCTGGCTGCTGACCCGGCCCGGTATCACCGCGCCCATTGCCAGCGTCAGCCGAGTGGAACAGCTTCCGGCGCTACTCGACGCACCGGATCTGGTGCTCACGTCGGATGAGCTCGACCTGCTCGAACAAGTGTCTGCAGCAGTGGGAGCTTAGGCGCAGTGACGGGAGCTTAGGCGCTTCGGCGGTGCCGCGAACCCAACGCGGCGCCGTCGACAGTCCAGAACACCCAACCGTCGTAGCTCTCGATATCTCCGGAAATATGTCCGGTGACAGCATTCGCAGCAGCTGTCGGGTTGGGGAACCTTCGTCCCTCCATGGGGCCACGCATGATTTCGAGTACACCGCTCGTTTCGTCGAATCGACCGATCCAGCGGTACCCGTGGCAATCGGCGCTCACCTCGACGCGCAGATCGATCACCGGGATCTCGTCGTCGGCGGCGCTCGCACGACGCTTCTTGACGACAACCGCAGCCTTCGCGCGCTTCGGTGCTACCGGCGCTGCAACCTGGATGCTCGGATCCTTGACCGCAGCGACGCCCAGAACGTCCCAGCGGTCATGACCGTGGGCAACCCGTCCACGCGCAATCGCGTGATGCCCCGTCCGGGTGCGACCAGGGGTGTCCATCATCCACAGATCGACCTCGGACCGGATATCGTCCGCCACCTCCACCGACGGCAGCATGAAGAACTGGTGAGGCGTAATCGCAAGATCGACAAAAACCCAGAACTCGGAGCGAGTGTCGTCGCTCTCGATCGACTCGTCCTGGCGCCTGGCCTGCCAATCACCATCGAGCTTGGACCGAACCCGGACGATGCGGGTACTGCCGTCATTGCCCGTCACCTGCACCGGGTTGCGGCGCGAATGCGTCAACCGCACGGCCTGGCCCCCACGCTGGGTTACTTCGGAAATGAACGCGTTGATGCCACGACTTGCGGTGTCTTCCATGGTCGACTTTCTTGAAGCTGTTGCGCCCGGTATCGCCAGATCGGCCTGCGGGTGAGGCGCCAGCGAACAATTGTCGCGTCCAACGCCCGGCGAATCCGGCTCACGGCCGGCTACTTACCTCGACCTTACCGCGCCCTCGCTTCAACACCTAAGGTGCGGGCCGCTCGTTCGCAGAGGTCAGAAGTGCGATGTCGCCGTACAGCGCCGCACGGTGGGCGAACATCAACTCCTCGACACCGTCGAATTGATCCCCGACATAGTGCGTGTTGGCTGCCGACAACTCCCGCGATCCGGACCGCGCGAGCAGGTCGTCGATGCGGCTGTCCAAGCTCGCGGCATGTGCAACCGCGCGCTGCGAACTCAGCTGATCTTCGGCCCGGGAGACCAGGTCACCGATCCGCGCCAATGCCGCAACTCGCTCGACCAACTGATCCCACACTGCGCCGAGGGCCCGTATTCGCGAGTCGATCGACGCTCGGGTTGCCTCGTCGCGCGCAAGGTCAGCGGCCTCGTCGAGTTCGGCGAGAATCGACCGCAACGCAACCGTATCCACGGATATCTGGGTGATCTCGTCGGCAAGGTCAAGTTGATTGCGTTGGACGACAAAATGATCGGAATGCCAGGCATTCGATGACTCGATGCGGTCGTACACGTTGCCGGCCAGATAGAGCAGCGCGTCATATTTCCCGGCCAGGCCGCCGTCGTCGTGTGGCGCCAAGCCGTCGAGCACCTCGGCCACACGACGGCCGGCGTCGGCGAGGACTCCGGAACCCTCGATACTTGCCAACCGTCCGGCGAGTTTGTCGAGTGCCGCGCTCCCGCTACCGGCAACGGAGCCCAGTCCAGTAGTCGACTTCGCCGGAACCGGCGTACGCGTGAGTCCGACGAACAGGGCTTCGCGCTGCTCCACGTCGAGATGTAATCCGTCACGCCGATCCTTGCGAATAGCGCGGACGCTGCTGGCAAAATGGCGATTGGACCGAACGACCGCCGAGCGCGCGGTGTTGACGCGTTTCTCCAGGGCTTGCACACGTCGTTCCAGAACAACCTGCACCGGACCGATTCGGGCAGCGCTCAGCCGTCGACATGTTCGCGTGTACTCGTCCGTCAGGTACCTCAGTTCGGACCAACCACCGATATCCGGGAACGACCGTCCGACCGCGCGGCGATCGGCCATGATCGCCCGGGTCTCGTCGTCGACGTAGCCACCGGCCAACAACAGCGCGACTTCGGTGGACAACTCAGGGCGATTCGATTCGACGATTCCTGCTTCACACCAGGTTCGAACATGGCTGGAAATCAGGGCACGACGTTCGGCAACCGACACATCTGCACCACTGTTAACTTCCGCCCCACTGGTTCCATCACCCACCGTGACGCCGTGAATTTCTGCCATGTCAAGCCTCCCAGGTGCCGCTGTCCACTCTCCCAGAATCTCGACATCCGCGCCGATACCCCGAGTGAAAGTCGACACACCCCTGCCTTACCGTAGGCAAGTGATCTCGCTGCGAACCGACAGAACGGCAGAGCGTCCGACGCTCCCCGCGTCGGCGATCACGCACATGACGTCACTGCTCGAGACACGGTCACCGTCATTACCCGAGTGGTTCGAGGTTGCCGAAACCTACCGATACGTTGCCCCCGCACCAACTGTTCCCGCGCTCATGGAAGCGGCGCGCACCCACCTCGAACATCGCGAGGCACTCCTTCGGCTCGCCGGCCCGCGCGGACAGTATCTTGCAGACCACAATCCTGCTTGGGCGCAATTGCGTCGGGTCGGGTCACGTCGCGACGAACTGTGGCTCTCACCCGACCCGGACGACCGCCTTGCCTGGTTCGACTACATCCGAACAGTTGACCCCGCACTCGCAACGGAAGAACTCGACATCGCGTGGGACAACGAACCCGCAGATTTACGGCGTGAGTTCCTGAGCCGGTTGAGCGTCGGCCTGGGCGAGCACGACTACGACACTCTCGAACGCGGACTCGACGATCTGTCGCCGCCGGTCCGTGAGCGTTCGATCCAACTGCTCCGCCAACTTCCCGAGTCCCCGTTTGCCGAACGTATGGCTACCCGGGCTCGCACCTGGGTGCGGCTCGAGACCAAACCCCTACGGCCTCGCCTCGTCATTCGGCTGCCCGGTTCACTCGACGACAAAGCCCCACGCGACGGTATCGAAGATGTCGGGGCCCAGTACAAGGGAATCGGCAAATGGTGGCTGCGGCAAGTGGTCACGGCTACTCCCTTGGCATTATGGGAAGCGATGATCGGTTCACCACACGACGTTCTTCGCATTCCCATCGAGAAACAATGGCACGAAGTGATGACCGAATCGTGGACCGCCGCAACAGTTCTGCAGAAGAACCCGGCCTGGGCATCGGCTTTACTCGAGCGGGACGGCCGAAACACCGACCGCCGCGTCGTCGCAATTGCACATCCCCGCGAACGGATCGCGTACATCCTTGCCGGCCATGCCGACAGCTACCTTCTCGGCGTCGACGGCAGTGCCCTGTTGGACGGCATCGACCGCCCCTGGCCTCTGGCGATTGCCCACAAACTTGTCAGCGCCCTCGAATGCGAAGCCGCCAAACACACTGCCTCCGGCGAAGAACTGGGCATCCACTCTCGCCACAGCCATTACTCGACGCTGCGAAGCGCGCAAGCCAGGTTCCCCCTCGACGCCGGTACACTCCTACTGGATGCGGCCGAGCGCACTGCGTCCACCGACTGGCAACGGGCGTTCACCGAGACCGCCGAACACATCGAAGCCCGGCGACTCCGGTTGGAGGTACTGCGGGGCGGACACTGACAACAATCGGGGCCGCACCCCGCGACTGCGGAATGCGACCCCGATCAGCTCTCGTGAAAGATCAGACTGCACTGACCATTTCATGGTCGGCAACGCCCGCGGCCAACACACGCAAATGATCCTCGGTGCTGCCGAGCGTGTGCTCGATGGCAACAAGCCTGCTCACGTAATGACCCACCGGATACTCCGCCGTCATACCGATGCCGCCGTGCATCTGAATTGCTTCCTGACCGATCAGCCGCGCCGATCGCCCGATCTGCAACTTGACCCGAGACGCGATGACCGGATCGACCACACCGTCGGCCAGCGACATAGTCGCGTACAAACTCATGCTGCGCGCCAACTCGAGTGACACGTACAGGTCTGCTGCGCGATGCGTCAGCGTCTGGAACTTGGCCAGCGGAACCCCGAACTGCTTGCGGGTCTTGAGGTATTCGGTGGTCAGGCGCAGTGCCTCTTCCATCGCCCCGACAGCCTCGGCACACAAGGCGGCCTGCTCACGGATCTGAGCGGCCTGGATCAGAGCCGAAGCGTCGCCGCCCTCACCGAGCGCCTCGGCGGGAGTATCGGTGAACTCGACCTGCGCACCACGCAAACCGTCGTGAGTTGCGTACGACTTGCGCACCAGACCCGATGCGTCACTCTTGACCAGGAACAGGCCCACTCCGCCGCTCGGCAAGCTCGCGCTCACAACCAGGATGTCCGCAGTCCCACCGTGGCCGACCGGATTCTTGATGCCGGTGATGCTCCAGCCGTCACCTGCCGGCGTTGCCGTCGTCGCGCGCTGCGTTGCAGGCCAACGAATTCCAGGTTCCTGATCGGCAAACGCCAGGAACGTGACACCTTCGGCGACTCCAGGAAGGATGGACGATCGCTGCTCGGCGCTGCCGCCTTCGGAGATCAGTCCACCCGGCGTCACGACTGCGTCCAGAACCGGCTCGGGCGCAAGTCTGCGACCGATCTCGGTCATGACGGCACCGATCTCGACGGGACCCGCGTCCATTCCGCCGTCGCCCTCCGAGAACGTCAGACCAAGTAGTCCGACCTCCGCCAACTGCTTCCACACCTGCGGACTCCACCCAGGCTCTGCGTCGGTAGTGGCATTTCGTTTTTCCGCGTCGTAGCTACGTGCGAGAAGATCCTTGGTGGTGTCACGAAGAAGCTTCTGTTCGTCATTGAGTTCGAAGTCCATGCCACGCCTCACAATCCGAGGATCGAGGAGGCGATGATGCTGCGCTGCACTTCGCTCGATCCGCTGTAGATGGATACCTTGCGGTAGTTCAGGTAAGCCGGGGCCGAGTGCTGTGCCCAGCCCGCCGACGCGATGTCGGTGCCAGCGTCGAACGGCAGCGAATCGGGGCCGGCAACGTCCATCAGCAACTCGGTGCTGGCCTGCTGCAATTCGGAGCCACGCAACTTCAGCAAGGAGGAAGCCGGGTTCGGCTTACCGTCCGCGGACCCTGCGACAACACGCAGTTGGGTGAGCTCCAGCGCAAGCAACTCGTTTTCGAGCTCGGCCAGGCGCGCGGCGAACAATGGGTCTTCGAGAAGCGTCCCGTTCCCGACCTTGACTTCGGCTGCACGCGCTTTTGCCTGAGCCACACGAACTTTGGAGAAACCGACGCGGGTGACGCCGGTGCGCTCGTTGCCGAGCAGGAACTTGGCGTAGCCCCAGCCCTGATTCTCCTCGCCGACCAGATTCTCGCCCGGAACGCGGACGTCCTCGAAAAAGACCTCGTTGACCTCGTAGCCACCGTCGATCAGTTTGATCGGACGGACCGTCACACCCGGCGTCTTCAGATCGACCAGGATGAACGAGATTCCCGCTTGCCGCTTGGGCGCATCGGGATTGGTGCGAACGAGGCAGAAGATCCAGTCTGCGTGCTGACCGAGCGTGGTCCAGGTTTTCTGGCCGTTGATCACCCAGTCGTTACCGTCACGGACAGCGCGAGTCTTGAGCGACGCGAGATCGGAACCTGCCTCTGGCTCCGAAAATCCTTGGCACCACCAGATATCGAGGTTGGCCGTCGCGGGGAGGAACTTCTCTTTCTGTTCCTGCGAACCGAAAGCCGCGATGACCGGTCCGACCATGTTCGCGTTGAACGCAAGTGGCTCCGGAACAGACGCCAACTGCAGCTCGTCGAGCCAGATGTTGTGCTGAACCGGAGTCCAATCCTTTCCGCCCCACTCGACCGGCCAGTGCGGCACGGCCAGGCCGTGGGCGTTGAGGATTTGCTGCGACTCGACCATCCGGTCGCGCCCCAGCTCTTCCCCGTGTGCGTACGCGTTCCTGGTCGATTCAGGAATCTGTGTGCGGAAGAAAGTCCGCATTTCGTCCCGGAACGCCAGTTCCTCGTCGGTCAACGCCAGATTCATCGTGATTCCTTCGCACTCGAAACCGGATTCATGTTCGACTCGACCGTACCCCGATCGCTCACGACAAGGCTAGGACACCCGGAGAAAAGGCGGACCGAATCCGACTACACGGTTTTCAAAACCAAAAGGAACCCACCACCAGCTGGGTCGATGCTCGTTTCGACGTTCAGATCCGGGGCCAATCGCGAGAGCCGATCGAGCAACCACTCCGACGCGTCCTGGGCGTCGTCCTTGCCGGGGCAACGTGCAACCGCGACCCGGCCACCTTTACGTTCGAGTTGCTCCACAACACCGATGATCGGCGCGGGATCAACCACGAACAACCGATCCGGCCACGCCACAACAGGTTTGACAGCACCCTTCTTGGTGTTGCACGCGCGGTGTGCGAGTCGCTCCATACCGCCCTTGGACTTGCCGCCCTTCTTGGCGGTGTTGATGCTGTCGACACTCGGGCCACGCGGATCGTTCACCGACATATCGGGGTCGACGGGCTCGTCACACAGCCAGCAGCGCCAGGATTCACGATCGCCGACTTCTTGAAGAGTAATCATGGGTAGCAACGCTACCCGTGCGCACTTTTGGCAGCGTGAACAGCCAAAAGTGCGCACGTGCGGCTCCGCCGCCTAGAGGTCCGCAATCGCCTCCAGCGGCTTCGTCTTGGCCGCTCGATTGGCCGGCCACAGTGCCGCGAGCACACCGACGATGCCGGAACCGACCAGCATCAACGCAACCTGACCCCACGGAATCGTGATCTCGCCCAGGCCCTGGTCCCGGAGCGTGCTGACGAATCCCCAACCGAATCCGATGCCGAGCACCACACCGACGGCCGCACCGTAGACCGCGATGAGAACGGATTCGAGGTAGATCGTGCGCCGCATCTGAGCCCGCTGCATACCGACCGCCCGCAGCATGCCGATCTCTCGACGGCGTTCCACAACCGAAAGAGCCAAGGTGTTGATGATGCCCAGAATCGCGATCACCACCGCCAGCGCCAGGAGTCCGTACAAAATCGCAAGCAACGTATTGATCTGCTGCCCTTGGGTTCCCTTGAACTCCTCACGATCCTGAACCTGGACAACCACGTACTTTTCCGTGGCCTGCTCGAGTTCGCCGCGCAAGGCCGTCACATCGGCACCCGGCTTCGCTTTCACCAGAACCGCAAAATCAGGCAGGCTGGTTACCGGCATCAAGGCCTGATACGCCTCGTCCGAGACGATCCACGAACCGATCAGCTGGTTGTCCTCGAACACTCCCGCAACAACAACCGGGTACTGGGTCCCGTCCGCGCCGACCAACGTCTGCGTCGATCCGACTGTCCACCCGTTGTCGGTCGACGTGGTCTGCGAGACCATCATGTTGTTTCCGGACAGGTCGGCAGTTCCGTCGACGATGTTGTAGTCGAGCACCCCGTCGATCGGACCGTCCAACGACGCGCCCTGCTCGTCCTGTCCGTTCACGGTCGCCCGAACCCCGTGCAGCGACGTTGCACTCTGCACATCCGGGAGCGCGCGCACTGCATCGGCTGCGCCTCGCGGCACGCCCACCGCGTTGGGACCCGTCAGGATGTAATCCGCGGTCACGCCAACGTCGATCAGTGCATTGATACTCGCCTTGGCCGAAGAACCGAACACGCCGATGACCGTCACCAGCATCAAGCCCAAGGTCAGGGCAAAGGCCGTGGCCGCGGTACGACGAGGATTGCGGACCGCATTGGTACGCGCCAGACGGCCCACCGAGCCGAACGGTTTCGCGAAGACAACACCGAGCGCACCCACGATGGGCTGCGACAGCGCAGGAGAACCGAGCAGAACTGCGATGATCAGCGCAAAGGCTCCGCCGCCGACGGTCAGCGCCGCACCCTGACCGGTGCCCCTCGAACCGACAACCACCAGGACGACGCCGAGAACACCGAGAATTGCGCCGATCAGCGTCCGGACACGGAGCGAGTCACCGGTAGAAGCGAACTCCTCGCGCATCGCGGCAACCGGCGGAACCTTGGACGCCCGCCGCGCAGGCGCATAGGCACTGAGCGTCGTCACGACAACGCCGACAACCAACGCGACAACAACCGTCCGTGGGCTGACCTGCAGCGAGCCCTCCGGCAATCCGACGTCGAAGGCATTGAGCAACCCGCGCAAACCGTAGGCCAGTCCGATACCGGCCAGCAATCCGATGACGCTGCCGATCAATCCGACGATCAGCGCTTCGGTGACGACGGATCGGCCGACCTGAGCCCGGCTCGCACCCACGGCACGCAACAGTGCCAATTCACGCAGCCGCTGCGCCACGATCATCGAGAAGGTGTTGTAGATGATGAACGTGCCGACCAAGAGAGCAATAGCGCCGAACGCCAGCAGGAAGTAGTTGATGAAGCTGAGCGCGGTATCGACCTCGGCCTTGGTCTCCTCACGGACCTCGTCTCCGGTCTGCACCTGCAAGTCCGGGAAGACCTGCTCCACCCGTTGCTGCATCTCGGTCTGCGACAGACCGGTACCGGCTACGTCGATGTAGTCGACATGCTTACCGTCCGTGAACAGGCTGCGTGCCTGCTCGTCGGTGAACAACGCTCCGATGAAACCTCCGGTGTCACTACCGGACCCCTCGTAGATACCTGTCACCGTGACATCGACGATTCCTCTTGCCGGCACCAGTATCCGAGCCTGGTCACCGACCGACAAACCCGCTTTCTCCATCGCACTCGCATTCAATGCGATATCTCCGGCAGCCTCAGGTGGGCCACCTTCCGAGTACGGATCGGGCGGTGTGATCGCCCGCTCTGCCGGCAGGTACGACGTACCGATACTCGGAGCGCCACCTGTTTGCACGGCACCACCGTCTGCGTTGATCAGAACGATCTGTCCACTCACGGCAGGTGCCACGGCACGAACTCCGTCGATGGCTGCCAGCTTGTCGACATCCTCGATCGGAACGCCACTGGTGTTGCGATCCGGCATCGACACCCGGACGTCGACGCCCTGAGCGGTGTTCTCGAAAATCGAGTCGAACGTCTTCTGCAACGTATCCGTGAACACAAACGACCCGGCGACAAACGCCGTACCAAGCACCACCGACAACACGGTGAGCGCCAACCGCACCTTGTGCGCCGCCAGGTTACGCAACGACACCTTGCGCATCGGCGAATTGGTTATCGAAGCCATATCGTCAAGCTCCGGCTTCTACGTTGACCGGAACCTGCGGAGCATCCAGACGCTTCATCCGATCCAGAACGGAATCGGCCGTCGGCTCACGCAGTTCGTCGACGATCTTGCCGTCCGCCAGAAATACGACGCGATCCGCATACGCAGCAGCACGCGGATCATGCGTCACGATCACCACGGTCTGACCGAACTCGTCCACCGCGGACCGCAGAATCGACAGAACCTCACCGGAGGAACGCGAATCGAGATTGCCCGTTGGCTCATCACCGAAAATGATCTCGGGCTGACCGGCCAGAGCCCGCGCACACGCAACACGCTGTTGCTGCCCACCCGACAACTCACCCGGCCGGTGATCCAGGCGGTCCTTCAAACCGAGCTTCGTCAGTACATTGTCCAACCACGCCGGATCGGCCTTGCGCCCCGCGATATCGAGCGGCAACGTGATGTTCTCGAGTGCCGTCAGCGTCGGCACCAGATTGAACGCCTGAAAAACGAATCCGATGCGGTCGCGTCGTAGCGCCGTCATCTGTTTGTCCGACAGTCCGGTCAATTCGGTGTCACCGATGAGCACCGAACCGGAACTCGCCGAATCCAGACCGGCCAGGCAATGCATCAGCGTCGACTTCCCCGAACCCGACGGGCCCATGATCGCCGTGAACTCACCCCGAGCAAAATCGGCGGATACAGCGCTGAGTGCATGCACCTGGGTATCCCCGGTGCCGTACGTCTTGGACAGGCCGACAGCGCGGGCCGCGACATCTTGGGCGTGCGAACTCATGATCGCCTTTCGTCTTCACTTCGGTGGGTCTTCGTCGGTGGAACTTCTTCGATGGAACTTCTTCGGTGGATCGAGCACCCCACAGCACGCGGGCGCCAACTGGCACTGCTCCATCCTGTCGTCTACTCGGCGCCACCGCTATCAGGGACCACCCTGATTTCCACAGGGACTCCCCTGAGTTGTCAACGGAAAACACACATGCGGACGCCAACCGCCCACTAGCCTTGTGACACACATCACTCGAGAAAGGTGGTCCGATGTCCGACGCCGCCACTGCAATCATCTTCGATCAACTCGAACACTGGGCGAGCGTCAAACCCGAAGAACCGGCCGTGACGTTCCAGGAAACCACCTATACGTGGGCCCAGTGGCACGGTCGCATCCTGCGCATCGCGGGCGCACTCGCCGAATCCGGGATCGGACCGGGAGACACCGTCGCCTTCCTGGACAAGAACCATCTCTCCTGTCTCGAAATCACTTATGCCGCTTCACTACTCGGGGCCGCAAATGCCATTCCGAACTGGCGGCTCGCCGGCGAGGAACTCGACTACATCCTTGGCGACTGCGGGGCACGCATCCTATTTGTCGGTAACGAACTCCTCCCTCAGGTCGTTGCCATGCGCGATCGCCTCACCGCCGTCGAACTGATCATCGCCGTCGGTAGCGAGAACGATGAATTCGAACCGTGGCTCGACGAAGCCCCGCCGTTGGCAGCTCGTCCCGTAGTCACCGCCGACAGCACAGCCCTGATCCTCTACAGCTCCGGAACGACCGGACGCCCCAAGGGAGTTCAACTCACTCACCGAAACCTGTTCGCGCACAGCAACAATGTCCTCGAACTCCTACCGAAACACGATGACGACATATTCCTGGTCGCCATGCCGATGTTCCACGTCGGAGGAACCTGCTACGCCATCATGGCAATTCACGCAGGCGGACGCTGTTATTTCACCCGCGAAGCTGACGGACCGTCGATCTTCGCCGGCCTCGCCGCAGGGGCAAACATCGCATTCCTGGTGCCACCCGTCATCGCCGGTGTCCTGGCAGCAGGCGATCAGGCCGTCGCCGCCTTCCGCGCCTTCAAACGCATCACCTACGGCGCAGCCCCTATGCCTCTGCCTTTGCTGCGAGGAGCGCTGGCGGCCTGGCCGGACACCGAGTTCGTCCAGGTCTACGGCATGACCGAAATGGCCGGTGTTGTCACCGCTCTCATGCCTGACGTCCACCGCGACGAATCGCAAGTCGAACGCATGGCATCGGCGGGCACTGCCATTCCGGGGGTCGAGATGCGCATCGTCGATCCCGTCACTCTCGAGGACACCCCCGCCGGAACCGTCGGAGAACTCTGGTGGCGATCGGAGCAATGCACGCCGGGATATCTCAACAAGCCCGAAGCCACTGCCGAAACAATCACAACGGACGGTTGGCTGCGCAGCGGCGACATGGGCCGCGCCGATTCCGAGGGATTTGTCTTCATCGAAGATCGCCTCAAAGACATGATCATCACCGGCGGAGAGAACGTCTACTCACCCGAAATCGAACGAGTCCTCGTCGAGCACCCCGCCGTCGCCGAAGTCGCCGTAATCGGCGTACCGGACAACCGGTGGGGCGAAACCGTCAAAGCCGTGGTCGTCCTGCATGCCGACACCCAGATCGCCGAAGCCGAACTGATCACGTACACCCAGGGGCGTCTCGCAAAGTTCAAGTGCCCCACCAGTATCGATATTGTCGAGATACTCCCGAGGAATCCGACGGGCAAGATCCTCAAACGAGATCTTCGTAAGCCGTACTGGGACAACCACGAAAGCAAGCTGGTCTGAGCTCGCGTGCTGTAATGGGGTGGTGACCTCACGCCGCCCCATTACCGCCCAACTCTGCCCGTGTGGCACCGGCAATTCCGTCGCCGACTGCTGCGGCAAATATCTCGAGGGTGGTGCGTCCGCACCGACCGCTGAAACTCTCATGCGCTCGAGGTACACGGCATTTGCCCTCATGGACACCGACTATCTGAAACTGACCTGGCATCCCGATCACCGTCCCGCCACATTGGATCTGGACCCGCACCAGCGTTGGACCGGGCTCGAGATTCTTTCCACCGAGCGCGGAAGCCTGTTCGATTCCGACGGCACAGTCGAATTCCGCGCCCACTACTCCTACGGGACCGAACGCGGAAACCTCCACGAGCGCAGCAGATTTGCTCGAATCGATGGCCGCTGGCTCTACGTCGACGGCGATATCGGTTAGGTAACTCCGCGCACGCCGTCGCAGAGCCACTGACCGAGAGTCCTACGATCGAACCATGACAACGAACCGGACTAAATCAGTTGCCGCCATCGCTGCCATCATCGTGGGGGCCGGCCTGACCGCGTGCTCACAGACCGCAGAGACCACACCGACCGCCGTCACCACCTCGGTCTCCGCGACCACGAGCGCCGCAGCCGCAGAACCCGCGCCAACCGACAGCTCGGACAAAACCGCCGCAGCCGTCGCAGAATCGAAGCTGACCGTCACCGACGTCCGGATCGGCTCGCACGAGAACTTCGACCGCGTCGTGTACGAGATGGGTGGAACCGGAACCCCCGGATGGCGCGTCAAGTACGTCGACGCGGCTGTTCAGGAAGGCAGCGGCAAGCCCATGGAGATTGCCGGCGGCGCAATAATCCAGGTGCTGATCGACGGTTCCGCCTACCCGTTCGACAGCGGCGTGGAACAGTACTCCGGCCCGAACCCCGTCCCCGGAATCGCTGGTGGAGTTGTCACCGAAGTCAACGGGTCGTCGGTCTTCGAAGGTGTCACACAGTCGTTCATCGGCGTAACGGAAAATCAGCCATTCTCGGTGACGCTGCTGACGAACCCCACGCGTGTGGTGGTAGACGTAGCCAAGTAGTGGGCTTGACCTCAAGCACACTCGAGGTTTTACCTTCGTGTCGTACCGGCCGCGTAATCTTCGTGGCCGGCGACCGAAGGGCCTGACACATGAGTATGGAAGTCACCGCGTGGAACGCGATGTACAACGCGATGCACGCGCAAGACGACAAGCGGCCTTTTTCGAAGGCGACGCTGAAAAGAATCGCGACGTTCGCGATTCCGCAGAAACGCAACCTCAGCTGGTACCTCCTTCTGAGCGTGGTGACGGCGGCACTCGCCGTCGCAACACCGGTCCTGGCAGGCCGGGTGGTCAACGCGATAGTCGGCGGCGACGCCGTCAAGGTTGTGGTCATCCTGGCGGTGTTGATTGCGATTGTGGCGATTCTCGAAGCCGCACTCGGACTGCTGACGCGCTGGCTCTCCGCGAGTATCGGCGAAGACCTGATCTTGCTCCTGCGGACCACGGTGTTCGACCACGTCCAGAAAATGCCTATCGCGTTCTTCACCCGCACGCGCACGGGAGCTTTGGTCAGCCGCCTCAACAACGACGTCATCGGCGCCCAACGCGCGTTCAGTGACACCCTGTCCGGAGTGGTCAGCAATCTGGTCACGCTGGTGATCACGCTGATCGTCATGCTCGGCATCTCCTGGCAGATCACCGTCCTCGCACTACTGCTCCTGCCGATCTTCGTGATTCCGGCCAGGCGCATGGGTGCCCGGCTGGCGGCTCTCAATCGTGAAGCCGCCAACCATAATTCGGTGATGAGCACCCAGATGACCGAGCGTTTCTCGGCGCCGGGCGCAACGCTGGTCAAACTGTTCGGACGCCCGACACAAGAGTCGGTCGAGTTCGCGGTGCGTGCCCGACGCGTGCGCAACATCGGCGTGCGGACGGCCATGCTTCAGTCCGTTTTCGTCACGGCCCTGACGCTCGTCTCAGCCTTGGCTCTAGCCCTCGTCTACGGCCTCGGCGGCTACTACGCCTTGCGCGGGCAGTTGGACGCCGGTGCCGTTGTCTCGATGGCGTTGCTGCTGACTCGGCTGTACTCCCCGCTGACGGCTCTCGCGAGCGCCCGAATGGACGTCATGAGCGCCCTCGTCAGTTTCGAGCGAGTCTTCGAAATACTCGATCTCGCGCCGTTGATCACCGAGAAGCCCAACGCCGTCGCTGTACCGGACGGGCCCGTGTCCGTCGAGTTCAAGAACGTGAAGTTCGCGTATCCGTCGGCGGACAAAGTATCCCTCGCATCGCTCGAGGAAGTGGCGATCCTCGACAGTCGCGGCGGCGAGAACGTGCTCCATGACCTGTCATTTCGCACCGAAGCCGGCCAGATGGTTGCGCTCGTCGGAACATCCGGCGCCGGTAAATCCACCATCGCCCAAATGATTCCGCGCCTCTACGACGCGGATTCGGGTTCCGTCGAACTTGCCGGCGTCGACGTCCGCGACCTCAGCGCCGACTCCATCCGCGAAACCGTCGGTATGGTCACCCAGGACGGGCACCTGTTCCACGAGAGTCTCCGGTCCAATCTGCTACTCGCACGACCGGGTGCGTCCGAGACCGAACTCCGCGAGGTCCTCGAGCGTGCTCGCCTCACCGCTCTGGTCGCGTCACTGCCGGAAGGACTCGACACCGTTGTCGGCGAACGTGGCTATCGACTATCAGGCGGTGAGCGTCAACGCCTCACCATTGCGCGGTTGTTGCTCGCCCAACCTCGTGTTGTCATCCTCGACGAAGCCACCGCCCATCTGGATTCGACGTCCGAAGCTGCGGTTCAGGAAGCACTCGGTGAAGCTCTTGCCGGCCGGACAGCAGTCGTGATCGCGCACCGCCTGTCCACCATTCGCGCGGCCGATCTCATCCTGGTCGTCGAAGCGGGCCGCATCATCGAGCGCGGAACGCACACCGAACTGCTCGCTCACAGCGGTCGGTACGCCGAGCTGTACCGAACCCAATTCAACACCGGCAGTAAAGATTCCCACGATCTCGAGCCCAGCACCCTCTGATACAGAAACAGGCTACAAAAAACAGGCGCTGCTCCCCTTGAACGGGAAGCAGCGCCTGTTAGTTTTCGAGAAGAAGATCAGCTGTCGTAGCGATCGCGTCCGCCACCACGACTGTCGCGTCCACCACGGTCGTCACGACCACCGCGGCCGCTCGGGCGTCCCTGCGGCGGGCCGAAGTCAGGCTGCAACTGGATCAGGACGCCGGAGATACGCGTCCGTCGCAGAGCCTCGAGGGTCTCGTTGGACAGATCTGCCGGCAACTCCACGATGGAGTGATCGGGACGAATGCTGATGTGTCCGAAGTCGCTGCGACGCAAGCCGCCCTCGTTGGCGATGGCACCGACGATGGCACCCGGCACTACGCGATGACGCTTACCGACCGCGATGCGGTACGCCGCCAACTCCTGGCCCTCGGGTCCACGCGAACGCGGAGCCGGACCGTCGTCGAATCGGCGCGGCGGACGCGGTTCGCGCGGCTCACGTTCACGACGCGGCGGTGCCGGCGGCTCGGGAGCGAGCAGGAAGGCGTCGCCGTCACGCGACTGCACTGCCAAGGCGGCAGCGATGTCGATGAGCGGAACATCGTGTTCCTGGTCGTAGTCCTCGATCATCTTGCGGAACAGCGCCAGGTTCTCGGATGCCAGGCTCTCGGTGATGGAGTCACCGAACTTGGAAACACGCTGCGCGTTCACGTCGTCGACGCTGGGCAACTGCATCTCGGCCAGCGGCTGGCGGGTTGCCTTTTCGATGGACTTGAGCAGATGACGCTCACGCGGAGCGACGAACAGCAGCGCGTCACCCTGGCGTCCGGCGCGACCCGTACGGCCGATGCGGTGGACGTATGACTCGGTGTCGTGCGGGATGTCGTAGTTCACGACATGCGAGATGCGGTCGACGTCCAGACCACGCGCAGCGACGTCGGTGGCCACGAGGATGTCGAGTGCACCGTTCTTGAGCTGACCGATGGTCCGCTCACGCTGCGTCTGCACGATGTCACCGTTGATGGCGGCAGCGGAGTGCCCGCGAGCGCGCAGCTTTTCTGCCAGCTCTTCGGTGGCCTGCTTGGTGCGGACGAAGATGATCATCGCCTCGAAGGCCTCGACCTCGAGGACACGGGTCAACGCGTCGAGCTTGCGCTGGTGCGCGACCTGGATGTAGCGCTGCGTGATGTTCGACGCCGTCGAGGTCTTGGACTTGACCGTGATCTCGACCGGGTTGTTCAGGTACTGCTTCGAGATGCGGCGGATGGAACCGGGCATCGTCGCGGAGAACAGGGCAACCTGCTTCTCGCTGGGGGTGTCGCGGAGGATGCGCTCGACGTCCTCCTGGAAACCCATCTTGAGCATCTCGTCGGCCTCGTCGAGAACGAGGTACTTGAGGTTGGTCAGGTCCAGAGTGCCCTTTTCGAGGTGGTCGATGACACGACCGGGCGTACCGACCACAACGTGCGCGCCGCGCCGCAGGCCGGACAGCTGGACACCGTAGCTCTGGCCGCCGTAGATCGGCAGGACGTTGAGGCCGGGGATGTGCGCGGAGTACTTGCCGAATGCCTCGGCAACCTGCAACGCGAGCTCACGTGTCGGAGCCAGCACCAGTGCCTGCGTCTGCTTGATCGACGTGTCGATCCGCGACAGGACGGGAACCGCGAAGGCCGCGGTCTTACCGGTACCGGTCTGGGCAAGTCCGACGACGTCCTTGCCTTCGAGCAGCGGCGGAATGGTGGCAGCCTGGATCGGCGAGGGCGACTCGTAGCCCACGTCAGACAGTGCCTTCAGTACCCGATCATCGATGTCGAGGTCGGCAAATGTTGGGGGTTCGGGGTCACGCTCAATATCACTCATTTGACCAGCAGTTTAGCCGAAGGAGTATAGACACGAGAACCGACCTGCTGAACTATTCCGGTGCATCCGCGTTCACCGGGCGTTTCGCCTAGCGTAAGAAGCATGACTGAAGACGCCGCCAACAGCCCCTCTCGGACCGTCGTTGCCGTTGCCCAGTTCGCCCCCGACATGAACAAGGAGGCGAACCTGAAGTCACTGCGCACTCTGGCGTCCGATGGTGCTGGTCAGGGTGCAAAAGTGCTGGTCGCTCCCGAGTACTCGATGTTCACGCCGCCGCGCAGTGACGAGCGCCTGATCGAGTCCGCCGAGGACCTCGGCGGTGACTTCGGAACCGGGCTGTCCGCCATTGCCGCGGAGTTCGGGATCTTCGTCGTCGCCGGAATGAACGAACGTCTGCCCAACGTGAGCAGGATCTCCAACACGCTTGTCGCAATGGACCCGCGCGGCGAATTGGTTGCCACGTATCGCAAGCTTCACCTCTACGACGCGTTCGGCTACCTCGAATCGGCAGTGATCGCGCCTGGCGAGATCGAGGACCCACAGACCTTTCAGTGCGACGGCTTCACATTCGGTCTCCAGACCTGCTACGACCTCCGGTTCCCCGAAGTCACCCGCAGGATCGTCGACGCCGGCGCTGACGTCCTGCTCCTACCGGCGCAGTGGGTACCCGGGCCGTTGAAGGAAGACCACTGGACCACGCTGATCCGGGCGCGCGCGATCGAGAACACCATGTACATCGCCGCAGCGGATCAAAGCGCCCGCGGCGGCGCCGGTGCCAGCATGATCGTCGACCCCATGGGTGTGGTGCTGTGCTCTCTCGGCGAGCAGGTGGGTGTGGCGACCGCGCAGGTCAGCCGCAGGCGAATCGACGAGGTACGCGAAAAGAATCCCGCCCTCTCACTGCGTCGGTTCACAGTTACCGAACGGTGACGGGAGAACCGAGTAGCGTCGGAAGTATCGGGGTCACACCTCAATCAGGACAGCTATGGCACAGTACCGAGACCGATTTGCCGCAGGCCGGGCCCTTGCTGCGATGTTCGCCCGGTCGCTGGACGCCGCGCGACTCCACGATCCCGTCGTTCTCGGACTGCCGCGCGGCGGCGTTCCTGTCGCGATCGAGGTCGCGTCGGCGCTGGATGCACCGCTCGACATCCTCGTAGTACGCAAACTCGGCGCCCCCCGAAATCCCGAACTGGCTCTCGGTGCCATCGGCGAAGGTGACACCCGCGTACTCAACCACGAAGTGATTGCCGCCGAGCGGGTATCACCGCAAGCGCTGGCGCGGGTCGAAGAGTCCGAGCGAGCAGAACTCGAGCGTCGGGCACACCTCCTCCGGGCCGGCCGCCCGGCAGTTCCGCTCAGCGGGCGAACGGCCGTCATCGTCGACGACGGAATGGCGACGGGAGCGAGTGCCGCTGTGGCGTCGGCATGTGCCCGGGCGCAGGGTGCAACGGGAGTGATCGTTGCCGTCCCCGTCGCATCACCGGAATCGATCCGCCTGCTTGCCGATTCGGCCGACCGCGTCATATGTCCCTTCGTTCCGGCGATACTCGGTGGGGTCGGCGCGGCCTTCGACGACTTCCATCAGCTGACCGACTCCGAGGTCGTTGACCTGCTCGAAGGATGAAACTTCTCGACATTTCAGAAAACTTGTGTGATGTGTGCAACATTTTGCGCCTCGGTGCCGATAGCCCGTGTGGAGCAGAAACGACACAGGCATAGCGAAGTTTTCTGGAGGACATCGTGAGCATCTCGACCGATACCGTCGACGTAGTCGCAGCAGCATGCCGCGACCGATTGGGCGACCCCTCTGCATGGGTGGCTTCCGACGCCTACCGCGCGAGCCTGGCCCTGTGCATCATCGAGTCCGTGCAGTCCAGTTGCGGCCACAGCGAAGTTGCCGTCGTCGACCGGTACCTCGCCTACCGGCAAGCTCGTGAATCCTTACCAGTGACCGACGGCGCACGTGAACTCCTCCGAACCTTCGAGGAAGCGGGCAGTTCCGACCAATGGGCCGGCAAGATCGGCTCGTACAAGCGTCGATACACCGCGACCGGCGTTCCGATCGAGGCACGACACATCCAGCAGGTCGCCGAGCGCTTGCATCACCTGCACATCAACTCTGTCGAAGATCTTCTCGCCGCCGCTGATTCCGATCACTCACTCGACGCCGTCCGGCAAGCGTGGACCGAAGCGTGCGGCGACGACGCGGAAGTCACCTGGGCACATCTGCTGATGCTGGCGGGCATTCCCCACACCGATCTCGGCACCGCCGCCGACACGTTCATCAGCACAACACTCGGCACGACGGAACCTCTGACGGACGCGGCCGAGATACTGGCAGCAACCGCGGAGCAACTGGGAGTGGATTCAGACAGATTGGACTACGCAATCAGGCGCTGGCTGTCGATCCACGGGCGGTCGTTGGAGCGCGCGGCATAAGTAACCCGCAACATCGAGTAACACTAATTCCCTGGTCGGGGCCCAACTGGATCTACCGAATAGTAACGACAGTGCAAAATAACGACTAATGTGATGCAATGCACATCGAAGTTATCGGTAGTCACTGGAGGGGTCAAAGTGCGTGAGTTTTCAGTTCCACAGACGTTCACAATTCCGGAGAACGCGTCAATGGCGGATTCGGTGTTCCGGCACGCCAGCGAAGACCCCACATTCGTGCCGTTCCAGCGACTCGTCAACGGCGCGTGGGTCGATGTCACAGCAGCCGAATTCGCCAAGCAGGTCTCAGCCGTAGCGAAGGGGCTGATCGCGTCCGGAGTCGAGCTCGGCGACCGCGTCGCTATCCTCTCGGCAACACGCTACGAGTGGGTTGTCACCGACTACGCGATCTGGACAGCCGGCGGCTGCACCGTCGCCATTTACGAAACCTCTTCCCCCGATCAGGCGCAGTGGATCCTCGAGGATTCGGCTACGTCTCTGCTGATCGTCGAGACTGCCGATCACGCCAAAAACATCAAGGACGTCACCGAAGCCGCCGCGGCGCTTCGTGAGGTCCTCGTCGTCGAATCGGGCGCTCTCGAAGACCTGACGAGTCGCGGCGCCGCAATCACCGACGAAGAACTCGAAACCCGTCGTCACCAGGTCACGGCCGCATCGCCGGCAACGTTGATCTACACCTCCGGCACCACTGGCCGCCCCAAGGGCGTCCAGCTGACACACGCCAACTTCTACGCAGAGTCCGCCGCGTGCCGCCTGGCCATGCCGGAATCCATGGTTCCCGGCAAGAAGACCCTGATGTTCCTGCCGCTCGCTCACGTCTTCGCGCGGGCAATCTCCTTCGGCGCCTTCGACTCCAAGGTCACCGTTGGCCACACGTCGGACCTCACGACACTCCTCGAGCAGTTTGCCGTGTTCAAGCCGACCTTCATTCTCTCGGTTCCGCGAGTATTCGAGAAGGTGTTCAACTCGGCACGCCAGAAGGCAGTCGACGGCGGCAAGGGCAGCATCTTCGACAAGGCAGCAGCAACGGCCATCGAGTACAGCGAAGCGCTCGAAAAGGGCGGCCCCGGCATCGCACTCAAGCTCAAGCACGCTGTGTTCGACAAGCTTGTGTACTCGAAGCTGCGTGCGGCCCTCGGCGGCGACTGCGAACGTGCGGTCTCCGGCGGCGCTGCACTCGGAGCCCGCCTGGGTCACTTCTTCCGTGGCGTCGGCATCCCGATCTACGAGGGCTACGGCCTCACCGAGACCAGCGCCGCCATCACGGTCAACACCTCCGCCGCGCAGCGCGTCGGAACCGTGGGCAAGCCGATCAACGGTCATGCCGCTCGCATCGCAGACGACGGTGAACTCCTGGTGCAGGGTCCGGTGGTCTTTGCCGGCTACTGGCACAACGAGAAGGCCACTGCAGAGTCGATCATCGACGGCTGGTTCCACACCGGTGACCTCGGATCGATCGACAACGAAGGCTACGTCTCGATCACCGGGCGCAAGAAAGAAATCATCGTCACCGCAGGCGGAAAGAACGTCGCACCGGCCGGTCTCGAGGATTCACTCCGCGCTCACGCTCTGATCAGCCAGTGCCTCGTGGTCGGTGACGGCCAACCGTTCATCGGCGCACTGATCACACTCGACCTGGAAACCCTGCCCGGTTGGGTCGAGCGCAACGGCCTGCCGGCCGGAAGCCCCATCGCCGATCTGATCAAGAATGCCGATCTGATCGCCGAAATCGACTCCGCGGTCGCGGACGCGAACAAGAAGGTCTCGAACCCGGAGCAGATCAAGAAGTACACGATCCTCGAGGTCGACTTCACCCAGGAGGGCGGCGAACTGACCCCGACGCTCAAACTCAAGCGAAACATCATTCACGAAGCACACAAGGGTGCGATCACGGATCTGTACGCCTGATCTCACAGCAAGCATGTGGCCCGGTTCGCCAATGATTCACATCGTTGGCGAACCGGGCCATTTCTGTATGACTGCTCAGATACCGCGACCGGGGTTCAGGATGTTCCTCGGGTCGAAGGCGGCTTTCACCGAGAGCATCAACTCACGTTCGACCGAACCGATCATGTCGGACATGTACGGCGCCTTGAGAACTCCGATGCCGTGCTCACCGCTGATCGTGCCGTCCAGTTCGAGTGCCGCGTGCACGATGTCGTCGAACGCCCCACGCGCGCGATCCTGCGCGCCCACTTCCCCGGCGTCGAACACGATGGTGGGATGGAGATTTCCGTCTGCCGCATGACCGAAGGTTCCGATGGTCACCGAGTGCCGCTCAGCCGCGTCCTGGATACGTTCGAGCATTCGGGGCAACGCCGGTACCGGGACGGCAACGTCGTCGAGTAGCACGGTTCCCATCGCCTCGAGCGCAGGCAACGCCATGCGACGCGCGGCGGTGAACGCGTCACCTTCCTCGGGATCGTCGGTGTGGAACACCTCGGTTGCGCCGACGCGCGTGCAGGCCGCCGCGCAGTCTGCCGCTTCCTGCACGGCAGATCTACCGTCGCATTGAATGAGAAGCATCGCCCCTGCCGATTCGTCGAGACCCATTCTCGTGAAGCGGTTTACAGCGTCGATGGTCACTGCGTCCATCAACTCCAACTGACACGGTTCGGCAACCGCGGCGACGGCCAGGACCGCCTCGATCGCTTTCTCCGCCGAGTCGAAGAACGCAACAACCGTGGTTGCAGCCGTGGGCGCGGTCCGCAGCCGCATCGTGGCTTCTACGATGACGGCAAGCGTCCCCTCGGAACCAACCAGGAGATGGGTCAGGTCCAGACCTGCCACATTCTTGCGAGTCTTTGCTCCGGTGCGGATCACGCGACCGTCGGCGAGAACTGCGGTGAGCGCCGCGACATGGTCGCCTGTGACCCCGTATTTGGCGCAACAGATACCACCGGCATTGGTGGCCAAGTTACCGCCGATACTCGAGATTGCCCGGCTACCGGGGTCCGGAACATACCAAAGTCCTTGTGCGCGAGCCGCCTCCGCAAGATCGCCGTTGATCACACCAGGCTCCACTGTTGCCGTGCGGGCCGCGGCATCTATGTCGAGAATGCGATTCATACCCGCAACGCTGAGCACAATGCACCCGTCGAGAGCATTGGCAGCACCGGCCAAACCGGTTCCCGCGCCGCGGGTCACGACCGGAATGGAGAGTTCGTGGGCAACCGTCATCGTCGCGGCGACATCATCGACGGACGTTGCCTTGACCAGAGCCGCCGGAACACCGGCGGTGGTCAGCAAGGATTGGTCCCGGGTATAGGCGCCCATCCGATCGGGATCCGTGGTCGCCTTCTCCCCCAGCACTTCCCGCAGTCGGTCTCCCAACATGTCCACCGTTGTCGTCATTTCGTGTGTCCTTCGTAGAAACCTCGCACATGCTTCTCGACAAGCTGTGCCGCATAATCGGATTCACCGGCCGCAATCGCATCGGCGATGGCTTCGTGCTCCACGAGCAGCACCCCGAGAGTGGCCGCCGAGTCCTCGATCGCCGCGAGTTCACTCATCAGATAACCGGCGATACACTCGCGCAGAACCGTCATCACCAGCGCAAAGGCGCGGTTCCCGCTGGCACCCGCCAAGGCGACGTGAAAGTCGACATCCGCGTCGTGGAACGCGGACGCGTTGTTGTTCTCGGTGGCGCGACGCATCTCCTCGATGGCAACGCGCGCAGCACCAGGAACCTCACGGACACCGCGCAGTGCCGCCGCTTCGAGGAGCACCCGCAATTCGACCAGGTCCGGAAGCGGAACGGCACCCACCTGCACAGCCGTGCTCAACGCCGTGGCTGCAGAATCGGCTGTGTTCTCGTGCGTCACCTTGGGACGCGCTGTCGACACGGTGTCGGCACCGGTCACCAACCCTTGCGCCTGAAGTACGCGCAGCGCTTCGCGGACGGTGGAGCGGCCCACCGAAAAAGCCTGTGCCAGTTCCTGCTCCGTTGGCAAGGACTCGCCGACCGGTAGAGACCCGTCGAGAATCGCGTCTCGGAGCCTGCCGGACACCGCAAGGCTCAGCGGGATACGCGAGAGCGGAGTTATGTCCATGTCGCCAACGCTACCTCTTGCCTGCTTGTCAGACAAACTGTTTAATGGAAGTGGCCCGAAACACACAACCAAAGGTGTCGACATGACCGAAAAGCTCGAGTTGGACCCCGCAACCACCGCAGTCGTGCTCATCGAATACCAGAACGACTTCACCACCGAAGGCGGCGTCCTTCATGACGCTGTCGCTCCCGTGATGGAATCGACCGGACTACTGGCGAACACCACGGCACTGGTCGAGGCCGCTCGCTCCGCCGGTGTCACAGTTATGCACGCGCCGATCACGTTTGCCGAGGGCTACAACGAGATCACCTCGCACCCGTACGGAATCCTCAAGGGCGTCGTGGACGGAAAGGCATTCGTCAAGGGCAGCTGGGGAGCGGCAATCGTCGACGAACTGACTCCACAGGACGGCGATATCCTCGTCGAGGGCAAGCGTGGCCTCGACACTTTTGCAAGCACCAATCTCGATTTCATCCTGCGCAGCAAGGGAATCCGCACGATCATTCTCGGCGGATTCCTGACCAACTGCTGTGTCGAGTCCACCATGCGCACCGGCTACGAAAATGGTTACCGCGTCATCACTCTCACCGACTGCGTCGCTGGAACCTCAGCAGCAGAACATGAGAACGCCATCACCTACGACTACCCGATGTTCTCGCACCCGGTGACGTCCAAGGATGTGCTCGACGCACTCGCCTGATTCAACGACTGTGCGCGAGAAGGAAATCGCGGCTCACAGCAGTGACGCTGGTGTGTACCTTCTCGTGCAACAGGTCGTGGCCGGCATCCTCGAATTCCCGCATCTCCACATTCGGCAGCGCCGACGCCCAGGTGCGCACCGGCTCGATCGGTGCCATCCGGTCGTCGACGCCGTGCACCACCAGAACCGGGATCCCGGAATCGGCCAAGTCCGCCCACCCGCTCTGGGCAACCGCGTTGCGCGGGATTCCACACAGGACAGCCGACACAAAATGATGATCCTGATGCGTCAGCATCGACAGCGCGGTCACGGCGCCGAGGGAATGCCCCATGACCGCCTGTGGGATACCTGGTAGCGCTTCGCGGGCGATATCCGCCAAGGTCGCGGCATCAGCCGCGAGATCGGACAACGGCGCCGCCACGCCCGGTTCCCCTTCGGACAGTCCGTGCCCGGTGTGGTCGATCGCCCAGACCTCGATGCCGGAAGACGTGAGAGCGTCCGCAAATCGGTGGTACTGACCGCTGTGTTGCCCCAGCCCGTGCAGGAACACCAGTGACATCGCCAGCGACTCGTCGCAGGAAGCGGGCCACCGCCGAAAATGGACCTGACCGCGTCGACCGTCAAAAAAGGGCATGGTGGACATTCTGCCTGGCTCACGGGCATTGCGACGTGCCTGACATGTCCAACCCGCCGTTTTGTCGGTCATCGCTGGCACAATCGCCCCTGTGTTCCTCCTCGATGATCAGATCATCTACAGCGCCAGTGACCTCTCGGCGGCCGCTACATGCGAATTCGGCCTACTGCGGCGACTCGACGCGCGGACCGGGCTGATCAAGGCGGAGGGCGTCGACGCCGATCCGATGCTGGAACGAACGTCCGCGCTCGGTCAACACCACGAGCGCGAACAGTTGGAGCGGTTCATCGCCGAACACGGCGACGGTGTGGTTGTCATGGAACGGCCCGAACACACCCGCGCCGGGCTTACCGAAGCAGCACTCGCCACCGTCGAAGCCCTACGCTCCGGTGCCCCCGTCATCTACCAGGGAACGTTCTTCGACGGCCGGTTCCTGGGGTTCTGTGATTTCCTGGTGCGCGAGGGCGATCGGTACGCGGTGTACGACAGCAAGCTGTCGCGGCACGCGAAGGTATCGGCACTCCTGCAGTTGGCCGCCTATGCGGACGCGCTGGGCCGCAACGCAATCGCCGCCTCCGACCAGGTGCATCTGATGCTCGGCGACGGCAGCACGTCGTCCCACGACATCGGTGACATCGCGCCGGTGTTCTCGGCAAGCCGAGCCAAGCTAGAGCAGGTTCTCGACGAACATCACGCTGAGGGAACACCCGCCGAGTGGCTCGACGGCCGGTACCTGCGCTGCGGACGGTGCGATACGTGCAGCGTGGAAGTCGAGAACCATCGTGACCTGCTCCTGGTGGCTGGTCTCCGGGGCAATCAGCGGATGCAGCTGATTGCCGCCGGCATCGGGTCGATCGATCAACTGGCCGTCAGCACCGAACCCGTCGACGGTATCCGCCGCGACACTCTGGACAAGTTGCGCGCGCAGGCCGCGTTGCAGTTGCGCCAGGAACAATCCGGCGAGGCCGAGTTCCACATCTACAACGCGTCCGTGCTCGGGGGGCTACCCGTGCCGGACGACGGAGACATCTTCTTCGACTTCGAGGGTGATCCCCTGTGGGCGGAGGACGGTTCCACCGATTGGGGGCTGGAGTACCTGTTCGGCGTCGTCGAAGGTCCGGCGGAGAACTACGTGTTCAAGCCGTTCTGGGCACACGACCGCACCGGTGAACGCCAAGCGCTCGTCGACTTTCTCGACTACGTGACCGCGCGGCGCGAGGCTCATCCGGGCATGCACGTCTATCACTACGCGGCCTACGAGAAGTCCGCACTTTTGCGACTCGCCGCGCGTCACGGCGTGGGCGAGCAGGTAGTGGACACGCTGCTGCGCGAGAGTGTGCTCGTGGATCTGTATCCGCTCGTTCGCTCGGCCATGCGAATCGGGGCTCGCTCGTACAGCATCAAGAAACTCGAACCGCTGTACATGGGAGAACACGGCCGGGACGGCGACGTCGTCAATGCCGCGGCGTCCGTGGTTGCGTACTCCGACTACTGCGAGCTACGCGAGCGCGGCAAGGACGACGAAGCCAGTGAACTGCTGCAAGGCATCTCCGACTACAACGAGTACGACTGCGAATCGACTCTCCGACTGCGTAATTGGTTGGTCGATCGAGCAGCCGAACACGACATCACCTTGCGTCCGCCGACAGGACAGATCGCCCTGCCCGTCGAAGACCTCACCGAAACCGAAATCGCATTGCGTGAATTCGCCGGGCACAAAGCCGGCCCGACGCGAACCGCCGAGCAACACGCCGCAGCCCTCCTCGCTGCTGCGGTCGGGTACCACAGCCGAGAGAAGAAGCCGCACTGGTGGGCGCACTTCGATCGCTTGTCGGCCCCCATCGAAGATCTTGTCGATGTCCGTGACGTGATGGTGGTCGACGTGCCAGACATTCAAGCAGACTGGCACAAGAACACCGCCAGGCAGAAGCCGCGACGGCACATCCAGTTGACGGGCACCCTGGGCACCGGCACGACGTTGAGCCCCGGCACCGACATGTTCGCGCTGTACGACGTTCCCTCTCCCGACGCCGTTGCCGGCGACAATCCGGCGCAGCGCGGCACCAACGGCGTGAAGATAGTCTCGGTCGAAAAATCCGGCAATCTCGACGTTGTCACCATCGAGGAACTACTCCGAGGTGACGAGTTCTCCGAGACTCCCGTTGCGTTGGCTCCCGGACGCCCTATTCCGACGGTGCCGATGGAAAAATCCATCGCTGCAGCGGCATCAGAAGCCTGCGACGGATTGCCCGGGTTGCCGCGCCGCGCGGCGGTCGACATTCTGCGTCGACTCACGCCTCGAACCCTGTCCGGCGACGCGCTCCCACCGGTCAACGAAGGCAATGACTACGCGTCCGCGATCACAGCTGCCGTCCTCGATCTGGACGACTCCTATGTTGCGGTGCAGGGCCCACCCGGCACCGGTAAGACGTACACCGGGGCGCGAGTGGTCAAGGCTCTGGTGGAGCAGCACCAGTGGCGTATCGGTGTTGTTGCGCAATCGCATTCGGTGGTGGAGAACATGCTGGGCGGTATCGTCAAGGCCGGCCTCGATCCGGCTCTGGTCGCCAAGAAGGGCAGCCGGAGCCGAATTGCGGAGTGGACCGACATCACGCCCCAGGAGTTCCCCCGCTTCCTGTCCGAAGCGGAATCCACTGGTTGCGTCATCGGTGGCACCGCGTGGGATTTTGCGAACACCGATCGAGTGCCCCCTGGCAGCCTCGATCTCCTTGTCGTCGACGAAGCCGGACAGTTCGCGCTGGCCAACACCATTGCCGTTGCCGTCTCCGCTCGGAATCTGTTGCTGCTCGGCGATCCGCAACAACTGCCGCAGGTCAGCCAGGGAACTCATCCCGAACCTGTTGACGAATCCGCTCTCGGCTGGCTGGCCGAAGGGCACGGCGCCCTGCCGCCGGAGTTGGGATACTTCCTCGAAAAGACGTGGCGGATGCACCCCGACCTGTGCGCGCCGGTGTCGGCCCTGTCCTACGAGGGCAAGCTGCTGTCCCAGGAATCGGTAAGCGCTGCACGGAAACTCGACGGTCTGGCAGCGGGCGTACACACGGTGTACGTCGACCATTCCGGCAACTCGACGTATTCACCCGAAGAGTCTGCCGTCATCGTGACGCAGATCCGCGAACTCCTCGGCACGCCGTGGACCGATCCCAGCGAGTTCGACGGCACCCGGCCCCTGACCGAGGCGGACATTCTGGTGGTCGCGCCCTACAACGCCCAAGTGGGCACCATCGAGCGCGATCTCACCGAAGCGGGATTCACCGACGTCGAGGTGGGTACCGTCGACAAGTTCCAGGGACGTGAAGCGGCAGTCGCCATTGTGTCGATGGCAGCGTCCGCAATCGAGGACGTTCCACGAGGCATGTCATTTCTACTCTCGCGCAACCGCCTCAATGTTGCTGTCTCACGCGGAAAATGGTGCGCCATCATCGTCCGGTCGTATGCACTGACGCAGTACATGCCGACCACGCCGGCGGGGCTGGTGGAACTCGGCGCTTTCATGCGCCTGACAGCCGGCTAGCCGAAGCACTGCCCGTCGCCGCGATACGTCGGTACCGCGGTGGCGGTGCCGTCGGCATCGACCAGATTCACGTGGTCGAAACGCTCACACAATTCGCCGGCCTTTGCGTGGCGGAACCACACTCGGTCACCGATCGCGATGTCGCCGGCAACCCGTCCTGTGACCGGCGTCTGCACCTCGCCTGCGCCTTCGTTGCGGAGCAATTTCAGACCGAGTGGGCGCATCGGTTTCGGAACCCTCGCGGCGCCGGCCGGTCCGGAGGCTATGTACCCGCCGCCGAAGAGGGTGGTGACCTTCGGGGTCGGCTTGCGAACCGCGGAGAGTGCGAAGAACAGGGCGGGGTCCGGCCGGAAGGCGCGGTACCTGTCGAAGAGTGTCGGCACATACAGCCCCGAACCCGCCGTCACCTCGGTGACCACCGGATCGGCCGAACTGACTTCGAGTGATCCGGTACCGCCACTGTTCACGATCTCGAGGGTGCCCACCGCATCCGTGACCGCAGAAACGACAGCACCTCGCCGGTGCGACAGTTCCCGGGCGGAGGCCTTCTTGACCCAGCCGATCGGCGCGCTGGTGTCCGGCAGTCCGGCGATCTGCGCTTCGTAGAACATGACACCGACGACGGAAAATCCACGGGACCGCGCACGCACAGCCAGTGCGGCAACATCATTCGGTTCGCGGAGCGGAGAGCGTCGTACCCCCAGGTGAATCGGCCCGATGCGCAGGGACGCGTCCACGTCGAGGCACACCCGAATCGGCGCGGCGCCTGGCGCAGCTGATCTGATGACATCGAGCTGAGCGTCGTCGTCGATCATCAGCGTGATCGCCGTTATCGCAACCGGATCACCGGCGAGTTCGGCCAACGCTCCACGATCCACGGTGGGATATCCCATCAGGATGTCGCGGGCGCCGAGACCGACCAACCACAATGCCTCCCGCAGTGAGTAGGCCATGATTCCGCGAAAGCCACCCTGCTCGGTGAGCCCACCGCCCAGTGTTTCCTCGAGAACGGCGCGGCACCGGACCGACTTACTCGCAACGCGCACCGGTGTTCCCCCGGCCCGGCGAATCAGATCGGCAGCATTGCTGCGCAGAGTTGTCAGGTCGAGAGCGGCCAGGGGCGGGTCGAAATCAGCAGTAGCGGATGTCAGTCGATCCAGTGTTGTGGTCACGTGTGTCCCATCGTCGCGGCGTCGCGGTCAAGTCAACACCTGAATTGGACGCATGTCCATGACGGGGTCAGTGCTGCGCCTCGATCGCCTTGCCGGCGATGACCTGAACCATTTCGCCGAATTCCGCAATGGTGGCGTCGGAATCACGATCAACGAGCCAGCGCAAGACCAATCCGTCGATCATCGCCAGACTCCATCTCGCCAACGACTGCAAAGATTCTGTCCAGACAGTTCCGGAAATCGTGGCGCATTCTTCGAGAAATGCAATGGCATGCTCATCCATGATCCGGTACTGATCGCTGGCGACGGCACCGGCACGCTCGGCGCCGAGGTTGCGACTACGCAGAGCCTGCGCGGTGATTTCGTAGGTCAGCAACTGCCGATCAGGCGTCACCTCGATGAGCGGCCACATCCCGGTCAACCCGATGTGCAGCAGTTCCTTCAGCCCTTGGATCCCGGTCAGATCAGGCGCGTGGCGAACCTGCCCGAAGGCATGCTGGAGCGATTCGCTGAGCTGAACAATCAACGTCTCGCCCATCGCGGCGATGAGCTCCTCTTTACTCTCGAAACAGTAGTGAACTACGCCGAGCGATACGCCCGCCTCTTCGGCTACAGCACGGACCGTCACTGAACTCACGCCGCGCTGTTCGGCAATGGAAATGGCGGATTCGATCAATTGTGTGCGGCGCTCGTCCGCCGGAAGCCTGTTGAGCATCCCATGATGTTAGAACGGAGATCGGAAAAACTAGGCACAATGCTTGCTTGGACGAACGTCCAAGTACATGATTGTCCAATGGCTTCGGATATCTGGCAGAACTGGGCAGGCACTCAGAGGGCTTCACCACGACAATGGGCAACCCCGCGGAACACCCGTGAACTCGCAGCACTTGTCGTCGAAGCCGCAACACGAGGGTGGCACGTGAAGGCAGTCGGAGCGGGCCATTCCTTTACCGGTGCTGCGGTCACAGACGGAGTTCTTGTCAGCCTCGACAACTTCTCCGGGATCGAATCGATCACCCCCACCGACGACGGGGCGCTGGTGACGGTTCTCGCAGGCACGCGCCTGCGCGCCCTCAACGAGGCGTTATGGCAACGCGGGTACGCCATGACCAACCTCGGCGACATCGACGCCCAATCTCTCGCGGGAGCCCTTGGCACCGGAACCCATGGAACCGGCGCCGCGTTCGGTGGACTTGCGACGCAGATTCACGGCCTCGAAATCGTGACAGCCGACGGAGCAATCGTCACCGCGTCCGCGGATCAGAATCCGGAACTGTTCGAAGCTGCCCGCATCGGCCTTGGCGCAATCGGCATCATCACCAAGGTCACCCTCGCGTGTTCGCCTCGGTTCACATTGCGCGCCATCGAAAAACCCGACACGCTGTCCCACATTTTGGACACCCTGGACGACGAGTGCCGCACCGTCGACCACTTCGAGTTCTACTGGTTCCCCCACACCGATCGGGTCCTCACCAAACGGAACACACGCCTGCCCGGCGACACACCGTTGAAGCCCGTCAGCGCGATCCGAACCTTTGTCGAGGACGAATTCATGTCGAACACGCTCTTCGAGGGCGTCAACCGCATCGCCACCCTGGCGCCGGCCGCGATACCCACCATCAACCAGATATCGTCACGCCTGCTCGGCGCCCGGGAATTCACCGACCGCAGCTATCGGGTCTTTGCATCGCCGCGTCGCGTGAAGTTCAAGGAAATGGAATACGCCGTCCCGGTCGAACACGTCAAAGGTCTACTCCACGAGATCAATCAGTGGCTGGAGCGAACCGGAACCAACGTCGCGTTCCCCGTCGAGGTTCGTTTTGCCGCCGCCGACGACCTCTGGCTTTCCACCGCCAACGGACGCGATACCGCATACGTCGCCGTGCACCAGTATCACCGCCGGTCCGAGACCGAGTACTTTGCCGCAGTCGAAGCGATGGCAAAGGCCGTCGACGGCCGGCCGCACTGGGGGAAAATGCACAACCGGACCATCGACGACTTACGCCCGACGTACGCAAAACTCGACAACTTCATTGCTGTGCGAGACAAGTACGACGCGGATCGTGTGTTCGACAACGACTACCTACGCCAAGTGCTCGGCGCCTGAGTTCGCTTCGCTAACGCAGCAATTCCGCTTTCCGCGATTCACTGGCAAACGACGCCTTGATGGAATTGCGGGCCAACGTCTCACGTTCGGACTCGGTCAGCCCGATTGCTCGACCGAGTTCGGCGAAGTTGTCGTCGACGTACCCGCCAAAATATGCCGGATCGTCGGAGTTGACCGTCACGATCAGCCCGAGGTCGAGCATCGTCCGCAACGGATGATCCTCGAGCTTGTCGAACACCCGAAGACGAACGTTCGACAACGGGCAGACCGTCAGCGGAATCTCCTCGTCTACCAACCGCTCGACCAGCGCCGGATCTTCGAGCGCGCGGACGCCATGGTCGATACGTTCCGCACCGAGGATGTCGAGCGCCTGCCAGATGTACTCCGGCGGGCCTTCCTCACCGGCGTGGGCAACCACGTGAAGCCCCTCGGCGCGAGCCCGCGCAAACACGTCCTCGAAGAGTGATGGCGGGTTACCCACCTCCGCAGAATCGAGGCCCAGACCGACAATCGGGGCCTGCAACCGGATGATCTCCGAGAAGATCTCCTCGGCATCTCTGACGGGTTGATCGCGCAGAATCGCGGCAATCGCGCTGCTGCTGAGTCCGAACTCCCGCTCACTCGATGCAACGGCGTCCATGATTCCGTCGAGCACCTCGGTCAACGGAACGCCTCGGACCACGTGCGCTTGCGGGTTGAAGAAGAACTCGGCGTGCGATACGCCGGCAGCGGCAGCACGGCGGAAGTACGCCCGCGTGAGATCCGCAAAATCCTCGGCTGTGCGCAGAACGGCCATGTTGGCAAAGTACAGATCGAGGAACGACTGCAGATCCGAGAACTCGTACCGGGACTTCAGATCTTCGATGTCCTTGTACGGCAAGTCCATTCGATTTCGCTCGGCGAGGCGGTAGATCTGCTCGGGCTCTAGAGAACCCTCGATGTGCATGTGCAATTCGGCAACTGGTGTAGCCATGTCGTGTTACCGACCCTTCCATACCGGCGCGCGCTTCTCGGCAAAAGCCGTCGCGCCTTCACGTGCGTCCTCGGATATGAAAATCGGTGCCAACAACTGCATCTGGTTGGCAAATGCCTCGTCGTCCGACCATCCGGCGGCCTTGACCATGATCTCTTTGGTGACCGTGACGGCGAGCGGACCGTTACGGCTGATGCGGTCGGCGAGATCCAGCGCACCGTCCAACGCCTGACCTGGTTCTGTCAGTGTGTTCACAAAACCGTACGAGTGCGCTTCCTCCGCTGTGAAAGCGTCTCCGGTCAAGGCATATTCCAGGGCCTTCTGATACGGAATGCGCTTGGGTAGACGGAACAATCCGCCGGCGCCTGCGACCAGACCCCGCTTGACCTCGGGGATACCGAACTTGGCTTCGCGAGAGGCAACCACCAGATCGGTGGCCAGCACCAACTCGGTGCCGCCTGCCAAGGCAAAGCCCTCGACCGCCGAAATGATCGGCTTTCGCGGCGGTCCCTCGGTGAAACCGAGACCGCGGCCAGGAACCAGCACGTTCTCGCCGGCCACAAACGCCTTGAGGTCCATACCGGCACAGAAATTTCCGCCCGCACCGGTCAGCACTGCCAACGACAGCTCGTCGTTACCGTCGAGTTCTTCGACAGCTGCTGCCAATCCGTGGCTGACCGCGGCGTTGATCGCGTTTCGTGCCTCGGGCCGGTTGATCGTGATGATCAGCGTCCGCCCACGCCGCTCGGTGAGAACCTCGTCTGCCATGCATCTCCCTCTCGTAGTCTTTCGACACCGCGCATGCTCATGCTGCGTTTCGTTCGACAATACGGACGAAGCCCTCCGCATCGATCTGTGCGGTGTCATGGGTGCAGAACCAGCCCTGCATGAAACGCGACGACGTCACTTCCGGCGAATTCCAGTACCGACGCGCGACACTCGGCCCGCGGCACCACAGTTCGCCGTATCCCCCCGGTGCGTCGGGGCCGTACAACGCGACTTCCATTCCGCCAAAAGCGATTCCCACGCTCCCCAAATGTGTCGAAGCCGATTCGATCGGCAAGATCAGACCTCCGCCACACGTCTCGGTCTTTCCCCAACCCATCACATGCTGAGCGGCCGGAAACGCCGCCAGTAGCTTGTCTTCCTGCTCGGCCGTTACCGGAGACCCACTGCAGTCCACCCACTTCACCGATCGCGAGGCTGCTCGCGCCGCCGGACCCACCGCAAGCAATCGTGGTTCGAGGAGATCCTCGGGGCGCCCGGTGAGAATGTCGACGGTATGGGCGGACTCACGCCAAAAATCACCCGCCACAACAACGGTGCCGCCGATCACCAACGTGGCGAGCACATGAACAAGCTCCCGGACGGATCGAAAATCGCTGTCCACCAGAAGATTCCGCACACCCTCGACGCCGTAGTCACGCGAATGCAGAAGCCCTTCGATTGTCGAGAGCACATTCTCGTTGCTCAATTCGACGCCAAGCATCGCGCCGGACGGATCCGCCGTGTACGCCAGAACCGCCAACTCGTCCGGCGCAGCACCGTCGTCGATGAACGGAACCCCGTGCGGCAATTCCCCATCGAGCACCAACACCGATCCACTGTCCGCAATCACCGCGGAAACCTCCGCGTCGCCCCACGCCATGCCGAGAGACACCGGAACCCCACCGGCCAGAATGACTCCGAGGCACGCTTCCAGCCACCGAACGCCGGCCGCAAACCGGATGGCCACCCGATCGCCGATCTCGATTCCCCGCGACTTCAACCCGCCGGCCACCCGAGACGCTTCAGCCCACAGTTCGGCGTAGGTGACCTGTTCTCCGTGCACTTCCTCGACTGCCGTTCGCCCGGCAAACCGGTGCACCGCAACGTCGAGTAACTCCGACAACGACGGATCCAACTGCCGGTAACGCAGCAGACCGTCCGTCGCCCGACTGACTCGCGTATCCGTGAGCAGCCCATTCGAACAGTGATACTCCACAAGCCTCGACCGCATCTGTACCTCCACAGACCGTGACAAACCCACACCCGCGCCATTCGACTATATGACGTGAGTCACAGGTAGTGGAGCACTCTGGCGATACCCGTGTGCTTACTTGCCTGTGTAGACGGCCTTTCCTGGACCGACATCGAGGAAGCTGCGCACAGCGCCGCGAAGGTCCTCGGTCTCGAACAACGCCCCCGACACTGTCGGTGTCACCGCATCGGCATGAGCGATACCGCCGGAACGCCACGCCGCCACGATCTGCTTGGTCGCATCATGTGCCCGCGTCGGCCCGTCAGCCAACCGCGCTACCAGTGCCCGCGCGGCTGCGTCGACATCGTCGTGAACGGCATTGACCACCCCCCATGATGCAAGCGTCGCCGCGTCGTACAGATCGCCCGTCATCACCAGTTCGCGAGCGCGTCCGGAACCCGCACGCTCGGCCAGGCGTTGCGGCCCACCCATCGACGGCGTCAACCCGACCACTGTCTCCACCAAACCGAACTTCGCCTTGGGCGCGGCAAGAATGATGTCGCAGGCCAGCGAAATCTCGAACGCAGCCGTCAGCGTCAACCCGTGCGCGGCGTAGACCACAGGACACGGAAGCGCCTCTAGTGGATGGCAGATCTGCGCAAAAAGCTCGCGCCACAACTCGGCGCCCTGCTCGGCGGTCAAACCGTCGAAAACATGGACGTCGACACCGGCCGAGTTGACCTTGCCCTCGGCCCGCAGCAACACCGCGCGCGGCGGCGCAGCCGTCAACGACGCGATATCCGCGATCACTGCGTCGAACATCGCCTGATCGAACAAATTGAGCGGTCCGTGAGCAAACGTCAGCACAGCAACCTCGGCACCGCCATCGGTGATGATTCGCTCGAGACGGGTGGGATGCGTTTCGGAAGCAGTCATGGCCGTCACCTTGCCACACCGCGGGCGACATACGATCAGGGAGTGGACGGTCTGAGAAAAGCGCTTGCCGACGTTGTGGGACAACGGTTCGTCACCGACGATCCCGATGTTCTGCGCTCCCGCTCGGTCGATCACACGGGCAGATACAGTGGACGTGCCCAGGCCCTGGTCCGCCCGGCCGACACCGCCGAAGTAGCCGCAGCACTCAACATCTGCCGACAATTCGGCGCACCCGTCACCGTGCAGGGTGGACGCACCGGACTTGTCGCCGGAACCGTGCCCGAACACGACGACGTCCTGCTCTCCACCGAACGTCTCACAACAATCGGCGAGGTCGATGCCGCCGCGGGGAGGATCACCGTCGACGCGGGAGTGACACTCGCACAAGTACATTCCGCTGCTGCCCATGCCGGACTGAAGTTCGGCGTCGATATCGCGTCGCGTGATACGGCGACAATCGGCGGTATGGCTGCCACCAACGCCGGTGGGCTGCACACGGTTCGATACGGCAACATGGCGGAGCAGGTCACCGGACTCGAAGTTGTTCTTCCAGACGGCACCACCGTGCGCCGTGAGGTAGCCGTCCGCGTCGACAACTCCGGCTACAACCTGCCAGCGCTCTGGGTGGGCAGCGAGGGAACTCTCGGGGTGATCACACGCGTCGACCTGGCACTTCACCCCGTGCCGAGACACCGCGTCACAACACTCACCGGGTTCGATTCACTGGGCGCCGTTGTCGACGCGGGTCGCATTCTGCGCACCGTCGGCGGCGTCGACGCGCTTGAACTACTCGACGGCCGCGGATTGGAACTTGCTGCGAACCGACTTGGCGCCGGCGTTCCGACGGGACGCCGATGGTATCTGCTGGCAGAGGTATCCGGCGCCCACGACCCTTCCGAAGACGTGAGCGCAATCATGGACCGGATCAATCCACCGGATGCGCCCGCCGTAGCGCTCGACACGGCCGGTTCGGCCCGATTATGGTCTGCACGTGAATGTTTCGCGGAAGTCGTAGGATTGTTCGGACCACCTCTCAAGTTCGACGCGGCACTCCCCCTTGACACACTGGCGGCATTCGCGGACTCGGCGGTCGGCGTTGTCGCAGAATACGCACCGCAAGCTATCCCGATCCTGTTCGGTCATGTGGCCGAAGGAAACATCCATCTGAACGTCCTGAATTGCCCCGACGCCGACGCCGTCTACCTCCGCATTCTCGAACTGGTGCGTCACTACGGCGGAAATATCAGTTCCGAACACGGAGTCGGCTCGCTCAAACGCAATTACCTCGACATGGCGCTCACGCCGGAGGACATCGGCGCGATGTGGGCGATCAAGCGAGCCTTCGATCCGGACGACTTTCTCAATCGTGCAGTGATGTTTCCCGACTCCCTTCGGCGCTGACTACTAGACGCTGTGGACCTTTCGGCTTCGGTTGTCCTGCAGGGCAATCAGCGCGCACCTTGCCGCACAGCGTGCCGCGGCAAGAACCACAGGATGCCTGGCTACCGCCCACGCCCGTCTGGCAATTGACGGGGCAGCCTCATTCTGCATGTCGGCGTTCGAGTTCAGTGCCCGTGGTGAGCGTGTGCGTGCTCTGACACGGGCGCGGTCGCATTGTCGGCAGTCAGAGTGAATTCGGCCGTACGCACCACTCCGTCGTGTTTGAAGTCCAAGAACAATCGGTAATCCTCAGCGCTCGGCATGGTGGCGTAGAAGGTGATTGCCGGCCCGGCTGGGGTAACGCCGTCACCGGGATGGCCGTCCGGGTGGACGTGGAGATACGCGAGGTCGGAGGCGCGCAGCGCAACCAAATGCCCATAGGCGGCGAGGTAGGGCTGCAAGTCTGTGACCGGGTGACCGCCTCGGCTGACCGAGAGCGTGAGCTTCGATGTCTGGCCGGCGTGGGCTGCGCCGTCGAGGGAGACGATGTAGCCGTCGACCGTCGTGGTGGCGGCCGCAGCAGGCAACGGCCGGGGGTCATAGGCGCCGGAAACGTGTACATCCGCGCTCAGCGTGATTCCGTCGCCCCCGTCAGGAGTGAAGTCGGCGAAGACCCGATACTCCCCTGCATGCGCGAAATCTACTGAAACATGCCAGGTTCCGGACGCGTCCAGTTCGGGATGCACGTGCTGGAATCCGGTCAGGTCGCGGCCGACCACGATCAGATGTAGCTGCTTGTCGTGAGTATCCGTGTACCGGATCAACGGAGATCCGGTCGCATCCACGATCCGGAACTGCAGGGGTACGCGACTGCCGACGGCCGCCTCCGACGTTGCCAATTCCAATGTGTAGCCGTTTTCGCTGAACATCTTGCCCTCCAAAGGTTGGGTCGACGGCACTTCCGTTGCCGTCTGCGTTGGGTTCTTCACTTCTTGAAGTCGAACCTGTTGCAATTTGTACCATACCCCCCTAGGGTATGCAACGAACAAAACAAATCACTCCGAATTCACTCGAAGGAGATCCGATGCGCACCTACGCCGAGCGCCGGCCGATCGAGTTCGAAAAGCGCACTATTTCCGGGCATTTCATCGATCCGCAGCCTCGATGTCGCGACGCCTCGACTATGACACTCCCAGACCTCGCAAACATGATGCATACCCCGTACCCGTAAGGAACTCAGAATGTCCACACAACCTAGATCCACCCGTAAGTGGTGGGCGTTGGCGTTGATCGCCGCCGCTCAGTTCATGGTCATCATGGACACCTCGATCATCGGTGTCGCTCTCCCCCAGATGCAGAGCGATCTCGGCTTCTCCCAGGAAGGCCTGACCTGGGTCTTCAATGCCTACGTCATCGCCTTCGGCGGGCTGCTCCTCCTCGGCGGGCGCCTGTCGGATCTGTTCGGCGCGCGCCGAGTGTTCACCGCCGGTT
Organism: Rhodococcus sp. WS3; assembly: GCF_003797085.1. NCBI lineage: Bacteria > Bacillati > Actinomycetota > Actinomycetes > Mycobacteriales > Nocardiaceae > Rhodococcus > Rhodococcus sp. WS3. Next base: position 52,573 of record NZ_RKMA01000003.1, read on the forward strand.
GGCTGATCCTGCTGATCGGTTCCGTCGTCGCCGGTGCCGCCGGCAACGTCGCCGTCGAACTTGCCGGTCGCGCAGTTCAGGGCGCAGGAGCAGCACTCATCGCGCCGTCCGCCCTGACCCTGCTGATGATGCTGTTCGGCAGCACGCAAAAGGAGATGACCAAGGCGCTGTCCATCTACGGTGCCGCGGCGCCGGCCGGCGGTACTGCCGGAGTGTTCCTCGGCGGCGCCATAACCGAATACGCCAGCTGGCCTTGGGTTTTCTATCTGAACATCCCCATCGCAGTCATCGCATTGATCGCCACGCCCATCCTGATGCCGAATGCACCGGCACGCACCGGATCGATCGACTTCCTCGGCGCACTGGCGGTCACCGCAGGCCTCGCCGTCGGAGTCTTCGGCATCGTCAGAGCACCTGACGTCGGTTGGGGATCCGGGCAGACATGGCTTGCGCTCGCCGTCTCGGCCGCATTGTTGGGCGCATTCGTGTTGATCCAGTCCAAGCGTCGGGAACCACTGGTGCGGCTGGGAATCTTCAAGGCGCCCAACCTCGGTGCCGCGAACGTCGCTCAGCTCGTCCTCGGCGCGGCCTGGATACCGATGTGGTTCTTCCTGAACCTGTACCTGCAGCAAGTGCTCGGATACAGCGCCTTCCCCGCCGGCGCAGCTTTGTTGCCGATGACGATCTTCGTCATGCTCGGCATGATCGTCGTCGCGCCACGGGCCATGGCGCGCTTCGGTGCGAAAGCAATGATCGTCGCCGGTTTGCTGGTGCTGGGAATCGGATTGGGGTGGATGTCCTTGATCCGGCCCACCGGTAACTTCTGGGTCGACGTGCTGCCGGCATCGTTGGTGGCCGCGGCCGGTATGACGCTGGCGTTCATTCCTTCACTGGGTACGGCGATTTCGGCTGCACGCCCGGAAGAGGGTGGACTGGCTTCGGGCATCGTCAATGTCAGTTACCAGGTCGGCTCGGCTGTCGGCCTCGCGGTGATGACCGCGATCGCAGCAGTGTTCGGCGCTGATCAACTCGGTGACCTGACGGAGTTGACGAACGGGTTCTCCGCGGTGTTCCTCGGTGCCGCCGCCATCGCAGTGGTGGGCGCAGTAATCACCGCGGTCGTGATGCGGTCGACCAAGGTCGAAGAGCCTGAAACCGTTCACTCCACCGTCAATTCTTGACCAACTCCGGTGGTGGGTTCGGCCGGCGATCACCGGCCGAACCCACCACCGGCGGAACCACTGAGGACTCGTTATGTCGCGCCTTGCATCTCTCACACCGGCCACCGCTGTCGGTGCATCGAAAGACCTTCTCGCCGAACTCGTCAACCGTCACGGACAGGTCGGTGACATGGTCGCGGCGATGGCTCATTCGCCCGCCGTACTGGGTGGCTATCTGCAACTCAGTACGGGCAATGAAGCGAGCGAAACTCAGCCAATGATCGACCTCGGACTTCGCGTCTATCGAGAGCCTGCCTCGACTTCCGACGAACACATCGCGGGCCTTCGAGCGTACGGCTACGGTGATCGCGAGATCGCCGATGTAGTCGGGATCGTCGCCCTCAATATCCTGACCGGAGCTTTCAATCTTGTCGCGGGAGTGAAACCAGATGAACCGGACCGCTAGGACCGCACCGGAACGGAACAGCCTGCGTCTGTTCGCGATTCGCGACTACCGCCTACTCTTCAGCGCCCAGATCATCGCACTGTTCGGCACAGGGTTGGCGACGGTGGCACTCGGCCTGCTCGCGTATGACTTGGCGGGACCGTCCGCAGGGGCGGTGCTCGCCACCGCGTTGACGATCAAGATGTCCCTGTACGTCCTGATCGCCCCACTCGCGGCGGCGTACGTCGACCGATTGCCGAGACGGGCTTTCCTCGTCGCACTCGATGTCATTCGCGCGTCGGTGGTGATCGCGTTGCCCTTCGTCAGCGAGATCTGGCACATCTACGTGCTGGTGGGTGTTCTCCAAGCTGCGTCGGCAGCGTTCACACCCACATTCCAGGCGGTCATCCCGGACATCGTGACCGACGAGGCCGATTTCACCCGCGCACTGTCGGCATCGCAGGTCGCTTACACGATGGAAAGCCTGCTCAGCCCGGTTCTCGCAGCGGTCGCGCTGTCCTTCATGACGTTCAACCTGTTGTTTGTCGCCACCTCGGTGGGCTTTGCCGTCTCCGCACTACTCGTGCTGGCCACCCGAATCCCCAACGCCCGTCCCAGCACTCACCGAAACGCGTGGGACCGGATCGCGTCGGGAGTGCGGATCTTCGTGACCACGCCGCGACTGCGCGGCATCATGGCACTCAATCTCGTGGTGGCAGCAGCGGGCTCGATCGTCGTGGTCAACACCGTCAACTACGTCCGCGACCAACTCGGCGGAACCCAATCCGACGTGGCCTGGATGCTGGCCGCATCGGGTAGCGGTACGTTGCTGACCGCGCTGGCTCTTCCCCGCGTCCTCGACCGAACCGCCGAACGTACCGTGATGACAGCAGGTTCCGTCGTCCTGGTCTTCAGCGCAAGTGCGGCAGCGTCCCTCGCCGTTGCCGGTGTGTTCACGTGGATTCTCACCGCCGCGGTGTGGGCGCTCATCGGCGCCGGGATGGCCATGATCGTCACCCCGACCGGAAAGGTGCTTCGACGGTCAGTAGACCCCGCAGGTATTCCGGAAGTGTTCGCAGCCCAATTCTCCCTGTCGCACCTCGCCTGGCTGTTCACCTATCCGATTGCCGGATGGGTTGGCACCAGCGCGGGATTCGCGCTCACCTGGAGCATCCTCGCAGCCCTTGCCGCGGTGGGAGCCGCCTCGGGATGGGTGCTGTGGCCTCGCGAGGCGAGCACCGAAATGCCCGCCCCGTCGACCGCCGGTGCAACGCACGACGCTACACAAGGAGAATGCACCTTGGCCGCAACCCAGTGCGCCTGCGCTCGCCCCATCTGAGCCGGGACGACTTTCTCAATCCTTCAGTGATGTTTCCCGACTCGCTTCGGCGCTGACAGCCATCGCCGTGTCATGGGCGTCGCCGCGCTGCGGCCGTTCGAAGCACACCGACGCCACGAATCCGACGAGGAGTACCGCGGCCGGGAGCCACACGGACTGCGACATCGCGGTGCTGAACGGTTCGCGGACTACCTCGGGCAGATGTCCGACGCCGGCTTCGGAGCTGCCGCCGGTGAGGCCCTGTGCAGCCAACCGCGCGGTGATCAACGCGCCGATCGCGGCGCTACCGAGAACCGCACCCACCTGGCGTGTGGTGTTGTAGACACCGGCTCCGGCACCCGCTTGCAGGGGCGGAAGATTGTGCGTGGCTGTGGCGGCCAGCGGCGACCAGATGCACGCATTCGCGAATCCGATGAGGCCGATCGGCAGCAACAGCTCCCAAATCGCGACATCGGGGGTCATCACCATCGCCAGCCAACCCAGTGCGATGGCAAACAACGCGAAGCCGGTTCCGGCAATGTAGCGAGGGTGCGTCTTGTCGACGAGTTTGCCGACGATCGGCGCAAAAATACCCGTCAGCACGGCCATCGGAACGAGCAGCAATGCCGATTGTGTCGGCGAGAGTCCGCGTACCGCCTGGGTGTAGAACATCAGCGGCAGCACCATCGACGTGATGGCAAAGCCCATTGCCGTGATGGCGACGTTGGCGAGTGAGAAGTTGCGATCCTTGAAGAGTCCGAGCGGCAGCAGTGGTTCGTTCTTGTTGCGTGACTGGTAGAAGACGAACACGACGAGCAGCAGCACGCCCGCGCCGATCAGGCTCCACACAAATCCGTTCCAGTCGTACGAGCTTCCCTCCTGGATTCCGAACACCAGCAGGAACATGCCCGCGGCACTGAGAATCACCCCGGGGATGTCGAATTTGTGTTCGCTCGTGGGCAGCGACGGAACCAGCTTCCACGCCAGCAGGAAGGCAATCACACCAACCGGGACGTTGACGATGAAGATCCATTCCCAGCCGAGATTGTCGACCAGAACGCCACCGGCGAGCGGTCCGACCAGGGTGGCAACACCGGCAACGGCGCCCCACAGACCCATGGCCGCGCCGCGCTTGTTCGGCGCAAAGGTACGGGTGATGACGGCCATCGTCTGCGGCGTCATCATCGCGGCACCAAAGCCCTGGAAAGCCCTTGCAACGATGAGAAGTTCGACGCTGCCGGACAAACCGCACCACAATGAAGCGGCGGTGAACAGGACGAGTCCGATCATGTACAGGTTCTTGGGCCCGAACCGATCACCCAATCGACCCGTAACCAGCAGCGGCACAGCGTAAGCCAGAAGGTAGGCGCTCGTTACCCAGACCACCTTGTTGATGTCGGTTCCGAGGTCCTCCATGATCGCCGGATTGGCCACCGCAACGATCGTGCTGTCCACGAGAATCATGAAGAACCCGATACACAGCGCCCACAGCGCGTGCCAGGGATTGACCTGCTTTTCCATCTTCAGTCCTTAGATAGTGCGGACGAGCCTGCTGAGCCGGCCAGCCGGTCGAGAAGTTCTTGTGAGAGCCAGGGCATTTCGCCGCTCTCGATGTCTGTCACCAACGCGCCGATCCACTCTCGTTCGGCGACGGTCAGTGCGTGGGCGTAATCGGCGCCCACCGTAAAGATTCGTGGCTTTTCCGCGGCCTTCAACGCTTCGTAGTCGACCTCGAATTTCGCAATCGTCTCGTCGAGATGCGCGAGACGTATCCGGAGCATCCGACACGCAGTTGCAGCGGACAGGTTATGCATTTCTGCAAGCGCAAGAGGCAGGCGCGGATACTCTCGCACCGGAACCGCCAACATCTCCCGCAGTTGGTGCTCGAGGGCGCTCCGGCCTCGATCGGTGATCTCGTACGTCGTCCGCTCCGGCCGATTGCCTTCACGATCCGTCCCGATCGAAGCGAGCAGTTCCTGCTTTTCCAGCCTGGAAACCGTGTGATAAAGCGAGCCCGGCTTGATTTTCACCAACTGGTCCCCTCGACGGACCGAGGCGAGTTGATACATCTCGTACGGGTGCATCGAACGCTCGGACAGCAGGCCCAGAACGGTGATTCCCAAGGGCGTCAATGAGACGTCACCCATGAGATCCCCCTTCCTGACAAGCCGCAATTGACGATTTCTTGACTATTCCACCCGAAATAGTCCACATGGAATATACGACGCCGGGCCATCTCGATCAACCCACCCGAACCGGACTAGCGTGTAGCGAGTGGACGACCATCATCTCGACATCATCCGACTCGCGTGGGCCCGAGAACTGGGCTTGGGCGACTCCGCATTGCGTCCGGCGCATACCGCTCGCGTCGACGACGATCACAACGATCTGATCCACGTACTGCAACTCGCCGAGGCAGCAGCCGTCGTCGGACCGCAATGGTTTACGCAGCGCACCGCGAACGAGGCCGCCGCCTCACTGCTGGAACCAACGCGACTTCTCGAACTCACCAAGGATCACGGCGGCCGACCCACATCGCACACCGAGCTCGCATTCCTTCCCGACTACACGGATCACACACCCGCAGAACAACTTCTGATCAGCCGCGAGCGATCCGACGCAATGAACGTGGCCAGATCCTGCCCACCCGACGACGCCACAGTTGCCGACCTGAGCGCCAAGGACCACTGGTTCACAGCACTCGGGGATGATCACCAACCCCTCGCCTGCGCGGCCTACCGCGAGTTCCAAGGATTCGTCGCGGATCTCACGGTGCTCACCGATCCCGCGCAGCGGCGGCGCGGTTTGGCTTGCGGAACAGTCTTTCTCGCTGCCGAAGACGCTCTCGACGCCGGTCTGATACCGCAACTCCGCATCCCGAGCGGACATCTCGGCGGCGCTGCAATCGCACGCGCACTCGATTTCACTGTCCTGGGAATACACACCACGGCGCAGGTCCAACGACGTATTGTGTAGAGACACGCGATCGAGAGGAATCTCCATGAACGCGGACAACTCTGCAACATTTGTCGAAGAAGGCCGCGAATTCACTCGCGACACCAACTACATTGCCGCACGCATCACCGAGGACGGCCGCGACGGATATCCCGTCGAACCGAATCGCTATCGATTGATTGTCGCGCGCGCCTGCCCATGGGCGAACCGCGCCATCATCGTCCGCCGACTCCTAGGCCTGGAAGATGTTCTGTCGATGGGAATCTGCGGACCGGTCCACGACAAACGCAGTTGGACTTTTGATCTCGACCCCGGCGGCGTCGATCCGGTTCTGAAGATCCCCCGACTCCAGGACGCATATTTTGCCCGCGACCCCAATTACTCGCGCGGCATCACGGTGCCGACGATGGTGGAGATCGCGACCGGCAAGGTCGTCACCAACAACTTCCCGCAGATCACACTGGATCTGTCCACCGAGTGGAAGAAGTACCACCGAGAAGGGGCACCGGATCTGTATCCGGAGGCTCTCCGCGCCGAAATCGACGATGTTGCGGAACAAGTGTTCCGCGACGTCAACAACGGTGTCTATCGCTGCGGCTTTGCCGGATCCCAGGAAGCCTACGACAAGGCATACGACCAACTGTTCGCGCGACTGGACTGGCTGACGGAACGCCTTGCACGGCAACGTTTCCTGGTCGGCGACACCATCACCGAAGCGGACGTCCGACTGTTCACGACGCTAGCCCGATTCGATCCCGTCTACCACGGCCACTTCAAGTGCAACAGAAGCAAACTCACCGAGATGCCGGTTTTGTGGGACTATGCCCGTGACCTCTTCCAGACCCCCGGGTTCGGCGACACCATCGACTTCACCCAGATCAAGCAGCACTATTACATCGTTCATTCCGACGTCAATCCCAGCCAGATCGTTCCCAAGGGACCCGAACTGACGCACTGGCTCGAACCGCATGGCCGCGAACAACTCGGCGGCCGGCCGTTCGGAGACGGCACACCGCCACATCCCCCGATCCCGAGCGAGGTAGTGCCGCAAGAACATTGGGCGACACGGTAACCCGAGATCGGGTAAAGAACTACTCCCCGCCGTACGTTCCGAAACTCCAGAACACGCCCTCAGGATCACGGCACGTGAAACCCCGCGAACCGTAGTCCTCGTCGCGAAGACCCTGCGTGATCACGGCGCCGGCGGCAACAGCCCGATCATGGAGGCCGTCGGCATCGTCGACAACGATGTACACAGAACCCACTCCCGGCGGTAGACCGGCAATCGACGAATCGGCGCGGGGCGAACCCAACATGACCCCACCGCCACCGGGCCAGTCGAGCTGAGCATGCGCAACGACGTCACCGTCGGCGTACAGCGCTTTCTCCACAAAGCCGAAGGCCTTCACAAGAAAATCGACAGCCGCTCGGGCATCGGCATACACCAGCGTCGGCCACACTACGGTTCCCACAGCATCGGTTCCCACAGCAGTCCCCTTCCCTCTCGTACTACACAGCACAAGCCTATGGCGCAGGCCACCTGCTCCGCTGTAAAACTTCACCTATCCTCGACAGCGAAGTTCACCGATTGCAGAGTGGACACCTGTGGAGGGGCAGAGCGATGGCCAAGTCGATCGACAACGCAAGCAGCAACGACGCCGGGCGGGTCGAGAAAATCCTCATCTCGGTACTCGACAACGGCAGCCGCCTCCAGGCGCCCGCCGTCGCCAAGTACGTAGAGCACGTCAGGCACTCGCATCCGGACGAGTCTCCTGCACAGATCATCGATCGACTCGAGAAGATGTTTCTCCTGGCCGTCACAGGAAGCGGCAGCGCGGTCGGCGCCACAGCCGCAATCCCCGGCGTCGGAACTGTGGCATCGATCGCCGCGGTCGGCGCGGAGTCGGCATTCTTCCTCGAAGCATCGGCACTTCTCACTCTGGCAGTTGCGTCGGTCCACGGAATCTCCATCGAGAACCACCAACAACGACGCGCCCTCGTCCTCGCTGTCGCCCTCGGCGAATCCGGCATGGAAATCGTCCAGAAGGTCACCGGGGTCACCGCCAAGAACTGGGGCACCGCGATCACCAGCAAAATCCCGAGTTCCACGATGCGCGGAATGAACAGCACGCTGGTCCGCAAGTTCGTGATGAAATACGCCGCAAAGCGAAGCGCACTCATACTCGGCAAGCTGGTCCCCGCCGGGATCGGCGCGGTCATCGGTGGCGCAGGCAACCGCGTCATCGGTAAGGGCGTCGTCAAGAATGCGCGCGACGCCTTTGGCCCGGCCCCGATGCGCTGGACCGATCACCTCGTCATACTCCCCGAGGACGACTTCGCGCCCGATCCCGCCACCACCACTCGGGTACTCCGCGGATAACAGCCGAGAACGTAGGCTCGACACAACACAACGTCCGTCGACGCGGGAGCATCTTTGACCAGTAGTGCACCGGGGCGGGTCTCCGCGCCGATCGAAGTTCGCGGTTTGACCAAGACGTTCAAAGCGGCACGGGCGGTCAACGACCTGAGCTTCGACGTCCACGCCGGCTCGATCACCGGCTTGCTCGGCCCCGCAGGCGCCGGAAAAACCACGACTCTGCGCATGCTGCTCGGTTTAGTGACGCCCAGCGATGGATCCGCGACGATCAACGGTCTCCCCATCTCGAAATTGGCGTCGCCCGCCCGGACTGTGGGTGCCGTCCTCGATACACGCGGCCTCCATCCAGCGCGGACGGCGCGCGCTCACCTCGACATCTACGCTGCCGCGATCGGCCTGCCCGCCCAGCGAACGACACAGGTTCTCGCGGCAGTCGGACTCAGTTCGGCGTCCGACCGCAGAATCGGACTTTTCTCACTGGGAATGCAGCAACGGCTCGCCCTTGCCACCGCGTTGCTCGGGGACCCGGAAATCCTGGTCCTCGACGAACCCACCCACGGACTGGACCCCGAAGGCACGGCCTGGTTACAGCAGTTCTTGACGACGTTTGCCGAGTCCGGGCGGACCGTACTGATCACGGGCCAGGCGCTGCGCGAGGTGGAACCCGTCGTGGACAACCTGGTGCTTCTGAGCGCGGGTTCTCTGGTCTACGACGGCAGTGTCGAGGCCCTCCGCGCATCACATCGGAGTCGACTGATGGTCTCGTGCTCCAACCCCGCGCTGTTCGCGACGGCGCTGGCCGCCCGCGGGATCACGGCGGCCACGATCGCACCGGACGGCCGACTCGCCGTCAGCGGTACCGACAGCGACGCACTTGCTCCGGTTGCGGCAGCCTCCGGCGTCACGATCTTCAGTGTCGTCGCTGATCACGCGGATCTCGAGCAACTGTTCGTGGCCATGACCACACCGCACTATGCCACCGGCCATCCCGGACACGGTCCGCCATCCAGCCATTACGGCCCGCCATCCGGTCACTACAGTCCACCGTCGGGCTACTACGGTCCCACCGCCTACGGACCGTCGGGAGGCCACCGGTGACGACGCTCGCACAAGCAGAAATCAAGAAGGTCCTCTCGCTGCGCTATTGGTGGGCACTCGCTGTGGCACCAGTCGTTGTTGCGCTCGCGGCCGCGTCGTTCACTCGTCCGATTGTCGAGGCCATTGCCGAGCGAGCCGACACCGCGTTCGACGTGAATCTCGTGTCCACTGCCATCGCGGTTGGCGGACCCACCACCATCGCCCTCGTCTTTGCGGCGTTGTTCGGTGCAACCGCCGCGGGCAACGAATTCACCTACGCCACATACACCACGACATTCCTCACCGCCCGCGGACGCGACGCGGTGTTGGCCGCCAAATTGGGTGTTGTTGCCGCATTCGCGGTCGGATACGCACTGGTAGTGCAGGTCGTTGCCGTCGGCGCGATGATCCTGTTCACTCGCGACTTCAGCTTCACCGCGGATCTGTTTGCGATCTGTGGCGTCGGAATAGTCGCCTGCGCGCTGTGGGCATTGATCGGTGCAGGCGTCACACTGCTCGCCGGCTCACAAGTGGTCGGCATGCTGTCCGTGGTCGGCTGGTTCGTCTTCGGTGAATGGATTCTGCGAGCCTTGGCCTTTGCCGTCGGTGCCGACGGTATCGGCAAGGCACTGCCGGTGTCGGCCACCCTCGGAGTGCTCGTCAATGCCGCGCCTTCGATCGACATCGACGTGTTGAGTTCCTGGCCCGGTGCAGCGATGATCCTCGCCGCGTGGGTCGTCGCACTCGTCGGGGGCGGCTGGCTGCGCACCAGGATGCGCGACATCACCTGAGTGATAAAGCGTGTCTGCCCCCGGGTCTACCGTGGATCGAGATGAACACGATCGCTGACAACCCTGGGTGGATACGCCGACTGGCCCATGCCTGCTGGCTGCACCGCCGGCTGGCAATCGGCGCGCTCACCGTGACGGTGGTCGCCGCAACCATCGACATTTCCTTCCCGCTGCTCACCCGCTATGCCCTCGATGCGGCCGGCGAGCAGAACGCCGGCACCGTCATCACACTCACCGCACTTGCTATCGTCGGCTTGGCGATCGTGCGCTTCGCCTGCCAGTACGGCCGGCGAATGCTGGCCGGTCGTCTCTCACTCGACGTCCAGCACGACTTGCGACTCGCGTTGCTCGGATCCTTGCAGCGACTCGACGGCCGCGGGCAGGACGACATCCGCACCGGACAAGTCGTCTCGCGCTCGATCTCCGATCTGCAACTCGTGCAGGGTCTGCTCGCGATGGTCCCGATGTCCGCCGGCGCCCTGCTGCAATTTGTGCTGGCCATCGGCATCATGACGTGGCTCTCGCCCCTGCTGACCCTCATCGCGCTGGCGATCATCCCCGCTGTCGGGCTTGTGGTCTTCCTGCTGCGACCGACCCTCTACGCCGCCACCTGGTCGGCGCAGCAGCGCGCCGCCGACCTCGCCCAGCACGTCGAAGAAACCGTCACCGGGGTTCGGGTGGTGAAGGGATTCGGGCAAGAAGAACGAGCAATCGATCAACTCGAGAAACACGGCCGGACGCTCTACGGCGAACGGATGCGCGTGGCCCGGATCAACTCACGTTTCACGCCGACGATGGCCGCACTACCCCAACTGGGACAGGTGGCAGTGATCGCTGTCGGTGGTTATCTTGCACTCCACGGCCAGATCACCATCGGTACTTTCCTCGCGTTCGCGACCTACATCGTGACGATGACCGCGGTCACGCGCACGCTGTCCTCCGTCGTGGTGATGGCACAACTCGCCCGCGCCGCCGTCGAACGCGTCTACGACGTAATCGGCGCGGGGCCCGACATCGCCGAACCCGACCATCCGCTCGATCTCCCCGACGGACCGCTCGGGGTCACGTTCGACGACGTCACTTTCGGCTTCGATTCCGACCGCCGTGTCTTGTCCGGTCTCGACCTGCAGATCAAACCAGGCGAGACCGTCGCCGTCGTCGGACCAGCCGGTTCGGGAAAAACAGCACTGTCGCTGCTGCTCCCCCGCTTCTACGCGCCCGAGTCCGGGACCATCAGTCTCGACAGCGCCGACGCGTCGCTGCCGATCAGCGAACTTCGCAGCGAGCAACTCCGCGCTGCAATCGGCCTGGCCTTCGACGAGCCGTTCCTGTTCTCCGACACCGTCGCCGCCAACATCGCCCTAGGCCGCGCGGACGCGTCCGCCGACGACATCCGCGCAGCGGCCGCAATGGCCCACGCCGACGAGTTCATCGAGGCGCTTCCGGACGGTTACGACACCGTTGTCGGTGAACGCGGTCTGACGCTCTCAGGCGGGCAACGTCAGCGCATCGCGCTCGCGCGCGCCCTACTCGTGAACCCTCGAATCCTCATCCTCGACGACGCCACCTCGGCCGTCGATGCTGCCACCGAAGCGGCGATCTTCGACGCGTTCCGGGCCAGGCGGAGGCAGACAACTCTCATCCTTGCGCACCGCCGATCGACCCTGACCCTGGCTGATCGAATTGCCGTCCTCGACCAGGGGCGGATCATCGACTCCGGGACGGTCGACGAGTTGGAAGCGCGGTGCCCACTGTTTCGGGCCCTTTTCGCCACCTCGAGCGATGAGCCGGCAGCCATCGACCCTGCACTTACCGACATCGAACCATTCGATCCAGACCACTCCGAACCCACTGCCGAGCAACTGTGGCCTGCGGTATCGCCTGCCGATTCGGCAGGTGCGGCCGGTGCTCTGGCCATCACGCCGTCGTTGGAGGCTGCGCTCGACGCGTTGCCTCCGCTGCGCGAGGCTCCGACCACCGACACTGCGCACCTTCGCGAGTCAGATCCGCAGTTCTCACTGCTTCGGATACTCCGCCCGGTTCGCTGGATTCTGGTGGCAGTCGTCGTGTGCCTGACTCTTGATTCCGCTGCGACGATTGCCTTCCCGTCACTGGTTCGGTACGCGATCGACCACGGGGTTGTCGACAAGAACTCAGGGACTCTCACCGTCGCGGCGATACTGGGCGCGCTGCTGGTGGTGGCGGGCTGGGCGATAGTCGCTGTGATGACGGTCCTCACCGCCCGAGCGGGCGAGCGGGTCCTGTTCGGGCTACGTATCCGCAGCTACGCACACCTGCAGAGGCTTGGTCTCGACTACTACGAGCGCGAACTGTCCGGGCGGATCATGACCCGGATGACCACGGACGTCGACGCACTGTCGTCGTTCATCCAGACCGGAATGTCGACCGCAATCGTGAGTGTCCTGACGATAGGCGGCATCGCGATCGCCCTCCTCGTCACCGATGTGACCCTGGCGTTGGTGGCGCTCGCCGTCATTCCGCCGCTCATCATCTCGACCCTGATCTTCCGAAAGTTCTCCGCAGTGGCGTACAGCCAGTCCCGCGAGCGGATCTCCATGGTCAACGCGGATTTCCAGGAGAACATCACCGGGTTGCGGGCAGCGCAGGCCTACCGCCGGGAAGAGGGCGCCGCACGCCGATTTGCCGAGCGCGCCGAAAGCTACCGCCGGTCACGGATGCGTTCACAGCGGGCAATTTCGCTGTACTTCCCGTTCATCGCGTTTCTCTCCGATCTCGCGCTTGCGGGTGTGGTCTTCGTCGGAGCCCGTCAGGTGTCCGACGGCTCGACGTCCGCGGGTGTTCTGATCGCCTTTGTTCTGTACCTGGGCCTGTTGTTCGGACCGATTCAGCAACTCTCACAGGTGTTCGACGGTTACCAACAGGCAAACGTGGGGCTCAAGCGGATCGGGGATCTTCTCCGGACGCCCAGTTCCATCGAAACAGCCGACTCCGCGGACCTGATCTCCCTCGACGGACACCTGGACGGCGACGTTCATCTGCGGGATGTCGGCTTTCGATATTCCGGCGCCGAGGTCGACGCCCTCACCGATATCGACTTACACATCCCGGCCGGAACAACCGTGGCGCTGGTCGGACGGACGGGCGCCGGGAAGTCGACAGTGGTCAAACTACTGGCCAGATTCTACGATCCGACCAGCGGATCAGTGCAGGTCGACGGCACCGACATCCGTGATTTTCACCTGACGCAGTACCGCCACAGGTTGGGCGTCGTACCGCAGGAAGCGCATCTGTTCACCGGCAGCGTCGCGGAGAACATCGCCTTCGGTAGACCTGACGCGTCGAATGTCGACATCGAGCAGGCCGCACGCGCCGTCGGTGCACTGCGCGCGATCGCCGACATGCGCGGCGGCATGAATCATCCGGTCGGGGAACGCGGGCAAGGACTGTCGGCCGGACAGCGACAGCTCATCGCACTCGCGCGCGCCGAGTTGGTCGACCCGGACCTCCTGCTGCTCGACGAAGCGACCGCGACGCTTGATCCCGCGACCGAGAAAATGGTCCTCGAAGCAAGTCGGTCGGTCACCCGGAAAAGGACCTCGATCGTTGTTGCACACCGCCTCGCGACGGCCGCACGTGCCGACCTGATTGTCGTAGTTGACCGGGGACGTATCGTTGAATACGGCCCGCACGCGCTCCTGCGGTATGCCAATGGTCACTACTCGAGACTCTGGGATGCATCTCGGGCGCGCGAAGGGAATAATCTGTCAGCGAGAACTGTCGTCGAAGGTAACCCCGTCGCACGGCAGTAGTGACAGATTTGTACCGCCGAGTGGCGTCGCGAAGTCGAAAGATTACGCGCCGCCGTGAGACAGATCACAAATTGTGTGCCGCACAATTGCTGGTCACACGCTCGGGCTAATCTCATGTATATAGGCGCTCTGATCGGGTACCGAAATAGAAACGAGGCGAACACCTGCCGTGAGCAGCAGTTCTACATCCCAATTCGGACAGAACCAGTGGCTGGTTGACGAGATGTACCAACGCTTCCAGGACGATCCGTCGTCCGTGGATCCGAGTTGGCACGAATTCTTGACCGATTACTCGCCGGAGTCGGCGAACACGGGGGGTGGAAACGGAACTGCCACGAACGGCAACGCAGCCGCCCCCGCCGCTGTGCGCACTCCGCCTGCTGCTCCTAAGGCCGCTCCGCCCGCACCCCCGGCTCCGCCGAAGGCCGCTGCGCCCGCGGCCAAGCCCGCCGCAGCGCCCGCTGCCAAGCCCGCCACAGCGCCTGTGGCCAAGCCCGCCCCGGCCGCCAAGGCCGCTCCCGCGAAGCCGGCTCCGGCCGGCGGCGCGGAAGAGACGAAGGTTCTTCGCGGCGCGGCAGCCGCAGTAGTCAAGAACATGTCGGCCTCGCTCGAGATCCCGACCGCTACCAGCGTTCGCGCGATCCCCGCGAAGCTGATGTTCGACAACCGCATCGTCATCAACAACCACCTCGCGCGCACTCGCGGCGGCAAGATCTCGTTCACCCACCTGCTGGGCTACGCGATCATCCAGGCCGTCAACGCGTTCCCCAACATGAACCGCCACTTCGCCGAGATCAACGGCAAGCCGCATGCGGTCACCCCCGAGCACACCAATCTCGGACTGGCGATCGATCTTCCCGGTAAGGACGGCAACCGCTCACTGGTCGTCGCCGCTATCCGGAACACCGAGGCGATGAACTTCGTCCAGTTCCACGCCGCGTACGAGGACATCGTCCGCCGCGCCCGTGAAGGCAAGCTCACCGGCGAAGACTTCACCGGCGTCACCATCTCGCTGACCAACCCGGGCGGCATCGGCACGGTTCACTCCGTCCCCCGCCTGATGAAGGGCCAGGGTGCCATCATCGGTGCCGGCGCGATGGAGTACCCCGCCGAGTTCCAGGGCGCAAGCGACGAGAAGCTGGCCGAGATGGGCGTCGGCAAGCTGATGACGCTCACGTCGACGTACGACCACCGCATCATCCAGGGTGCCGAATCGGGCGATTTCCTTCGCACGATCCACAACCTGCTGATCAGCGACGAGTTCTACGACGAGATCTTCCACGCACTCGGCAACCCGTACGAGCCGGTTCGCTGGCGCAAGGACGTGCCGGAAGGCGCGGTCGACAAGAACACCCGCGTTCTCGAACTGATCGCGGCCTACCGTGACCGCGGCCACCTCATGGCCGATACGGACCCCTTGCAGTTCGTCAAGGACAAGTTCCACAGCCACCCCGACCTCGACGTCATCAGCCACGGCTTGACGCTGTGGGATCTGGACCGCGAGTTCAAGGTCGGCGGCTTCCACGGCAAAGAGAAGATGAAGCTGCGCGACGTGCTCAGCGTGCTTCGCGACGCGTACTGCCGCCACGTCGGTGTCGAGTACACGCACATCCTTGAGACGGATCAGCGTCAGTGGATCCAGGATCGCGTCGAAGGGCATCACGCCAAGCCGACGGTTGCTCAGCAGAAGTACATCCTGAGCAAGCTCAACGCTGCCGAGGCTTTCGAGACCTTCCTGCAGACCAAGTACGTCGGTCAGAAGCGCTTCTCGCTCGAGGGTGCCGAGACCGTCATTCCGATGATGGACGCCGTCATCGACCAGGCTGCCGAGCATCAGCTCGACGAGGTTGTCATCGGCATGCCGCACCGCGGTCGCCTCAACGTGCTGGCCAACATCGTCGGCAAGCCGTACTCGAAGATCTTCACCGAGTTCGAGGGCAACATGAACCCGGCCGCCGCTCACGGCTCCGGCGACGTGAAGTACCACCTCGGCGCTTCGGGCACCTACATCCAGATGTTCGGTGACAACGACATCGCCGTGTCCCTGACGGCCAACCCGTCGCACCTCGAGGCCGTCGACCCGGTTCTCGAAGGCCTGGTTCGCGCCAAGCAGGACATCCTCGACAAGGGCGAAGAGGGCTTCACCGTTCTCCCGCTCATGCTTCACGGTGACGCGGCATTTGCCGGTCAGGGTGTTGTCGCGGAAACGTTGAACCTCTCGCTGCTGCGCGGATACCGCACCGGCGGCACCGTGCACATCGTCGTGAACAACCAGGTCGGTTTCACCACCGCACCGGAGCACTCACGCTCGTCCGAGTACTGCACGGACGTCGCGAAGATGATCGCCGCACCGGTATTCCACGTCAACGGCGACGACCCCGAGGCATGTGTCTGGGTTGCTCAGCTGGCTGTCGACTTCCGTGAGAAGTTCGGCAAGGACGTTGTCATCGACCTCATCTGCTACCGCCGCCGCGGTCACAACGAGGGCGACGACCCGTCGATGACCCAGCCGGCGATGTACGACGTCATCGACACCAAGCGCAGCGTTCGTAAGAGCTACACCGAGTCCCTCATCGGTCGCGGTGACATCTCGCTCAAGGAAGCCGAAGACGCACTTCGCGACTACCAGGGCCAGCTCGAACGGGTCTTCAACGAGGTCCGTGAGCTCGAGAAGTTCCAGCCCGAACCGTCGGAGTCCGTCGAACTCGACCAGACTCCCCCGGCTCGCCTCACGACGGCTGTTGCTCCCGACGTTCTCGAGCGCATCGGCGACGCGTTTGTCAACGTTCCGGAGGGCTTCACCACCCACCCGCGTGTCAAGCCTGTCGCGGAGAAGCGACGCGAAATGGCCCGCGAGGGTCACGTCGACTGGGCGTTCGCCGAGTTGCTCGCGTTCGGTTCACTGGCCGAGCAGGGTGCACTGATTCGCCTTGCGGGTCAGGACTCCAAGCGTGGAACGTTCACGCAGCGTCACTCTGTGCTGATCGACCGGAAGACCGGCAACGAGTACAGCCCGATCGCCGAGATCGCTGCCAACGCCGGCAACGGTGGCAAGTTCATGGTCTACGACTCCGCACTCACCGAGTACGCGGGTCTGGGCTTCGAATACGGCTACTCCGTGGGCAACCCGGACGCTCTTGTGCTGTGGGAAGCGCAGTTCGGTGACTTCGTCAACGGCGCGCAGACCATCATCGACGAGTTCATCAGCTCTGGCGAAGCCAAGTGGGGTCAGCTCTCCGACGTCGTGCTGCTTCTGCCGCACGGCCACGAAGGACAGGGCCCGGACCACACGTCCGGCCGCATCGAGCGTTTCCTCCAGCTGTGCGCCGAGGGTTCGATGACAGTTGCCGTTCCGTCCACCCCGGCAAGCTACTTCCACTTGCTGCGTCGCCATCACCTCGACGGCATCCGCCGCCCGCTGGTGGTCTTCACGCCCAAGTCGATGCTGCGTAACAAGGCTGCGGTCAGCAACGTCGAAGACTTCACCACCGGCAAGTTCCGGTCTGTCTTCGAAGAGCCGAACATCGAGAGCGGCGAAGAGTCGCGCGATCAGGTCAAGCGCGTTCTGCTGGTCAGCGGCAAGCTGTACTGGGAGCTCCTGGCGAAGAAGCACAAGGACAACCGCAACGACGTCGCCATCGTGCGCGTCGAGCAGCTGTACCCGGTGCCGAAGCGTCGCCTGCAGGAAACCTTGGACCGGTACCCGAATGCAACCGAGTACCGCTGGGTTCAGGAAGAGCCGGCCAACCAGGGCGCATGGCCGTTCCTCGGCCTGGCTCTGCCGGAACTCCTGCCCGGCACGTTGAGCGGTATCCGTCGCATCTCGCGTCGTTCGATGTCTGCACCTTCCTCGGGTTCGAGCAAGGTTCACGCCGTCGAGCAGCAGGAAATCCTCGACGAGGCATTCCTGCCGACCAACTGATTTCTTGAAGTAGGGGCCGGGCCTCACATTCCGTACGGAGTGTGAGGCCCGGCCTTTTCTCTGTTCGCCGGTGCTATCGCAGCAGTTCCGGCGTGACGGTCAGCCCTGCGGCAGCGGACGCAAGAGCAGGCAGAGCGTTCACCGTGAGCTCGATGAGTTCTTCGCGGCTGATTGCCGGGGATCGGAGCCAGCTGATGGTTGCTTCCTCGACAAACGCGATCCAGCCTCGTACTGCCAGCTCCACCTGCGGGGTTCTCGGCAACCCGATGGTGGGTAGCTGATCGAGCGTTCGCGCCGCCATGACGTCGCGGGTCTGTTCGAACACTTCTCGCATGTGCGGATCTCCGCTGGCGGTTCCCCGCAACAACGAGACATACGTAGTGCGATTTTCAGTGACGTAATCGACGTACGATGCCAGAACCGACCGTAATGTCGCGATCGGATCATCGGTTTCGATGGGCTCGGTTCGGGCGAGCATCTGTTGGCTGGTGTGCCGGACTATCGCCAGGTGGAACTCGCTTTTGGACGCGAAGTAGTGGAACAGCAAGCCTCGGGAGACACCGGCTTGATCGGCAATGTCTTCGACCGATATCTGTTCGAGTGGCCGTTCGGCGAGCATGCGAGCGCCGAGGTCGATCAGTTGCGCTCGGCGTTCGTCCGGACTCAGTCGCGTGCGCTTGGCTCCGTCCATAATCGACAGACTACTGAATAAACGTCAATAAGCTATTGACCGTTCGTCAACAACGGCATATCGTTCCATACATGAGTCTCCCAGTTACAGATACTTCAGCATCTGCCGCGGATACGCGCTACGTGAACACGCTGATCATCGGCAGCGGTTTTGCCGGTCTCGGCGCTGCCATCAAACTGGCGCAGGCCGGGATCACCGACTATGTAGTTGTCGAGCGAGGCAACGACGTCGGCGGAACCTGGCGTGACAACAGCTACCCGGGCGCTGCGTGCGACGTGCCGTCGCATTTGTACTCGTACTCGTTTGCACTCAACCCCGAGTGGACGCGTTCCTTCTCCACTCAGCCCGAGATCTACAAGTACATCCAGTCCGTCGCAAACCGTCACAAGGTACTGGACAAGCACATCTTCGGCTGCGACGTTCTCTCCGCGCACTGGGACAACGATCGCGCACACTGGAAGGTCTCCACCACCAAGGGCGAGTTCGTCGCCAAGATCGTCGTGTCGGCTGTAGGCGCTCTGTGCGAGCCCGCCCTCCCCGACATCAAGGGCATCGACGGCTTCAAGGGCGAGATCTTCCACTCCTCACGCTGGAACCACGACGCCGACCTGACCGGCAAGCGCGTCGCCGTTATCGGCACCGGAGCGTCGGCCATCCAGATCGTCCCGGCCATCGGCAAGAAGGTGTCACAGCTCGACGTGTACCAGCGCACCGCGCCGTGGATTCTGCCCCGCGCAGATCGCGAGTACACCAAGATCGAGCACCTCGCGTTCAAGTACCTCCCCGGTTTCCAGAAGCTGTGCCGCACCGGCATCTACTGGATGCGCGAGACCCAGGTTGTCGGCCTGGCAAAGGCGCCGATCTTCATGAAGCCCCTGCAGTTTGCCGCCGAGCGTCATCTCAAGGCCCAGATCAAGGACAAGGCCCTTCGCAAGAAGGTCACCCCCAACTTCCAGATCGGCTGCAAGCGCATGCTGATCTCCAACAACTACTTCCCCACCCTTGCCCAGGACAACGTCGACCTGGTGACAGAAGGAATCGAGGAAGTTACCGCCACCGGCATCGTGTCGAAGACGGGAACCACGCGTGAGATCGACGCCATCGTCGTGGCCACCGGTTTTCACGTCACCGACTCCCCCACCTTTGCGGGAATCTTCGGCAAGGACGGACGCTCGCTCGCCGAGGTCTTCGAGGACACCGGCATGCAGGGATACAAGGGCGCAGCCGTTGCCAACTTCCCCAACATGTTCTTCCTCGTCGGCCCCAACACCGGTCTCGGCCACTCGTCCATGGTGTTCATGATCGAATCGCAGCTCAACTACCTCGTCGACGCGATCGCCACCATCGACAAGTACGACATCGGCACCATCGAGGTTCGCAGCGACAAGCAGGAAAAGTACAACAAGGACCTGCAGGCAGCGATGTCCAAGAGCGTCTGGAACAACGGCGGTTGCGCCAGCTGGTACATGGACAAGCACGGAAACAACACCACCCTGTGGCCCGGTTTCACCTTCCAGTTCCGCAATGCCACCAAGCATTTCGACCTCGCGGCGTACCGTAGCGTCGCCACGTCCGATCTCGGCGCCGTCGGCACCGGAACCACATCACAGATCGACCTCGACGACGAGAAAGCAGTAGCACAATGAGTGATTTTGTTGGCAAGGTTGTTGTCATCACCGGAGCGGGATCGGGTATCGGCCGCGCACTCGCACTGAACCTGGCCGGGCAGGGTGCGAAGTTGGCGATCTCCGACGTCGACACCGTCGGCCTCACCGAGACCACCCGCCTCGTGGAAGCTCTTGGTGCCCAGGTGAAGTCGGACCACCTCGACGTCACCCAGCGCGAAGCGGTTCTCGAGTACGCCGACGCGGTTGCCGCCCACTTCGGCAAGATCAACCAGATCTACAACAATGCGGGTATCGCGTACCACGGCACTTTCGAGAAGTCCGAATTCAAGGACTTCGAACGCGTCATGGATGTCGATTTCTGGGGAGTTGTCAACGGCACCAAAGCATTCCTGCCGCATGTCATCGCATCCGGCGACGGCCACATCATCAACATTTCGAGCCTGTTCGGCTTGCTGTCGATGCCCGGTCAGAGTGCATACAACTCGGCAAAGTTCGCAGTTCGCGGCTTCACCGAGTCACTGCGCCAGGAGATGCTGATCGCCAAGAGCCCGGTGAAGGTGACCTGCGTGCACCCCGGCGGAATCAAGACGGCCATCGCGCGCAACGCCACTGCCGGACCGGGCGAGGACCTCGCGTCGTTCTCCGAGTTCTTCGATCGCAAGTTGGCGCGCACCACTCCTGAGGATGCAGCCAAGACCATCGTGAACGGGGTTCGCAAGGGCAAGCCACGCGTACTCATCGGCATGGACGCCATCGCACTCGACGCCTGGGTCCGCCTGGTCGGTTCGGGATACCAACGCGTCGTGGCCACCATCGCCGGCCGCGTGATGCCCAAGTCCCACTGATCTTTCCACTTTCACACAGTCAGGAGCCCTGCCGGTGAGCACGTTCACCCTTCCGCTACCCGTTGTCGCCTTCTTGTTGAAGCCGTACTTCCGTCTGGCCTTCAACTCGCGACTGCCGTATCGGGTTCAGCGTTTACTGCTCGAGGCCGGAGCTCCCCTGCAGGAGATTCCAGCGGGCGCCGTTGTGCGTCCGCTGGAACTCGCCTGCCGACCCGCCGAGCGGATCACAGTCGGAGCAACCGAACGCCCGTCGGCAGTGCTCTACTTGCACGGCGGCGCCTACACGCTGGGCTCGCTGAGCACACACCGCAGCCTGGCAGCACATCTGGCACGCGAATCTTCCCGCGCTGTCTTCACGTTGGATTACCGGCTCGCTCCCGAGAATCCTTATCCCGCAGCGCTCGACGACGCCGCAGCGGCGTACATGCAACTGATCACCGAATTCGACTACCGGCCCGAGCAGGTTGCCATTGCCGGTGACAGCGCCGGCGGCGGTTTGGCGGTCGCAACGGCACTTCGCCTCATCGAGCGTCACGGCGTACAGCCCGGGGCGTTGGCACTGATCTCACCCTGGGTGGATCCCGGGGATCGCAGCGCCGGGAAGAAAGCCGATCTGGTCGTCAACACCGGCTGGTCGTTCGATGCCGCTGACGCCTACCTCGGACACGGCAACCGCACGGATCCCGGCTACGCACCCATACATGGAAACCTCGAAACACTGCCGCCCACAAGGATTCACATCGGATCGGGTGAAGTCCTCTACCCTCAGGTCGTGGAGTTCGCAGACAAACTCACCGCGGCCGGCGTCGACGTGTCACTGGTCGAATACGCACGGTTGTGGCATGTCGCGCACGCCCAGGCGTCGCTGGTCACCGAAGCCGCCGACGCGGTAGCCGATCTGGGGCAATTCCTGGAATCACACGGAGCCAGGGCAGCGGACAATTCAGCCGATGCGGCCAGTCATTGACGGGTGTCCCACCAGGATCGCGCCACCGCTGACGGCGTCGCCTGCCCGCGTCGGACCTGGTCGATCATCGCGGCAAGGTCTGTCGTGGACAGTTCACCCGCAACAACACTGAGCGCTTTGACTGCGGGATCACTCAATGCACCGGTCCGAAACAGTGGAACGACGTTCTGCGCAGCCAGGATGTGATCCGGATCGGCCAGCACTGTGACAGCGGTTGACTGAGCCAGGGGCGAGAGCGTCGTAGTTCCGAAGGCGGTGGGTTCGGTCGCAGCAGTGTCCGATATGTCGGCTGCCGATTGCTCGACGCGCGCAAAAGTACAGTCAGCGCCTTCCGCTAATTGTTCCAGTGCACCATCTTCGACAAACCGTGGTGATACAACGGCAACGGTCTCGGCGCACGAGGGTGCAAATGCCCCGAGGGTGCGCGACTGAGTCCCCGATGCGGAATCGCGTCCCAACGCCACGACGGCCCGGTCTTCTGCGGTTGCATAGTCTGCAACCGAAAGACCCTCGGGCAGAGAACGACTCAACGCTTCGAAGACGTCGTCAGCGGTGCGGGCCGGATTCTGCGGTTCGTAGTAAGTCAGTAGCGAACCGGTGAACTCGGGTACCAACGTCACACGCGCGGCATCGAGCGCAGCAAGTGCGTCCGACCGTCCGCCGGTGAGTTCCTCGACTCGACTTGGCACCCCCGACGACGCCAACACGGTTGCGTACACTTCGGCCAGGACCGAACCCTCCACCGACTCCCCCGACGCCACGACTACCTGCTCGGTCGGGGCACCGGCGTCGTTCCCTATCACCGAATCGCTGGTGCTGCATCCGGTCAGAACGGGCAGGACCAGCACTGCTGCAACAACTGTCGAATACCTCGCGCGTGCAGATAGCACCGAACCCTCACATTCCGTTCCCACTGATCGAATACCGTGCCTTGTCGGTACCTATCGTTACACTTGCCTGGCGATGCGCGGTAACCAGTCCTACTCGAGTGACACTCGGGTGACGGGAATGGTTGTCGACGCCCGAAACACGGAAGGACGCACATGCGCACCTCACGATTTCGTTCCAGCCGTCTGCTCGTAGCAGCGGCAACTGTCCTCTCACTCGCTGCGCTCACTGCGTGTGGCAGCAGTGACAACAGCGACAGCAGTTCGGACCCCAACACCGTCGTCGTGGGTTCGGCAAACTTCACCGAGTCCGAGATCATTGCCAACATCTATGCGGAAGCACTTCGCGTCAACGGTTTCGACGTGTCCACTTCGTTCAACATCGGTAGCCGCGAGGCCTACATTCCGGCGTTGAAGGACGGCTCGATCACCCTCATCCCCGACTACACGGGCAATCTTCTGCAGTATCTCGATCCCGCTGCCACCGCGACCAGTTCCGAGGACGTCCTGGCTGCTCTGCCGGCGGCATTGGGTAGCGAATTGGCCATCACCACACCCGCGTCGGCGGAGGACAAAGATGCCGTAGTCGTCACCAAGGAAACGGCAGACAAGTGGAACCTGAAGACCATCGCCGACCTGGCGCCGCATTCCGCCGAGGTCAAGTTCGGCGCGCCGGCCGAATTCCAGGAGCGCCCCGTCGGCCTGCCCGGGTTGAAGGCAAACTACGGACTCGACATCTCGGCCTCCAATTTTGTCCCGATCGCGGACGGCGGTGGCCCGGCAACGGTCAAGGCACTCGCATCCGGTGACATCACCGCCGCAAACATTTTCACGACGTCGGCGTCGATTCCGGCCAACAACTTCGTTGTCCTCGAAGACCCGAAGAACAATTTCCCCGCCCAGAACGTCGTGCCGGTGCTGCGCGCATCGGCATCGTCCGACAAGCTCGCAGCCGTCCTCGACGCGGTCTCGGCAAAGCTGACCACCGAGGAACTGCTCGATCTCAACGTGGCGGTGTCCGGCGACGCCAAGACGGAACCGGCCGCAGCAGCCAAGGCGTGGATCTCGGCGCAGGGCCTCGACAAGCCGGTCTCGTAACCCACGTGATCACCTTCGAGGGAGTCACCAAACAGTTCCCGGACGGCACCACCGCAGTTGATCGACTCGATCTCACCATCGAGGCCGAGTCGTTCACGGTGTTCGTCGGTCCGTCCGGGTGTGGCAAAACAACGTCGATGCGGATGATCAACCGGATGATCACGCCCACGTCGGGCACAATCCGCGTCGACGGCCGCGACATCTCGCAGACCGACGCGGTGACCTTGCGACTCGGTATCGGCTACGTCATCCAGAATGCCGGGCTGTTGCCGCACCGGACCGTCGTCGACAACGTCGCAACGGTTCCGGTGCTGCGGGGTGAATCTCGCCGCGCCGCACGTAAAGCCGCACTGGGTGTTCTCGAACGCGTGGGTCTCGATCCGTCACTGGCGACGCGCTACCCGGCGCAGTTGTCCGGCGGGCAGCAGCAGCGAGTGGGTGTCGCCCGCGCGTTGGCTGCCGATCCGCCGATTCTGTTGATGGACGAACCCTTCAGCGCCGTCGATCCGGTGGTTCGTGAGGACCTGCAAGCCGAAATGCTGCGCCTGCAAAGCGAACTGAAGAAGACCATCGTCTTTGTCACGCACGATATCGACGAAGCAGTCAAACTGGGCGACCACATCGCGGTCTTCGGTCCGGGCGGTCGCCTGCAGCAGGTAGCCGCGCCGCGCGACGTATTGGCCGCGCCGGCTACGGATTTCGTGGCAGGTTTTGTCGGACGTGATCGCGGATATCGAGGACTGTCCTTCCGCAGCGCGGACGAGGTGCCGCTGCATTCCATCCGGACGGCCACCGAGTTCGAATTGACATCCCTGAGACTCGAATTGGGTGAATGGGTGCTTGTTGTCACCGAGTCCGGTGCGCCCCAAGGCTGGATCGACGTCACCGGGGTCGAGGGCATACGCGCCGGACACACTCTGGCACAGTCGACGTCGGCCGGCGGCTCTCTCTTCGGCCCGGGCGGCGATCTTCGGCAGGCGCTCGACGCGGCCATCTCGTCACCGTCGGGAATCGGTGTTGCCGTGGACGCCGAAGGTGCGGTGATCGGCGGCATTCTGGGCTCCGAGGTTGTGGCCAAATTGGCCGAGCAACGTCGGCGCGAGGACCAGGAACGCAATCGACTCGCCTTCACCGAAGGATTCGGGGTGTAGCGGCGTGCGCTGGCTCATCGACAATTTCTCGACGGTTCTGGATTACACACGAACACATCTGTATCTCGCACTGGTGCCGTTGGCGGTGGGCTTGGTCATTGCCCTTCCCGTCGGCACGGCAATTCGGAATATCCGATGGCTGCGCCGAATCACGTTGACCTTGGCCAGCATTGCGTTCACCATTCCGTCATTGGCACTGTTTGTCACCATCCCGCAGATTTTCGGACTCAAGACACTCGATCCGCTCAATGTCATCATCGCGCTCAGTGTGTACTCCACCGCACTGCTCGTCCGCGCGGTCCCGGAAGCATTGGATTCGGTACCCGCCAACGTCATCGATGCCTCGACGGCCATCGGCTTCACCGCACTGCGCCGGGCGTTGACCGTCGAACTGCCCCTTGCGCTGCCGGTTCTGATCGCAAATGTCAGAGTGATTGCGGTGACCAACATTTCGCTGGTGTCGGTGGGTTCGCTGATCGGTATCGGCGGTCTGGGAGTTCTGTTCAAACAGGGCTACGACCGGGACTACCCCGACCAGATCGTGGCCGGCATCATCGCCATCGTGGTCCTTGCACTGGCCCTCGATTTGATCCTGTATCTGCTCGGCAGGTTCCTGACCCCGTGGACCAGAACTCCGTCCGCATCGAAGGTCCCCGCGATCGTCACGGCCGAAGGTGAGCCGGTATGAGTATCTTCACCGGCGCCTGGGAGTACCTGACCAATCCCGACAACTGGAGCGGCGACACCGGAATCGGCACCCGAATCCTGCAGCACCTCTGGTACAGCCTGCTGGCCGTCGCCCTCGCCGCAGTGATCGCGGTCCCGATCGGCCTGATCATCGGGCATCTACGACGCGGTCAGATCGTGGTGGTCAGTCTTGTCAACGCACTGCGCTCACTACCCACGCTCGGCTTGCTGACGTTCCTCGTCCTGCTCATGGGACTGGGAGTGATGCCCCCGATCCTCGCACTGGTCATCCTCGGCATTCCGCCATTGCTAGCCGGAACGTATGCCGGCATCGCCAGTGTCGACCGTGACGTCGTCGACGCGGCGCGCGCAATGGGGATGACCGAGACGCAAGTACTGCTACGCGTCGAGGTTCCCAATGCGCTTCCGCTCATTCTGGGTGGGCTCCGAAACGCCACACTGCAAGTCATCGCGACCGCGACTGTTGCCGCCTACGTCAATCTGGGCGGCATCGGACGGTACATCTTCGACGGAATCGCGCTGTACAAGTACGACCGCGTTGTTGTCGGCGCAATCTTGGTCGCGGTGGTTGCGCTTGTCGTGGACGGCGTACTTGCACTGGTCGTGTGGGCTTCCGTCCCGGGAACCGGCAGACTGCGACGCACCCCGAACCTCGCACGCGTGTAGCTGCCCACGCAAAAACCCCGACCGAAACCTTGTGTGCGGGTTTCGATCGGGGCTTTCGAGGAGTCCCTCTTAGCTGGTCACGCCCTCAGCGTGCGCTGCGGCCGCGACGGCTTCCGCAACTGCGGTCGCCACGCGAGGGTCGAGTGGGCTCGGAACAATCTTGTCCACGGCCAACTCGTCGCCGACCACCGACAGGATCGCCTCGGCGGCAGCGAGCTTCATACCTTCGGTGATGCGACGGGCGCCGGCGTCGAGCGCGCCCTTGAACACACCGGGGAAGGCAAGCACATTGTTGATCTGGTTCGGGAAGTCACTGCGGCCGGTAGCCACGATCGCCGCGTACTTCGACGCGGTCTCCGGGTGAATCTCCGGATCCGGGTTCGAGAGCGCAAACACGATCGACTCGGGAGCCATCGACGCGATGAGCTCCTCGGGGATCTTGCCCGCCGAGACACCGAGGAAGACGTCCGCTCCGGCCAAAGCCTCGACGGCACCGCCGTGGACACTGCGCGGGTTGGTGCGCGACGCCAGCTCTACCTTGATCTCGTTGAGGTCGCTGCGCTCGCTGGAGATGATGCCCTTCGAGTCGAGCACGACGACGTCGCTGATACCGGCGGCGAGCAGAATGTTCGCACACGCGACACCCGCTGCACCCGCACCGGAGATGACAACCTTGAGCGTGGTGATGTCGCGGCTCTGCACCTTCACGGCGCCCTTGAGCGCAGCAAGAACCACAATCGCGGTGCCGTGCTGATCGTCGTGCATGACGGGGCAGTCAAGTGCCTCGATTACACGCTTTTCGATCTCGAAGCAACGCGGCGCCGAGATGTCCTCGAGGTTGACCGCGCCGAAGCTCGGACGCAGACGGATCAGGGTCTCGACGATCGCGTCGGGATCGGTGGTGTCGAGCACCAGCGGGATGGAGTTCAGTCCGGCAAAGCTCTTGAAGAGAGCGGACTTGCCCTCCATGACGGGCAACGATGCGCGGGGTCCGATATCGCCCAGACCGAGAACCGCCGTGCCGTCACTGACGACGACAACCAGTCGATTGGTCCACGTGTAGCGATCGGCAAGGGTCTCGTCAGCTGCGATGGCGCGGCTCACCTGAGCCACACCCGGCGTGTACGCGATCGACAGAGCGCGCTGCGTATCGAGCGGCGCGGTGGTCTCGACCGACAGTTTGCCACCGACGTGAGCGGCAAAGATTTCTTCGTCGGTCAGCTCGACCTTGGGTACGTTGATGGCTTCAGTCACAAGGGACACAATGACACTCCTGATATGACCAGCCGCACTCGGGGCTGGGTTACTGGGAAGTAGTGATCTGACGGCCGAAACAGAACGTTAGCAACGGTCAGAGTCTTTTCTTCCGTGAACAACTGCAGAGAAGAAGAGCATTCGGGTGCGCAAGAAAGTTGGCCGCAATACATCCGAAGCGTCATGGTGTTGGGCGGGTGAGCCCTGGCAGATCCATGCAATTTCTTCATGGCCGGGCTGTGGCGCCGCCTACGAAGTCCCTCCAGTTTGCCACCTGCGCGCGATCACAATCAAATCCTTCGGTCCCTAACCCCACCACTGCGTCACCAGCAGCACCCCGGCAGTTACGAGCACAACCACGGACGCGGCTATTGCGGCAACGCCGCGGCGACGGTCACAGAAGATCT
The DNA here is from genome assembly GCF_003797085.1 of Rhodococcus sp. WS3. NCBI lineage: Bacteria > Bacillati > Actinomycetota > Actinomycetes > Mycobacteriales > Nocardiaceae > Rhodococcus > Rhodococcus sp. WS3. Next base: position 80,711 of record NZ_RKMA01000003.1, read on the forward strand.
GTGCGACCAGCGCCACTACCGACGCCACGATGTGCGCGGTGATCGATGTGGTGCCCGGTCCGGGAAAGCCCCGATTGCCTCCCAGATACGCCGACGCGATCACCACGACTGTGAGAACAACGATTCCAGCCGCGACGGTCCCACTGAGCGCACGCAGACCACGAATCAACGCCCACTGCTTGGTGTCCGGAGCATCGTAGTAATCGTCATAGCGGTCGTCGTAGTCGTACGAGTTGTCGTAGGCATTGTCGTCCCGGTATGCGTCGTAGCTGTTGTTGTCGTAACCGTTGTTGTCGTAAGTCACGATCTACGCTCCCGTGATGAATCCGCGGACGGACTCCGCGATGAGTTGAACGGCGATGGCGGCAAGCAGCAAACCTGCGATGCGGGCCAGCAGCGAGATTCCGCCAACACCGAGCACACGGATCAATGCGGTCGAGAATCGCAGCACTATGAACAGAACGAGATGAATCGAGATGATCGCCAAGGCGATCGCAAAGTACGACGCCGCGTCACCGTCTGCCTGGGCGACAAAGACGATGACCGCGGCGATCGCGCCGGGGCCGGCCATCATGGGCGTACCCAGCGGAACCAGGGCCACGTTGACGTCGTCGGCGCCCTGCGGACGGTTGGACGTCTTGCCGGTGAGTAGTTCGAGAGCGATCAGCAGAAGGAGCAATCCGCCGGCGCCCTGCAACGCGGGTATTCCGATGTGCAGATAGTTGAGGATTGCCTGCCCGCCGACCGCGAAGACGGAAATAACGGCGAGTGACACTGCCGGGGCCTGCCACGCCGCGCGATTACGGTCGGCACGGTCCTTGCGGCCGACCAGGGACAGGAACACCGGAATGACTCCGGGCGGGTCCATGATGACAAAGAGAGTGATGAAAACCGTGAGGTAGAGCGTCGTGTCCAACATCAGTGTTTCAGCACCTCGACGCCTGTTGCCGCCGACATCAATTCCTCGAAGTCGGCGGGGTCGGTGAGCTCGTCGCCGAGGTCGATCGTCTTGTTGTCTCCGTGGTAGTCCGATGATCCGGTCACCGCGAGGCCGAGTTCGCCGGCCAGTCCGCGAAGGAGAGTCCGATCTGCGGGCGCATGATCCGGGTGATCGACTTCGAGTCCGCCGAGTCCGGAGGCCGCCAGATCGCGAATGTGGCCTAGAGCGAGAACACGACCACGGGTGCGCGCACGACCGTGAGCGATCACCGTCACTCCCCCGGCCGCTGCGACCAGTTCAACGGCGTAGTCGATCGGCGTGTCGTATTTCGGGACGTCGTAGCGCCCGCGGGTTGCCAACAAGTCCTTGAAGGCTTCACCGATGCTCGAGACCACGCCGGCCCGCAGCAGAGCCGCTGCGATGTGCGGACGCCCCACAGAAGGACCAGCCGACGCGAGGATTTCGTCCGGGTCGATCGGCAGCCCGTCGCGGGCCATCAGAGTCGCCATCGTGCGGATTCTTTCGACCCGTTCGCCGCGTAGCCGCTCGCGTTCCTTGGCGAACTCGGGGTGGTCCGGGTCGAACAGGTACGCCAGGAGGTGCACCGCGACCGGCCACCCGTCCTCACCTTCGCCTTCACACGACATTTCCATGCCACGGACGAGTCCGAGCCCGGCAGGCAGTGCGCGCTCCGCCTCCGCCCAGCCGGCGGTGGTGTCGTGATCGGTGAGCGCGACAACGTCGAGTCCGGAGTGGGCAGCAGCGCGCACCAGTTCGGCGGGGGTGTCCGTGCCATCTGATGCGTTTGAGTGGGTGTGAAGGTCTATTCGCACCGCTCCAGTCTGTCAGCAATCCGCAAGACCATCTCGCTCCGGTCGATTGCCTGAGATCCTGACGTACGATTGCGCGGCAGCAATAGTGCGCTTCGCCTATCTGCGGAGGGAGTAGACACAGTGCCGTCACTACCGAACTGGTCGAACGGCAAATCAGCTCCGCCACCGTTGCCGAGGATTCCCGTCCCCGCAGCTCGTGCCATTGTGGATTGTGCTGTGTACGTGGACGGCACCAGGCTCCCGGGAAAGTTCACTCACAACGCCGCTCTCGATGAAGTGCGCCGACGCGGAAAGGGATTCGTCTGGGTTGGGATCCATGCTCCCGACGAATCCCAAATGCAGGACGTGGCAAAGACTTTCGGCCTACACGAGTTGATGGTCGAGGATGCCGTCCACGCACACGAGCGACCCAAACTCGAACGCTACGACGACGTCATGTTTCTCGTCCTTCGAACCGTTGTCTACGTTCCGCACGATTCCGTGGAGACGGCTAACGAAATCGTGGAGACCGGCGAGATCATGGTGTTCGTCGGTCCGGACTTTGTCGTCACTGTTCGGCACGGTGACCATTCCGAACTGGCGAGTGTCCGCAAAGCCCTCGAACAGCTACCCGAGCGTCTCGCCATGGGACCGTGGTCCGTTCTCCATGCCATCACCGACCACGTCGTCGACACGTACCTGTCGGTGACACAACTGGTGGAGCAGGACGTCGACAACATGGAAGAGTTGGTGTTCAACCCACGTAACAGCGTGGCGGTTGAGCACATCTACCTGCTGAAACGGGAAATCGTCGAACTTCGACGGTCGGTCACCCCGCTCGGCATGCCACTCCTGCAACTGACACAACCAGCAGGCGGGTTGGTCCCCAAAGAGATCAGACGCTATTTCCGCGACGTCCGAGACCATCACACCATCGTCTCCGAACGCATCTCCGAGTACGACGAAGTACTGAGTTCGCTCGTGGACGCTGCTCTGGCAAAGATCGCGGTACAGCAGAACACCGACATGCGCAAGATTTCGGCGTGGGTGGCGATCGCGGCGGTGCCGACCGGAATCGCCGGCATCTACGGCATGAATTTCGAGAACATGCCGGAACTGGGCTCGCAATACGGATATCCGATGGTGATGGTGTTCATCGCATCGGTGTGTGTCGGGTTGTTTTTTCTGTTCCGCCGAAACAACTGGCTCTAACTCTGTACTTAGCTACAGTCCAAGCGGACAATGAGTTGTGGGTACCAACACGCATCACGTGTACCCGCGGGCCCCTCGCATCGAAATCACCGCACCCGAAAAATACCTTGCCACAAGCAAATTCGGAGGAGCTACGATGCCTACAGTTGAGCAGTCAGTAATAGTTTCGCGCGCGGTTCCGGAAGTCTTTCAGTACCTCAGCACCGCTGAGAATTGGCCGAACTGGGACAACTCGATTGTCGAATCCCGGCAGATCACGGATGGCCCGGTAGGAGTGGGGACCCGCTGGCAGGGGGCCAGCCGAATACTGGGCAAGCGCATCGACTGGACCGCCGAGTTCACGGAATACGATGCGCCCAAGCGAACTTCGGCGAAGTCTGTCAAAAGCCCGGTCGCTTTCACGCTGACCACTACGTGCGAGGAAGTCGAGAAGGGCACGCGCGTCACCTATCGACTCGACAGTGAAAGTGGCCTTGGCGGAGTGTTCGGCAGAATGGCAGACCCGCTTGTCACCAAGGCATTCGGCCGATCCCAGCAGGCCAGCCTGGAGAATCTGGCCGACCTTCTCGATAACGAAGCCGCACAATAAGATCGGAGCGACACGGCAGTTAGAGCGACACGGCAGTTAGAGCGACGCCGCCGCTCGGTGCGGATCTCGGACGTCGATGCCCGCCTCAGCCCAGGCTTCACGTAGTGCACCTGCACCGCGCAGACGGACCCAGGCTGCTTCGGTTCCGGTTATGGGGACCACGGCGAGGAACCGAACCGGATCCATCGGCTCGGGGAGCGTCAGATCTTCAATCCCGCTGTCACTGAGAAGGACTGCAGTAAAAGCTGCGCCCTTCCACAGGGGCTCCCCGAGGTCGAGCAGCGCATCGTCGAGCAACACGATGCCCTCGACCGACGGGGCCGCCGCCAGAACAGCCAAGGTGCGTGCGATTCCCGACGCAATACCGGTGCCGCCGCGCAGCGAGAGCACCAGTTCCGCCCGAGGTCCGCGTGTGGGATCGGCGACCAGATCACCCGGATCGCCCATGGGGTGCCGCGAGCACCCCAGTGTTGCGTAGTGCACCACTGAGTCGGGAGATTCGAATCTGAGCACGTCCAGCGGCTCGACACCCAGGAACGTCACCGAGGCCGCAGCCGGCTCCGGCCCCTCGATATTGGCAACGAGGTGCGCGCGGACGGAGGACACAACACTGTCAGACACGCGTCCATCTAAGCACCATCACGGCGCTGATCGCAGCGCAGAGGCCGGGGCGCTTCAGAACGCCTGTTTTGCTAGGTGAGAATTTCGACGGATATCTCGTGCTTGGAGATCGCCGGATGCAGAAATCGCAGCAATGAACGCGCTTCCCTCTCGATGGATGACATGGCGGTTTTCGACTGCTGCGAAAACAGTGACACCGTCAATCGCGCGGTATCACCTTTCGCGGATTCTGCGGCGAATCCCACAACCTTCCCTCGTACCAGCACGGCGGGTTTGATTATTCCGTTCACCGTGAAGACCCGAGTTCGGTACTGCTCATCCATGATTCGCGAGCGATCCGCATGCGAGAGCAAAATGTTGTCGAACGGAGCCAAGATCCGGACGGGTGGTGTGCCGTCGTCCGGGCGTGGAGCGCCTGGCAGGTCGAACAGTTCCGTCCCCTTCTCGTTCACGAACGTCATCAGGTTCGGACGTAGTCGCTCGAAAACCTCTGCCAGCCTGGTTAATCCCGACCACGCCTGGGCGTCCTTCACACTCGCCGGACCGAAGGCAGCGAGATAGCGCAACACCAGGGCGTCTGGAACAGGAGTCGAATCCAGCTCTGTGCCCAGCCAACTCTCCAGCGTGGTCAACGCGGGCGGTCCCGATCTACCCCACAACCCGCGAGGCGGTACCTGGACCATCGGCAAGAGTCCCCTGATCCCGTGCGCGAGTCCTTCCGGAGAGCGCCCTGGAAAGCGTTCGGCCAGAAGCGGCCTCATCTGCATCTGCGTAAGTGGCCCCTCGGAAACAAGTTCGCGGCCGGCCTGCGCAAGAGCGGCCAGATCCATTCCGCTCAGCGCCGCCCGGTGCGCGGTGTTGGTGTGCAGATCACGGTCCATAATCGACTGAACCGTGCCACGGAAGGATGCGGCATCAGCGGCCGACATCACAAATACCGTTCCGCGCATCGCAACCAGACGCACCACCTGCCGACGCTCGATCAGTGTCGACAACTCTTCTGCCGCAAAGTTTTTGACACGGGCCCACAGAGCAAGGTACGGCGGCGTCGGGGCCTGCGCCTGCAGACCGGCCAGGTGTTCGACGGCCGCGAGGGCAGTGACGTCAGCCCGCTCCAGCAGGAACTGACGCGCAAGGGTCGCCCGACCGAGGGCGCGATCGGTCAGTACACGCGTCACGGTTCCCTCGCGCTCACCGTGCACTGAACCGATCAGATCGCGAGCTTCGCGAGGAGATCGCGGGCAGCCTCGGCTGTCTTCGGCTCACACAGCACGTCGTACCGACCGGCCACCAACTGCATGGTCGAGGCAAAATCTCGCTGGCCGCGCGTCGCTGCGTACGGGATGGTTGTGGTGATCACGCCGAAGATGATGCCGCCGACGATGCCCGTGATCAGTGGCCCGATGAAGCTGGTCGTGAAGAGACCCAGGAGAAGGCCGAAGAACACGCCCAGCCACGCGCCGGACACCAGACCGCCGCCGATCACCTTGGGCCACGTGAGCCGGCCGAGAACCCGTTCGACCTGCATCAGATTCACACCGACGATGGTGACGTCCTGGACCGAGAATTCCTGATCGGACAGGTAATCGACGGCGCGCTGCGCCTCCGCGTAGGTGGGGTACGACCCGATCGGCCAGCCCGAAGGTGGTGTCGGCAACGCTCCACGGCGCGACCCATTCGGCGATTGTGCGAGCGGATTGGACATGGGTGATCGTGCTCCTTGTTTCGGGCGCGTCATCCGTGACTGAACAACGCGAGACATACAAACCTATTGTGCCCTTTACCTACCCGATTTGTTCGACCACAGCTGATCAGGCGTGTTCTGGTGGAGTGAATTCCGTTGTCCGGGCCATACCCGCTGCCCGGCCTTTCGCGGAAATCACCAGCGCCATCTTGCGACTTGCCTCGTCGATCATCTCGTCGCCGAGCATCACGGCTCCCCGCCCACCGCCGGCCGCGGAGGTGTGGAATGCGTAGGCGTCCAAGATCAATTCAGCGCGATCGTAATCTGATTGCCTCGGGCTGAACACCTCGTTGGCCGCTTCGATCTGAGTCGGGTGCAGTACCCATTTGCCGTCGAAACCCAATGCTGCAGTGCGGGCAGCGCTGCGCGTGAACGCCTCGACGTCACGAATCTGGAGGTACGGACCGTCGATGGCCTGAACCCCGTGCGCCCGCGCAGCCATCAGAATGGTCATCAGGATGTGGTGATAGGCGTCACCACGGTCGTAGCCGTCCGGCTGCTCTCCGACCACCAGGGTGCGCATGTTCAAACTCGCCATGAAATCTGCCGGCCCGAAGACCAACGCCTCGACCCGCGGGCTGGCCGTGGCAATCGCATCGATGTTGGTCAGGCCGATCGCGTTCTCGATCTGGGGTTCGATGCCGATTCGTCCCACTTCGAGGCCGTTGGCCTTTTCCACCTGAGTCAACAACAGATCAAGTGCCTGCACGTGGCTCGCATCGGGAACTTTGGGCAGCAGAATCGCGTCGAGGTGAGCACCCGCCCGGCCGACAACCTCGACAACATCGGCGTACGTCCATTCGGTGGTCCAGTCGTTCACCCGAACCACCTTGACCTGCTTGCCCCATCCGTCCTCGGCCAGCGCGTCACCGACGGCTTCGCGTGCGGCCTGCTTCGCCAACGGTGCGACCGCGTCTTCGAGGTCGAGGAAGATCTCGTCGGCCGGCAGTCCCTTTGCCTTGTCGATCATCTTGCGACTGCTGCCGGGAACGGCGAGAACTGATCGGCGGGATCGGTTACGTGATGTCATCTCTTTTGAGTGCCCTTCAGAGGTATCGACTCGTACGTTTTCGGCGTCTCTGTTGCAGATAATGACGCGTGAGGAATTAGCCTTGCAATCATGGCAGCAGCAGGCAAGGTATTTGCAGCCAGGCTGGCCGGCCTGGTTGTCCTCGGCCCCGACGGTGAGTCGATCGGGCGAGTGCGTGACGTCGTGATCACCGTCCGCATCGGACGCCAGCAACCGCGGGTGCTCGGTTTGGTGATCGAAATGTTCACGCGCAAACGCATTTTCGTGCCGATGTTGCGTGTCACCGCGATCGAACCGGGTGCCGTCACACTGACGACCGGCAATGTCAGTATCCGGCGATTCACCCAGCGCCCCGGCGAAGTTCTCGCTCTTGCACAGGTACTCGATTCACATGTGCGAGTGGACGACCCGGAGTTGACCGAACTCCACGGCGTCGACGCCGTTGTTGTCGATCTGGGTATCGAATCGAGGCGCACCCGCGATTGGGTGGTGTCGAAGGTGGCGGTCCGTGGCCATCGCGGACGCCTGGGTCGCCGGGCCGCGATCCACATCGTGGACTGGCAGCACGTTGCCGGCCTTACCCAGAGTGACCTGTCACTGCCGGGGCAGGGCGTCGCCCACCTGCTGCTGCAGTACGAGGGCATGCGTCCGGCCGACGTCGCCAACGCGATGCGTGAACTTCCGGAAAAGCGCCGACACGAGCTAGCCGTAGCCCTCGACGACGAGCGTCTCGCCGACGTCGTGCAGGAACTACCTGCCGACGATCAGACCGATCTCCTCATGCACCTCGAAGTGGAACGGGCGGCCGACCTCCTCGAGGCGATGGACCCGGACGACGCCGCCGACCTACTGGGCGAGTTGCCCGAAACCGAGGCGGAATCGTTGCTGCAGTTGATGGACCCGCAGGACTCGGAACCGGTGCGCCGACTCCTCGAACACTCCCCCGATACGGCTGGTGGTTTGATGACGCCGGAACCAGTGGTGCTGACGGCGTCGACCACGGTGGCGGAAGCTCTCGCCCGGGCCCGCAATTACGACGTCACGCCCGCGTTGTCCAGCATGGTATTTGTCGTGCGCCCGCCGACGGCCACGCCGACCGGACGCTACCTCGGGTGTGTTCATCTGCAGAAGTTGTTACGTGAACCGCCGGCGAGCCTGGTCGGCGGAATTCTGGACAGCGACCTACCCAGTCTCGGCGCCGACGATTCGCTTGCTGTCGTGACGCGATACTTCGCGACGTACAACCTGGTGTGCGGACCGGTGGTGGACGACGAGAACCACCTGATCGGCGCGGTCACCGTCGACGACGTTCTCGATCACCTTCTGCCCGAGGACTGGCGCGAAGACGATTCCGACGACGAGGGGTTGGTCCGATGAGCGATCGGTCTTCCAGCGCCCGTCAGCGCCTAGAGACTCCCCGTGGGAGTCGGCGGTTCCACATCGACTTCGATGTCGAAGCGGTGGGCCGGGTCAGCGAGCGTATTGCGCGTTTCCTCGGCACGGGTCGCTACCTGGCGATTCAGACGATCATCGTCATCGTTTGGATCGCACTCAATGTCTTTGCGGTCAGCTTGCAGTGGGATCCCTATCCGTTCATCCTGCTCAACCTGGCGTTCTCGACGCAGGCCGCGTATGCGGCACCGTTGATCCTCCTGGCCCAGAATCGGCAGGAGAACCGAGACAAGGTCTCGCTCGAAGAGGACCGGATTCGCGCCGAACAGACCAAAGCCGACACAGAGTTCCTCGCCCGGGAACTCGCTGCTCTGCGTATCTCCCTCGGCGAAGTCGCGACTCGTGACTATCTGCGACGCGAACTCGACGAGATCAAATTGCTCCTCACCGCCGAACACGAACCGCCCCAGAAGAAGAAGCATCGCGAATCAGGTTCCTCGAAAAAGAGTCTCGACAGCCGGGATTCTTAGCTGAGGGTTTACTGAGTTTTGCTGCATAGACCGAGACCGATATGTAACGTAAGTCACAGACTCTTATATATATCGGTGGGTACTCCGAACCCGGGCTACCAGCAAAGGGGAATCGTGCGCGTACGAGGATTGATCGCAGCGTCCACGCTACTGGGGGGCCTACTCGCGGCCACCGGACCGGCAGCCCTTACCGCAGGTAGTGCCCCTGCAACGGGATCACCGATACCCATTGCACTCGCAGGTAACGCCGTGAACGCAGCGGACAGCCCCGATTTCCTTCCGACACCTCGCACGGTGCGAACGCAACGATCGGCACCACCGAGCACTACCGCAGCAACCACCGCACTGGACCCCGCAGCCGCAACAGTTGTCCTGACCTCACTTGGCATCCCCGAGATCGTCCTCAACGCCTACCGCTCCGCGGAACTGGTGATGATGACGGAGGCACCAGGCTGCGGCGTCCCGTGGCATCTTCTGGCCGGCATCGGCCGAATCGAATCGGGCCATGCCAACGGTGGACGCACCACCTCCGTCGGCACCACTGTGACGCCGATCTTCGGCCCGGTGCTGGACGGCCGCCTGGCCGGCAACCAGATCATCACCGACACCGACAAGGGCCTGATCGACGGCGACCCGACCCACGACCGCGCCGTCGGCCCCATGCAGTTCATTCCGTCGACGTGGGCGCACTACGCCAGTGACGGCAACGGCGACGGTGTTACCGATCCCAACAACGTGTTCGACGCGGCACTCTCGGCGGCCAAATATCTCTGCAGCGGCGGGCTCGATCTCCGCAACCTCGATCAGGAGACCAAAGCCGTTCTCCGATACAACAATTCCGCGGCATACGCCGCAAACGTCATCATGTGGTCGACGGCGTACAAGAGTGGAGTCCTCCCGTCCGGATCGCTGCCGTACACCGGCGGAATCAACACCGGGAGCATCAACGCCGGTAGCTCCGACGCCACGTCGACTGCGGCCATTCTCGCTGCTGCGGCGGCAGTCGATCCGACGGCCGAGAAGAAGGACGGCGATCAGGCAACGGCCGCAGCTACTCCCGCGCCACTACTCCCCGGCCTGCCTGACATGCCGGCACTCTCGCCGGATCTCCAAGCGCTGATCCCACCCGGAGTACTCCCCACCACACCGAACCCGTCAGCACCCGGGCTGGCCTCACCCGCCGCGCCCGGTCCTGCCACCACCCCACAGGCTCCGACCGGACCGATCATCCCACTGCCCGTACTCACGTCACGCGGCCTCGTGTGGCCGATTCTGACGCCGACAGGCTGGACGTGGCCAGACGACATGTGCGTGATCCTCCCCGATCCCGTAGCGCTCGCTCAGTTGCAGCCGGGAATCCACCTGCCGTGCGCCGTTCCGACAGCCGAGGCGTCGGCGACCATGCCGGCCCCCACCACCGATGCCACGACAACAACTCCGTCCTCCGTCCCGGCGACTACATCCGACGCCGCGCCCGCTGCCGTGGCGCCCTCACCCGCTGCCGCACCGGCACCCGCGCCCGCGCCCGCACCACTGCTGCCGGGTTTGCCGTTCATGCCCGTCGCATAACGGTCACGTCGCGATAACGCTCGCGCCGGAAAAATCACGATTGAACTGCGTCGACGGCACAGATCTGCCCACTTAGATCACGGTTGAGTAACGGAAGTGCAACAAATCAGGTAGCCTCGATTCCGTCATTGAACGGAAAACCCCGATTTCGGGGTCCAGGAGGCAGTAACAGTGGGTCGGCACAACAAGAAGACAGATTCGCACATCCGTCGCAACTCGGTCATCGCGCTTTCCGGCCTCATTCCTATCGGTTTGGTTACAGCAGCGAACTCCGCCGGAGCGGCATCCGATATGCCTTTCGTCAATGCCGCCAGTGCCGAAACCGCCGTGGGGTCACTCGAGACCCCGGCCACGCAGGAGCCGCAAGCTCAGATCCTTCCCGTCGCCGACCTGGCCGCAGCGCCGGTAGTTGCCGAGCCCGCCCCGCTCGCACCGGTCCAGGCCACACCCCCACTGCCCGCTTCGATGGCCGAAGGCGCCCTCGGCATCCCCAGCGTGAGCGTCGCCGCCTATCAGAACGCCGAGCGCATCCTCGCTGTCGAGAACCCCACCTGCAACATGCAGTGGACCCTGATGGCAGGAATCGGCCGCGTCGAATCCGGCCACGCCCACGACGGCAAGGACGCCGACGCAAACGGCAACCTCTTCGAACCTGTCATCGGACTGCCCCTCAACGGCAGCCTCCCCGGCCAGGCCGTGATCATGGACACCGACGGCGGCGCACTCGACGGCGACACCGTCTACGACCGCGCAGTCGGCCCGATGCAGTTCATCCCGTCCACGTGGACGCAGTACGCCGGCGACGGCAACGGTGACGGCATCTCCGATCCGCAGAACCTCTTCGACTCGGCACTGACCACCGGAAAGTACCTGTGCGACGGCGGATTGAACATGCAGGACCTCACGCAGGCTGCCAAAGCAATCCATCGCTACAACAACTCGGCTGCCTATGTCGCCAACGTCCTGGCCTGGACTGCCGGTTACTCCACCGGCATCGTGCCCGCCGCATCGGACCTGCCTCGCATTCACTGATCTGCCGACACCTACCATGGAGTCATGTCCGCACTGACCGAGTCCGACGTTCGCTCCGCGCTCGCGCGAGTTCTCGACCCTGAGATCCGCAAACCCATCACCGAATTGGGGATGGTCAGGAACATCACGCTCGCGCAAGACAACAGCGTCGACATCGGGATCTACCTCACCACCGCAGGGTGCCCGATGCGCACCGAGATCACCGAGCGCGTCACCAAGGCAGTTGCCGACGTCGCCGGTGTTGGTGCCATTCGCGTCGAACTCGACGTGATGGACGACGCGCAGCGCACGGAACTTCGCAAGTCACTGCGCGGCGACTCCGCCGAACCGGTGATCCCCTTCGCCCAGCCCGGCTCCCTCACCCGTGTGTACGCCGTCGCCTCCGGCAAGGGTGGCGTCGGAAAGTCCAGTGTGACAGTCAATCTCGCGGCGGCACTAGCAGCACGCGGCCTGTCCGTCGGTGTTCTCGACGCCGATATCTACGGTCATTCCATCCCTCGTATGCTCGGCACCGACGCCAAGCCAACGCAGGTCGAAAAGATGATCATGCCGCCCGTCGCGCATGACGTGAAGATGATTTCCATCGCCCAGTTCACTCAGGGCAACACCCCGGTCGTATGGCGTGGCCCGATGCTGCACCGCGCGCTGCAGCAGTTCCTGGCCGATGTCTTCTGGGGCGATCTGGACATCCTTCTGCTTGACCTTCCGCCGGGAACGGGTGACATCGCCATCTCGGTGGCCCAGCTCATCCCGAGCGCCGAGATTCTGGTGGTCACCACGCCGCAGCAGGCAGCCGCCGAGGTTGCCGAACGCGCCGGTGCCATCGCACTACAGACGCGTCAGCGTGTTGCGGGCGTCGTCGAGAACATGTCGTGGCTCGAACTGCCGGACGGCACCCGCATGGATGTCTTCGGAACGGGCGGCGGCCAGACGGTATCCGATCGCCTCACCAAGGCAGTCGGCGCGAAGGTTCCGCTGCTCGGCCAGATTCCGCTCGATCCGTCGGTTCGTGAAGCCGGCGACGCCGGCACGCCGATCGTGCTGAGTGCACCGGAGAGCGCTGCCGCGAAGGCATTGACGGAGATCGCGGACAAGTTGGCCGTCCGTCAGCGCGGACTCGCCGGAATGTCGCTCGGCATCAACACTGTGCGCAATATGTAGCGGGTTGCGCTCAGGTTGCGTCGAGGTCGACCGGTGGACGCTCTCCGGCTGCGAGAGGCTTGTCCTTCGTGAGTGACATCGGTTCCTGAGCGCCACTCTGGGGCTTCACACCGCTGCCGCCCTGGGGCTTGACACCGCTTTGGGACTTCTTGTCGAAGTCTCCGGTGAAGAGGGAGTCGTCTCCGTCGAGAAGATGCTGGGTGATCACAGCGCGCGGGGTCATCCCGCGCAGCTTGTTCAGATCTGCGAGTGGTTTACGCAGATCCTCGAAGTCGGTGCCCAGTTCTTCCTTGAGCTGATTCTGGGCTCCGGAAGCATATTCACGTACCTGCCTCAGTGATCGTGTAACCCAGGAGACCGCGCCCGGAAGCCGCTCAGGTCCCAAAATGACCAGAGCCGCTACGAGGAGGATCATGAACTCGCCCCAACCGATGTTGCCAAACACAGGGCAAGCCTACTGTGTGTCCGGTTGTTGCGCGCAGGTCCGGATCAACCTCACAGCAACCTCGTAGGTTCTCTCAGTCCGAAACCGGCGTGACCGATATGTCTACCTGGCGTCCCTCGCGGATCAACGCGACGTTGACCGGCTGACCGATCGACGCGGCGTTGACCGCCACAACAAATTCGTCGGCGCCTGTCACTTGCCTGTCCCCGACCTTGACGATGACGTCACCCTCGACGATTCCGGCCTGTTGCGCCGGGCTTCCGTCACGGACATTGGCGACCGCAGCACCACTGGTGGCGTCGTTGACGACGGTGCGAACATTGACGCCGATATCCGGGTGGCGTACCGAACCGTCACGGATGATGGCCTGCGCCACCTCGGTGACCGTGTCGATCGGGATCGCAAAACCGAGACCGACGGAACCGCCCGATTCGCTGAGCATCGCGGTGTTGATGCCGATGACGCGGGCTTCCGCATCCACCAGGGCGCCACCGGAATTGCCGTGGTTGATGGCTGCATCCGTCTGGACGGCGTCGATCACCGCGTTGGTATCGGTGCCCTCTCCGGACAACCGCAACGGGCGATTCAGGGCGCTGACGATTCCGCGTGTCACAGTCTTACTCAGTCCCAACGGAGAACCGACGGCCACGACGTCGTCACCCACCTGAACGTCTTCGGAGCGCCCGAGTTGTGCAACCGTCAGATTGCTCGCCGACACCTTCAGTACCGCGAGGTCCGTCTTCACGTCGCGGCCGACAATCTGAGCGTCGGTCTTGGTGCCGTCGGAAAAGATGACCTGGATCCGAGCGTTCTGGGCCGGCGGAGCGGCCGAGGAGATCACGTGGTTGTTGGTGACGATGTATCCCTTGTCGTCGATCACGACGCCCGAACCGGTGCTTCCCTGATCCCCGACGGCAACTTGGATGGAGACAACGGACGGCAGCACCGCGTCGGCGACCTTCGCGACGTCGGATTGCGGCTGTTCACCACCGCCGGATTGCACCAACGTGACGTGCGAACTGGTGAGGGAACTTCGGTCGGCAGTGATCACCGTCGCGAGCAGCCCGCCCACCAGGGCAATCACAAGTGCCATTCCGGCGAGTGCAGCCAGCGCGGATGGCGCGACCTTACGCCCGAACAGTACGTCTCGGACATCGAGTTTCGGTGCGGGAGGCAAACTTTCGGGTTGGGTTTCCTGCGCGGGTGAACCAAGAGCCACCGACGACGCCGGATCACGCCACGGGTCGTTCGGGACTTCGTCTTCGGGTTCGGATTCCGTGTCGGCTTCGGGATCACGGCCGATGGATTCCGTGGCGCCCTCGGGGCGACCGAACGCCTCTGCGAGAACCGGATCGGGCGAACCGACTACAACACCGGGCGTCTGCACGCTCCGGGCAGCTGCCTGGGAGAAGGAACCGTCGACGCCGCTCGGCCTACTGAATGCCTGCTGCGACGCCGGATCGATCTGCGGCCGATACACCGGGCGGGGTTCCAGAACAGGCGCGTCTGCCGGTCGATCCACCGAACCGTTTGCCGAAGTAACCGAACCGTTCGCCGAAGTATCGGTATCCACGCCGGAATGCCCCCTCTGTCCGTCAGTCACGCGTTCCAGTATCACTGATCGGCGGATGCACGGCGTCGCTGACTGGGCCGAAAGGACAGGTCATTTACGCCAGCGGCGTGAAAGGCGTTTGCCGATCGCGCCGAAACCGGCGTCCGATCCCGGTGAGGTATCGGCAGTATTGGTGGTGCAGGTCGGAATTGCGCTGAGCAGTCCGACGAGCGACAGTGGCATCGTCATCTCGCCGCTCCGCCGGAGCGCACCACGGGCCTGTTGCTGTGCATCGACCGCAGCCGTGCATTCAGCACACAGGGAGATGTGGTGTGAGGCCCGAAGATAGGCCTGCATGCGAAGTTCTCCGTCGACGTAGGCGGCAATTGCCTCACTTGCCAGGTGTTCGGTCGAACCGAACTGGCGGGGTGCCCGCGCCTCCGTCATTCGTCCCTCCAGATGATTGACCAACGTTCCCCCGTCAGACGCCGACACGTTCGGAATCACCGGCGCGTTGTGCTGCTGCCAGATGATCGCGAATCGCTTGTCGTCCACGGTGGATACGGCTCCGAACCGTTCCGAGCTTGACTCCCAGTGTGGCACCGATTTCCTCGTACGACAGACCTTCGATGTCACACAGCACAACAGCGGCACGGAAATCCGGTGCCAAGGAGTCCAGTGCGGCCTGAAGATCGGCGTCGAGACGGGCGTCGTGGTAAATCTGCTCGGGGTCCGGACCGGCTGACGGTACGCGGTCGTAGTCCTCCGGGAGCGCTTCCATGCGGATGCGGTTGCGTCGGCGAACCATGTCGAGGAACAGGTTGGTCGTGATGCGGTGCAGCCAGCCTTCGAACGTGCCCGGCTGGTAGTCGGAGAGGGAACGGAACACACGAATGAACGTGTCCTGGGTCAGATCTTCTGCGTCCTGCGCGTCGCCTGACAGGCGGTACGCAAGGCGGTACACGCGGTCACCGTGTTGGCGGACGAGTTCGTCCCACGACGGCATGGCCGACTTCTCACCCGTTGCGTCGAAAACAGCAGTACCGATCAATTCGGAATCCACAGCCGATTCCGTCGTCATTACTTCCGACTCTCGAGGGCGAGGCTCGTCGTTGATCTGGAAAATAAGTGGATCCTCCTGGTCTTTTCGCACCGCGCGGTCAGCTCACGTGATGATTCGAACAACCGAACACCGAGGCGTTTTGTTCCCGGATCACCTTTGATCAGCTCATCCATCGCCGCCGGATGTTCCGTGCACTTCCGGCGATGTAGATACCCTCTCGCACCGCGGTGTGCATGCCATATGAAGAGGCTGAGGGATTCCTGAGAATCTGTCAGGGTGCGCGCCTTGCAGCGTCAATGCGACCGGCCCGATAACCTCATGAGCGTGACCCACGCCGAACAGATACTCCGCCACGTCGAGGACGTTGTTTCCGAGGACGAGATTTTTACCGCGGCGCGGGACCGAGCGTTGGACCTCGGCACCGCACCCGTGACGCCCGCAGTCGGCGCGACACTGGCGATGTTCGCCCGCATGCTCGGCGCGAGGACGGCGGTCGAGGTCGGTACAGGAGCCGGTGTGAGCAGCCTGTGGTTGCTGCACGGTATGCGCGACGACGGTGTCCTGACCACTATCGACAGCGAACCCGAGCATCAGCGCGCAGCCAAATTGACGTTCCGTGAAAGTGGAATCGCTCCCGCTCGCACCCGGTTGATCAACGGCAATGCACTCGACGTGTTGCCGCGCCTCGCCGACGGTGGATACGACTTGGTCTTCGTCGATTGCACCCCGGTCGATCAGCCGCACTACGTGCGTGAAGGTATCCGGTTGCTGCGTCCGGGCGGTGTGATCGTGCTGCACGACGCTCTTGCGGGTGGTCGCGTCGCAGACCCGTCGGCCCGTGATGCCACGACGGTGGCCGTCCGCGAAGCCGCCAAGGCCATCGCGGACGACAAGCGTCTGGTTCGGGTGTTGCTTCCGCTCGGTGAAGGACTGCTCTGCGCCAGCAAGATCTAGCCTCTAGCTAGATCCAGACACCCTTACCGATTGCGACGACTCCACCGGAGCTGATCGCAAATCGTTCGCGGTCTCGTTCGAGGTCGACGCCGATGATTTCGCCGTCACCGACAACAACGTTCTTGTCGAGGATGGCTCGGCGCACGACTGCTCCCTTACCGATGCGCACTCCTGGCATCAGGACGCTTCCTTCGACGGTGGCGCCGTCCTCGATCATCACGTTCGAGCTGAGAACCGAGTTGCGCACCGTGGCGGCGGACAGGATCGATCCGGCGCCGACTATCGACTCCTGAGCGAGGCCGCCCTTCACGAACTTGGCCGGTGCCAGGTTCTCGGTGGCGCCGCGGATGGGCCAGCGGCGGTTGTACAGGTTGAAGATGGGGTGGACGGAGACGAGGTCCATGTGTGCGTCGTAGAAGGCGTCGAGGGTACCGACGTCGCGCCAGTAGCCGCGGTCGCGGTCGGTTGCTCCTGGAACGACGTTGTCCTTGAAGTCGTATACCGAGGCTTCGCCGGCTGCGACGAGGGCGGGGATGATGTCGCCGCCCATGTCGTGATCGGAATCGGAGTTCTCGGAGTCTGCGCGGATGGCGTCGACCAATACCTTCGTGGTGAACACGTAGTTACCCATGGAGGCAAAGGTGGAATTGGGGTCGTCTGGGGTGCCGGGCGGATGAGCCGGCTTCTCGAGGAACTGCGTGATGCGCCCCGACTCGTCGCTGTCGATGCAACCGAAGGCAAACGCCTCACTGCGCGGCACCCGGATACCTGCGACGGTCACTCCCGCACCGGAGTCGATGTGGTGCTGCACCATCTGCTCGGGGTCCATGCGGTACACGTGGTCGGCGCCGAACACCACGATGTACTCGGGGTCTTCGTCGTAAACGAGGTTGAGCGACTGCAGGATTGCGTCGGCGCTGCCGGTGTACCAGCGCGGCCCGAGTCGCTGCTGCGCCGGGACCGGGGTGATGTACTCACCCGCAAACCCGGACAACCGCCACGTCTGCGATATATGTCGGTCGAGTGAATGCGACTTGTATTGCGTGAGCACACAGAGACGCAGATAGCCCGCGTTCACCAGGTTGCTCAACACGAAGTCGATCAGTCGATAGGCGCCGCCGAACGGCACCGCTGGTTTAGCTCTATCCGCCGTCAGCGGATAGAGACGTTTGCCCTCGCCCCCGGCGAGGACGATTCCAAGCACATGCGGCTGGCTTCTCACACGCTTAACCTATCCGCACTCCGGTAGTCCCGCTAGCGAAGCGGTCCGCGACACTCTCGAAGTGCGCCGGCCGGTAGCCGGATCGACCACGGGCGGTTAGGTTTAGCCGGTGCGAGTCGCGATGATGACCAAGGAATACCCACCGGAGATCTACGGCGGTGCAGGCGTGCACGTCACCGAGCTGGTCGCTCAGTTGAAACGGCTCGTCGACGTCGACGTTCACTGCATGGGAGCGCCGCGCGACGACGCGATCGTCCACTCCCCCGATCCCGCGTTGGACGGCGCCAACCCCGCGTTGACAACGCTGTCCACCGAGCTTCGGATGGCTGCGGCCGCAAGCGGTGTCGATATTGTCCATTCCCATACCTGGTACACCGGACTGGCCGGGCATCTGGCGTCGGCGCTCTACGACGTCCCCCACATTCTGACCGCGCATTCGCTCGAACCCCGGCGTCCGTGGAAGGCCGAGCAGTTGGGCGGCGGCTACCGCGTCTCGTCGTGGTCCGAGCGCACGGCCGTGGAGCATGCCGACGCTGTCATCGCGGTCAGTGCCGGGATGCGCGCCGACGTCCTCGACGCGTACCCGTCGCTCGATCCCAGCCGTATCCATGTGGTTCGCAACGGGATCGACACGAGTGTGTGGCATCCCGGTCCGGCCGGAACCGGCGAAGCGTCTGCGTTGACGGCGATCGGCGTCGATGTCAGCCAACCGATCGTGGCGTTCGTCGGCCGCATCACACGTCAGAAGGGCGTCGGCCACCTGATCGCGGCGGCACACGATTTCGACCCGTCCATCCAGCTTGTCCTGTGTGCTGGCGCTCCCGATACACCGGAAATAGCGGCCGAGACGGAGCAGGCAGTAGCGGCCCTCGCCGCGCACCGCGGCAACGTATTCTGGGTTCGCGAGATGCTGCCCACCGAACAGATCCGCGAAATACTTTCGGCCGCAACAGTCTTCGTTTGCCCGTCGGTGTACGAGCCGTTGGGGATCGTCAACCTCGAAGCCATGGCCTGCGAAACCGCTGTTGTCGCTTCGGATGTGGGCGGAATCCCCGAGGTGGTCGACGACGGCGTGACCGGGCGACTCGTCCACTACAACGCGTACGAGCCTGCTGCCTTCGAGGAATCCTTGGCCGCGACGGTCAACGAGGTTGTTGCCGACAAAACGGGTGCCGACGCGATGGGGCGGGCCGGCCGGGTCCGCGCCATCGAGCATTTCTCGTGGGCCGAGATCGCCAGACAAACCATCGACGTCTACGACGACGCGATCAGACGCCGCGGTTGACCTTGCGGTAACTGGAGATCGTCGCAGACGCGGTGATCGGTGTGAGTTCGGGCAGTTCCGCTACCGAGGCTTCGAGTTGCTGCGCCGTCAGGTGCCGCGCGGAAGGCCCCATGCCCACCAGATCGAGAACCTCGTCGTGGGTTAGGTGCATGGTGAACTCGACGCCCTCGGAGTGTTCGCGCTCGAACAGTCCGGCCATGGACGATCCGAGCCGTTCCACTTTCTTGTCGTCTACGCGAACCATGCCGAGCAACTCGATCAGCTCACGCAGATGCCTGTCCGTGGGCGTCAGAACCACGAGAACGCCCTCGTCGGCCAGAACGCGGTGGGACTGCTCACCGTTGCGCGGTGCGAACACACAGAGCACGTGAGAGAGCACGCCGTCACGAATCGGCAGGGGCTGCCACACGTCCGCGACGATCGACCCGATTCTGTCGTGGACCTTGGCTGCTCGCCGGGCCGCGAATTTCGAGACGTCGAGGGCGATTCCCCGAGAATCCGGGAGTCCGCTGACCACATGCTCGAGATATTGTCCTGTGCCGGAACCGATTTCAACAATCCGCGCCGGGTCGACACCCCCTGAGCGAGCACACGCCGCCGTAACCGCTTCCATCAGCGGATCAAAATGCCCACTACCGAGCAGCCTGGATCTGGCCGCAATCATCTCGGCGCTGTCGCCGGTGAATTTGGTGGACCCACCGCTGATCAGGGAAACGTAGCCCTGCCTGGCGATGTCGAATCGGTGGCCTCGGGCACATTCGAGGGCGCGGTCGATCAGATCGAGTTCAAGACTGCACTGCTGGTCCACATAGCACTGCGGGCACGCCAGCAGATCGATCACTTCGGCAAGCACACAACTGCCCTTCCGGCTCGACTCGTACACGCGCCCAGACCAACACACACTTCAGGCCCCGCACCGAAGATCGGTTGCGGAGCCTGGGTGCATTTCCTACCTGGACCCGACTAGCTGGTGACGTTTGTAAGTTCCACACCCAGCGCAGCAGCTTCATCCGGGGTCAGCTCGACGACAAGGCGTCCGCCACCCTCGAGTGGAACCCGCATGACGATTCCTCGTCCCTCTTTGGTTGCTTCGAGGGGACCGTCCCCGGTCCGGGGCTTCATGGCCGCCATCCTCTGCTCCCTCCAGATCTGCGCTGCACTTCACTGCGCGTCGACAAACGGTGCGCCCCGCCAACGATCAGCGAGGCTCGTAGCCTCCATTGTTCCCTATCCGCCCCGGAACCGGGAATCTGAGTCACATTTACGCGTGTCCGCACTACTACGGCACTACCGGTGGAACCCAACATTCGGCAATGTGATCGTCAACCATTCCGGTGGCCTGCATGAGCGCATATGCCGTGGTAGGGCCGATAAACTTGAAGCCAAGCCGTTTGAGTTCCTTGGCCATGGCGGTTGATTCTTCGGTGATAGCGGGAACGTCTGCAATTGAAGCGAGTCGTGCGGTGCGGCGGGGCGGTGCAAACGACCAGAGCAACGCATCGAGATCCAATTCCGGTGAATTCACGAGAACTCGCGCATTGGAAATTGTTGCCTCGATTTTGGCCCGATTGCGAATTATCGAGGAATCCGCGAGCAAGCGGTCAACGTCCGCTTGGCCGTATTCGGCGACTTTCCCGGGAACAAATCCGTCGAAGGCCGATCGGAAAGCCTCACGCTTTCGCAAAATCGTGATCCACGACAATCCTGATTGAAATGCTTCGAGTGCGAGTCGCTCGAACAAAGCGTCGCGACCGTGGAGGGGTTGCCCCCATTCCTGGTCGTGGTAATCGCGGTACAGCGTGTCTCCAGGTGATTCGATCACCCAGTCGCAGCGAACAATTCCGTCAGACATCTTGCGGGCGCTCACTCACGGCCGCCGCCGCCGAGTCACTCACGGCCGCCGCCTCCTGGCCCTCCACTTCTGGGGCAGCATCCGATCTTGCTTCCAATTGCGCACGGAGAGAGTCGATTTCCATCCCGAGCCGATGCAGGGCCCAATCCACTTCACTGGCCTTGTACCCGCGCAGAACCTGCTGAAATCGCAATGCGTCGACGTCGGCGCTTGTCACGCCTTCCGCGGGAAGCACCGCCGCTGTGGTGCCGGGAGGAAGCGGCGGCAGTTCTTCCGAGCGCCCGAATACAGCACTCGCGGCAAGGAAAATCATCCCGCCGACAAGCGCCATGACAATCAGGTACAGGAGGATCGTCAACATGACCCGATACTCCCATACACGTTCCGCTGCGGTCAGACCCCCGCGCTGCGGATAATCGAATTCATCGGCGGACGGTCGAGCAACGACACCTCGGTGGTAGCCGGTGCAAACGAATCACCGTCGACCAGGAACTGCGTCAATCCGGCGCCGGAATCCTCGATGCCACAGCGCCGCAGCATCGTCCCGATGATCTGCCGACTCATCACGCCCAGATCGGCAAGCGGCCGATTACGGTGTTTCCGGACACCGAGATTGACCTGACCGATCGCGCTGAGCCCCAGGGTGTCGTAGGTATCGAGCAACAGCCCGATCTCGACTCCGTAGCCGGGTGCGAACGGCACGGCGGAGAGCAGCTCCCGGGTTCCGGCGTACTCACCGCCCAGTGGTTGCAGAACGGCCGTGAGTTCTGGTCGCAGGGCAGCCAGCATCGGCCGCGCCACCAACTCGGTGACCCGCCCACCACCGTTGGCGTCTTCTGTCCCGCTGACGCGCAACGGACGCCGGTAGTACCCCTTCACCAGGTGAATACCGTCGACGGTGAGCAATGGACCCAACAGCTTCGGAACAAACGCCGGGTCCGGATTGATGAGATCGGAATCCACGAACGCGATCAGATCACCCGTGGTGGCCGCGATGGAGCGCCACAAGACTTCGCCCTTGCCGGCTGCGGGAGGGAGCGACGGCACCGCAGACTCGCGGCTGATCACCCGTGCGCCTGCGGCCCGTGCCCGCTTCGCGGTGCGGTCGGTAGACCCGGAATCTAGGACGACAAGTTCGTCCACCAACCCGCCGAGCAACGGATGAATGGTGTCGACCACCGATGCGACGGTCTCCTCCTCGTTGAGCGCCGGAAGCACCACGGAGACGGTACGGCCTGCTTTGGCTCGCTCGAGTTCCTCGACCGTCCAACTGGGGTGATCCCAACTGTTGGCTTCGGACCACGTGCGCGTGGACCCAGTGCCGGTAATGCTCATGCCAGCCCCCGAACTGTTCGAACAGGGGCGCGTCGGCCCTGAATTGCCGCCACCATGTCGACCACGCGGCGCGTAGATGCCACCTCGTGCACCCGGAACACTCGGGCACCGCCCGCCGCGGCCATTGCTGTCGCTGCCAATGTTCCCTCCAGCCTCTCGGAAAGCTCTACCCCCAGAGTCTCCCCGATAAAGTCCTTATTGCTCAGCGCCATCAGCACTGGCCACCCGGTGTTTACAAGAATGTCCACTTTTCGCAACAACTCGAGCCCGTGAAAGGTGTTCTTGCCGAAGTCGTGGGTCGGATCGATCAGAATCGCATCGCGTGGCACGCCTAATGCAAGGGCTCGTTCGGCGGCGGTGACAACCTCGCTCACCACATCGGCAACCACATCGGTGTATCGGACGCGGTGCGGACGCGTCCGCGGCACCGCACCGCCGGTGTGTGAACACACGATGCCCGCACCGGTTTCAGCAGCGACCATCACCAATTCCGGATCGGCGCCGGCCCAGGTGTCGTTGATCAGATCGGCACCTTCCTTACGCGCGAGACGGGCGACGTCGCTGCGCCACGTGTCGATGCTGATCAACAAATCCGGGAACTTGTCCCGGATCGCCGCGACAAAGGGAATGACGCGCCTGATCTCCTCGTCGGTGTCGACCAGATCGCCGGGGCCGGCCTTCACTCCCCCGATATCGACCAGGTCGGCACCTTCGTCGACCGCTCGATCCACCGCAGCCATCGCGGCAGAATCCGAGAACGTCGCACCTTGGTCGTAGAACGAGTCGGGTGTTCGGTTGACGATCGCCATGACCAATGCACGGTCGACCGCGACCGGTCGACCGCACAGAGTGGGCGCCGGATCTGACTGCGCGGATGAACCGGCCAATGAAGACATGCCTTTCATACTGGCATGACGGAACGCGGTCTAGCCCTTGGGTACCGAGCCTGCGGCCACCTCGTCGACGTAACCGTCGTACGAATCGCTGTAGCCGCTCTCACGGCCGGCGAGGACGTGCAGGGTGTCTGCGCCGACGTCGTATCCGTCGTTGCGCAACTCCACCTTGCGCGATTTGAACGTGCTGGTGTGTTCGAGGGAGTCGACGATGCGAACGAACAGCGGCACGGCGTAGCTGGGAAGTTTTCCGTACAAATGGGTGGCGATGTCACCGCCGTCGAAGGAATGACCGTCGCGCAGGGTCACTGCTGCCATACCGGCCCGCCCGTCGGTACCCGGGATCTCGACGCCGTAGACAACGGCCTCTTCGATCACCGGATGTGAACTGAGCGCACCCTCGACCTCGGTGGTTGCGACGTTCTCACCCTTCCACCGGAATGTATCACCGAGTCGATCGACAAAGGCCACATGGCTCCACCCCTGCTTGCGCACGAGGTCGCCGGTGTCGAACCAGGTGTCACCGTCCTTGAAACCACCCCGCACCAATTTGCTGTTGGTCGCGGCTTCATCGGTGTACCCGTCGAACGGAGCTCGGTCGGTGATTTTGGAAAGCAGTAGTCCAACGGACCCCGTCGAGACTTTGCGCAACCGTCCGTCCGGACCACGCAACGCCTTACCGGTTTCCTCGTCGAATTCGACGACGGCATGCGGCAACGGGCAGATTCCGGCCGTCCGATCGACGTTGAGCGCGTTCACAAAGGCGATATTGCATTCGCTTGCACCGTAGAACTCGGCGACTCGCGCGATACCGAAACGCTCCGTGAATTCCTTCCAGATTTCCGGCCGCAGCCCGTTGCCGACCATCAGTTGAACGGAATTGTCACGGTCGGTGGGCTTCTCGGGCTGATTGAGCAGGTACCGGCACAATTCTCCGATGTAGGTGAAGGCCGTGGCTTTGTTGAGCGCGATATCGTCCCAGAATCTCGACGCCGAGAACTGCCGGCCGATGGCAAGCGTCGCACCCGAAGCCAGCACCGAAGACAACGACACCGTCAAAGCATTGTTGTGATAGAGCGGCAAGCAGCAGTACAGCGTGTCGGACGGACGTAACCGAACACCCATGAGCCCGAGACCGGACATGGACTTGAGCCAGCGGAAGTGAGTCATCAAGCTGGCCTTGGGCATTCCGGTAGTACCCGAGGTGAAGATGTAGAACGCTTTTTCCTTCGCAAGAATCTGGGCCGTCACAGCCGGATTGGTTGCGTCGGCCGTTTTTGCCAGGTCGTCGAGCTCGCTGACCAGAAGTTGCGGCGGTCCGGTAAACCCTTCCGGCAATGATTCGAGCGCTTCTTCGCTCGCATCGGCGACAACAAGCACGCGTGCGCCGAGCAGCGTAAGACTGTGTGCAAGAACATCATCACGCTGATTGTAATTCAGCATTCCCGCTGCCGCACCGAGTTTGACGGCAGCCAAGGCGATCAGCAGCGATTCCGGAGTGTTCTTGCCGAGGATCGCCACGACGTCGCCGCGTTGGACGCCGCGCGTGCGCAACACGTCGGCATATCGGTTTACCTGCGCGTTGGCGTCGTCGTAACTTGTTGCATGGCCTTCGAACCGGATGAACGGACGAGTCGGATGCGCTGCGGCGTTCTGCTGGAGAATGAGTCCGATAGACATCGCGGCCGAAGGCTTGCGCAGCAGGCCGGACGCCCCCTTCAGGAGTATCGGCACCTCGGTGATCATCGACGGGAGTTTCGCCGCCAGATCCAGCATGCCAACTTTGTCGCGTGCTTCCGAACTCATGTCTCCCCAATCACGTATCCGGCGACTCGACGGCCACCCCCGGGGCCACCTTACTCCACGGTAAGGTGACCCGTCACGCACTTGGTCAGGAGCTCACACAAGCGTCGAGCGCGGCCTCGACATCAGTCCTGACCAGCAACGTATCCAAAGCTTTCCGGCCCACAAACCCCGTGCCGTCCAATTTGTCCAACCATTCGAGCAGTCCGGTGTAGTGCCCCACCGGATCAAGCAGGACCACAGGCTTGCTGTGCATCCCGAGGTAGCCGGCGGTCCACGTTTCGAACAACTCCTCCAACGTCCCGATACCGCCGGGCAAGGTGATGAACGCGTCCGCGTTGTCTTCCATCAACTGCTTGCGCTGACGCATCGTGTCGGTGACGATCAACTCGTCCGCGTCGACGTCCGCAACTTCCTTGTGCACCAACGCCTTCGGGATGACGCCGACGGTCCACGCGCCCGCAGCCCGAGCCGACTCCGCGACAGCACCCATCATCGAGACGTTGCCACCACCCGAAACCAACTGCCACCCACGTCGACCGATCGCGGTGCCCACCTCGGCGGCCAAAGCCAGGAACGACTCGTCCACCGGACCCGACGCACAGTAGACGCAGATCGAGTACTTCTTGTCGGAATCGGTCACCATTCTTCTTCTTTCCCCAGATCGGCGGCCTCGTCGACGCCTAGATTGGCTTCGGCGACTATCCGGACTGCTTCTTCCACACTGTCAGTGACGTGCAGCAGATTCACATCACCTTCGGAGATCTTTCCGTCATGCTCGAGTGTGTTTCGGATCCACTCGACCAATCCGGACCAGTACTCCGTGCCGAACAGGACAATCGGGAAGCGCGTGACCTTATGGGTCTGCACCAAAGTAAGAGCTTCGAACAATTCGTCCAGCGTTCCGAAGCCGCCAGGCAAGCAGATGAAAGCCTGCGAGTACTTCACGAACATCGTCTTGCGGGCAAAGAAGTACCGGAAGTTGATGCCGAGGTCGACCCACTCGTTGAGCCCCTGCTCGAACGGCAACTCGATGCCGAGTCCGATCGAGTAGCCACCGGCCTCGCTGCAACCGCGGTTGGCGGCTTCCATGACTCCCGGCCCACCACCGGTGATGACGGCGTACCCGGCTTCGGCCAACGCCGTTCCCAGCTCACGGCCGGCCTGGTATTCGGGATGATCGAGAGCGGTGCGTGCCGAACCGAACACGGTGACCGCACGAGGGACCTCGGCGAGCGCCCCGAAACCTTCGATGAATTCGCTCTGGATGCGCAGCACACGCCACGGATCGGTATGGACCCAGTCGGTGGGGCCGCGTTTGTCGAGCAGACGCTGGTCCGTGGTGGTTTTCTCATCCTTGCGTTTGCGTCGGAGTTGAACAGGACCGCGGTGCTTGATCGACGAACTGTGCTTCTTGGAGGCTGAATTCTTCTCTGGTGCCATGCACGCAAGGCTAACGCTCAGGCCGACAAATACTTCCTCAGCACGGCCGCGACGTCGGTGATCTGCTGCACCGGGACGTGCTCGTCACGCTTGTGCGCCAGGTTCGGATCGCCGGGGCCGTAATTCACCGCGGGAATGCCGAGAGCCGAGAATCTGGACACATCGGTCCAGCCGTACTTGGCCCGGAACTGTCCGCCCGCAGCCTCGATCAACGCGGCCGCCGACGGGTTCGCCAGGCCAGGCAGAGCGCCGGGCGACGAGTCCGTGATCTCGAATCCGAGATCCAAGCCGTCGAAGACTTCCCGCACGTGAGCCTCGGCCTGGGCCTCACTGCGATCAGGTGCAAATCTGAAGTTGACGTCCATCTCGGCTGCGTCCGGCACCACGTTCCCCGCGACGCCGCCGGAGATCCGCACGGCCGAGAGTCCCTCCCGGTAGACACAACCGTCGATATCCACCGAACGCGGCGAATATGCCGACATCCGCTCCAACGCGGTACCGAACTTGTGAATCGCGTTGTCCCCCAACCAGGACCGTGCCGAATGCGCCCTGGTTCCTGACGCGGTCAATCGCACGCGCATCGTTCCCTGACACCCGGCCTCGATGAACCCGGCCGTCGGCTCGCCCAGAATCGCGACATCCGCCGCAAGCCATTGCGGGATCTCGCGTTCGATCCGTCCGAGGCCGTTGTAGGCGGCGGCGATTTCCTCGCAGTCGTAGAACACCAGCGTCAGGTCGTGGGCCAAGTTCTCGATCGTCGCCGCAAGGTGCAGGAACACGGCGTCGCCGGATTTCATGTCCACGGTTCCGCACCCGTGCAAAATGTCACCCTCGCGGCGAGACGGAACATTGTCCGCAATCGGAACTGTGTCGAGATGACCGGCAAGCATCACCCGACTCGGCAATCCGCGCGACGTCCGGGCCAGAACCGCATTGCCGTTGCGAATGATCTCGAAGCCGCTGGTCTGCTCGCGCAACGCAACCTCGACGGCGTCCGCGATAGCGGATTCGTCGTGGGAAACGCTGGGAATGTCGACCAGAGCGGCCGTCAGATCGATGGGGTCGGAGGCAAGATCGAGGATGCTCACGGCCACCAGCCTAAGCCCGCAGCCAGCGCACCCAGTAATCTCTAGTCCTGTGAGCGCACACGGAGCATCAGCAGTAGGTATCGCCAACGTGACCGCGGACGGTACCGTCCTCGACACCTGGTTCCCCGCACCGGAGCTGGGAACATTCGAGACGACCGGTACCGAGAACGTCGAGGGAACAGACATTCCTTCCGATCTCGCACTGCTGGCGGGAACCGACGAGGCACGCGAGGTTTCGCAGGTCATCGTCCGCACCACCATCGCTGACCTCTCCAAGGCTCCCGTCGACGCGTACGACGTCTACCTGCGCCTTCACCTGCTTTCCCACCGCCTCGTCGCTCCGCACGGCGTCAACCTCGACGGCCAGTTCGGCCTCCTCGCCAACGTTGTGTGGACCAACTTCGGGCCCTGCGCTGTCGAAGGCTTCGAGCAGGTCCGCTCGCGTCTGCGCATCCGCGGCGTTGTCACCGTCTTCAGCGTCGACAAGTTCCCCCGCATGGTCGACTACGTCGTCCCCTCGGGTGTCCGTATCGCCGACGCCGATCGTGTCCGCCTGGGCGCACACCTCGCCTCCGGCACCACTGTCATGCACGAAGGCTTCGTGAACTTCAACGCCGGCACACTCGGTAACTCCATGGTCGAAGGCCGCATCTCCGCAGGCGTCGTCGTCGACGACGGTTCCGATGTGGGTGGCGGCGCGTCCATCATGGGCACCCTGTCCGGTGGCGGCAAGGAAACGATCTCCGTCGGCAAGCGTTGCCTCCTCGGCGCCAACGCCGGACTCGGCATCTCCCTCGGCGACGACTGCGTCCTCGAAGCCGGTCTGTACGTGACCGCAGGCACCAAGGTCACCGGCCCCGACGGAACCGTCGTCAAGGCATTGGCTCTGAGCGGCAAGTCCAACCTGCTGTTCCGTCGCAACTCCGTTTCTGGTGCCGTCGAGGTCGTGCCGTGGAAGGGCACCGGCGTCGAATTGAATGCCGCACTTCACGCCAACGACTGATGAGTAATACCGACGCCCCCGAAGAAACGACCACCGCTCTCGGCCAGGGTCTCAAGGTCCGCCATCTGACGATGATGGGCCTGGGCTCCGCCATCGGAGCCGGCCTGTTCCTCGGAACGGGCGTCGGTATCGCGACGGCCGGTCCCGCGGTCCTACTGTCCTACATCATCGCGGGCGCCGTAGTCGTCTTCGTGATGCGAATGCTCGGCGAGATGGGTGCTGCGATTCCCGCCAGTGGTTCGTTCTCGCATTACGCGCGCCTCGGGATCGGCGAGTGGGCCGGTTTTGTGATGGGCTGGCTCTACTGGTTCATGCTCATCATGGTTCTGGGCGCCGAGATCACCGGGGCGTCCGCCATCGTCAACGAATGGCTGCCGTCGATACCGCAATGGATGATCGCGCTCGTCTTCGTGGTGTTCTTTGCCATCGTGAACCTGGCCAAGGTCAGTAACTTCGGCGAGTTCGAATTCTGGTTCGCGGCAATCAAAGTCACCGTCATCATCGGCTTCCTGATCATCGGCGTATTGCTGGTGTTCGGCCTGCTTCCCGATACTGACCCGGTGGGAACCTCGAACCTCTTCGGCCAGGGCGGGTTCATGCCCAACGGGTTCTCGGGTGTCGCTGCCGGCCTTCTTGTTGTTGCCTTCGCGTTCGGCGGTATCGAAATCGTCACCATCGCCGCGGCGGAATCGGAGAATCCGGAACGCTCCATCGCGCTCGCCGTCCGCAGCGTCGTCTGGCGTATCAGCGTCTTCTACATCGGCGCTATCTCGATCATGGTGTTGGTTCTGCCGTGGAACGATCCCGATCTCGAGACAAGTCCCTTCGTCTCCGTCCTCAATCTGGCCAACATCCCCGGTGTTGCCGGGTTCATGGAACTTGTTGTGGTTGTTGCCTTGCTGTCGGCCTTCAACGCCAACATCTACGGCACCTCACGGATGGCCTTCTCTCTGTCACGACGCGGCGACGGCCCCGCATTCATGGCCAAACTCTCGAGCACGGGAGTTCCGACCAATGCGGTATTGCTGTCCGTGTTCTTCGGCTTCGTCTCCGTCATGCTCAACTGGCTTCTGCCAGACGACCTCCTCGGCATCCTGCTCAATGCAGTCGGCGCCGCTTTGCTCGTCATCTGGATTTTCATCGTGATCTCCCACCTTCGGCTGCGGAAGCAACTCGAAGCCGAAGGCAAACTGACCATCCGCATGTGGCTGTTCCCGTACCTGAGTTACGCCACACTGGCGATGCTCGGAGCGTTTGTTGTCCTCATGCTGTTCGACGAAGACGCCCGGGATCAGTTGATCTCGACGGCAGTCCTTTTTGCGGTGATCGCCGCGCTCGGATACGCAAACTCGCGGTGGCGCAGGACCAAGGCGCTCGCAGAAACCAGTTAGCGGACTCCCGAGTTACGCGAATCTGGAAACGAACCGCCGCTGCCACGGAGTTTCCACTGCTCGTCGCGAATAGTGTTCGCGCACGTAGGCAACCGCTCCCTCGGCGGCAACACCATCGAGCACCGTCAGACAAGCCAACGCTGTTCCCGTACGACCGAACCCACCGCCACACGCAATCTCCACCCGTTCGGTTTCGGATCGCAGCAAGAGCTCCTCCAGGGCACGCCGAAACTCCGGGCGATCGCTTGGCAGCCAGAAGTCGGGCCAGCGTATCCATCGGCTTTCCCACTCAAACGAAGACGGTTGACGCGCTTGCGCATACAACCCGAAATCGGGCAGTGGCCCGTCAGGTAGTGGATTGCGCAATCCCCTACCCCGAACCAGCCGCCCCGACGGCAGCGGCATCACTCCATCGGCAGCCACATCCCACGAATTCATTCGAGCTCCTTGTTGCAGTGATCGCCACGCTCGGATACGCAAACTCGCGGTCGCGCAGGCCTACCCGAATGATTCCAACAGCTCGTCGGACGCCTGCAGCGGGGCATACCCGTCGGCGATGACGCGGCGGCAGCCATCGAGCTCGACGGTGAGCAATTGTTCCTGGTTCGTGAAACTGTCCACGTAATTCGTCGACGCCACCTCGGTGGCCACTGCGTCACAGTCGGGTGCGGGTGGGAGACCGTCGATGGTTTCCATTGTCGACGATGTACCGACAAATTCGGTGGAGGAGAATCGACAGAAATAGCTGCCCACAGACAGCGACGTCGGCATCGTGGTACCTGTTGTCGGAGGATGGTACGTCGGCCGGCAATTCGACAGTTCGTAGATCTGATCGTCGGACAACGGTATTCGATGTTCGGTACTGCCGACCGGCGTCAATTCTTTGACAGCGGCCAGGCCACCGGGTTTCGGTGATCCACACGAGTCGGAGGGATACCCCGGCCGTACTGCGCGGCCTCGGTCGTCGACCAACCAGAATTCCTCCAGCACGGCCAAGCTGTAGTTGTCGCCGCAGCCGGGAAACCCGGCCCTGTGCGAGGACGAGCGGTTCAGCAGTTCCACCGCCCAACCGAAATCGCCCTCCCAACTGTGCTCAGAGAAGCTGACGGTTCGGTCGGCCGCCACGTCGCCGCTGACAATCGGGTCGCACGTGACAGCCGCGACGGGTACAAAATCGTCCGGAACCGTCGCCCTTGGTGTCGCCTGGAGTGGGCCGATGGGATACGGGGTCGCGCACTCCAGAGTCTCGGCGTCGACGATTACGGCAACAGGACGGTCAGGGGTGGTCA
The DNA here is from genome assembly GCF_003797085.1 of Rhodococcus sp. WS3. Lineage (NCBI taxonomy): Bacteria > Bacillati > Actinomycetota > Actinomycetes > Mycobacteriales > Nocardiaceae > Rhodococcus > Rhodococcus sp. WS3. Next base: position 111,961 of record NZ_RKMA01000003.1, read on the forward strand.
CCTGCCAGATGCCGGCGACAGCGAGTACAACGATCATGATTGCGAACCATCGGCGGAGCATGAGGACACCATATCGGTCCCAATCTGCGGCGCACGTCAATGTCCTTGAGCCAAAGACCTTCTTTCTGGTCAAAGCTATTGCGCAGGTGGATGTTCGACGGTAAGATCGAATACACGTTCGACATTACCGGGGGGCATGATGACGACCGCAGTTTCCGACCACACGATTAAACAGTTTCGTTCAGTACTCATCGACATGGATCGTTCCGTCGACAATGCAGCACGAATTGACTTGCTGCGTGCACTCGAGGAACTGAAAGGCAGTTGTGCAGGCGCACAAGCATTGCTAGCTGCTGATCTGGATGCTTCCACTCGCAAAGGCCGTGGTGAACGCGGCGTTCCAGTTGCACATCAAGGTCGCGGAATCAACGCCCAAGTTGCTCTCGCTCGTCGCGAATCAGTCTGGTCAGGCACTCAACACCTGAGCCTTGCCCGCGCATTGAACGACGAGATGCCCTACACACTCAAACTATTGATCTACGGCGCCATCAACGAGCAGCGGGCCACTATACTGATGCGCGAAACCGCCTGCCTCACAGTCCAAGATCGCGCCGCACTCGATCGCGAGTTCTGCTGCGACGCAGATAACCTGGCCGGCTGCGGAGACCAACAACTGACCGCCAGAATCCGCGCACGCACCGCCGAGGTAGATGCCGAAAGCATGGTTCGGCGCGCCCGCAAAGCCGTAGGTGACCGGCGGGTGACATCACGGCCGGCGCCCGACACTATGTGCTACCTCAGTGTTCTGCTCCCTGTCACGGAAGGGGTTGCCGTTCACGCCACATTGATGCGAGATGCAGATTCCATCCTCGCGCGTGGCGATGATCGCACTCGCGCTCAGATCATGGCCGATCTCGTCGTCGAGCGAGTCACCGGAATCGGCCGCGCAACGCCCACACCCGTCACCGTGAATCTTGTGATTTCCGACCAAGCACTGTTCGGCGACGCCACCGATCCCGCGCACGCCAACGGCTACGGGCCTATCCCCGCCGGCATTGCCCGAGAGTGGATTGCGCAGTCCGTCAAAGACATCCGGAGGCTCTACGCCTGCCCCTCCACGGGAGAGCTGACAGCTATGGAGTCCAAGTCCAGAATCTTCCCGAAGGGACTGGCGCAGTTGATCGACCTCCGCGATCGAAGCTGCCGCACACCGTGGTGCGACGCACCCGTTCGTCATCGCGACCACATTCGCGACCACCAGAGAGGCGGCGCCACCAGCGCAGTCAACGGTGCAGGACTGTGCGCGGCATGCAATTACGCCAAACAGGGATTGGACTGGTACGCCGAAACCGACGATCACGCACCCGGCACCAGGCACTCCTTCACGACCACAACGCCTACCGGCCACCGGTATTCGTCGGTCGCTCCGCCACTTCCGATACCGTGGGTCAGCCCCGAAGCCGCCTAAACAGTCACGCGGGCGAGGCAGATCCGGGCAAGCTCGTCGAGTGGCACCGAGAGCACATCGGCGAGTGCGGCAATCGTGACAAACGCCGGCGTCGGCATGCGCCCGGTCTCGATCTTGCGCAGTGTTTCCGGCGAAATCGCGGCGGCCTCCGCCACATCGACAAGCGTGCGACCACCGCGGGCCTGACGCAGATAGGCGCCCAACTGCTGACCGACAGCAAGCTGGGCCGGAGTTAACGGAAGTCGCACCATGCGACCAGAGTACCGTATGGTGGTATTTTAATACCGGCCCGAAAGGAAATTCCTGTGGTGGAACTGAAAACAACCAACGAGATCGAAGCAATGCGCGTCACCGGCGCGTTCATCGCCGAACTACTCGCCGATCTCGCTGCTCGCGCCAAGCCCGGAGTCAATCTCCTCGACCTCGAGCACCGCGCCCGCCACCTGATCGAAGAACGCGGCGCCGTGTCCTGCTACTGGGACTACTCACCGTCATTCGGACGTGGACCCTTCCGCAACGTCATCTGCCTTTCCGTCAACGACGCGGTGCTGCACGGACTTCCGCACGACTACGTGCTACAGGACGGCGATCTGCTGACCATGGACATCGCGGTCTCCATCGACGGGTGGGTTGCAGACTCGGCGCGCAGTCTCATCGTCGGCGTTCCCCGCGCCGAGGACCAACGCCTCATCGAAGCCACCGAACGTGCCCTCACCGCAGCTATTGCAGTCGCCCGGCCAGGCAATCGCCTCGGCGACATCTCCGCTGCGATCGGCGCTGTCGCAGCCGATTACGGCTACCCCGTCAATACCGAATTCGGCGGCCACGGACTCGGCCGCACCATGCACGAAGATCCGCACATCCCCAACATCGGACGCGCAGGTCGCGGCATGAAACTGCGACGCGGACTGACCCTCGCGATCGAACCGTGGTTCGCTCTCACAACCGACAAGATCATCTTCGACGACGACGGATGGACCATCCGCTCGGCCGACGGATCACGCACAGCGCACAGCGAACACACCATTGCCGTCACCGACGGTGATGCGCTCGTCCTGACGCGCTAAGCGCCGCGGTGAGCCAATGCGTTGACAAACACGCCGGAAATTTCCGACGGATCACGGGCGATGTAGGTGGACCCGCCGGTCACCCGTGAAATGTCTGCCAGCGCAGCCGCATCGGCGTCGTCGGTGATTCCGATGGTCACGATGATCACCGGTCGCGCTGGGTCCTGCTCCCGTTCGAGCACGTCGAGCAACTGCTCGCGCGTGATGCTGTCGGGATCCTCGTTGGCACCGTCGGTCAGGATGATCACACTGTTGACCGCGCGCGGGTCGTACGATTCCTGAACCTTCCGAAACGCCGCGAGTGTGGTGTCGTAGAGGCCCGTTGCGCCGCGCTTGAGTTTCGTCAAGGTCTTGGTCTGCTCTGCCATGAGGCTTCGCTGCGTTAATCCACCAACCATGGTGTCGTAGCGGCGAATCGGAACCAGTTCCTGGTAGTCCTGGGTTCCGTTCATGCCCTGGGAGAAGGCCCAGAGTCCGGCTGCGACACTGTCCGGGAACACCTGGTTGCCGGTGAGCGCGGCAGCTGTCGTGAGGTCCATGCGGGTCTTCCCACCGGCGGCCGGGAAGTCCATCGACGACGACACGTCGATCGCGACGAGAGTACGGATCGGTTTAGCCAACAATGCCCAGGATCCGAGCGTCTTGTCGAGTGCGGCTTGGTCCGGCACCGGCAAGGCCTGGACAGCTCCGACGCCCCCATCTACCTGTCCCTGGCCGGACGGGTCGCGAAAACCGTTGCGAGCCAGTATTTCCTGTGACTCCGGGCTCTCGAAAAGCGTCGCGAGGACTTTTGCTTTCTGCGCCGCGGCGTAATGACGATCGGGCGCCGAGGCACTTACCACCAACGGATAGTCCATCAGCACAGTTCCGGTAGACGGTACCGTCGCGCTGATGGCGGTGTTTGCGAACTGGGTGACCTGCTGTTCGGTCGACACCCCTACCTTGCCGGTAGTGACAAGTTCGGTCAGCATCTTCGCGCCGACAGGCTGGTCCTCGGCGCGCACACTTTCGGCCTGGGCGTGCGGCACCAAAGCTGTGCGAACAGCATCCGCGCCGCTCCCACTCTCGGCCAGTGCAGCCTGGATCGGGGCGGACGCGATTCCGGTGGACAGCGGATTGCCGAGGGCAAGATCGGGCACTTGGAGCACCGACAGCCAGTCGGCAAACTCCTCACCCCCGGATGCCAGCACCACTGGAGACGTCGCGATGGAACCGCCGGCGGCGGCAACCGGACCGGCCGCGGTGAGAGCTGCTTTGCTGATCCACGACGTGGAGTCCGGAATCCACAGATCCGGTGCGTCGGCGCCCTTACCCAATCGTCCGACCACGTCGCCTGGTAGTGCTGCTTCGACAACGACGTGCATGCAGTCCGTCTGCTCCGGGGTGGTTCCGGCCAACACCTCGGATATCGACGGCGCTATGGACGGGTCTGCTGCCAGGGTGAAGTCTTCGACGCTGTCGCAGGTATCGGGTTGCACGGACTTGAAGACGACAATTCCGGTGGCAACGAGCGCCAGCGCAACCATCCCGCCGACTGCGTAAAAACCGAATGATCGCCCGCTGTCAGCGCTCGAATGCCGTCCGCCCGCCATGAAACCTGTCCCTCCGATGCCAGTTGCGCACGCAACTGGAGCAAGTCTTACCGGCGGGTAGTGTAGCGAAAAACACAGAAAAACCAACCAAACAAGATTATTCGGGCAGTAACAAGCGCTTTTGCACCTTGCCCATCGCGTTCCGCGGCAGGGTGTCGACAAACCGAATTTCGCGTGGACGCTTGTGCGCGGACAACTGCGCACCCACCAGATCCACGAGGTCCGGTTCTGTGACCTCGGGTGTTGAGGGCCGCCGAACAACCCATGCCACGATCCGCTGGCCGAGGTCAGGATCGGGAACGCCGACCACCGCGACCTCAGCGACACCGGGATGCCCCAGGATGGCCGTCTCGATCTCGCCGGCACCCACTCGGAAGCCGCCCGTCTTGATCAGATCGATGGATTCACGGCCCACGATGCGGTGGAATCCCCCCTCGTCGACGACCGCGACGTCACCGGTCTTGAAGAAACCGTCCTCGGTCCACGATTCGGCAGTGGCATCAGGGCGATTGAGGTATCCGTCGAACAGCATGGGTCCACGAACCTGAAGTCCACCGATGCTCTCGCCGTCGTGAGGCACGTCGTTACCGGCCTCGTCGCGCAACCGGGTCTCGACCCCGCGCACCGGTAAACCCACCCAGCCTGGCCGACGCTCGCCGTCCGCGCGGGTGCTGAGGGTCAGCATGGTCTCGCTCATTCCGTACCGCTCGATAGGCGCGTGGCCGGTGAGGGCGCGCAGCTTCTCGAATACCGGCACGGGCAGCGGTGCGCTACCGGAGACGAGCAGCCGGGCTGAAGCCAACGCCCGCGCCGACGCTTCGTCGTCGGCAATTCGCGACCACACCGTCGGCACCCCGAAGTAGAGGGAGCCGCCGGCGTCCGCGTACGCCTGCGGTGTCGGTTTCACAGTGTGGACCAACCGGCTGCCCACTCGTAGTGGTCCGAGCACGCCCAGGATCAGTCCGTGGACGTGAAAGAGAGGCAATCCGTGGACAACGGTGTCTCGGTGTGTCCACTGCCAGGCCTCCGCCAAGGCATCGATACCTGCGGCAATTGCCTGCCGACTCAGCAGCACACCCTTCGGCGGTCCGGTCGTTCCCGAGGTGTAGAGGACAAATGCAGTGGATTGCGGCGCCGGTTCCGGGTAGCTGTGCCACGAACGGGCGTGCAGGCGAACCGGAACCACCGGCAAGCCGACGCACAATTCGTCGGTCTCCCCCAGCCACGCCTGGGCGCCGGAGTCCTTCAGTATGTGTTCACGTTCGGCCGTTCCCGAATCCGGTGGCACAGGCACAACAGTGACGCCTGCGATGAGCGCTCCGACTACCGCCAGGATGGTCTTTGCCGTGGGAGTCGCCAGCACCGCAACACGCTCGGCCTGCGCAACCCGCTCTGCCACCGACGTGGCAGCGCCGAGAATATGGCTGCGCGAGAGAACCGTATCCCCGATGGTGATCGCGTCGTCGACGTCGTCGCCGCGGGCGATGGCAAGGGGATTCAGTGATCGAAGCAGCATTTTGACAGCATCTCACAACGCAGAAATCCCACTGCGTCGCAGCATCACTGTCTGGCCACGACCGAGCGCAGGAAGAACGCAAGATTCGCCGGCCGTTCCGCGAGCCTGCGCATGAAATACGGGTACCACGCGGAGCCGTACGGAACATATGTCCGGACATGCTGCCCCTCGGCAACCAGCCGTGCTTGCTCGGGTTCCCGGATACCGAACAACATCTGGTACTCGAATCGCTCGACACCACAAAACATCCGCGCCGCCGCCGCGATCACCGCCGGATCATGCGACGCCACCATCGGGTATCCCGTTCCCCGGCACAGGATATCGAGACACCGCAGGTACGACGCCGTCACATCCTCGCGCCGGATATAGGCCACCGCCTCGGGCTCGTTGTACGCACCCTTGCACAGCCGGATCCGCGCATCATCGAAAGCGAGGCAATCCGATTCGGTGCGCCGCAGGTAGGCCTGCAGGACAGTGCCCAGCCACGGGAAATCGGCGCGCAACGATCGCACGGTCGCGAGCGTCGCATCGGTGGTGGTGTGGTCCTCCGCGTCCACGGTCACCCACACCCCGGCGGACTGCGCTGCCGCGCAAATAGTTCGAGCGTTTTCGGCGGCTACATCGGTATTCAGCTCTGCGCCCAACGACGACAGTTTCACCGACACCTCGACCCGCGGTACCGGAGCAAGCGCGCCGGAAAACTTCCCCAATTCCTCGATCAGCGACAGATATTCGTGCACGGTTGCCCGCGCCGACCCTGCGTCCGTCACGTTCTCTCCCAGGAAGTCGACGGAGACGTACCGGCCGTCGTCGAGTAATCGGCTCACCACCGCTATCGCGTCGCTGCGCTCGCGGCCGGCGACAAACCGGTTCACCACTTGACGGCTGAGCGGCGCCCGGGTAATCGCATGCTCGCATCGAGGAGAACGAGCGGCCGCCAGGATGACGGGGCGTAGCGAATTGGTAAGCACAGCAGACGGTTTCACGTCTCGTTCCCCTGGTGCGGATATCGGTAGTCCGTCGGAGCGACAAAGGTTTCCTTGACCGTACGGGCCGACACCCAGCGCAACAGGTTGATGGGCGAACCCGCCTTGTCGTTGGTGCCGGATCCGCGGGCGCCACCAAAAGGTTGTTGCCCCACTACCGCTCCGCTCGGCTTGTCGTTGACGTAGAAATTGCCGGCCGTGAATCGCAGTGCGGCGGTTGCCTGAGCTACTGCCGCTCGGTCGGTGGCAAAAATCGATCCCGTCAACGCGTATGGCGTCGCAGCATCCACCTCTTCCAGCATCTGGGCAAAGGAATCGTCGTCGTAGACGTGAATCGAGAGGATCGGACCGAAATACTCGTCGGTCATGGCCTGGTCACGTGGATCGTCCACCAGCAGGACCGTCGGCCGCACGAAGTATCCGACGCTGTCGTCGGACTTGCCGCCGACCGCGATCGTGATACCGGGGGTGGCCCCCGCCCGTTCGATTGCCGCCGCACTCTTGTCGAACGCCCGACGGTCGATGACGGCGCCGCCGAAGTTCTCGAGATCGTTGACGTCGCCGTAACTGATTGCGTCGACCTGCCCGAGAAAGCCGTCCCGCATCGATGTCCACAGACTTCTGGGAATGTAGGCGCGTGAAGCCGCCGAACACTTCTGACCTTGGTATTCGTAGGCACCTCGGATCAGCGCAGTCGTGAGGATCTCCGGGTCCGCCGAGGAATGCGCGACAACAAAGTCCTTGCCGCCGGTCTCGCCGACCAGACGCGGATAACCTGCATATTTGTCGATGTTCGCACCTACCTGCGCCCACAGTGACTTGAATGTTCGGGTCGAACCTGTGAAGTGAATTCCCGCGAGACGTCGATCCTGCAGTGCCACTGCGGAAATGTCCGGGCCATCGCCGGTCACCAGGTTGATCACGCCAGGAGGCAGACCCGCTTCTTCGAGCAGTTGCAGCGTCAGATACGCCGCCACGCTCTGAGTTGGTGACGGCTTCCAGAGAACGGTGTTGCCCATCAGCGCCGGGGCGGTCGGAAGATTGCCGGCAATCGCGGTGAAATTGAACGGCGTGACTGCGTAGACAAACCCCTCGAGCGGCCGGTAGTCCATCCGATTCCAGACGCCCGGCGACGACTGCGGCTGTTCCTCCAGGATCTGACGCGCGAAGTGCACGTTGAATCGCCAGAAGTCCACCAACTCGCAAGGAGCGTCAATCTCGGCCTGCTGCACCGACTTCGACTGACCCAACATCGTTGCCGCCGCGATCCGCTCGCGCCAGGGCCCGGACAGAAGGTCGGCAGCTCTCAAAAGCACGGCAGCTCGGTCGTCGAACGACAGTTCGCGCCAACCCGGCGCTGCTGCGGACGCGGCCTCGATCGCCCGGGCAGCGTCTTCACCGGTGCCGTTCTGAAACGTGCCGAGGACGTGGGCGCGGCGGTGCGGTTCGACAACATCAACCGACGCACCCGAGCCGCGCACCTCCACTCCACCGATCACATGCGGAATCTCGAGGTGCTCGTCGGACACAGTCCGCAAAGCCGATCGGAGCCTTTTCCGCTCGGGGCTGCCGGGCGCATAGGAATGAACCGGCTCGTTGGCCGGAATCGGAACTGCAGTAACGCCGTCCATATCGCCCTCCGTAACCGAAAAACGCCTACCTTCAGTATCTCCCCTGGAATGCCCTCGATAGTGTGCGAATACACCCGCAGCGCTCGAATCGAAGGATGGCTCATGACCACACTGAACGACCTGCTCACAAAAATCGGTTCACAGTCCATCGAGATCGTCGACCTCACCGCCCCCTTGAGTTCCACCACCCCGGTCCTGTCGCTGCCCGAGCCCTTTGCCAACACGATCCCCGCCAGCCTCGAACCCGTCAGCAATTTCGACGACGCCGGACCGATGTGGAGCTGGAACAATCTGCACACCGGTGAGCACACCGGAACCCACCTCGATGCGCCGACGCACTGGGTGAGCGGCCGCGACGGCCTGAGCGTCGATCAGATCCCGCCGAACCGGTTGATCGGCCCCATCGCCGTCATCGACGTCACCGCCGAGGTCGAGCAGAACGCGGACTTCGTGCTCGAACCCGAGCACATCGAAGCCTGGGAATCAGCGAACGGGCCCCTTCCCGAGGGCGCGTGGCTGATCCTGCGCACCGGATGGGGTTCGCGGGTGGGCGACCCGGAGCGCTTTGCCAACGCCGACGCCGACGGCCCGCACACCCCGGGTATCTCGGCAGCGGCAGCGAAGTGGCTGGCCGAATCGAGTCCGATCAGCGGTTTCGGAGTGGAGACGGTGGGGATCGATGCCGGCGCTGCAGGCGGTTTCGAGCCGATGTTTCCGGCGCACTACTACCTGTTGGGCAGCAACAAATACGGACTCACCCAGTTGCTGAATGTCGACAAGCTGCCGACACTCGGCGCTGTACTCGTGGTCTCACCCCTGCCGATCGTCGGGGGAACCGGCAGTCCGGCCCGGGTCTTTGCATTGGTCGAGCGCTCGTGACGCTCGTGAATACCGTTGCCGACCTGGTCGGACGCACCCTCGCAGAGTTGGGCGTCGGGTATGCGTTCGGGGTAGTCGGCAGCGGAAACTTCACCGTCACCAATGCGCTACGGCGGCACGGAGTTCCGTTTGTCGCCGCCCGGCACGAGGGCGGCGCTGCCACCATGGCCGATGCCTACGCGCGCATGTCCGGAACGGTCGCTGTGGTCACCACCCATCAGGGATGTGGTTTGACCAATGCTCTGACCGGCATCACCGAAGCCGCCAAGAGTCGCACCCCGCTCATCGTGCTGACCGCCGATACCGCCGGCACGGCAGTGCAATCCAACTTCAAGATCGACCAGGACGGTCTCGCTCGGAGCGTGGGCGCAGTGGCCGAGCGGGTACACAGCGCGGATTCTGCTGTCGCGGATACCGTTCGAGCGTTCAATACTGCCTGGCGCGAGCGCCGCACCGTCGTACTGAATCTTCCGCTCGATGTGCAAAGCCAGATCGCGGCCAGTGCAAACACGCCACCCAATGCGCCTGCACTCCAACATATTCGGCCGGATGGGATCGCGCTCGAAAAGTTCCTCGAACTACTTGCCGCCGCCGACCGCCCCGTTTTCGTGGCCGGACGCGGTGCTCGTGACGCCGGACCTGAGATCGCGGAACTTGCCCGCCACACCGGCGCGTTGGTTGCGACATCTGCCGTTGCTAACGGCTTGTTCCACTCGGATCCTTTCTCCCTCGGCATCTCCGGCGGGTTCTCGTCCCCTCGATCCGCGGAACTCATCGCCGGCGCCGACCTTGTTGTCGGATGGGGATGCGCGCTCAACATGTGGACCATGCGCCAGGGACATCTGATCGGCAAAGACACGACGGTTGTTCAAATCGATCTCGACTCCGCCGCACTGGGTGCCCACCGGCCGATCCACCTCGGCATTGTCGGCGACAGCGCGGCCACGGCCACCGACGCCTTGGACGCACTCGACAAGGCACCCGTCCGGGTCGGCTACCGCACCGATGCGGTTCGGGATTCGATTGCGACGGAATCGAAGTGGAGTCAGGTTCCGTTCGAGGATCTCAGCACCGAGCACTCGATAGATCCCCGGTTGCTCTCGCTCGAACTCGACACCATCCTCCCCATGGAGCGCACGGTGTCCGTGGATTCGGGGAACTTCATGGGATACCCCAGCGCCTACCTGTCGGTGCCGGATCACTTCGGGTTCTGTTTCACGCAGGCTTTCCAGTCCATCGGATTGGGATTGGCCACCGCTATCGGCACCGCGTTGGCGCAGCCGGATCGTCTGCCCGTCGCGGCCCTCGGCGACGGCGGCTTCCTGATGGGCATTTCGGAGCTGGAAACCGTTGCGCGGCTGAAACTTCCCCTGCTGATCGTGGTCTACAACGACAGCGCGTACGGGGCCGAAGTCCATCATTTCACCGACCCAGACACTGACCGCACTACCGTGACCTTCCCGGACACCGATCTCGCGGCCGTTGCCCGCGGTTACGGCGCCGACGGCCTCACGGTACGCACGGCCCGAGACCTGGACGCCGTGCGTACATGGGTAAGCGGGCCACGTAGTGGCCCGCTTGTCATCGACGCCAAGATCAGCAGCGACGGCGGATCCTGGTGGTTAGCCGAAGCCTTTAAGGGCCACTAAAGGCTTGTCGTCAGCCGCTTTGCCGCAGCGGCAATCCGCTCGTCCGTGGCGGTCAGTGCGATCCGCACGTGCTGACCGCCGGTCGGGCCGTAGAACTCGCCCGGTGCAACCAGGATGCCTCGCTCCGCGAACCAGGCAACAGTGTCTCGGCAGGCCTCGCCCCGCGTAGCCCACAGGTACAGGCCGGCTTCGGAATTGTCGACGGTGAATCCTGCACTGCGCACCGCGTCGAGCAGGATGGTCCGACGCTCACGGTACCGCTCACGCTGCACATTCTCGTGCAGATCGTCGCCGAGCGCGGCTTCCATCGCGGCCTGGATGGGCAGCGGCAGAATCATTCCAGCGTGCTTGCGGACTTCGAGAAGTTCCGCGACCAATGCCGGATCTCCGGTGACAAAACCGGCGCGGTAGCTCGCGAGATTCGACGTCTTCGACAGTGAATGCACGGCCAGCAGACCAGTGAGGTCACCGTCATTGACGCGGGGATCGAGGATGGACAGTGCGTCCGATTCCCAGGTCAGGCCGAGGTAGCACTCGTCGGATACGACGATGGCTCCGCGCTCACGTGCCCACGCCACCACCTTCTGCAGGTGCTCGAGACCGAGAACCTTGCCGGTGGGGTTGGACGGTGAGTTCACGAAGATCAGCGACGCCGATTCGGGACCGAGCTTGTTCAAGCCGTCGGTCCGCAAGATCCGAGCGCCGGCGAGCTTCGCGGCAACCTCGTAGGTGGGGTATGCCAACTCCGGAATGACCACAAGATCGTCGCCGCCCAGACCCAGAAGGGTCGGCAGCCACGCGATCATTTCCTTGGTACCGATCGCGGGCAGCACTGCCGCCGGATCGATATCGGGGATGTTGTATCGCCGATCGAGTGACTCGGCGATCGCCTCACGCAGGGAGAGGGTGCCGTGGGTGGTCGGGTAGCCCGGAATCTCCGCAACGGATGCAAGAGCTTCCTGGATGAGCGGGTCCACCGGATCCACCGGGGTGCCCACCGACAGATTCACGATGCCGTCGGGATGTGCGTGTGCCGTGGCTGTGACATCCGCCAGGGAGTCCCAGGGAAAATCGGGAAGCCCGGCGGCCACCGGAGTACGAGACAAGATCTCTATTCCTCACCCATGGGAGGCAGCGCCTTGATGAATGGCGTGTCGTAGTCGACCTTGCCGAGCTTGGCGGCTCCACCCGGTGAGCCGAGGTTGTCGAAGAAATCGACGTTTGCGCTGATGTAGGGGCTCCACTGCTCCGGAACGTCGTCTTCGTAGAAGATCGCTTCGACAGGGCAGACAGGTTCACACGCGCCGCAGTCGACACATTCGTCGGGGTGGATGTAGAGCATGCGTCCACCCTCGTAGATGCAGTCGACGGGGCATTCTTCGATACATGCCTTGTCCATCACATCTACACACGGTTCAGCAATCGTGTAGGTCACTGCCTTCTCTCCCTGCCTTCCAGAGGTGCGCCTGCTGCGCGCAAGCGACTTAACACATTTCAGCCTACTGTGGTGGCGTTCCGCGACCGAATCGCGATCCACTTCTCGCCCGCGGACGCGGCCCGCACAAGCGCGCCGCGCTCACCGAAATAGTCCGCGACCACGCCGATCACCGGAATCTTCCCGACGATCTCGTACGGCTTGGTGCGCAGCGGACGCTTATGCAGTTCGTCGCCGATTGCTCGAAAAGTTTGTGCGGTTTGCCACAGCGTTCCGATCAGAGCGAATGGTCGCCATGTCCCATCCGTACTGGTGACAGCCTTTTCGGTGAAGTCCTCGTCGTCCAGCAGATCGCGAGTGCTGACTTCTCGGCGACACAGAACGGACGCCAGGAGATCAACCTGCTGATCACGTTCCGTCACGCCGTGCTCGCGGGCGACGGCCACCAGGACGACAGCCTGGTTGGCAAAGGCCAGCAAGTCCTGGATCGGAAACCGGTTGAGCAAAACCCCGAAAATTCCGGGAAATGCCACAGCGACCGTGTTGAGGGCGCCCAGTCGGGTGGTCCACCATTTCGATCGCTGCTCATCCGTCATGACGGACCACGCCGCGGTACCGGGGAACTTGATCACGTCCAGAACCCAGGCAACGGCGTCGAGAACTGTCTCTGCCGCGCTGCGCTCGGGGTCCGTGGGCTCGAAACTACGACGCTTGATGCCGAACGGATCGCTGTACGCGAGGTCGAGGACTGGGTTGATGCCCCAGACCGCTCGGTCGAGTACCTCGACTACTCGGCGATCACCCAGGATGTCTGGCATCAGACGGCCACCCCGTCACGACGCGCGTGCGTGGTGGTGCGCTCACGAGCCGGTCGACCGATGCCTTCGGCGATCGCCCGCAGTTCTGCGACGGTCTTCTCGCTGCCGTGCTCGGACCCGGCCATCCGGGAGATGGTCTCTTCCATCAGGGTTCCGCCGAGGTCGTTGGCGCCGCCGTTGAGCATCATCTGCGTTCCGGTGATACCCAGTTTGACCCAGCTGGTCTGGATGTTGGAGATCCGCCCGTGCAGCATGATGCGGGCAAGCGCGTGCGCCGCGCGGTTGTCGCGAATGGTCGGGCCGGGACGGGACGCACCCGCCAGATACAGCGGGGCGCTCTGATGCACGAAAGGCAGCAGCACGAACTCCGTGAATCCGCCAGTGCGGTCCTGGATTCCACGCAGCACGTTGAGGTGGCCGACCCAGTGGTGCGGCTGATCGACGTGCCCGTACATCATGGTCGAACTCGATCGCAGGCCCACTTCGTGCGCCGTGGTGACCACTTCGATCCACTCCGCCGTCGGCAATTTGCCCTTGGTCAGGATCCATCGCACCTCGTCGTCGAGGATCTCCGCCGCGGTGCCGGGGATCGTGTCGAGACCGGCTTCGCGCAGCGCAGTGAGCCAGTCGCGGATGCTCTCACCACTACGTGAAGCACCGTTGACGATTTCCATCGGCGAGAACGCGTGGACGTGCATCGACGGCACGCGCTTCTTGACCGCACGCACCAGATCCGCGTAACCGGTGACCGGTAGTTCCGGGTCGATTCCGCCCTGCATGCAGACTTCGGTGGCGCCGGCGACGTGCGCCTCCCACGCCCGGTCCGCCACTTCCTCGGCCGAGAGCGTGAAAGCGTCGGCGTCGCCCTTGCGCTGCGCAAACGCACAGAATCGGCAGCCGGTGTAGCAGATGTTGGTGAAGTTGATGTTCCGGTTCACGACGTAGGTGACGTCTTCGCCGATGGCCTCCTTGCGGAGCGCATCTGCCAGTGCCACAACGGCTTCCAGGCCTGGGCCCTCCGCGGTGGCCAGCGCCAGGTATTCGTCGTCCGAGCACCCGGCGGGATCACGCTCGGCACTGCGCAGTGCCGCAAGAAGATCCGTGTCGACGCGAACCGGAGCACTCAATTCCAGAACCTGCTCACGCACGGTTTCCCAGTCGCCGAAGGCACTGCCCAGGTCGCTGCGAGTCTCGGTGTTGCGGCCGTCGGTGTCGATCTCGGTATTGAGGTCGACGCGTCCGCTCGACTCCCAGGATTCGTCCGGTTCCTGCCACGGCCGGCCCACCGGCTTGGTGTCGAGTTTGGCCAGTCCGGTCTTCGGATCGGCAAGTGCCTGAACGTGACCGGCGATCCGCGGGTCGATCCAGGGAGCACCGGCCAGGACGTAGGCGGGCTGAGCGGCGGTGCGTTCGGTGAGAGTGAAGCCGCCTTCCGCGCTGATCGCTGCCAGAGTCTCGAGGTTGGGCCACGGACGCTCGGGGTTGACGTGATCGGGAGTCAGGGGCGATACCCCGCCCCAGTCGTCGACGCCCGCGCCGAGAAGTGCCAGGCACTCGCTGTTCGAGACCAGATTCGGCGGGCTCTGAATCCGCATCGACGGACCGAGCAGCAGACGCGCCACGGCGATCGCAGCCAGGAACTCGTCAAGCGAGGCGTCCGGGGAGTCTCGCATCGCTGTATCGGGCTTGGCCAGGAAGTTCTGGATGATGACTTCCTGAATATGACCGAAAGCCTTCTGCGACTTACGGATCGCCATGATCGACTCGGCCCGCTCGGCAAAGTTCTCGCCGATGCCGACCAGAATGCCGGTCGTGAACGGCACGTTGAGGCGACCGGCATCGGTCAGGGTCCGCAACCGGACGGCCGGGTCCTTGTCCGGGCTGCCGTAATGGCATTCACCCTTGTCCGTGAACAGCCTGGTAGCGGTGGTCTCGAGCATCATGCCCATCGACGGCGCCACCGGCTTGAGGCGCGAAAGTTCCTGCCAGCTCATCACACCGGGGTTCAGGTGCGGAAGAAGGCCGGTTTCCTCGAGCACCCGAATCGACATCGCCCGCAGGTAGTCCAGAGTCGAGTCGTATCCACGCTCGTCGAGCCACTGCTTTGCTTCCGGCCAGCGCGCTTCCGGACGATCCCCCAAGGTGAACAGCGCTTCCTTGCAACCTAATTCAGCGCCCTGACGAGCAATCTCGAGGATCTCATCCGGTTCGAGGTACATGCCGCGTCCCTCGGCCCGCAACTTGCCAGGGACCTTGACAAACGTGCAGTAGTGGCACTTGTCCTGGCACAGGTGGGTCAGCGGAATGAACACCTTCCGCGAGTACGTCACCGTATTCGGGCGGCCGGCAGCTAACAAACCCGCGTCCCGAACCTTGGCCGCCGACGCGCACAGGTCCGCCAGATCGGTTCCCCGGGCCTGCAGCAGCGTCGTTGCCTCGTCCACGTTCAGCGTCGCGCCGTCGCGCGCGCGGCGCAGCACGCGTCGCATCGCTGATGGGCTCGGCGACGCGGTCCCAGTTGCCGACGCGGACAGTCCAGGCATCGGAAGCATCGTGGGTTTGACGGAGTCATCACCAGTTCGGTTCACCTAGCGATCATGCGCCATACCCGACGACTACTGCCACTCGGTGCCGGAAGTACCAGAACTCAGCTGGGTGGATACTCCTCGTCGATCGCAACTTCACGCCGCTGATCGACAACATCGGCCGCCGGTGCGTCGAGCGGAATATCGGTCAGGTCAGGTTCGTCGGGAGTATTCGGATCTACCGGTGTTGCCTGTTCCAGAGCATCGGACTCCGGTGCCTCCGAGCTGAATGCCGAATCCTGTTCAGTCATCACGTGCTCCCTTCATGGTCGCCACACTCCACCATAGGGTGGTTGTCGACAGAACGCCTCAACTCGACCAAAGTAAGCACCATGACCGCGTCTAACACCATCACCATGGCCGATCCGCTGTGGCGTCCGAGCACCAAAGCACCCAGATTGTGGGCCATCACCGCAGCGCTTTTCTGGGCGCCGGTCATCGTCGCCGAAATTGTCTGCGCGATCCTGATCTCCGGCCTGCCGACCTGGGTGGTGGGGGCAGTAGGTGCGGTCACCGTGTTCTGCGCAGCGGTACACATTCTGATGGTGCCGATGTGGCGTTACCGGGTGCATCGCTGGGAAATCAGCGACACCGCCGTGTACACCCGCACCGGCTGGTTCACGCAGGAACGACGCATCGCCCCGATCTCACGGGTCCAGACCGTCGACACCGAACGTGGCCCCATCGACCGGATGCTGGGGCTCGCGACCGTCACCGTGACTACGGCGTCGTCGGCAGGCGCCGTGAAGATCTCCGCCCTCGATCAGGACGTGGCCGACCGTACAGTTGCACAACTGACTGCAATCGCCGGGACCAATTCGAGCGACGCGACATGAACGAAATCGACAAACTCATGATCGACATTCCCGACGAAGCAGAATCCGCAGCCGCCGAGGCCGCGGAGCAGGAACAGCCGTGGCTTCGCCTCGACCGACGGATGCTGCTGGTCCATCCGATCAACGAAGTGGTCAAACTGCTTCCGGTCCTGCTGATTTCCTTTGTTCTCGGCAGCCAGAGCGGCAACCACTACTGGGGATTCGGTGTTGTCACGCTGCTCGTGATCTACGGCCTCCTGCGGTATTTCACCACCACCTATCGCATCGGCCCCGTCCACGTTCAGCTCCGCACCGGCGTCTTCCAGAAGAAGCTGCTCTCGGTGCCGCGCAGTCGCATCCGGTCAGTCGACGTCGAAGCCGGAGTCCTGCACCGCGTGCTGGGGCTGTCGATCGTGCGAATCGGCACGGGGCAGCGTGCCGGAAACGGCCATGATTCCAACAAATTCGAGCTCAACGCACTCTCGAGTGCGCTGGTTCCGGATCTACGCGCAGCCTTGCTGAGCGAGTCTCGGGGCACGCCCACACCCGATACACCGACCGCGCCGGTGTCTGCGGACGTCGAAATCGGGCACTGGCACGTGAGCTGGGTTCGGTTTGCGCCCTTCTCGTTCACCGGCATCGCGATCATCGCGGCAATCGTCGGCATCGCGTTCCAATACGGAATCGGCTCTGCGATCGCGAAGTCGTCCGCGGTCACCGGAGGCGTCGAATCGCTCGAAGGCCTCGGCATCACCGTGCTGGTCATTGTTCTGCTGGTGGCGCTGCTCATCCTCTCCAGCGCCTTTGCGTGCATTCAGTATCTGATCGCGTTCGGCGACATGACGCTCACCGACAACGGTCGCATCCTGCACGTCAGCCACGGGCTGCTCAAGACCAGGGCGACAACGTTGGACCGGGCCCGGCTGCGCGGTACGACGCTCAAAGAACCTCTCCTGCTTCGACTTGCGGGCGGTGCGCGCCTGGACGCGATCATGACGGGAGTGAGTGCGGAGAAAAAAGAATCCTCGCTCCTGCTGCCGCAAGGCCCACGGGCCGAAGCGGAACGCGTCATGGCAACGGTCATCGGCGACAGCCGGCAGGCGTCCGTTCCGCTCATTCCCCACGGCGGGGCGGCCCGCCGCCGCCGATACACCCGAGCCCTGTTCCCGGCTGTGGCCGTTGCGGTCGCGGCAGTGCTCTGCCTGATCTTCGGAGTTCACGTGCCCACCTATGTCTGGGTCGCCGTCGTCGTGCTTGCTGTGGGCGGAACGGGGCTTGCCTACGACCGGTACAACGGACTCGGCCACGCGGTACTACCCGGCTGGCTCATCACCCGCAGCGGCTCCCTCGACCGCAAACGGCACAGCCTCGAAGCCGACGGCGTGATCGGCTGGACGGTCCGTGAAACGTTCTTCCAGCGACGCGCCGGAGTTGCCACCGTCATCGCCGCAACCCCGGCAGGCACCGGCGGCTACGACGTAATCGACCTGCCCGCCGAGAGCGCGTGGGGTCTGATCGAAGCCGTCACGCCCGGAGCGCGCGACGTCTGGGCAAATCCTCGATGATCAACCGCGCCAACGCACCGAGGCGCGAGCGTTCCGGTTGGATGGTGGGGACTCCGAGAAGTTCCAACGGCGCGGCCGTCACCGGGCCGACGCAATAGGTGGGCACGTTGTCTCGCATCGCCGCGACGAAACGTTCCAACTCCCCCATCTCTTTGGCCGTGCTGAGCATGGACGACACTGCCGGGGCACTGGTGAAAGTGAGTGCGTCGATACTGCCCGAACGCACAGCGGAGACCAGTGCCCGCACCTGCGACTGATCCGGCGGCCGAATCCACCGGTAGACCGAGACTGCCGTGACCACCGCGCCGATGTCGGTCAACGACGCACTCAGATCGGTCAGCGGTTCCCATTCGGTGATGATCCCGTGCAGTTGAACGGCCACGCGAACGCCGTCGACGCCCTCGCCGGCCAAGTGCGTCAGCACTTCCTCGGACGACTCCCCGGACGGCGACCATTCCTCACGCAAGCCCGCGCCGCGGATCGCCCCCATCGCCTTCGGACCGCGAGCCACGATGCGAGTCCGGTTCAGCGCGCCGAGAAACTGCTCCGTCAGATCCCACGACTCCACCGCCTCCAGCCAACCGCGGAACCCGATTCCCGTGCTGATCACCACGAGTTCCGGCGGATCCGCAATCAATGCCTCGGTCTGAACTCGCAGATCAGCGTCGTCGACCAGAGGAAGCACATGAATCACCGGGGTCCGGACCGTCTCCGCACCTCGCCGTTCGAGGAGCGTCGCAAATTCTTCCGAACGACGCTCCGCGGTCAGGGCGATCGTGACGCCCGCAAGATCTAGTTCAGCCACACTGCAAGTGTCCCTTATGAACGCTTCGAAGTATCGATAGACGCGAGCGCCTTGCCTGCCACTCGAAACAAAAAGACGATCGCCGGTGCCAGCGCGCCGACAAGCAGCAGGAACGTGAGCGGCGACGACAACACAAGAACGTCGCCGCCTGGCCCGCCAACCATGCAGAAAAGGAATCCGGCGATCCAACCGGCCAGCGGAAGCGCTGCCTTACCGGTTGTCGTCACTGTCCGCGCCGCGATGACCAACCCGAGGTTGAACACGGCTGCCACCAGGATGCTGACCGGAAACGGTGTGGTGCCGAGGTAGCTCGGGAGGAAGATGACCGACAGTACGGCGCACAGAAATCCGTCGAAGATCAAGACGCCGAGGATGACCGGGTCGAGAAACGCAAATCTACCGTCGGGTGTTTCGACCGCATCCGGTGAGGCACCGGTCATGAGATCCCACCGAAGAGGTCGGCCTCCCGGCCGTCTGCGTCCACCGGACCCAACTCGCCGCGGACAAGCACAAAATGCTCGACCGGCAGGATGGGCTGCACGACGTTGTTGGACAAGGCGAACTCGGTGCGGCTCGGCGCGACAGTCACCTGAGTGGCGTGCGCGGACAGCGCGGCGGCCTTGGACTCGAGAACGGCGCTCACATCGATCGCCGTCGTGACATCCGCGTCGACCACACAGGGAAGCTCACCGGGCTCAGGTAGCCGCCACTGCGCCGGCACCTGAGCGATCGACGCGATTGCCCGCTCCAGAGAGCTACGTTCGGTCACGGTCCAGTAGAACTTCTGAGGGCTCCACGGCTCGCCGGCCTCGGGATAGACCGATGTTCCGGCCGCGGCAACGGCAGCGGTTGTGATGGCATTGGCTTGAATGTGATCGGGATGGCCGTACCCGCCGTTGGTGTCGTACGTGATCACCACATGTGGGCGCAGTTCCCGGATCACTTCGACCACCGCGCGAACCGCAACGTCGAGATCGGCGTTGACGAATGCCCGCGGATTGGCAGCTGACGGCGTCCCGGCCATTCCGGAATCACGAAAGTGACCGGCTCCCAGCAGGAATCGGGGTTCACTCACACCGAGACGGGACAACGCCGCGGTCAGCTCCGCAATCCGGTAGCCACCGAGTTGATCAGCGGCGTCGGCAACCAGTCCGGCCCACCGATCACCGATTACCTCCCCTTCCTCACCCAACGTGCAGGTCAGGACGGTCACCTCGGCACCTTCGTCGACGTACCTGGCGATGGTGCCGCCGGTGGTGATCGTTTCGTCGTCGGGATGCGCGTGAACCAGCAGCAGTCTCTTCTTTACGACGGTCATTCCTTCACCCTCACCCAGTTGGTTGCGTCACCGAATATTCCAACCTGAACCGGACTGGTCAGGGTGACACCTTCGACGCCGGTTCCCAGTGCTGCCAACGTGCGGTCCTGCACGATGGGCAGAACCGCCGCGAGATCCCACAACTTGGGCTCGGCGTCGGCGATCAGCGCCCCGAAATCACCGATCCCGCTGAGAGCTTCGTCGATCCGCGGCTGCAGCGAAGGGTCGCACAGTCCTGAAATATTGCTCGGCGCTTCCGAATCGGACTCGCGAGCCGTCGTCGGCGTCGGCGCGGTAGACGTCGACTCCGGAGTCTCGGTAGTGGTTACCGGCACGGTGGGAGTCAGGGGGCAACTGAACCGAGACGCCAACGACGTGGCAGGGTCGACGCCGGCGCGGATCCAGCCGACCACCATGTCTACGCTCCCCGTCGTGAGCTCCGTACCGTACAGCTCTTCTGCCGGAAGAGATTTCACGGTTGCCGCAATCCCCGCATCCCGCAGTTCATCGGCAGCGGTGTTGGCCACCGCGATCGCGATATCGTCGTTCTCCGGCGCCCCGAGCGTCAGTTCGAGCGGCTTGCCGTCACGGACGACGCTTCCGTTTGTTCCCCCGACCACGACCGGTCCCGCCGGCGGCACGACGACGTAGCCGGATTCCACCAATTGCTCCATCGAACGCTCACGACTCTGCTTGGGCGGCGCCGTCGGTACGTAGCCGGGATCGGACGGCGAGAGTATCTGCGCTTTTGCCGGAACCGCAGCAGATTCACTGCCTGCGGCG
Organism: Rhodococcus sp. WS3; assembly: GCF_003797085.1. Taxonomy (NCBI): domain Bacteria; kingdom Bacillati; phylum Actinomycetota; class Actinomycetes; order Mycobacteriales; family Nocardiaceae; genus Rhodococcus; species Rhodococcus sp. WS3. The sequence goes on from NZ_RKMA01000003.1 coordinate 132,873, forward strand.
ACTACTGCCAGGAGATCGGAATCCAGAAGTCCCAGAACAGCTTTGCGGACCCGGACATCGGCAAACGTGGCGCTGCGTCCGTTGATCGTCATGTCGAGAGTGCGCGGCACGAACGTAAATGCCGTGCTCACTCCCGGAACCGCCGACAGCTGAATGTCGGTAGCACTACCCGCATGAATCTGCGCGATCTGCGAATCGTCGGTGCGCATCGCTTCGGCCAACTGCGCCGCCGACCCGGCCCGGCGCATCACGATCTGATCCGGGTCCGACGGCTCTCCCCAGAACCTGTCGTTGCGTTCGAGGATGATCTCGTCTCGGCCACGGTCGACGGAGCGCACGTGAAAGTGTGCCCCCGACACCGGAATTCCCTCACTCAACCCGGTACTGAAACCGCCGGGGGTGTCTTTGACAAGGTGCGACGGAAGAAGATCGGTGAAGAGTTCACGCCACGCCGGATACGCCGCGCGCATCACGACGTTCACGGTCTTTCCGCCACCGGACGAGGTGACGTCCGAAATCAACTGGTACCCGGCCGGGTTCACAACACCGGGAACCGAAATCATCTGCTGCCACAGGTAGCGGAAATCCTCGGCGGCGATCGGTGCGCCGTCGGACCACTGTGCTTCGTTGCGGAGCTGATAGCGAATCGTGAACGGCGCCTCCGAGACAACTTCCGCGGAGACGGCCAACGAGTCGTCGAGGACCCACTCTGCCTGGCCGGGCTGCACGGGCGAGCTGATCGGACGAAATACGCTGGGCAACACCAAGTTACCGACGGCAGAGTTCACCGGGGACAAATCGGCGAGGAGGTGGGGATTGAATCCGTCACCCACCTGGTCGATAGCCACCGACACCACCCGCATTGCCGGCGTGACGGGCGTCGTAGTCGGCTTGACCGTCTCGGTGCTCTCGACAGGCGGCGGTGGATCAGCAGTGCACGCCGTCAGAGACAACGCTGTCACCGCCACGGCCAACGCCAGGTACCGACGTCCAGCAACCACAGAGATATCCTTCCGTTTTCAGGCACGCGCAGCCTGAGTCCACGGTTTCCCAACCAACACGATGCCTGGAAACCATGAAGGCGAATGTACCTTTTGCCGGAAGAACACCGAGCAAAAGGCACATTCGCCTTGTCATGATTGTTACTGCGAAAGACTACAGAGAAGCCTTGTCGCGGGACTTGCTGCGTGAACGCTCACGAGCGCGCTCGGTTGCGTTGAGGTGCACCTTGCGGACGCGGACGTCCTCCGGGGTGACCTCGACGCACTCGTCGCCGGAGCAGAATTCCATGGCTGCTTCGAGTTCGAGCTTGATCGGCTTTGCGAGGGTCTCCATCACGTCTGCGGAAGACTGACGCATATTGGTCAGCTTCTTCTCGCGGGTGACGTTGATGTCGAGGTCTTCCTGACGCGGGTTGATGCCCACGACCATGCCCTCGTAGGTGTCTGCGCCGGGCTCGACGAAGAACGTTCCACGGTCAGCCAACTGGATCATGGCGAACGGGGTGACGGTGCCGGAGCGGTCCGAAACGAGCGAACCGGTGTGGCGCGCACGGATCTCGCCGGCCCACGGGCCGTAACCGTCGAACACGGCGTTGGCGATACCGGTTCCGCGGGTATCCGTGAGGAATTCCGTACGGAAACCGATGAGTCCACGCGAAGGAACGATGAACTCCATGCGAACCCAGCCCTGGCCGTGGTTCGACATCTGGACCATCTTGCCCTTGCGGTTTGCGAGGAGCTGCGTGATGGCGCCGAGGTATTCCTCCGGGCTGTCGATGGTCAGCTCTTCGAACGGCTCGTGGACCTTGCCGTCGACGACCTGGGTGACAACCTGCGGCTTACCGACGGTGAGCTCGAAGCCCTCGCGACGCATCTGCTCGACGAGGATGGCGAGAGCGAGCTCTCCACGACCCTGGACCTCCCACGCATCGGGGCGACCGATGTCGAGGACCTTGAGCGAGACGTTACCGACGAGCTCCTGGTCGAGGCGAGCCTTGACCATGCGCGAGGTCAGCTTGTGACCCTTGACGCGGCCGACGAGGGGCGACGTGTTGGTGCCGATCGTGACCGAGATGGCCGGCTGATCGACGGTGATGCGGGGCAGCGGCACCGGGTTCTCGAGATCAGCGAGGGTGTCGCCGATCATGATGTCCGGGAAGCCTGCCACTGCGCAGATGTCGCCTGCGTAGGCAACCTCTGCCGGAACGCGCTCGACACCGATGGTGGTGAGCAGTTCGGTGATCTTGGTCTTGGTGATGACGGGCTCGCCGTCGACCTCGCGGCACCAGGACACTGTCTGGCCCTTGCGCAGCTCACCGTTGTGGATACGAACCAGCGCGAGGCGGCCGAGGAATGCGGACGCGTCGAGGTTGGTGACGTGAGCCTGCAGGGGTGCGTCGGACGTGCCCTTGGGGGCCGGGACGTACTCCATCAAGACCTGGAAAAGTGCGGTGAGGTCTTCAGCGTCGGGTGCCTGGCCGTTTTCGGGCTGCACGGTCGAGGCCTTGCCCTCACGGCCGGAGGCGTAGAGGACGGGGAGACCGAGCGCGAGCTCAGCGGCTTCGGCGGCTTCGTCGGACAGGTCCGATGCGAGGTCGAGGAGCAGATCCTGTGCCTCGGAGACAACCTCTTCGATGCGGGCGTCAGGGCGGTCCGTCTTGTTGACGACCAGGATGACGGGCAGCGACGCAGCAAGCGCCTTGCGCAGCACGAAGCGTGTCTGAGGAAGCGGGCCCTCGGAAGCGTCGACGAGCAGAACGACACCGTCGACCATGGACAGGCCGCGCTCGACCTCTCCACCGAAGTCGGCGTGGCCGGGGGTGTCGATGACGTTGATGACGGTGATCGAGCCGTCGTCGTTGCGCTTGTGTACGGAGGTGTTCTTCGCGAGAATCGTGATTCCCTTCTCGCGCTCGAGGTCTCCTGAGTCCATGACGCGATCGACCAGCTCGGCGCGCTCCTCGAAGGCGCCGGACTGACGAAGCATGGCGTCAACGAGGGTGGTCTTGCCGTGGTCGACGTGTGCGACGATGGCAACGTTACGGAAGCTGGTGGTGGTCACGCGATGGCTCTCCTGGCTGAGTAATTCGGCTAAGTAATCGGCCACGCGAAACTCGCATCGCACGGCTCTTCTGGTGGCCGCTGCACGAATGTGTGATCCGAGTACGTGCACGAATCGCCTCGAGAAGGCACCGCGGCCTAGTAAATACTACTCGCTCCGAAGACCTGCTCGCGCAAAGTGCGTCCTCTATCACGGCCACGACCTGCAGATAGTGATTTTCGCCACTACTGCAGCGGGTAAATCTTTTGCTGGCAATTCAGCGCTTTTAAGGTTACGCTAACCTTGTCTGCAGTGCGGTTCTCCGCCATCGCCGTTGAAGGAAAGACGCAGTGCCACATGGGAAAAGTTAAGCCAAGCAAAGTTTCGCAGCTCAAGCCCAAGAAGAAGTGCTGCCGCAAGAAGACTCGCTGCGTGAAGTGCCCGGTTGTGATCATGCGGATGCGGAAGCTCGAGAACAACGGCGCCTCCAAGAAGGAACTCAAGGTCGGCCTCAAGATGGCTCGGGCAGCCTGAGCCTGCGCAATTCGGTGAGCAGATCCGGTATCCACGCCTGATCGTTCACCACCATGTGGAACTTTTCCAGATCGTCGGCGTCCACCCACGCAAGCTGCGCATGATCCAGTGCCGCGGGCTCCCCGGCCAGGATGTCCACTCGATACGCTCGCAGAACTCGTCCACTCCCCAATGCAACGTCGACGCCGATTCGACGCCCACAGCGGACAACAACACCTAATTCTTCTGCCAGTTCCCGCTCGAGAGCGTGTTGCGGCGTCTCGAACGCCTCGACTTTGCCACCCGGAAGCTCCCACATCCCCGCCAACTCCGGCGGGCGGATGCGCTGCGCCAGCAACAACCGGCCATCGCGGAAGATCGCACCGGCCACTATCTCGTACTCGTCGGCAGCCCCGCCACCCCTTGCAGCCTCGTCGCTCATGACACCATGATGGAGTATGGCTTCCGTGATGTCCGATTCCGCGATCGACGCTGCTCTCGCGGAACTGCCCGACTGGCACAGATCCGACAATGCAATTGCGCGGGTGGTCGAATCGACAACATTCCCCGAAGCCGTCGCGCTGCTTCAGGACGTCGCCGCAGCTGCCGAAGCCGCCGATCATCATCCCGACATGGACGTCCGGTGGCGGAAAGTCACCTACACACTGTCGACACATTCGGCGGGCGGCATTACCGAACTCGACGTGAAGTTTGCTCGGAAGATCGATGCGCTCGTCGCAGATTCGGCAAAAAGCTGACGTCTGAAACCGCCTGAACCGACATAACAGTTGCATCAATATTCACATTGATCACTTCTGTCACAGGGTATGGTCTGCAAGCAATCATTTCGAGGCCAGTCATGTAATAGACTCCACCGGGATCCGTAGCTGCTCAGAAACTGAACGGCTGTACAACCCGGGGCTCACTTACATAGAGTGACCCCTCGAGCCGTCAACGCAGGCGCTACGGCGCCTGCGCGGTCTGACTAAGGATGGGGAAACAGTGCTTCGAACCCGAGGTATGCGTAAGGCGTTCACCGCCGTCGCAATTGCCGCAGCAGCAGGACTTGCATTGCCGGCACAGGCAATGGCCGATCCGGCTCCCGCGCCGACACCGGACAGTGTGCCGATCGAGTTCCTGGCATCGTTTGCTCCCGCCATCATCGGCGCAGCCGCAGGCCCCGTCGACGCCCAGGGCGTCACCCAGGTCGCCGGCAATCCGCAGGCCGATCTGCTCGCACAGGCTCGCGCGATTCTCAATTCCGCCGGGCTCCCGCCCGAGATCAAGGCGACGCTCGAGAAGGTCATCACCTTCCTCGACGGCAGCGGCGGCGGCGGACCGGCGATTCCGGACGAAAACGCCCCCGTCATCGCACAGTTCCTGTACCCGACTCTGGGTAAGGGCTGCATCTCCGCGACGGCTGATTCCGTCGGCACCGCACTTGCCGTTCCCGGCCCGGCACACCTGCCGCCTCCGGGACCTGCCGCAGGTCAGGCCGGGTTTGTCTTCACCGCGCTTGGCACTGCTCCGGCCACCGATGACCAGCCCGTCCCGCTGACGGTCACCTGGATCAACATCGACAACGGTCGCAGCGCTACGCAGAATCTCACCACGGCCGCTCGCATCAACCCGGACGGCCCCGCCACCCTGTCGGCTATCGCCGACACCGGCCCGGGACGCGTGCTGTCCGTGATCAGCGGTTCGCTGACCACCCAGCCCGAAGGCGCAGATCGCATCACCTGCAGCTTCCTGCCGACCGTGGGTATGTTCGCAGTGGCTTGATCCACAAACGACGCAAAGAGGCTCGCCGAATTTTCGGCGGGCCTCTTTTGTGTGTGCAGTGCTCGTGATAGACCAAGGAATGGGACATTCCAGATCAATTCTGTCGATCCGCTCCGAAGGATCGATTCTTTCGATCGGTAGCACTCACTCGATCTTGTCGATCGGCAGCGCCTTCTCGATACTGTCGATCGGCAGCATCGGTTCGGCCGGGTCGATCCTGAGCTCTGGTTCCTTTGCCAGTCTCGGATCGGCGTTTTCCGCGCTGTCTCGGTGGTCACTGATGTCGTGGCGCGGAAATCACTCGTCGCCGGACGACCGGCCGAATCTGGTTGTGATTGCGCCCGAACCGGATTCGACGCTAGCTCACACTCAGACGTGATCGTCGGGTGCCGGCCGCGGCCAGGTCCGACCTTCGAGTTCTTCCACCGATTGGTTCAAGTGCCGCAGTAGGTCACCCAACGCCCGACGCGACTCCGGCGTCCAGTTTCGCACCACCTTTGCCACACCGGCAGTCGAATGTTCACGGTCTGCGCGCAGTTGAGCCAGACCGGACTCGGTGGGGCGGACCTTTCTCGCGAGTCCGCCGTCCGGGTCTTCGACGCGTTCGACCAAGCCTTGGCGACGGAGAGCGCCGATCTGCCGATTGATGGTCGAAATGTCCAATCCGAAGGCGCAGGACAGCTCTTTCAAGCTCATCGGTTGTTGTAGTTCCAGGCGCCCGAGTAGCAGGTATGCCGAGCGGTCCAGATGAAGTTCGGCGCGCTGTGCCAGGGCGTGATACCGCGACAACAGCGTCAACTCGTATTCGATGTCGACAAGGTCGCGGTCTGGGTCCGGCTTTTGTCCGTGCACATTCGTCACGTTGTGCAGGATACACAGAATGTGTAGCGTGCACAGAATAGGTGGCAAGCGCTACCCACATACTTCGGGAGCCGAATGTCCGTTCACGCCCATCCGTCGAACACGGAAACAGCCGTCGACGCGACAGTGTCCCCGCGCCCACGATTGATCCTCACTGTCCTCGGCCTGTGCGGGATCGTCGTCGCCCTGATGCAGACGCTGGTCGTCCCGATCATCCCGCAGCTACCGAGCCTGCTGAACGCGCCGCCGGCCGACACGTCGTGGGCCATCACCGCTACGCTTCTCGCCGCTGCTGTCATCACCCCGATCAGCGGCCGCCTCGGCGACATGTTCGGCAAGAAACGCATGATCCTGGTCAGTCTCGGCCTGGTGGTTCTCGGTTCCGTCATCTGCGCGCTGTCGTCGTCGCTCATCGTGCTGGTGATCGGGCGCGCGCTCCAAGGCGCCTCCGTTGGTGCCATCCCGCTGGGCATTGCCATCCTGCGTGACGTTCTGCCACCAAAGAAGGTGGGCGGCGCGATGGCCGTCATGAGCGCCACCCTGGGCGTCGGCGGCGCTGTCGGCCTTCCCATCGCCGCACTCATCGCTCAGAGCGCCGATTGGCACTTCCTGTTTGTCGTGTCCGCGGCTCTGGGTTGCCTCTGTATGTTGTTGGTGTTCTTCGTCATTCCCGAGTCATCCGTCCGCAAGCCGGGACGTTTCGACTTCGTCGGTGCCCTCGGCCTGGCCGCTGCCCTGATCGCCCTGCTCCTGCCGATCACCAAGGGCGGCACGTGGGGATGGACCGATCCCAAGACCCTGGGGCTACTGGCGTCGTCGGTCGTCATCTTCGTGGCGTGGGGCTTCTGGGAGCTCAGACGCAGTGCGCCGCTGGTGAATCTGCGAATCGCGGCACGTAAACAAGTGCTGTTCACCAACCTCGCATCCATTGCCATCGGCTTTTCGATGTACGGGAATTCGCTGTCGTTGCCACAACTTCTCATGGCTCCGAAGGACACCGGCTACGGATTCGGATTGTCGATGGTGACCACCGGCCTGGTACTCGCACCCGCCGGACTGGTGATGATGGCACTCTCCCCCGTTTCCGCCCGCATCTCGGATTGGAAGGGTCCGCGCATCACCTTGCTGACCGGATCGCTGGTCATCGGACTCGGTTACGTCGCCGCCCTCTTCGCGACGTCCGCGGTGTGGCAAGTCGCGCTGGCCGGAATGGTGATCGGAGCTGGTGTGGGACTGACATTCTCGGCGATGCCGGCCCTCATCATGAGCTCGGTTCCGATCACGGAATCGGCTGCCGCGAATGGTTTGAACTCACTGATGCGGTCGATCGGAACCTCGAGTTCCGCCGCCGTGGTGAGCGTTGTGCTTGCCGGTGCCACCATCATGGTCCACGACCGCGTCTACCCCACGCTCGATATGTTCAAAGCCACGTTCGTGATTTCGATTGTCGCGGCGGCCGTGGCGATGATCTTCGCGTGGTTGATTCCCAAACGGAAAGCGCCGCACAGGGAATCAACCACGTCGCGGCCGCAAGAATGACACGGCCGTAAGAACTGCGGGAGGTGCTACTTCTCCGGAGCGCCTTCGATGCTGCCGGCAATCTGCAGCTTCGACAGCAGGGTGTAGATGAAGTCGATGAGAAACTCCATGAAATATTTCCTCTCGCAAATACGGGTCCCGACCCGTCAACGACGGTACCGCAACACAAGATCGGCCGAATCCGCACCTCTCGGACACGAGAACATGTTCTAATTTGACTCGGTCGTCTACCCGAGGAGTCACACATGGCATGGACACGCGCTGAACTCGATCAGGCCTTTGCGGGTTTCCAGAACACCGTCGTCGAATGCACGCGCAGCGGCGATTGGAATGCGTTTGCCGACATGTTCACCGAAGACGTCGTCTACGTCGAGCATGCCTTCGGGACCCTCAACGGCCGTGAGGCAGTGCGTAAGTGGGTTACCCGCACGATGACCGAGTTCCCGGGAAAACGCATGACGGAGTTCCCCGCAAACTGGTACGTGATCGACGAGGAGCGCGGGTGGATCATCTGCGAAATCGACAATCCTATGGAAGACCCGGGCGACGGATCCACTCACGGCGCCGCGAACATCACGATCCTGCACTACGCCGGAGACGGATTGTTCTCCCGCGAGGAAGACGCATACAACCCGATGAATTTCCTGGCAATGACCAAAGCCTGGTGCTTGGCCGCCGAAGCCGCGGGCAACCTTCCCGAGGATGCCCGCGCCTGGTTGGCAAAATTCGGCGCTATGGTGCGATAGAGCCGATCGGAATGTTGGGCACGATCGAACCGGCCAATGACCACTGCCCGTAGTCGAGGGCAAGGATCGAATTCAGGTCGACGCCGATTCCGTCGACCGTGCGCTTGTCGATCTCGAACTGATGCAGGTGCGCGCGAGGATGGACGTAGCCCTTCGGCGAGCCCCAATTATGTTGCCAGTACCAGGTTCCGACCCCCACGCCGATCATCGCGTCGAGCACGCCGGTGTTTCCGTAGATACCAAGATTCTGATTGCCGACTACCGACGCCCATCCCTCGAGATAGGGCCTGATGAGGTTGTTGATCTCGGCCGGCGACGGGTTGTCGTCGATGGACGCGTAGATCGGACGCCCCTCGGGTCCACCCGCTTGGCGGTGCAATTCGAGGCCCCGTGTTGCATGCCTCTTGCCGCCTTCGCGGCCTTCACGCCAATCGGCCGTCGCACTTTTTCCGAACTGGTAGCAGGACACGACCTGCAGTCCCGCTGCTGTCAGAGCGTTCACTTCACCCGCCTTGACTGGCTTCCCCACCATCCAGTTTGCGTCAGGGCGGCGGTCGGATACGTAGCGGATCGCGCCCGCGTAGCCGCCCGCCCGAATCGACTGCGCCGACGGGACCCCGGCGGAGTAGTCGAGCAGAGTTCCGAGCGAGCCGGCATTGGCCACCGTGGCCGTGCCACTGAGCGCGGCCAGTCCAGCGGCGGCAGAACCTGCGGCCGCGTACTTGAACAAACTTCTTCGTGAGACGTGCACACTGCTCCGATCATCGGCGTATCCCGCCCGATCTAGGCGGAAAGTCGAGTTTCTTTGTTCACTCGATTGCACCACAGTCACAAGGCCACCGCCTTGCACTTGACCAACACCAGCCACACCACCGCCGTGACCAGCGACAACAAAAACGATGGCCCCCGAAACTTTCGTTTCGAGGGCCATCGTCATCGGCCGTAGCGGCCGGAAGTTATCAGCTGAGCGACGTGAAGAACGTCAGAGCACTGAACAGGTCAGATGCGTTGCTGAGGAAGTCGGTGATGAAAGAGAACTGGCCCGAGAGTTCAGCGCTGGTCATGTGTTAACTCCTGTCGAAGATGAAACATCAGTGGTCTAACAGGCCCTCTTGCTGACCTGCTGGACTAAGACTAGAGGTCTTCCGTTACTTCCGCGACACCAAATGTGTCCGGGACGTTACATCTTCGGACCTAGGCGGCAAACGCATATTCACAGGTAACGCCCAGCAGGCGTGATCCGATCGAGATAATTCGCCCTATTTTTAACGATATCCGAACACGGTTTCCATTAGTGGTTATTACTTCGCAATCTCTCAATTCAGCCAAATGATGTTGGTAAGCCTAACTTAATTGATCCTGTTTCAGCACTAGCGCCGCCCTGACCAGGAATGGGACGATTCCCCGCGAGGCCGATCGGCGCACGGAGGCCATGCCGCGCAACTCTTCAGCCACGGCTGCGATTAACAGAACATTGATGCCTGTCGAGTCCGATCGCAACGAAGCCCGAAACAAACCCGACCTCCCAGAACGTGATGCTATTCACACCAAATGTCCGGGCCGTTGCAGACGCATCGGGCACAGTTGATGTCATGAGCCGCAACAAGAAGTCATGGAGTGAACTCTCACCGCGCCAACGACGCATTGTGATCGTGATGGGGTCGATCCAGTCGATTCTGGCAATCGCCGCCTGGGCCGATCTGGCGAAGCGCGATCGCGCGGCGGTCAACGGCAGTAAGGCCAAATGGGCAGCGATCATCGCGATCAACTTTTTCGGACCGATCACGTACTTCCGGCGCGGCAGGATTCAGTCGAAGTAGTCCCAGAACTGCAACCACTTCACGGAAGCGAACAGCCCGAGCGTCCCGGCATATATCGCCAGGACAGCGGCGGTGCCGAGGACGTTCGTGCGTAGTTTCGCTCCGTCGAACGGGTCGAGCCATCGACCGAACCGACGCGTCGCCGCCGGCATCAGGAACCACGTCATCGCCCCAACGCTGACGATCTGGCTCAGCCACATCGACAGCCAGGGCGGTGCGCCGATCCCGTCGAGCACCGGACCGAGAAATCGCGACAACGTCATCACTGTCGGGTAGAGGACCAGAAGAATGATCATCGCGGTCTTCCAGTTCGGAGTCGCCCGCGTCTGCCCGTTCTCGGTGCGCAAGATCGTGCCGAACGGGGTGGAACGCACGGATTCGGTGAAGTCTTCCGCCAACTCCTCGCGAAGCGCAGGCAACACCGCCGCCCGCTGCTCCGATCGCATCCACGCGGACAGTTGCGGTTCCGTCCGGAAGCGCAGAACCGATTGCCACCGCGTCGCATCGGCAGTCGAGCACAGCAGCAATGCGCTCTCGTACCCCGAGAAACGCGAACTTTCCACGATCAGGCGATGCTGGGTCCGCAGAAATTCGTCTTGCCGTCCGGCGACAACCGTGTGGTCGTACACGCCGATGCCGGGCGGCGGCACAGCATCGTCCACAAGGACAAGGTCCGAACTCTTGGCGCGGATCCCCCGCGCCACCCCGTGGTCGACAAGACGTGCATGCTCTGGCGAGTCGAGCCAGCCATGTAGCTCTTCGACGCTGGAAAAGGTATGGGACACACCGTAATCGGAAAGCTCTGAACCGTCACTGATTGCGCTGCCGAGATAGCCCTGAGCCGATCTCGCTGTTCTGACAGCCTGAGCGGTCCACTCGGCAAAGCGCTCATCACCACCGTTTTCGAGGCGGTGATAGGCCGTGACAACCGTCGCCGAACCGGACACGTCAGGTCGACACCCTGCGACCCTGGACGTACACGTGCGAGATCGCCGGCTCACGCATCGCCATCAACAATCCGAACAGAGTTTGATCACGCGCCAGAATCGGATCAGGCGACCGCGTGCCGAAGTTGATCAGACTGCCCAGCGCCGGCCACCCGGCCGGATCAACGACGAGGAAATCTGCCTCTTTACCGGCGTCGAGGTTTCCGATGCGGTTCTCCATGTCCAGCGCACGCGCTCCGGCCAGTGTCCCCGTGAACAGCAATTCGGCCGGGTGGAGCGAAAGCGCGCTGTCGCCCTCCTCCGAGATGTGCACTTTGAAAGCGTCGCCCAGAACCCGCGACAGGAGGAATTCGTCGCCGCCGCCGAAGTCCGAACCGATCGCGATGTTGACTCCCGCCGCCACCGTTCGCTTCCACGGCATCGTGCCGGAACCGAGGAACTGCTGCGACGTCGGGCAATGAGCAATCGACGTCCCGGTCTCCGCCATCCGAGCCAATTCGGAATCCTGGCAGTGGACGGAGTGCGCAAGAATTGCGCGGGGTCCGAGGAAAGACTTGCCACCGACTTCGGAGCCTGGCAGGAACTTGCCGTCGTACGTATCGAGGTACGACTGAACCTGGTAACGCTCGAGCGTCGTCGCCACTTCGCCTGTGCCCGGCCTGTTGTTCTCGTTGAGGTGACTGTGGAAGTACACGCCACGGCCTCGCACCGAGTCGTACAACTCCCCCAGATTCTTCAAGGTCTCCGTCGTTACGGCCAGGGAAAACCGCGGTACGACGGCAACGTGCAGGAGAGCAGTGTCAACGTCACCGGTGTCCGCACCGTGCCACCGATCGATCTCGTCGCGGGTCAGCGTGATCGCGTCGTCCTCGGACGTGATGAGCGCTGCTGCAGATTCGGGCCCCGTGGTTTGGATGCCACGGCCGCTGACGAGGCGAAGCCCGGTTCGCTGAGTTTCCGCGAACAACGCGTCCTGCGCATGCGGAAAAGCGGAACCGAAGACCATTGCCGCGGTAGTTCCGGTGGCTATCCGGCGAGCGCAGAACGCGGCAGCGGCATGCGCGGCAAATTCCGGATCGGCCAATCGTGATTCCGAGGGGAACACGCAGAGATCGAGCCACTCGAGTAGTTGTCCACCGCCGTAGGCGTCACCGGCGTAGATCTGCGGAAAGTGAACGTGAGTGTCGATGAATCCGGGGAGTAGAAACCCTGGGCGATGATCGTGGACGTCGCCGCCGTGCAGATGCTGCGGCAACGCGTCGAATTCACCGCAGAAAGCCACAACACCGGCGTCGTCGATCGCGAGCACACCGTCGGGGAGGGAGACGAGCGCGTCGGCCGCGCCCTCGACCGTCGGGCTACCGGAAATGTGGAAGATATGGCCCCGATGCAGCTGTATCACTCATTGAGCAAATCACAGTCGCGGCGATACCGCGCGTTCGAATTGTCCGGATCAGTTCATGGTGGCGTGCCACACGAACGCTGCGGCCAAAGCGCCCGCGCCGTTCAGGGACCAGTGCAATGCGATGGGCGCAAGAAGACTGCCACTTCGATGGCGAAGCCACGTGAAGACGAGACCGGCCGCCGCGGTAGCCAGAACCGCGCCGAGAATACCGGCGATCTGACCGACGACCCCATTACCGAGGAAGCCGGACAGTCCCTCGTTTCCACTGGTCAGACCCATCGACGACGCGATGTGCCACAGCCCGAACGTCAACGAACCCGCTGCGGCGACGCCCCGGAAGCCACTGACCCGGTTAAGCGTCCCGTGCAGGACACCGCGGAATGCCAATTCCTCCGGAATGACGGTCTGCAGGGGAATGATGATCATCGACGCGATGATTGCGCCCGAGATGGTCGCGTAACGATCAGCCATGAAGAACGGCCTGGTCAGCGGCAGCAACGCGCCGACCGCCACGACGGTCAGAACAAGTCCGACTGCGATGAGTGCGTACTTCGAACCGCTTTTGAGATGCTTCGGGGACAGGCCCAACTCCGCCCAGCCCAGCCCTCTGCGCTTGCTCATCGCGAGCAGCACAAGCGCCGAGATCGGAACCGTCGCGATGCTCGCCCACACCGTGGTGAAGTGCGCAATCAGATTGGTTCCCACCAGAACCGCGATGACCACCACGATGTCGATGTACGCGTGAACGCGAGGACGCGAGGTAGACGGGGCCGTGTTCAGGACAGCAGCATCAGACACGGTTGAAAAACTCATATAAGGCCGTCACCCATCGCCGCAGTTAGCTGAAAATTCACTCATTCAAGTGTACCGACGCTGCTGACGTGCCCGCCAGGTTTGCGTCGACACTCACAGTCGACTCTCAGAGTGCGGCACGTTCGAGTTCTGCCACGTCGATCTTCTTCATCTGCATCATCGCGTCCATCACACGCTGGGCTTTTGCGCGATCAGGATCCTGCATCAATTCGATCAATCGATTCGGCACCACCTGCCACGACAGACCGAACTTGTCCTTGAGCCAACCGCACTGGCTTTCCTCACCGCCCTCGGTCAGAGCCGACCAGTAGTGGTCGACTTCAGCCTGGTCGGCGCACGGAATCTCGAACGACACCGCCTCCGAGAACGTGAACATCGGTCCGCCGTTCAACCCGGTGAACCGCTGTCCGTCGAGTTCGAACACCACCGTCATGACCGACCCTGCCGGTTGACCGGACGGCGATCCCTCGCCGTATCGCTCGATTCCGATGATTTTCCCTTTGCCGAAAACCGAGATGTAGAACTGTGCTGCTTCCTCCGCTTGCGTGTCGAACCACAGGCACGGGGTGATCGAGGGCATGACTACTCCTTAGGTCGGGACGGTCTTCACAGGGATAGACCGTCGCGGCCGCCGGAAATCATCGGGTAGTTCAGTCGAACAGAGCCGACTCGATCACCGGCCAGGAACGCGCCAGTTCGTCGGACCAATACGGCCAACCGTGTGTGCCCACCGGTTGCGCGCTGCGCGTGACATCGACGCCGTGACTGCGGAGAACACCGGAAATCTGATCGGTACACAGATTGGCGCCGAGTTCCATGACACCACCGACGACAACGACCCGAGCAAGGTCGGGCGTCTCGAGTGTTTCGTGGGGGCCCGGCAATCCTGTGCCCGATGACAGGTACACCTTTGTGCCGCGAAGCTTGTCCGCGTTGGCAAAGATGTCGTGCTCGCGCCACGCGGGGCTGTCCACCGGACCCCACATCTGTTCCGATGTGGCCATTCCGTTGATGACAACAAGATCCGTCAGAGCCTTACCGAATCCACCCACCGTCGTGTAGCACCCACTGTAGGCAGCTACCCCGTCGTACAGATCCGGTGCCCGCTGGGCAAGCATGAGCGCGGCCTCGGCCCCCATCGAGATGCCACCGATCGCGTTGCGCCCACTGGTGTCGAACGCCCCGTCGATCAATGGCGGCAATTCCTTGGTCAGGAATGTCTCCCACTTGAGCTTGCCGAATTTCGGGTGGTCTTCCTGCCAATCGGTGTACATGGTTCCGGTTCCGCCGATCGGCGCAACCACAAAAACGTTCTTGTCCGCGAAGAACTCCCGAGCATTGCCCTTCGTCGGTTCGAACCAGTTGTTGTCCTCGATCTGGCCCGAGTTTCCGTCGAGCAGGTACAGAACGGGCCGAGGCTCCGAACTATCGGCCGGGAGAAACACCCGCACGGCCATCGTGCGGCCCATCGCCGGACTGTCGACGTCGAGCAGCACTTCCCGCTCCGACACCGAAGTGGTCGCGGCGATTCGCGGCGACGCATCGGCGGACACGGTTTGTGCCGGCGGCGCTGCTTCGTCCGCGCTCGCAACGATCGGGAGAGCGACTACCGACGCCAGCGACACGGCGCACGCCAGTGCGATCTGAGACATACGCATGCAAAAGTCCTTACAAGCCGAGGGACGCGGCAAACATCGGCCACGAATCGTGCAGGTCGTCCTGCCAGTAGCCCCACGAGTGGGTACCGGCCGGTTTGATGTTGTATCGGATGTTGTCCATGCCCAGTGCGGTGGTGCGATCCGCCAACTGCATTGTGCAGAAATGTGTCGCAGCCTCGATGCCCCCACCCAGAGCCAGCGTCGCTGCCAGCACCGCGACGTCGTTGTCGATTCGCGGATCTGCCAACGTGTCGTACGGGCCGGGGATGCCGGTTGCGGTCGTGATGTACATCGGAATTCGCGGTAGCTTCTCCGCATTCACCACCGGATCGTGTGCAACCCACGCGGGGTCGTTGTACGGCCCCCACATGTTCTCGGGGTTACCCCCACCGATCCCGACGACCACTTTGACGAAATCCTGTCCCGGACCGGGACTGGTCATCGCGCAGCCACTGAACGAAGCGACGCTGTTGTAGACCGTCGGCGCACTCATCGCCAGATTCAACACAGATGTACCCGCCATCGAGATCCCCCCGAGTGCGTTCTCGCCCGTCGTATCGAAATACTCGTCGATCACGTGCGGCAGTTCCGACGTGAGAAACGTGGTCCACCTGTTCACGCCGTTGTTGTCGTTGATCTGTGCGAGCCCCGGATCCGGCCGCAACCAATCGGTGTAATAGCTGAACGCCCCGTCCAACGGAGTGACCACGTTGACGTGCTTGTCGGCGAAGAACTCCGGCACGTCGGTACGTACCGACCATGTCGCGTCGTTCTTCCCACCATCCACCCCGTTGAGCAGATACAGCGTCGGCGCGGGTGTCGACGTGTCGGCTGGGCGAAGCACCTGGACCGGAATTCCGCGATCCATCGACGGTGAATACACGACGACGTCGACGAGACGGCCTTCCGCGGGTACGGCGCTGATCACGCGTGGACCGCCCGTCTCGGCCACTGCCGGCGACGACACGACAAAGAGAACGGTTGCGGCCGTCGCAGCACCGATCAATGCACGCGCTATGCGGATACCTCTCATGAAAACGTCCCTCGAGTTGCCGAGCACAGATGGACATTATTGCCCGAAATGCTCCGTTTCGAGGGCAAACGACCCAGTCACGACTACCGTCCGACCGCCCGGCGTAATCGAGGAAAACCCCCAACGATAACCTGAACGGGACCTTCGCACGCACCCTTGTTCAGGAGAAAAGATGGCCGACTTCCTCTATGAGGACCTGTTGCCGATCGGTGAGGACACCACCGAGTACCGACTGCTCACCACTGAAGGGGTGTCGACAGTCGAAGGCCCGGACGGTCGGACCTTCCTGAAGGTCGAGCCCGAAGCGATGCGTCTGCTGACCGAAACGGCTCTGCACGACATCTCCCATTACCTGCGCACCGATCACCTGACGCAGCTGGCGAGCATCCTCGACGATCCCGAGGCATCCAACAACGACAAGTTCGTTGCTCTCGATCTCCTGAAGAACGCAAACATCGCAGCCGCTGGTGTTCTCCCGATGTGCCAGGACACCGGTACCGCAATCGTCATGGGCAAGCGCGGACAGCACGTATTGACCCCCGGTGATGACGAGCAGTCCATCGCCCGCGGTGTGTACGACGCCTACACACGCCTCAACCTGCGTTACTCGCAGAACGCCCCCATCACGATGTGGGACGAGAAGAACACCGGAAACAACCTCCCCGCGCAGATCGAGCTGTACGCCGATACTGCTGCCGGACACGAGAACTCGTACAAATTCCTGTTCATGGCCAAGGGCGGCGGCAGCGCAAACAAGTCCTACCTGTACCAGGAAACCAAAGCGATCCTGAACCCCGACTCGATGATGCAGTTCCTCGAGGCAAAGATCCGCTCGCTCGGTACCGCAGCGTGCCCGCCGTACCACCTCGCGATCGTCGTCGGTGGCACGTCTGCCGAGTTCGCGATGAAGACGGCCAAGTACGCGTCCGCGCACTACCTCGACGAGCTCCCCACCGAAGGCGCCATCACGGGCCGCGGCTTCCGCGATCACGAACTCGAGAAGAAGGTCTTCGAGCTCACGCAGAAGATCGGCATCGGCGCACAGTTCGGCGGTAAGTACTTCTGCCACGACGTCCGCGTCGTCCGTCTCCCCCGCCACGGCGCTTCGCTGCCCGTTGCCATTGCCGTGTCGTGCTCCGCAGACCGCCAGGCCAAGGCGAAGATCACGCCCGAGGGTGTCTTCCTCGAACAGCTCGAATTCAACCCGGGCCGTTTCCTGCCCGAGGTCACCGACGCGCAGCTCGACTCCGAAACCGACGGAATCTCCGGAACCGGCAAGGGCGCAGCGGTCAAGATCGACCTCACCAAGCCCATGGCCGAGATCCTCGCCGAGCTGTCCAAGCACCCGGTGAAGACGCGTCTGTCGCTCACCGGTCCGTTGGTCGTGGCCCGCGACATCGCGCACGCCAAGATCAAAGAGCGCCTCGACGCCGGCGAGGAAATGCCGCAGTACCTCAAGGATCACCCGGTGTACTACGCCGGACCTGCCAAGACTCCGGATGGAATGGCCTCCGGTTCGTTCGGCCCGACCACGGCCGGCCGTATGGACTCGTACGTCGAGCAGTTCCAGGCCGCCGGTGGCTCGATGATCATGCTGGCCAAGGGAAACCGTTCCAAGCAGGTCACCGACGCGTGCAACACCCACGGCGGTTTCTACCTCGGATCGATCGGTGGACCGGCGGCTCGTCTGGCACTCGACTGCATCAAGAAGGTCGACATCCTCGAGTACGCCGAACTGGGTATGGAAGCCGTCTGGAAGATCGACGTCGAGGACTTCCCCGCGTTCATCGTCGTAGACGACAAGGGCAACGACTTCTTTGCCCATACCGGTGAAGTAACCCTGACGATCGGCAAGCGTCCGGGTCTGTAGACAGTTCAATAGCAAAGAGCCCCGGCGAATTCCGATTCGCCGGGGCTTGTTTGTGGGTTTGTCAGGTCCAGAGAGCAGCCACAAAAACAGTCACGACGGACAGTCCACCGACCACGTGTACCAGGTTGGGGTTTGGCTGCCCCTTCTTCTGCCTGGCCCGCGTGATCTCCGCCAACGCGACGATGGCCAGTGAAAGTACAAGCTTCACAGCGATTTTCGCGTGAATGTAGTTCTTGTCCAGGGCACCTTCGCCGAGTCCGACGATGATGAGACCGGACAGGAACTGGAGGCGTGCACCCCAGACCATGACCTCGGTGATCTTCGGAGCCTTCAGGACTGTGAAATAGCTACCGACAAGGGCCGCCATACCGAGCAGGTGAATAACTACAAAGATATTGTAAAGAAATGACATATCTGCACTGTAGCGCCTAGTTCACGCCGCTTTTACCGAACTCCGCTATCAGTTACAGGATTCCGGCGTCCCGGGCCGCATCGCGGTATTTAGCGGCGAGCGTATCCACCGTTTCGTGCGCATTGAGCCCACTCGGATTGGGCACGATCCAGAGTTTCGCCCCCTCGAAATCATGGTCCTGATGGCCGGCCTTGGCTTTCTTGTTGCCGAAAGCTGTTCGATAGGCGGTGATCCCGGCGAAGGCAACAACAACAGGCTTGGTGTCCTGCACGATGTTTCGCACCCGAACTCCACCCGCCGCCAGCTCCTCCGGCGTCAATTCATCGGCCCGCGCCGTTGCCCGCACAGCGAGATTCGTTATGCCCACTCCCCGATCGATCAGGTGTTGTGTGTCTGCTGCCGACATACCGTCTGACGGATCTATCGGGCGTTCGATGATGCCTGCCCGCAACAACGCCGGATAGAAACGGTTACCCGGCCTCGCAAAATGCGCACCAGTTG
The DNA here is from genome assembly GCF_003797085.1 of Rhodococcus sp. WS3. Classification (NCBI taxonomy): domain Bacteria; kingdom Bacillati; phylum Actinomycetota; class Actinomycetes; order Mycobacteriales; family Nocardiaceae; genus Rhodococcus; species Rhodococcus sp. WS3. The sequence continues at coordinate 151,815 of NZ_RKMA01000003.1, forward strand.
CCGCCGTCCACAATCCCGGGTTGATACCCACGAACAGCAATCGGCAACCCGGTCCGATCAGATCGTCGATCTCGGCGTCGCGATACGACTCCAACTCCGCGCGCGTGAATCCCATAGCGCCAGTACATCAGACCCGCCGCGCAAAGGTATCGCGCACCTCGTCGATCGCGTCATGCATCAACTGTTCGTAGTGATCGATATCCGCAATCGCCGACGGACTGGTTGTGATGCTGATGGTCACGGTGTCACCGATTCCATGGACACCGTGAGTGAGTGACATGACCGGCGACAGGCTCGGAAACCCTGCCGTGAATCGCACCGTTGCGCCGCCGAACACCAAGTCCGCGGCTCCGCGAGCAACACTCGACACCACCGTATTACCCGTCACCGTCTCGGGAATCGCGGTGAAGTCGTATTGCTGCACGCCCCAACGAATCAGCGGCCCCGGAACAGCCTCGAGCGCCCGGTCCGACGCCGCACTGGATGGGTGCGCTGCTCGCGCTCGGCGCTCGGCCAGCGATTCCGTGATGCGTTCGGCTCGCTCGCGAAGATCGGCCACCTCCGGAAACAAACCGACACCTGCGTTCCGGAAGTGGTTGCGCGATTTCGGTTTTCCATCCTTCGCGATCGTGACCTCCGCGCCCAACTCAGGAGGAACGACGCCATCGGCGGCCAGCAGGTACTTGGTCATGGCCACCGAGATAGCCGTCATCGCCCCCACTGTCACGGAGACCCCGTCGGCTCGGAGATCTGCCGCGTCGCGCACGACCATCCGAACAAGCCTGTGCGCATCCGGGGCGATGTTCGAGGTAACCTTCGGACGGTTCGGGGCCTGCGGCGCAACAACTCCCGACTCGGTATCGGCCTGGAGTTGTAGCTGAGCCTGATGACCCGCGCGGCCGTCGCGAAACAGTCGGTAGATCTGGCTGGGCAGGCGCAGTGCCGCCCGGGCGAGTATTTCTACCGAACTGATCGAGCGTCTGTCGATCTCTGTGGTTTTCGGCTCGTCTGCCGAGAACAGCGTGCGGGCAACAGCACTCGCCCGCTTGCCGTCCGCCAGCGAATGAGCCACTTGCAGAACGGCAATCAACGCAGGGCCGTCGCAGCGCGGTGCGCCGTGCACGCCTTCGAAAAGATGCAGCAGCCAGGGTGTCGCGCGCGGATTGACGTGGTTCTCGAGCAACACCTCGATCGCATTGATGCACTGCTCCCACGAAGAGTCGGGAAGTCGATGCGTCACGACCAACGACTGGTCGACCGGCATCGGTTCCCACAGCGGATAATCCAGATGCCACGGCACTTCACGAATCCGCACGCACAGATCCGGAATCGACGACGCGCGATCGAGGACCGCGCGTCGTACATCCTCGAGCGATTCCGATTGCCCCTCGAAGCAGTACAGCAGGAGTTGATCGTTGGGGATCTTTTCCGAAATCCAGAAAGTTTGGGCGTCGGTGGGCGTCATCCGTAACACCGGGTGACGGTACCACCGCGGCATCAGCCCTTTTCGGCTTCGGCTTTCAACTGTGCAAGGCCCTTCTCGAAGTCCTTGCCCACCATCTTGTCCATGCTGAAAATGAATCCGAAAATCTTGAAGAAGAAGTTCTTCTTCCCTGTCATTTGCCATGTCACCCGAGTCGAACTGTCCTGCGGTTCGAGAAGAAACGTCGTGACGTTCTGCGCTTTGAACGGTTTGAGGAAGGAAAGATCCAAGACAACACGGCTACCCGGCACCGATTCGGTGATCTTCATCGAGCCTGAACCGGCCTTCTTGTTGCCAGACCAGGCGTACGACGCACCAACACCGGAATCCGGTCCCGAGTATGTCCGCTGCATCGCCGGGTCCAGTCCTTCCCACGGGGACCAGGTGGTCCAGCGGTGGAAGTCGTTGATCAGATCGAAGACTGTGGCAGCCTCCGCATTGATCACAGCGGAGCGTTCGACAAGAAACTCGTCGGAATTCGGTGAAGCCATAGTCGTCTCTCCAGAAGTTCTCGGGGCGATCAGTCTGACGGAATTATCCACCGTGACGCTGCCGCCGTCGAGACAGAACTCAATCGCGCAGGCACAGGCAGAAGTGATGGCCGACCGGGTCGCGGTAGACCCGGAAAGTCGGATGCTCAGCAATCCCGTCGACGCGTTGCGCTCCGAGGCTCAGTACCCACTCCTCGGCCGGGTCGAAAGCCTCTACCAGGAGATCGAGGTGGATTCCCACACCCACCTTCGGCCAGTCCACCGGAACAAAACCCGGGGCAAGTTGAAACGCGAGTCGTTGACCTGGCAGGCCTTCGATGACGTGCCAATCATCCTCCGCGCGAACAATTCTCCATCTGAGAACCTGTTCGTAGAAGCGTGCCAGCGCAGCCGGATCCGGACAGTCCAGGACTGTGTAGTCCATTCCGATATCCGGGTGCATCGCTAAGCCTTCTTCTCCGCAACTTTCTTACGCACGAAGATGAGTGGGAGCAGCAGAGTCGCGAGGGCCGTGACAAGCCACACGAGGACCGTGCTCATAATCCACGTCGACACACCGGTGATTGTCAGCCCGCCGAAAATCGATGCGATCAGCAGAGCGACGAAAGTCGAGACCAACCCGATTCCGCCGAGGAATGCCGGCGCGTGGCGCTTAGCCATTTTGGCGATGAACGGCGACAGGACCGACTGCGCGATCGCAAAGATGACAACCGCCGTGATGAAACCCGACGCGCTCACAGAAAACCCCGAAAGCAACCACGTCGCAACAAGAAGTCCGACCGCGGCAGACCCGAGGAATATCGCGGCGCGAATCAGAAAACTAATCATTAACCGATCCTATATGCCCGATATACGTCACGGCAGCACTTCACAATCCGAGAGAATCCTGAACGTCGCGCAATGCCCGCGCCGACGCATGCAGACCCTCGCGTTCACCTTCCGACAACGGCACCTCCAGCACTCGGCCGGCTCCGCCGCCACCAACCAGCGTTGGCAACGACAGACATACCCCTTCGAGGTCGTGCACCCCGTTCTGCAGGGTCGAAATCGGCAGCACCCGCTGCTCGTCGCGCAACACCACCTCCACCATGAAGGCGCTCGACAATCCGATGGCCAGATTGGTCGCGCCCTTGCCCTCGATGATCTGATACGCGCTTTGCACCACCGCGGTCGCGACCTCGTCACGGATCGCGCTGTCGAGTGTGTTCCCCGAAGGACCCACAAATGCCGTCGCCGGAACCCCGCCGATGGTGGCGCTGGACCACAAAGGAATTTCGGAGTCCCCATGCTCGCCAACGATGAAGGCGTGCACATTCTCGACCGCCACGCCCAACTTCGACGCCATGAGAAAGCGCAGACGTGCTGTATCCAACACCGTCCCGGATCCGAAAATCCGGTGACGGTACGGCCGACCCGCGGCCTGAACCGCTGCGTACGTCGCGATGTCGACGGGATTGCTGACAAAAAGAATGATTGCTTCGGGCGACTGCGAGAGAAGTTGCTCCGTCAAGGTCTGCACGATCTTGACGTTGACCGCCGCCAACTCGAGACGGGACTGGCCGGGTTTCTGTTTGGCTCCGGCTGTCACTACAACCAGATCGGACCCTGCGGTGACCGCGATGTCGTCACCACCGTCCACCGAACACGGTGGGGTGAACTGAGTGCCGTGGTTGAGATCGAGCACTTCCGCTCGCACCTTCGCGGCGTTTGTGTCGTAGAGGGCCAGTACGTCCGCTGATCCGCGGATGAGGCACGCATAGGCGATAGCCGTGCCGACACTGCCGGCGCCGACGATGGAAACCTTCTTCTTCCGAGAGCGATATGCCGTCGTCATAGCTTTGATGGTGCGCCCTTTATAACGATTCTGCAGGATATCGGGATTGCCAGCGTTCTCTCAGGCTTTGATCGCAGACCTCTCAGAATTGCCGTAGACCATGGTGAACATGACAGAGGTAACGGTTTTTGCAGTCGGCGGCACCGGCGAGTCGTACGACGGTGACACCCGCACCCACGTTGTCGGACTACTGAGCGCTGTCACACGTGAACTCGACGATCGGTTCGACGCGAAGTGGGTGAGTTACCCCGCATCGTACGGACCTGTTGCCGACGGCGGCTCCAGTTTTCGCCGGAGCACCGAAATGGGCGCCCGGGCACTCTTGGCAGCTCTCGCCGAGGTCCGCGGACCCGTCATGCTCATCGGATACTCCCAGGGATGCTCGGTTATTCGCGCCGCCCTGCCAGAAGCGAACGGCAGCAACATCATCGGGATCGGGCTGATCTCCGATCCGCAGCAACCAGTGGGGGTTCTCCCAGGTTGCGACGGGTACGGCGTCGCCGGCGACGGACCTGAAATTCCGTCCTGGATTCCGGCCAAGTGGATCGGGCATCCGCAGGACTTGATCTGCAATGCCAGCGACGACAGCTACATTCGCGACATCGCCGACCTCACCGGCTGGATGTCCTTCACCCAAGCGCGAGTGTGGGCGAACAAGGTGTGGGAACTACTCCGCAGCAACACATTTCAGAACGCGCAGAAGACTCGCTTCAGCCCGAGCCAATGGCGCAAAGATCTACGACGCCTACGCACCGCCTTCCTCGAAGTCCTCGGATACCTACCGAGCCTTGTGAGCTGGCGACGCTTTCAGATCCGGAACCCCCGTGGCGGCCGGCATGTCAGCTATGCGAGCGAGGCCTTCGACGCCAGCGGACGCACGGGTTGCCAAGTGCTGGCTGATTGGATGACGGCACAGGCTCAGGACGTCAGGGAGCACGTCCCCGCAGCCTGAATCTGCAGCCCTACGGGTAGGCGCCGCTACGCCGGCTCTCTCATCACTCCGATATGGCGCACCGTCCCGGACAGACCCGGAAGCTCTTGCGCGTCAGACCACGTGCTCAACCCATCCGTGCTGTCGGAATAGAGATACTTCCCCTCGGTATAGGCGTCGAGATAGAGCCGCCAGGTGCCGTCCGGCAACTGAGCCAAGGCTGGGCCCTCCACCAAGGTGCCCCAATTTCCCGGCGGGACAAAGGAATAGGGTCCCGTCGCCGACGGCGCGACCGCATGCTCGATGACCTTCTTCGTCTCGTTCTTGGTGAACGCATGATAGGTCGATCCCACCTTGACCACGGTGGTGTCGATGTGGTCCGCACCGATCCCGGCGAGCGGAACAGGCAGGCTCCACAACCGCAGCGACGGTTCCAGTGCCGTCATCAGATACGGCACAAATCCTCCACCGGTCGACATAGACACGATGACGTTGACGCGGCCGCCGTCGACGAACCACTCGGGCGCCCAGGCTTTGGTGACGAACGGTGACAACGACGGGCCGTCGCTGAAGCCGGCCGACCCCGAGAAACCCGGCGGGCTCGCTGAACCCGTGCCGTCCCCGGTGCCTGGCATGAAGGCACAGCAGAACGGGAGTGAATAGTTCGCCAGAGGTGTCCAGGTGATGCGGTCGCTACTGCGCGCGAAGCCGATACTCGTTCCGCCCGTTGTGTAGGTGAGGTAATACATTCCGTCTGTATTCCGGAAGATGCTCGGATCACGTACCAGCCCGGACGGGGGCCGATACGCCGACGGTTTGACGAGTTGGAATCCAGTGCCGTCCGCGGACTCGAATACATCCATGTCGCGATCGCTGGCATTGCTGAACGCCACCATTGTGTATCGCCAGGCGGGCGGTTCGGCGCCGCTGGCCGGGGCTGCGACGAGCAATCCCGCGACAACAAGCATCACCATCGATACAGCAGAAAGGACGGTCCGTTTTGTCGGATTCACCGGTGAAGTATCTACGACAACAGGCGAACCATGCGCAACTTTGACCGCAGGTGTCGCTGGATCGTTACCGACGATGGCGAGGACGCCGTTATAGGTACCTGGATAGGTAGTTCAGCGGATGTCTCCAGCCGTCCCCCGCCCGCATTCTGAATCGGTACTTATTCAGGCGATGAAAGGTGACTTCAGGTGATGACCTTGGCGGATCAGCTGGACAACTGTGAATACCTACTGGCTGACGCGGAACTCACCGGCAACGGTGATGCAGTCCGGAGGTTCAGAGAACATCGCCTCAGGTTGGTCGAACAGCTGTCCCGGCTGAGGGCCTCGGGTCGTCGCGTGTAGGAATCAGACGCGCACTTCGGATTTTCCTGAACCGAGAATCTCTGGGTGGCCACCGCTCCGAGTTGGTCCCGGCGTCCCCGCGGGGACGTCTCCGTCAAGGCCCACACCGAATCACCGCTGATCAGCAGTCGATGGGATGATGACCTGCGTGTCCATGTCCCCACCACTGCCCGTCAAGAACGGAGTTGGCCCGACGCGCCTACGCATCCCACCGTCCGGGCCGTGGGCGACGATCGCCGAGTACGTCGTGGCGAAGTTCGACCATCTGGACGCCGAAAACCTGTATCGGCGGTTCGACGACGGCGAGTTCGTGGGTATCGACGGCCACCCGATCTGCCGGAGCACCGAGCTCAGCGCGCACCGGTTCGTCTGGTATTACCGCGAGTTACCGGCGGAGGACCCGGTGCCGTTCCACGAGGAGATCCTGCACGTCGACGACGACCTCGTCGTGATCGACAAACCACATTTTCTCCCGACCACCCCCAGTGGGCGCTACCTGCGCGAGTCCGCGCTTGTCCGACTGCGGGTCCGCCTCGACAACCCAGATCTGACCCCGATCCATCGACTCGACCGCGGCACCGCAGGGGTGGTGATGTTCTCGGCCCGCCCCGCGACACGCGGCGCATACCAGTCACTGTTCGAGAAGCGGCAGGTCACGAAGGTCTACGAGGCGGTGTCGGCGCGACCGCCCCGGTGGGTCCAGGGCGCACCGGGGCTCAGCGAATCCAACGGTCCCCTCGTCTACCGCAACCACATCGAAGCTCGGCGCGGCGAGTTGCGGGTCCTCGTCGACGACAGCCGTGAACCTAACTCCGAGACCATGATCGAGGCGCGAGGGACGGGCGTGAGCGCCTCCGGACGTACTGTGCTGCACACGGTTCTACGTCCGCAATCCGGACGGATGCATCAGTTGCGGGTGCATTTGGCGGCTCTCGGCGCCGGGATCCTGGGCGACCGGCGATACCCCGACCTGTTGCCCGACGCCCCGGACGATCATTCCCTCCCACTCCAATTGCTCGCGCGGGAACTCGAATTCAACGATCCGTTGTCGGGGAAAGCGCGTCGGTTTGTCACACGTCGGACGCTCAGCGAAATTCCAGCAGGGTGAGGACCAGACGCCGCAGGGCGATTATGCATACGCGCGGCTGATAACCCACGCGAGCGCATAATCGCCCTGCGACAGTACAGAGGATTTAGACGTTGAAGCGGAACTCCACCACATCACCGTCGGCCATGATGTAGTCCTTACCCTCCATGCGTACCTTGCCGGCAGCCTTGGCTGCGGCCATGGAACCGGCCTCGACGAGGTCGTCGAAGGACACGATTTCAGCCTTGATGAAGCCTCGCTCGAAGTCGGTGTGAATGACGCCGGCAGCCTGGGGCGCGGTATCGCCCTTGTGGATGGTCCAGGCGCGCGCTTCCTTCGGACCGGCCGTCAGGTAGGTCTGCAGCCCGAGGGTGTGGAAGCCGGTGCGTGCGAGAGCGTGCAGGCCGGGCTCGGTCTGACCGATCGAGTCGAGCATTTCCTGGCGGTCTTCCTCGTCCAGCTCGAGGAGTTCCTGCTCGACCTTCGCGTCGAGGAACACGGCGTCGGCCGGAGCGACGGATGCGCGCAGTTCTTCGACCTTCGCTGCGTCAGTGAGCACAGACTCGTCGGCGTTGAAGACGTACAGGAAGGGCTTGGTGGTGAGCAGGCTCAGTTCACGCAGCAGCGAGAAGTCGAGCTTGTCCTTGACGCTGAAGAGCGTCGTGCCCTCGTTGAGGAAGGCCTGAGCCTTGAGTGCCTCGTCGTGGGCAGGCTTGAGCTCCTTGTTCTTGCGAGCTTCCTTGTCCAGACGCGGGAGAGCCTTCTCGAGCGTCTGCATGTCTGCGATCACGAGCTCGGTCTCGATGACCTCGATATCGGAGGCCGGGTCGACCTTGCCGTCGACGTGGATGACGTCGTCGTCGGCGAAGACGCGCACTACCTGGCAGATTGCGTCAGCTTCACGAATGTTGGCGAGGAACTTGTTTCCAAGGCCTGCGCCCTCGGAGGCGCCCTTCACGATTCCGGCGATGTCGACGAACGACACGGTCGCGGGAAGGATGCGCTCGGAGCCGAAGATCTCGGCGAGCTTCTGCAGCCGCGGATCGGGCAGCTCGACCAGGCCGACGTTGGGTTCGATGGTCGCGAACGGGTAGTTCGCAGCCAACACGTCGTTGTTGGTCAGTGCATTGAAAAGGGTGGACTTGCCGACGTTGGGCAGTCCGACGATTCCGAGGGTAAGGCTCACGGTCTGTGGATTCTACGGCCTCGCGGCGACGCGACGGGTACTCGCCCCACCGTCACGTCGCCGCAGGTGATCAGTTGTAGTTGTAGTTGTCGACGGACGCCACGACCGCGACCAGGAAGATGACGTAGAACGCGATCAGCAGAATCCATCCGATGACGGCAATCAAGAGCGCGATCTGGCCGAGCTTCTTCACCCGCTCTGACGCGTACTGCGCGCCCTGGTGATCGCCCATCGCCCACTTCGGGTAGATATCGTGCAGATGATTGAACGCGGCAAACGCGACGGGCCAGAAGAAGATGATCGCGGCGACGGCCCAACCTGCATTCGATTTCGGCGGACCGTATTGAGGCTGCGCGTAGGACTGCGGGGCGGCGTACTGCTGCGGCGTGCCGTACTGCTGACCTGACGGATACTGCTCGGTCGGGTACTGCTGATACTGCTGGCCGGCGTTGCCCGATTGGTCGTAACTCGGTGTCTCGCCGTAAGTCGGTTTAGGTTCCTGCGGTTCGGTCATCGTTCCCCCAAAAATTCGGTTTAAGTTCCTCTACTGCAGAACCTAACGGAAGCAGGCGTTGCCGTGTCGTAGTGAGCGCCTACGCTCGCGGTGTGACCCGGATGCTGATCGTGCTCGCCATATGGATAGTTGGCCTCGGAGCCGCGACGCTTGCGAGCGTCGTCGTCCCGGGGTGGTGGGTGATCGCTGTCGTCGCGCTCGCTCTGGCAGTGGTGGGCACGTACGACCTGAGTCAACGGCGGCACAGCATTCTGCGCAACTATCCCGTCATCGGACACGCCCGCTTTCTGCTCGAAAAGATTCGACCGGAGATTCAGCAGTACTTCGTCGAATCATCCACCGATGGAACGCCATTCGATCGCGAGACACGCGATCTGGTCTACGAACGCGCCAAAGGCACTCTGGCCGAGGAACCGTTCGGGACCGAGCGCGACGTCAATGCAATCGGCTACGAGTTCATGACACATTCGATCCGGGCCCGCAAGGCCCCCGACACTATTCCGCGAGTGCGTCTCGGCGGACGCGATTGCACCAAACCGTACGACATCGCTCTTCTGAACGTCTCCGCGATGAGCTTCGGGTCGTTGTCCGCCAACGCAATCGAGGCACTCAACGCCGGCGCCGCGAAGGGCGGATTTGCCCACGACACCGGCGAAGGAGCCATCAGTCCGTATCACCGCAAACACGGCGGCGATCTGATCTGGGAAATCGCGTCGGGATACTTCGGATGCCGAACCGCTGACGGGCAATTTGATCCGGACCGCTTTGCCGAGCGTGCGGCTCTTGACCAGGTGAAGGCCATCTCGATCAAGCTCTCGCAGGGCGCCAAGCCCGGATTGGGTGGGGTACTTCCCGGAGTCAAGGTCACCCCCGAAATCGCCGACACCCGAGGCGTTCCCGTCGGCCAGACCGTCATATCGCCGCCTGCGCACACCACATTCAGTACCCCTGTCGAACTGGTCGACTTCGTTCACACTCTGCGGACATTGTCCGGCGGCAAGCCGGTCGGACTGAAACTCTGTGTGGGCTCGCGTCGTGAGTTCCTCGGCATCTGCAAGGCGATGATCGAGCGCGGCGTCACGCCCGACTTCATCATCGTCGACGGTTCCGAGGGCGGAACCGGAGCAGGTCCGGTCGAGTTCGAGGACCACATGGGTATGCCGCTGACCGAGGGATTGATGTTGGTCCACAATGCGTTGGTGGGGACGGGATTACGGGGTCTCGTGAAGGTCGGCGCGTCCGGCAAGGTTGCCAGCGGCTCCGACATCGTCAAACGCATCATTCAGGGAGCCGATTTCACGATGGCCGCCCGCGCCATGATGTTTGCCGTTGGCTGTATTCAGGCCCAGATGTGCCACACCAACCGCTGTCCCGTCGGCGTTGCGACTCAAGACCCGGCCCGCACCCGCGCCCTCGACATCCCCGACAAGAGCGAACGCGTGTATCGATTCCAGAAGGCAACCGTCGCAAGCGCGCAACAGATGATCGCGTCGATGGGTATCGACTCCTTCGATCAGTTGGAACCGGCGATGCTCAACCGCCGGATCGACGGCCTCACAACCCGGACGTATGCCGATCTCTTCGACTGGCTCATGCCTGGCGAACTCCTCGACTCCCCGCCACAAAGCTGGCTCACCGACTGGATCGACGCCGACGCCCATCGATTCTGAAATACCGGCCAGGTGCCGCGCGGATTCACTCTTCTAGTCCTACAGTGACAGATGGCCCGCTGTGACGGCGGCCACATCTGAACTAGTGGACGGAGTTCGACGATGAGCCTGACGACGGCGCCGGAACCGAATGTCGAGTACCTGAAAACAGACCCTGACCTGCCACCCGTCGGCGTGGTGGACCGCACCCCCATCTCACCGACTGCGCGCTTCGTGTTCCTGGTCATCGGACTGGTAGGCGGCCTCGCCTGGTACATGATCGCGATAGTGCGAAACGAACACATCAGCGCCGTCTGGTTCGTGTTGGCCGCAATCTGCACCTACCTGATCGCCTATCGGTTCTACGCGCGGTTGATCGAACGCAAAATCGTCAAACCACGCGACGACGTCGCCACCCCTGCCGAAATCATGGAAAACGGCGCGGACTACATGCCGACGGATCGACGGGTTCTCTTCGGTCACCACTTCGCAGCCATCGCGGGCGCCGGCCCACTGGTCGGTCCGGTCCTGGCCGCGCAAATGGGTTATCTGCCAGGCACTCTGTGGATCATCATCGGAGTCGTCTTTGCCGGTGCCGTACAGGATTTCCTGGTTCTGTGGATCTCGTCCAAACGACGCGGCCGCAGCCTCGGTCAGATGGCTCGTGAAGAACTCGGCCTCGTCGGCGGCGTCGCGGCACTGATCGGCGTTTTTGTCATCATGATCATCCTCATCGCCGTTCTCGGACTTGTGGTTGTCAACGCGCTCGCCGAAAGTCCCTGGGGCGTCTTCTCTATCGCGATGACCATCCCCATCGCACTGTTCATGGGCGTCTACCTGCGTTACCTTCGCCCCGGCAAGGTCTCCGAGGTGTCGCTGATCGGCGTGGTCCTGCTGCTGCTGGCCATCGTCTCCGGCGGCTGGGTCGCCGATACCGGTTGGGGCGCAGACTGGTTCACGCTGTCCAAGGTCACCATCGCGTGGCTGATGATCGCGTACGGATTTGCCGCCTCTGTCCTGCCCGTGTGGCTTCTCCTCGCACCCCGCGACTACCTGTCGACGTTCATGAAGGTCGGCACAATTGCCCTGCTGGCCATCGGAATTCTGGTTGCGCGACCAGCACTGAACATGCCTGCCGTTACGCCATTCGCTTCCAACGGAGAGGGCCCTGCCTTTGCCGGCGCGCTGTTCCCGTTCCTGTTCATCACCATCGCCTGCGGCGCACTCTCGGGGTTCCACGCACTGATCGCGTCGGGAACCACACCGAAGCTGCTGGAGAAGGAAAGCCAGACCAGGATGATCGGCTACGGCGGCATGCTGACCGAATCGTTTGTCGCCATCATGGCCCTGGTTACCGCCTGCATCCTCGATCAGCACCTGTACTTCGCGCTCAACGCTCCCGCCGCACTGACCGGCGGAACACCGGAAACCGCAGCAGAATACGTCAACAACCTGCCCCTCGGAATCGCTCCCATCTCCCCCGACGTCCTGTCTCAGGCAGCTGAGGCCGTCGGAGAGGAATCGATCATCTCGAGAACGGGCGGCGCTCCGACGCTGGCGTTCGGCATGTCCGAAGTCCTCAGCGACGTGTTCGGTGGTGACTCACTGAAATCGTTCTGGTATCACTTCGCGATCATGTTCGAGGCGCTCTTCATTCTCACGACCATCGACGCCGGCACCCGAGTTGCGCGGTTCATGCTCTCGGACTCACTGGGTAACTTCGGCGGTCCCGCAAAGAAGTTCAAGGATCCGTCGTGGCGCATCGGTGCATGGCTCTGCTCGCTGATCGTTGTTGCGGCTTGGGGCGCAATCCTGCTGATGGGCGTCACCGATCCACTCGGCGGCATCAACACGCTCTTCCCCCTGTTCGGAATCGCCAATCAGCTACTCGCAGCCATCGCACTGACAGTGGTCATGACGATCGTGATGAAAAAGGGACTGTTCAAGTGGGCCTGGATCCCCGGAGTTCCGTTGGTGTGGGACTTGATCGTCACCATGACGGCGTCGTGGCAGAAGATCTTCTCCGACAATCCGGCAATCGGATACTGGGCTCAGCACAACGTGTTCAAGGACGCAAAAGCCGCCGGCGAGACGTCGCACGGCTCCGCGAAGACTCCCGAAGCAATCGACGCCGTCATTCGCAACACGTTCATTCAGGGCACGTTGTCGATCATCTTCGCGTCACTCGTCATCGTCGTGGTGATTGCCGGAATCATCGTGTGCATCAAGGCAATCAGGGCCGGTGGACTACCCACAACCGAATCCCCCGAGGAACCGTCGAAGATCTTCGGTCCCGCGAGCTTCATCCCGACACCGGCAGAAAAGGAAGTTCAGAAGGAATGGGACGAGCTCATCAAGGCGGGTAAGGTTCGCGCACCCGGCGCCGCACATGCGGGTGGGCACTGATCATGACTGCACACGTCGCAACAACCCTGCGCGGCATCCTGTGGTGGATCCGTTCGGTGATGGGCGATCTGGACTACGCCCGGTACGTCGAACACACACGGCGGAACCACACCGATGCGCCGGTTCTGAGCGAGCGTGAGTTCTGGCGTCGACGTCACGCAGCAGCGGACAGCAATCCTGGTGCCCGCTGCTGCTGACTGACGATCAGGGGCAGGCTGCCTTGGCCAGAGAGTAAATGTGGTCGGCCTGCTCCTGAGTCGGAACAGTTCCGTTGTTTTCCGCCAGAGTGATGATCTCTGCCTTCACTTCTGCCTCGTCGGTGCCCTTGGCGACTTCGTCACACGTTGTCGTCAGGATCTTCTCGATGTCCGCGTCATCACGATCAGCCGCCAACGGCGCGTACGCACCGCGGAACGTTGCCACGAACAGGGCAGATTTTCCCTGATCGATGGCATTGCCCGCTGACTCTTTTGCAGTCTCGAAAGCCTGCTGCCCACTGGTGATCGCGCTGTTGACCTTGTCCTGTGCATCGTTCGTCTGTTCCTCGCTGCACGCGGTGAGACCCAGAACGACGATTGTTGCTGCCACAACTGCTGCTGCAATTCTCATAACGGAAATGGTAGCCGCGCACCGACGCCGCCAGATACCGATCAACCGTTAGCGTCGCGCGTACTGCACCAAACCGGACAGCGTTACGATCAGGCAAGCGAAACCACGTCAATTACATCGGCGGGGAGAACCCCACGCCGACCGAAAGGACGATCAGTGAGCGAGCAAGGCAACGAGGTAGCTGGGCCGACTCCCGTGCGTACACGCGACCGCGGCGAGATCATCGGACAGGGCGGCCTGTGGCTCGCCAAATGGTCGTTGGTGCTGGCATCCATTTCGATCGGCGCGTTGATTTTCGGCTGGCTCGTCGAAAAGCTGTGGGTAATCGTGCTGCCCGTGGCTCTGGCGATCGTCCTTGCGACTGTCATGTGGCCGCCAACTCGCGAAATGGTCAAACGCGGATTACCGCCGGCAGCCGCTGCCGGCATCACCCTGCTGCTGTCGATCGGAGTGCTCGCAGGTGTGATCGCCGGGATCATCCCGTCAGTAGTCGGGCAGGCCCCTGAACTCGCGAACAAGACAACCGAGGGCATCAACCAAGTTCAGGACTGGCTCCAAGGACCGCCGCTGAACTTGCAAGACGATCAGATCGACAACGCCATCCATTCAGTTGTCGCCAAGGTCCAGGAAAGTGGAACCGCTATCGCCTCAGGCGTTTTCAGTGGCGTGAGTACCGCTGGTTCCCTTCTCGTCACCCTGGGCCTCGTTCTGGTCCTGTCGTTCTTCTTCATCAAGGACGGCCCGCGATTCATCCCGTGGCTCCACGCGGTGGGCGGCGGAAAGGCCGGACGGCACCTCGAAGAAGTTCTGACGCGCATGTGGGACACCCTTGGTGGATTCATCCGCACCCAGGCTCTGGTGAGTCTGATCGACGCAGTGTTCATCGGCGCCGGACTGTTGATCCTCGGCGTCCCTCTGGCACCCGTGCTCGCGATTCTCACCTTCATCGGTGGCTTCATTCCGATTGTGGGCGCATTTGTTGCCGGCGCCCTTGCGGTGCTGGTTGCGTTGGTAGCCAACGGCCTGACCACGGCGATCATCGTGTTGATCATCATCCTGCTGGTGCAGCAAATCGAAGGAAACGTCCTTCAGCCTGTCCTCCAAAGCAAGTCGATGAAGCTCCATGCCGTTATCGTGCTTCTCGCCGTCGCGGCGGGTAGCTCCCTCTACGGAATCATCGGCGCATTCCTCGCAGTCCCCGTGGCCGCTGTCGCCGCCGTCGTCATCCGCTACATCGGCGAGCAGATCGACGAACGCGCAACCGACAACGAACCTATGCCGAAGGGCGACGCGGCCGACCTGGTCGAGCAGTCCGAGAACGGTGCAAACACCGCCGGAGACCAGAAGGCCTGATCAGCCGGCAATCAGTTCTACCGAGGAGCCTGCACGTCCCCGAATGACGTGCAGGCGACTCGGGATTCGCTGCCGCATTTCGTCGACGTGACTGACTATCCCGACAACACGTCCACCGTCGCGAAGTTCGTCCAGCACACCCATCACCGAGTCGAGTGTGTCTGCATCGAGCGTCCCGAATCCCTCGTCGATGAACATGGTGTCCAGCACAACGCCACCGGACTCAGCCGCGACAACATCGGCAAGCCCCAATGCCAAAGACAGTGACGCCAAGAAGGACTCACCGCCCGACAGCGTTTTTGCCGACCGCACGACGCCCGTGAAATCGTCACGGATATCAAGCCCGAGCCCACCGCGGCGACCACGGGATCCGGCTTCGTCACTGTGAACGAATTCGTATCGTCCACCGGACATTCGACGCAGGCGAACCGACGCGGACAATGCAACCTCCTCGAGTCGCGACGCCAACACATACGACCGCAATGACATCTTGCGGTTGTTCTGCCCCTTGCCCGCGATCACGTCTGCCAGCGCCGCCAACTCGTCGTGACGCGCTCGCTGGGGTGCGATTGCCTCGTAGGCATTCTCGAGTTGGCCGTTGAGCCGCTCGAGGTTCGAAACTCGACTCTCGGCCAACGACGCCGCTGCCACAGCCTCGTTGACCGCCGCCGCGCATTCACGCGAAACCAGCGCGGGTCCATCCACATCCACGGTCGCAATATCGGCCGTTGCAGCAACATCCGGATCGTCGAGAACTGAACGCGCAGTGACCCTGCGATCACGTGCCCGGGTAACCTCAGCCTCTATAGCCGCGATGCGTGCCGGCGTCCGAACAGCTGCCAGCGCGGCCGGAGCCGACTCGAAACCAGCGGAGCGTGCCGCATCCACCAGTTTTGCCGACAACTCGACAGCTCGAGCTCGAGCTCGAGCCGCGTCGTCACGGGCCTCCGAAGCCGTCATAGCTGCAGTTGCCCAGGTCTCGAACCGGGCCCGCCTGGCCGAGATGCTCGAATCCTCGCCCGCTGCAGAGACAATCGCGGCGCGAATCTCCTGCGCGCGCAGCGTCAGAGCAGAGATACGCTCGATGACTGTGGCCGCTTCCGTGGCCAACGCTGCGGACTCCTGCTCGAGTGTGTTGTCGCGGCCGCTGAGTTCCGCTGCCTTTGCAGCCAAATCGGCTGCCCGACGCGCCATGGATGTTGCACTCTCGAGCGCCGCTTGTGCCCGCTCTCGCACTGCCTCGAGTTCCGTGACATCACCATCGCCGCCGCGGGCGATCAAACGCTCGATCTCCAACGCCAGAGCGCTCTCCTGCTCGAGAACGACCGTCAAAGCACCTTCTGCGGCGCGTTCGAGAACTGCGGCTTTCTCCACGTCCACCTCGGTCACGGTGTCGGTTCCGGGCTGCGCCAGTGCGGGATGCTCCGGAGAACCACACACCTGGCACGCGTCACCCGGTTTCAGTGAACCGGCCAGTTCCGCCGCCATTCCCTCGATACGCGTTTGCACGCGATCAAGCCAGCGACCGCGCGCCGCTTGATGGGCGTCCCGCGCATCAAGCACTGTGGCGCGCATTGCCTCGGCCCTTGCCCGCACACCAACGATGTCGCGCGCAGCCGAAGCACTGTCTGCCGCCGCTGCATAGGCAGCTCGAAGGCCCGGCAACGACGCTTCGCAGCGCTGCGCATCGGCGAGTTCCGATGCGGCAGAGCTCAATTGTTCCGGCAGCTGCGCGCGCTGGCGGGCGATATCCTCGGTGCGGGCGATCATCTTGGTGTGCCGCGCCGACAATGTGCCGATCTCCGACTCTGCCGCATCCGCGATCCGCGCCTGCTCGGCCACCGAATCCAGTCGCACGATCTCGTCTCGCCAGTCTCGGACCTGGGCCAAGACCTCGCCGCGCTCACCGTCTCGCGCCGGCCACCCTCCCCCACCGAAGATGTCGGGACCGCCGTGCTCGGAGTAGAGCGTCACCGCCTTCTCAGCCTGGGCGAGTGCCGACGCCATTGCCCGTTGCGCCGAATCCGAATCCTGAGAGATTACCGAAACCGGTTGCGCCCGTGTGGCTGTAGCCAACTCGTCTGCAATGACCGCCAGGTCTGCCGACCCCTCGTCCAGTGCAATGATCTCTGCGCGCGCACGGTCTCGACGGCGCACCAAATCCGCAGTACGCTCGGCAACCCCGAGAATTCGGTTTGCCTCCGCTGCAGCAGCTTTGGACTTCTCGAGTACTCCGTTTGCCAGATCGCGGCCGTCTTGCGCCTCCGCGAGCAACTTGCGCGACCATTCGAGCGGATGCGCTTCCGCTCCCACTTCCAAACCCGCCGCAGTCTCGACGCGCGCAAGTAAGACCTGCACGGCCTGCTCTTTGTCGGCGAGAGCACTGGCACTGGCTTTCTTCTTCTCGTCGAACCACGCCTCGACCGACACAAATTTCTTGGTGTCGAACAGTCGCTCGAGCAGCTTGCCGCGCTCCTCGTTCTCGGCTCGAAGGAATTTGGCGAACTCCCCTTGCGGGAGCAGAACAACCTGGAAGAACTGATCGGCACTCATTCCCATCAGTCGGTTGATCTCGTCGCCGATATCCGGAATTCGCGAGAGGTTCTCGCCGCGGCCGTCGAGCCACGTCAGTGTCGCCTTGGCATTCTCGACGATCGAACCGGATCCACGTTTTTTCGGACGCGAAAACTCAGGACTACGAACAAGTTTGAGGCGTCGACCGCTGATGGTCACTTCGAGCGTCACTTGCGGTACGGACCCGACCGGAGCATGATCGGACAGCAACCGCTTGCCCTCGTTTCGAGCACCGGGCACGCGGCCGTACAACGCAAAGGCCACGGCGTCGAGGACAGTGGTTTTGCCCGCGCCGGTATCACCGTGCAACAGGAAAAGTCCGTCGGCCCCCAGCCTGTCGAAATCGACCGTGACGGTGTCAGCGAACGGGCCGAAGGCCCTGACCTCGAGCGTATGAAGTCTCACGCGCTCACGCCCAGTTCAGCTGTGGCTTCGTCGGCTCGATCAGCCGAACCGAGTGCAGCTTCCATCAGAGAGATTTCGCCCTCGGTAGGCTCGCTGCGGACCGCGGAAACAAACCCCCGGGCGATTTCGATATCGTCTCGACCACGCACTGCGTCGCGGTATTTGAGTTCCGAATTACCTTCTGGCCGCTGCCATTCGAGATGGACGGCAAACGGGAACCTCGTGTGCAACGCGCGCATCGCATCGATCGGGCGAACCTGATCGGTAAGCAGCGCCGAGACGTAACAATCCTCGGCATCGTCGTAATCCGACGAGCTCAGCAACACCTCGAGGGTGCCCGTCAACTGTCGCAATCCCCGAACAATCGGAAGATCGAGACGCGACGTCGAGACGAGGCCGCTGCCGTCGAGTTCAACCAACAACGCCGCTTTCCTATGGCTGCGCTCACCGAACGAGTACGGCAACGGCGAACCTGAATACCAGACCCGCTCCGACAACATCTGCGGCGAATGGAGATGCCCCAACGCGACGTAATCGACACCGTCGAACTCCGCTGCCGACACCGTCTCGACGCCACCCACAGAAATGGAACGCTCCTCACCCGTCGCCTCGCCGCCGACTACAAAGGCATGTGCCAAAAGCACCGACCGGGTTTTCGGGTCGCTCTCTTGCCGACCCGTCAGGTCTGCCCGCACCCGGGCCATAGCGGCCCCGAGAACGTCCGAGTGGCTACGCGCACGGGGCACATCCAACTCGACTCTCGTAATCTCCGGTTCGAGATACGGAATTCCGTAGAACACCACGGGGCCGAACTCGTCCTCGACCACAACCGGTGAATCGACCTGACCAACTCGAGTGATCAGATGCAGCCCGCCGGCCGCGGCAAACGACGCACCGGCACCCAAGCGCACGGCCGAATCATGATTGCCGGACGTGGCGACGATGATCGCCCCGGCATCACGAATGGCCTCGAACCCTCGATTGCACACCGTGACCGCGTCGGAACTGGGAATGGAGCGATCGTAGATATCCCCCGGAACAACCACGACGTCCACGCCGTGCTCACGGACCAGAGCCGCAATGGTGTTCAACACACTCGCCTGATCGGCCAACAAGTCCACACCATGGAAAGTGCGACCTATGTGCCAATCAGACGTGTGCAGGATCTTCATTCCAGTGACGGTAGAGGACCCCACCGACAGATAAACCCGAAGCCACGACCGGCACAAACACTGCTCACACCGAGAAAGCGGCTAATGTCAATGTGTGTCTGCAACCCAACGTGCTCGCTCCGGGGTACCGCTGGACAAACGATCTCTGGTCGTCACAGTCCCCGGCCTGCCCTGGTGGGGAGTCATTCTGCTCGCTGCCGGAGTCACTTCGATCGGTGTCCTGATCGATGCATCCGGCGGTGGCGGCGAGCTGACCTCCGTCTTCTCGACGTTCTACTTCCTCGGTTGCCTGTTCGCCGTGGTTGCCGCCGCAAACAAGTCACTGTTCACGGCGATGGCGCAGCCCCCGCTCCTGCTTCTGGTCGCGGTACCGGTTGCTCAGACCCTGATCGGCAAGGAAAACAGCACTTCACTCCGCGACATTGCCATCAACATCGCATACCCGCTGGTAGACCGCTTCCCCGTCATGCTGGCTACCAGCATCGTGGTCCTGATTATCGGCTGCCTGCGTTACTTCCTGCTGCAGCAGCGTCCGACGGGTCCGGTTCGATCCACCCGAACCCGGCGCGACACGCCGCCGGCCAAGAGCTCACGTAGTACGGGCGACGATTCTGCGCAACGTCGTCGCCGTCGGCCGGAACCGAGCCGACCGGATGCCGCAGAGGCAACGGACCTGATCCCGCCGCAACCCCGGCGACGCGAGGCCGATCGCCCGGCGTACAGCGAACGTCCCGTCTACAACGAGCGGCCGTCGTACCGCCCGGCTGCCGCGCCTGATCGCACACCACCGCGTCGTAGCTCCGCTCCCGTCGACCACGATCGCTACCAACCAGACCACGATCGCTACCAACCGCCGCGACGCAACCAGCCGGTCAGCGAGCGGAGCGACTCCCCTTCGTACGAGCGCCGCGAGTACCCGTCGTACGGAGAGCGTCGTACAACTGAAGCCGGTCGACCCTCCGAAGAACGCATGGAACCGTTCTTTGCCTCCGGTGGGGCCGACGACGTGCCGCTCCCCCCGCGTCGGCGCCCAGCGGGCGCGGACCTGCCGGCCTACCCGGCTCCGCGCGTGCGTTACCGCGACCGCGACGAAACGCCGACCTGACGCACTTGTACCAAACGAAAAACCCCGAACCTGTGTGTGCTGGTTCGGGGTTTTTCGTAGCGACTACTAGGTGCGAGCTGCTCGCAGCTCGCGCGGTAGCGCAAACACCAGCGTCTCGTTGGCTGTGGTCACCGACTGCACATCCTTGAAACCATGATCTGCCAGCAGGTCGATCACTCCGCGAACCAGCACCTCCGGGACGGAAGCGCCGGACGTGATTCCGACCGTCTCGACGCCCTCGAGCCAGCTCAGATCAACTTCACGGGCATAGTCGACCAGGTACGACGCCCGGGCGCCCGCACCGAGTGCGACCTCGACCAACCGAACCGAGTTCGAGGAGTTGCGCGAGCCGACCACGATCACCAGATCGCATTCGGGCGCCATGGCCTTGACCGCGACCTGACGGTTCTGCGTCGCGTAGCAGATGTCGTCGGACGGCGGATCCTGCAGATTCGGGAAGCGATCTCGCAGACGAGCGACAGTCTGCATCGTCTCGTCGACGCTCAACGTGGTCTGCGACAGCCAGATCACTTTGTTCTCGTCGCGGACAGTGACCGCATCCACAGAGTCGGGGCCGTCGACGATCGTGACGTGGTTGGGTGCCTCACCTGCGGTGCCTTCGACTTCCTCATGGCCTTCGTGGCCGATGAGCAGGATGTCGTAGTCGTCTCGTGCAAACCGCTTTGCTTCCTGGTGCACCTTGGTGACCAGTGGGCACGTCGCGTCGATGGTGCGCAGATTGCGTTCGGCAGCCGATTCGTGGACGGCCGGTGAGACGCCGTGCGCGGAGAAGACCAGAAGGGAACCCTCGGGAACCTCGTCGGTTTCGTCGACGAAGATCACTCCCTGATCTTCCAACGTCTCGACGACGTGACGGTTGTGAACAATTTCCTTGCGCACGTAGATGGGCGCGCCATGCTTTTCCAGCGCCTTTTCGACGGTCTCCACCGCCCGGTCGACGCCGGCGCAGTAGCCGCGTGGCTCAGCGAGAAGTACCCGCTTGCCTGTGCCCTTGCGAATGGACGCCGAATCCGCGGAGTGCGCGATACCGAGATTGAGAGGAACAGCCGAAGACATGGCACCAGCCTACTGGCAGCTTCCTTGTGCAACACTTCGGCGAAGGTCTACCTCCGCGCTAGCGCCGAGTCGGCTACCGATTGTCGGTGCTTTACGGCAAGCTGTTGGAATGATTCGACCCCCGTTCGTGGCACGTGTGGCTGCAGGACTCGCCGTCACCGCGTTGGAAGAAGCCAAGAAGCTTCCGGAAACCGCAGTCGCCCTGCCCATGACCGCCGTCAGTCAGATGCTCCAGACGAGCATGCGGCTACAGCAGTCCATCACGTCGCTCGCAATCAAGGGCGATCAGGCGTTTGCGCTGCTCAGCTGGTCCGGCGACGACGAGCAGCCGGAGTGGGCCGTTTTCGACGAGGACGTGAAGCCGTCGTCGCCGAAGACTCGGGAGAGCCCGACCAACGCCGGACGGTTCGCTCTCTACTCGGTCGATCCCACAGCTGATACCGCGCCCCAACCGGACGCGGAGGCTGATCTCGACAGTGATACCGATAACACTGCTGCGTCGGAACCGCCCATTGTTGCCGAACTGGACTACGCCAACCTCACGCTCGCGGAGCTGCGTGCCCGCATCAAGTCGTTGAGCGTCGAGAACCTGACGACGCTGCTCGACTACGAGAACGCAACTCGTTCGCGCGCGCCGTACGTCACCATGTTGACCAACCGCATCACCACAGCCAAGGCAAAGTGACTTCCGCCCAGCGTCCGCCCGCACAGCAACGCCCGACAGGTTCGGGTGCCAGCTCCCCCGAACAACCGTGGCCGGTTCGTACCGTCTCGGCCAAGGTCGCAGGATGGATCGACCGTCTCGGCAGCATTTGGGTCGAGGGCCAGATCACCCAGATCAATGCGCGCCCCGGCACCCGGACGGCGTTTCTGGTTCTTCGTGATCCGTCGGCCGACATGTCGTTGTCCGTGACGTGCTCACCGCAACTACTGCACAACTCTCCCGTCCCGTTGACGGAAGGTTCTCGGGTAGTGATGTTCGGAAAGCTCTCGTTCTACACCGGACGCGGCACCGTCTCGCTGCGCGTAACCGAGATCCGGGCCGTCGGCATCGGTGAACTGCTCGCGCGCATCGAACGACTACGCGCACTGCTTGCCGCCGAGGGGCTGTTCGATCCCCGGCTCAAGCGTCCGCTGCCGTTCCTGCCCGGGACAATCGGGCTGATCACCGGACGAGCCAGTGCTGCCGAGAAGGACGTCGTGTCCGTCGCCCATCGTCGCTGGCCCGCTGTCGCAATTGCTGTGCGCAACACCGCAGTTCAAGGTCCGACAGCCGTGCCTCAGATCATCGAGGCGTTGAAGGATCTCGACGCGAACCCCGAAGTCGATGTCATCATCCTCGCGCGCGGCGGCGGAAGCGTCGAAGATCTGCTTCCGTTCTCCGACGAAGCATTGTGCCGGGCCATCGTCGCCTGTACGACTCCTGTCGTCAGCGCAATCGGCCACGAACCCGACAGTCCGTTGAGCGACCACGTCGCCGACCTTCGCGCCGCCACCCCTACCGATGCTGCCAAGCGGGTAGTTCCCGACGCCGTTGCGGAAGCAGCGCTGGTCTCCGAACTCCGCGATCGCAGTGCCGCAGCGCTACGCAGCTGGGTCAAGCGCGAATCGCACCTCATCGAGCAACTGCGCACCCGCCCCGTGATGGCGTCGCCGCTACTGGCCATCGACCGTCGGGCCGAGGAAATCGAACGACTGCAAGCCGCAGGCCGACGCGATGTCACCAGGCTGATCGACTCCGAATCCCGAACCGTCGAGCACTTACGGGCACGCCTGACAACTCTTGGTCCGGCAGCCACACTGGCCCGGGGCTATGCCGTGGTGCAGCGCATCATCGCCGACGGAGATCCGGAAGTGCTGCGCTCGGTCGAGGATGCGCCGCCCGGCACGCAGATACGAGTTCGACTTGCAGACGGCGCTGTTCGCGCCGCAGTAATGGGAAGAGAAAAATGAGCAACGCCGAGAACAACCCCGCAGACGTCGACATCAGCGAACTCGGGTACGAAGCTGCCCGCGACGAACTGGTGGGCGTCGTGAAGATCCTCGAGCAGGGCGGTCTGGACCTCGATGCCTCGTTGGCTCTGTGGGAGCGTGGCGAAGCGCTCGCCAAGCGCTGTGAGGAGCACCTGGCGGGCGCTAGGGCTCGTGTGGAGACGGCACTGTCCGGGTCGGACGAGTAGAGGCTGTCCGGGTCGGACGAGTAGAGGCTGTCCGCGTCGGACGAGTAGCTAGGGGACGATCGGCTCGGCCTGGCCGGCGTTGCGCGCCAAGGTCGTGAAGTCCTCGGCCGGAGCGGCGCCGGTGATCAGGAGACGAACTCCGTCGACGTCGGTAACCCAGATCGATTCGACGCCCTCGCCGCCGAAGACGTTCCAGGTATGGCCGTCGATGTCCTCGACACCCGTCGCGAAACGCTGTCCGCCTGCTACGTAGGACACCAGGGGGAATTCTTCGGCATTGCTCTGCGTCAGCTGAATGTAGCTACCGTTGGTCGTGATGAATCCCACAGTGCTGGAATCGCCGCCGCCGTCGCCGGTGATCACTTTCCGACTACCCGAGTTCGGGGTCCAGCCCTCGGGAACTACAGGTTTGCGGATCGGGAAACCCAGTTCCTTGGCGTCGTAGTTCAGCGCTGCGTCGATGTCGACGCTCGGGATCGGTCCCTGAGTGGGGCCTCCCGGGCTGAACGTGCACTGGCTGGCGATGCCCGCGATGATGATGCAAAACAGCACCAGCGGTACGAGAGACCAGACCATGTCTTTGTTGTCTTCGAGAATGCGGGGTTTCTTCGATGCCACACTCCCAGTATCCAGGTACCGGCCGCTTGTAACGATTCCCGGTACCCCTAAGCGTGACAAATCACCACGCCCCTGACCCAGCAGCGCACACAGTGGCTCCCATCTGGGACAATCACGCCTGTAGAAACCACTTGCGTCGACACACCCCGTCGACCGCGACCGCGCCAGGAGGCACCGCACATGACGGCCAGCAGCATTCATCGTGAGACCCCGGACCGTAACCTTGCTCTCGAATTGGTCCGAGTCACCGAAGCCGGCGCGATGGCTGCAGGTCGCTGGGTAGGACGCGGCGACAAGGAAGGCGGCGACGGAGCTGCCGTCGACGCGATGCGTCAGCTCGTTTCTTCGGTGTCCATGCGCGGCATCGTTGTGATCGGCGAAGGCGAGAAGGACGAAGCGCCGATGCTGTTCAACGGCGAAGAGGTCGGCAACGGCGACGGCCCGGACTGCGACTTCGCTGTCGATCCGGTTGACGGAACCACGCTGATGTCCAAGGGCATGCCCAACGCCATCTCGGTGTTGGCTGTTGCCGAGCGCGGCGCGATGTTCGATCCGTCTGCTGTGTTCTACATGGAGAAGATCGCTGTCGGACCGGACGCTGCAGATGTCATCGACATCAGCGCGCCGATCGCCGAGAACATCAAGCGCGTCGCCAAGGTCAAGAAGGCGTCGGTCTCCGACATCACGATCTGCATCCTGGACCGTCCTCGCCACAACCAGCTGATCCAGGACGTTCGCGACACGGGCGCTCGTATCCGCCTGATCTCCGACGGTGACGTTGCCGGCGCTATCGCCGCAGCGCGTCCGGAGTCCGGCACCGACATGCTCGTCGGCATCGGCGGCACCCCTGAGGGCATCATCGCCGCTGCGGCCATGCGCTGCATGGGCGGATCGTTGCAGGGCAAGCTGGCTCCCACCGACGACGAAGAGCGTCAGAAGGCCATCGACGCCGGTCACGATCTCGATCGCATCCTGACCACCGAAGATCTGGTCTCGGGCGAGAACGTCTTCTTCTGCGCCACCGGCGTCACCGACGGTGACCTGCTGCGCGGTGTCCGCTACTACGGCGGCGGCGCCAGCACGCAGTCCATCGTGATGCGCAGCAAGTCCGGCACCGTCCGCATGATCGACGCGTACCACCGCCTCGAGAAGCTCCGCGAGTACAGCTCGGTGGACTTCGACGGCGAAGAGGGCGCGGTTCCGCCGACGTTCTGACAGGCTCCGCCTGTGCGCCTTTCTGGTAGTCACCGCTACCAAAAAGGCGCACAGGGGCCGAAGGCCCCTACTCTGGAACCATGACGGAAAGCAACGAACAGCAGTTCCGGATCGAACACGACACCATGGGTGAAGTTCGGGTGCCCATCGACGCACTGTGGCGAGCGCAAACCCAACGCGCAGTCGAGAATTTCCCGATCAGCGGCCGACCTCTCGAACGCACTCAGATTCGTGCGATGGGCCTTCTCAAAGCCGCGTGTGCGCAGGTCAACAAAGATCTGGGCCTGCTCGACGCGGACAAGGCCGATGCCATCATCTCGGCAGCCAATGAAATCGCCGACGGCAAGCACGACGATCAGTTCCCCATCGATGTCTTTCAGACCGGCTCCGGCACCAGTTCCAACATGAACGCCAACGAGGTCATCGCGTCGATCTCACAGGCCAACGACGTGGATGTGCATCCGAACGATCACGTCAACATGTCACAGTCCTCCAACGACACCTTCCCGACGGCCACGCACGTCGCAGCGACGGAAGCCGCCGTCACGGATCTTGTTCCGGCTCTGGAGCATTTGCACGCTGCACTCGCCGCGAAGTCCGCGGAGTGGAAGTCCGTCGTCAAGTCCGGACGCACCCACCTGATGGACGCAGTTCCGGTGACCCTCGGCCAGGAGTTCGGCGGTTACGCCCGCCAGATCGAGGCAGGCATCGAACGAATCAAGGCAACGCTCCCCCGACTCGGCGAACTACCGATCGGCGGCACCGCAGTAGGTACCGGACTCAACGCGCCGGACGGATTCGGGCCCAAAGTTGTTGCAGAACTGGTCAAGTCGACAGGCATCGACGCATTGACCCCGGCAAAGAACAGCTTCGAGGCGCAGGCTGCCCGCGACGGACTGGTGGAAGCGTCAGGCGCCCTGCGCACCATCGCGGTCTCTCTGACGAAGATCGCCAACGATATTCGCTGGATGGGTTCGGGACCGTTGACGGGCCTCGGCGAGATAGCGCTCCCCGACTTGCAGCCGGGTAGCTCGATCATGCCGGGCAAGGTCAATCCGGTTCTGCCGGAGGCTGTTACGCAGGTAGCCGCACAGGTGATCGGAAACGACGCAGCCATCGCGTGGGGCGGCGCTGCCGGCGCTTTCGAACTCAACGTCTACATCCCGATGATGGCACGTAATCTACTCGAGTCATTCACGTTGCTGGCCAACGTTTCTCGGTTGTTTGCGGACAAGTGTGTCAGCGGTTTGGTTGCGCACGAGGAACACCTCAAGACCCTTGCCGAATCCTCGCCGTCCATCGTGACGCCACTCAACTCGGCTATCGGATACGAGGAAGCCGCGTCCGTTGCCAAGCAAGCATTGAAGGAGAAAAAGACGATTCGGCAGGTTGTGCTCGAGCGCGGACTGGTTCCGGACAAGCTCAGCGAAGCCGAACTCGACAAACGCCTCGACGTTCTCGCGATGGCGAAGGTCAAGGACTAACCCACCGGCCTCGCGGCGGCTCCGCATTCGGGAACCGCCGCGAGGCACAGGTCAGTCAGTCACTCCGCGACAGCTCGCCACTCGTCCGTGCGCTCGGGAGTTGCCTCCGCCAGCGCCTTCAACGTAGCGTCGCGACCAAAATCCTTGCCGTAGACCGGAGTTCCCGGCTGCTGGCGCCAGGAGTCTTCGATGGTGCCCGCGTCGACGGGGTCGAAGCCGAGCTGATTGATCAGGTCGAAGACAACCTGCTTCTTCAGCTCGTCGTCACCGGCGATGGGGAGCGCGATGCGGCCGCTCGACCCTTCCGGTAGACCCTTCTCGAGCAGGTGCTTCCACCAGATTCCGTTGAATGCCTTGAAGACCGGAACTCCGAGGCGCTCTTGCACCCAATCGCTTTCTGCCTGACCGTCTTCGATTGCGGCGATCAATCCGTCTCGCTGCTGCGGGTAGTAGTTGTTGGTCTCGATCACCGGAGCGCCGTCGGCAGCGCCCGCGAGAATGCCGGCGGGAAGGTCCACGACGTTCTTCTGCGGGATGCTCACGATCACCAGGTCTGCACCTTCGGCGGCTTCGGTGTTCAGTACCGCTTTTGCACCGGTTTCCGCCTCGAGGTCTGCCAGAGTGTCGGGCGTCCGAGAGTTCGAGACGCGCACGTCGTGACCAAGCGCGGTCAGCCTGCGGGTAAGCGTTCCACCGATCTGACCAGCTCCGATTATTCCGATGCGCATATTCTTGTGCTCCTTCGTCGAGTGTCGCGACACTCCGCGACTGCTGCATGCCTCAACAACGGATCACCGCGGGCTAATTCCGCACCGGCACATTCAATTCGCACTGATTCAAATGCTTGCCTTGGGCCGCGTGGGGCGCGCTGTTCACAGCTCGGCACAAGAAGGCCATTTTCGGCCATCAATGCCCTCTGGCCTAAAATGGCCAGCAAAAATGGGCGTTTTGTGCCTCCCCGCCCGTTATCGTCACTGCGTGGTCACTAACCGTGGCCGCACCGCCCTCCCGGCGGAATCCGCCAGGAAAGGCACACCACGATGGCACCACTCGATCACCGTCACAGACCTCACCGAGGCAGACGACTGCGAGGGCTCACCGCTCTCATTGCCGCTGGAGCACTCGCCCTCGCCGCTGCGACCACTGCCGCGGCGGAAGGTGTGCCGGTCACCGATCCCGGCACAATCACAGGTTGGGGCTACGGGGTAGGGGGAAACAACGACAACGGGCAGCTCGACAACTTCCCGGCGGGAGGCGGTTACACCGCCATCGCGGCCGGCTACTCCCATTCGTTGGCGTTGACCGCCGACGGCTCCATCGTGGGGTGGGGGAACAACAATGACGGTCAACTCGACAACATCCCGGCCGGCAGCGGCTACAAAGCCATCGCCGTCGGCGCCTTTCATTCAGTGGCCTTAACCGCCGACGGCACCATCGTGGCTTGGGGAGCCAGCAGCCTCGGGCAACTCGCTAACATCCCAGTTGGTAACGGCTACAAAGCCATCGCGGCCGGCGGTTACCATTCGTTGGCGTTGACCGCCGACGGCACCGTCGTGGGCTGGGGTTACAACTACTGGAAACAGGCCGACACGCTTCCTGGCAACGGCTATAAAGCCATCGCAGCCGGCAGCCTTCATTCGTTGGCGTTGACCGCCGACGGCGCCATCGTCGGCTGGGGATACAACTACGAAGGTCAGACCAACACTCCGACCGGTAACGGCTACACCACTATTGCTTCAGGAGGTTTCCATGGGTTGGCGTTGACCGCCGACGGCACGATCACAACCTGGGGACAAAGTGGCAACGGGTTAGGCACCGTCCCAAGGGGCAACGGCTACACCGCCATCGGTGGCGGCGACTTCCATTCACTGGCTTTGACTGCCGACGGCACCATCGCAGAATGGGGAAGCAGCGGTGGTGGGCAGCTTCCCGCCCCGACCGGTACCGGCTACACCGCCATCGCCGGCGGCGGCAACCGTTCATTGGCATTGAAAACTGCAACCGCTTCTGCGTTCACCGATGCGGGCCCCGTCACCGTAAACGGTATTGCCGGAACAGCAATCTCCCACGCGTTCACCACCACCGGAAACCCCACCCCCGTTGTCACCGCCACCGGACTCCCGGCCGGACTCACGCTCAGTGAAACTGGGGCTCTGACCGGAACACCCACCACCGAAGGATCGTTCCCCTTCACGGTCAGCGCCACCAACGGCGTCGGAAATCCGGCAACGCTCAACGCCACTCTCATCGTCGCAGCAGCACCCGCCGCCCCGATGTTCACCGATGCCGGACCCGTGACGCTCGATGCTGTTGCCGGAACAGCACTTACCCGTGAATTCACCGTCACCGGTAACCCTGCCCCCACCATCACAGTGATCGACCCGGCAAAACTGCCCACCGGCATGGTTTTCACTAACGGAACACTGTCCGGAACACCCGCCGCTGCAGGCTCTTACACGTTCACCCTCAACGCCACCAACGGCGTCAATCCCGACCTGACCCTTGTCGTTACCGTCAATGTCGCCGAGGCCCCGATCACACCCGAACAACCCACCACAGGATCCCTGGGATCACTCGAGTTCACCGGATTCGGTAGCTGACCTCACGGGATCTCCCAGATAGTCGATCGAACAGAACCATCCCGAGCCATATTCGACGGAAACTCGCTAACCTTGGAATACTTCGACAGCGACGGTTTGGGCACATTTGTCAGAGCACCGAATGAACACAGGCTCGTGATGAACAGGGGTTTCGATGAACACTGATTCGGTCACCACAGTTCGAAAGATGTTCCGCGCCCTCACCGATTTCGATGTGGACGGCGCCGCCGAGTTGATGACCGAGGACATCATCTGGCAGAACGTCTCGCTGCCGACGTTGCGCGGGAGAAATGCCGTGGTCCGGGCGCTTCGAATGGTCACGAAGCCGTCACTCAAGTTCGAGGCCGACATGCATCACATCATCGGCGACGAGTTCACCGTCCTCACCGAACGCACCGACATCCTGACCGTCGGACCACTGCGCATCGAGTTCTGGGTGTGTGGAACTTTCGAATTACGCGACGGCAAGATCGCCGTGTGGCGGGACTACTTCTCGCTGCGCGACGTTGCGTGGGGTGTGGTGACCGCGATCGGGCAGGCGGTGTTGGGTATCGGCTCTCGCAGTAGGCTGGCTCCGGCCTGACAACACCTGCCGGAAGAGAGCACTCGCCCGATGACCGAATACAACACATCCGATTCCTTCGACGCCGGACTGGCCGTGCGCACAGAAGTCATGGGTGCCGATTTTGTCGACGCAGCGTTCGAGCGCACCCGCGGAACCGACAGCGAAGAATTGCAGAACTTCGTGACGGCCAATGTGTGGGGATCTGTGTGGACGCGTCCCGGCCTCGATCGACGCAGTCGCAGCCTGATCAATCTGGGAATGCTGATCGCCCTGCGGGCGGAGAACGAACTGAAAGGCCACGTCCGTGCCGCTTTGCGAAATGGCTTGACGCGCACCGAGATCGTCGAAACAGTGATACATGCCAGCGCGTACTGCGGCGCCCCGGCCGGACTCGCTGCTATGCGCGTTGTCCAGGAAGTCCTCAACGCGGAATTGGGACCGCTGGAGAACTGAGCCACTCCCCGTGCGGCAAGAATGCCGCACGGGGAGAACTATTCTCAGGGAGTCGGTCCGAACTCCTCCAACATTTCGGTAACCAACTCGGCGATCGGCGAACGCTCGCTTCGAGTGAGCGTGATATGCGCAAACAGTGGATGCCCCTTCAGCTTTTCGATCACGGCGGCAACACCGTCGTGGCGGCCGACTCGCAGGTTGTCACGCTGCGCGACGTCATGCGTCAACACCACTCGCGATCCGGTTCCGAGTCGAGAAAGCACCGTCAGCAACACATTTCGTTCGAGGGACTGCGCCTCGTCGACGATCACGAACGAATCGTGCAGAGAACGTCCACGAATGTGCGTGAGCGGCAAGACTTCCAACATCCCCCGGGCTTGGACCTCTTCGAGAACTTCGGGTGACGCCAACCCGTCGAGTGTGTCGAAGACGGCCTGAGCCCACGGGCCCATCTTCTCGCTCTCGCTGCCCGGGAGATATCCGAGTTCCTGTCCGCCAACGGCATACAGTGGCCGGAAGACCACCACCTTGCGTTGGCTTCGACGCTCGAGTACCGCTTCGAGTCCCGCGGTCAAGGCCAGCGCCGACTTTCCGGTACCCGCTTTGCCGCCGAGAGAGACGATTCCGATGCTTTCGTCCATCAGCAGTTCCAGTGCAATCCGCTGCTCGGCGCTGCGGCCGTGCAGACCGAATGCCTCACGCTCACCGCGGACAAGCTGAATCCGTTTGTCCGGTGTCACCCTCCCCAAGGCACTGGACGAACCGCCGAGCAGCCGAACCCCGGTGTGACACGGCAGATCTCGCCCCTCCTCGAGATCGAGAAAGCCCTCGGAGAACAGTTCGTCGATGTCCGTCGACGCGACATCACACTCAGTCATACCGGTCCACCCGGAGGGAACGACGTCGTGCGCGTGGTACTCGTCGGCGGGAAGCCCCACGGCGCCCGCTTTGACTCGGAGCGGAATGTCTTTGCTGACCAGGACTACATCTTTGCCTTCGGCCGCAAGATTGAGCGCGCAGGCAAGTATCCTCGAATCATTACTGTCCGTGCGGAATCCGACGGGGAGTACTGCGGGATCAGTGTGATTGAGTTCGACTTGCAAGGTACCGTTCTCGCTACCGATCGGCACCGGACGGTCGAGCCGGCCGTATTCGATCCGGAGGTCGTCGAGCATGCGGAGTGCTTCTCGCGCAAACCATCCCAGTTCGTGATGATGTCGCTTGCCTTCGAGTTCACTGACCACAACAAGGGGCAGAACCACATTGTGCTCGGCGAATCTGGTGACGGCCCACGGATCGGACAGTAAGACCGACGTATCCAAGACATACGTGCGAAGTGCATCTACCGAATGACTCCCGGCTGAATTACCGGCTGAAATACTGCCCGGAACCGAGTGGGCAGAAACGGAGCGTGATGCAGTCACGGTGGGCTCCTAGGTCTGCGCTACGCCGCACAAACTAGTTCTCGCTGGACCGGTCGGCTCTTGTGTCAGGTGACACGAGGGCCGGGCGCCGGCCCCCTCGCACTGAATGTTTCAGTCACGATCAGAACCTCCCGCACAAGTAACTTCTGCGCTACTCGATACTGCCGACGGTACTGTGCTTCGGGCCATCCCGCCACGAATTCCGACACACAATGCGTGAACGCCAGGTTACAAAATGCCACTCGTGTCATTTACCGCCACAGAGGTGCTTGTCGACGCCGTCCGCACTATCGACGCGTGAGCTCAGAAATCCTCGGCATCGAGCGCCGACTCGGTCAAAGCCCGACCGATCGCGATCATCTCGGTAGCCCGCGCAAAGTCGAGACTCCTGGCCGATTTGCGGGGTACCTGGATAAGAATGTCCGGTGGATACACGGCGAGCTGGTACCTGGCCAGCGCGGACTGCACGACCTCGAGTGAACGACCCATGATCTCCAAACGCCCGATCTTCGGAGCGATATCACGACCCGTATCGACGACTCCCTCGTCCAGGCTCACCTCGTCCACACTCACCTCGTCCACACTCACCCCATCCAGGCCCACCTCTTCAAGACCCAGGCCCGTCGAGTGACCACCGAATCGAGACACCACAGACTTCACTGTCTCCCGATCGAGAAACTGGGCGGTCCCCCGTTTGAATCGGCCGACCCACTCGTCGACGGGCCGTGGCTCCGTACCCACCCGCGCGGGCGTTCGATTCTCACGGGCGTCGGCGCCCAAACTGACACCGATCGTCAGGTCTGCACGAATCGAGAGCGTCGGCGCGACGGGAAGCGGATCGAGGATGCCGCCGTCCACCAGCACCCGGCCGTTGAGAACCAAGGGAGTGATGACTCCGGGGATAGCGATGGACGCACGAATCGCGGCGTCGACCGGCCCGTGCTGAAACCACACAGACCTACCCGCCGCCAGGTCGGTGGCCACGGCGGTGAACGGGATGCGCATGTCTTCGATGCACGTTTCGCCCAGGATCTCTCGAACCCGCCCGAGTACCTTCTCCGCGTGGATCGCCCCGGGTGCCGACACCGATACGTCGAGCAACCGAACAACATCGCGGGCCTTCAGCGTCGTCGCCCACTCGGTGAATTCATCGAGTTTCCCAGCTGCGTACAAGCCGCCGATCAACGCGCCCATCGACGAACCTGCCACCCCGACTATCGAGTAGCCACGTTCCTCGAGCACCTGGATGACACCGATGTGGGCGTAGCCTCGCGCGCCACCGGAACCGAGTGCCAATGCAACTGTCCGAGACTGAGCCATTGGCCCATCGTAGGCGCCGTAAGAACGCCGACAGCCCGGCACCACAACGGGTACCGGGCTGTCGGGAACTACTGCTTAGACGTTCTTGCTGAGCAAGCCCCAGTCCTCGAGTCCGTCGTACAACGGGACGTCGAGAGCGAGCTTGGCAACGCGGGCGCGCAGGGCAACCAGATCGGCATCGCCGGCGAGGGCGGTGCCGATGATGTCGGCGACCTCGGTGAACTCGGCGTCGCCGAATCCGCGAGTAGCCAAGGCTGCGGTACCGATACGCAGACCTGACGTGGTCATCGGCGGGCGGGGATCGAACGGAACTGCGTTGCGGTTGACGGTGATGCCGACCTCGTGCAGAAGATCCTCACCCTGCTGGCCGTCGAGCTTGGAGTTGCGCAGGTCGACGAGAACGAGGTGAACGTCCGTGCCACCGGTCAGAACGCTGATGCCCTGATCTGCGACGTCCTTGTTGCCGAGACGCTCGGCGAGGATGCGGGCGCCGGAGAGGGTGCGTACCTGACGGTCCTTGAACTCTTCACCGGCAGCGATCTTGAAGGTGACGGCCTTGGCTGCGATGGCATGCATGAGCGGTCCACCCTGCTGGCCGGGGAAGACTGCGGAGTTGAGCTTCTTGGCCCATTCCTTCTTCGCCAGGATCAGACCGGAGCGCGGGCCACCGAGGGTCTTGTGGACGGTGGAGGACACGACGTCGGCGTACGGGACGGGCGACGGGTGCAGACCTGCTGCAACCAGACCGGCGAAGTGCGCCATGTCGACCCACAGGTACGCGCCGACCTCGTCGGCGATGGCACGGAAGGCTGCGAAGTCCTGCTGACGCGGGTACGCGGACCAACCGGCGACGATGACCTTGGGCTTCTCGGCGAGGGCGATGGAACGCACCTCGTCCATGTCGATGCGGTGATCTTCCTTGCTGACGCCGTAGGACGCGACGTCGTACAACTTGCCGGAGAAGTTGAGCTTCATGCCGTGCGTGAGGTGACCACCGTGAGCGAGGTCGAGGCCGAGCAGCTTCTCGCCCGGGTTCATCAGAGCCATCAGAACCGCAGCGTTGGCCTGTGCGCCCGAGTGCGGCTGCACGTTGGCGAACTCGGCGCCGAAGAGTTCCTTGGCGCGGTTACGCGCGAGGTCCTCGATGATGTCGACGTTCTCGCAGCCACCGTAGTAACGGCGTCCCGGGTAGCCTTCGGCGTACTTGTTGGTCAGGACACTGCCCTGAGCCTGCAGAACCGAGCGGGGGACGAAGTTCTCCGACGCGATCATCTCGAGAGTGTCGCGCTGACGAGCCAATTCACCCGCCATAGCTTCGGCGACCTCGGGGTCGAGTTCGGCGAGTGGTGCAGAGTTGACGTCGGAGCCAGGCACAGCGGTCATCGAGGAATCTCCAAGGTGGATGCGGGATCGAATGTGTCCAGTCTACGAAGGTCACCCGACGTGTCTCCACCCGGTGCCGAACGCAGTGAGCTCGGCACCAGCGGCTCGTCCAACAGACGCCGGAATCGGTCTGTGCGGTCGGCTGGCGTTGCAGCCTGATCGAGCCACCCACCGAGCAACCGGTATCCCTCGACGTACGTGCTGGTGTACGCCCGCCACAACGGGGAGGACAGGAATCGCAGCGATTGCCGTGCCCGCTCCGGCGTCGACAGTGACCACCGCTCGAGGAATCCGGCAACGTCGTCGTGGCTGCGTCCCTCGTCGTGCAGCATCAGCGCAGCGTCCTGCCGCACACTGATCAGCTGGCCCGATGCCGCCGACAGTTGCTGGGCCTTCTCTCCGTCGAATGCCAGCCCCAGATCCGCGTAGATCTCCTGCGCCCATAGTCCCCAGTCGTGGCCGACTATCGCTTCGAGTGCCAAATCCGCCAGGCCCTCTGCCATGAGGCACTGCGGCGTGTTCACCAGGAAGAGCGTCTGCTCGAGTTGCCCGGCACCCACCAATCCGGCTTCCTTGCGGCAATGTTCGGTGTGATGGCCCGGATACGACTCGTGGGCAATCAGTCTCGGCAGATTCGCCATGAACTGCGGGAGATCGGAATTGATCGCAACTTTGGAGCGATAGTCACCGAGGTAGTAGTTGAACCCGGACCACGGCTTGTCCCCCACCACTTCGTATTCGACGGTTTCCGACGCCGGCAGCGGGAACGTGCCACGCACCAGATCACGCAGGGCACTCGACATCGCGTCGACGCACTCGGCCAGTTTCGCAGCCGGAATCTCGTCGGCCTTGCGATGTGCCTGCACGCGCTCCACCAGCGTTCCCGGGCCTGGTAGCACCTCACCCATCAGGTGGTGAGCATCGCCGTAGGCGTCTTCGTTTCCCTTCGAAATTCGCACGTCGAAGTAGGCCTCGACCTCGTCGACAAACCCGATCTCCTCGCCCGCGAACTTGCGGCCGGAGCATTCGAGAGCCCGTAGGTGAACGTCGATGAAGTGAGCCCGCTCGGCGTTCAGACCACTTGCCGGCAACTCGGCGCGAAGCTCTCGAGCGGTGCGGGCGAGTACGCCCGGATCGGGCTTCGTTGCATTTTCAACTTGCTGACGGAGTGCCGGATCGCCGGTGAACGCGTCGACAAACCCTTCCTCGAGTCGATCGAAACCTAGTCCCAGCAGCAGATATCGGCGAACGAGCGAGTCTGGATCCATAAGGCACAAGCCTAGCGCCCGCGCCCGGAATGCGACCCGACGACAACTCCTTACGTGGCACCAAGCACAATTCGGTTATGCACTTGGATCGTGCGCACTCGCGCCTGGCTTGCTCGCACGCTTCGCCCGTACCAACGGCATCACAGTTCCTCGGCACCGGCGAGCTGCGCTGATGGCACGCGCCGGCGAATCCAGCCCGTATGTCGAGTTCGACCGTAAGCAGTGGCGCACACTGCGTAAGTCGACTCCTCTCGTCCTGACGGAGGACGAACTGTACGGCCTCCGCGGCCTCGGTGAGCAGATCGACCTCGAGGAAGTTGCCGAGGTGTACCTCCCGCTGGCTCGACTGATCCACCTACAGGTTGCCGCAAGGCAGCGACTGTTTGCCGCTACCGCAACGTTCCTCGGCGAGAAACATCCCGATCGACAAGTTCCCTTCGTCATCGGCGTGGCCGGTTCGGTGGCTGTCGGCAAATCCACGACGGCCCGTGTGCTGCAAGCACTCCTGGCCCGATGGGACCATCACCCCCGCGTCGATCTTGTCACCACCGACGGGTTCTTGTACCCCACCAAAGAACTGCACCGTCGGGGCATGATGCACCGCAAGGGTTTTCCCGAGAGCTACGATCGCCGCAAACTCCTGCGATTCGTGACCGAGGTGAAATCGGGCGCCGAAGAGGTAGCGGCCCCGGTCTATTCGCATACTCTGTACGACATCATCCCCGGCCAATTCCACCTGATCCGTCAGCCCGACATCCTCATCATCGAGGGCCTCAACGTGCTGCAGACCGGTCCGCGTCTGATGGTCTCGGATCTGTTCGACTTCTCCATCTACGTCGATGCCCGGATCGAGGACATCGAAGCTTGGTACATCGAACGGTTCCTGGCACTACGGAAAACGTCGTTTGCCGACCCGAACGCGCACTTCCACCACTACTCGGGACTATCGGACCGCGACGCGACCAGCGCCGCCAAGGACATCTGGAACTCGATCAATCAACCGAACCTGGTGGAGAACATCCTCCCCACCCGTCCGCGAGCAACGCTGGTGTTGCGCAAGGACTCCGATCACACGATCAACCGACTGCGCCTGCGCAAGCTCTGATTTCGCTCAGGCGCCGAACCGGCGGTGCCTTGCCGCATAGTCACGCAGGGCCCGGAGGAAGTCGACCCGGCGGAACTCGGGCCAGTACGCCTCGGTGAACCAAATTTCCGAATAGGCACTCTGCCACAACAGGAATCCCGAAAGCCGCTGCTCCCCCGACGTGCGGATCACCAGGTCGGGATCGGGCTGACCTGACGTATAGAGGTGACTGTCGATACCGTCGACGGTGATCGCCTGGACCAGTTCGTCGCCACTGAGTCCTTGGCTGAGCTTCTCACTCAGCAGCGACTGAACGGCGTCGGCGATCTCCTGGCGGCCGCCGTATCCGATCGCGATGTTGACGTGAGTTCCGGTGCGGCCTTCGGTTCCGTCCGCGGCATCACGAAGGCGCCGCGACTGCTCGGCCGGCAACAGATCCAGAGCGCCGACGATCTGCACGCTCCAGTTCTTGCTCGGCCCGGAAATCTCCTCGACCACATCGGTGATGATTTCGAGGAGTGTGTCCAACTCTTCGGGGTCCCGGCGCAGATTCTCGGTGGAGAGTAGGTAGATCGTTGCCATCTCGATTCCGGCGGCATCGCACCAGTCGAGCAGTTCGGAGATCTTGAGTGCGCCCATCCGGTGCCCGTGACTGACGTCCGTGAAACCGTTCTCGCGCGCCCAGCGTCGGTTACCGTCACACATCACCGCGACGTGCCTCGGATGGGTGAGTCCATCCAAATGCTTCAAGAGCCGTCGCTCGTAGATGCTGTACAGCAGTCCGCGCACCTTCACCGTGACATCACCATGGTGACAAAGACTACGCCGGGACCTTGTCCCCACTTGCGAGCGCCGTCACGCTTTATGGGCGCGTCGAAAAGCTGCAGGTAGGTTATGCTACTGACACGTAACCTACGGTACCGTAGGTTCTGGCAGCGTTGCCGAAAGGAGTTAAACGATGACAGCACTCGGGTTGGATGCACTTCCGGTCAAACCACGCATGCGCGGATGGATCCATCTGTGGGCACTCTGCGTTTCCGTCGTAGCGGGCATCGTTCTCGTCGCGGTGGCGGGCGCTCAAGTCGGAGCCAAGGCGGCCTTGGCCACGGCGATCTACAGCATCACCATCTGTGGCCTTTTCGGCATCAGCGCGACCTATCACCGCATCCACTGGAAAACCGTCGACGCCCGCATCTGGATGAAGCGCGCCGACCATTCGATGATCTTCCTGTTCATCGCGGGCAGCTACACACCGTTTGCGATGCTGGGCTTGCCCAGCGAGACCGGCACTGTCGTCCTTGCGGTCGTCTGGGCTGGTGCACTCGCAGGCGTTGCGCTCAAGATGCTGTGGCCGACAGCCCCTAAGTGGGTGGGTGTGCCGCTGTACCTGATTCTGGGATGGGCCATCGTGCCCGTCGCCGGTGAGATGACCCACCAGGTTGGCGTCGCGCCGATGGTGCTGTTACTCGTCGGCGGAATCCTCTACAGCGTCGGAGCAATTCTCTACGCCACCAAATGGCCGAACCCGTGGCCCACGACGTTCGGACATCACGAGTTCTTCCACGCCGCAACGGTCGTCGCGGCAATCTGCCACTACATCGCCGTCTGGCTCGTCGTCTTCAACTGACGCATCACCGCTGCGCTGGTCCACCGAACAGAACTGCCGAAACCAAGCAGTGAACTTTCCACACATTCTCCGGCCCAGGATCGAATCCGAGCAGACGGCCGACATCGGGAACCACGTTCAGCGCAGCATGCACGACGAACATGCTCTCGGGCTCCGTGAGCTCCGGTCGGATCTCACGGAGCAATCGCGCCCATTCGACCACGTAGAGTTTTTGCCGACTCTTCAAGTCATTTCGATGACTGGGCAACAGATTGTGCATCTCGGAGAAGTAGATGGACATCAACTCGTGTTGCGCAAAAGACAAGTCGACATACATCAACGACAGTGATGTCAGTGCCTCGGCCGGTGAATCCGACGCGTCCAGCACCGACACCGTAGCGACGTCCAGGCGATCTGCAGCCCGGTAGAAGATGGCGGAGAGAAGGTCGGCTTTGCTCGGGAAGTATCGGTACATGCCGGACGCGTTCAAACCAGCTGCGGCAGCTATCTCTTCGATCTTGACGTCGTGGTAGCCATGGGAGTCGAAGAGCCGCACCGCTTCATGCAGTAGACGCTCCCGCTTGTTGTCCCCCAGCGGCGCAAGCACCGAGCGGCGGCTTTGTGGATTGTCCTGGCGACCTCGCGCAAATCTCGCCTGATCTATCGCCACACATGCACTCAGCAGGATGCGTTCAATTGTCTTCTGCGGCAATACGAGATTGTGGGCCGTGATGCTTCCGATCGCGCTGAACATCGCGGCCACCACAAGCCTTGCGTCGCGCTCACTGACCGGAGTGTCCGACGGTGACAAATGGGCACCCACCCGGCGATTGATCAGAATCGAATGCTCGCGAATCACCGCTTTGTCTGATGGTTCGAGAAACCTGCTCTCCCAACGGTAGATACCCGCGGTCCGGCGATTGCTGATCGTGGTTCGGATTACAGCCAGCAGATCGCGCGGAAGCCGATCGGCATCGTGCCCGCTGCTCTCCACCGCATCGAGAGCCTCGGTGAGCGCTTCCATCAACGACAGCGCCGAATACTGAAACAGTGCGTACTTCTTCGGAAAATGGCGGTAGAGAGCCGAGGGCGAGATGCCCACCGACGACGCGATGTCTTCGACACTGACACCGTGGTAGCCGCGCTCACTGAAGGCGATTGCCGCTGCGGCCGCAATTTGTGCCTTGCGGTCTTTCGGTCTCTTCTTTGCTTCGACCGCACGACTCCGACCGACGGCCGGAGCAACCCTCAGGTCTCTTGTTGTCACTGTCTCCGGCCTGCTTCCGTATCGAGAATAGTCGTACACATCTTGCGCGCACCTACCGTGCACGCACTCGAAGATGCAGCTTTCAACTGTAGTTATATCAAGTTTCCGTCGCCAACCAGACAAGTTCTGAGAAGAATTCCCATTCACATAACTATTGCCGCACGCGAGTTGCTGTGAAATGATTCACACATAATCCGCCACGATCGCACCCCTGCACGTCGGCCCGTCTCGACGCCTGAACACACTCGACATCTTCAATGAAAGAACTTGAGCTGCAAAGGAATAGAACCAGGTGACGTACGAACTGCCAGCCTCGAAAGGCCCGGTACGAGACGTAGCGCTCGAGGGCGGCTACCTGATCGGATTCTCGGTGCAGGCACTGTTCGGCCTGTTCACGGCCATCATCCGCAGGCGGCTCTCGTTGCACGAGACGATAACTCAAACGCTGTTCATCGGCCGGGTGAGCACCGGTCCGTCCCTGCTGCTCATGATCCCGATCGGCGTCTTCATCGCGGTGTCGGTCGGTGAGCTCGCGGGGCGAATCGGCGCAGGCGGTTACTCCGGTGCAGTTGTCGCGTTCATCATCGTGGGTCAGGCCGCAGCGCTGGTGTGCGCGCTGATGATGGCAGGGGTTGCCGGATCGGCAATCTGTACCGATCTGGGTTCACGGAAGATCCGCGAAGAGATCGACGCCATGGAAGTCATGGGTATCGACGTCATCGAGCGTCTTGTTGCTCCGAGATTGGTTGCAGCGGTAGTTGTTTCCCTGGCACTATGTTCCATGGTCACGTTCGGCGGAGTGATTGCGTGCTACCTCTACCACATCTACGTTCAGCATCTGCCTGCCGGAACATTCATGGCGACGTTCAGCCAGTACGGCCGGTCATCCGACTTTGTCATGGCCTTGGTCAAGGCCGCGATCTTCGGTATCGCTTCGACTTTGGTCGCCACCTTCAAAGGACTCCACGCCAAGGGCGGCCCGCGCGGCGTCGCCGATGCCGTGAACGAAGCCGTGGTCATCGCCTTTGCTCTGGTCTTCATCGCCAACACGGTTCTGTCCGCGCTGTACACCGTCATAGTTCCGGCAGTCGGTGAATTCTGATGTCGCTCGTCGATCTACGGATCAGAGCACACCAGGCAAGCAGACCGCTGCGGACCGCTGCCGACGGTTTGGTGTCGCTCGGTCAGCATGTGACGTTCTACGTCCGTACAGTCGCGTCAATTCCGTTTGCCCTCACCAAGTATCGCAAGCATGTACTCGGCCAGATCAGCGAAGTCAGCTTCGGCACGAACTCGCTGCTGTCGGGCGGCGGAACTATCGGCATCGTGTTCGCGATGTCCCTGGCAGCCGCAATGATGCTGGGTGTCGAAATGCATCGAGGACTCGAACTCGTGGGCATGACCTCACTGTCCGGAATGCTGTCGGCCGTTGCCAACACACGTGAACTTGCGCCGGTTGTAGTTGCAATTGCGTTGGCCGCCAAGGTCGGAACGGGCTTTACTGCGCAGATCGGCGCTATGCGCATCTCCGATGAGATCGACGCCTTGGACTCGATGGCGATCAGATCCATCCCGTTCCTCGCCGGCACTCGGGTGATCGCGGCAATGATCTGCGTCATTCCGATCTACATGATCGGCCTGCTGGCCAGCTACCTGTCGACCCGACTTGTCGTCGTGTTCTTCAACGGCGCATCGGCCGGAACGTACGACTACTTCTTCCACCTCGCAATTTCCCCGCAGGATCTCCTCTACTCCGGTCTCAAAGCTGTGGTCTTCGCAGCCGTTGTCGCGCTGGTGCATTGCGCCTACGGATATTACGCCTCCGGTGGACCGGCGGGTGTGGGTCAGGCAGCCGGCCGCGCGCTCCGTACTGCAATCCTCGCGATCGGAATCCTCGACGTCATCATGACTTTCGGCCTGTGGGGTCTGGTTCCCCAAATCCCCGGAATGGGGGTCTGAGCCGTGGACAGACTTACTACGCGCACCAAGATGGCCTACGCACTGCGCGGCGCGGTGGCTATAGCGGTAGCCGTCGTCGCCGCAGTCGCCATGGTGTTGCGCGGCTCGGGCAATCTCGAACGCAGCACCGATGTGTACGTCGCGATTCCTGCCGACGCCGGGTTGATCAGTGGCGAGGCCCCGGTTCGATACCACGGGGTCAATATCGGCCGCATCGGCGACATCGATTCGGGTACTACAGAATCAGTGGTGCAGCTGCAGATCGATACCGGTGAAGCGTCGAAGATCCCGGCAGACGTCGTGGCACGAGTAGTACCCCGGACATTTTTCGGCGACATCTACATGCAGCTTGTCGACAATCCGAATGCCCAGAGTCAGACAACGCTGTCGCAGGGTGACACCATCCCCATGGACACCGGTCCCGAAGCCGTCGCACTCTACGACGTGTACACCGAACTGGTGTCGGTACTCACCGCGATGCGCCCCGAGAAAATGCACACCGCTCTGACCGCGCTGGGTCAGGCCTTGGACGGGAACGGCGCCGAAATCGGTGCCACTATCGACAATCTCAGCGCCGCCTCGTCAGTGCTGACACCGGCGGCATACCAATTCCTCGATTCGACACCGGAATTCACGTCGGTTGTCGACGCATTGGACCGCGCAACTCCCGACATACTCGACACCCTTGCAGCGGCCACGTCAGTCTCCAACAGCATGGTCGCCAACCAGGAAAACCTCGAGAGATCGATGAGTGCGGCCGCGGTCTTCGCCGCGACGCTCGACAACTTTGTCGACGAGAACACCGGCAACATCATCACCGTCATCGACTCCACCGGAAAGATACTCGCAACAACAGCAGCCAACCCCGAAGGCCTACGCTCCACTCTGGCCAATGCCGGCGCTTTCGGTGCCGCCGGTGCGCGGGTATTCTCCACCGGAAAATTCAACATCACAGCAGTTCCCACGTTTGCCGATCCGCTTCCGTACACAGGCGAGGATTGCCCTCAGTACGTGGATGAGCGCGGCGCGCAGTGTTCGGGTACCAATCTGAGTTCGGGCACCAATCTGGTGCCGGTTACCGGTGGCGCTGACGAAGCCTCAGCGCTTCTCATTCTCGAGGATCAGCTGCTCGGCAACCCGCCACTCGACAACACGCCACTCGACAACACGGCCGGCGAGGCCACCGCTCCCAACCCCGCAACAACTCTCATGTTGGGGCCGTTGGTCCGGGGAAACGAGGTGAGTATTCCGTGAAAATTCGGACCGCTCAGGTAGTTCGCTTGTCACTGTTCTGTATCACCGGACTCGCGTGCGCGTCGTTCGTGGCAAACACGCTGTCGGTACCGGTTCGTGGGGACACCGCTTCCTATTCGTTCGAGTTCACGGACGTGGAGGGCTTGAATCCCGGTAATCCGGTGACCATGTCGGGTGTCCGGATCGGCAGGGTGGACTCGGTCGCGTTTGCCGACAACGGTGGTGGCACAAGCAAAGCGATCGTCGACGTGGAGATCGAATCGCAGTATTCTCTCGCGTCCGATGTTCGGGCTACCGTCCGCTACGGCGACATGTTGGGCGCCCGCTACCTCGCACTGACTCACAATGACGGTGCGCAATCGGGACCAGCATCGGTGTCAGCGAGAACGCTGGAACCTGGTGGGACTGTTCCGCTGACGCAGACAACGCCCCCGATCAACCTGACCGCATTGATGAACGGCTTCAAACCACTGTTTGCCGCATTACAACCCGAGCAGGTCAACACACTCACTCGGAGTTTTGTCGAAACGTTCAACGGGCAAGGTGGCGCGATCTCCGCGCTTCTCGACCAGATCGCCGCCATGACATCAGGTCTCGTCGACCGCCAAGATGTTTTTGCGCAACTGTTGACGAACATGAACACACTCCTCACCTCCGTCGACGATCGCCAACCCGAAATGGTCAGCCTCCTTGACGGTTTGAACGATCTCAGTACCTCGGTTGTCGAACAGAACGACCAACTTGCCGCACTTCTGGACCAGGGAAACCGCACCGTCTCGTCGTTGGCTCAGCTGATGACCGGATCGAACGGATCTTTCGGCACGACGGTTGCGCAACTCGAAAATGTGACCGCCGGTTGGATTGCGAGCACCGACGAATTCAATCGACTTGTCGCGAACCTCCCCCAGTTTGCCGATGCCGCAAACAGGATCGGCAGCTACGGAAGTTTCATCAATCTTTATCTGTGCAATTTCACACTGAAGGCAGGGGACGTGGAAGCCAACATCTTCGGCGCAACACATTCGCCGGTGTGCTCATGATGTTTCTGGTCAAGCTGATCGACGTTTTTGTGGGCATCATGCTTTTTCTGTTCAAAGGGGACCGTCGCCAGAGCGGCAGCGGAACTGCTTTGGCGTTGGGCAGCCTCGGGATCTTTGTTCTGGTGGTCGGACTGGCTGCCGCGCTGGGTATTCCGAAACTCTGGTACAACGTTCGAACGTCGGCATACACAGCTGAATTTGCCAATGCCAGTGGCCTTTCCGACACCGACCCGGTGTACGTAGCCGGAGTTCCCGCCGGACGGGTGGATTCCATCGAACTTGCCGGAGACCACGTGATCGTCAGCTTCCGCCTGGACAAGGATCAACCGTTGGGCAACCAGAGCACCGCCACCGTCCGACTCAAGACCGTCCTGGGTAAGCGTTACCTCGAAGTGGTGCCTGCCGGTGTTGTGGACGACAACGACGGACGCGTCATCCCACTCTCGCGAACAACGGTGCCGTACAGCCTCGACGACGTCAGCGCCGACGCAACCCACGCGGCAACCGGCGTAGATCTGCAAGCGATGGAGTCGATGATGGACACTCTCTCGCAGGTGATTCCGACCGACTCCGATCAGGTCGGCCGAGCGCTGGCCGGAATCAGTGGTGCCTCCGCAGCCTTCGCACAGAACGGCGAGCAGATCGACCAAATCCTGACGATGTCGCGAGAGCTGTCGGACATGGCTGTGGCGCAGACTGATTCGATAGTGAACACGGCCGCAAACGCTCAGACCATCGTGCGCACACTTGCCATGCGCAA
Source organism: Rhodococcus sp. WS3 (assembly GCF_003797085.1). Taxonomy (NCBI): domain Bacteria; kingdom Bacillati; phylum Actinomycetota; class Actinomycetes; order Mycobacteriales; family Nocardiaceae; genus Rhodococcus; species Rhodococcus sp. WS3. The sequence goes on from NZ_RKMA01000003.1 coordinate 196,526, forward strand.
GGACGCCCTCACTCAACTCGTCGACAACCTGACGATCATCATCTCGAAGCTGTCCACTACGTTCACCGCACGCGAGGGCGAATTCGGAGCACTGACAGACAACCTGGTCGCCGTCACCACAACGCTGAAGAACAATGCCGATCAGATCGACCTGCTGATGACACGTCTTCCGTCTGCGTTGCGCTCGGTCACCGACGCCACCGGCACGGGCGACTGGACCGACGTCAACGCACCGGCAGCCGTGATCCCGGACAATCTGCTCTGCGCGCTCGGCATCATGGAGGGCTGCAAGTGAATCCACGAAAAGCCGTCACTGCCCTGCTCGTCGTGACCCTCGCGATCGCGCTGCCAGGCTGGTACATCTTCGGACGAACCGATCAGTCGAAGACCGTCTACGCCGATTTCAGTTACGTCGGGGGGATCTACGAGGGAAGCAAGGTCACAGTTCTCGGTGTCGGCGTCGGGACAGTCACGTCGGTCGAGCCCCGAGGAACATCGGTTCGGGTGGCGATGTCCATGCCGACGTCCGTGGAACTTCCGGCAGATGCGTCGGCGTATGTTCTCAATCCTTCGGTGATCAGTGATCGCCACATCGAACTCGGACCGGCGTACACCGGCGGAGACACTTTGGAAGACGGCGATCAGATTCCCGTCGAACGCGCACATTCCCCAATCGATTTCGACGGTTTGATGGGAAGTGTCAGCACCTTGGCCGAAGCGTTTGCCGGCGACGGCGGCAATCTCGGGGATCTTGTCAGTCGCGGTGCGGCCGGGTGGGCGGGCCAGGGCGATCAGTTCAACATGGCAATCCGAAACCTCAGTACGGCAACGGGAGTAGTCGGTGCTCGGTCCGAAGACATCGGCGCACTCGTCGACAACCTCAGCACCTTGATGGCCGCTCTCGACGCCCGGCAGGTCAGTCTCGACGAACTTGTCGGCGACTTGGGCCAATTGGGTGATCAGTGGTCGAGCCAGAACATGGACATCTCCCAACCACTTCAGGATTTACAGGTAGTGTTCGATCAGCTGGAGCGCTTCATGACCACTCACGGCGACGACGTCGGTGCCATCGCCGGCAACGTTGCGGTCCTCGGCGACGTACTGGCGGCAAAACAACCGGGTCTCGCCGAATTCATGGACCTTGTGCCGTTGATGATGGCAAACCTGTCCGGCACCATCGGCCCCGATCAGCGTGGACGTATTCGACTCAATGTCTCGACAGCACTGACGCAATTTGCTGTGGCGCAACCGCTGTGCGAGACGTACAAGCTGCCGATCTGCACCGGTGCCGGCTTCACCAACCCCATTTCCTTCCCGCTCAGTGCGTCCGATCCGCTCGGAATCGCGTCTGCGGTTTCCGGCGGCGTGGCCTCGGGAGGTGGCAACTGATGCGGCAGTCTGTTCGGATACTCACCGCAGTCGCGGCAGTCGGTGTTGGTTGCGCGGTGGTCTTTGCGTTCGGCGGTTGCAGCGCCGGAATCCAGGATCTTCCGTTGGGCCGCTCGGCAGACGGTGATGCGTACACCGTGGCAGTGCAGTTGGCGGGCGCTGACGGTCTTGTTCTGGGAGCCGACGTCCGCAGTGGTCAGAAGGTGATCGGACGGGTATCCGCACTGTCCGCAGACGTGGTCGGAGCCCGGGTGAGTCTGAGTCTGGACACTGCGACTCAGTTGCCGGACAATGTCGAAGCATCCGTCGAACTTCCCTCAGCGCTGGGTAATCCGTTCATTCGACTACTTCTGCCGGAAGTACCATCGAGTTCGGTGTTGAGCGACGGTGACACCATTCCGGAGTCCCGCACCGAGATCGGCCCGCAGGTGGAAAGTGCACTCGCGACACTCGGGACAGTTCTCACCGGGAGCGGCATCGACCAACTCGATACCGTCGTGAGGGAACTCAACACTGCGTTCTCCGGCCGGTCCGGTGAGGTGCGCTCCCTGACCGATACTCTCACCTCCCTCATGGCGGAAGCCAGTAGTCATCAGGACGAGTTCAACGAGGCCGTCGATCTCGCCGCTCGGGTCTCCTCGCAGCTTGCCGGGCAACGCGAGATCATCGACAACTATTTGGATTCCGTCCCTCAGGTGGTGTCGATTCTTGTCGGTCAGAAGGATCAGATTTCCAGCCTGTTGAACTCGACGGTTCAACTCGCCGTCAACGCGAACACGATTCTCGACTCCTCTCCGGGCGGGCTCGACAGCATGCTCCAGGATGCGTCGACCGTTGTCGGGACTCTCGATTCGTTCAACTCCGAGATGGGCCAGACACTGGCAAATATGAACGGAATGCTCGAAAGTTTCACCTATGCGGTGCGCGGCGACTACCTGATGTTCGACGGCGCCCTCGACATTCCCGGCACGATCGACAAACTCTGGACCGGTGGGATGACCGGCGGCGCAGCAGCTATCGCGGCGCCCGGAACTCTGACCGATCTTCTGCAGGGAGGCCGACGATGAAACGTCTTGCGCTCGTGCAACTTGTCTTGTTTGCGCTCACCGCTGCCGTCGTCATTCCGTTCGGCATCGTCTACGTCGTCGGTCCACAAGGTTTCGGAGATCACATCCGGCTTCACGCCACCATGTCCGACGCTTTCGGCCTGACCGCGGGAACGGTGGTCACGTACCGCGGGGTGCAGGTGGGAAAGGTCAGCGAGGTTGCTCTCGACTCGAGTACCCGTTCCGCTCGCGTAGAGCTCTCGCTCAACGAAAACGCCGAGATACCCGCCGACAGTGTTGCCAAAGTGACGATGGGAACTGCCGCCGGAATTCAGAACGTGGACATCTATCCCAACACCGATCAGGGACCTTACCTTCAGGACGGCGACGAGATCGCGATGCCGGCGGATCAACAGCCGGTTCAGATGAGCCAGTTGATGCTTCAGGCGTCGGATGTGCTCGAGGGTCTCGATCCGCAGGCGATCAGCGACATCGGAACCGAATTGGGAAACTCGTTCAACGGACTCGGCCCAAGTCTGTCCACGATGATCGAGAACGGTGGGACGCTGTCCGCACAGTTGAACGATCAGTCCGTGGAACTCGCGGCGCTGCTCTCACGCACCTCGACGTTGGTTGATTCCATGGCAACACAATCGGATTCGTTTGTCCGCGGGATGTCGGCTGCCAAGAACTTCACCGAGCAACTCGATTCCAACGCGCCGGTACTGATCTATCTCACCGATCATTCACCGGCAGCGTTGAGCAGTGCACAACAGTTGTTCGACCAGTACCACAACACTTTTGGAGCCGTCTTGGCCAATCTCGTGACAGTTGCTCCGATCATCTCCGACCGCACGGATGCCCTGGAAACGGGATTGGTCACGATCCCTCGAGGCCTCGCGGATCTGGCTTCGATCGTGAAGGGTGATCGCGCCGATTTTGCGCTGGTCGCCACACAAGGACCGGTATGCAACTACGACACTCCCAGGCGCGAAGTCGGTGATCTCTCCCCCACCAGCCCGAACCTCGCGATGTACTGCCCACCGGCCGATGATCTGGTCCAACGCGGAGCGCGAAATGCTCCGCGACCGAACGATCTCGGATTGCAGAATGCCACCATCCCCGGCACGCCGATCGGCCCGCCGGTTGTCGATGATCCCATTCTCATTCCGACCGGCGTAGACGCACTGAACTATTGGAGATCGATGTTGGAAGGACTGGGAAATGGCACCCGCTGAGAGCACACTGATGGAAACGACCGAGCAGGAATCGGGTGACCAGCCGGGCCGTCCGTCGTTGCTGCGACGCCTGAAGACGCCGCGCACCGCCCTGACTGCCGTATTGGCGCTGGCACTGGTCGCAGCAGTGGCGGCGTGGGGATTTCAGATGTATTCGGAAAGCCAGGACAACACTCTGCGCCAGGAAGCTCTCGACACTGCCCGCGAATACTCGGTCATCATGTCTTCCTTCGATTACCAGGATCTGGACGCGAACAAGGACTCGATTGCCTCCATGTCGACCGACGAGTTTGCCGGCACTTACCGAACCATGGTCGATTCGCTGCGCGATGTCGTCGCCGGCGGGCAGGGGCAGGCAACCGCTACGGCGGCACACGTAGGTATCGAGTCCATGGACAGTTCATCGGCAACAGTTCTGGTGTTCGTCGATCAGGAAGCCAAAAATGTTGCTGCGCCGCAAGGGAATGCGCAGAAGTATCGGATGGTCATCTCGATGGTCCGATCGAACGACCAGTGGCTCGTCAGCAACGTAGAGACGAAATAGGAGGGTCGATGCCCACTCATTACCTGGATTCCGAACAGACCGAGTCGTCACTTCGAACCGATCAGACGCGAATCACCATCACCGGCCTGCGCCGGCGGTGGGCCAGGAAACCTGCTCACATCACCGATGCGCTCGACTTCTGGTCGTTTGCCGGCGCCGCCGCCAACGTCGTCCTGCAACTCGGCTGGCCGGAAGTGGCGTACGGCGTCATGGAAAGCAAGGTCGAATCAGGCGCTCTGACGGCACATCCGTGGAAACGCGCGCGGACCACCACGCAATATCTGACTGTCGCGATTCTGGGTAACGAGGAAGAGCGTCTGGCGTACCGCGAAGCAGTCAACTCGGTGCACCGGCACGTACGGTCAGATGCAAACAGCCCGGTCAAGTACAACGCCTTCAACCGTGAACTCCAATTATGGGTCGCGGCTTGCCTGTTCATCGGATTCGAAGACAGTCACCAGTTGCTGCACGGTGTGATGTCCGAAGAACAAGCGGAGTCGTTCTACCAATCCGCCTCTACTCTGGGAACCACTCTGCAGGTTACCGAAGAGATGTGGCCGGCCACGCGCGCGGATTTCGAACGGTACTGGAACCTCGGCTGTGAACGTGTGATCATCGACGAACGCACCAGCCGGTATCTGAACGATCTGATCGACTTACGCATGATTGCCTGGCCACTGCGCCTGGTGTTTCGAAACCTGCTGCGATTTCTGACAATCGGGTTTCTTCCCCCGATCTACCGTGACCAACTCGGACTCGAGTGGACCGAGGACGACCGTCGACGCTTCGAACATCTCTTCATCTTCGTGTCCTTCGTCAACAGATTCATACCTCGATCGATCCGACAGGCAGGCAACACCATTCAGATGCGCGACCTCCGTCGCCGGATCAAGCGAAGCAAGAACCTCGTCTGAACTGTGGACTGTCCCGTCAGACCAACGGAATCCCCTTGGCAATTCGACGACGCAGATCCCACAGGTAAAAGTTGTACGGGAACATGCGAATGACCTTCGGGGTAACGCGATTGACTGCCGCCGCGACGCGCATCGATCGGTCGAATCCGCGCTGCCTCCGTTCGGACCACGGGAGGCGCATTTCGTCCCGGAAGGATTGCGGCAGGAATCCCGTCGTGAGAAAGCGATTGAGCGGGCCGACCAAGGGATGCAACAGCTTCGGGGTGAAAGTAGCCGATGCGATCCCGTACAGGTGCTCACGGATCGTGTCGTCGATGCTGACCTTGTTCAGGTTCTCGTTCCAGTAGACCTCGAACGCGTCTCGATCCACCGGCCACATGTCGCGGCGCATCTGGAGGGTGGTGCCGAAACTTGAACTACGCTGATAGAAGGCGTCCTGGGTTGCGGGGTCGAGATCTCCGTACAGTGCCTTGTAGACGTCCTCGAAGCCGCGGTACAGGCAGGCAGCAACCCACAACTGGAGTTCGGGGTCGAACGCGTTGTACTCGACGGCACTGTTCTCGTCCGAACGGACATACTTGTGTGCTCCGTTGACTGCGCGCCGGTACTGCTTCTTCTCGTCCTCGGTGGCGAGGCTTGCCACCGCCAGGTAGGTCAGCGTTGTGCGAGTGCGCTTGACCGGATGACGGTCCAACCTGCCGGTCTCGACCTTGCTCTCGTACACGCCGTAACCCACCGCGGGGCGCGCAAGTTGCATGATCACGTTTGCGCCGGCGGCCAACAGTCCCAACCCGGACATCGCCTTCTCGACCTCAGCATCGATGTCGATCGAATCTCTACTCACCGTCACGGCATTAACCCCTTCGAGTCGGATATCTGCGAACGCGTGTTCTCAGATGAGTGAAGCGCTGAAACCTCACGATGTCAATAGCTTCGAGATGCCAAGATGGTCTACATGAATGACCAACCGCGTTTGTACGGTGGCGTCGACGGCGCCCTCCGCGTCGCTGCGCGCCGCGAGACGCTGATCGAAGCCGGGCTCGAACTGATGGGATCAGCCGAACCCGAACTGACGGTGCGTGGGGTGTGCAAACAGGCTGGTGTAGCTGCCCGGTACTTCTACGAGAGCTTCACCGACCGCGACGCCCTGATCTCCGCGGTGTACGACACGGTCATCACGGATATCGCCGTCTCCACCCAGGCAGCAGTGGACGCGGCCGACGCCGAACGAGACAAGGCAGTGGCGGCCATAGCCAACATCGTCCGCACCGTTGCCCGCGACCCAAGGCGCGGGCGACTACTCTTCTCGAGCGCGCTCACAAGCCCGCTCCTCGTCGAGAAACGCCGGGCGTCGACCACGATATTCATCGGTCTCCTCGCCGCCAACGCCAAGAGCTTCTACCGACTCGGCGACAGCGGCCAGCTGACGCTGACGGCAACCTTCCTGGTCGGCGGCCTCGCTCAAACGCTGAGCGCATGGCTCGACGGATACATCGACGTCACGGAAGACGAACTGGTTGCCGAATGTGCGGCGATCCTGCTCGCTCCGGCAATGCCGCCGTCCTGAGGGCCCTACTCGAAGCTCAGTCCCAGAGGCCGATGTTGTCGAGGTGGGCGAGCAGACGAGCGGCACCGTCGGAGAACTGAACTCGCATCTGCGCGTCCACTTGCTCGAGGTCTCGATTCTCGAACGCCTCGATCAACTTGTCGTGGCTCGACACCGCAAGCTCACCCCAGCCCGCGTCGGTCGCGTACAGCCGCGCCGGGGTGTAGCGGATTGCACCGAACAGGAACCACGCCAATTTTGCCCCGCCCGCGGCAAGATTGATCAGGCGGTGAAATTGGAATTCGCACTGCTCGATCGCAGCAGCATCCGACGCGTCGACCGCTGCCCGTAAATCGGCATTGAGCTCGACCAACTCTGCAAGCTGGTCAGCGGTGATCTTGTCAGCGGCCCGCAACGCCAATTTGACCGCAATCTGCCCCTGCAACCAGAAGATGTCTTCGATGTCCTGGCGACTGAGCGGCGATACCAGATAGCCACGGTGGGGAACCAACTCGACCATCCCCTCGCCGCGCAACGCGACCAGAGCCTCCCGAACTGGCGTGACGCTGACCCCGAGGTCGGCTGCGGTTTCGTCGAGGCGAACGAACTCGCCCGGACGAACCTCCCCGGACATGATGAGGTTGCGAACATGGTTCGCCACATCCTCGGACAGCTGTGGCCGTCTCCTCAGCTCAGACGTCGCCCTCCGAGTGCGTGCAGACGTTGCCACAACCGATCCTCACAGTCCGTACGTTTTGCCGATGATGTCTCGCTGAATCTCGTTGGTACCACCATAAATGGAAGACACCAGAGTCTTTCGCACATGATGCTCCATGTCGAATTCCGTGGCGTAACCGTACCCGCCCATCATCTGCATGCCCTCGAGCGCAACCTTCTTGGCGGTTTCGGTGAGCTTCAGTTTTGCCATCGACGCCTCGCGCGGGAACATCTTCGTCGGATTGGCGTCGACCATCCTGGCGACGCTGTAGACCAGCAGTCGGCCGCATTCGATCTCCGTAGCCAGATCCGCGACGCGGTGCCGAAGCGCCTGGAACGAACCGACAGGACGCCCGAATTGCTTACGGGTGGTGATGAATTCGAGGGTGTCATCGAAAGCCCGCTGCGCCGTTCCGAGCATCATCGCCGCCAGGATGAGCCGTTCGATATTGAGCCCCGCCATGAGTTGACGCCAGCCGTTGCCGACCTCGCCGACCACAGCGTCGTCAGGCAGCAGGACGTCGGTGAAGTAGAGGTCGTTGACCTCCTTGCCGCCCATCGTGTCGATTCCGCTGATCTTCAGGCCGGAAATATCTGCCGGAACGTGGAACATCGTCAGGCCCTCGTGCTTGCCCTCACCTCTCGACGTACGCGCGACGAGCAGGATGTTCTCGGCGAAGTGCGCATTGGAGCACCACGTCTTCTGTCCGTTGATCAGCCATCCACCGTCGACCTTCTCGGCACGGCAACTCAAGTTACCGACGTCCGAGCCCGCCTCGGGTTCCGACATCGAGATCGACTGCGAAGCCCCTCGGACGATGCCGCCGAGTACCGCTTCCTTCTGCGCCGGACTGCCGAACTTCTCGTACGCCGCCCCCGTGATGACCGTCGGGCCGAGTCCGCCGATCGGCGCCATCCCCTTGGCCGCTTCCTCGAGGAAGATGCACAGGTCAACCGTGCTGCCGGCCGATCCGCCGTACTCCTCCGGCACGGTCAGTCCAAGCCATCCCAGTTCCGCCATTTTCTCGTAGTACGCCTGATTGTGGTTGTGCGCTCCGTGATCGGTCAGCAGGTCTCGCTGCTCGCGCGTACCGCTTTCCTTCTTGCAGAACGCGGCCACCGACTTGGCAAAATCAGACTGCTCCTGCGTGAAATCCATGTGCATCGAAAACTCCCGGGTGAGAAATGGCTGGAGGCTTGTCGGAGCTCCGTCCGACGCATACTGTGACTACCAGCACAGTAAATCACATCACATATATGTGATGCGTCGACTCCTGGAGGATCTGAGAAATATGACCGAACAGCTCGGCCGACACAGCACGTCCACAGATCCGACGTCAGGCGATCCCACCTTCGCGAGCCTCGACCCTCGCGATGACACCGTGATCGCGCAGTACCCCGTCGCCGATCAGCAGGCGGTCGACAAGGCCGTGGCCGCAGCACACACCGCAGCGGCGTGGTGGGATCAACTCGGTTTTGCAGGGCGAAAGAAAGTCCTCGGTGACTTCCGGGCTGCCATTGCCTCCCATGCGGATTCGATGGCGTCGATCATCTCCACGGAAACCGGAAAGCCGAGCGACGACGCGCTACTCGAAGTGATGTTGGCAGTCGAACATCTCGACTGGGCCGCCCGCAACGCACAGAAGGTGTTGCGCCGCAGACGCGTCGGTGCAGGCTTGATCAGCGCCAACCAATCCGCTTCCGTCGGCTATCGGCCGATGGGCGTCGTCGGTGTGATCGGTCCGTGGAACTATCCGCTGTACACACCGATGGGGTCGATCGGCTACGCACTGGCCGCCGGAAACGCCGTCGTCTTCAAGCCAAGCGAACTCTCACCAGGCGTCGGCGTCGAACTGGCTCGGCTGTGGAACCTCGCCGCACCCGGACACCCTGTCCTCCAAACGATTACCGGCGACGGCAAGACCGGCGCACTGCTGTGTTCGTCCGGGGTGAACAAGATTGCGTTCACCGGTTCGACGGCCACCGCAAAACGCGTCATGGCTGCCTGCGCCGATACCCTGACTCCCCTGGTTGCCGAGTGCGGCGGCAAGGACGCCATGCTGGTGGATTCCGACGCCAACCTTGATGCCGCCGTAGCCTTCGCGGCATTCGGTGCGGTCGGCAACGCCGGGCAAACCTGCGCCGGTGTCGAGCGCATCTACGTCGCCGCCCCGGTCTACGACGCCTTCCTGTCGAAACTCACTGCGGCGCTGCGCGATGCCCACGCCGGTTCGACCTACGGCCCCATGACGCTGGGCAAGCAGACGGCGATCGTGCGAGGTCAGATCGAAGACGCGCTCGGCCGAGGAGCCAAAGCTGTTCTCGGCGGCCTCGAGTCCTTCCGTGGCCCGTTCATAGACCCGATCGTCCTGACCGACGTACCGGAAGATTCCACCGCGGTCACCGAGGAAACGTTCGGACCGAGCGTCGTGGTGAACAAGGTTGCCGACATGAACGAAGGCATCGAGCGCGCCAACGCGTCGAAGTACGGATTGGGCGCGTCGGTGTTCACGAAGAGCACATCGAAGGGGCGGGCAATTGCCGAGAAACTCGAATGTGGTGTGGTCACCGTCAATTCGGTTCTCGGATTTGCCGGAATCGCCGCCCTCCCGTTCGGCGGTGTCGGTGATTCCGGATTCGGCCGCATCCACGGGGCAGACGGACTGCGCGAGTTCAGCAGCGTCAAATCGATGGCAGTTCAGAAGTTCAGCGCACCACTGGATCTACTGACCATCGAGCGGAAGGCGCGCGACATGAAGATCTCGCGCTGGATGTTGGCAAAGCGGCACGCCAAGTCCTGACCCGCTCAGTGCGCCAGCGCAAGCGCCAAGCCTGCTTCGTCTGTGACCGGGCGGTCACAGACGAAGCCTCGGCAGACGTAGGCCGCTTGAGCGCCGTCGACCAACGGCCGATCTGCCAGCAGCGGTGAGGAATCCGGCTCACCTGCGACGATCACGGCGCCGCCGGGGGCGAGGCGACGGGCCGCGTCCAGCAGATCACCGTCACCCACAACAGCTACCTGGATCGGCCCGCGCAGCGACGCTTCCGCCACCGCAAGCCAATGCCCGGCCGAGCGCGGAGCACGCTCGAGCGGCAACGATGCGCGTGCAAGGGAGTCGGATACGGCTTGGGCATAGCGGGAGGCGCGCTCGGGTTCGGTGAGCGCAGCCGCCGTCAACAGCGCCTCCGTGACAGTTGACGCTCCCGACGGTGTTGCGCCGTCCATCGGATCGCGGGGTCGGGTCACCAAGCTTTCGGCAAAATCTGCTGTGTCGAACCAACTTCCGGGCTCGGCTGGGTCGGCAAAATGATCGAGAGTGAGGTCGAGCAACTGCCGGGCGGTGTCGAACCACTCCGATTCCCCGGTTGCCTGGTACAGCGCGAGGAGTCCGGTGGCCAGGGCTGCGTAGTCCTCGAGGACCCCGGCCGGCTCACCGACAACGCCACCGAGAGATGCGCGGCGCAATCTGCCGTCAACGAGATGCAGGCCGAGAAGGGTGTGCGCGCACACCCGTGCAGCGTCAATCCATTCGGGTCGATTCAGTGCAAGCCCGGCTTCCGTCAAGGCGGTGATGCTGAGCCCGTTCCATGCGGTCACGACTTTGTCGTCTCGGCCAGGCTGCGGACGGTCTTTTCGCACTGCGCGCAGTGCGTCGGAAACCTTCTGCCAGCGCGAGCAATCGTCGGGATCGCTGAGCAACTGCAACACCGATGCACCTTCTTCGAAGGTTCCGTCGTCGGTGACGCGGAACAACTCTGCCGCCCACCGTCCGTCGTCCTCGCCGAGCGCATCGATCAGCTGGCTGGGCGTCCACACATAGGTCGATCCTTCGACGCCGTTGGTGTCCGCGTCCAGAGCCGAAGCGAAGCAGCCGTTTTCGGTTCGCAGATCGCCGAGAATAAATCCTGCGGTTTCCTCCGTGATGCGGGCTGCCAACTCGGAACCCGTCCGACGTGCCCAGTGCGCGTAGAACCGGAGCAGCAACGCATTGTCGTAGAGCATCTTCTCGAAATGCGGAACCACCCACTCCGCGTCGACGGAGTAACGGGAGAAACCGCCGCCCAACTGGTCGTAGATGCCGCCGCGCGCCATGGCTTCACCAGTGCGCTGCAGTCCACCGAGAATATTGTTCGAACCGGTCCGCTCGAACTGCCGCAGCAGTCCTTCGAGCAACGCGGACGGCGGAAACTTCGGGGCGCCGCCGAAACCGCCGCGGGGCAGGTCCTCATCCACCAATACTGCCTGGCCCGCTGCGTCGAGGAGCGCGGCATCGATCGGCGCACCGCTGTACGGGATTCCACCCGACGCGCGCGCCAACTCCGTCACGATCGACGACGCAGCATCGTCGACCTCGCCGCGACGGTTGGCAAATGTCTCGGCAATCGCTTCGAGAAGCTGTATGAACGAAGGCATTCCACCGCGCGGCGCCGGCGGGTAGTACGTGCCGCAGTAGAACGGCGAACCGTCAGGAGTCAGGAAACACGTCATCGGCCAGCCACCCTGACCGGTCATCGCGACCGTGGCATTCATGTAGACGGCGTCGATGTCAGGCCGCTCTTCGCGGTCCACCTTCACGCAGACGAAGTTGTCGTTCATGATCGCCGCGATGTCGTCGTTCTCGAACGATTCGTGGGCCATCACGTGGCACCAGTGGCACGCCGAGTATCCGATCGACAACAGAATCGGCACGTTACGTTCGCGTGCCCACTCCATGGCCTCCGGCCCCCACTGCTGCCAGTGGACCGGATTGTCGGCGTGCTGACGAAGGTAGGGACTGGTGGACCCACCCAGATTGTTCTTCATCCGTGGGTCCATGTGCCCTACCTCGCTCGCGTCAGGAATCGTGCTTGGGAGTCTTCTCGGCTGATGCGTCGCCGGCATCCGTTTCCGGGGTGGCGATCGCACCACGATCCGTTCCTTCATCCAACTGCTGATCGGCTTCCGGGTGTTCGGGTTCGAAAGTTTCCGGCAACTTCTTGAGCTGACGGTTCATCGACACGACCAACAGGATCACACCGATGAACAATGCCAAGACGACAACCAGTCCGACCGGCGACGACTTGCCGAACTCGGGCCCGGAGGGGTTACTCGGGCTCTGTGCAAGCAATTGTGTTGTGCCGATTACCAACTCGGCGGATAGTGCATTCACTTTCAGACGTCCTCTTCAAGACCTGCGAACAGGTCGGTTTCCGGGATGGACGTAGAAACCCGCGTCTTCGCGAGTTCGAATTCTTCTGTGGGCCAGATCTTCTGCTGAATATCGAGCGGCACCGCAAAGAACGAACCGTTGGGGTCGATCTGCGTCGCATGCGCACGCAAAGCGTCGTCGCGCTGGGGGAAGTAATCGCCGCAGGCGATCTGGGTGGTGACCCGGACCATCATGTCACCGCGCTCGGTCTTCCACTTCTTGAGCCAATCCGCCATGGGGAACGGCTCGCCGCGGCGCTCGTACTCCTCTTGGAAAAGTTCGAGACGCTTACGGATGAAGCCGTGCGAGTAATAGACCTTCTTGATCTCCCACGGTTCGCCGTCCTCGGGATGATATTCCGGGTCGGCAGCCGCTTCGTACGCAGCCATCGACACCTCGTGGCACCGAATGTGGTCGGGGTGCGGGTATCCACCGTTCTCGTCGTACGTCGTGATGACGTGCGGACGGAATTCGCGGAACACCTTGACGAGTGCGCGCGTCGATTCCTCGAGCGGCACCAGCGCAAAGCAGCCCTCCGGAAGCGGCGGCAACGGATCACCCTCGGGCAGGCCCGAGTCGACGAAGCCCAGCCAGCGGTGCTTGACGCCCAGAATCCGCGCAGCTTCCGCCATTTCTTCCTGGCGCACCTCGCTGATGCGGTCGCGGACGCCGGGGACATCCATGGCCGGGTTGAGAATGTCGCCACGTTCACCCCCGGTGAGCGTCAGGACCATCACTTCGTGGCCTTCGGCTGCATAACGGGCGGTGGTGGCCGCACCCTTGCTCGACTCGTCGTCGGGATGGGCATGTACGGCCATGAGCCGGAATCCGCTCACGTGTTCGTTCACCTCAACTTCACCTGTAGCCGTTACCGGCGTCTGCTCCGAACTCTTGCCGTCAAACCTACCGGCAGCGCCAGTGGGCGCGTCCTCTATAGTTCCACCCGAGAGTTCCTGATGCAGCCATGACCCCAGTCCGCGGTTGCGTAGAACACGAACTCGAGTCTTCGAGAGCAGAGTGATGAGTAATACGCTTCCCCAAGATCGGTACCCGAGCGCGACTCGCACGGGCGGTTCCAAGAAGTGGATCGTGTGGGCTCTGACCGCCCTCGTCATCGTTGTGGGCACCGGTATCGCCTACGTCGGATACACCAAATTCTCGGTGAAAGAGATCACGACCGAGACGATCTCGTACGACATCGCCGACGACTCGACCATGAAGATCCGGTTCACCGTCACGCGTGACGATCCGAGCCAGGAAGCTGTGTGCATCGTTCGCGCCCGCTCCAAGGGCGGATCCGAAACCGGTCGACGCGAGGTTTACGTTCCGGCTACGACGTACCAGACCTTGGAGTTCAACACCGAGATCAAAACGTCCCTCCCACCAGGCATGGCCGACGTCTTCGGATGCAGCCTCGACGTCCCGGAGTATCTGACCAAAAACTGACTGCGCCTACTACCCGCCCTGCCCGACGTTTGAGTTCCGACAGGGCGGGTAGTCCTGCGTGATAGAATTGCTTGGTACACGGTTCCGGGTGGAACCGTGTATTGCTGCATTGACGGCCAGGTTGGCGTCGAGCGCAGCGCTGACGGCAAGATCACGCCTAGCCCAGGCGCGTTCGAGCCGTTGTTTATTGCTGTTGCAGTGAGTTCAGTGCTGTCGCAGTGATCTGTCGAGGGAGCCCCCGGCTCCGACTACTAGGGAGTGATCGAGATGACCGAGACCCAGGTGACCTGGCTTACGCAGGAATCACATGACAGGCTCAAGAAGGAACTCGACCAGCTCATCGCGTACCGCCCCATCATCGCCGCCGAGATCAACGAGCGTCGCGAAGAGGGCGATCTGAAGGAGAACGGCGGCTACCACGCTGCACGCGAAGATCAGGGGCAGCAGGAAGCTCGTATCCGCCAGCTTCAGGATCTGCTCAACAGCGCAAAGGTCGGCGAAGCACCCACTCAGTCCGGTGTTGCACTCCCGGGTTCGGTAGTGAAGGTGTACTACGACGGCGACGAGAGCGACACCGAGACCTTCCTGATCGCAACCCGCGAAGAGGGCGCGCGTGACGCCAAGCTCGAGGTGTACTCCCCCAACTCTCCGCTGGGTAGCGCACTTCTCGAGGCCAAGGAAGGCGAGACTCGCGAGTACAACCTGCCTAACGGCGGCACCATGAAGGTCACCCTCGTTAGCGCGGAGCCGTACCACAGCTGATCGGTTACACACGAAACAAACGTCGCCCGGACATACTCGTCCGGGCGACGTTTTTTCTTGCCTAGATCACTCGTCGCGCCTTCATACCGGCGAAGATCGGACCGACTTTCACTACGTCACCGAAGGTCGGCGCGTGCAGCATCTGCCCGTTTCCGACGTAGATCGCGACGTGTCCGGGGCCGCCTGCCTGCCAGTTTCCGAACAGCAGATCACCTGGTTGCGCTTGATCGAGGGGAATCTCGACGCCAACACCCCATTGGGTTTCCGACGTGCGTGGCAAAGTGATCCCGGTTGCGGCGTGGATGGCGTACGACGTCAGTCCCGAGCAGTCGAACCCGCCCATCGACGGACCGTTGATGTTTCCTCCGCCCCACACGTACGGCAGTCCGAGGAATTTCAGTCCGGCTTGGACTACACCGCCTACCGCGGCCGCAAGATTGTTGTAATTGAACGGCGCAAGCATCAGGGCAAAGGAATCCTGCAAGGACGTGACCTGCGCGACGAAGGGTGCCGCAGTCTGATCCTGCGGAACGCCGTGCGCTGCCCGCACTGCCTCGGGCCCGACGTCGTAGGCTGCCAGCGCCAGTTCGACGGTATCGCCCTGGACCTCCCCTGATTGCTGCCACGACTGGGCCTGCTTCACCAGTTCACACAGTCGGTAGCCGGACGTCATCACGGGGTCTGCGACACCGAAGATGTCCATCTTGCCGTCGCCGTCGCCGTCCTTGCCGTACGCCGTCCACGCTGCTGTGGTGAATCGGCCAGGTCCGCGCCCACCCTCGTCTGACACTTCTGCGCCGGGGCCGTATTGAAAGCCACTGCGCGTCGAATACAGAGATGCCACCACCGCCGGCGTGATCTCCGGGCAGATTGCGCCCGCTTTCTTGACCCACGGAGCAAATACCGCGACCGCGCCAACCGGCGCCAGAGCAGCACCGGGAAAATTGGACGGCACCGAGGGCACAAGCCCTTCCGGATTCTCTTGTGCTCGCACCGGCCCGCCCCAGGCCGCGAGTGAGATTTCCGCGGCGGGAGCTGCATTCGCCTCTGCGGGCGTCCCCAGTGTTGCTCCTATCACCCCCAGTGCAGTACCGATCGACACAGTGATCGCCAGGACACTCACTGCCATCAAAAACCTCCGGTAACTGATCGATCCACGAGCCTGTCGAACCTGTCGGTGGCACCGCCTAGGGTTTCGAACATGCATTCGATACCCCCGGTGGCACACCAACCTGTAACCAATGTCTCATTTATCACGTCAGACGTTACCCAAATGACCACATACCCCAAGGCTTTTCTCAGGTTCGGCGGGCAGGCTGTGGACATGAGCGACGATCGGACACGGCCCACTCGGGCTCGCACCTCGGCATACCGACCCGTTCACCTCGCGCTTGCTGCGACGGCTGTTGCGGGCGCCATCGCAAGTGGTGGCTTATCCCTCGTTTCCAACCCCACCGACAGTTCCACCACGACGGCCATCTCCACCGACACCACCTCGAAGCATGCGGCCGCATCACGACTGGTCGTAGCCAGCGGGTTCGGAGTTCCGGACGCCGTCTCGAACGGTTCGTGAACGCACCACGCGCCGCAACCGAATGGCTCACATGGGGCGTCCAGGCCCGCGTAGTCGTCACCGATCCCGGTACCCTCGCCTCCGCCGCCAGTCTCGTGCGGGGTTATCTGAGCGCTGCCGACGCGGCCACCAATCGCGATCGCGCAGACTCCGAGATCCGCACATTCGGATCCGGGCCGGCTCTCGAGGTCGACGGGGCCCCCATAACGCCGATGTTTGCGCATTTCCTCACGGACGCACTCGCGATCGCGCGCCTCACCGACGGCAAACTCACCCCAACGGCAGGCTCGCGAGATCCACACTCCTGGTGGAAGATCCGCGTCGCGAGCAACCGGGTGTTCAGCCCGGCCGACGTTGTCCTCGATCTATCCGCCACTGCGCGCGCCAGTTCCGCTGACCATTGCGCCGCAACCACAGCCGAACTTCTCGGCTGCGGGGTTCTCGTTGCCTTGGGCGGAGACATAGCCGTGGCCGGACCGTCGCCGGAAGGCGGCTGGCAGATTCAGGTTCAAGATCTCCCGGGAGACCCCACGTGTCAGGTTGCCGTTCCTTCCGGGTGCGGCATCGCGACGGCCAGCACCGTCAAGCCGCTTGCCCGGGAATCGACGGCAACATCGATGTGGCGCACGGTATCGGTGATAGCCGAATCCTGTGCGGAGGCAGCAGCACTGAGCCGGGTAGCCGTGGGAATGAGCGGCTCCGCCATCGATTGGCTCCACAAGCTGGATCGCCCGGCCCGCCTGGTCGATCAGGAGTTCCGGGTCACCACCCTGGCGGGGTGGCCGGACGACTGACACTGTGCGCCTTTGTCAACCGCCCGCGGTTGACAAAGGCGCACAGCACAGAGTTACGCCAGCGCCTGCTCGATATCGCCGACCAGGTCGGAGGCATCTTCGATACCAACCGACAGACGGACCAGGTCGTCGGGAACTTCGAGCGCCGAACCGGCGGTCGACGCGTGGGTCATGGCGCCGGGGAACTCGATGAGCGATTCGACGCCGCCGAGAGATTCTGCGAGCGTGAAGATTTCGGTGCGTGAGCACAAGTCGAGAGCAGCAGCCTTGCCACCCTTGAGCCGCACGGAGATCATGCCGCCGAATCGCCGCATCTGCTTGGCCGCAACCTTGTGCGACGGATGCGAGGCGAGACCCGGGTAGATGACGCTCGCGACGGCGGGGTGCCCGTCGAGCAGTTCGACAACCTTTTCGGCGTTGTCGCTGTGACGCTCCATCCGCAATGCCAATGTCTTGATGCCGCGCAGCGTGAGGAAGGCGTCGAACGGACCGGGGACGCCGCCGGAACCGTTCTGCAGGAACGCGAAAGCGTGGTCGAGCTCTTCGTCGTCGCAGACCAGTGCGCCACCGACCACATCGGAGTGTCCACCGATGTACTTGGTAGTGGAGTGCAGAGCGATGTCGGCGCCCAACTGCAGGGGCTGCTGCAAGTAGGGCGAGGCAAAGGTGTTGTCCACCACGATCTTTGCATTGCCCTCGTGCGCAACCTCGGCCAGGAGTTCGATGTCACCGATGTTGAGCAGTGGGTTCGTGGGTGTTTCCACCCACACCAGCTTGGTGTTGGGTCGCATCGCTGCGCGTACCGCGTCGACGTCCGACACCGGAGCCGGGGTGTACTCGATGCCCCACTGCGTGAAGACCTTGTCGATGAGTCGGAAGGTTCCGCCGTAAGCGTCGTCTGGGATGACGAGGTGGTCACCCGGGCGCAGAACGGATCGGAGGAGGCAGTCAGTGGCAGCCATGCCCGAGCTGAAAGCCCGACCGTAGCTACCTGATTCGAGTGCCGCCAGGTTCGCTTCGAGCGGTCGACGAGTGGGGTTGCCCGTGCGCGCGTACTCGAATCCGCTGCGCATCCCACCCACACCGTCTTGCGCGAAGGTGGAACTCGCGTAGATCGGAACGTTGACGGCACCGGTCAGCGGATCGGGCTCGTAGCCCGCGTGTACCGCTTTCGTGGAGAAACCCTGCCAGCTGATGTTGTCGGCCTTGCTGCGTTGCTCGCTCATGCCCACCAGACTAGTAGCCACCTCGCCGATGCAGGGCGGCTGTGTCAGTTCTCGACCAACTCCACGACCCTGATTGCCGCATCCAACGCGGCGGTCTCGGCGAGGTCGGGGCTGTACATCACCATGGTCATGTGTTCGGGAGAGAGAACAGTGATCGTCAGACCACCTTTGGCAACCGCACCCAAACTTCTCAGTCGCGGGTCCTGCAGGTCGTATCCACTTTTTGCCATCGTCTCGCGCGTACTCTGCGAGTTGGTCATCGTAAAGGACGTGATGGCGATGGACCTGCCGCCGTCCATCCAGATGCACCCGTTCGGCATGTCGTTGGGGGCGCCGTACGGTTCGACGATGTCACGGACTGCCGGCATGAGGGTCGAGCATTTCACCGAGCCTGAGAAGGCCGGAGCGAGCGATGCCGTCGGCCTAACCGTCGTCGGCGCCGTTTCGGCGGTAGTCGACTTCCCAGGCGGGGCGCTAGTCGACACCGCTACCTTTGCCCCCGATGCTGCTTGCGGAGTGCCGGCAACCGTCGAACTACAGGCCGTTGTCACCAGTACTGCCGCAAGAACACCGATATATCCGACGAGTTTGTCCCCCATGGGCGCTGACCCTACCTTCCGGGGGACAAACTCGGATGTCTCAGGATCCGGCGCTGAGGAATCCCAAAAGGTCGTGGCGGGTGATGACACCGACGGGCTTACCGTCGTCGACGACCATGAGGGCGTCAGTATCGCCGAGTGCCTTGGTCGCGGCCGAGACCGGCTCGCCCGATCCGATGAGCGGGAACGGCGCACTCATGTGCTTTTCGACCGAATCGGCAAGTTGCGCACGGCCTTCGAATACTGCGCTGAGCAGATCACGTTCGGTGACACTGCCGGCCACCTCACCTGCCATGACGGGCGGTTCGGCACCAACCACCGGCATCTGTGACACACCGTATTCACGCAGGATCTCGATGGCGTCACGCAAGGTTTCCGACGGGTGCGTGTGCACGAGATCGGGCAGTTCTCCCGACTTTCCGCGCAGCACGTCGCCCACGGTGGGGACGTTTGCCTTGCCGTCGAGCGGAGTCCGCAGGAAGCCGTACGACGCCATCCACTGATCGTTGAAGATCTTGGACAGGTAGCCGCGGCCACCGTCGGGAAGGAGTACGACAACAAGTGCGTCGGGGCCTTCGCGCTTGGCGACCTCGAGTGCCGCGACGACAGCCATGCCGCACGATCCACCGACCAGCAGGCCTTCTTCACGGGCCAGACGACGCGTCATCTCGAAGGAGTCCGCATCCGACACGGCGATGATCTCGTCCGGAATGGACGGATCGTAAGCCGTGGGCCAGAAATCTTCGCCGACACCTTCGACCAGGTACGGACGACCCGTGCCGCCGGAGTAGACGGAACCTTCGGGGTCGACGCCGACAACCTTGACCTTGCCGCCCGACACCTCCTTGAGGTAGCGGCCGGTGCCGGTGATGGTTCCACCGGTGCCGACGCCGGCGACGAAGTGCGTGATCTTGCCGTCGGTGTCTGCCCAGATCTCGGGGCCGGTGGTCTCGTAGTGGCTTGCCGGTCCGCCCGGGTTGGAGTACTGGTTGGGCTTCCAGGCACCCGGGATCTCACGGGTGAGCCGATCGGAGACGCTGTAGTAACTGTTGGGGTGCTCGGGTGCGACGGCTGTGGGGCAGACGACTACCTCGGCTCCGTAAGCACGCAGAACGTTTCGCTTGTCTTCGCTGACCTTGTCGGGGCAGACGAACACGCACTTGTATCCGCGTTTCTGAGCGACGAGCGCCAAACCGATTCCGGTGTTGCCTGACGTCGGTTCGACGATGGTGCCGCCCGGCTTCAATTCTCCGGAGGCCTCCGCCGCGTCGATCATCTTGACGGCGATACGGTCCTTGGAGCTACCGCCCGGGTTGAGGTATTCGACCTTGGCTGCCACAGTGCCGTAGTTCTCGCCCGTGACGGACGTGAGTTTGACGAGTGGGGTGTTGCCGATGAGGTCTACGACGTGTTCCGCGATGCGCATCGCTCCATGTTCCCAGATCCGGCGAATCGCTGCGCGTAGACGTCGGGCGAAGGTGCGGCGATCCGGCTAGATTGACCACTGTGAGTCGGACCGGAGTGAAAGCGTCGGTGGCCACAGTGGTGGCCGGGTCGAGCGCCGGCACGGCGACGTGGTTGGCGTACCAGTACCTGATGTCGCAGGCCGGTGCCGCACGCGGCGTGATCGGACGCAATGTCTCCAAACCACCCGAAGCGGACGGTGTGTATTCGCCGGGCATCGACGCACCGGAGCGGTGGTGGCGCGGCGTTCCGTTCGACCTCCATCTGATGAT
Source organism: Rhodococcus sp. WS3 (assembly GCF_003797085.1). NCBI lineage: Bacteria > Bacillati > Actinomycetota > Actinomycetes > Mycobacteriales > Nocardiaceae > Rhodococcus > Rhodococcus sp. WS3. The sequence goes on from NZ_RKMA01000003.1 coordinate 217,245, forward strand.
TTTCGGCGATTCGTCAGCCGCTGGTGTTGGCGCCGTGACCGCGGACGAGGTACCGGGGGTGCGGATCGCAAAACTCCTCTCGGAGGAGACCGGGAAGCGAATCCGCCTGAGTACCAAGGCTATCGGCGGCGCCACGTCGCGCGGTTTGAGTGGCCAGGTCGACGCCATGTTCATTGCCGGGGCGGCGCCGGACGCGGCGGTGATCCTGATCGGCGCAAACGACGTGACTGCCAAGAACGCTATTCGAGCATCGGCCAGGCGTCTCGGTGACGCAGTACGGCGCTTGCGCGAGAGCGGCGCCGTCGTCGTGGTCGGCACGTGTCCCGATCTGGGGGTGGTCACCGCGATCCCACAACCGCTGCGAACCGTCGTACGCGAGTGGGGACATCGTTTGGCGGCAGCGCAGGCGTCGGCGACGAGAGCGGCGGGTGGGCATCCTGTTCCGCTGGCCGATCTGCTCGCAAAAGAATTCCTCGCTTCCCCGGACACCATGTTCTCGGCTGATCGGTTCCACCCGTCGGCGGCCGGCTACGAGCTCGCGGCCCGCCAGATCGTGCCGGTGCTCGCTGCGGCGTTAGGCGAATGGACTGGCGGGCCACTCCCCGATCTCCCCCAGGTCTCGGACGCCGCACAGGCACAGACGATGGCTGCCCGCGTATCCACTGCTCTGCACCGCGTTGGGTGGATCGGCCACCCGAAACCCGCAGTACAGGAGCTTGGCGACGACTGAGTGAGACTCCGTGCCCCTGTTTTCGGGTCGGCAACGTAAATTGGCAGTCGAAGCTGCATTCATCTTGCCCTGCTCGTCGCGCAGTCGTCTGCGCCGACCACGCAGTACACAAAAGGAGTTTTCATGCCCGAGGCAGTAATCGTCTCAGCAGTACGGTCGCCCATCGGCCGCGCAATGAAGGGTTCGCTCAAGGACATCCGCCCCGATGACCTCGCCACCCAGATGGTTGCAGCCGCGCTGGCGAAGATCCCCGAGCTCGATCCCACCGAGATCGACGACCTCATCATGGGTTGCGGTCAGCCTGCCGGACAGTCGGGCTTCAACATCGCCCGCGTCGTCGCAGTTCAGCTGGGCTACGACTTCCTCCCCGGCGTGACGGTCAACCGTTACTGCTCCTCGTCGCTGCAGACCACCCGTATGGCACTGCACGCCATCCGCGCAGGCGAGGGCGACGTCTTCATCTCCGCCGGCGTCGAGTCCGTCTCCAGCTTCGTCACGGGCAACGCAGACGGCCTGCCGAACACCAAGAACCCGCTCTTCGACGCAGCGCAGGCGCGTAGCGCCAAGCTCGCCGAAGGTGGAGTCGCCTGGACCGATCCTCGCGAAGAGGGACTGCTCCCCGACGTCTACCTGGGCATGGGCCAGACGGCAGAGAACGTTGCCTCCGCTACCGGCATCAGCCGCGAAGATCAGGACCGCTTCGCTGTTCGCAGCCAGAACCGCGCAGAGGAAGCCATCAACCGTGGCTTCTTCGAGCGTGAGATCACCCCGGTCACCCTCGCCGACGGCACCGTCGTCTCCAAGGATGACGGCCCGCGCGCCGGCACCACCTACGAAGGCATCAGCGGCCTCAAGCCCGTCTTCCGTCCCGACGGCACCGTCACCGCAGGCAACGCCTGCCCGCTCAACGACGGCGCTGCCGCTCTGGTGATCATGTCCGACACCAAGGCCAAGGCTCTGGGCCTGACGCCCCTCGCCCGCATCGTCTCCACCGGCGTCTCGGGTCTGTCCCCCGAGATCATGGGCCTCGGCCCGATCCAGGCCGTCAAGAACGCCCTGAAGTTCGCGGGCAAGTCGATTTCCGACATCGACCTGTTCGAGATCAACGAGGCTTTTGCGGTCCAGGTCATCGGATCTGCTCGTGAGCTCGGCATCGACGAGGACAAGCTCAACATCTCCGGCGGTGCATTGGCACTCGGCCACCCCTTCGGTATGACCGGTGCACGTATCACCAACACCCTGATCAACAACCTGCGCGAGCAGGACAAGACCTTCGGCGTCGAGACCATGTGTGTCGGCGGCGGACAGGGCATGGCAATGGTGATCGAGCGCCTCAGCTGATCTCCTGAGCACGTCGAAAACGGCCGCCCGGCTTCTGCCGGGCGGCCGTTTTCAGGTAGTCGTGAATTTCTGAGCAAAACTTCCCAACTCGCGGATCAGCTCGCGCGCGGCATCGTCTTCGCGTTGGACCGCCGCTCGGGCTTCCTCCGACCATCCTTGGCGCAGTAGCTTTTTCGCGGCCAGGACTGCGGGTCCGACATTGCCCGCGATCTGCGACGCAGCCTCCATCGCTCGGGGATGCAGCTGATCAGCCGGAACTGCCGCGACCGCAATGCCGATCTCGGCTGCTTCTTTTCCGTTCAGCCACCTGGCCGTCAACAGAAGTTCGGACGCGCGTTGCGCGCCGATCACCTTGGGCAGCATCCAACTACTTGCCGCTTCTGGCGCTGTTCCGAGAGATGTGAACGGGGCACGCAACCGAGCATCGTCGGCAACGTAGACGACGTCGCAGAAGAGCAGCATCGTCAGACCGATGCCGACAGCGGCGCCGTGCACGGCAGCGACGAGCGGCTTCGGGAACTCCACCAGCGCCACGATCAAAGGAGCAAATGCGTGTCCGAAATCAGCGGTGTCCGCCCCAGGTGCGGAGAGCGCGCGCAGGTCCACTCCGCTCGAAAATGCCTTGCCCGCACCCTCGATCACCACCACCGCGACTCTTGAATCTGCGGCCGCGTCGTCGAGCGCTTTGGTCAGAGCCCGGAAGCCTGCGGCATCAAAAGCGTTGAGTCGCTCCGGTTTGTTGAACGTCACTGTCCGTACAGATCCGTTGTCCGAGACGAGTACAGGTGTCGACATGGATATACGCACGCCCTTCAGCTAGAGGAACCAAGCAACTGCTAGGTATCCCAAGCACCGTAACCCGGTCGCACCGACAAAAGAAGTTGTCAGGAGTCGAAGGACAGAGATTCCGAAAGGCCGCGGTTCGCATCGATCTGGCCCGAAATGACGACGAGATTCTGCTCGACTCCGCTTATCGCGTCAGTGCCGGCGACGAATCGCAGCGGCAATGTCTCCGAGTCGGAAAGAGTAACGAGAGCTCGGGCGAGCTTCTTGGGGTCGCCGCCCTGTTGTCCGTTCATGCTCTTCCACGCCTCGATCGTCTGGGCAGTACGTTCCGCGTAGTCCTCGATCTCGAGCTCCGGCCAGATCGTGGACGAGCCTTCGACCAACAGTTCCGTCCGGAAGAATCCGGGCTCTACAGCCATCGTGCTGATGCCGTACGGCTCGAGATCGAAGCGCAGAGACTCCATCCACCCTTCCAGAGCGAACTTCGATGCGGCGTAGGCGGCGCAGAACTCCTGACCGATCAGACCGGCAGTGGATGTGATGGTGATGACCTGACCTCTGCGCCGGCGCCGCATGACGGGGAGGACAGCACGAGTCACGTTGAGCGGGCCGAAAAAATTGGTTTCCATCTGCGCCCGGAACTGTTCAGGACTGATGTTCTCGAAGTAACCGGCGTAGAAATTTCCGGCGTTGTTGACCAACACGTCGATTCGACCGAATCGTTCGACTGCAGTCGCAGCTGCCGCCTGCGCCGCTTCGGTTGAGGTGATATCGAGAACAACGGCGAGTAGCTCCTCATGTGCACCGATAGCCTTCTCGACCCGGTCCGCGTTTCGTCCCGTCGCGACGACCGAATGTCCGGCGGCGAGCGCGGCTTGGGCGATGTCGACACCCATTCCTCGACCAGCGCCGGTAATGAACCACACCTTCTTTTCAGACATGACACACAGTCAAACTCGGTTTGTCCGAAGGAGGGAGACCCTGTCTATACGGTTAATGCCAGTGCCTCCCTGGACTCGTCTACGGGGGACGGGAGCGGGAATGGAGGAGTACGACGTGAATGAAGAGACTCACAATCCGACGGTGCCGATCGGTTTCGACATCGTTTGGTCTGTGTTCATGCTGTTGTGGATCGTTCTCACGGTGACTGCGGTGGTGTCCATCGTGAGGTCCGATGCCGATCCGGTCGCAAAAATCGGATGGTCTGCCCTCTCCGTCATCCTGCCGATCGTCGGGCCTGCGGCATGGTTCTTCGCGAGCAGGCGTCGACAGAACGCGCTATGACAAAAGAAATGGCCCCCGCATCGCGGAGGCCATTCTTGTTACTGCGAGTTGTCAGTCGCGACTGAAGTAGCTCAGCAGGCGCAGGATCTCGACGTACAGCCAGACCAAGGTGACGGTGAGGCCGAGGGCGACGCCCCAGGCTGCCTTCTCGGGAGCCTGTGCGCGGATCAGCTGATCAGCGGCATCGAAGTCGAGCAGGAAGCTGAAGGCTGCGAGACCGATGCAGACCAGGCTGAAGATAATGGCGATTGGTCCACCGTCACGCAGGCCGAGTCCGCCGTCGATAAAGAAGCTGGCGACGAGGTTACCCAGAGCCAGAACCACGACGCCGATCAAGGCACCGATGATCATGCGGGTCAGTCGCGGCGTCACACGAATGGCGCCGGTCTTGTAGACCACAAGCATGCCGAAGAACACGCCGAACGTGCCGAGAACTGCCTGTGAGATCAGCACCGAGGCCGACACACCGCCAGCCGCTTCGATCGGGGCAGTGAACATGAATGACAGAGCACCCAGGAAGAGGCCCTCGAACGCGGCATAAGCCAGCACGATGGCCGGGTTGTCCATCTTGCGACCGAAAGTCGCAACGAGAACCAGGACAAGTCCGACCAGACCGCCGACGATCACAAACGGCGATGCGAGACTCGGGTCGTTGTTCACGAGGAAGTACGAGACCAGCGCGGTCAACGCAAGCACACCGAGCGTCATGCCCGTCTTGGTGACAACATCGTCGATTGTCATAGCCCGCGAGGTGGGGCCGGTCTGGTACGGCTCGGCCGGAGCGTACTGCGGCTGACCGAACTGCTGGGTGACCTGCGAGGCGCCCGCCGTCGCAGATCCGAACGAGGCGTATCCGTTGCCCTCTTGCTTGGGCAGATTGCGGAACACCGGGTTGCTGGTGGTGCGCACCGTGATCATCCCTTCATCGTGGTGACCTGCGACGGGTGCGTCGCGGGTTCGCCGAACGGATCCGAGTTTCCGACCGGTCCGTGTACTTACAAAAGTAAAGCACTCGTAATTTACAACGTCGGAGCGTTCGCCGTAGTTCCCGGCAGGTTTCCGGCGGGTCAACAGTTCCCGATACTAGGACGCTTTGATCGATCGCATGACGATGAACTTCGCGTTCTTGGCCATCGCTTGACTCTCACCGACTGCAGCTTTCAACGGTTCCCGGTAGCCCAGGTGGGCGTTGTGCACGGTCCATAGCTGCCCGCCCGGACGCAGTACCCGACCTGCTGCCTCGAACAGCTTGAGTGCACCTCCGGTATGAACGGCGGCACCGACGTGGAACGGCGGGTTGAGGAGGACCAGGTCGACGCTGGCGTCGGGCAGAGTGCTCATCGCGTCGTCACGCAGGCCGCGCACTCGATCTCCGACACCGTTGGCCGACGCCGTGGCGATCGACGACGCCACTGCCGCCGACGACTGGTCCGTGGCAACGACCTGCGCGTCTGCGAACTTCAGCGCGATCGCTGTCGCAAGAATGCCACTGCCACAGCCCAGGTCTACGACGTCGCGGGGCGTGATGTCGATCTTGCCCAGATTCTCGAGCAACAACCGGGTTCCGATGTCGAGACTCGCACCGGCAAACACCGCTCCATGGGCAACCACGTCGAGACCGAATTCGTCGAGCCACTCGGTCTTCGGGAACGTGACGGCGGCGTCGGCCTTCGGCTCAGCGGCCCGCAGAACCCGGGACTTCTGCCGGCCTCGCGACGCGCTTACCGCCGAAAAGGACTCTGCGAGAACCTTGTTCATGGCCGGAGTGATGTGCTTGTCGCGCCCTCCTGCGAAGACGCGTACCTCTGGATCGGCGTGCAGCGCAATCAGCTGGCTGATCTCCCCCAGCTCGGCGAGGCTGCGCGGCAACTGCATGAGGACAACGCGAGCGCCGCGCAGCAGGGCTTCGCCCAGTCCGTGCGATGTGTAGCGCTCGGTGAATCCGAGTTCGCGGGCATTGTTCGCCAACGCCAGTTCGCCGGTGAGCGGGTCCTGGTAGACACGCACCTCGGACCGGCCGTGCTCGAGAACCGCTCCGGCCGTCAACGCTCCGTAGTGATCGCCGACAACAACTACCGATCCCGACGGCGCCGCCGCAAGGGCGTCGGCCGCCTCGTCGAGGATCAGCCGATCAGCCGCATCGACAGCAAATAGATTGGGTGCCTCGATGTCGGGAAAGCGGCGGAGTCGATCGAACATTTCGGGGGTGTCGGACATGCGGACCAGTCTCTCAGGTCCGCCTGCCCAACACTCAATCCCGCTCCGAGCAGGTGATCAGTTCGACATCCACTGCACGACGTTGTCGACGTCCTCGCGGGCTGTGCGGAACCCGTTCACGGGGTGTTCCGTGTCCGCGTATCCGAAGGAGATCGCGCACACGACCTTGCGGGTGTCGTCGATGCCGAAGTGCTCGTGGATGAACTTGGAGCAACCGGCAAGCGCTGCCTGCGGGATCGTGGCGACACCAAGACTTTGAGCAGCGAGCAGGAAACTGTTGACGTAAAGCCCACAATCGACGGCCCCGTAGGTCCCCAATGCCTCGTCCGTGGTGATGATGGCGACGTGCGGAGCGCCGAAGAGTTCGAAGTTCTTCATGGTCTGCGCACCGGACCCGGCACGATCACCGTGTTCGATACCTACGCTCGAATACAGCGCCATCGCGCAATCGAACCGGCGCGACTTGTAGACACCCTGGTACTCACGCGGGAACTCGAAATCGGACTCCTGTGGATTGGCCATGACATAGGCGCCCAGACCGGCCCGGAACCTTTCGGTCCCCTCACCTTCCGTGATTGCCACCTGCCACGGCTGTGTGTTGCACCAGGACGGGGTCTTCTGCGCGAGCCGCAGGATCTCGTTGACGACCTCGCGAGGAACCTGACGATCCTCGTATGCCCGGCAACTGATTCGGGAGTCGAGGAGAGATTCCAGGCTCGACAAGGTGGCGGTGGTCTCGGTCATGTATGCGTCTCCTCGGGCTTGACCAGCGAGTATTTACTAGCGTTCGTTAGACACTACGTGGTTACGGATGTGAAGGCAGATGCCAGTTCCCCGAATACGGCCATCGCCTCGTCCGGGTTCGGGTCGAGCGCTCCCAGTGCCACCAGCACATCGGTCGCGCCGGCCTCGACAAGTTCTTCGGCCCCGAGCATCGTCGCATGTAGGTCGATCGATCCGTCCGACGCCCTGACAATCGTCAGACGTCCACGAATGTCCAGGGTCGACGCATCCCGTCCGAGATCCGCCATCGCCTTACGGATGAGCGCTCCACCCTCTCGCAGGTCGTCGTTGGTGGCGCCCATGATCGGAATCCACCCGTCACCCCAGGTTGCGACACGCCGCACGACGGCCTTCGACAACGAACCTGACACCCAGATCGGGATTCCAGTGGCTGGCCGAGGCGCGCAGTACACGTCGTCGAACTTCAGGCGGGGTGTGTCGATGCTCGCCGGTGCCGAAGTCCACAGTGCCCGGCAGATCGCCAATGCGTCGTCGAGAAGCGGGCCGCGCTTGCCGAAGTCGATTCCCGCAGCATCGTATTCACGTTCCTGCCAACCGGTTCCGACTCCGAGATCCAAGCGGCCCCGCGAGAGAAGGTCGATGGTCGCCGCGGTCTTGGCCAGCACGGCTCCCCCGCGCAACGCCGCGATCACGATGCCAGTGCCCAGTCGAATCGTTGTAGTCTGTCCGGCAACAAAAGCCAGCACGCTCAAGGGTTCGAGCCAATTCGCGTCCGGCTCGGTGGGAAACGCCGACCATGTGTATGCGGAGTTGTCCGAACCCATCACGACGTGATCGGTGACCAGGACTCGATCGAACCCGGCTGACTCCGCGCTTTGACAGACCTGAACCAGTTTCCCGTAGGAATCCGCTGCCAACGTAGTGCCGAAGTTCGGAACGTTGAGACTCAAAGTTGTCATGGGTCAAGCCTTTCGGGGGCGGTTGGTCCAACCACCCTCTTCGGTGGGGAACCAGCCGCCCGCGGCGTGGGAGCCACCGTCGACATGGATGACGGTGCCGGTGATGTACCTTGCCAGATCTGATGCAAGAAACAGTGCCGGCCCGGCGATATCCACTGGTTGCCCCGGACCACCCAACGGCGCCCACTGCGGCCACTTGGCCCAGTCGTCGGCGGCCACGATCGACCGGTACGGCACCTGCACGGACTCGATGAGATCGGGCGCAATTGCGTTGACGCGCACGCCTGTTCTACCGATCTCGACGCCGAGGCTTCGGGTGAACTGCGTCAGCGCGGCCTTGTACGCCGAGTACACGGTGTGTCCCGGGATTGCCCGATGCGCTTCCACCGTGGTCAGATTCAGGATCGATCCGCCTGCGCCGCGTTCGATCATGCCGGGAAGCAGCGCATGTGTCAGGCGCAGAACCTGGTCGAAGTTGATATTGCCCATGTCCGACCAGAACGCCGGCGTCGTGGCTGAAAAGGTTTGCGGCGGTGCCAGAAAGTGGCCGACGTTGTTCACCAGAATGTCCGGTGCGAAGTCGATCAGCTCCTGCGGAATTTCGGCCTTGCGGACGTCGTAGGACAAACTTGCAACCGAACCACCTGCTGTGGAATCGAATTCGATGTCCGCGACAGGCTCGGTGTCGACGTCGACAACAAGCACCTGGGCGCCATGACTCGCATAGGCCCGTGCGATTGCGGCGCCGATGGCGTGCGCGCCACCCGTCACCACCGCCTTCTTGCCCACCAACATCGGCCCCGGGACAAACGCCGAATCGCTCACCACACATCACTCCGTCACTGTTCTCGCTCGGCAACTCGAGATGAGGCCGCTCCGCAATGCACCATCACACAAAGAGAAACCAAACGCGGCGCGCGTTCTCACTCAGCGGCAGAAGGCAATCTGTAATTCCGGCGAGACTCGATGAACGCGTCGACGTCCGCCGCCGGCATCGGGCGACCTTCCAGATAGCCCTGAACGACGCGGCAGCCACACTCGGTCACCACGGCTCTCTGACGATCGGTTTCGACGCCCTCGGCAACCGTTTCCAAGCCCATCGACTCGGCAATGTCGACAATGGCGCGAAATACCGCGGTTCTCGACTCCGTCGGATCCGCGTCCAGTTGACTCACGAAAGCTCGGTCGATCTTCAATCTGTCCACCGGCAGCAAGGACAGGCTCGCGACCGAGGAGTACCCGGTGCCGAAATCGTCCATGGCAATGGCAACACCTAACTCCGCGATCCGTAGCAGGACTTCTCGATCCGAGTCGTCGATGACCAGCGACTCCGTCACCTCGATCTCCAGTCGCTCCGCAGCCAAGCCTGTTTCGCGGAGAACGTCGCGAACGGAGTCAACGTACCCCACGGAACGCAACTGCACCTGAGAAACATTCACTGCAATACGCACGTGGTCGGGCCACGTCGTCGCCAGCGCGGATGCGGTGCGCAAGACCTCTGCCCCGATAGGAACGATAAGCCCTGTTTCCTCCGCGACCGAGATGAAGTCAGCCGGTGAAACCACACCCGAGACGGGGTGGTTCCACCTCAATAACGCCTCGAATCCCACGACGGCTCCAGTAGCTGCCGACACCTGCGGTTGGTAGGCAAGTTCGAACTCGCTGTTCTGCACCGCCATTCGAAGATCCAGGAGTGCCCTGGCCCTACCGGTAGCGCGCTCACGCAGAGTCGAGTCGAACCGTCGAATCTGATTCCGACCACTCACCTTCGCGTGATAAAGCGCGAGGTCCGCGACAACGACCAAATCGTCGAGGTTTGCCGCATCATTCGGAAGTGAACCGTATCCAAGACTTCCCCGAACCCGAATCGAGTTGCCGGCGAGGTCGAATGGAACATCGATCGCATCGACGATCGACTGGAACCGCTCCTTGACTTCCTGCTCGTCGTCGATCCCGCTGAAAGCCACGGCAAATTCGTCCCCACCGAGTCGAGCACAGATTTCCGTCAGGCGCAGCACGGCGTTCAGCCGCGCCGCCACATCGACCAGCACGTTATCGCCGACGCGGTGCCCCCAGCGGTCGTTGATCGACTTGAAATTGTCGAGGTCGAGCATGGCCAGCCAGACATCGTCTCCGTCGGCGATCATCTTCGACAACCGCGCCGTGAACGTGTACCGATTCTGAAGTCCGGTGAGCGAATCCACCTCGGCAAGTTCGCGAATGTACTCCCGCTGCTGATGAACGCGCGTGATGTCGGAGCCGACGCCGCGCCAACCGCCGTCGGAAAGGCTGTCACTCCTACGATGCCCGGACATCGACCACCGTCGAGGTCGACCGCCGATCCACACGTCCAATTCGATGTCACGGAATGCGTCACCGTTGTCGAGGCGCTCGACAAGTGTGTCGAGCGCAATGCGTCCGGTCGCTGTTCTGTCGGCCCCGACGCCCTTCAGAATCTCGCTCATAGCCCGTCCACTGATCTCGGCGGCCGGCAATCCCAGACTCTCCGCAAAACGATGGGACACAGCCACCGCGATACCCTTGTCGTCGGTTTCCCACAGCCAGTCCTGCGCACCGTCTTCGAGATCGTTGAGTAGCAGTTCGACAAGATCGCGCTGATCCTCCGCGTTGAGTTCTGCGCGGAGGCGACGCTCGAAAACGTTTGCCAACACCAATGTTCCGCATTGGAGCGACACGAGATAGAGACCGAGCAATCCTAGTAGTACCCAACGCTCCGAACCTGGTTCAGACCAGAATCCCCACGCCAGACCACCGCCGACAATCACGATCCACACAGTCGTCAAACCCCGGAACATCACTACCGGAATGATCCCAACTACCACGCCTCCCAACAAAATTGCCGTCAGCGTCAGCTCTTGAGCCGCTCCGAGAATTGGAAAGAGAACAAAAGCGGCCCAAGCCAGCAACGCCGCCCATGTGACTACCTGAATCGCCACGACGACAAGATCCGTGATCTCCCGCTCGGCCTCGCGTTTTTTGAGTCTCGTGAACCAGAACACGGCGAGCGAGATATTGGATCCAAGTACCAAAGCCATCCAAGTCCACCGGAACCAACCGGTTTCGACAGGCATAAAAGCGACGACCAAGCTCAGTGAGAATGCCGCGACGAGGAATGCCATGGGCGCGACGCGCGCAGAGTAGTGCAATCGGCGGATGAGAAGTCTTCGATCTTCGTAGTACGACGCGGGGTCGCCCGTCCACGACGGGTCGATGAGATGAAACACCGTGTGGAATGCCCGCTGCCTCAACCCTCGCTTCTCACTCATGGTGCACCGACAAGATCCGCATCAGATTCTCGAGCGTCATCGCCTCACCCGCGACACGACCCTGCACCGTCCGCACTTTCATGTCGGCCGCACCCGCGAGTTGCACCTCGCTGTCGACCCCCAGCATCACCGCCTCCAAACCCAACGACTCGACCAAAGTCACAACGGCGGCAAGAATCGGCCACTGCCCCGGAACGGTTCCCGAGAACGACCGATCGACGCGGACTCGAGTAAAAGGGAGATCCGACAGCGATGCAAGGGAAGAGAATCCGGTTCCGAACTCGTCGACGGTCAACGAAACACCAAGCCCAGCCACTCCACGCATCCCAGCCTTCGCTCGATCCGAGATCGCCGATGATTCGGTGAGCTGCAACTCGATTCGACGAGCAAGAACACCCCATCTGTCGAGCGCGTCCGCAACATGGTCGACAAGCCCATCCGATTCGAGTTCGCGCCCAGAGACGCTGATTGCCAACCGGATATCACCCGGCATTTTCGACGCAGCGCTGCATGCCTTCTCGAACAGCATCGAGCCGACGGTCGACGACAGTCCGGCGTCGTCGACAACAACCATGAATTCGGTTGCCGGCACCATTCCCAGCCTCGCGTTGTTCCACGTCGCTTTGACCTCGACCGCGACTATCGAGCGCGAAGCCACGTCGAGCTGCGGCAGAAAGCGGAGCTCGATATCGTCGGGCGATACGCCATTTCCGATGTCTTCCAACAGATGTGCGCGTCTGGTCGCGGTCAGTTGCATCGAATGCTGATACTGGAGGATTGTTCCTCGCCCCGATTCTTTGGCTGCGTAGAGCGCAAGGTCCGCGGCCACCAGTAGCGCATCAGCGGTTTGTCCCCGATCGGCCGGAACGTGGAACCCTATGCTGCATCCGATATCCAACCGGTTACCGGACACCAAAACCGGTTCTCGGAGAATATCGACGTAACTCAGCAGATCCGTGTGCACGCTGTCGTGATCGTCAACCGTTCGGAACAAGATTGCGAACTCGTCACCGCCGAGACGCGCACACAGGTGTGCTGCTCCGCCTACCTCCACCAGGCGTGCTCCCACCTCTTTCAACACTTCGTCGCCTATCGAATGTCCCAGCGTGTCGTTCACCGATTTGAAGTTGTCGAGGTCGAGCATCGCAAGCGCGATCCGAGGTTTCCCTTGCTCCGAGTTACGCACGCTGCGTTCGAGTTCCAACCAGAAATTGTGTCGGTTGGGCATCCCGGTCAGCGCGTCGATCAGACCCATGCGAACGATTTCGTCGCTCTGAATCTTCACATCGGTGACGTCCGAGCCGACGCCTCGCCAGACAAAATCGTCAGGTGCCAGTCCGGGGGTAGGCCGACCGGACAGTTTCCACCACCGTATGGCGTCGCGTACCCGCACCGGAAGCATGACGTCGACAAACGCGTCCTTTGCGCTGCGAGCCTTCTCCAGTTCCAACAACGCGTCACGTCCACCAGGTAGCTCGTATGACCCCAGCTCGGCAAAGAGTTGCTGCCATGACACACCTCGCACCGCAGCCGGATCGATCCCGGCGTCGAACGCGAGCCTGCTGGGAATCCGCAAGAACCGACCTTTGCTATCGGTCTCCCACACAAAATCCGCGGCATTGCCTTCGAAATCGTCGAGCAGCATTTGCGCAACAGTCCGCTCTGCCGCGGCGCTGAGTTCCGCTTTGTAGCGCCCTTCGATATGCCCCGATACCACGATCGTGCCGGCGATCAGCGCGGTTCCGTATACCAGGAGACTGATCAGAAGCCGTCCGAACTCCGGGCCTGGTTGCTGCCAGAACGCGATGCCGAGAATCACCGTACTCGACAGAATCCAGATGACACCCAGAGAACGCAGCACCGCCGTAGTCAGCGCACCCGCACCGATAATCGCCGCCATCGTGCCCGTCATCACCAGGTCGCCGGCGTCGTCGAGGATCGGGTACAACACAATCGCGAGCGCTGAGTAGAGGACGCCCGCGGCGGCAAACTCGAATGCCAGGAAAATATAGGCAAGGTGCTCGGACTGCACGATCGCCCCTCGTCTGACGGCAACCCCTACATACGCGCCGACAAGGCCGACTACTCCTGCAGCAATCGGCCAGGCCCTGAGCAAAAGGCCGCCGTCCTCGGGAATGACGTACATCGACAATCCGAGTACAACCAGAAGGTGTACCGCTGCTGCCCAGGGCAACATCGTGAAGCTGACGGTGATCTGCCGGTTCCTGAGGTCACGCCGCTGCGCCGCTGTCAGTGCGCGCTGCTCGGCGAGCAGTGCCGAACGTGGTTCGAAACCCATCGAGCCCCCTCGCCCGTCGGACTCTGTGCGGACCGACCTACATGCAGCCTTGCACCAATCGGGCAATTATGCCGTAACAAGAATTAACCCATCGATACGGACGTCCAAGTGGCACTACGGTAGGAAACCACACGATTGCCCCAAAGTCAGCAAACCACGAGCGCCGCCATGGCAACATCATGTGAATCGACCGTGACGTCGGCCGGACACCGGCCGTGACATCGGCCGGACACCGGCTAGGTTCCGCACCGGTCGAGGAGGCTCGGTTGATGTCCACACCGTCACCAAAATCGGACATCAGGAACAATGGGATCTGATCGACCATCACAACGGACAAAATTCGCAACTGATCGCGCACCAGGTTCCACGATCGAACTCTTCGGGTTCAGAGAAGGACAACTACGATGGCAATCGACTACACCCGGCGCCCCTCGGAATCCACACCCTCGACAGGCTCGGTCAATCTGAGCAAGATCACACTGACCAAAGCCGCACCGACGGTCAATCTCGCCAAGGCCGGCGAACGCCAGGGAAACATGCGTGTGAATCTCAACTGGTCACAAGGTGCCGCGCCGAAGAAAACGGGTTTCCTGGCCAAACTCGCCGGCGCAGGATCTGGTGCCGTCGATCTCGACCTCGGCTGTCTCTACGAACTCGCAGACGGTTCCAAAGGGGTTGTCCAGGCACTGGGCAACAGCTTCGGAGCATTGAATACCGCGCCGTTCATCATGTTGGACGGCGACGATCGCAGCGGTTCGAACACCGGCGGCGAGAACATGCACGTCAATCTCGCCGACCCGAGCGTCTTCCGACGGATTCTGATCTTCGCGATGATCTACGACGGCGCACCCAACTGGGCTGCCGTCGACGGCGTTGTCACCCTGGAGCCGACCACTGGACCCCAAGTGGAAGTTCGACTGGACTCTGCGAGCAATCAGGCTCGCATCTGCGCAATCGCCTTCATCCAAAGTTCTGGACAAGGCGTGAGTGTTACCCGGGAAGTGCAGTACATCAACGGCAGTCAGTCCGACCTCGACCGCGCCTACAGTTGGGGCATGCAGTGGTCTGCGGGCCGTAAATAGGCAGCGACGAGACCAATCAGGGTCTGCCACTATTGCGCAATTTGTCCATATTTGACTGCGGAATTGGCTAGGCTCGATTTCTGTAGAGTCAGACATGAGGGGTCAACTCGACACCGATAGTGGGTCGGCCGTGCTATGTGCTTAGCCTGGTCGGCGGTGGTGCCCCGATTCCCTCGAGATCGGGGCATCACCTAGCTCCATCGCCACGAAATGCGCCGCAATTTCGCCATTTCACACCCGGTTTCGCGGCTCACCGGCACGGGTACCAGAGAGGAAGTTCTCCTCGAGCTTCTCAAGACTGAACTGGTGATCCGAATGTGGGTGAAGCGAACCGACACAGCGCTGATCGTCACCGTTGCCGTGATCCTCGGGATCATGGTGTGGATCTCGAGTTCTCACCTCGCCGCGTCGATCGGGGTCACCGTCGCCGCTGCCGCAACCTTCTGGATCGCCTGCGGATTCATCCACGGATTCCATTCCCCGAAATGACCTTCATCCCTGCCGTAAACGAATAGTCAAGTACCGCAATAATTCTGACCTGTCAGTTGAATGCCGATATATTCGAAGAAGTGGACGTGCAGTCGACATCGATGATGTGGGCCAGCTTCTTCGGGAGTTCGATCTCATCAAGACCTCTGACAGCGTAGGACTTTCCATTCGGCCTGATCGTCACGCGGGCACCGGGAATGACGCCGGCGTTGACCAGGAACCTGATGAGTTCGGGATCGGACTGCGCATGTTCGGAAATGGACCTGACGACGCCGGCCACAGGCAGTGTCGATTCCGGAATGTCGGCCAGTTTTGTTGCTGCACCCGTTGATTCAACTGTAATTCCGAAGTGCTCCAGCCCCGGGATGGGGTTTCCCCACGGCGAAGTGGTCGGACCACCGAGGAGGTCGACAATGCGCCGCTCGGCCTCCTCGCTCATGACGTGTTGCAGGCGGCTGGCTTCCCCATGCACAAGTGTCGTGGGCATGTTGACGACGTCGGTGAGCAGTCGCTCGGCAAGTCGATGTTTGCGGGTCACCTCGATCGCACGGATGCTTCCCGGATCGGTAAGTTCGATGAGGTTATCGTCGGCAATCGAGACCAGACCGGCTCGTTTCATCCGTGTCACAGTGTGAAATACCGTCGCAGCGGCTTGGTGCATTCGTTCGATCAAGCGAGATTGCCGCACCGGGACACAATCCTCGTTGAGGTCGTAGATGGTGCGCAGATACATCTCAGTGGTGTTGACGATTTCCTTCACGCGGCCAGATGCCTTTCCAAACAGAAGTCGTGCTTGCTCGAACACAGTGATGGTTCCGATACCGGACTTTGGTGGTGCCGGACCGGAGCAGGGATAGTAGATCCGTGCGAATTCTTGTGGTGGACGACGACCGTAATGTCGCGGAAACTGTGCGCCGGATGCTGGTGACCGAAGGCTGGGTCGTGGACGTGGAACACGACGGCCGCGCTGGGCTGGAGAAGGCGACTACAGAGCATTTCGACGTCGTGATACTCGACATCATGATGCCTGCACTCAACGGGTACGAGGTGGTCCGCCAGCTGCGCCGCGACGGTGTGTGGACACCCGTATTGATGCTGACCGCCAAGGACGGAGAGTACGACCAGGCCGATGCCTTCGATTTCGGCGCTGACGACTATCTGACAAAGCCTTTCTCGTTTGTCGTGTTGATCGCGCGCTTGCGAGCTCTGGTGCGCCGCGGCGCACCGGAGCGGCCGGTGGTGCTGACTGCGGGTTCGCTGAGCGTCGATCCCACGTCTCACGTTGCCAAACGAGGAGATACCGAATTGACCTTGGCACCAAGGGAATTCGGAATGCTCGAGTTCTTGATGCGCCACAGGGGCGAAGTCGTGACCAAAACCGAAATCCTCCAGTCCGTGTGGGATATCAACTACCGAGGCGACGAGAACGTCGTGGAGGTGTACGTCAGCTACCTCCGGCGACGGATCGACACCCCGTTCGGGTGCAAATCGATCGAAACGATTCGTGGAGTCGGCTACCGGTTGGCAGCCGACGGCGGAGGCTAGTCGCTCCACGGTACCGATCGTGGAGGCTATTCGCTCCACGGCACCGATCGTGGAGGCTATTCGCTCCACGGTGGCACCGGGAGCGTGAATCCGACTGTGGCGCCGCCGTCGGAAGCATCTGCAACAGTGACGTTTCCGTGGTGGGCCCGCACGATTTCGTCGACAATCGCCAAACCGAGACCTGAACCCCCACTGCTACGTTCGCGAACAGTGTCGAGACGGACAAAGCGTTGCAGTACTCGCGATTTATCGGCATCGGCAATCCCGGGCCCGTTGTCGGACACAGTCACACTCACATGACGCCGATCGGCGTCGACGGTTATCGCGAAGTCCAGACGGTCATGAGTGTGATGGGATGCGTTGTCCGCGATGTTACGCAAGGCACGAGCCAGTTTCTCACCGTCACCTTGCACCCGCACAGCGCTGATCTTCGCGGTAATCGTGTGGCGGCCAAACGCTTCGAGGCGTGCAACCTCGGCGCTGACCACCTCGTCGATGTCAACGTCGGCCAGCCGCAGCGGCACACCGCGTTCGTCGGCGCGTGCGAGGAACAACAGGTCGGAAACCATCCCTTGCAGCCGAAGTGCCTCAGGCATCATGACTGTCGCGACGGTCTCCGGGTCGATGGG
This sequence comes from Rhodococcus sp. WS3, assembly GCF_003797085.1. NCBI lineage: Bacteria > Bacillati > Actinomycetota > Actinomycetes > Mycobacteriales > Nocardiaceae > Rhodococcus > Rhodococcus sp. WS3. Next base: position 234,637 of record NZ_RKMA01000003.1, read on the forward strand.
CTGCTTCGTTGTCCGGGACAGATCAAGCAGACCCACCAATGTGGTCAACGGACTGTTGAGCTCGTGCGACGCGTCGTTCACGAAGCGCATCTGCTCGGCCCGGGCAGTGCCGATGCGTTCGAGCATTGCATTCATTGTGGTTGCCAGAGTGGCGATCTCGTCGCCGGTATCCGGTACAGGCACCCGCTGATCGAGGTCTCCACCGGTAATGTCGTCAACCTGTCTACGAATGTCGTCAACCGGTTTCAGGGTCCGGGCGACAAAGTAATGGGTCAAGACAGCTGTCCCGATCACGATGATCGGGATCACCACGGCGGCCAGCACAGCAACAAAGCGAAAGAGCGAATCGAGGCGACTCTCGGCCGCCCCGACTTCCACCGTGACCACTTCACCACCTGGGGCGAGTGCACCGACAAGTGCCCCGCGATACGCGGGACCGTCCGGGGTTGTCTGCAAACCGCTTTCGCGTCGTTCCTCGCCAGGCCGCAGCCCCGAGCCGAGCGGACCAGCCGGATAACGCTCCCCGCTGAACACCACGTGCCCCGCGTCGTCCACCACCTGAATGATGTCGACGTACCGACTATCGGTCAGCAAAGACTCGTCGAGGCCGGCAAGCCCCTTCGATTCGACGACCGCCGCGATCTGCCTCGCGCGGGCTGTAGTTGCCACGTCGGCTGACTGGCGCGACGACTGGTACAGGGCGTAGAGCACTGCGCCTGCCGCAACAGTCAACGTGAGCGCTACCAACAACGTCGCCAGCACCGTCAGACGGGTACGCACAGGCCTGAGCCGCCGACGAATTCGGCCGGTCCACGCAGTGAGTGATGAGTGCACGAGTAAGACAGTAGACGCGCCATACGCTCGATCCGTAGCGCAACTCAGCGTCCCCTAAGTATTGCTGGTCCAGGATGCATTCTGTGCGACTTGCCGTAGATGCTGTCGTCACCACACGAACCGAAGGGACACCATTCATGGCTACTCGTACCGGGCACCGCCTGGCCGTCGCCGGCACCATTGCCGGCCTGTCGGCACTCGCCCTCGTCGTCAACCCGGCAATCGGCTCCGCAGCGATTACCGGCGGCGCATCCGTGCATGCCAACGCCGGCGCAGGCACCATCACGACCTCGATCACCGGCCTCAACACCACCAAGGCTTTCGTCAAGTGTGAGGGCACCGTTTACCGCGCCGACGCCACCATCCTCGACTCGACCACCAAGGTCGGCTCGAGCTACCTCGTCGTTGGCGACACCATGGTCGCCGGTCAGGTACTGACCAACGCCTCCGGCATCGGCACCTCTGCAGTCTTCCCCGACGGCGAGTACCAGGTCCGCACCAAGTGCAAGGAAGACGGCGACACCGAGTACCAGGATCCGATCGCATCGGTCCGCGTCACGGTCACCAGCACCACTGCGCCGGCCACCGGTTCGCTTGACCCGGCGGCCCTGCTGCAGGGCCTGCTCAACGGCGTCTCGAGCCAGTTCGGCAGCTAGAGCATCTGATTGCATACGCGGCGCGAACACCACACAGTCGAATCCGAACGAAGGAACCCGCCATGACAAGGATGCCCGAGCGTATTCGCGCCGCATATAACGCCGAAATGTACGACGTCGGAACTACCAGCGACGACGCGCAGAAATGGATTCACCTCGAACAGGCGCACATCTTGGCGCAGCCATACCCCTGGCCGCACACGCGCAATCACGTCGCCATGCTCACACTGGCACTGCGGCAACGCGATTGGCGTGAAGTGCGCGGACAGCTCGTGCGGATCGTGGTTGCGGCACCCGGTTCGGTCCTGGGCCGCTACCCCTCCGGCAACACTGGGCGCACTGCTGCTGGGCTCACGACACCGATGCCGATACCGGATCAGCTGGCGAACCTTCTCACCAATTCGGCTTAGCCGACCCACCACCGGATTCGGTGGCGACTCGAACTGGAATGGCGGGCGGGAACTGTGCGGACCATCGCGACTGCTCGACATTGATCCGTGCTACAGGGGCGCAGGACAGTCTTCTCGATGCCGGATACACGCACAGACCCGTCATCGACTCCGTCGCACACACTCGATGCACTGCCGCGCAGTGGGTAGCGCCTCCAGTCTGGCGTCTGCAATCGACTCCTGGCAGACCTCACAAATTCCGTATTCACCTGACCGGAGGCGGGTTGTCGCCGCTTCCAAATCCCGCAATTCGGCTTCGGTATCGGCAATGAGAGACGCGATTTTGGCCCGCTCGAACGCGATGGTCGACCCTTCGGGATCGTGTTCATCGTCGTCGGTAGTCCAGCGGGAACCTTCGATTATGGATTCGAGTCCTTCGCGGAGTGATGCCAAGCGGTGCTCTGCCCGCCGCCGTTCCAGGCCGATGGTCGCGTGGAAATCCTGCATCATTGTATTCAACGCTGCCCGAGCACCGCGCACAATGCGTGCGATCGGCTGGTCGGAGAGCTGCGTACCCTCTGCGTACCGAAGCGAAGTCGGATGAACATCCGAGGCTTCGAATTGTGCGGTGAGCTGGTCTTTTTGGTGCCCCCAGTCGGACTTGAACCGACACTTGACGGATTTTAAGTACCCCCATCCCGCATACCCGGCACTCTTGCCACCTGCGGCAACACTTGCAGCATTTTTCTATTTCCGCTGGTGAGAAGGCATAGTTTGCCACCTGTTGAGCACCTGCGGCCACCTCCACCACACTGTTGACTTACCGCCGGTGGGTAGCGCGGGGGTAGCACGCAGCGGGGTGGCGCTGCGCAACAATTACGGGCTAACCTGGCACCCAGTACGGCACCGCAGGGCATCGCCCCAGCCGCCGGTAGCCAACCCCCGGTCAGAGGCCGGGCAATCGCATTCTTTTCCTGCGCGGCAGTCCCGCGTCGTATTTCAGTTCGGTCGGAGACCGGCTTTCTAGAACCAGAGCAGGCGCTCGGTTCCATCGCCCGTCTTACAGCGATTTTTCGCTGATCACCGAATTGGAGCAACCAATGACCACTACTCGCCCAACTGACACGCGCACTTGGAATTCGCGCCCGTCGTTCTCCCATCCCGCCCGCGACGCCACAGCGGCAACCGTCGAGGCCGTTGCTGCGTTGTTTGCTCGAGGTGGTGACAGCGGACAGGGTTACGCCACCGAAGGCGATGTACTCGTCAATCAGACTGCGGACGGGGTGGACCTGAACCAGATTTGGAATCAGGCTGCTGCCGCCCTCTCATCGTGGAATCGAGAGCGAACCGCCCTGGCCTCACTCATCTCTTACGGCACCGTGGCAGTCGGAGACGCCATCCCTCAAACGCTGGGCGGAGCAAATTTTGAGAAAGCCTCGGAATTCGGCGAGCCGCAGGGCATTCACAGCGAACCTGACGCGCTGATTCTTGGGTACGACTTCGATGATCACGACATGGCCTCCCGAGCAACGTGGCGTTTCCTGCGTGCCGCAACGGCGGAACAGGTTTTCGCGACGGTAAATACAGCATTCGAGGCCGACAATCGACTCGTGACCGGAACACTCCTGCGACGTTTGTTCAATCCCATACAGAGTCTGAATGAACATGGCCACAGGGTCTTTGGGCTATGGAATGGTGCCGACGGCATGACGCCACCCCCGCATGCGGGAAGGACGTTCTTGCCCAGCAACTCGCACTATCTGGCATCTGGCAATGCAGTGGTTGATCCGGGCGACTTGGTGGACGCGATCAATCAGGTTCGCAGCAAGGGGTTCGGCACGAGTGGCAACACTCGCCTGATTGTGTTGTGTCACCCTGCCGAGGCGGAAGAGATTTCAACATTCAAGGCAGGTGTCGAGTCCAACGGTGTGGAATCGAAGTTCGATTTCGTTCCGTCTGCGAGTGCGCCCGCCTACCTGACTCCAGAAAACATCATCGGCCAGGTAGCCCCGGCTGAATTTGGCGGTCTGGGTGTATCCGGAAGCTACGGTCCAGCCTGGGTTATCCCGAGCTACTTTGTCCCTCAGGGATACCTGGCAGTCGTTGCGTCCGGTGGACCTAACAGCACCCTGAATCCTGTCGCATTCCGCCAACATACGAACCCCGCGTATCAGGGTTTGCGGATGATTCCGGGCCGCGACCAGCGGTACCCGCTGCAGGACAGTTTCTTCCAGCGTTCGTTCGGGTGTGGCGTTCGCTATCGTTCTGCTGCGTGCGTGGTTCAGGTGACCGCCGGTACGACTTACACCGCGCCGACTTGGGCGTGGTCGTGATGGCACGCGACCCTGAAGCGGTTGCGGGTGAATATGATTGGGGTCCAGGGTTGACGCCTCCAGGTTTGGAAGACGCCCCACTGAGTGCGGGCGGTTGCTATCGCGGCAAGACCCCACCGATGACTGATCCCGCCGGTCTCCGTGCATTGGCTGACGAACTCGCTGCGAGAGGCGGTGGCTGATATGGCCCACAAGCGCAATCAGCGCAGAGACCGCCTTGGGCGGTTCTCCGGCGCGGGAACGAAGATCGCGTCTACAGCCAAGGGCGCTCGTAGGGCAACCAAGGTTGCGACGAAGACCGGCGCGAAGAAAGTGGCGACGGGTATCGGCAACAGTTACCTACCGGGTTCCTTCTCTAGAAACCTTGCCGTCGGTCAGAGCGGCGAGTTCAAGGGCGTGACGGTCGGTGCTGAGTTCAAGACACCGAAGGGCCGGGGCGTGGTCGTTAAGGGCACCGTTGGATATCACGGCAAGCCGAACCGCCGGTTCGACGTCACGCCCGGTCTGGACGTTCAGCAGAAGAAGCTGACCTTTACGGCTACGCCGAACCTCAACCGCCGAGCAGGTGCAGGTACGAAATTGAAGCGGTAGTGCTTGACGTTTGTACTGGGTGCGCACACACGCGCAACCTGCACGGTAAACCTGTTCACGGGCTCGGTGGGCCTGTCCAAAGGGCGTTGCGGGCCAGCGGCTACCAGCCGCACCACGCGCACCGGCACTGTATTGGGCCCCGTCAAATCTCTCCCTTTCGGCGGGGTTCAGCCGTTTTCAGTCGGGAAGGGTAGGTCGTCCAGGAGTTCACCGGGAGTGATCTGCAATCCGGCAGCTAGTTTGAGGATGTTCTCGATGCGGGAGCTTCGTTGTCCTCGTTCCACCTGGCCAAGGTGCGTGAAGTGAATGCCGATGTGGTCGGCGGCGACTTCTTGACTCCAGCCAAGAGCAACCCGCCGGGCCCTCACACGAACGCCAAACTCCGCCAAGGTGGCGTTGATTGGTGGTTTGAGAGTAGGCATCGCAGACAGCACATACGTCTAGGGCGTAATCGTCCAGAGCGTAAACATCGTATTCGCTGTTCAAGCTTATAAACGGTGTGCATATGATTCAGCTGCGATCCTAATGGAGGGGTTGCCAAGACCTAGGGGAACAAATGAAACGATGGACTCTAACGGCGGCGGTAGTCACTGCTTTGGCAGTCGCGGGGTGTAGCAGCACAGACGCGGCTACCGGAGAGAAGTCCGCCGGAGGTACTACAACCTCCACAACTGCTGCTTACTCCTCGTCGGAACTGTCGGCAATGCGCGCCGCTCGGGAGGCCGCGCAATCGGGCGATAGGACCAGTATTGCGATTGCCGACGCGGCCCTGCGGACCGTTCAGCAAGCCGGGAGCGACTACGAAGCGCTTAGTGAGAACGATTTCCAGAAGATGATGGAGGATCCCGATTCGTTCACTGGGCGCAAGGTCGTTCTGTACGGACTGATCCTCAAGCGAGACGGCGAAGTTACTCGACTAGCCACGGGCCCGAGCCTGAATCTCAGAACGTCGCAGTACATGAAAACGACGGTTCTCACCGCAGACGATTCAAGCCTCCTCGCCGCGCATGAATCTCTCGACCACGTCATCGTATTCGGGGAGGTCCAGGGGGCCATTTCCTACGACAACCCCGTTTTGGTTGGCGAAACTGCTACCTCGCCAGAAGTGAGTGTCAGCACCGTTAAGTTGCTCGCCTATCACTAGGTTCGGCGCACTCCTGACCATCAACCCCGCCGTGAAAATGGCGGGGTTTTGTCATGTCCCACCAGTCCCACTAGCCCCACCCGTCACGCGCCTGAGTTCTCTCCGCGCACGGTCATGAACCCTTGGGTGAATCTGGGCCGTCTCCGTGGATCTCAGGCAACAAATCACAGCAGCCTCCGATAGGTCAAATCTAGAGCGATTTGTCGAGATCAATAGGGGGGCAACGCATTTCGAATGCACACCGTTTGCGTACCTGCCGCCACCAGGTGTAGGGTTGCCGCAGCACCAGCACCGCCATGGCGGTCTGTGAAGTGCCGGACCGGTCAAGCGGTTCGTGATATTTCGGACCCGATGCGGACACGGCCCAGTGTGAGTCTGGAGCAGCCCCGCATCCCTTGGGTGGGCCCGACCAGTGAACACAGAACCCTTTATGAGGGGTGTGTTCGCGGTCGGCTTCTCCGTCTGCGAATGCACCTCTCGCACTTGAGAGGAAGCAGTCAGCAATGAGCCAGCAGGCTACCAACCAGCTCGGGCGGACAGGTGCAGAGTCGCGTCACAGTCGAGCTCTGATCAATCGCGAGGAACTTAACCCACTACCTACGATCAAGAGCCGGGATGGCGGCGTTGACTTCGTGGCCAACCGCTTGGGCGTTCCAATGACGCCAACCCGAATGCGAGCAGCGATTGAGCGGCGAGAGCTGCCCGTCTACAAGATCAGTGGAGCCAACTACCTGGCCGAGCGCGACCTCTACGACTGGGTTCTGAGCCTGGCGCAGACCGGAAAGGTCGGCGCAGCATGAGTGCTCACGGCCTAGAGCAGCTACGAAAGACGTTCCCCGCGTTAGATGCCCACGAACGCGGCGACTATTCCGCGTTGCGACAGGCGCATCCGTTGGTGGATCAGCGAAACGCGGCGACAAATCCGCACGCGAAAGTGATCCTGGCTGGCGGTGTAGTCGAGACCCGACCAGCGCGCAAGCTGTCACCGGCTGCACGGGAGCATTCTGTAATCAGCGCGGGCCTTGATCGGGCGAAGGAGATTGCGCCCAGAGTAGACATGATCGGGTTGCGCGGCATTGACCGCGTGTACGGCAACACTGGCCGACGGCCCTTGCCTGAGCAACCTGGCGACGTTCGTTACACGGTGGAGGAGCTACGGGCGGAGGAACGTGAACGACGACAGATCACCGCGAAGCAGCAACGCCTCCTCGATGCGGGCCATGAGCAGATGCTTGATGCGCTCGAGTACGGCGGCCAGCCAATTGGTCTCGTGGTGTTCCATTTCCGGGAGTGGACTGAGTACGACGGAGCCCTGGCTTGCCCGGTTGCGCCTGATAGCTCGGGGCGGCGGCTCGTCAGCCAGGTGACGATGATGAGCCACCATTGCTACTGGTGCGCGGACCGTTCGCCGACCCCGCTGGACGACTACCTGCTGGTGGATACGGGACTGCTGCGGGTCTTCCCGACCTGCGATAAATGCAGGTCGGGGTTCGATCGGCACTCCGTTTGCCGTGGACTCGATTGGCATACCCCCAGCGACGACTGGACGGCTGTAGTCGGATATCCCTCGGATGAGCACATCTGACTAACGCCGTTACGCACCCGGCAACGTGGCGGCCAGGTGCCCGTTCGTGGGTGCCTGAGCCTCGCGTAGGTGGCCTTGCAGGCGCAGCCGGTACACCCGGCATGGTGGCGGCAACGTCAACGTAATTACGGATAGAAACGAAGTCGCCGACCTGGTGTTGGGCAGCAGGTCGGCGACTTTCTCACTGAAGAACAATCCCAGAACGAGGATCATTATGGTCAATAGTACATCTGCCCGTGCCGTGCCGCTACCTCGTAAAACTAAGCAGCGCACTCAATTTCGAATGCAGATCATAGATGAGTTGCCTAGTGCCCCCAAGATATCCGATCTACGGGTTCCGGGCGGAGTTAACGAGATGACCTTGCAAGACGCAGCCCTGGCCTATGCCGAGGCGGGTTGGTATGTGTTGCCGACTCGTCCGACTGACCGCAAGAATCCCGGCAGCGTGGTCGGTGGTGACTGGGAGCATAAGTCTTCCCGCGACGCAGATCGGATCCGCGAATGGTGGGACAGGAACCCTGCCTGCGGAATTGCATTGCACTCGGGCCGGAGCGGTGCGGTGGTGTTTGACCTGGACACAGAAGACTTAGTCGATGTTCCTGACAATCTCCGGAAGTCATTGCAAATGGGTCGGTTCCAGAGTAGCCGACAGGGCAAGCTGGCACGCGGACATTACGTGTTCGCGGTGCCGGAGGGTGAGTCGTACGGCAACAGTGCTGGTGCGTTCGCGCCGTTCGGTGACGTGAGAGGGAAGAACGGTGTCATCATCGCCGCGCCGACCCCACACGTGGACGCCGAGACAAAGGGCGGCGGATATCTGTGGTCTGGGTCAGGGACAATTCCTGTCATTCCCGGTGCTCTGCGCGAATGCCTGCGTAGTGCTCCGGATCGCGAAGCGGAGCCGATGAATGACGTTGATCTAGGCGACTTCTTGACGAAGTACGTCGCGAACGATCGACCCGGTTTCCTCAAGGGTGCGCGGAAAGTGTTCGAGCAGAACGTCCGTGGAGGTATGTCCAGACATGAAGCGCTTGTAAACGCGTTGCCGATGGCCTACCGCGAGGCGATTGCCGGATGCTATCCGGCTGAACTGGCGACTGCTGAACTGCAAGAAGCGTTCATCGCGTCGTTCGTCGATCAGAGCGCTGGAAGTGGTCGCAATCGGCCGGCTCCTGACGAGTTCGCTCGGACGGCTCGGTGGGCAGCCGCTCAGGCTTTGTTGGCTGACCCGGCCGAGACGCTGGCCCGCTTGAACCGCGACGACCCAGCTGAAGCCTTGATCGACGAACAGGAGTTCTGGTCAGCACGAACCGAACTGGGCAACCTGCGGGACTTTGCTCGCTCACGCAGGGTGGGACCGTGGTCGATGTTTGGGGTGGTGTTGGCGCGAGCAATGGCGGTGGTTCCACCGTGTGTTGTGTTGCCGCCCTTGGTTGGCGACTACGGCAGCTTGAACCTGTTCGTGGCGATCGCCGCAAAGTCTGGCAGTGGAAAGGGGACGTCGGAAAAGGCGGCGAAGGCTGCCGTGCTGACAAGCCCTGTCGTGCATTCGGCTTCACCGGGTAGCGGCGAAGGGATTCTTAAGGAGTACGCGTACAAGAAGGGTCGCGAACAGGTCGATATCCGCAATTCGGTGTTGTTCAGCGTGCCGGAGATCGACTCATTGGCGGCACTGAAAGGCCGTAGCGGCTCCACACTCATGCCCGAACTGCGTAAGGCGTGGATGGGTGAGCAGTTGGGCTTCAGCTACGCCGCAGACGACAAGAAGATCCCCATCAAGGATCACCGCTACCGGATGACAATGGTTGTAGGGGTGCAGCCGGGGCGGTCGCAGACGCTGTTCGAGGATGCAGACGGTGGTACGCCACAGCGATTCTTGTGGTTTCCCACCACTGATCCTGACCGGCCCCGCGAGCTCCCCGAAAATCCAGAGGTGCTGAAGTTGCCGCGCTGGCCGGGTGGCGAGCTGGTGACCGAGAATGCCACGGAGACTGTGCAGTCGGTTGACGGCAAAGAAACCCGCCTCCTCTTCAACGTTGCACGAATGAAGCTGAGCGATGAGCCAAACCCTGACGAGTTCCAAGTGCTTGACGTTCCGCGTTCGGCGGTGGAAGCGATTGACGCAGGTGGCTGCCAAGCTCGACGGCCGCGACACTGACGACCTGGACAGTCATGGATTGCTTGCGCGGCTGAAAGTAGCTGCGGCACTGATGTGGTTGGCCGGACGCACCGATGCCGTGACCGAGGAAGATTGGTACCTGGCGGGCATTGTCAAGGCAATCAGCGATCGGACTCGTGCACAGGTGCGGCAGACGCTCCAGGCCAAGGCTGGAGAGGCGAACCGTAGTCGTGGTCGGGCAGAAGGCGAACGCGCCGTTGCTCAGGCCGACGCAATGGAAACAGCACTGCTCGACCGGGCGCTCCAGCTCACGAGAAAGCACCTCCAGAAGACCGGCGAGCTGACTCGCAAGGACGGCCGGAAGGCCCTGCGAATGGAGCTACGGGAGTACTACGACGAGGCCGCCGATCGCCTTGTGGCAGCGGGCATTGCTGACCGAATTGACGGTCAGCAAGGTAGCTATTCCCTCGTGATGAAGGCGTTGGAATGAGCTGTCCACACTCTCTACGCAAAGGGGGGTACAGAGGGGTACACGTACCCCCCCTTGTGCGCCAAAACGGTTGCCAGCGCGCTGTAAAACTACAGGTAGATGATGAAAATACCAATCGCGGGTATAGGACATATCTGAGGGTGGTGGGTACACGTACCCCCCGTACCCAACCTGGCCGCATTGCCCACTTTTAAACAATCCACTACACAAGAAAGTTGGAAGAAAATGATCGAGAACAGCTCGCACACAACGCAATCGGCAGCCGATCAGAATGCGGTGGTGGAGGTTTCGGTAGAGCCGATTCCCGACGCATCAAAGGTTGGAGGCAAGGAAGGCGCTCTCGCTACGGCATGGTCGGACGGAAGGCAGCCAGCGCGCCCGTGCACTGCGCATCGCACAAACGGCGAACCCTGCCGGAGGGCTGCTATCAACGGTGGGAACGTGTGCGGCACGCACGGTGGACGCAGCCCGCAGGTGAAGGCGAAAGCCCGCGTCAGATTGGAACTCGCGGCGGATCGCATGGCGAAGGAGTTGCTAGGCATCGCCACCGCCGACGACGCCCCGGCAGCGGTAAAGCTCGCGGCGATCAAGGATGCGTTGGACCGTGCGGGCTTGAGCGCCAAAACTGCTGTCTCAGTGGAGGTGGGGCCAAGCAAGCCCTTCGAGGAACTGCTGACGGAAATGATGGAAGGTGGCAGCCGAGCGGAAAGCCGTGCAGCGCGCGGTGTTCCAGATGAGCTGTCCGCAGACTGGCGAGACATTTTAGATGCAGAACTGGTGGACGATGACTATCTGGAAGACGCCGTTCATATGCCGAGTCGCGCTGTCCGCGAACGACCCGCCCCGGCCTCTGAACTGCAGAACCCCACAAGCGGCGGACTGATGCCAATGGAAGACGCGCTTAACCAACTACGGGCAACCGCGCCACCGCTGGCACCGCAGGCGCGCCGCCGTAACCGCTAATAGACCGGCCCATCCGTCGCCGCATCGGATTTGATGGGCGCGGGTGGGCAGCTGCCCGCGCCGTGGGCTGTAGCTGCTCAAATCCGAAGTCGACAGTCCACCCTCTGTAGGTTTCGAATATTCAAGCGAGACAACATAACTCGATATCATGGGCGCAGGGCGTGCCGGTATGGTTGGGGTGTAGGGGGTGCAACCACCCTTGTGTTGCAACACCCCCAACCAGCAAGGGAGAGAACAGGTATGAGGATCATCGGATATGTGCGAGTGAGCACCAAAGCGCAGGGCGACGACGGATACGGACTGGCCGCACAGCGAGACGCGTTGGAGCGCTGGTGCGAAGCCAACGGCCATGAGCTGCTGACGGTAACGATGGACGTGGTCAGCGGAGCCAAGGCTGACCTGATGCACGGCAGATCCGTTGCGATTGCTGCGATTGAGAACGGCGTCGCTGACGTGCTGCTGGTGCGTGCCCTGGACCGAGCTACCCGCGACCAGTTGGACGCCGCCGAACTCTTCAAGCGAGCGGAGCGTTACGGCTGGAGGCTCATGGACTGCAACGGTGCCGACGGTGGCGACCCGAGCCAGCGCCTTGTCGCGGATGTGCGCTTGGCAGTCGCAGCAGAGGAGCGTCGCAAGATCGCCGAGCGCACCCGCGAAGGCTTGGAAGCTCAGCGACAGCAAGGACGCGGACGGCTGATCGCTCCGGCGACGCAGCGGCGTATCCAAGTGCTCCACACAGAAGGGTTCGGAGCGAAGGCAATTGCTTCGCGGCTCACCGATGAAGGGGTGCTCACCGCAACCGGAGGCGACACCTGGCATTACTCCACTGTCCGTAGCGCGTTGAAGCGCCTCGGCCTGACAACGAAGGCGGTGGCCTGACATGGCGTGGGTCAAGTCGTACGAAACGAAACAGCGGAACCGGGGCAAGCCAGTGAAGACGTACAAAGTGATCTGGAAGGAGGTCGAGCGCGATGCCTACGGTCTGCCGATCCCGGCCGACCCCGCAAATCCCGAAGGCCGGAAGCGCACGCGTAACCGTCAGGAAAGTTTCCCGACCAAGGAGGCAGCCGAAGCCCGCCGAGACGAGCTGAACGCTGCCAAGCACACAGGCCAGACTAACTCGTTGGCGGACCAGCGCAAGGCAGGCGATCTTCCGTTCGGTTATTACGCGCAGGCATGGATAGAGAGTCAACAGGTCAAGGTTTCTCAGGGGCGGTTGAAGCAGCGCACCCTGGACGACTACGAGAATGTACTCAAGCGCTACTCATTAGATCGGTTCGGCGGCAGGGCAATTGCCAGCATCGCTCCAAGGGACTGCGAGGAATTCTTAGCCACACTAGTGAGCCAGCAGTGCCGCCAGTCCGGGACTCTCTCCCCAGCTACCGTGAAGCACGCATGGGGCACATTCGGTCGCGTGATGAAATACGCGCTTCGGCACGACGCAATCACATCCAACCCATCGGAGCGCGTGGACTTTGCCACTAACCGCGCTACCGGCGATCATGAAAAGTTCGAGCATCACCCTCTGACCGCCAAACAGGTAGCCAACCTGAGCGCAGCCATCGCCGGAAGCACCCCCACCAGCGACGCCCACGCCCTACCGACGTACCCGGTCTATGCGCTGATGGTCGAATTCATGGCGTATAGCGGAGTGCGAGCCAGCGAGAACGCTGGACTGCAGGTCCAAGACCTCGTTTTCACAACCCACCCCGGCCGGGATACCCGTTGCATGGTCAACGTTCACCGGACCAAAGAACGCAAGGGTGGCGAGTGGGTTACCAGCACACCAAAGTCGCGTAAGTCGCGAAGGTCAGTTCCGTTGCCTCCGTGGCTAGCTCAGCGGATGCACGCATATCTGACCGACCATCCGCGCGCTGACGAGCCCACGGCACCGTTGTGGCCGAGCCGGAAGAACGGCGGTGGACACCGGGCGAAGGGCACCCGATACGCGGTGCCGTTGGACTGGTCACAACCGTTGGCGATGGGCACGTTCTACGACACCATCATGAAGCCTGCCTTGGAGGCAATCGGTCTCCCTGCCAGCCGCCCAGTGACCGACACCGCCCCGGCTCAACAGGGCGTCCGACTCCACGATCTACGGCACACAATGGCGACGATGCAGCTCATGGCGGGTACGCACTTCATGCAGGTATCGCGTTGGCTCGGGCACTCCACTTTTACGCTGACTCTGGACACCTACGGCGACTGGATTCCCGAAGAAGAAGGTGGCGCTGGCAACAACCTTCCCGAACCCGAGGCTGTCTCAGCTCCAACACCCACCCCAGAACCTGAGCAGTCGAACGTCATCCAACTATTCGGAAGGTAGACCCGGCAGGGCCTCCTCCGCCGTGGGCCCCGCAGCCGATGAGTCGTCTTGTGCGTTCGGATCGATTCCCCTGGGGACAGCGAGCAAGGTCGTCAGATGTCGATCCCCCTTCTCAGTTAGCCGCAGATACTTATTTGAATCATTGATCTGGCGCTTCTTTGCGCCGTTGTCAATCAATCCGAGCGCTCGAAGTTGCGTCTTGACAAGGTCCCAGTCGTCGTCAAAAACTGCAGAGCGTCCTTCCCGAACGGCAGCAAGCTTCTCCAAATCCTCATGATCGACGTGAAATAGCAAGTGATCCGCAAGTCGTTTCCGGACCTGGGGTTCGGTCTCCTCATCAACCATCACTGGCGCTATGTCCTTGAAAATCGCATCCCACGACGTCTTAGCGACGGCTGTCTCACTTCCACCGTTCGTGTATCGGCTGTTCACTTGCACCCATAGTGTGACTTTATCCCCGCCCTGTGCAAGTTTTGAAACGTCCTCCACCAGTGCACTTTCGGCCGCTGCTTTTTGCTCTTTCAGCGCAGCAACCTGCTCGCGGAGTGAGATTATTTCCCGCTCCTGCTCAACAGTCATTGCCAGATCGCCGCGTACCCAACCAACACCAGGGCGCTTTTTTACCGCTTGCATCAAGCTTGTTACGACGAGACCGCCGAGCTCCGCCGGAGACCCGAAGAAACTGACGGGTTTTGACTGAACCTTCACTCGAAACTTGTCAAGCAGATCCTGGACATCAGGATTCATGTCCGTCTTCTTCGCGGCGATATTCCCAGGGTCCTTATGAACAAATCCGAGAACGGGTATACCCGCTGCCACGGCATAGTCGTATTCTTTTTCGGTATAGCTAATCCCCTCAGCATCGATAATGCTGCCATACCGTCCCGCTACGACAACCACGTAATAGTCGCTCTCATCGATAACCTGTTCGATTAGGTCCCACTGCCCTTCATCGGCTGAGGGAAACATCTCCATGCCAGCCGGAAGATGGTCCATCCGAAGGATCGACTGGATAACTTCTGCACGTTCTGCGGTGAGGTCGGTGTAGGTCGAACTCACGAACACTTGATAGCGCTTCTCCACCAAATGATGCTCTCACGTCACACAAGAGAGTTCTGCTCAACGCGCCGACCGTGACCGCCGGCGGGTAGCGCGGGGGTAGCACGCGGCAAGGTAGCGCTGCGCATCAAACTGCCGGAAAACTCCTAACCAGCAATTTCGTGGTGCCCCCAGTCGGACTTGAACCGACACTTGACGGATTTTAAGTCCGTTGCCTCTGCCAATTGGGCTATGGGGGCCTTCCCTGCTGTTGCCGGTTTCCCGACAACAACAGGGATCACACTATCGTGCGCTCTCAGGCATCGTAATCAGACCCACCGATCGTGATGCCCATCAGCACTATTGGGATGCGGGCAGCGGAATCGACATGGCAATACCGTCGAGGATGTCGTGCTCGCTGACGACCAACTCGGTAATTCCCGCTTTGTCCTCGAATGCCCGCGCGAGGATGGTGGTGACGATCGCTCCCCCGCCGATCACGTCGACGCGTCCGGGATGCATGGGCCCGAATTTCGCTCGTTCGGCGCGCGGCATCGCGGTGAGGCGCTCGCACACGTCGATCAACTGGCCGAACGAGATTCGGGACAGGTGCACCTTGTCTGCGTCGTAGTCCGGCAGATCCTGCGCGATTGCCGAGAGCGTCGTCATGGTTCCCGCGACACCCACAAAAGTCCGAGCCTTCTCGATGGGAACAACCGCAAATGCTTCCGCAAGCTTCGCGGACGCGAATTCTGTTGCATCGGAGACCTGTTCAGTGGTCGGAGGATCGGAATGCAGGCACCGCTCGGTCACCCGCACACAGCCGATATCGGTGGAATACGCAGCCTGAACACCAGCAGAGTCGCCGAGAACCAACTCGGTGGAACCGCCGCCGAGATCGACCACAACAAAGGGGCCTTCGGACGGATCAAGCTCTCCCACAGCACCACTGAACGAGAGTCGCGCTTCCTCGTCGCCGGAGATCACCTCGGCTCCCGCACCGGGAATCACGCCGCCCAGAACTTCCTGCGTCATCGCGAAGAAGTCGTCGCGGTTGGCAGCATCGCGCGTCGCAGATGTGGCAACCATCCGAACGGCGCTTGCTCCGGCTTCCGCGATCATGCCCGCGTACTCGACCAATGCGACACGGGTGCGTTCGATGGCTTCGGGAGCCAAAGTTCCTGTTGCGTCAACACCTTGACCGAGACGGACAACCCGCATTTCGCGGCGTACGTCAACCAATCGCCCGTCTGCACCGACGTCCGCGATCAGTAGGCGGATCGAATTGGTGCCGCAATCGACTGCGGCAACGCGACCCTTCACTTCTCGGGATCTACCGCGTCGTCGATGCCCGGCCAATCAGCGGGGATGGCGGTGCCGCGCAGCTTGCCCTTCCCTGCCAGAGCCACCGACTCGTCACCGAGCGGGTTGACGCCAGGCCCCTTGGCCAGTGAATGCGCCATCAGAACGTGCAGGCACTTGACGCGATCCGGCATCCCGCCACCGGCGAAGTCGGTACCGAGGGATTCGATGGCGTCGCGCTCGGCAAGATACGACTCGTAGGCGCGGCGGTACGCGGCAGCCAACTCGGGATCCTGCGTCAGGCGCTCGGTCATCTCACGCATCACACCGGCAGATTCCTGACGGCTGGCCTCTGCGGTCAGCCTGGGGTCTGTCAAGTAGTAGAGCGTCGGAAAAGGTGTGCCGTCAGGAAGTTTGGGAGCTGTCTTGACCACGCCTGGTGTGCCGTCGGGACTGCGGTATGCAATCTCGAGCACTCCGCGCGGCTCACGGCCCAACTGAGCTGCGACGGCGTCAAGATCTGCCTGCGCGACGTGAGGGGAATTTTCGGACGGATTGCTCACCCGGTGGGTACTCCTTGTTCTTCTGACTGCTCTGTCGGCATCACCGGCATCGGCGCCGGCGTTGCCTTCGTCTCGGGAACCACTGGTGGCTCCGAAATCGTTTGCCACAGATCGCGATACCACGGACCTGTCAGCGGGGCTTCTTCAACTTGCTTCTTCTCGGGTTCTTGATAGTCACCGGGAAGTTGTACCTGGAACGGCGTCTCGCCAGGCTTGACGTACCGAAGGCGTTCCCGCGCAAGCGCTTCGACATATGCGGGATCATCGAAACGCGCATTCTGCTGCCGGAGCGCGTCAACTTCCTCCTGGAGTACCCGTCGTTCGGCAGCGATCTGAGCGGCATCGGAACGCTGAGAAATGTACGTGCGCAACGGCACCGCCAACGTCAACGCGAGCATCAGAACAACCATCGCGAGAATGACAGCCCGGCTGGTCGAGAGCCCGAAGACCGTGTTGTCGGAACTGGGCAGTCTCGACCAGAACTTACGCGTCGAGGCCGACGTTGCCTTTGCCCCGGTCGACGCTGCTTCCGCCGACTCGGCTTCCGTGCCGCGTGCCCGGCGGGTGCTGCCGGGTTTGGTGCGACGAGCAGTGTCCGCGCGCCCGGAACCACGACCCCCCGGACTTCCGCCGGGGGATCGTGGTTTACCGCGTTGTGCAGACACTGCTGATACCTAAATGTGTTGCTCAGGCCTCGAATGCGAAGCGCGGGAATGCAACCTCGCCGGCGTAACGAGCGGCATCACCGAGGTTCTCCTCGATGCGCAGCAACTGGTTGTACTTGGCGACGCGCTCGCTACGAGCCGGCGCACCCGTCTTGATCTGGCCGCTGCCGACGGCAACTGCGAGGTCCGCGATGGTGGTGTCCTCGGTCTCGCCGGACCGGTGGCTCATCATCGTCTTGTAGCCGTTGCGGTGAGCGAGGTCGACTGCGTCGAGGGTCTCGGTCAGGGTGCCGATCTGGTTGACCTTGACCAGCAGTGCGTTTGCCGCGCCCTTGACGATGCCCTCTTCGAGGCGCTCGGGGTTGGTGACGAACAGGTCGTCGCCGACGAGCTGAACCTTGTTGCCGATCTGGTCGGTGAGTGCAACCCAGCCGTCCCAGTCGTCTTCGTCGAGCGGATCCTCGATGGAGACGAGCGGGTAAGCGTCGATGAGCTCGGCGTAGAACGCTGCCATCTCGGCTGCCGTGCGATTCTTGCCCTCGAACTTGTAGCCGGTGCCGTCGGTGTAGAACTCGGTGGCTGCAACGTCGAGCGCGAGCGCGACATCGGTACCCAGCTTGAGGCCGGTCTTGTTCACCGCGATCGTGATCAGGTCGAGAGCTTCCTTGGTGCCGGCAACGTCAGGCGCGAAGCCGCCTTCGTCTCCGAGGCCCGTGGACAGACCCTTTTCCTTCAGGACGGACTTGAGGGAGTGGTAAACCTCGGCACCCCAGCGCAGGGATTCCTTGAAGCTCGGTGCACCGATCGGAGCAACCATGAACTCCTGGACGTCGACGCCGGTGTCGGCGTGAGCGCCACCGTTGAGGATGTTCATCATCGGGACGGGCAGGACGTGGGCGTTGGGGCCACCGACGTAACGGAACAGCTCGAGGCCCGAGGACTCCGCTGCGGCGCGGGCAACTGCCAGCGAAGCGCCGAGAAGTGCGTTGGCGCCGAGGCGAGACTTGTCCGGGGTGCCGTCTGCGTCGAGCAGCGCCTGGTCGACGGTGCGCTGTTCGGTGGCGTCGATGCCGATGATTGCGGGCGCGATCTCGCCGAGAACTGCCTCGACTGCCTTCTCGACACCCTTTCCGCCGTAGCGAGCGCCACCATCGCGCAACTCGACGGCTTCGTGCTCACCGGTGGATGCGCCGGAGGGCACTGCGGCCCGGGCGAAACTTCCGTCGTCGAGCAAAACCTCAACTTCAACCGTGGGGTTGCCACGGGAATCAAGGATCTCGCGAGCTCCGACCTGCTCAATACTGGCCACTGTGTGGTTCTCCTTCGATGGGCTTCGCATTGGGGCGCACTCCGCGTGCGTGGACATTGGGACACACACTGCGTGCATGGGCATTGGACCACGATCGTGCCGGGGCCCCCGTAGTGCCAGCACACAGCCTAACCGCAGCGCGCGAAGGCTTCTTTATCGACGCGCACACACCGGCCTGAACTGCGGTCATGAGCACTCATGCCGGCCGCGTTCCCACCGAGTATGCCGAAGCCCGATCGCGCACGAGCGCGAGGTAGTCCCCGGAGAGGTTGTACGCCATCAGAGCCTGCTGCCACCCTGCGGCTGTGGTCAGGTCTCCCCCGCGGGCACACAGATACCGCGCCGCGGTGAGGGCGGCGTCATCGATATTGTCGGGATCGATACGACCGTCACCGTTGGCGTCGACGCCCCACTTCAACCAGGTTTCCGGGATGAACTGCATCGGTCCCATCGCTCGATCGTGGACGGAATCTCCGTCCATGGTGCCGCCGTCGGTGTCGGGAATCTCGGCTACGCCCGGCCCACCGTCGAGTGGTATGCCGCGAATGATCGGACTGACTTGACCCACGGCGTCTACCGCTGAGCCGTCGTACGTTCCGTGACGGCTTTCGACGCTCCCGATCCCGGCGAGTGTCGTCCACCCGATCCCGCAACCGGGCAACGTCTCAGCCATCACGGCGGCGGCGTACCCGTAGGCCGTGAGCGCAGTCGTACCGATTCCGACGTCACTGCTCAGTCCGGCGGCCCAATCACCGAGTTGATCTGCGCTGCGGCCGGGTGCATTGATGTCGATCGGCGGTGTCGGCAAGCCAACGCCCGGCGGGATTCCTTCGGGAATCGCGATCTTCGGTTCATCGGATCCACACGCTGCAATACCCACTCCGGCAAGCACCGTTCCGGCAGCTATCGCGGCGACGACGCGCACGACGCGTCGGGGTCTCGAGGTCTTGGCAGTGGTTCGGTACACCCCTCCATCATCCACACGAGTCGACTGAACACCCGAATTTGATAGTAAAGAGAATCAAAAGGCCTGGTCAGGGTGTGGATAGCAGCCGCAAGGTGGAGTATCTTCATCGGAGTTAAGGCTGTCCTACTTTTGGCCGATTCCGTGAAGCTGCCGAGCTTCCTCCAGTTAAGGAGCATCCGTGCCCGTGTCGGTACTCGCAGCGTCGAGCAGTCCGTCAGTTGCCACGCAGCTATTCGGCAGTGGCCTGATCGGTCTCCGCGAAGGCCTCGAAGCCGGCATCGTTGTCATGATCCTGGCCGCGTACCTCGTCAAGGCACAGCGGCGGGACGCACTGAAGTGGGTGTGGCTCGGCGTTTTTGCCGCCGTGGCGATGGTCGCGATCATTTTCCTTGTCATCCACTACGGCACATCCACCGTCGACGGCCTTACCGCGGAAGTCATCGCCGGAATTGCGTCACTGATCGCCGTGGTGATCGTGACTGCGATGGTGTTGTGGATGCGAACCGCGGCCAAGACCATCTCCGGCGACCTCAAGGCCGGCATGGAAAAGGCCCTCGTCGCCGGACCGATCGCAATCCTGACGCTCGCATTCTTTGCTGTCGGCCGCGAAGGCGTCGAGACGGCACTGCTGATGGTCGGGTACGCCGAGAACACGGCAGGCAGTTCATGGCCACTCATCGGATTGCTGCTCGGCATTCTCCTGGCCGCCATCCTGACCGTCGCCATGTACTTCGGGGCGCTACGTCTGAATCTCACGACGTTCTTCCGCTACACCGCGATCTTCCTCATCGTCGTGGCCGCCGGAATCCTCTCGTACGGCATCCGCGCCCTGCAGATCGGGAACGTCCTGCCAGGAGCCGAAAACACCGCCTTCAACCTCACCCCGGGCTACGACCCGTCCACGTGGTACGGCACTGTCCTGGCCGGCATCTTCAACTTCCGCCCTGACCCGACGGTTCTGCAAGCGACCGCGTGGGTCGTGTATCTCGTCGTCGTGCTGGCGCTCTTCCTGCGTCCGCAATCGTCACCGGCACCTGCCATCGCTGCATCGCCGACCACTTCGTCCGAACCGACAGAATCCTGAAAGGCACTTCCAACGATGCGCAAATCCACTCTCGTGCTCGCGACAGCCGCGGTACTCCCCTTCTCACTTGCCGCGTGCACCGAGAAGTCGACGGCAAGCGACGGCGACGTCATCGTCACTGCCACCGATGATTCGTGCGACGTCAGTGCCACCACGGGTACGACGGGCAAGTCGACGTTCCAGGTCACCAACAACGGCACGAAGGTCACCGAGTTCTACGTCTTCGCCGAGGGTGACCGCGCGATGGGCGAGGTCGAGAACATCGGGCCCGGTCTGACGCGTCAGCTCATCGTCTCACTCCCCGAGGCAGCGACGTATCAGCTTGCGTGCAAGCCCGGAATGGTCGGAACCGGTATCCGACAGGACTTTGTCGTCACCGGCGATTCGCAGGCAGCCACCGACGAGAGTGGCCAGCTCGCAGAAGCAGCAGACGGGTACCGCCGATACATCCGCAGCCAGATCGTGGCACTACAGGACACCGCCGCTCAGTTCGTCGCAGCCGTTCAGTCGGGCGACATCGAGCAGGCAAAGGCGCTGTTCCCGATCACTCGCACGTACTACGAACGCATCGAGCCCGAGGCCGAGAGCTTCGGTGAGCTCGATCCCAAGCTCGACTTGCGTGAGGCAGACCTGGAGCCCGGCCAGGTCTGGACCGGCTTCCACCGCCTCGAGAAAGATCTGTGGGTCACCGGTCTGCAGCCCGACACCAATGCCGTCGCAGATCAGCTGCTCGTCGATATCCAGTATCTGGCTGATCAGGTAAACGCCGAAGACTACTCGGTCGATCCCACCAAGATCGCCGGCGATGCACAGGGACTGCTCGACGAGATCTCGACATCCAAGATCACCGGCGAAGAAGACATCTTCTCGCACACCGACCTGTGGGACTTCCAGGCCAACGTCGACGGCTCCCAGGCTGCGATCGCCGCTCTGAACCCGATTCTGCAGGAACGCAATCCCGAACTTGCCCAGCGTATCTCGGATCGATTTGCCGACCTCGACGCAGCGCTCGCGCAGTTCCGCGTCGGCGACGGATTTGTCTTCTACGACACCGTCACCGAAGCTCAGCGCCAGGAACTTTCACGTAAGATCGACGCTCTGTCCGCAGAGGTCAGCCAGGTTCAGGAAGTAGTTGCGGGACAGTAATGACTGATGCACCAGAGGGCACACCTAGCCCGGAAAATCCGACACCGCAAGGACTCTCACGGCGCAAACTGTTCGGCGCCGTGGGAGCCGGTGTTGCCCTCGCTGGTGCCGGTGCTGTTGTCGGACGGGTCACCGCTGACAACAGTTCCAGCACCGACAACTCCGACGTGGTGGCTTTTCGTGGTGACCATCAGGCCGGCATCACAACGCCCGCCCAGGATCGTATGCACTTCGTCGCGTTCGACGTGACGACGACGTCCCGCGACGAACTGATCGCTTTGTTGCAGACCTGGACCACAATGGCCGAGCGAATGACAAAGGGTGAGGAAGCAACCGAGGACGGTGCAACCGGTGACGGCCCGTATGCACCGCCGAGCGATACCGGCGAGGCACTCGACCTTGTTGCCTCACAACTGACTCTCACTATCGGTTTCGGACCGTCACTGTTCGACGACCGTTTCGGACTGGCTGACAAGAAGCCTGCTGCGCTACTGGACCTTCCGCATTTTCGGGCCGACAACCTCGATCCGACGCGCAGTGGCGGCGACATCGCAATCCAGGCGTGCGCCAACGATCCCCAGGTCGCGGTTCATGCCATCCGCAACCTCGCGCGCGTGGCCTTCGGAACGGCGTCGGTCAAATGGTCGCAACTAGGATTCGGGCGAACATCCTCGACGTCCACGACACAACAAACTCCGCGAAACCTGTTCGGGTTCAAGGACGGAACCGCCAACATCAAGGCGGAGGATCCAGCGCTACTGAGCGAACACGTCTGGGTCGACGGCGCCGACGATCAGGAATGGATGGCGGGGGGATCATTTCTGGTCGCCCGCCGCATCCGGATGCTGATCGAGCAATGGGATCGCACAGTCCTCAAGGAACAGGAAGCCGTCATCGGCAGGTCGAAGCGCAGTGGCGCTCCGCTCGGCGGAAAGGACGAGTTCGACGAACTCGATCTAGACTCGAAGGAAGGCCACGACTTCGTCATTCCCGAGGACGCACATGTCCGTCTGGCGTCGTCCGAAGAACTGGGCGGAATCCAAATCCTGCGGCGCGGATACAACTTCACCGATGGTTCCGACGGGCTCGGTCACCTCGACGCCGGCTTGTTCTTTGTTGCGTACTGCCGGAACCCTGTCGAGCAGTTTGTTCCGATGCAGCAAAACCTCTCCCGGCACGACGCGCTGAACGAATACATCCAGCACGTCGGTTCTGCCGTCTTTGCCTGCCCTGGCGGACTTTCAACAGGAAGTTATTGGGGCGAAACACTGTTTTCGAGCGAATAGACCGGGAAAAATCCCGATACCATACTTGGAACCAAACTGCACGTTATTACTATATCGAAATTATAACAATTCCGAACGATCGGGATTAAACCGACAACTCGAACTTACGATCTGCGCATGACAATTTCATCGATCCTTCGCACTTCCATAGTTTCAACAACTCTGGCAGTGGCGGCGATTACGCTGTCGCCCTTGGTATCACCGACAGCTGCGGCGGACCGCTTCACGGTCTACGCCTACGACGAGTTCAACGGTCCTGCAAATTCAGCTCCGAATCCAAACATCTGGCGTTACGAAACCGGCGGAGGCTGGGGAAACAACGAGAAACAGGTATATACCGATTCTCGCGCGAACTCCCGTTTGGACGGACAAGGCAATCTCCTGATTCAGACCCAAAAAGTTGGCA
The DNA here is from genome assembly GCF_003797085.1 of Rhodococcus sp. WS3. NCBI lineage: Bacteria > Bacillati > Actinomycetota > Actinomycetes > Mycobacteriales > Nocardiaceae > Rhodococcus > Rhodococcus sp. WS3. The sequence continues at coordinate 257,833 of NZ_RKMA01000003.1, forward strand.
ATACGATGACTTCCGCAAGGCTGGGGACTTACGGCAAGGTCGACTTCACCTACGGGCTACTCGAAGCAAGAATCAAACTGCCCGCGGGGAAGGGCTTACATCCGGCGTTTTGGACGCTCGGAACGAACCTGTACTCAGCAGGCTGGCCCGGCTGTGGTGAAATCGATGCCATCGAAACCATCAACGACGCAACGACATACACGAGCGCGGTCCATGGTCCGAAAAAATCAGGCACGAGAGTAACCGGCGTGTGGGATCGGAGCGTCGGTGGAACCCGCCCTGGCACCGACTTCACGGCATTTCACACCTATGGCATTCTGAAACGACCTGGTCGGATCGAAACGTACATCGACGGTGTCCGAATGCTGTATCTCGACAAGTCCCAAGTCTCCGGAGCCGAGGCATGGGTATTCGACGCCCCCGCATATACCTTGCTCAACATCGCGATTGGCGGAGACTGGCCTGGCGCAGTGAATTCCACGACCCCATGGCCAGCTACCATGACCGTGGACTATGTCCGATGGTTCCACGAAAACTGACTGGCGCCCACACCTACGTGGTAAGCGGACGAATTGCAGTCGATCCCTTCGCGGAGAAACACAACATTCCCGGAATCAGTAGGGATCGACTGCTCTCACGCGCACATCCTCTCCATGCGAATACCACTATGCTGCAAAGGATAAGCACGAGTTCCAACTACCGAACTCAGCGAAAGTAGCGGATCCAATCGACAGTCATCGTCGACACATCCGATGTGGTGATGTCTGTCGGACCTGGCCATTCACCGCCGACAGCGATATTCATCAACACGTAAAAAGGCTTGTCGAATACCCATTTGGCGCCCTCAGGTGCCTCACTACGCAAGTAGTCACCAACAACGACCCCGTCGATGACGATGGAAATCGAGTCAACAGTTCTCATCACCTCGTAGATGTGAAAGTCTTCGGAGGCATCACTGCCCAGTGGTCCGTCGGACGACATCTTCCATTTGCCCTCGGAATGTGCGGCCGGATCAACCCACGGCCCGTGCACGGCATTGTGAAACTCTGCGCCGTCATGGACCAACTCCATGATGTCAATCTCGCCACTTTCTGGATATCCAACCGTTTCAAGATCCTCACCAAGCAACCAGAAGGCGGGATGAATCCCCGGGGACATAGGAAACTTGATGCGTGCCGCGAGTGTCCCCTCGGTAAACGTGAACTTGTCCCTGGTCACGATTCGCGCCGACGTGAATCCTTTGTCCGTACGACGCGCTTGCAGTACAAGATTGCCGTTGCCATCCAGCGAGGCGTTATCGACGGAATCGGTATAGACCTGCTTCTCCTGGTTTCCCCAACCACCACCCCCGACATCGAAGCCCCACAACGCCGGATTCGGCGGTTGTCCTGCCGCTCCATCGAATTCGTCGGAACCGAGTGCCCCCACCATCATTCGCATCTCCGGAATTCGCGTGACGTCGTTTACGCAGGAGCTGACAAGGAGCAGTGACGTGAGCGAGAGTACGACACCCGAACGCACGGCGACCGCCGAATTCCTACTCATTTCATAGCCTTTCGATATATCTCGATCATCCGCTCAGCTCGTGCCGAAGCCTCGTGATTCTGTGACACCGTGTCGTGTGCGCGTTCTACCAATTGTGTTCGGAGATTACCGTCCGATACCAGCGAGAGAACCTTTCTAGCAATATCGGACGCGTCACCCGGCGTAGTCAACAGACCGTTTTGACCGTCGACCACGTAGTCGAGAAAACCGCCGGTCCGACTGGCCACCACAGGAGTTCCGACCGACATGGCTTCAATCGCGATCATCCCGAACGGTTCTCGCATCGAAGGTACACACAAGATGTCGACTGACCGTAGGATCTCGGCAACGTCGTCACGCTGACCGACAAACCGGACAGCACCTGGTAGCAACGCCTCAGCCAGCCGCCGAAGTCCTGTGGCGTAGTCGGCATTCCCGTCTGTTGGTCCACCAACGACAACTAAATGCACGTCTCCTCCGACAGAACGGATCTCGGACACTGCCTCGATCAGCGTTTCGATGCCCTTCACCGGATCCATTCGACCGACCACCGCAACCAGCACAGAGTCCGGCGAGTTGGTCAATTCTGCTCGCACCGATCCGCGACCGGGAGTAAAGATCGCCGTGTCGACCGCCTGTGGGACGACACTCGCCTTCCGCTGTGCCCGAACCGACAGTTGTTCCAGTGCGGCATTGCTCACGGCAATCGACGCGGAGGCACCCCGCACCGCTGCACTGAGCAACGAGCGCCCTCTCCCCTCGTTGAGGATGTCATGAATTTCGAGCACCACCGGCGTTCGTGTCAATCGACCCGCCGCAACACAATCCAGATGGGACAGAAGAGAATTCGAGTGAATTATATCCGCGCGCAGCGCCTGTCTTCGAAACGCCGAAATCCACGATGCGGATCGCGGAATCTGAGACAACAACGCAGAGGCCGGCGCGGATCCACCCGACGAATCACGCAAACCCACGCGTTGTTCATCTGGCATGCCCACAAACTCGAGGCCCATGGCCGTCCACGCCCGTTCGAGTCCGCCCCCGGCAGGAGCTGCCATCACGACGTTCACACCGCGTTCGCGGAGGTGCGGAAGGAGTCGAATGACGCTGTGCTCGATACCAGTGACGTCACGAGTCAGGGTAGATGTCACGACCCGGAGGGTTCCGTCAGCCACCGTCCCCACCTTTCTGCAGGCTTGGCGCGCGCTCGAATACTACAAATCCGTTGCCCTCGAGAAAGACATGCCATGCGGGATCCGCCCTCATCCGGGTCTCGAGATTCGGCAGTGCATCCTCCGGGGACAAGCCGAAATACCAGTTGTAGAAAACCATTTGATCGGAGATCGCAAAGTACGTCGCCCGGCTTTCGGCCACGAAGTGCTCGTTGAATGTCGAATACTCTTCATCGGTATTGAAGTCCACCCCGTAGAACAGCGTCGAAGCCTCAGGCTGAATATCGAATTTCGGGTCGACGCCAGCAAGCCTCAAATAGGCTTGTGTCGGCCGGTCGGGCCACGCAGGCGACAGAGCCCTCAGCACACCGTTCGGATCGGCGGTTTCCAGGACTTCCGACGCTGCTTTCACAACTACAGGCTTGGTCAGATAGGCAAACCACGCGCCGAAGTATGCCTCTGACGACGACAAGGTCGCGCCCAGAAGCATGATGGCGACAACTATCATCTTTGTGCGCGGCACTCGCCTTGCGCGGAGCATCCAAGTGAGCGGAAATGCCAATAGCAGGCAGCACCCCACCAGGCAGTAGAGGTATACCCGGAATATCGCTTCCCCGCCGTAGCCTTGCCCAGCCAGAATCGCCAACGGCGCAAAAGCGATGATCACCAAGGCGAATACGGGTAGCTTTCTGCGCCACATGATGATCGCGGTGACAGCCGATGCCGCCAGCAAACCGACGGTCAGTAGGCGCATCGTCAAACTCGCAAAGGACTGTCCGGGGGTAGGAGTGAGACTCGCCCCGGCCAGATTGGACTTCGCATTCGACGCCAGATCAAACGAGAACTTGGCGAAATCTCCTGCGCTGTCCCAGTTGTATACGAGGAAACCGACTGCGACGCTGCCAAACACGAACATAAGCCACCAAGGCCGGAACATCCGAGAGATCGTCAGCGCTCCGATGATCAACCCCATCCAGTACGGAGTCAGTTGATGCGTGACGACGATTGCGCAGAAGATGACGACCATCACGAGGACCAGGTTTGGGCGATCTCTGGATGCTCCGACGAGCGTCAGGAAGGCAAGAACGAGTATCATCGCGAGCGATTGCGGCGCAAAGTAGTCCTGTGCAACCCAATTGAGGACCTCGAACAGGAACGTCGCGGAGATCGCCGTCGGTACATCGAGTCGCCACGCCCGCCCCATACAGTAGAAGAACACGACCATGAGCAAATGCGCACAGATTGCGAACCAGTTCGCGATCGTGATGTCGGGGACTCCTGTCACCCGCGAAAACCACGCTGTCGCAGTAAAAAGCCCGGGCCAACCGTTGTACACGTCAACCCCACGAGCGAGAAAGTGACTGCGTTGGATCAGGTCGGTCACACCGAGGTGTTTGTAGGTCCATGTGTAGAGCGGAACGTCCGATGCAATGAGTGTGGCTGTCCGTTGTATCAGCGCAATCACAATCACGGCTGCGAAGGACGACCGGTTGTTCCGTCGGTACATTGCGACGACAAACCCGATCACGGACAGGACGATCGATACCACGAAGAAGGGAGAGGCCGCGAATAGCAACCCGAAATCGGAGGGTTCCGCAGTGGATAGCGATGGGGTCGAAATCCACCAACTCGTCACGGCCGCAGCAAGAATCGACCACGAGATCCGGTCACGGCTTTGGACTGCCGGTTTTTCGATGACAGAAAGCACATCAGTCGGGTCACCGGATGAATCGACTGGTGCGGCACCTACAGGTTTCTCCAAGATAGTCATGACCGTCTGCGCAGCGTAGGAATAGACACCGTCATCTGCGGACGTGCGACGAGAAGGTACACGCGTAGTGACGCCAGAACTACTGTTACAAGGCTGGGAATCACTAACTGCGAGAAGGGGTAATACTCCTCGATCGTTGTCATGAACAGCGTCATCAGAACGATGATCGAAATACCCAGCGCAGGAACAGCTGCAGTCCGCACGTACCCGGGTTGATTCGGATAGAAGGACATGATGGCAGCGCCTGGTCCCACTATGACAAAGAAGAGAACCAGCATTCCGCTGAGAGTTCCAGTCGCGCCCATTATCGCGGCCAGCAGGCCACTGACACCGCCAACCACTCCGAGGGCGGCAAGCTTGTGTTCACCGGTAGGGAAACGATTTTCAATCTTCTTGACCAGGTGCGTAATTGGACCGGATAGGTGCGGACCTCGGATTATCGGGCTCGAGCGGACATCTTCGCCGGCGGATGCGAGGGGTTTACTCTTCAGGCCTGCGCGGCGAGAACGAATCAATGCGGCGGGTCCTCGCAGAACTGCCCACCGCTCGAGCTTGGGCAGTCTGTCGAGATCCGGAGTCAGAGGTACTCGGCCTGCAACCGGTTTGGACACTGCGCCAAAATGTCTAAGCCCTTTGACAGAGCGACTCGCCAACATCAAGGCCGTGCGCGGGTTCAGCATCAGTTTCGTGATCCATGCCCCCAATCCGAGTCCGTAGTCCGCCATCTGCTTGTCGAGGCCTGCGTTGTCGATCCGGTGCCTGTGCCACACACGCGCAGCAGGTTCGTAAACCAACGCTCCGCCACTGAGAAGTATGCGCACGAACATGTCGATGTCCTCGCCGCCGCCACAGGGCGAACCCACTCCGAGTCCCTCGTCGAATCCGCCGAGTGCAAGTACCGCGGAGCGACGTACTGCGAAGTTCGCGCCTGTTCCGAAGTTTCCCACTTCGAAGGGGAACAACGGATCAGCTGGTGGTGGCGCCGCCATCCGATACGTCTTCTGCACCAAGTTCTTCGACCAACTGACGCGTCGGTCGAAGTACGCTTGCGCAGCCGTCGAAACTTCACCTGTTGGCACGAGCCCGGTAACCAACTGGACGTCGTCGGCCACAGCAAATCCACCGACTATCCCGCGGAGCCAATTACGGTCGATCACGACATCGTCGTCGGTGAACGCGACGATGTCATGGGTGGCGGCTGTCAATCCGATATTGCGTGCCTTCGACAACCCTCGTTCGGGCGCGCCCACCAACCGGATTCCTTCGAATTCTGCAACCACAGGCGGTGTCAGACCCGACGACGGATCGTTATCCACCACCAGGACTTCGTAGCTGCTGTAGTCGAGGTCCGCAAGCGAATTGAGTACTTCCCGAAGCAGTTCCGGTCGATTCATGGTGCAGATAATCAGCGTCACCAGCACTTCAGGAAGGGGCGGGGAAGCTACGGCGCCGGTTTGTGGCAACAGATCCAACGCCTCTCGGGACCTGATCACTCCGTCCGCCACGTGCACTTCGACAAAAGCCGACGATCCATTCAGACGAGACACCAGGAGTCGAGCCCGGATGTAGCGGTGCCCGCCTGCGAGTGCTACGAAGGGCGCAGCGAGTAGCTCCCATTCGTCGACCTGTCCAATCCAGATCGCACCAGCCCATAGTTCGATGTTCGGTGTGGGCGCCATGACAGGTTGTAGGATCGTGATCCCGTCGGATCGATGATTCTGCACCACAATCTCTTTCGTCATATCAGCGGCACTTGCATTGCCGGAGTTGTCATCGCGATTCATGCCATCAAACCTCATACTGAAATACCCGTTTTCTTATCGAATCCCGACGCCGCGCTACGCCGAATACCGCCGCGATACTTGCCGCTGCCTGCGCGATACCAACCGTGAGCGCAGCACCCACAGCTCCCCACAAATGGCAGGCGAAGGGCAAAATTGCCATCACAACAGCGGCGAACAGACCGTTGATCACCACAAGCGGGCCGATCTCGCGTCGTGCACGCTGCAACGCCGACCACACGACGAACATCGTCCGCAACAACGATCCGAGTGCGAGCAGCACAACTACGAGTTCCGCGTTCAGATCGAGATACTCGGGATTGAGAATTCCAAAGATCACGGGCGCCGCCAGCGACAGGAGAATGCCTCCCACCGCTACCAGGACCGAAACACGAACGAACAACACCAGCGCCATCTTCGAACCTTCACGGGGGTTCTTCGACGCGTGAACCACGAGCGACGTTCCCATCGCAGAACCTACGAACTCCAGTGTTTGAGCGATGCTCATCGACAGAGAGAAGACCGCACCCTGCACAGGCCCCGCGTATGCCGTCACCAGGAAGGGCATCAGCAGAATGACACCGATTCCCATCGCCTGCGTGGGCACCGCCTGCTTGCACATTCGGACAACCTCGGTTGCCGCTGCCTCTGCCGTCCACGTTCCTTGGCGTGCACTCGCGGTGCGCTCCGACACGATGCGCCCGATGAACACGCGCATCGCCACCACTGCGACCCCGCCTACCAACACTGTCGCCATGACAATCGGTTGCCAGTTCGCCAACCACACGAGCAGCAGAAGGACTGCGATTCGGCCCAAACTGACGGCGCCGTTGACCAGTGGTTGTCTCCGTGCTTCGTCCAGGCTGGTCAATGTGCTGTTCTGCAGAACGAACAGTCCCCAGACGATTACTCCCGCGAATACCATCGCAGCAACGGGGATCGAAAATCTGACCTCGGAAATGAACACCACGGCTGCGCCCGCTGCGATAATGCCTGAAGGAACGGACAATAGGTAGAAAACCCGCAGACCGCGTCGATACACTGACGGTAATTCAGGGCCAGCTGCCGGCATCATCGAGTTGAACACGTCGCCAACACCCGTCCCGATCACCATGGCAGGTGCGGTTACCAATGCCAACAATGCGGTCATAACGCCAAGTTGCGCGGGCGGCAGGATCAGCGCGGCAATAGCCCAAAATCCCATTCCCAGAGCAGCATTGATGACTTGCGCGGATGCCATCGACGCTGCATCGGAATAGATTCGTGGTCCGTCCGCCATCACGACGGCCCTGGAAACCGTGAGCGCCGAAGGCCGATTGCAGTTGCTGATGCAGCACCCAGTCCCGCGGAACCAATTCCCGCCATCAGCGCGGCAGCCTTGGACGCCGACGCATTTCGGCCACCGGCATACCTTCTGACGCCCTGGGTCAAGACGGTTCGAACGTAACTACGCTCGTCGGAGAGTTCGTCGGAATTGTTCTCGTCGTGACGAAGTTCGACCTTTCCCTTTCCTTCCGAGTAACAGCGCCTCAGAAAAAACCGGAAGGTGCTCCTGTGTTGCGGAATTTCGTGATCGATCACGGCAGTGGGCACGTAGATCCAGTGAAAATCCTGACCGTGCTCCGACATTCTGATGCATAGATCGGTGTCTTCTGGTTGAGACCGATTTCCTTGCTTGCCAAACCCCACTCGAAAGCCACCGACCGCGCGGAAGACCTCGGTTCGGACCGCCATGTTGCCGCTCCACACGTTTCGCACCCTCGAGGTAACGACCGGCATTCCGAGGAACGACTCTCCGACAACCCAACCGAACTCGTCAGGGAACCAGTTCGGCTTGGCCGATGCCCAGACCGCGCGGTACCGACCGCCGGTGCCCACAACCGCCCCGTCGACGAACGGCGCCATTAACGCCGCCAACCAATCGCGCTCCGCGATCTCGTCATCGTCGAGGAAAGCCGTATACGGCGTAGCCACAAGTTCGACACCGGCATTGCGCGCACCCGACGCTCCTCCTGGACCATTCTCATATGACACAACGGAGATTTCGGGCAACTCACGTCGAAGCCGCTCCACGAGTTCGGGATTGTGATCGACGGCAACGATGATCTGGTCCACTGGTACGGACTGGGCGACAACCGATCGAACTGCGTTCGTGATCCCATGCCAACGCGCCATCGAGTAGCAGGCGATCACCACACTGACAGCTGTGGACACCCGATCCACGCCAGCCGTCGACGCGCAGCCTTGTCGAGCACTGTCATTTTGTGTGAGCACGATCACCCCTCTGGACTCTTTGCCGACTGAACTTCGAGGCTCTTCACAGGCAAATCACCCAATTTCTGCCCGGAATCGGGTCGGGCACAACGCCCTCAACACCTCAATAAGCAAACTATTGGTTTGTTTGTCTGGTTTAACACCCTCAATCTCCCCGTTTAAGGTGTCACCACAACATACCCCAGTAATGTTCCAGCGATCATCTTTGCAAAGTCGGGTACAACCGACTGGTGACCTTTCTCAGATGGATAGGCTGGGCCATGTTGGCTGTAACCGGCGGGCTGCTCCTACTTCGATACCTTCCACTCCGCCACCCCGGTCTGATCTCGCTCGTCGTCGCCGTGCCCTACTTGCCGTTCGTGATGCTGCCGGCGACGGTCGGGCTGCTGGCAAGCCGCGAGTGGATCGGTTCGGCCATCGGCATCACCCTGATCACACTCACCCTCGGCACTCAACTCACAATCCCCGGATCACCCCCTCCCACAGGGGACCAGCTACGAGTCCTGTCGATTAATGTCGCCAAGGGAACTGCCGAGTCACAATCGACACTGACCACGGCACGCGAACAGAATGCGGACATCGTCGCCATTCAAGAGTTGACACCAGCCTTCCAACAAAGGCTGACCGAGGGTGGGATCAACGACGCTTTCCCTTATTCCATTGTTCGAGCTGGCCAGGGAGCCACCGGCACCGGACTTTGGAGCAGGATTCCCCTCGCTCACACCCGAGAGTTGGATAACTTCGGATTCGCGTGTGTCGCCGCTACCTTCGAATTCGACGGTGCCATGTTCGACATCGTCGCGACCCACATCACCGCGCCCGTCCAGGATCAAGATTCCTCCGCATGGGTCTCGGACCTCGCGGAAATCAGCAATGTGATCCAATCGAATCCGTACCCCACAATCATCGCCGGCGACTTCAACTCGACGTTGGACCACAAACAGTTCCGCGATGTACTTCACCTGGAAACCGCGGATGCTGCTCGACAAGCCGGACGCTCGTATGCAACAACATTTCCGGCCGACTGGTCACTTCCTCCGTTCACCGCACTCGACCACATCCTGGTACCGAAGCCCCTTCGCGCTACCGATTTCCGAACGGTGCGCGTGACGGGATCCGACCATCTCGGAATCGTCTCCACCTTGTCATCGCGGGGGTCCCGCTGACACACTGCTGCGCAACCGAGGCAATCATTCAGCAATGTTAAAACAAACCTGTATATTGTTTTTCCGTAGGTAAAAAGTCATCGAGTTTACGGGCGATTGCGGCATCGACATCTCCAGTATCGAGTGCGGGTTCGCTGTCGATGGCGACATGACGAGGCACAGAGGACTCACATGCTGTCAGCTCGAGCAGACGATCGATCCGGTTCACCATCCCGCGCGATGGAATCCCGATCGATGGCGCAGAATCAGCCTGGTCCCACCGGTCGGGTGACGTACAAGATTCACCCGGTTGTCGGCGGTGGAAAGTTCACCACGTGGTTCGGTCCCGAGACCGCTCCACTACTCGGCACTCTTCATGTTCCTGCGGGGGGTACAGCGCGCGGAGGGGTCGTGCTGTGCCCCCCTGTCGGGAAAGAACACGTCGATTCCTACCGTGGCCTCGTCTTACTGGCACAAAAACTATGCGCGCAGGGCCATCTCGTGCTCCGCTTCGACTACTACTGCACCGGCGATTCTTCGGGGGAGCAAACCCAGGCAAACGCGGTCGAACTCTGGGAGTCCAGCGTTCGCGAGGCGGCCGGATATCTTCGCCGGTGCGGAACCGACACGGTGACCGTTCTCGGACTTCGCGTCGGTGCGCTGGTAGGTGCGCGAGCGGCAGCTGACATCGACGGGGTCAATGCACTTGTCCTGTGGGATCCGGTGGTCTCCGGCCGCAAGTTCCTGCACCGACAGAAAGCTCTTGTGAGCCTCACGAGCAGGACAGACGCCGAGCAGCAGTATGTTTCACTCATCGGGATGGCTCTCCACCGATCCGCCGCACAACAACTTTCAAATATGGACCTCACATCAACGCCGATCGATTCGTCGGTGCGCGTCCTGATCGCCACCCGTCCAGAACACGCGGACAACCGCGGAATTACACGTTTGGTCGAGCGGACCGACGCCGAGCACTTCGTCGTGGACGAGCAGATCGAGTTCATCGAGCCAGCCGATTTCGCCGTACGAGTACCGGCGAAGACAATCACGTCGATCGCCGACTGGATCGACGCGGCAACCACCCGCAAACGTTCATCCGTGGCAGTGCAGCTTCGAGACTCGGCCAATCTTGTCGACCCCCGGTCCGGAAGAACTGTGACAGAACAGCTTTCACACCGCGGAACCCACAACATGTTCACAATCCAAACGACACCGGCAGGAAGCGCGCCTGGTGGACCGACGCTGGTCGTTTATGGAACAGCATCGGAACATCGAGTTGGCCCCAGTCGCCTGTGGGTAGAACTCGCCCGCGCGTTGGCTGCTCACGGCGTCAGTACCATTCGCTTCGATCGCGCGTCAACCGGCGAAACCTGGCCTGCTGACGATCACGAGATCAGTACAATCTACACACCCGAACAACGAACAGACGCGGTTGATGTGGTCGAGCTTGCTGGCGCACCAGCCGGGAATCTTATTGTCGCCGGACTCTGCTCGGGATCCTGGAGCGCAGCGATCGCTGCGGCCGAAGTCGGCGCTCGTCACGCAATACTCGTTAACCCCCTGCGATGGACTACACGCCAGATTGAGTTCACTCGAAGTCACGAGCTCGCAGGCGATGTCCCAGGAAAGCGATCTCTGGCACTCCGCGCGCATGATGCTGCTGTCCGCTTCAAGGACGTCATACGAGATCGACTCCCCTATCGCCTATGGCTTCAGTTGGGACAAATCGGTCTGGTCCAAGTGCCAGAGGTGCTCCTGCGCCCACTGAGCATCGCCGGCGTGAATGCCACTGTGCTGTTGTCACCTGGTGATCACCGATGGTTCTTGGAGAACCGCGGACCCACCGGACTCTCCCGACTGCAACAACTTCCGGGATCGGTAGACACACGATTACTCCCCGCAGGCGATCACCCACTCATCGGTTACCCGATCCGGGAATCTGCGCGAGCCGAAATGACATCTGCAATTCTTGACGCATTTGGCATCCGCGAAACCACCCTGCCCAATGAACCTCAAGACTTCGCTAACGCCGTCGGAATCGCCCGCTGATTCCGGACAGAAGTCCAACACCACGGAACTGTTGGCATGGGCACAGACCACAGTCTCTGCCGGAGCGAAGATGTTGGTGAGCAGATTGCGGATGGCCGCAGCGGCATCGGCGGTCGGGATCAAATGCACGAAACAGTGGCATGGGACAATATTCACACATTAATAGCTGCGTTCCCGTGAAACGATCCAAGAGGGTGTTTCAAAGCATAAATGAGACGGATGCCCCGCCCTCGATCGAACGATGGGCGGGGCGAGACGACGCAAATACTTGTTAACGTTTGGTGGACTTTCTGCCTGTGACACGTCGCTCGCTACGAATAGTCCGAAGCACTCTGAACCCGTCGCGAACAGCATTCAGATTGCTCTCACCGTGAATGCGGTCCCGCTCGTAGCTCGGGACTTCTGTGATTTTCAGACCTGCGTTGGAAACACGAACGTTGATCAACGTTTCGATCTCGAAGCCATCCCCCCATTGAGCATCGGGAGCAGCGGTTTCTGGGAGGTCCATGACGGGGATGTGATGACGCCAGAAAGCATTGTAGCCGTAGCAGAGATCGCTGAAGGCTGCGCCGAACTTGATGTTGACGATTCCGTTCAACGCCTTGTTGCCAAGCTTTCGTGAGAACGTGATGTCGTCACTACCTCCACCCAGTGCGAACCTCGTCCCCTTCGCGAAGTCAGCACCGGCAATGAGCGCCGATACGAACAGAGGGATTTCAGCCGGATCCGTAGACCCGTCCGCATCTATCATCACGACGATGTCCGATGTTGCGGCCAAGAATCCGCACGCGAGTGCGTTGCCTTTTCCTCGCCGAGTCTGCGTGACGATCGTGGCCGTCGGCCACAGCTTCCTGGCAACCTCTATCGAATCGTCCACCGAATGTCCGTCCACGAATACGATCTCGTCGATGTTGTCGGGCATCCGCGCTGCAACGTGTGGAAGGTTCTTGGCCTCGTTCATAGCTGGAACTACAACCGTCACACTCGGACGTCGAGGGCTCGTGCCATGTGCCTGCCGGCTTGCTCGGATGCTCTCACTGGTGTCCACGCTCATTGGTACTCATCTCCCCGTTTCGACCCCCGACGGCTTAGACCGCGGATAACGTAGTAATTCTCAAGCAATCACCTTGATGGCCAGCCTGGTTTTGACTGCCCGATGGTGACACTCGACAGCTCGCCCCACCTCTAACGAACTCAACGTCCGGTACCCAAAATCCCCAAATAGGCGTGCACCGGTTTGCGTTTCGAACATAAACATACCTCAGGTTTGTTTTATTTGCAGCCTAGAATCAACGTGATCCGGCACCCAGTTACGAAATGGCAATCCAAATCATTCAGTGGCTGACAGTCGCCATGCCGCGCTCCAACGATCGAGAGGTGGTGTCAAGCAATCCACCGGGGCACGATCGACCTCGTCGACGTGGTTCTTGACGTACTGCTCCGCCACTCGAAAGCGGTCCGCGAAGCTGAGCGCTTTCATCCGCAGCAACCCGTCGAGGTCGCGCATCTGTGTTGCCATCGCAATCAACTCGACTGGTATCAGTTCCTCCGGGAACCCGGCACGAGACACTCTGGACACATACTGCTCGACCAGCCTGAATGCAGGTTGACTCACTGCGACACCGTCCAATTCGGAGGCGCGTCTCTTCTCTATGGCTTTCATCTCGTCCCACGCACGCTCCTGCGCAGCGACGTCGATATCACCCGACGGATCGGTCGCCAGATGGGGAGTTCGATGAGTCAGTTTTACAATCAGTCCGCGAGCGACGTCGTCGATATCGAAAGCTTCCTCACCTGGTACAGCCTCGGCAATTCGTGAATGAAACAGAACCTGCAACAGTAGGTCGCCTAATTCTTCCCGCAATGTCTGGCGGTCACCGTCCACGATCGCGTCGAGCACCTCGTATGTCTCTTCGAGAAGGTAGCGAACCAACGATTCATGCGTCTGAGCAACTTCCCAGCCCTCATAGCTCCACAAACGATCCATCAGGCGACTTGCCGCGACAAGTTCATCACCTTTGAGTGCTTCAGCTGCGATCAGCCGTGCACCTCGCGCAACTCTTTCGACGGCGCCCTCACCGTTTGGATTCGACGTCACATAGACAGCGGCTCCCGGAACGGACGTCGGAAGTGCACAACGAGTCGAATGTGGCACATCGTCAGCTATTTCGATCGGATCGCGTAGCACGGTCAACGCGTTCACTGGTATTGAATCCGGACGTGTCGCGTCCAGTACGACGACAACCGACTCGTAACTCATGCCTCCATCACCACGGCACTCGCGGCGCGACCGTCGATCGCCAGGATGAAATCGGCAATGAACTGCAGCAATTCCACATCGCGCAGGCGATCGGAACCCACTCCCCCGGTTCGCGGCAGTGGCAGCTGCACCAAGCCTGTCGTCGCCCGGTACTGCGCGCTCGGATAGATCCGCTTGAGCCTGATCTGCTTGGAATCGGGCAGCGACATGGGCGAGATCTTGAGTTGAGTACCGGTTACCGCCACTTCCTCGAGTTGGTACTCGCGGCACAGCAGCCGCAGCTTCGCCACCGATACGAGTCGACGCACTTCTTCCGGTATCGGGCCGTACCGGTCAACAAGTTCTTCTACGACGGCAGCGATGCCCTCGGAATCTGTTGCGGCAGCAATCTTTCGATAACCTTCGAGACGAAGCCGATCGCTGGTGACATAGTCCGGCGGAATATGTGCGTCGACGGGTAGATCGATGCGAACCTCTTTCGGGCCCTCGTCGGTCGTGATCGGGAGCCCGTCAGCGGCGGCGCGGTAGGCCTCGACCGCCTCGCCGACCAGGCGGACGTACAGGTCGAACCCGACGCCGGCAACGTGTCCGGACTGCTCGGCGCCGAGGACGTTACCGGCGCCGCGGATTTCGAGGTCCTTCATGGCAACGGCCATACCGGCGCCGAGATCGGAGTTCTGCGAAATGGTGGCAAGGCGATCGTATGCCGTTTCGGTCAACGGCTTCTCCGGCGGATACAGGAAGTATGCGTATCCGCGTTCCCGGCTGCGTCCGACGCGACCTCGCAACTGGTGGAGCTGTGAGAGGCCGAGTGAATCAGCGCGCTCGACGATCAACGTATTCGCGTTGGAGATATCGAGACCCGTCTCGATGATCGTGGTACACACCAGGACGTCGAAATCTCTCTCCCAGAATCCTTGAACCGTTTTCTCGAGAGTGTCCTCGTTCATCTGACCGTGGGCGACCACAACCCGCGCTTCCGGTACCAGTTCACGGATTCGCTTGGCAGCCTTGTCGATCGAGCTGACGCGGTTGTGAACGTAGAACACCTGACCGTCGCGCAGGAGCTCGCGCCTGATGGCGGCCGCGACCTGCTTGTCTGCATACGCCCCGACGTACGTCAGAATCGGATGACGCTCTTCCGGCGGGGTCAGAATGGTAGACATCTCGCGGATGCCGGCCATGCTCATTTCCAGCGTACGAGGGATCGGCGTTGCAGACATGGTCAGAACATCGACGTGGGTCCGCAAGGATTTGATGTGTTCCTTGTGCTCGACGCCGAATCTCTGTTCCTCGTCGACGATCACCAAACCGAGGTCCTTCCACCGAACGCCGGTCTGCAGCAGACGATGTGTGCCGATGACGATGTCGATCTCGCCCTCGGCCATGGAAGTGATGATTTCCTTTGAGTCCTTGGCGTCGGTGAAGCGCGACAATCCGCGTACCTTCACCGGGAACGACGCCATCCGTTCGGTGAACGTCTGAAGATGCTGCTGTGCCAGCAGAGTTGTCGGAACCAGGACAGCCACCTGCTTACCGTCCTGTACCGCTTTGAAGGCGGCTCGCACAGCGATCTCGGTCTTGCCGTATCCGACGTCACCGATCACGACGCGGTCCATCGGGACGGCTTTCTCCATGTCGCCCTTGACTTCACTGATCACGGTCAGCTGATCGACCGTCTCGGTGAACGCAAAGGCATCCTCGAGTTCCTTCTGCCACGGAGTGTCGGGGCCGAATGCATGGCCGGGTGCTGCCTGACGCGCGGCATAGAGCTGCACGAGTTCGCCCGCGATTTCACGAACCGCTTTGCGTGCCTTACGTTTTGTGTTCGCCCAATCGGATCCACCGAGCTTGCTCAGCGCGGGCAGCTCACCGCCGACATAGCGGGAGAGCTGATCGAGCGATTCCATCGGCACGAACAACCGGTCCCCCGGATGGCCTCGCTTGCTGGCAGCGTATTCGATGACCAGGTACTCACGCCTGGCCCCGCCGATGGTGCGTTCCACCATCTCGACAAAGCGGCCGATACCGTGTTGGTCGTGAACGACCATGTCGCCTGCGGCAAGTGCAAGCGGATCCACTTGGTTGCGACGCTTGGCCGGCAACCGCTTACCGTCGCCCACTGCCGCAACTCGATTGCCGGTGAGGTCGGCCTCGGTGACGACAACCATTCCGGGAACGTCGCCGTCGCCGTGCAGAACCAGACCGTCGTGCAACGATCCACGCAATACCGAGACCTGACCGCGTGCCGGGACCGCACCTGGCTCAGCCATTGTGGCCGGAACCTCGGCCTCACCGAGTCGTTCGAGGACTCGTTTTGCCGTGCCGGCACCGGCAACAACCACGGCCGCGCGTCCACCCGTGGTCACGTGCGCACGGAGGCTGACGAACAGCTCGGCAAGAAGATCGTCCGACCCACGCACCTGCGGGGCAGGCTGAATCGGGAGTTCGAGTTCTTCACCACTCCCCGATGCCAGCGGGCTGACGGTCCACCACGGACGTCCACCCGCTTCTGCGGATTCGCGCACCTGACGCAGCGACCGGTAGGCAGACGCGCCGAGCCCCGAGTCGCCGCCGGCGAGGATGGAGGTGTCGAGGGGTGCCGCGCCGCCGATAGACGCCGCAGTCCACGACGCTTCCAGGAACTCCTGCCCGGTGCGAACCAAATCCGTTGCGCGGGTGCGCACTTTCTCCGGGTCACAGAGCAGAATGTGGGTTCCGGCGGGAAGAACATCGGAAAGTAATTGCAATTCACCAGGTTTCAGCACCGGAAGCAACGCCTCCATGCCCTCCACCGGAATACCCGCCGAGATTTTGTCCAGCATCTCCACCAGCGAGGCGTCGGCCTGGTTCTCTACGGCAATCGCGGCAGCCCGATCCCGAACGTCGGGGGTCAACAACAATTCACGGCACGGCGGCGCGATGACGAGGTCGACGTCGATATCCGGTAGCGAACGCTGGTCGGCAACGGAGAAGTAGCGCAGCTCCGAAACTTCGTCGCCCCAGAACTCGATGCGAACAGGGTGATCCGCGGTGGGTGAGAAAAGGTCGAGAATGCCGCCCCGCACTGCGAACTCGCCGCGCTTGCCGACCATGTCGACGCGCGTGTACGCCATTTCCACCAGCCGGACCAGAACCGACTCGAAGTCGATCTCGGTGCCGACGCGCAGTGTGATCGGCTCGATCTCACCCAGCCCGGGGGCCATCGGCTGAACCAGAGAGCGAACGGTCGTGACCACAACCCGCAGCGGCGCACCGTACGAGGAATCGTCAGGACGAGCAAGGCGTCGGAGAACCTCGATACGCCGCCCGACGGTATCCGCGCTGGGCGAGAGCCGCTCGTGAGGCAACGTTTCCCACGACGGGAACTGTGCAACCGATCCGCCGATCATCTCGGTGAGTTCGGCCGTCAGATCGTCGGCTTCACGACCTGTTGCGGTCACCAACAGCACTGGCGTTCGCGATGCAAGCGCGGCCGCGATGAACGGCCTCGCCGGTTTCGGCGCAACGATGTCGAGGGTGGCTCTACCGATCGCCTCGGTCACCGAGGCGAAGGCCGCGTCTGCGAGCGCGGCCTCGGCAAGGCCGGCAAGCGAAGTCTGGGCAGCGGGCAAGGCAGTCAACGAATGCGCTCCTCGGCGGTGACGGCGAGCTGCGGACGAACAACCCGAGCGTCACCCACCAGCAGTGGCGTGACGCCGAGTCGATTCTATCCGCGAGCGTGCCCTACCTCCGCGGAACCCGCTTGGTCGACGCTTGCCGAGGTGGATCGGCAACCAACGGCGGGCTGACCGGGGCGCTGGAATGGGAATTGAGTGCTCGAACGCGACCGATCACCATCTTCGCCTGACCGGTGCGACGCAACCTCACCGTCCGCGCACCACCTGGTGCGAGATGAAACCAGGAATCTTCCGGCTCGAACCCCTGCAGGTCCAGCGACACGTATTGCGCCGTACCTTCCGAGGTGACGTCGACAAACCAGTCGTCGCCGACACTGCGGGCAATGGCGGCGAGGCCGACGGTGCGTTCGAGGGGTCTGGCCGGGCTTCCCAACAGATGCACGACTTCGTCGATAACCACGCCTTCCTCGTTCTCGAGAGTGATGGTGACTGCGTCGTAGTTGCGCGGCCCGAACTTGAAGACGTGCGTGAGATCGGTGAATCGCCCCACCACCTCGTCGACCGTCAGACTCCGTACCCCGTGGGCGTCGACCTTGACGGGCGCGACCACATCCACCGGGACCACACCAGACCTGTTGTGCGCTCGGATACGTATTTCGGCAACCACCGGGTCACCGGTCTCGTTGATCACGTCGAGTCGGAGTCCGTCCAGACCGTCGTCGGTGACAATAAGGGCCACGGGTTTCGAGTACCGCCGTAGCACGTACCACGGGGCCTTCGGTGTGCCATGCCAGTCGAGGACTCCCCACCCTGGCCCAGGTTCGAGATCCATCAAAGCCAAGATCAACGCACCGTCACAACCGGAATCTGCTCGACGCCAGTAACCGAGTGCTGCGCCGAAGGCCTCGCAGATCGCCGCACGCCCCAAATCGAGATAGCGTTCCGGATCGGACCAGCGAACCTCACTCGGATCCTCGCCGAACAACGTTCTGACGTAGTGATCACGAACGTCCTCGAAGTCCCAGGACGACCCGTTGTCCCGTGGCACAGCAGCCTTCCACGACGGGTGGTGGCCCGCTACGGACACAGAGCCGAACTCGTTCTCGACGGCAGTGTTCGACGGCGGAATGGAGAACGCCAGGCACTCCGTTGCGAAGCGCACCCGCGCGCTCAACACGTCGTCGAGTGGACGCCGGTACCCGCCTATTCCGAAGTAGTGGGCGATACCGGTGCCTACGTGAGTGGCCAGTGTTTCACGGTCGGGCGGTGCGGACGGAGACGAAGTGACGTACTCGAGTCCCGGTGCGAGTTCCTCGAGCATCGCAGGCAAGCGGGAATGAATGATCGAGATGTGCTGATCGACCAGACCGAGCATGGTCGGTTGCTGTTCGGTTTCACTTCCTCCGCAGAAAACTGCGAGCGCCGGGTTGCCACCGACCTGTTGCAGGAACGCACGTACCTCGGCGGCAAAGAGTGCAAAGAACTCGTCGGTGTCTGGCGGATCGAGCGTCGCGAGCATCGCGTCCTGCCAGACGAGAATGCCCAACCTCGAGCATTCGTTCCAGAAGTGATCACTCTCGTAGACCATGGTTCCGGGAATACGCAGCATGTTCACGCCGGACGCTGCACAACGCTCGAGCACCGACGTTGTTTGCGCCTCGCCTTGGAAGGAGACGGGATCGGTGGGCACCCACACCGATCCCCGGCAATACACGTCGACCCCATTGACCGATACTCGAAATCCACCGCCGGTTCGATCTACCTCGAGACTACGAAAACCGATGTGCCCCAGGTGGAGCACATCTCTGCCCACGTCGATCGACACAGAGTATCGATGCGGCCGACCGTGCGTGTGCGGCCACCAGAGATCCACATCAGGAATTTCGACGACGCCGGATACGACGGCAAGTCCACCGTCTCGCGATGTCACGATGAGGGAACCACGAACGTTTCCGACGGTCACCGGCACTGCCGTGACCGTGCGGGGCAGACCCGTGAGACGCGCCGAGATCTCGACGGCCCCGGACGTTCCATCGACGGTAGCGTGAAGAGTCCGGGAAACGACGCTTGCCTTGCCGACGTCCAACAATCGAATACCCCGCCACGGCCCCACCGGCACCGGCACACCGGCGAATACGGGTGCACTCCCCAGCAGTGTTGTACGTATCCATCGCAGGCCCTGCTCACGCACCAACGACGAACGCCATCGGCCACGAGGCCGACGCGTACTCAGAACTGTTGCCAGAGAATGAAAGTGGATCGAGAGTGTGAATTCACGACTCTTGGCCGCCTCACGGGTTACGACTACCTCACCGGGAACGAACATGGACTCAGAAGACAAGACGACAGTGTCATCGACCCAGACGTCCGCGCCCGCCGTCAGCCCCTGGAGGTGGAGCAGCCACGACCCCTCACCGGCCGTGGCAACCCTCGTGACGAACCACCAATCACTGGCGTCGGCAGCCACCCGACGAGCCGCAGCGGAGCCGTCGGCTTCGCGGACCGCCCCGGCCACCGTGCCCGGCACCGTAGCCGGTAGCCATCCCGTCTTTCCCGAAAGCTGCGCGGGATTCACGATTTCGCCGGGTTGCGTTGCGATACAGCGCCACTGCGCTTGCTCGAGAAGATCTGTAGCGTATTTCCGCGGCATCACACCAACCTGAGATGTCGCTGGGAATCAACTCCGACAATGGAGGTGATGATGTCCATGGACTGTGTCCAGGACACCGCCATCTCGTCGAGTTGATCACGGGGATCCACGACGCGCCCCCTCGCCGCACGCGCCATCTGAAATTGCACACTCTTGGCGCCCGCAGCGACACTGCGGAACCCCGCCGCCGCCTGCGCTGTACCGGAAAACCCTGACGCATCGAGAAATTCGCTGACATCGCCGGCAAGTTCAGCGCTGGCGCCGCACTGCCTCAGCAACCCGAACGACCACAGATGGAATGCCTCCATGCCGGCTGTGCGGATCCACTCCGAATCCTCGACGACCCTGCGCCCCAGCTCGCGTACCGGATTTCCCGGAGGCCGAACTGCCGCGTTCCGACGAGCTACTTCTGCGATGTTTCCCGCGTTCATCTCGTGAACGGGTGAAAGACGGACCTGCTCGACGTAAGGAACGAAAGGCGGGATGCTCGAACGATCGAGATCGAAAACCCCGGAAAAATCGTCGCCCCGAAGTACATAATATCCACTGTTGTGGAAGTACTCGAGTTCTCCCGCTACTCGATCGATCCGGTTGGGGACAATTGTTGTCTTGGTATGCGTCTCATGGTAACTCGTACCCAATGTGTCCGGCAGCCAGTAACCGTCGACCTCCACCGTAGACAGCATTCCTGCCTCGAGGTTGTCCTCGACGTGTATCAGTGGCGCGCGCCAGACGTTCATCTCGGCAACGTCGATCCCGTAGAGCGCAAAGATATCCTCGGCTTTGAACTTGAGGAACGTCCACTGAGCACCGTCGAACCTTGACGCAAACGCACATGCCATGGCGGGAACCGGGTCGAGGCCGAGCGAATGCAGAACCTCGATCCAGAGATCCAGGTAACAGTTGGTCTGCGCCCACACCCGGTCCTCGTGATGCACGGCATGTGAGTTGTAGCGATCGGGGGTGATATCGAGGAGTCTGGCCATCACAAACCCATATGTCCACGGACGCCGCCTGGCCAGGCAGCAATGTCAAGACCGTGTGTTCGCAAGAGAGACAGAGCGATTCGCTCCATTCCGAAACCGACGCAGGAACTGTGCGCAACCTCCCCGTTGGCGGTAGTGATGTCGAATGTCTTGCCGAAGTGATCGAGGTGGTTGTTGGATGACACGATTGCCGTACCCTCGTCGAGATCGCCGTACAACCGAACTGTCAGCTCCGTCTTCAGGTTTTCATCGCGTTGGTTGGCCGCCAACATCCGGCCGGCCCTTCCGAAGAACGGATCGTTGGCAATGACCGGCGTGGCATCGAGGCCGAGGTCGCCCAAGACTCCCATTCCGCGTTCGATCCACTTTTTGCGGTGAGCTGCAGCGGCGTCGGCGTCGCCGATCGTCACGAACTCGTGCATGCGGAACGCCTGCATACGGGCTGGATCGATGGCCGGTTCGTGCCGAAAGCAGAATCCGTAGATATCAAGAAGCACTCCGCCTTCGGGCAACTCACCCGTGTACTGAGCGTAGGCGGGGTGGCACGCGGCCGACACCAACATCGTCTCGGTCGGTTCGAGATAGCGATCCCACGATTCACCGTTGGCACGATCTGCGAGCAACTGTGAGTGATCACGATTGCTTCCGTTGAAAGTATTGATGGCACCGGTCAAGTTGGGGAACGACGCGATGTAATCGGTGCGCTCGAAACTCGTGCGAGGAAACACCGGCGGAAAGCGCAGACGCGTTGCTGCGGATCCGGGACCCGCAGCAACGACCACGCGGTCGATTCCGTCGATGATGTCCTCGAACAACCCGGAACGACCGTAAAGACCTAGAACATCTGTCTCGATGAGAATTCCGGCACTCAGCAATTCACGCTGAAACTCGGCCCTGGCAAGATCGAGTTCGGAAGGGGTGGAATCGGTCTCGGCGTTCACGAAGTCGGTAGTCACATTGTTCCTTGGTATCCGATGGCCATTTGAGCGGACCCAGCCATGATGCGATCGTTGTTCACCATCACGGCAGCCCCGTGGGCATCACGGAGATGCCGCCCGAGCGAGAACTCACTGTCTTCTCGGTATCCGGAGATACCGCAGATCAACATCGTCTGACCGACAATCTCCACCACAGATCTCGATGTGGCGACCTTCAGGTTGTTCATCGACAGCGAGAACCCGACACTGTCGGTTGTCGTCGCCCCATCCAGTTCGCCGCGAGCGCAGACGGCGCGGTCGTAGCGACTGGCGGATGCGTCAACCAGGTCCGCGAATTGTTGCGCAGTGGAAGCTGTTTCAGCCAGTCGCAGCGCTGCCGGCGACGA
Organism: Rhodococcus sp. WS3; assembly: GCF_003797085.1. Taxonomy (NCBI): domain Bacteria; kingdom Bacillati; phylum Actinomycetota; class Actinomycetes; order Mycobacteriales; family Nocardiaceae; genus Rhodococcus; species Rhodococcus sp. WS3. Next base: position 280,389 of record NZ_RKMA01000003.1, read on the forward strand.
GACTCCCGGCTGCTTGCGCGCCGCGGCGCGCACGTACTTACGCGCCTTGTCGAGTGCCGCGTCAGCGATGCCGAGCCACACCGAACTCCACACGACGTGCGAGACGGGCAACATCGTGTTGGTGGAAATGTCGGCGTACGGAGTATCGATCATCATGTCCGGCGTGGACGTCGCCCGCAGGATGTACCCGAGGCTGCATGTTCCCCGCAACCCGAATGCGTTCCATTCGGCAGTCTTTTCCAGTGTGAGATCCCCGCTGCGACAGACAACAAGAACCTGATCGTTCGGCTGACTTTCCGGCGAACGTCGGGCGGTGACCAGAATCGCGTCTGCATGCTCGCCGTACGAGATCACCGGCGCGTTCTTGATCAGCAGCAGATGGCCACCGAGATCCTCTACAGCGCAGTAACTTCGGCTGACGTCGCCGCCGATTCCCAACTCCGTTGTTGCCGATGCGAGCAGCAACTGCTTTTCGACGGATTCGACCACGAACGCCCGCAGCGCCTCGGTGTTGCCGTGCTTGACCAGGGAGTAAATCTGCGTCTGATGCATCGCAAAGATCATTCCGCTGGACGCACAGCGTGATCCGATGATCCGCGCGATGGTGGCAACCTCACGCAAGGACAAGCCGTCGCCACCGAGCTCGGCAGGAACGGCGACAGAGAGCAGACGCTGCTCGCGCATCGCAGCAACCGCCTCGACGGGGAATCGAGAGTCTTCGTCCACCTCGGCCGCCCACACGGCAGCAACTTCGTCTGCGACACGGCGTGCCCGATCGAGGGCGGGCTCGACAATAACGTCGGGATGCGGAATGCTCACGCTTCACCCAGGCCGATCAACGCACTCTCGATCGCCCTGACGCTGGCAAAAGTGCTCTTCCGGAGCAACTCGTCCGGGAATTCGATATCGAACGAATCTTCCAGCGCCAGCATCACATTGACACTCGCATGGGAGGTCAAACCCAACGCGTACAGATCGGCGTCGATGTCGATTGTGCCGACGTCGACTGCAAGCCGACCATGCTCCATGAGCACTTTGCGAATTGCCTGATCACTCATCGGTGACTTAGTCCTTCTGTTTGTTGCGAACCGCCGCGATGCATGGCAATCACCATGGCGATAGCGACGTCGGCCTCATGCGAAATAGACACTTGAAAATCCTGAAGATCCTGTGCCACAGCAAGTTTTGCTGCTTCGCCGAAAAGCTCTACCCCACATCCCCCCCACAGCTCACGCGTAATCTCGATGGAATTCCATGGAATTGCTGTGTCCGCGGGCCGGAGAACCTTGACCACTGCTTCCTTCGCGGCAAAGCGCGCCGCGAGTCGCTGATCCCTGGCAGCCCCGCTGCAGATCTCCAACTCGCGTGCGGTGAACGTCCGCTCGAGGTATCGGCTCCCGAACAGATCGATACTTCGACTGACATCCACGACATTGACGACGTCGCAGCCGATCCGGGGGGTCGCATCGAATGTTGCTGACGAAACAGCCGAAACTGCCGAAGTCCCCGACGGTACAGATTCACCCATCTTCGATACCCCTTTCATCGATGGACCGGGCGACCCCCTACCCCGCCCGGTACACCGACTTCGTCTCGAACAATCGAGCTTCCCTGACCGATCGACAGGTTGCAGCAATTGTTCAGCTACTGGAAGAACATACCGCAACGTCGAGCAGGTCGGCAAGATCGGACCATCGGACATTTAGTTACGGGATAAACATACTCTGAGTTTGTTTCAAAAGCCCAATATAGGCCAACACCACTTCCGTGACACGATTAGATCCACACAAATGGGAGATACATCCCACCAACTGTCCAGGTCACCGACCCGAACGCCATTCGGACCGTCGAAACCGGATTAACTCAGTGGTCACTACTTAGACGCCGAGCAGCAAACTGGCGGAAGTATTCGACCTTCGATTCCGGAACGACGACCGGAAGAATGATGTTCCAGGACGTCTTCATCGACTCAGACAAATCACGCATTGTTCCCGTAGCCGAAGCTATCAATCGGACACCCGTCACCATTTGCAACAAGAAGCGCGCAATGTCCGAAGAGTCGACGTCGGATTTGAGGTCACCTTCATCGGCAGCTCTGGTGGCGAGTTCCCGGAAAATATCGAGCCAGACGTCGAACGTTGCCGGACCCGATCCACGGTAGTCACCGATTTCGACCAGCAAACGGAACGTGGCACGAACAAGTACGTCATGTGCGGCAGTATCGACTGCCACCGACGAGACACCGATCAGCGATTCCAGTGCTGGTGTTCGGCGGTCCAGCCACAATTCCGACTTGGCGTCGAAACGAGCAGACCCTTCGTCGATTACCGCGCGGGCGAGCTCTTCCTTGGAACCGAAGTGGAAGTACAGCGCCCCTTTGGTCACCTGCGATTCGGCGATGATCTCGCTCAGACTGGCGTTTGCATATCCCAGACGCAGGAAAACCCCCGCTGCACCGCGCAGTACCGAATCACGAGTGGCTTCCGCCCGCTCCTGCCTCACCATCGATCCGGCCTCCAGTCACCACACATCGAACGAATCCTCACCATTACCCGTTCACAGCGTCAAAATGGAAGGCGCTTTGCAACAAAGAACACCCCACGCAAACAAACCACATTTGCCCATCGAACGATCGTGATACAGCCAACACAGCTTAGACTGCGCTCCATACTTCGGCGACAGGCACGCCTGCGTTAACCCTCTAATTGCGGATCGGCCTCGAGATTGGTGAGGCCGTTCCAACACAGATTCACGAGGTGCGCGGCCACAACTTCCTTGGACGGAGTGCGCTCGTCGAGCCACCACGTGGCTGTGGTCGACACCATCCCAACCAGTGCCTGCGCGTACATCGTTGCAAGTCCCGGGTCGAATCCGCGCCGCGAGAAGTCTCCGGCCAACAGGTATCCCACCTGACTGATGGCGTCGTTGAGGAGACTGGAATAGGTGCCGCTCGGCGCCACGACGGACGAATCACGAACCAAGATCCTGAAGCCGTCTGTGTGTTCCTCGACGTATGTGAGCAACGCCAGCGCTACTCGCTCGACTCGAACTCTCGAGCGGTTTTGCGACAACGATGACGTGATCATCTCCAACAGTCGCGACATCTCGCGATCCACGACCACGGCGTACAAGCCCTCTTTACCGCCGAAGTGCTCGTAGACGACAGGCTTCGAGACATTCGCCCGCTGCGCGATTTCCTCGACCGAAGTTGCTTCGTATCCACGTTCGGCAAAAAGTGCCCTGGCGATCTCGATCAACTGCTGACGACGCTGTGTTCCCGTCATCCGCACCCGAGCTGCCCGTTCAGGTGCGCGATCACTGCCCATCGGATTGGGAACCGTCGCCATCATTGCCTCTCTCCCCACACGGCGGACGGTTGTCACCGCACCGCTCTCAGCAAGCCTATCGGCACTGCTCGACCCGAAAACGGAGGAGCGGTTCGACCTAGACCGGGTCGGCATGCGATTATTCTTGCGCGTAATCCGCCGCAAGGTTCGGAGAGCGTGGCAATCCGCCGTGGTGTAATGGCAGCACCTCTGATTTTGGTTCAGATAGTTCAGGTTCGAGTCCTGGCGGCGGAGCCGGTAGTTGATGATCGACAAGAGGGAGCTCAAACAAGTGCAAACCGCCGTGATCGTTCTCGCAGCGGGTGCAGGCACTCGGATGAAGTCCAAGACCCCCAAGGTGCTCCACACTCTTGCCGGCCGCACCATGCTCGCGCACTCCCTCCACGCTGCCGCGTCGTTAAATCCGACGCATTTGGTGACCGTCGTCGGCCACGATCGCGAACGGGTATCCGAAGCTGTGGCATCCGTCGCCACCGACTTGGATCGCGCGATCACCATCGCCGTTCAGGACGAGCAGAAGGGCACGGGCCACGCGGTCAGTTGTGGACTCGAAGGGCTGCCCGCAGATTTCCGCGGCACGGTACTCGTGACTGCCGCCGACGTCCCGCTCCTGGACGGCACCACCATCGCGGACCTACTCGAGCGCCACATCAGCGCGCCGGCAGCCGCGGTGACAGTCCTGACATCCACGGCGTCCGACCCCACCGGGTACGGCCGGATCCTGCGCACCACCGACGGTGAAGTCAACGCGATCGTCGAGGAAAAAGAAGCGACGGACTCGCAGCGTTCGATCACCGAGGTCAATTCCGGCGTCTACGCATTCGATGTCGAGACGCTTCGCGATGCGTTGTCGTCCCTCGACTCCAACAATGCTCAGCACGAGTTCTATCTCACCGATGTGATCATGATCGCCCGTCGCGCCGGAAAGCGAGTCCGCGCTCAGCACATCGCTGATTCGGTTCTGGTCGCCGGTGCAAACGATCGCGTGCAGCTGTCGACGTTGGCACGTGAGAAGAATCGTCGAATCCTCGAGAAGTGGATGCGGGCGGGCGTCACCGTTGTCGATCCGTCAAGTACGTGGATCGATTGCGACGTCACTCTCGAGCAAGATGTGACGCTGCTTCCCGGCGTGCAGTTGGCCGGCACCACGTCAGTGGGCGAAGACGCTGTGATCGGCCCGGATACCACTCTGACCGATGTCACTGTCGGTGCAAGGGCCGTTGTCGTCCGCTCGCACGCAAGCGAGTCGACAATCGGCGACGACGCCACTGTCGGCCCCTTCGCGTACCTACGTCCGGCCACTTCCCTGGGCGCTCACGGCAAACTCGGTGCGTACGTGGAGACCAAGAACGCCGAGATCGGCGAACACTCGAAGGTTCCGCATCTTACCTACGTCGGCGACGCCACCATCGGCCATCACAGCAACATCGGAGCGTCGAGCGTCTTCGTCAATTACGACGGGGTGACCAAGCGCCGTACTGTGGTGGGGTCGCACGTGCGAACCGGCTCGGACACCATGTTCGTCGCTCCGGTTCACGTCGGGGACGGCGCGTACACCGGCGCCGGCACCGTCTTGCGATTCGACGTTCCGGCTGGGGCTCTTGCGGTCTCGGGCGGTAAGCAACGCAACATCGAGGGTTGGGTCGAGAAAAATCGACCCGGTACTCCTGCGGCCGATGCAGCAACGGCTTCGGAATCAGAGCGCACAGATCAGCAAGTACAAAAGGATGGCATGAACCAGTGACTGCGAATTGGATCGACAACCAGAAGAACTTGATGTTGTTCTCGGGTCGTGCGCATCCCGAGTTGGCTGAGCAGGTTGCGAAGGAACTCGACATCCGAGTCACCCCGCAGACTGCCCGCGATTTCGCGAACGGTGAGATCTTCGTTCGCTTCGAAGAGTCCGTGCGTGGATCGGATGCGTTTGTGCTGCAGAGCCATCCGGCGCCGCTGAACACGTGGGTGATGGAACAGCTCATCATGATCGACGCCCTCAAGCGTGGATCTGCAAAGCGCATCACCGCGGTGCTGCCGTTCTACCCGTACGCCCGCCAGGACAAGAAGCACCGCGGACGCGAGCCGATCTCCGCTCGCTTGATCGCGGACCTGCTCAAGACCGCAGGCGCCGACCGGATCATCACGGTCGACCTCCACACCGATCAGATTCAGGGTTTCTTCGACGGTCCGGTCGACCACATGCACGCTCAGGGCCAGCTCGCCGAGTACGTGCGCGACAACTACGGCACCGACAACATCTGCGTCGTCTCCCCTGATGCCGGCCGCGTCAAGGTTGCCGAGAAGTGGGCAGATGCCCTCGACGGCGCGCCGCTGGCGTTCGTGCACAAGACGCGTGATCCGCTGGTCCCGAACCAGGTCAAGTCCAACCGCGTCGTCGGTGACGTCAACGGCCTCACCTGCGTGCTGATCGACGACATGATCGACACCGGCGGCACCATCGCCGGCGCCGTCAAGGTACTCAAGGACGCCGGTGCTGTCGACGTCATCATTGCCACCACCCACGGCATCTTCTCAGATCCGGCAGCCGAGCGCCTGGCTGCCTGCGGCGCCAAGGAGGTCATCACGACCAACACGCTGCCGATCCCCGAGTCGAAGCAGTTCCCGACGCTGACGATTCTGTCGATTGCACCTCTGCTCGCACGGACCATCAAGGAAGTTTTCGAGAACGGTTCTGTGACTTCACTGTTCAACGGCAGCGCATAGTCTTTCGCGTTACCGCGGGGCGGGCGCGTATCTGTGACCAGACGGTCACGGGTACGCGCCCTTCGTGTTTCACGGGGACGCTCATCTGTTGAACCAGACCGAGAGGTCTTCACGAAACCATTTGTGCGACACACAAATACCCGAGAATCGGACAATCGGCATGATCTTGGTCACGCCCCCGGAGAGAATCCCAGGTCGACGCCGAGCTGGTGTTCACCTGCCCGCAATCTTCGCCTAATGTGGCTCGTCGTGATCGACGCGCAAACCCTGGAATCTCCTTCGGCATCCCGGCCCGAATCTCATTCACCGAATTCTTCAGCTCCGACGGTCCGGCGGTGGCGCCCAGGATCCTGTGTCTGGTGTGGTGACGACAACTCCGTAGAAATGTTCCGCAACGAACCGCGCTGCGAACGGTGCCGCGAAAACGAAGGCATCATCGACGACGCCAAGCGATTCCTCGGCATGTACGGCCTGCGTCCGCTCGGCGGAACGCTGCAGTCCGACGACGACGAAGAGCGTGAATACCGCGTCACGGCACGCGAAGCTCGCCGCGTCCTCAACGAAATCCGCATGGACGTTCTCCCCGACGCTGCCGCTGTCCGCAAGGCCATCCGCCCGCGCGCGGCCACCGTTGTTGCCGACACGTCACCGGCACGCGCTTCTCGCCCCTCCAGCACGGGCACTGCGACTCGCGTTGCCGCTCCGGTGAAGACGGACACCGTCGACATCAACACGCTGCAGACGCGCGTTCTGGGGCTTCTCGATCAGCTCGGTTCCATCGACGAGCAGATCAAGGTCGCCGAACTTGCCCAGGGTCTGCCTGCTCGTGCTCGCCTGAGCGATCTCAACAAGCAGAAGGCAACCGTGCTCCGCACACTCGCTGCTCTCGAGAAGGCGCGCATCGCCGCCTCCAACTAATTCCACCGCGTCCGTCCCTTCGACCCCGCCTCCTTCCGAGACGGGGTCGTTCTGTATGCGATGCAGGGCGGTAGCCGTGGTGGGAGGTAGCTTTACGAATCGTGAATGACATCACCATCACCTTTGTCGTGCTTGCCGTGGTTGTGGCTCTGTTTGTCATAGGCAGAATTCCGGTCGGCATCATCGCGATCGGAACCGCACTGGCGCTGGCCGCAACCGGGGTGATCTCGGTGGAACAGGCACTGGCCGGATTCGGTGATCCCACAGTCATATTCATCGCCGCACTCTTTGTCGTCAGCGAAGCGCTCGACGCCACAGGAGTCACGACGTGGGCGGGCGAGAAACTTCTGACGAAGGTAGGCGATTCACGCGTTCGGTTGGTGAGCGCAATCATGTTGCTGGTCGCCGCACTGACAGCATTGATCAGTGTGAACGGTGCGGTAGCCGCATTGATCCCGATGGTGGTCGTCCTCGCGGTCCGACTCGGCCGGTCCACATCGCAACTGCTGCTCCCGCTCGCCTTTGCCGCGCATGCCGGTTCGATGCTCACGCTCACCGGCACACCGGTCAACATCATCGTCTCCGACGCCGCCGACGACGCCGGTGTCGGCGCATTCGGCTTCTTCGACTTCACCTTGATCGGCGCGCCACTGGTTCTCGGAACCATTGCGATCGCAGTCTTTCTCGGTCCTCGCGTGTTGCCCCACCGCGCCGGGACGTCGATGTCACCGGACCTGAGCCGGCACGCCAAAACACTCGCACAGCAATACGCCGTCGCGGGCGGTTGCGATCAATCCGACGCGCCGCTGATCACCAAGGACGACGGTGTTGTCGAGGTGATTGTTCCGCCTCGTTCGGAGATCATCGGCGACAAGGTTTTCCCCGGCATGCTTACCGACAGTGGCGATCTGGTGGTTCTGGCCGCAGCGCGAGCCGGCGAGCCCTGTGGGCCTGGCGGTATCAGGCTCGCTGCCGGCGACACACTCTTGCTGCAGGGCAGTTGGGACGACCTGGACACTCACACGTCCGTGGACCCGAACGTCCTTGTTGTCGACCCGCCTGCCTTGATCCGTAAGCAGGCCGCGCCGCTCGGAACCCGCGCGATCATGTCGCTGGTCGTTGTCGCCGCCATGGTGATCATGCTGACGTTCGGATTGGTCCCGTCCGCCGTCGCGGGTCTTCTTGCCGCCTGCGCGATGGTCCTGCTGCGCGTGATCAGCGTCGAACAGGCCCACCGCTCGATCTCGTGGACCACCCTCATCCTGGTCGGTGGAATGATCCCGCTTTCCACGGCAATTCAACAGACCGGCGCTGCCGAGAAACTCGCCCACGGTTTTGTCGACGTCATCGGCGGCGCCAGCCCGTACGTCGTTGTTGCCGGACTGTTCCTCGTCACCGCAACGCTCGGCCAGCTCATCAGCAACACCGCGACGGCATTGATCATCACGCCGATCGCAATTTCCGTCGCCTCCGAGCTGAACATCTCGGTGGTGCCGCTCCTGATGACCGTGACCGTCGCGGCCGCCGCGTCGTTCCTGACTCCCGTCGCAACCCCCGCCAACATGATGGTTATGGGCCCTGGCGGCTACAAGTTCGGCGACTACTGGAAGCTCGGACTCCCGATGCTCGTGTGGTTCCTCGTGGTTGCGACGGTTCTGATCCCGCTGATCTGGAACTTCTGACACCTATTACGGCTGGTAATTCGGCTACGGAGACGGCGTCACGAGCAGCACCCGGTCGTTCTCGCCGTTGTCCGTGGTGACAAGAAGAGATCCGTTGGCCGTTGGCGTGACCGAACGCAGGCGTCCGTACTGATCTTCCAACCCGTACGTCTGGGCGTCGACGCTGCGGCCGTCGTCGCTCAGTCGCACGAAGATCAGTTTCTTGCTCTTGAGTCCGCCGATGACGACGCTGCCGTCCCACGAACCCCATTGCGGGCCCGAGGCAAATGCCGCGCTCGCAGTTGCCAGGGTCGAGTTACCCGAACTCCATACCGCTTCGATCGCGCCCGGCACGCGGGACGGATCGGTCATCGGCACCGACTCGTCGTATGTTCCGGGCAACCGGTCCGGTCGGTAGCCGTAGTTTCCGCCGGGGGTGAGTAGATTCAGCTCGTCGTCGACGCTAGTGCCCTGCTCCACCGAATAGAGCCTGCCGGTTCCGGGTTGAACGGCCAATCCCTGAACGTTCCGGTGGCCGAGTGTGTACACGAGACTCGACGGGTTGGGGTTGCCCGCCGCCGGCGTGCCGTCCGCGTTGACGTGCAAGACCTTGCCGCCCAGCGAGTTCGGATCCTGCGGAACACTGGGCGTCGCGCTGTCACCCGTGCCGATCAACAGCGTTCCGTCTTCGGATGCAAGTATTCGGCAACCTCCGTGTCGCCCCGTCGAGACCGGGAGGCCGGACACCACGGTTCCGGTTCGCGTGAGTTCAGTCCATCCGGCGTCGACCGTCCACGAGATCACTCGAATATCCGTTACTCCCCCAGCGCTGAATCCCTGGCAGGTGTACAGGGTGCGGGACTGAGCGAAGTCGCGGGCAAGCGCGATTCCCATGAGTCCGGTCTCGGACCGAGCGTAGAGATCCGAAAGGTCTGCAGTGACGGGGCCGGTCGTGTTGTCACTGCGGCGAACGACAAAACCTCCGGACCGTTGCCCGGTGAGAACGGTTCCGTCGGGCGCCTGCACAACATCCCAGGGATGGTCCAGTCCGTCGAGGAGGGTGGTGACCTCGAGTTCCGGCAACGTGTCCTCGGTGGGGACTTCCGAACTGCTGCCAACAGATTCGAGATCCCCGGGTGGCGGAACCGTCTGAGCGGAGCATTGTGCCAACGGGATCGTGAGCATCACGATTGTCGCTGCAATCAGGACAGCGCGCCCGGATACGAGTGCACCCAAGTCAGGCTCGCTCCGCACACAACAACGCGAACCGCTGATCGGCGTCGGTCCACACTTTCTGTAACCGAAAGCCCGCAGCCTCCAACTCGGCAGTAATCCCGTCGACGGTGAATTTCGCGGAGATTTCCGTACGCAATTGCTCGCCCGCAGCGAAGGTGATATCCAGATCCAGGTCTTCGATTCGCACCGAAAGATCGCGGAGTGCTTCCAACCGCATCTCGATCCACTGGTTCTCGGCATCCCAGAGTGCGACGTGCCTGAACGCTTCCAGCGGGAAGTTCGCGCCGAGTTGCTTGTTCAACACGCTGAGCACGTTGAGGTTGAACTGCGCCGTTACTCCCGCGCTGTCGTCGTATGCGGGAACCAGCACGGCCGGATCGGTCACCAACCCCACGCCGAGGATCAAGCTCTCACTCTGGCCGAGGACCTCGGCGACACCGGCGAGGAACTCTGCGCGCTCGCCCGGAATCAGATTCCCCAGCGTGCCGCCCAAAAACGCGACCGCTCGCCTGCCGCCGCTGGGAAGATGATGCAGCGAACCGGTGAAGTCGCTGACCACTCCGATGACGTCGATACCCGGAAACTCCGCGCTGATCGCCTTTGCCGCACCTTCCAACGCAGTCACCGAAACATCTTGCGGTACATAGGTATGCAGTGAATCAGACATCGCTTCCAGCAGGAGGCGCGTCTTCTCCGAGGAACCGGAACCCAACTCGATCAGCATCTTCGGTGTAGTCAACGATGCGATCTCGCCGGCGCACTCGGCCAGCAAAGCGCGTTCCGTGCGGGTGGGGTAATACTCGGGCAGCTCGGTGATCTGCTCGAAGAGTTCACTGCCTCGGGCGTCATAGAACCACACCGGCGCAAGCCACTTCGCCTGCGCGGTCAGGCCGGATCGAGCGTCGGACCGTAGTTGCTCGACAAGGTCGTCCGGAGTCAGAAAGATCTCGAGAATCGGGGTGCTCATCGTTCTCCCATCGGGATCGGGGTGATGATCAAATGCCCGGGGCGGGCGCAGACGAGGTGCCTGTCAGGAACTTGTTCCCACTGGGGTGAATCATCGAAGGGTTCGGACGCGACCAGTGCTTGCAACTCGTCGACGAGAACGTACAGCGTATGGCCCCACGTGCTGGCCCACAGTTCGTTCCCGTCGCCGAGCAGGAAATTCAGACGCGAACCTGGCGCCACTGCTTCGACGTCGTGAATGACGGTGGTCAAGGCGGCTTCCACCGACGTGCCCGTCAACGAAGATGCGTCCTGCAAGCGATGACGCAACAGGGCCCACAGCAGTGCCGAATCTGTTGGCGCCGACATGGTCAGCAGCGCGGCAGTCGGAACCTCCTGTGCAAGAGCGGCAACCGAACTCGGCCACCCGGTGAGGACTCCGTTGTGACTGAATGCGTAGGTAGTGTCGACAAAGGGTGCGCATGCGCCGACTTCGACGGCCATTCCCTCGGTCGCGGACCGCACCGCGGCCAGAACCGATCCGCTGCGGATATGTGAAAGCGTTTCCTCGACAGTGGGATCCGACCAGATCGGGGTACTACTTCGATACCGCCCCAACTTCCCGGCCGTCCACCAACTTACGCCGAAGCCATCGGCGTTGATGACTCCACCCTTGCGCATCTCACGGGGCGCCCACGACTGCTTCACCAGCGAATGGGTTCCGCCCTGCAGGAGATCTCGGACAGAGCGCGGCGGTCCGAGGTAGCCGAGATGCCGGCACATGTCAGACGTGCCCGGACAGTGTTCTGGCGCAGCGAAATCCGGAGAATATCTGACGCCGGATCGGATGATCCCAATTGCGGAAGGTGCCACGGCACGCAACGCTGTCGGTTCCGAACGAACCACCGCGCAGCATCTTGTAATCACCGCCGAAGAACACCTCGGAGTACTCACGGTATGGAAACGCGTGAAACCCCGGGTACGGATGGAAACCGGAAGACGTCCATTCCCACACGTCCCCGATCAACTGCTGCACGCCGTACGCCGACGCACCGTCGGGATATGCCCCCGCATCAGCCGGAGACAGATGCCGTTGGCCGAGATTGGCGCGAGTCTCGTCCGGTGCGTCATCGCCCCACGGGAATCGGCGGGACCGCCCGGATTCGGGATCCCACCGCGCCGCTTTCTCCCATTCGGCTTCGGTGGGAAGTCGCTTGCCGGCCCAGGTTGCATAGGCTTCGGCTTCGAAGTAGCTGACATGCACCACCGGGCGGCGAATCGCTACCGGTTTGTCGGTGCCGAAAGACCGCTGCCACCACGTTGATCCGTCGCGTTCCCAGAACAAGGGCGCAGTGAGCTTGGCATCGATGCGATGACGCCACCCGACCCGCGACCACAGTTCGGGCCGGGAATACCCGCCGTCGTCGATGAATTCGATGAACTCACCGTTGGTAACCGGGAATCGGTCGATGGCATAGGGGCCCAGATACACCTGGTGAGCGGTTCTCTCGTTGTCGAGAGCCCACGGTTCGTCATCGGTACCCATCACAAACGGCCCGGCGGGAACGACCACCTCGTCATGAAGGGGCTTGCGCCGCACAGCGGGAGCTGGTGTGGCCACGAGTGCCGCAGGGCCGGAACGTAATTGGTGTGTCGCGAGCATACTTTCGGCGTGTTGCTGTTCGTGCTGGGCGATCATGCCGAACGCAAACCCGCTGCGTTCGAGTGGTTTTCCGTCGAAGTTGCTGTCAGCCAGGACGTCCAACACCTTGCCTCGAACCGTACGTATGTATTGACGCGATTCGGCCGGGTCCAACAGTGGAAGCTCAGGCCGCGTGGGCCGCGAGTGTTTGAACGCGTCGTACATGTCGTCGATATCGCGCCTGACCGGTTCTCGCCCGCCCACATCGCGTACCAGCCACAGTTCCTCCTGGTTGCCGATATGGGCAAGATCCCACACCAGCGGACTCATGAGCGGCGAGTGCTGGGCGATCAACTCGGTGTCGTCGACACAATCGGTGAGCAGCAGCGAACGCGCTCGTGCCCGATCCAGGACGGTCTCGACCGCCTCCTTGGTGACCTCTGCCGACATCAGGTTCCCTCGACCGGTGCCAGGCCCCGACAACACCGCTCGGCCGCACGATCGAGGAGACGAACAAACTCGGGATCAGGCGCATACGACGCTGCGAGCGACATCAGAGATGTTGCTGCCGAACGTAATTCGACGTCCACCAGCCCGTATTCCGCGGCATCCCGCCAGCGGCCCGCCGTCGATGCCGCGGCATCGCTTGCTTCCTGCATCACTGCAGGCCCGGACAGCAGCGCATCGATCGCGGCTATCGGCACGCGCCACAGATCGCCGGGTTGAGCGTCGATGTACCTCACCTCCAGATGTCCTGCCGCACGGACCGGCGGAAACATCGTGGACAGGTGGTAGTCCAGATCCTCGGACGTGGGCGCACGACCTATGTCGGATTCGAGTGCCCCGTCGATCCAGTCGCCAAACGTGGCGCCCCGCGGCGCAGTCCAGTCTTCGGAACTGTTCCGGACACACATCAGCGGGACGTTCAAGGCCCACTGCGCATAATCGGCGGCATCGACGACGGGCATAGTGCGCCTGGCATCAAGTTCGAGCCACGTCCGCATCCGTTGCGACGCCCACTCACCTCGCGGAATCCCTTCCAGCTGTGGCGAACACGCAAATGCGGCGATCAGAGCCGGTCCGATGTCGCCGAGGAGTCGCCACCGCCGCGCTATAGCTTCTTGGCTGCCACCCGCATCGACGCTCACCTGCACGGCGGCGGTGTTGCACATCATGAGGGTTCCGTACGGCCCGATAGAGGCAAACTGATGTTCCATGGCGCAGTATCGGGGCAGTCGCAGCAAGCGGTGTGGTTCACGCAGCTCATCCGCCGAACCGTCGTACATCTCGATGGACTGATCGTGCAGAAGCGCACTCAACACGCGGTGGTCTTCACCCAGGTAGTCGCATACTTCGCGGGCTGACGTGCGCGGCGCCGAGGAAAGTTCGATCTGACCGCCCGGTTCGACGGTCACATAACTTCCACCCGGAAGTGGGGCGCCAGGAGATTCCGGGTCGATGCTGGTGGGCGTATGTTTACCCAGCGCGTGGGCCAGCGCTTCGAGCGACGGACGACCACCACCGGCATCCCTGGTCAGCCATTCGATCTCGGTCCCGATGAGTCGCGGCGGGCCCTGTTTGAAGCACACCCCACCGATGTATGCCTCGGCGGCGGGACGTGAGTCCAGCGTCGTTTCCAGTACTGCGGTTGCCATTCGACTTCCCCTTTGGGTATGTCTAGCGGTTCGCGGGCTCTAGCGGTTGTACCGACGATAGAGCCCGCACACACCGATTGCACCCTTTGCCGTGTTACGTGTCGCCAAATTTTTTCAGTCGTATCCACCGGTACCCACAACCCAGAAGAACAACACCTGTCCCCGCCGCAACTGCCGAAGTAGGCAGCGTGAACGCCAGGACCGCACATCCCAGCGCTCCGACGACCTGAAGCCAGCGCGGGAACATCCGATCCGCGCCGCCTTGGGTATACGCACTGACATTTGCCACTAGGTAGTACACCAGCACCCCGAACGACGAAAACCCGATCACACCACGCAGATCGACCATCGAGACCAGTGCGATCACGATCGCTCCGACAGCCAGTTCAGCGTGATGTGGCACAGAAAATTTGGGGTGAATCGCTGCGAAAGTCGGGGGCAGATCCCGTTCCCGGCCCATCGCCATCGCGGTTCTGCTCACTCCCGCGATCAGCGCCAACAGCGCACCAGCGGATGCGGCGGCGGCGCCGACGACCACAATCGGTTCAGCCCACCCCCACCCGGAAAGCGCGACGGCATCCGCGAGCGGACGGGTCGACTCCGCAAGTCTCTCCTGCCCCAGAGTAACCAGAAGAACCACCGCTACCAGTGCATAGATGACTACCGCAGCTCCCAGTGCTATCAGGATTGCGCGTGGAATTGTGCGCCGAGGATCCCGGACTTCCTCCCCCAGAGTCGCGATGCGGGCGTACCCGGCAAAGGCGAAGAACAGTAACCCCGCCGATTGCAGAACCCCGTACCAGGAGCCGAAGACAACGTCAGGCATCGCACGATGAGCACCCGGCCCCCACAGCGATACACACAAACCCACGCCGATTGCCGTCACGGACATCGCGACGATCACTCGCGCCATCTGCGCGGTCCTGGTGACACCGCGATAGTTCACCGCGACTAGCAGCACCACTAGCGCCACGGCGACGGGCTTCCGATACGGTTCGGGTACAACGTAAGTCGCGAAGGTCAACGCCATCGCCCCGCAGCTCGCGATCTTCCCGATCACAAACGACCACCCCGCAATGAACCCCCACCACGGCCCGAGTTGCTCACGTCCGTAGACGTACGTCCCGCCTGAGGTCGGATAACGCGCGGCCAGTTGCGCCGACGACGTGGCGTTGCAGTACGCCACGAATGCCGCGATCGCCAGACCGAACATCAATCCCGTGCCGGCCGCTGCCGCTGCCGGCGCGAACACCACGAACACTCCGGCACCGATCATCGCGGCAAGGCCGATCACCACGGCGTCGAACGTCCCCAGGGTGCGGTCCATCGGTATAGCTTCGTTCACAGAGCCTTTGAACCACACCGAAGTGAACGGATGGTGCCATGTTCGACCTCACCTCGATCCGCCGCGACACCCCTGGGTGCCTCGACAAGGCGTTCCTCGACAGCGCCGGATCCTCGCTACCGCCCGAACCGGTATTGACGGCGATGATCGAGCATCTGCGTCTGGAAGCCGACGTCGGCGGCTACGTCGCCGCAGATCGCCGCAGCGATGCCCTGGCTGCGGTTCCACACTCACTGGCCCGGGTGATCGGCGCCCAGCCTTCGGATATCGCCTTGACCGACAGCGCAACCCGCGCCTGGAACGACTTTTTTGCAGCCGTGCCCTTGAGCCCGGGCGACCGCGTCCTGATCTGCGGTGTCGAGTACGCCAGCAACGCCATCGCCGCGCTGGGGCGGGCGCGGTCGACCGGCGCGAAGGTCGAGGTGATTCCGAGCGATTCCGACGGCCGGATCGACCTCGACGCACTCGAAGCGATGCTCGACGACCGTGTCCGCGTCATCTCGGTTGTCCACGCCCCCACGAACAGCGGCCTGGTCAACCCGGTCCGTGAGGTTGTCGAACTGGCCGCGCGACACGGCGCACTGGTGCTTCTCGACGCGTGCCAATCGGTCGGCCAACTGCCCATCGACGTGGCTGCCCTCGGCGTCGACGCGTTGAGCGCCACGGGCCGCAAGTGGCTTCGGGGCCCACGGGGAACGGGGTTTCTCTACGTCCGTCCCGGACTGGCGACCGCGCTCGAACCTGCCGCGATGGACCTGCACGGAGCGGACTGGACCCACCCCGATTCCTATGTGCCCGCGCCGGATGCCACACGATTCGAACTGTGGGAAACCAGTGTCGCGGCTCGCCTCGGACTCGGCGCCGCGGCGGACTACCTCTTGGCGCTGGGGACGGAAACCGTTGCGCAGCAGATCGAATCGAGGGCGAACTATCTTCGGGCGGGCCTGGGCGCGCTGTCCGGTGTCACAGTCCAGGATCGTGGACCCATCCTCAGCGGCATCGTCTCGTTCACCTTGGACGCGGTTCCGGCCGCCGAAGTCCGCAGTCGACTTGCGATGCAGAGCATCACTGTGACTGTGAGCAGTCGCGGATCGACACTCCTCGACATGACGGCACGCGGGCTCGACGCCGTCGTCAGAGCGTCCCCGCACTGTTTTGTCGACGAGAATGATCTGGACAGTTTTCTCGGCGCGGTACGGGATTTGAGCGTCTCCCGATGACCGGGATCACAGCGGGCAGGAGACGAGCGGAGCTGCAAATCTTGACTCTCACCTGATCAGTTCATTTTTTGCGAGAGGACGCCGCCCATGGCCGACGCCACAATTTCCCCGATTTCCGTTTCCGACATCTCTAGCTGGGACTTCGAAGCCGACGTGGTTGTCGCCGGCTACGGAATCGCCGGAGTCACCGCGGCAATCGAGGCTGCCCGCGCGGGCGCCGACGTGCTCGTGCTCGAGCGAACCGGCGGTTGGGGCGGTGCCGCGTCACTGGCCGGCGGCTTCATCTACCTGGGCGGCGGCACTGCGCTGCAGAAGGCATGCGGATTCGACGACACCGTCGACAACATGAAGACATTCATGAAAGCCGCACTCGGCCCGGGAACCGACGACGCCAAGATCGATGCCTACTGCGAAGGCAGCGTCGATCACTACAACTGGCTCGTCGACGCCGGCGTTCCGTTCAAGGAGTCGTTCTGGGGTCAGCCCGGCTGGGAACCGCCCTTCGACGACGGCCTCATGTACTCCGGCGGTGAGAACGCCGCGCCGTTCAACACGCTGGTCGATCCCGCGCCCCGTGGACACGTTCCGCAGATGTCCGAGAAGAAGACCGGCGAGCAGGGCGGCGGCTACATGCTGATGAAGCCGCTCGTCGAGACGGCCGAAAAGCTCGGTGTCCGAGCAGAATACGATTTGCGCGTCCAGACTCTGGTGGTCGACGGCCCCCGCGTGGTCGGCGTTGTCGCCAAGCGTTACGGCAAGGATGTCGCGATCCGCGCCAACAAGGGTGTTGTGCTGGCGATGGGCAGCTTTGCCTACAACAACGAGATGGTGCGCTCCAACGCGCCGCGTATCTTCGGCCATCCGGCCGCTTCCATCGAGGCGCACGACGGTCGCGCGATCCAGATCGGCCAGGCACTCGGCGCCGACACCGCGCATATGGACGCCACCGAGGTTGCGTTCTTCTGCGACCCGCAGTTGATGGTGCGCGGCATTCTCGTCAACGGCCGTGGTCAGCGATACATCCCCGAGGACACCTACCCGGGCCGCATCGGCCAGGCAACGCTGTTCCAGCAGGACAATCAGGCTTTCCTCATCATCGACGAAGCCGCATACGAGGAAGGCATCGCCGCCGAATCGTCCAGTGCGCAGTTGCGCGCGCAACCGACGTGGGTAGCGGAAACGGTCGAGGAACTCGAAGCCGAAATGGGGCTTCCCGTCGGCTCGCTGCAATCCACTGTCGATCTCTACAACCGTCACGCCGAGTCGAACTCCGACCCGGTGCTTGGCAAGAAGCCCGAGTGGGTCAAGCCGATCGTCGGCCCGTTCGCCGCGATCGACCTGCGCGGTCGCACCGGCGGCTTCACACTCGGCGGGTTGAAGACAACCGTCGATTCCGAGGTTCTGCACGTTTCCGGCGAGCCGATCCCCGGACTGTTCGCTGCGGGCCGCTGCACGTCCGGTGTCTGCGCGGGCGGCTACGCCAGCGGAACCAGCCTCGGCGACGGCAGCTTCTTCGGGCGTCGCGCCGGAATCAGCGCGGCCCGCTCCTGATGCAGCAGTGAACTGAACACAGCGGGAAGTACCGGAACTCGTGCGGCGATTCGCGGCGACGCGCGAGTTCCGGTACTGTATGGAACGTTGTCTCGGCGAGGGTGAATCGCAGCTGCTCCACTAACTGCAGGTTTTCCGTGATCGACGCGGCTACGGCTCAGCTCGAGCGTTTCGCTCCTGGCCGTGTGCGCGCCTGTCCACTTTCCGAAGGCAGAATCTGTCGCCGACAGAACCACACGTCAGTAAACCGAGCACGAACCCCGTGAGTTGTAGGAGCCGTTTCATCATGTCTGAAGAGAACAACCTCGTCGCTGTCGTCCGCACCGAATTCGGCAAGGGTGCAGCTCGCCGCGCACGCCGCGACGGCCTGGTCCCCACGGTTCTGTACGGCCACGGTGAAGACCCCAAGCACCTCAACGTCGTCGCTCGCGACTTCGCTTCCATCCTCCGCGCACACGGCACCAACGCTGTGCTGACGCTCGACATCGACGGCACGGAGCAGGTTGCACTGACCAAGTCGGTCGTCGTGCACCCCATCCGCAACTACATCGAGCACGCTGACCTCCTCGTCATCAAGAAGGGCGAGAAGGTCACGATCGACGTTCCCGTCGTCGTCACCGGTGACGCAGCTGCAGGCACCATGGTCGCTCAGGATGCCGCCACCATCTCCCTCGAGGCTGACGCGCTGCACATCCCCGAGCAGATCGAGGTTTCGGTCGAGGGCCTCGAGGCCGGCACCCAGATCCTGGCAAGCCAGCTCGAACTCCCCAAGGGCTCGACCCTGCAGGCAGATGCAGACGTGCTGATCGTCAACGTCACCGCAGCAGCTACCGAGGCTTCCGAAGAAGCGGCAGCGGCAGCGGCAGCAACCGAAGAGGCCTGATCCTCGCGTTCTCCTCGAGAACACAGCTTGTGCGCGGCGCGTCATTCCGAGTTTCGGAGTGACGCGCCGTTTGCGCGTCCACTCCCCTGTCGGTAAAGGAAATCTCCGATGAGCACAGATACAGCCTTGGTGATCGGACTCGGTAACCCCGGCCCGCAGTACGAAAAGACCCGGCACAACATCGGGTTCATGGTTGCCGGCACCCTGGCGGGCCGGATGGGCGGAAAGTTCAACGCGCACAAGAAGAGTGGGGCCGAGATCGTCGAAGGCCGCTTGGCCGGCCGACGCGTGATCCTCGGCAAGCCGCGCTCGTACATGAACCTCTCCGGTGGTGCCGTGGCCGGCCTGGCCCGGTTCTTCTCGGTTGACCCGTCGAACATCATCGTCGTTCACGACGAGCTGGATCTCGACTTCGGAACCATCCGCCTCAAGCTGGGCGGCGGCGAGGGCGGCCACAACGGCTTGCGCTCCATCTCGAGTTCACTCTCCACCAAGGACTACCTGCGTACGCGCGTCGGCATCGGCCGCCCGCCCGGCCGGATGGACCCGGCCGACTACGTACTCAAGCCGTTCTCCGCAGCCGAGCGCAAAGAACTCGATCTGGTCTGCGAAGAAGCCGCAGACGCAGTGGAGTTACTCCTCGAACTTGGACTCGAAGCAGCGCAGAATCGCCTGCACTGACCTTCACTTTCCGATCAGGGCGGCGGAGTTGGACCGTCGCAGTTTTCCCGACGACGTTTTCGGGATACTGCCGGGCCCCAGAACCGCGACGGCGCGTGGCCGCAGACCCACTTCGGAGAACACCGCCCGGATCACATCGTGCTCGATACGGGAAACTTCCTCGGGGTCCTCGAACGCGTTGGTCTCGACGGCAACTGCAAAGCTCTCTCGCTTCCGTCCGGCGTCGAGCCGAACAGCCACCGCATTTCCGGGTCGCACCCCGACCACCGTCGCGGCTGCCCGCTCGATATCGGTGGGATAGACATTGCGGCCGCCCATGATAATGACGTCCTTGACCCTCCCACACACCACGACGAGGCCCTCTTCGGTGAGGTAGCCGACGTCGCCGGTGTTGAACCAGCCGTCGGCGCCATGCGCGGATCGGCGACCTTCGGTGGTGATGTACCCGTGTGTGACGGCCTTGCCTCGAACCTCGATGATTCCGACGCCTCGGGCCGGCAGCACCTCCCCATCTCCGTCGACGACGCGGCCCTCCAAGTCCGGAACAAGTCTCCCCAGAGTCGCGAGAGCCCGCGCGTTGGGCCGGTTCGAAGGAACCGCCCGCGACATCGCATCGAGAAAATCGGGATCCACGTAGTCGACGATCGCCCCTTGACCCGGGTCTGGGATGGACACCGCCAGAGTTGTCTCGGCCATGCCGTAGGCCGGTGCGAGCGCCGTCGGGTTCAATCCGAACCGTGCCCCGGCCTTGGTGAGGGCGTCCAAGGTGTCGGGGTCGACGGGTTCTGCCCCGTTCCACATGTAGCGGACCGTGGAGAGATCCACAGCGCCGTCCTCCGCTTGCGCCAGCCGTCGAGCAAGAAGCGAGTACGCGAAATTCGGTGCGGCCGTGACCGTTCCACCGTACTTTCCCATCAGCTCCGCCCACAGGATCGGGCTGCGGAGAAAGTCCAACGGCGTGATGCTGACGACCTCGGCCCCCAATTGCATGGGAACACTGAGGAATCCGACCATTCCCATGTCGTGGAAGAGCGGGAGCCAACTCACCATGACGTCCTCGTCGATCGAGAACTTGATGCGATTGACCATCGCGTACGCGTTGACGTGAAAGTTCTCGTGCGTGATCTGCACAGCTTTCGGCGAACCGGTCGAGCCTGACGTCAACTGCTGCAGAGCGATATCCGATTCCGCGGTGTCGACCGGATCGATCGCCCGACCCGTTCGCAGTTCGTCGATCGTGACCACCGTGATGCCGCTGGCTTCGAGGAGTGGTTTTGCCGCGTCGAACGGGCTCCCGACAATGACCGCCCGCGCGGCGATCATGTCGATCACCTTCTGGGTGTCCTGCGCCCACACCGCCAGATCGGTTCGCGGTGTCGGCTGGTGCAGCATGGTCACGGAAGCGCCGCGCATCCAACTCGCCTGACAGGCCGGCGCGATGTCCACCGGTTGACCGGCCAGGATTCCGACCGCGACCCCGTGATCGATCCCGGCGTCGGCCAATCCACCCGCCATCCGGCGCGCTTGCCGATGAATGTCGCTCCAGGTCTGCCGCAACGGGCTATCCGGTTCGCCCGTCACCATGCCGTGATCGCTGACAGCGGCACTCTTGTACATCTCGTCGGTGAATTTGCTCAATGCTGCTCCTCAGAACGCCTGAATACAGTGCCGAACCCGTCATGTGATCCAGCGCACACCTATCTGGATAATCAGACAAAGTTCGCCGAGTGTTACTGCAAATTCGCGGGCGAGTATCCTTTCTCTGTTGTGCGTCCGCACCCGTGCTTCATCGCGCTACGCCCACTACTCCCACTGCGAGAGGTTCTTCGTTGACTACCCCGTCCGACTCGACTGTCCCCACCGACTCGACTGTCCAGTCCGACACCGGTGCCACATCCGCTCCGGTCAGCACGAAGGGCCTCGCGGCCGAAGCTGCACGTCGTCGCACCTTTGCCGTCATCTCACACCCCGACGCCGGTAAGTCGACGCTCACCGAAGCGCTGGCCCTGCACGCAAAAAAGATCTCCGAAGCCGGCGCGGTCCACGGCAAGGCCGGACGCAAGTCGACGGTCTCGGACTGGATGGAAATGGAGAAAGCCCGCGGCATCTCCGTCAGTTCCACCGCGCTGCAGTTCAACTACCACTCGTCCGAGACCCCCGACGATCAGATCAACGTCATCAATCTCGTCGACACCCCCGGCCACTCCGACTTCTCCGAGGACACGTACCGCGTCCTGACTGCCGTCGACGCGGCTGTCATGCTCATCGACGCCGCCAAGGGCCTCGAACCGCAGACGCTCAAGCTGTTCCAGGTGTGTCGTCACCGCGGCATCCCCGTCATCACGGTTATCAACAAGTGGGACCGTCCCGGCCAGACCCCGCTCGAATTGCTGGACGAGATCAGTGAGCGCATCGGCCTCACACCTACTCCCCTGTACTGGCCCGTCGGCATCGCCGGCGACTTCCGCGGCCTGCTGCGACGCGGCGAGGACGGCGAAGCTCGCGAATACGTCCGGTTCACTCGCACCGCCGGTGGCGCAAAAATCGCTCCCGAAGAAATCATGGACGCCGACGCCGCCCTCGCCAAGGAAGGCTCCGAGTGGGAAACCGCGACTGAGGAGAGTGAACTGCTCTCGGCTACCGGCCAGGACCACGATCAGGAAATGTTCCTTGCCGGGCAGACGTCCCCGGTGATCTTCGCGTCCGCCATGCTCAACTTCGGTGTCCGCCAGATCCTCGACACCCTGGTCGAGTTGGCGCCGCCGCCGCGTGCCCGCGACGACATCAACGGCAAGCCGCGCGAGGTCACCGATCCGTTCAGTGCAGTGATCTTCAAGGTTCAGGCCGGCATGGACACCGCGCACCGTGACCGCTTGGCGTTCATGCGCATCGTCTCGGGCGTCTTCGAACGCGGCATGGTCGTCACTCACGCGCAAACCGGCAAGCCCTTCACGACCAAGTACGCGCAGACGGTATTCGGCCGTGAACGTTCCACCGTCGAATCCGCGTTCCCCGGCGACGTCGTCGGCCTGGTCAACGCCACCGCACTCGCACCCGGCCACACGCTGTACACCGAAAAGAAGACCGAGTTCCCGCCGATCCCGTCCTTCGCGCCGGAACACTTCTCGATCCTGCGTGCCGAGAGCGCCGGAAAGTACAAGCAGTTCCGCCGTGCCGTCGACCAACTCGATTCCGAGGGCGTCGTGCAGATTCTCCGCAACGACATCCGTGGCGACGCGTCGCCCGTCATGGCGGCTGTCGGCCCCATGCAGTTCGAGGTCGTCGCTGCTCGGATGAAGGCGGAATTCAACGTCGAAGCCAAGATGGAACCGCTCGGCTACGCACTGGCACGACGCACCGACGCCGCATCCGAGGTCGAGCTGAACCGTCAGCGCGGCGTAGAGGTCTTCACGCGCTCGGACGGTGTCCTGCTCGCCTTGGTCAGCGACAAGTGGCGCCTGCAGTACATCCAGAAGGAACTCCCCGATCTGACGCTCGAACCACTCGTCGCCGCTGCAGACTGATGAGCCTGATCGAGGCGCTGTTCGACGCCGAACTTCACATCGGCAGCGCCACGATCTTGTGGCGGGAGATCATCGGGAACACCTTCGGCATCGGCTCGGCAATTGCCGGGGCCCGGCGTTCAGTATGGGCATGGCCTGTCGGTATCGCCGGAAATGCCTTGCTGTTCACCGTGTTCATGGGTGCGCTGTTCCATACGCCGCAGGAACTCAATCTCTACGGCCAAGCCGGCCGCCAGTTGCTGTTCATCACCGTCAGCATCTACGGGTGGATGCAGTGGCGGCGCGGTGCACGCAGTTCCGGCGACGCCGTCTTGCCGCACTGGGCGAGCGCGCGCCAACGTCTGGCCATGGTCGCTGTCATGGCAAGTGGCACAGCGATTTTCGCCTGGGTCTTCACGGTCCTCGGCTCGTACGGCGCGTGGGCAGAAGCCTGGATCTTCACCGGGTCGATCCTCGCCACCTACGGCATGGCCCGCGGCTGGACCGAGTTCTGGCTCATCTGGATCGGCGTCGACGCGGTGGGCGTTCCCTTACTCTTCCGCGCCGGCTACTACCCGTCGGCGATCCTCTATCTCGTTTACGCCTTCTTTGTCGTGTGGGGATTCCTGGCGTGGCTGAAGATTCAACGGCGCACTCCGGTACACGCGTAGCGATCACTGCCGAAGGCGCGTTAGGCAAAACCGACTCCTGGTATGTTTACTGAAATTGTGCAAACCTATGGTCTGTTTACGGGCCTGTCCGACTACGGGCACCAGGAGCACACAGCATCAGGAGCGCACGATGGAAGACACGACTTCGCATGGAGCAAGTAACCCCACCGGGTCGACAAACGGGGCCACCAACGGTTCCGCACATCGACCCGCCAATGGATCACATGGTGGGCTCACCAACGGCTCCGCCAGTTCCACAGCAACAGCCAACCCTGCGCCAAGTAAGCCGACCGACGCCTTCAGCTTTGCACTTCCGACTGACAGCACTGCACTTCCGACTCACGACACTGCACTCCCCACCTACAGCACCGCAGCACACAGCAGCGGAGAGGACCCGTCCATGCCTGCCGCAACACCCACACCTTCCCGTGAATCGTCGCGCAACCTCGAGACTCGTAGCCGCACCGTTGTCCGACGCGACGCCATGGGCGTAGCCGCAGTTCGTGTTGCCGGACGCCTCACCCACACCGAACTTCTTGCCAACCAGGCATCGCCGTCCAGTGCGCATTCGTCGGATCCGACGATTGATCTGGACGAGCTACTGACCATGCTCGGCAGCTACCTGCTCTCGTCGGGGTTCGAGCATCCCGAGATTCACGCAAAGCTCGGCGGGCAGTCCATCGTCGTCAACCTCGTGTCGCCGGAGATCAGCGCGACGTAGCACGACCGGTCAGGGCCACAGGACCTCACGGAGATAATCGCCGTTTTCGGTGCGGCGATACTGCCACCGCTGGTGCCGACGGCCTTGGTCCGCTTGCCAGAACTCGACCGTTTCGGGAACCAGGCACCATGCACGCCAGTTCTCGCAGACATAGCCTGGATCTTTGTCGATGCGCGCCACGGCTTCTTCGACAACTCGGTTGTACTCGTCCGGGTCGGTCAGTACCTGACTTGTCCGGCTCGCTGCCGCCACGGCTCTCGCTGTGACGGAGCGCTCGACAAAGTCAGCGTCCCTGACCGGCCCGGTTTCGGTTTCCACTGATCCCCTGATTCGGATCTGACGCCCTTGCTCGCGCCAGTAGAACGCCAATGACGCATGCGGATTCGCTTGCAGCTCAATCCCCTTCATGGAAACCGAGCTGCCGGAAAACCAAAATCCAGCGTCCGTCACATCTTTGAGGATCAAGTAGCGGGTATCGGGGACACCGCTTTCGTCGACGGTGGACAGCGCGCACACGTGTGGTTCGCGAACACCGGCGGCTACGGCTTCACGCAGCCAGTTCACGAACAGGTCGTTCGGACGGTCGGGAAAGGTCGACGGTGCCTGCGGGGGTGTCCCGGTCAGCGCGGGCAGTCCTCGAATCCAGGACCGGATATCTTCGCCCGTCACCCTGCGGACACAGCCGGAATCGAGTTACCGTACGAGTTCGGCTGCAACATGGCCCACTTGTTCGACGTCAGCCGAAAGCTCGGCATGTCCGAGAGCGACATCACCGACTCCCAGGTCCGCTCGTAACTGGTATGCGAGATCCTCCACTTACCGTCGCTGCACAGGGCATACCTGTCGTGATAAAAAGCCGAACCGCGCATCAGCATGCCGTCCTCCGGCACCACGACGGTATCGGCGAGGCACCACACCCCGGTCGCTGTGTCACCGTCGACGTCGATCTCCGGTTGGCCACACTGATGCTCGGTGATGACATGGGAGCCGAGAGTGTTCTCGAGGAAAGACACAAAAGAATCACGGGAGTCGAAACTGAGTTGCTCACCGTAGATTGCGGTGGCGTCAACCGTCAGGGTGTCTGCGAATTCGACCCAGGATTTAGTATCCAACGAACGCGCATATCGGTACTTGAGCCGTTGGATGTGCACAATCGCTTCGAGATCCATGATCCTCGCCTCTCGTGGAGCAACCACCCGAATCAATCTGAACCATAACCCGCAACGGAATGAACCGGGCATTACCTTCTAAGTTAGTAGATAAGTCACCGGACCACACGCCTTTCGAGGCCGTCGAGCATGATCGTGATCTTGTCGTAAAGCCAAGCCTTCCCGCGACACGTCGGTTCGCCGCCAACTCTCTCCAAGCCGATGTATCGGATGCATTCCTACCGTCCTGGCGCGCCTGCAGCGCCAAACGCCCACACCATCAGGCGCACAATACGATCCGTACAACCTTTCCGACTGCCGCCATCCTGTTTCGATGGCGTTGATTCATTCGCGCGCTTACCACCGGGCCGCGGGTGAGACGTTGGATACCCACTTCTACGACCGATCCAACGGTCGTCGTTACAACGATCTGATCAGCGTTCGCCACCTATGGCATGACGCGATCACGAGCAGGGCGTCATTCACGGTCTCGAGGCAATAAGGCCGGAACTAGTGGCAGCGAGTCTGGTTGTCGACTGACGGATCGATCGTGGTTGTGCGTATCTCGGGCGCCGGGGTCAGAAGCGTCCGGCAGCATCCGCCAGAACGTCGAGGAAGATCGCCGATGTGAGCGCAAATCCCTGGTTGTACCGCGCGTCCGTCGTGATCACATTGCCCGCTTGCACGACGGGTAACCGCTGCCACGTCGGCTGCGTCGTGATGACGTCAAGCGCTTCCTGGTTTCTGGCCTGCGCGATGATCACGTCGGCCGGCGCCAGAACATCGAGTTGCTCGAACGACACCTCGAACGAGTTCTCGGAATTGTTGTCGTCACGGAAGAGAACATCGAGTCCGGAGTCCAGTGCCACGCTGATCCGCAGATTTCGCTGGTGTACAACAAAACCCGTCGGCGTCTGGACGCCGAAGACCAGCTTCTTCCCGCCGAGCTTGTCCTGCAACAACGGACGCAACTCGGCGAGCTTGCGCTCGTACTCGGCGATAGATGCCTCGGCGATGGCAACGCGATCGAGTTGACGCGCTTGCGCCAGCAATGCTCCTCGCCAATCAACCGGATGTCCCGCAATCGGTTCGATATCGTCTCCGACCACCAAGAGCGGTGCAATGGACGCCAAGCGTTCGTTGCCGTACCAGTCGCTCGAGTATCCGATATGAGTCATCACGATCAGATCGGGATCGAGGCCGAGTACCGCCTCGAAGTTCGTCGAGAAATCGCCGGCAACGTTGACGAAGCTCGCGTCCTCGATAGCGCGTCCGGGAAATTGAAACCCGGCGCTTTCATCGGGGAACCAGAAATTGCCTGACCCCACGATCGGGTAGTCCATCATCATCGCGAACTCGAGATCGACCCGGCCGTCGAGAACCACTACACGCTTGGGGCTGCGCGGAACGTCGCCGCTGAACTCCGCCCACGTGTACGGAACAGTGTCCCCGACCGCCTCGGATTCCGCATCCGAGGTTCCGCAGGCGCTCAGTGCGAGTGCCGCTGCCACACCTGCTGCGCCACCGAAGAATTGACGTCGCGAGATGCGGTCGACTATCTGCGCCCACTCGAAATCGGTGACCTGCGTGTCCAAAACGAGTGTCATACCTTCACTCCTTCGATGCGTCGTTGCCGCTCCCGTCCCAGCGGGATGACCAGTGGCGTATGGGAAACCGGATCGTCGATGATGCGGCACGCCATGCCGAACACCTCCTGCACCAGTTCTTCCGTGATGATCTCGGCCGGTGGGCCTTCGGCTACAACCGCGCCGTCTTTCATCGCGATGATGTGAGTTCCGTAGCGACACGCGTGATTCAGATCGTGAAGCACTGCTACCAACGTGTGACCGTCGTTCTCGTTCAGGTCTCGGCACAGCTCCAACAATTCGATCTGATGCGCGATATCGAGGAAAGTAGTCGGCTCGTCCAGCAACACCAGTGGCGTCTGCTGCGCGAGAACCATGGCAACCCACACTCGTTGACGCTGCCCGCCTGACAGTTCGTCGACAAGACGGGCGGACAAGTCCGTTACCTTCGTGGCCTCCATAGCAGTGATGACTGCTGCCTCATCCTCGCGCGACCACTGCCGAATCAGTTTCTGATGCGGATACCGGCCGCGCGCAACAAGATCGGCGACCTTGATGCCGTCGGGTGCTATCGACGTCTGCGGTAGCAGCCCGAGCCGACGAGCAACTTCCTTGGCTGGATACGACGTGATCGCCTTGCCGTCGAGCAGGACAGTGCCGGTGCTGGGCTTGAGCAAGCGCGAGAGCGCCCGCAGAAGCGTCGATTTGCCGCAGGCATTCGGCCCGACGATGACGGTGAAGCCGCCGTCGGGGATGTCGACGTTGAGGTTCTGCGAGATGACCCGCTTGTCGTACCCGATCGTGACGCCCTCGGCGCGCAGCCGATTTGTGTTCTGCCCGCTGGTTTCGTTCACGCTTTTCCTCATTCCTACGCCGGTCACTGCTTGCGGGGATCGCATGGGCGGGGCTCACTGCTTGCGGGCCTCACGTGCGAGGAGCCAGACGAAATAGATACCGCCGATGGACACTGTCACAACTCCGACAGGCAACTGAGTCGGGGCAAATGCTCGCTGTGCGACCCAGTCACTGATCATCAGCAGCGCCCCACCCATTGCGGCAGAAGGCAAGAGCGTCACACCCGCACTGCCGGTCAGTCGGCGCACCAATTGTGGTGCGGCAAGGGAGACAAACCCAATGGGACCGGCCGCCGCCGTCACCATCGCAGTGAGCGCAACACCGAGAACCACCAACGACAGCCTTGTGGGTTCGGCTCGAACCCCGAGTGCCTTGGCCGCGTCGTCGCCCATCTCGAGCATCTGCATCCGCCTGCCCAGCACCAAGATCAGCGGAACCAGCACAACCAGGACTACGACAACCGGCCACACCTGGGTCCATCCCAGTCCGTTCAACGAACCGGCTCCCCACACGGCGGCAGCCATCGCGTCGTCGAGTTCGGCCTTGAGAATCAACCAGGTGTTGACCGATCCCAGCATCGCGCTGATCGCGATTCCCACGATGATCAAACGGAAACCTTGCACACCGCGTTTGTACGCGAGCAGGTATACAACTGCCGCGGTGGCGATTCCGCCGACCAGCGCGCCCACCGCGATCTCGTAGTACGTTCCGCCTACCAGCAGAATGACAACAAGCGCGCCGGTGTAGGCACCGGAATTGAAGCCGATGATGTCGGGGCTGCCCAACGGATTTCGGGTGAGCGACTGGAAGATCGCACCGCTCATACCCAATGCCGCACCGAGCATCAACGCCAACAACACCCGTGGCAGACGCCATTCCACGACAACCATGTGGATGCGCGCCGGTGCCTCACCGAACAACGCGCCAAGGACATCGGTGATCGGCACCTGATAGTCGCCACTGCCCAGGGCGATAACGCCGATCCCCAACCCGATGACAACAAGTACGACGCACACGGTGACGGTGCGGACGTCGATCCGAGCCGACCAGCCCTCCTTGGGTGAGCGCACCACCGTGGTGGGGCGCCCGAAGTCGATACTCACAGGCCGCTCACCTTGCTTCGGCGCACCAGCAGGATCAGTACCGGAGCACCGATGAAGGCCGTGACGATGCCGACTTGAAGTTCACCGGGACGCAGCACGATTCGTCCGACCACATCGGAGGCAAGGAGCAGGATCGGCGCGCACACCATCGTGTACGGAAGAATCCAGCGTTGATCCGGTCCGACGAACCAGCGGGCAACGTGTGGAACCATCAGTCCGACAAACCCGATGGGACCGGCAGCTGCAGTGGCCGCGCCGCACAACAGGGTCACGGCAACAATCCCGATCACACGGGTACGGGTGATGTTGGCACCGAGGGAACGCGCCAGATCGTCACCGAGAGCGACGGCGTTGAGTTGCCGCGCGAGAGCCAGCGCCAGTACGAGCCCGATCAGGATGAACGGTGTCACAGCCAGCACGATGTCCAAGGATCGACCGCTGAGAGAACCTGCGTTCCACTGACGCATCTGGTCGAATGCCGTCGGGTTGAGCAAGGTGATTCCGGACGAGATGCCGCCGAGCACCGATCCGATTGCCACGCCGGCAAGGGTGAGCCGGATCGGTGTGGTGCCGCCTCGTCCGATCGAGCCCAACGCATACACGATGACGGTCGCGATGACCGCGCCGATGAACGCGAACCAGATGTACGACCAGATGCTGGTCAACCCGAACACCGCGACCGCAACCACCATCGCAAATCCCGCACCGGCATTGACACCCAGAATTCCAGGGTCCGCCAATGGGTTTCGAGTCATCGCCTGAATCAGTGCACCGGCTACGCCTAACGCCATGCCCACCAGCAGGCCCAGCAGTGTGCGAGGCAATCGCAGATCACGAATGATCACGTGATCGTTGGAATCGTCATAGTTGATCAACGCGTCGACGACGGTCCCGAACGGAATGGTCTTCGATCCGACAGCGATACTCACGAGCACAACACATCCGAGAACTGCCAGGCAGACAACAAGCCCCAAGGTTCGACGCGAATTCGTTTCGACAAGTCCGGCCGGTTGCTTCTGTTTCTCCGCCAGCGATTCGTCGATCAGTTCCGCAGTCTTCTCGCTCTCGTTGACTGCGATAGTCACAAGCCCGCGCTCTCGAGCGTCTTCTCGACTTCGTCACGAATTTCCTCTTCGTCACGATCGGATTGCCCTGCCGCATCCAACTGCGCCCGAATACTCTCGTCGAGCGCTTCGTATTTCGCATTCCATACTTCGGCCTTGTACGTCCAGTAGCCGATCACCTTGTACTGCTCTGCCGGCAACTTCAGTTCATGTCGGAGATACTTGCGGATGTCACGCAGCATCGTGCTTTCCCCCGCCACCCAGACGTATCCGGGGTCGGTGGGCAGATTCAGAGCACGCACCGCGTCCGGAAGTTTCGACGGCGCAACGCCATTGCCACTGCCCACTAACCAGATGAATTCGACATCCGCGGCCGACTCGACCTGCTGCTTGTGCGACTCGTCCACCACCTCGACTATCGCCTTGGCCGACATGCCCGCAGGCAACTCTTCGATCAGGCGGCCCAATGCCGGGAGTCCGGTTGCGTCGGCAACAAACACCTGCCAGGACGCACCGACCGGTGGCTCGTAGAGACCCCGGGACTCGCCGATCGCCAGCGCGTCACCAATCGCGGCGTTCTGCGCCCAATCGCTGGCTATCCCACCGTCGTGAACCACGAAATCGACAGTCATACGGCTGGTTTCGGAATCGAACCGTCGCACCGTGTAAGGCTGGCACGGCGAAGCTTCCTCCCCTTCCGGGTATCGCCATCCGCGTGGCGCGTGCGGATCTTCTTCCGGCAGAACGAACTTACCCGTTGCGGGAACCGGGAAATGGAGGCGGAGATACTCGTCACCGACACCTGTTGATCGGAACGTGGTCAAGCCCTCCCCACCGAACACGATCCGGACCATTCCCGGGGTCACGTACTCCTTGAAGAGCACCTCGCCGAACACAAGACTCACGACAATCTCCAACATCGGTGAAACACGAAACGCACAACAACCGCACAAAGGTAAGGCAGACCTTAATTTATTGCAGAGCCGAGGCCACGTCGACAAATTCTCCGTCACAACGGGGTCAACTAGTATCGCAATTCGGCCAGTGCGCCCTATATGGCCTGTTCACGACAAGTTTTGGCATCGGCGTGACTTCATAACAAGCGCTGTCGATCCCTAGCGTGGACCGAGTGTCATCAACGCCGCTTCATCCGAGTAACGATACCGACGGTCCGCTGCTGCCTCAGGCGATCACGCCACGTCAGGTGATCACGCGTGCCATCGCAGCCGAAGGGCGCGGGCCGAAGCTGGCCGCCGCGTCAGTGGGCTTCACCGGGCACCAGGTGGCCGAAGCTCTGGTCCCGGTCGTGATCGGTGCGGTCATCGACCGCGCTGTGGCAACCAGCGACGCTGCGGCGCTCGGCAAGTGGATTCTGGTTCTCGGCATCCTGTTCACAGGACTGCTGCTCAGCTGGAGAATTGGCGCTCGTATCGCAGACTCGGTCGCCGAGTACGGCGCTCATCGACTTCGGATGGACATCGCCAGACGCGGCCTCGATCCGCACGGCATGAATCCGCGCAGGATGCCCGGTGAGGTCTATTCGATCGCCACCTCCGACGCCGGTTCCGTGGCCGGATTCACCCACACTCTCAGCACCAAACTCGGCGCTGCCTGCGGAGTGCTGACCGCAGCAATCTCGTTACTGGTCATCTCAGTGCCGCTCGGACTTCTTGTCATCCTCAGCACTCCCCCGGTGCTAGCACTGATGCAGGTCGTGAGCCGCCCACTCGAACGTCGAGCCGAAACGGATCAGTGGCAGGGCGCGCGCGCCGGGGCACTCGCTGCCGACTTGCTGGCGGGTCTACGCATTCTTTCCGGCATCGGTGCCGGAGACGCTGCGGCGCAGCGCTATCGAGGTGCCAGCCGGACATCGCTTGATGCCACCTTGCGCGCCCAGCGTTACCAAGCGATGTACTCGGCAGCCAACGTCGCCATCGCGGGCGCTTACCTTGCCGTCATCGCATACGTCGGCGGCAGAATGGCAGCGTCCGGCAGCATTTCGATCGGCGAGTTCATTGCGGTGGTGGGGTTGGCGCAGTTCCTTCGCGGACCGCTGATCGACATCATCTATTTCGGCGCCGGACTGGCCCGTGCCCGAGCGTCCGCGAATCGTGTTGCGGCGCTTATCGAGACGAGCCGCGCCGTCGCCCCCGCAAGCGATCCGGTAGCACTGAATCATTCGGAGTCTCTGACACTTCGTGACGTTGTCCTGGCCGGTTCGGCGCCGGTCGATCTGGATGTCAAGCGCGGCGAGATCGTCGGTATCACCTGCGACAACACGGCCTGGGTCGATGCTTTCATGGACGTGCTGGCGCGCCGGACAGATCCCATCGAAGGATCAATTCATCTGGGTGACAACGCTATCCACGAACTGGATATCGACGAACTTCGCACACACATCCTTGCAGCGCCGCATGACTCCGCGCTTTTCATCGGCACTGTCGGTGAGAACATCCATGCCCTGGCTCCGGTCGGCCACCGAACCGACTTCGCCATCTCCGCCGCCGCCGCAGATCAAGTGATCGATGCTCTCCCGAAGGGCCTTGCCACCGCCGTCACCGAGCAGGGCAACTCACTGTCCGGCGGCCAACGTCAACGAGTTGCGCTCGCGCGCGCGTTGGCGAGCGACGTGCCGGTACTGGTACTGCACGATCCGACCACTGCCGTCGACTCCGTCACTGAAGCGCGCATTGCCCGCGGGATATCCGAGGTTCGCAGTGCTCACGCGACAATTCTTCTCACCAGCAGCCCCGCGCTGCTCGATATCTGCGATCGGGTGATCGAACTGTGAACGACCTACTCCCCACCGCAACTCCCAAACAGGCTCGTACCGAGGCACTTCGGTTGCTGCGTCCGCACCGCCTCGCCGCGAGCGGTGCGGTGGTCACCTTGACCGCAGCCACGGCAATCGGCCTTCTCACCCCGCTGATTCTGGGCGAGATGGTAGACACCGTCACGTCTGGTGGAGCCGACATCGTCTCCAGCATCGGAACATTGACCGGGGCCTTGGTTGCCGTTGCCGTTCTGTCCTCGCTGCTGGTCGGTGCCAGCGAATATCTTCTGGCCGGGGTCGGGGAACGCGTCGTAGCGGACCTTCGCGAAGAAGTAGTCGTCCGAGTGCTCGACCTCCCCCAGAGCGATGTCGAGCGCGCCGGGCGGGGCGACCTCGTCTCCCGCATCACCGGTGACGTCCGCCTGGTAACGCAAGCCGTGTCACAGGCGTTGCCGGTGTTTGCCACCGCTGCGCTCACCATTGCGTTGACTCTTGTCGGGTTGGGCGCACTCGATTGGCGATTTGCGGTTGCTGCAGTGATTGCCGCACCGATCCAGGTACGCGCCCTGCGCTGGTACCTCACACAGTCAGCCCCCGTCTACCGACAAGAACGTGAGGCGGAAGGCGCCCGCGCACAACAGCTCCTCGACTCACTGAGTAATTCCGACACCGTCGGATCCCTACGGTTGGCGAAGCCACATCTGGAGCAGATCGAATCCCGTTCACTGACCGCGGTACAGCTCAGCCTGAAGACAACACGACTACGGACCAGGTTTTTCGGTCGTCTCAACATCGCCGAGTTCATCGGGCTCTCAGCAGTTCTGATCACGGGATTCTGGCTCGTGAAGAACGGGCATGCCACCATCGGAGCCGCCACCGCAGCGGCCCTGTTCTTCCATCGGTTGTTCGACCCCGTCGGAGCCGTTCTCAGTGTCTTCGACGAACTACAAGAGGGCACAATCGCTCTGGCTCGCCTTGTCGGCGTCACCCTGGCACCGGTACCTCCGCTTCCGGCCGATCCCCGTGAACCCGTCGACAGCTCCGCGTCGCTCGAGGACGTGACCTTCTCCTACCGCCCGGGCGACGCCCCCGTGTTGCGCGATATCGACATCACCATTCCGGCCGGTACCGTCACCGCGCTCGTGGGAGCCACCGGCGCCGGAAAGTCCACGGTGGCAAAACTTCTCGCCGGCACCTACGGGCCCACCGAGGGCTCCGTGCGAATCGGCACCGTTCCCCGAGATCAACTCTCGCGGAGCACCGCTCGGAGCGCCGTTGCGTTGGTTACCCAGGAAGTGCACGTCTTTGCAGGCACGTTGGCCGAGGATCTGCGTCTGGCCGCCCCGGCAGCAACCGACGCCGACATCGCCTCCGCCCTCGATACCGTCGGCGCCTCGGACTGGGTCGGAGCACTGCCCGAAGGCATCGAGACAGTAGTCGGTGACGGCGGGCATCGCCTCACTGCGACCCAGGCGCAACAGCTTGCACTCGCACGGATCGAACTCCTGAATCCACCCCTGCTGATTCTGGACGAGGCAACGGCAGAAGCCGGCAGCGCCGGCGCCCGCATACTCGACGACGCCGCTCTCGCGCTGACCCGTGGGCGCACCTCGATCACTGTGGCCCACCGGCTCTCACAGGCTGTCGACGCCGACAACGTTCTTGTCATGGATGGCGGACGCGTCGTGGAACAGGGTTCCCACGACGAGTTGGTCAACCTCGGCGGCCGGTACGCGCAACTGTGGGAGGCGTGGTCGACACCGCGGCGTTGAGAGCCTGTGGCTCTAGAATCGGACTATGGACAGGATCGACCGCGCCAGCCTGGTGATCGAGGCACCACCGACGGTCGTCTACGACGCCCTCCTCGACCGACAGTCTCTCGAGGCTTGGTTGCCACCGGACGGTATGCGCGGGCGGATCGAGCTGTGGGATCCGCGGCCAGGTGGCGGGTTTCGAATGGTTCTCACCTATCTGGACTCCACCGACAGCCCTGGCAAGACGTCAGCCGCGACGGATGTCGTCGATGTCGGATTCGCCGAACTGGTGCCGCCGGAGCGTGTGGTGCAGCGGGCGGTGTTCGAGTCCGACGACCCGTCGTATGCCGGAACCATGACGATGACCTGGCACCTCGCTGCCGCTGTTAGCGGGACCGAGGTGACCGTCACAGCCACGGATGTGCCACCCGGCATCGATCAAGCGGTACACGAGACAGGGATCGCCTCCTCGTTGGCTAACCTGGCATCGTACGTCGAAGGGCGCGGCTGATTCAGATCAGCGGCGACCGCAGATCAGGCGCGCAGAAGCTCCTGCGGTGCATGAGAGCCACGATTCGGGTGCTTCATCATGGCGCCCGGGGTCCGGCCGGTGACCCTGCGGAAGACCGCGACAAACGCGCTCGGGGTTTCGTATCCCACGCGTCGACTGACCACGGAAACCGGAACCCCGGCTGCGAGATAGGTCAGAGCCGCTCGTACGCGCACCTGAATTCTCCACTGGGCAAAGGTCATTCCCGTTCCCTGCGTGAAGACGCGGGTCAACGTTCGGACGCTCCCGCCGGCAGTCAGTGCCCATTCGGACAGTGACCGCTGATCCGCTGGATTGGCGACCAGTGCTTGGGCGACGAACAACGCTCGCGGATCCGTCGGCATCGGAACCTCGACAGCGGCAACCTCGAGCGGTTGCAGCATGTCGAACGCCACTCGCTCGGCACGACTGCGAGCCTCGTCCGGCATGTTGCGACGATGCATGTGCAGCAGAACCTCCCGCAACAAGGCACTCACCCCGAAGAGCCCGGGCACTGTGGCGGGCGCAGCGTGCGCCTCAGGGCGGAAGTAGGTGCAGAAAAACTCGGTACCCGGACCTGCCTTGACCGAGTGCAGCACTCCGGCCGGCAACCACAGGCCCGCCGACGGCGGCACCTCCCACGTGATGCCATCGGCAACAACGGTGAGCATTCCGCCAGAGTTACCCCAGATCAGCTCATGTTCCGGGTGTCGGTGCGCCGCCCACTGACGCTGATGCGACAACTTCAATGTCACGGTGGTCATCGAATACGGATCGTCGATGACCCGAGGCCCCACGGGCACCAACATTCTCTCCGCAACAGCTGTCATGCAAACGAGTATAGGACTTTCGTTAGGCATACCTAAATAGTAATCCGAAAGTTTCTGAATGTGACCCCCTGGTTACACGTACTTATCGCAGCGCTATCGTGGCGGAACTCCCGACGTCGGGCACACACGAGAACTGGCTGAAAGAGGAACACGATGGTTGACGCATCACGGATTCCCGTCATCGTCGGCGTAGGGGATCTGCGATGGAATCCGGATGACGGGCACCTCGAACCGCTCGACTTGATCTACAAAGCGACAATTGCCGCCCTCACGGACAGTGGAGAGCCCTCGCTCGGTAGCCACATCGACACGATCTACGCGATCAAGACCGTCAGTTGGGCATACGACAATCTCCCCGAACTTCTGGCCACCAGGCTTGGCGCCACCCCCGCGATCACCGCCACCTCACCGATCGGTGGGCACTGGCCTGCAGCACTTCTCGATCGAATCGGCGCTGCCATTGCAGACGGCACATCCTCCGTCGCGCTGCTCGTGGGCGGTGAATCACACGCCACCACAACCGCACTGCGAAAATCGGGCGTCGCTCCCGATTCTCTCGGGTGGGCCACCGAACCCGGCGGACCTCCCGGCTTCGATCCCGCCGATCTGGGCGGCGCCGAGATGCAGCGCGCGGGATTCATCGTGCCCACCCGCGTCTACCCACTGTTCGAGAACAGTTTCAGCGCATCGATCGGCCACGACGCCCAAGCATCCCTGGACTGGTCAGCGCAGATGTATGCCGAGTTCTCAACTATCGCCGCGAAGAACTCGGCGTCGTGGACATCGGAAGTACGTACCGCAGAAGAGATCAGCACCGTCGGGCCGGGCAACCGGATGGTGTCCGAACCCTATCCTTTGATGCTCAACGCCATGCCCTTCGTGAATCAGGCTGCTGCCGTGGTGATCTGCTCCCTGGCGAGGGCCCTCGAATTCGGCATCGACCAAGACAGGCTCGCCTATCTGTGGGGCGGAGCCGGGGCCGTTGATCCGCTGGACATATTGCACAGAAATAACTTTCACAGATCCGAAGCCCTGCAGGATACCGTGGACCGCACACTCGGCAACGCCGGAGTTAGCGCCGAAGCCCTCGATATCGTGGACGCCTACAGTTGCTTTCCGATCGTGCCGAAGCTGTTGATTCACGAACTCGGACTGCCGGGTGACACCGTCCCCAGCGTCACCGGTGGTCACTCGTTCTTCGGCGGACCGCTCAACAGTTACACCCTCCATTCCTTGACCGAGGTGACACGCCGACTCCGATCAGGCGACCAACTCGCCTTGGTTCACGGCAACGGCGGATTTCTCACTTACCAACATGCCGTACTGCTCTCCGCGTCCGCACATGAACGCGGATATGTCGGAGATCCCCAGGCCCGCACCCTCACACCCCATGCACCCGACCTGGTCACCGGCTATGTCGGAAGTGCCAAGATCATCACCGCCACAGTCGAATACAACAGAATGGGCGAACCGGAAACCGGGTTCGTCATCGCTACGACGCCGGACGGCCGACGTCTCGCCGGCCACACCGGCCCCGAGAACGCCGCCGAGTTGACTCAACTCAGCGGCACCAATCCCCCAGCGGTGGATCGTCACGTTCACATCAGCGACGAGAACGGTCGACTCACCCTGAAGTTCTAGCCGCAGTCGGGTTGCCTTCGCGCCACCCTAGTCGACAACTACATCTCCAGCCAACATCGCATAGAACCGACGGATCCGCTTGACTAGAGCCACTTTTCAACGCGTTGATCGCGATCATTCTCCCAACTTTGGTCGAAAATGTGTCCGAAATATACCTTGAATCGAAAAGGTGTTCGAGTATAATTGGAGTCACGGGTGGGGAGGCCTTGATGACGACGGTAAGTGATTCAACTGCAGTGGGGGATGTTGTAGCCGGTTCGGCAGTAGGTGTGCGCGCGATGTTGTGGCGGTTACGCCCAGCCGAGGTTCGGGACGTTGCAGTCTGTGCATCGGCGGAAATTCTTCGGCTGGAAGCGATTCGGGTTGCCGCCGTTGATGAATTGGCGCTCAATCCGGACGAGCAGGTGCTCTGCTACCGCGGTGTGGGGCGATGGTTGGCAGCGAACACGATGCTGCAGAACGCGGCCGGTAACAAAATCGCCGCTCTCGGTGCCGCGCTGCGAGGGTTTCCGGACATTAATGCTCAATTCGAGGCCGGTGACCTCTCGCTCGATCATGCGGCAATAGTTGCCGCGTTCTGCGAATCACCACCAAAAGGCATGCCCGACAGGGCGTTGCCGTCCTGCATGAAGACTCTGTTGGCTGCCGCATCCGGGGTGGAAGCGACCACCATCAAACTCCGCTACGCGATTGCGGTCCTCGAGCGGATCTTCGAGTCCGACGACACCCCGCCCGGCGAGGACGATGACCTCAACGTCTTGCGGATCGCTCCGACGTTGAACGGTCGGGTCGCGATCAAGGGCGATTTCGACGCGCTCACTGGTGAAATGTTGTTGTCGGCGCTCTCGGGGTTGTCGATACCGAAACCGGCCGCGGACGGAACCCCGGATCAGCGATCAGCTGCCAAACGAACCGCCGACGCCTTCACGGAACTGATCCGCCGGTACCTCGACAACGCCGTCACCGGTGTTGACGGTGGGCAGCGTCCGCACGTGAATGTGCACATCACCGCGAAAGATCTTGCCGAGCATCGGGAATGCGCCACCATGCGCAGCGAGACAGCCTCAGGTAACGATACCGACGTCAGCGATGGCGAGTTCTACAGCAGTGCATTCGATGACGACGAGCCTGATGTCGAGGATCTTGATGTCGGATACATGCCCTGGATGGGACCACTCCGTGTGAGCCTGACGCGGATGCTTGCGTGCGACTGCATGCTCTCCACCGTCCTGATGGACGGCAACGGCGCACCGCTCGATGCGACGCCGCACAAACGCCTCGTCACGCCCGAACAACGCACGGCGCTGATCGCCCGGGACAAAGGCTGCGCCTTCCCCAACTGCGATGCCGTACCCGCTTGGTGCGACGCCCACCACATAAAACCCTGGTCAGTGGGCGGTCCGACGGTGATGGACAACCTCACCCTCCTCTGCCGTAGCCACCACCGATTGATCCACAGCACCAGCGGGTTCCGCGGCATCTGGGAAATCAAGATGGGCGACGATCACAAACCTTGGTTCATCCCACCAGCTGCGATCGACCCGAAACAACGACGCCGACGCTCCACCACCCGCCAAGGCCCAATGCACCGAGACTGAAACCGGCTCTGCCGGAACTGAATACCGTGTGAGAGCTTCGCATCACCAGCTAGCCGATGCGAAGCCCACACGCATGCGCGGGTTCAAAGATCAGCGTTCCGGATCAGTGCCTATGCACGCAAAAACCCGGCATCGCAAGAAAACTCTCGACACCGGGTTCGCGGGTAACTCACCGCCGATATGGCAGATGCCTCTAGCCGTCGAGTTCCTCGAACAACTCCATCCACTGCTCTTCAGCAGCTTCCTTGTCCGCGAGAACAGTCTTGAGTTCAGCGCCGAGGCTCTGCAACTTGTCGGGGTCAGTGGCCGCATCGGCCAGCGACGCATGCAGCTTCTTCTCCCGATCGTCCAGCTTGGCGATGGAACGCTCGAGCTTCGAAAGTTCCTTACGTGCAGCGCGATCCGCTGCCCCGTCACGAGCCTGCTTACTCTTGGTCGCGCCGCTGGCCGTTGATGCCACAGACGGGTTGTCGCCGTCGCCCATCGCTGCCCGTCGACGCAGGTAGTCCTCGATACCGAGGGGTAGGTTGGTGAGCTTGCCGTCACCGAAGAGCGCCCAGGTGGTGTCACAGATACGTTCGATCAGGTAACGGTCGTGCGAGATGACGACCATCGTCCCGGCCCAGCCGTCGAGCAGATCCTCGAGTTGCTGGAGCGTATCGATGTCGAGGTCGTTAGTGGGCTCGTCGAGGAGCAGCACGTTGGGCTCTGCCATGAGAACTCGCGTCAACTGCAAGCGTCGACGCTCACCACCGGAGAGATCCCCCACCGGTGTCCGCTGACGTGCCGGCGTGAAGCCCAGACGTTCCGCCAACTGACCGGCAGAAACTTCCTTGTCACCCAAGGTGATTCGCTCAGCCACATCCTTGACCGCGTCGAGCACCCGCATATCGGTGGGCAGATCGTCGAGTTCCTGCTTGAGCCACCCGATATGCACGGTCTGGCCCTGAATACGCCGTCCCGCAGCAGGTTCCAGCTCACCGGCGAGCGTGCGCAGCAACGTCGTCTTGCCGGATCCGTTGACTCCGACGAGGCCGACGCGCTCTCCGGGAGCAAGACGCCACGTCAGATCTTCGACCAGAACGCGGCCGTCCGGAGTCTCGAGCCGAGCGTCTTCGAGTTCGATGACAACCTTGCCGAGTCGACGCTGCGCGAACGACGCCAATGCGACGGCGTCGCGAGGTGCCGGGACATCGGCGATCAACGCTTCGGCGGCCTCGATGCGGTACTTCGGCTTGGACGTTCGGGCCGGCGCACCGCGGCGCAGCCACGCCAATTCCTTGCGCGCGAGGTTGCGTCGACGCTCCTCGGAAGCGTCGGCCTGACGGGAGCGCTCGGCGCGGGCGAATACCCAGTCGTTGTAGCCACCCTCGTAGCTTTCGACGCCGCCGCCGACAACTTCCCAGGTTCGCGTGGCGACAGTGTCGAGGAACCAACGATCGTGGGTCACGACCACCAGGGCGCTACGACGCGATACGAGGTGCTCGGCCAGCCACTGCACGCCCTCGACGTCGAGGTGGTTGGTGGGCTCGTCGAGTACGAGCAGGTCCAGATCCTGAACGAGGGCTGCGGCCAGTGCGACGCGTCGACGCTCACCACCGGAGAGTCCGTCGACCTGCGCGTCCAATGCGGAACGCTCGCCGCCGGCGCCGAGGTTGTCGATTCCGATTCCGGAGAGAACGGAGCGGATCCGGGCATTGCCTGCCCATTCATGCTGAGCGACACCCAGCGGACCCAGAACGATATCGCCGACAGTGGATCCGGGAGGCAGCACACCGCGCTGCGTCACGACCGCCATCCGCAGTCCACCGACGCGGCTGACCCGACCTGAATCAGGTTCCTCGACGCCCGCGAGGACTTCGAGCATGGTTGTCTTGCCGCCACCGTTGAGGCCGACGACGCCGATACGCTCGCCCTCCTCGACGCCCATCGACACCCCGTCGAGCAACGGCTTGACGCCGAACGACTTCGACACGTTTTCCAGATTGATCAAGTTAGCCATCAGTGCTGTCCCTTTGCCGCTTTGTCGAGTATTCGTGCTCCGGGAACGGGTCCGCTCGCCACGCGAACGGTGCGGCACACCCCCGCTCCCGCAAGTTCAGCGCTGACATCCACGGCAGACTGTGCGTCGCTGCAGAGGAAAGCGCAGGTCGGTCCTGATCCGGAGACGATGCCGGCCAGAGCGCCGGCGTCGACGCCTGCGCGCAGTGTCCGGCGCAGCGCCGGATTGAGCGACAACGCCGCCGCCTGCAGATCGTTTCCGAGTAGTGGTGCCAGTTGTCGCGGATCGCCGGTGGTGAGGGCGTGGATCAGATCGTCCGCGTCACCGAGTCGGTTTGGGGTGCCCTCGGCCCGCAGCTTGTCGAGTTCGCGGAACACGACCGGTGTGCTCAGCCCGCCCTTGGCCAGCGCCAGCACCCAGTGAAAAGTGTTTCGAGTCAGCACGGGAACAAGCTGCTCGCCGCGCCCGGTTCCCAGCGCGGTGCCGCCATGCAGTGAGAACGGGACATCGCTACCCAGCTTCGCGGCAAAGCCGTCCAGTTCACGCCGCGAGAGATCCAATTTCCAGTACGCATTGAGCGCAACCAACGTCGCCGCTGCGTCCGCGCTGCCACCGGCCATACCGCCGGCGACGGGGATTCC
Organism: Rhodococcus sp. WS3; assembly: GCF_003797085.1. Lineage (NCBI taxonomy): Bacteria > Bacillati > Actinomycetota > Actinomycetes > Mycobacteriales > Nocardiaceae > Rhodococcus > Rhodococcus sp. WS3. The sequence continues at coordinate 322,613 of NZ_RKMA01000003.1, forward strand.
CTTGTCGATGAGAATCTCGACGTCCGTCTCCACTCCGGCTTCGGCCGACAGCAGCTCTGCAGCCTTCCAGACAAGGTTGGTCCGGTCCGTGGGCACGGCGGCGGCGTCATCGCCCACAACACTGACGGACAAACCATCGGCGGCCGACACCGTCACCGTGTCTGCCAGCGACAATGCCTGGAATACGGTGGTCAGATCGTGATAGCCGTCGTCGCGCAGGTCCCCGACAGCCAGATGCAGATTCACCTTGGACGGGGCCCGGACTACTACAGGGCGTGGAACGACGGAGAGCACAAGGTACAACAATAGGCGCTGCGAACACCTGGGCGAAAACCTACAACCGGCTGACGCCTCATTTGACGGCTCGGACACCTACTCCAAGCCCGACAACTGCCACACTCACGGCGGCGACAACCCCGGCCAGAACGCTGCCCGCCGCGAAGTCCCCGGCAAATAGTGCACGCTCCGCATCCACGACATATCCCAGCGGGTTGATATTCACGAGTACCTTCATCCAACCCGGCGCATCGTCGAGCGGAAGCATGGTCCCCGAGAGAATCAGGAGCGGGAACATCAGCGTTTGCTGCACCACCCAGAACATCCAATCCTGCTCCCGCACAGCCAGAGCCAAAGCATAGGACAGGGCCCCGAGCCCGACGCCGAATACTCCGAGCAGAACAATCCCGACTGCCGCGCCGGCAGCATTCACGTCCAATCCGAGTGGTAACGCCACGAGAATGATCAGAATCGCCTGCGCCGCAAGTGGAACCATCTCCTTGCATGCCCGACCGATCAACAACGACGAGCGTCGTAGCGGCGTCACCAACATTCTCTCGTGCGATCCCTGCTGCATTTCGATCAGGAGGTTCGAGCCTGTCATCGTCGTGCCGAAGATCGCGATCATCACCAGCACACCGGGGATGAACCAATTCCACACGCCGTCACCGGTGCCCGGGACGCCTTTGAGCAGCGGACCGAACAATGCGAGCAGAATCAGTGGCTGAATGAGACTGAAGACAACACTGACCGGGTCACGCAACATCGGGCGCAGTTCACGCCCCATCACTATCGCGCTGTCGCGAACGATGTTGCCGCGCACAGCGCGTGGGGTATCGAGTGTGAGTGTCATGGCAAAGTCCTACTTTCTCGAGTGCTCTAGGAAGCGACTGCGGCAGCGCTCTCACGCAGGCTGCGTCCGGTCAGGGTGAGGAAGACGTCGTCGAGCGTCGGGCGGGTGATGTCGGCGGCCAGAGCGCGGGCACCCCGCGCATCCGCTTCGCGCAGAAGCACCGGGAGCGTCGAATCACCCTCGCTCGCACGGATACTCACCATGAGTCCGTCGACGGCAGTCTCCCGCACCGTGACAAGTTGCTGCGCCACCGACGCCGCAACTGCGGCAGCCTCTTCGGTCTCGAACGTCAGCGACAGATGATCGCCCGCAAGGTCCGCCTTCAGCGCGGCGGCCGTGTTGTCGGCGATCACGGTCCCCTCGTCGATGACGATGACTCGCTCCGCCATCGAATCCGCTTCTTCGAGATAGTGCGTCGTCAACACGATTGTCGTGCCCATCTCGCGCCGCAACCGGAGTATGTGATCCCACAAATTGGCCCGACTCTGCGGGTCCATGCCCGTCGTGGGCTCGTCGAGAAACAGTAGCGGTGGCCGATGTACCAGGCCGAGTGCAATATCGAGCCGTCGGCGCTGACCTCCTGACAGCGTGCTGACCTTGCGAGTTCCGAGATCCGCGAGTTCCAGATCGGTGAGAAGTTCGTCAGCCCGACCCTGTGAATCCGGCTTGGACATTCCGTAACACAGTCCCTGCGTCACCAATTCGTCGCGAACCCGCTGGTTGTGGCCGGCGCCATTGCCCTGTCCGACGTATCCGAGACGCGAACGCACCTCGCTTCGCGCATCGGACACATCAAAGCCAGCGATGCGCGCACTGCCTGAGGTCGGTTCGAGCAAAGTAGTCAGCATGCGCAACGTCGTCGACTTGCCGGCGCCGTTCGGCCCCAACAGGGCTACCAACTCCCCCTCCGCAACATCGAGCGTCACGCCTTTGACCGCTTCGACAAGGTTCTTACCCTGCGAGAAGTGCTTGGTGAGCGACTTCGTCTCGATCATCGGACTGCTGTGATTCATGATTGAGCCCCACATTTCTTCTCGATTTCCCGGATGCGGATAAACCTAGAATCAATTGAGGACCGTTACAGTCCTCAATCTCTGCGACACTGAATTTCATGAAGGAGACATCAGCTCGTCTACTGCGGTTGCTGTCACTACTCCAGACCCGTCGAGACTGGTCCGGCGCCGAACTCGCAGACAAGCTTGCAATCACACCGCGCACCGTTCGCCGCGACGTCGACCGCCTACGCGACCTCGGATATCCGGTGGACGCGACGGTGGGTGTCGGTGGTGGATACCGTCTCGGCGCCGGGGCCGAGATGCCTCCCCTTCAACTCGACGACGAAGAAGTACTTGCGGTGGCGTTGTCATTGCAGTCCGGCGCCACCGGCTCGGTGGTCGGCATCGGCGAGGCCTCGATGCGTGCTCTTGCCAAGCTCCGCCAGATCATGCCGCCCCGGCTGCGCTATCGCTTGGAATCGCTGCAGATCGATGTGGTGCCGCGTGAACCGGCCACGAGCGCAGTGGACGCGTCCGTCCTGTCCGCCATCGCATCGGTGTGCCACAACCACGAGCGACTTCGGTTCGACTACGCCACCCATGACGGCACGCAGAGCCGCCGCGAAGTGGAGCCGTACCGCCTCGTGCGGTCGGGCGTGCGGTGGTACCTGGTGGCGTGGGATCTCTCACGGGAAGACTGGCGGTCATTTCGCGTCGACCGAATGGAACCCAAGATTCCTACCGGACCACGTTTTTCGCCTCGAGAGCTACCTCAGGGCGGGGCAGCGGAATTCGTGTCCCGAGGAGTCGCCCGCGCCTTTTCGTCCACGCGCGCAACAGTTCTGCTCCATGCGCCCATCGAACAGATCGCGCCGATGGTCAGCGATCAGTGGGGATCAGTGGAATCCGACGGCGAAAATCGCTGCGTCATAGCACTTTCCGGAAATTCACTGCGCTCCGTCGCACAATGGCTGCGGGCCTTCGAGGTGGACTTCACAGTGCTGAATCCACCCGAACTACGCGCGGAATGTCGAATAATCGCCGAGGAGCAGGCTGTGATCACCGCCCGCTATCGTAATGCCTGACAACACTTTTCATTCGGATACAACAAAACCCCAACCCAAAAAGAGTTGAGGTTTTGTCGAGTACGTCATGCGCCGGTTGCCCGGCTCACATGGACGTCTTAGACGACGGTAACGCCGGTGGCCTGCGGGCCCTTGTTGCCCTGACCGATCTCGAACGCAACACGCTGGTTCTCCTCGAGCGTGCGGAAGCCGCCGCTCTGGATCTCGGAGTAGTGAACGAAGACGTCAGCGCTGCCGTCTTCGGGAGCAATGAAGCCGAACCCCTTCTCGGAGTTGAACCACTTCACGATGCCCTCTGCCATGTAAATCTCCTCTAACACAGTGTCTACAGGCTGTCACTGCGACCGCCCGGGTCACTTACTACGACCGTTCTGAGACAAATCCGTGGAGGATGTCCAAACGCTCGCAACTTAACCATTTGCGAGCGTGGAAACACAAACACAAACACTTACGACCAACACAAGTAGATCATAGATCCTCGACTTTGTCTCGCTCGAGTGTCAGATCACAGCCCAGCCCATTGACAGTCATACCCCCTGGGGGTACCTTGAATCTCGAAGCGATACCTACACGGGGTATCCGTACAATAGAGCCAGTCAACCGAAGGGATCTCCCATGACCACCGCCGAATACACCGTTTCCGGAATGACCTGCGGACACTGCGTCGGATCCGTCAAGGAAGAGATCGGCAACATCGCCGGAGTGACCGCCGTCGACGTCGATCTGGCCAGCGGCCGCGTCAGCGTCACGAGTGACGCACCCGTATCCGCAACCGACATCGCCGCGGCAGTCGACGAAGCCGGCTACGCCGTCGTAGACAGCTGACGGCCATGCGCACATCGGCAACACTTGCCGCCTACGCCGGAGGCCTTGTCGTCGTATTCGGCGCCGCCTTCGGAGTGGGGGCGGCAGTCGGAAACCCCGTCGAGAGCCCGAGCCACGCGCCGGCGTCCAGCACATCGAACACGCCCGCACCCCATGAGGAAGGTCACCGATGAGTACACCCACCACCGTCGGTAGCGTCGAACTCGCCATCACGGGAATGACCTGCGCGTCGTGCGCCGCTCGAATCGAGAAGAAACTCAACAAGATCGACGGCGTCAGTGCCACGGTCAACTACGCCACGGAGAAGGCCAAGGTCTCGTACCCCGACACCGTCGGGGTAGATGAACTGCTCGCCACCGTAGAAAATGCGGGCTACTCGGCAGCGCTCCCCACGCCGCCTGCCAGCACCGCCGACGCAGACGTGGAGACCCCACAGGATCGTGACCTCCGCGAACTGCGCGCCCGGCTGATCGTCTCGACCCTACTCTCGGTTCCCGTCATCGCGATGGCGATGATCCCCGCACTTCAGTTCACGAACTGGCAATGGCTCTCCCTCACACTGGCGGCCCCTGTCATCGTCTGGGCGGCTCTGCCTTTCCATCGCGCCGCCTGGATCAACCTCCGGCACGGCGCAGCCACGATGGACACCCTCATCTCCATCGGCACCATTGCCGCGTTCCTGTGGTCGCTGTACGCGCTGTTCTTCGGCACAGCCGGCGAAGCCGGGATGAAACACGCGTTTTCGCTCACCGTCGACCGAATGGACGGCACCGCCAACATTTATCTCGAGGTCGCCGCAGGTGTGATCACCTTCGTGTTGGCCGGACGCTACTTCGAGCACAAGTCCAAGCGCACCTCGGGTGCGGCGCTGCGTGCACTCATGGAACTCGGCGCAAAAGACGTTGCAGTCCTGCGAGACGGTGCCGAGGTCAGAATCCCGGCCGAAGATCTTGTCACCGGCGACGTCTTCATCGTCCGCCCAGGTGAGAAGATCGCCACCGACGGAGTCATCACCGAAGGCCGCTCCGCCGTAGACCTGAGCATGCTGACCGGCGAATCGGTGCCCGAGGAGGTAGGCGTCGGCGACAGCGTTGTCGGAGCCACCGTTAACGTAGGCGGCACCCTGTCCGTCCGGGCCACCCGAGTCGGCAGCGACACGCAACTCGCCCAAATGGCAGCACTTGTCGAAGACGCACAGAACGGTAAGGCTGACGTTCAGCGTCTCGCCGATCGCATTGCGGGCATCTTTGTTCCGATTGTCATCGCGATTGCCGTTGCCACACTGGGTTACTGGCTCGGTAGCGGCAACGGAATCGAGATGGCGTTCACCGCGGCCGTCGCCGTCCTGATCATCGCCTGCCCCTGTGCGCTCGGATTGGCAACACCCACCGCACTGTTGGTCGGCACCGGTCGAGGCGCCCAGATGGGAATCCTGATCAAGGGCCCCGAAGTGCTGGAATCGACTCGCGCAGTGGACACCATCGTCCTCGACAAGACCGGCACCGTCACCACCGGCCAGATGACTCTGCTCGACACCATCGCAGCCGACGGAACGAGTATCGATGACGTCTTGCGTTTGGCGGGCGCTCTCGAACATCGCTCCGAGCACCCGATTGCTGCGGCAATTGCCAAGGGTGCCAAGGAAACCGTGGGCGAACTTCCCGCGGTCTCCGACTTCGTGAACGTCGCCGGACGAGGCGTTCAGGGAATGGTCGACGGCCACGCTGTAGTAGCCGGCCGTGAGGCGTTGCTCGAAGACTGGGCTATGACGTTGCCCGAGAACCTGCGGGCTGCAAAGACCGAAGCAGAAAAGGCGGGCCGCACCGCCATCGCAGTCGGCTGGGACGGAGCGGCACGCGGCGTCCTCGTGATAGCCGACGCCGTCAAGGACACCAGCGCCGAGGCGATAGCGCAGTTGAAGGCACTCGGCCTCGAACCGATCCTACTGACAGGCGACAACAAGACCGTCGCCCGGACCGTCGCAGACCAGGTGGGCATCAGCACCGTATTTGCCGAGGTCATGCCAGCCGACAAGGTCGACGCCGTCAAGAAACTGCAGGCGGAGGGACGCGTCGTGGCCATGGTCGGCGACGGCGTCAACGACGCGGCGGCTTTGGCTCAGGCCGATCTCGGTCTGGCGATGGGTACCGGCACCGATGTCGCAATCGAAGCCAGCGACATCACACTGGTTCGCGGTGACCTTCGCTCGGCAGCGGATGCAATCAGGTTGTCTCGCAAGACACTGAAAACAATCAAGGGCAACCTGTTCTGGGCCTTTGCCTACAACACGGCAGCTATCCCCCTCGCGGCGGCGGGACTGCTGAACCCGATGCTGGCCGGTGCCGCGATGGCATTCAGCAGCGTGTTCGTGGTGAGCAACAGCCTGAGGCTGCGCCGGTTCAAGTAAGGGGCCTTCGGCCCCTGTGCGCCTTTTTGGTAGCGATGGCTATCAGAAAGGCGCACAGGGTTATTCGACTCCTGCCAAACGCACAAACGCCGCTGCGTCGAGCATCTCGCCACGCGTCTGCGGCTCGATTCCGGCAGCAAGGAGCCTGCGCTCCGCTTCAGCCGGCGAACCCGCCCAACCACTGAGTGCTGCTCGCAAGGTCTTGCGACGCTGAGCAAAAGCTGCGTCGATCGCGGCAAAAACACGCTTGCGGTGCTGCTCGTCCATCGGCCACGGCGGCTCGGCGTAACGGTCGATCCGTACCAGACCGGACTCCACCTTGGGCGCCGGCCAGAACACATTGCGACCCACGGCGCCGGCACGGCGGACCTCACCGAAGAAATTGGCCTTGACGCTCGGGACGCCGTAGATCTTGCTTCCCGGATCAGCAGCCAGGCGATCAGCGACCTCGGCTTGCACCATCACCAGCGCGGTACGCAGGCTCGGCAGCGACGCGAACAGGTGCAGCAGCACCGGCACCGCCACGTTGTACGGAAGGTTCGCGACCAGAGCCGTCGGCTCCCCCGGGATCTGCGACGGCAACACGCGCATGGCGTCGGCCTCCACAACCGTCAGACGATCTGCCAGTTCAGGAGCGCGCTCGGACACCGTCTTGGGCAGACGAGCCGCCAGATTCGGATCGATCTCCACCGCGATGACACGGTCCACGACGTCCATCAAGGCCATGGTCAGTGAGCCGAGACCTGGTCCGACCTCGAGAACCACGTCGTCTCGTGTGACGCCGGCGGTAGTGACGATACGTCGCACGGTGTTGGCGTCGTGAACGAAGTTCTGCCCCAACTGCTTTGTGGGGCGCACACCGAATTCCTCGGCAAGAGCGCGCACCTCGGCCGGGCCGAGCAGCGCTGCCTGCCCGCGAGGGGTGGCGATGGGTTGGTTCGATTCGGCGTCTGACACAGGTAAGAACTTAACCCAGTCCGAGACGACCCGAGCACGACGGCCATGCGCCCCAGCCCTGGGTACGCTGGGTTTGCGTGGCAATGGCGATCTGCTCCTCGCGGGTCGCGAGGTCGGCGCGGGCAGCGTACTTGAGCCCGCCCTGTCGTTCCCAGGTGTTCTGGTCGAACTGCACGCCGCCGTAGAAACCGTTGCCGGTGTTGATAGCCCAGTTGCCGGTGGCCTCACACTGAGCGAGCGCATCCCACGTGCTGCCGTTCTCGACCGGCGGCACCTCGGTGCCCGGCTTGGTACCGACGCGGACAACCTTGGGTTGCGCGGGTGTGGTGATCGTCTCGGCAACAGGCGTGCGACCGGTTTCGACACCGTTGACCAGATTGACCGCAAATGTGACGTCACGAACGCCGGGCACTCCCGGGTTCTCGACGATCGTTCGGCTCTGATTCATGGTCGGATCCTCGATGCGCTGATCCGGCGGATCGAGCGGCAAGGTCTCCACTCGGCTTTCGGTGATATTGCGCGTCACCGTGATCTCGAGGCCTTCGGTGAGCGGCGCATCTGCTGCGGGAACAACGGTGTCCGCAGCTGCGAGCGGAGTTCCGTTGGCGGTCAAGAACTCACCGACAGTGGGAGCTGCGAGCCGGACATCCGTCGTCGCATGTGCTCCGTCAGTCAGCTTTGCGACAACAGGCGTGAGGACATCGAGCGCTGCGCCGTCCAACGGAAGACGCTGCGAACGTGAAGCCGAAACATGAACATCTGCAGCAACATCGAGTTGCTTCAAGGCATCTTCGACTGTGAGAGCTGTTGTCCACACGGACTTCTGCTGACCGTCGACCGTCAAGGTGATCTCGCGCGCACGACGCAGCACGACGGTGTCACCGTCGGACACGGACGCGTCCGATGCCGGTGCAACAGCGTCCTTGTCACCGATCGAATAGCCCGCATCTTCGAGAATGCCGTCGACGTTGCTCGCCATGGTGCTCAGGCGAATCTGCTCACCGTCGACATCGAGAGTGATGGTCTTGTGGTTGACCACAGCCAGAATTCCACCGGCCACCAGCGTGAGAAGCAACGCGGCGATCATCGAATACAACAGCGGTGATCGCGTCGAGTTGAGCTTCGCAAGCGGTGACATAGGTTCCTGACTTCTGGTCCGGGGTCAGTGCGCGGTTAGCGCAGACCCAATTTGCTTGTGCACGAAGGCCATGCGCCCCAGCCCTGACCGGCGCGAACCTTCTCGCCGATCGCGATCTGCTGCTCACGGGTTGCGAGGTCGGCACGCGATGCGTACTCGCCACCGCCGAATGCCTGCCAGGTGCTCTGGGTGAATTGCAATCCGCCGTAGAAACCATTGCCAGTGTTGATCGCCCAGTTGCCGGTGGCCTCACACTGCGCAATCGCATCCCAGGTCGCCGCATTGGAAATTGCCGGTACCGCAGGCTCTTTGGTGCCGACCTTCACTACCGCGGCAACAGGTTCCTTGACCACGGTCGCAGAAAGCTCAGTACGCGCTGCCTCGACACCATTGACGGTCTTGACCTCGATGGTCGCCGTGCGCTCACCGGGAACTCCCGGGTTTTCGACGACGGTCGAGTCCTTCTCGAGCGACGGATCGTCGATCTTGTTCTCCGGCGCGGGAATCGGCTGGTTCTCGACACGGGTGTCGGTGCGCGACCGGGTAATTTCGACGGTGAGCCCGTCAGTGACAGGAGTCTCGGCGGGCGGAACAACGGTATCGGCCTGCTCGAGCGGAGCATTGCGTGCGGCCAGAAGATCACCGACAGTAGCGGCGGCAAGCTTGATTTCCGTAGCGGGCGCACCGCCGTCCGCAACGTTGACAACCTTGGGGCTGATCACGTCGAGTTCCGTGCGTTCGAGCGGCAAACGATGCGAGCGTGACGCCGATACGGCAAAGTCGTCGGCCACGTCGAACTGCTTCAACGCTTCGTCCACGGTCAGCGCGGTGGTCCACACCGTCTGCTGCTTGCCGTCGACGGTCAAGTCCAGCTCGCGTGCGCGTCGCAGAACGACAGTGTCTCCGTCGGCCAGGGAGGCGTCGGAACTGGGCGCAAGTGTGTCCTTCGGATCCACCTCGTATCCGGCCTTGTCCAAAGCGCCACCGACGCTGCTCGACATGGTGGACAGCGAGATCATCTCGCCGTCGACGTCGAGCGTGATCGTCTTGTGCTGAACCACCACGAGCAGCCCACCGACAACAAGCGTCAGGAGCAGCGCCGCCACCATCGAATAGAGAAGTGGTGACTTCGTGGAGTTGATCTTGGCGAAAGGCGACACAGGAAATCCCAAGGCAGACGACGTTCGATCACAATACGGTAACGGCCACACACCGCTTCGGCAACCAAACGGTCACGAATTGCGACTTTTGTCACGGAATAAACACGGCGTGTCGCAGGTCGGTAACTTTTTACCTCAGTTAACGGTGTACCGATTCAGCGCGGCGCGCAGTATGTTCTCGTCTGGTCATAAGCAGTCCGGCGATCCCGGGCGTGACATACGAAAGCTGGGCGAGAGTGCGAAGAAAAGTCGACAAACCCCGTAACCCGAGGTGGCCGATCCTGGCCATCCTTCTGGCGCTCATCGCAGCGCTGTTCGCTCCAGGCATCGCGTCGGCGCAGCCGGGCCGGACGTACATCATCGCCACCGACGTCACGTTCGCCCCGTTCGAATTCGAGGACGAAAACGGCAATCTCACCGGCATCGACATGGAACTGATCCGGGCCATCGCCGAGGATCAGGGATTCAACGTCGAGATCAAGCAATTGGGATTCGACGCAGCTCTGCAAGCAGTCCAGGCCGGCCAGGCAGACGGCGTCATCGCCGGCATGTCGATCACCGACGCCCGCAAGCAGGTCTTCGACTTCTCCGACCCGTACTTCGAGTCGGGCGTGCAGATGGCAGTGCTCGAATCGAACAACGACGTCAAGTCCTACGAGGACCTGAAGGGCAAACGCGTCGCCGTCAAGAACGGCACCGAAGGCGCCACGTTCGCCGAATCCATCAAGGATCAATACGGATTCACGACTGTCTACTTCGCTGACTCCGCCAGCATGTACGACGAGGTCCGCACGGGTAACTCCGTCGCCGTGTTCGACGACTACCCCGTGCTGGCCTACGGCATCACCCAGGGCAACGGACTCAAAACCGTGACCGAGAAGGAAGCCGGCGCAAGCTACGGCTTTGCCGTCAACAAGGGCCAGAACGCCGAACTGCTCGAGATGTTCAACGCCGGACTTGCGAACCTGCAGGACAGCGGCGAGTACGACGAGATCCTCTCGCAGTTCCTCGGCCAGGACGCCACGTCGTCCGACAACTCCATCATCGGGCTGATCAAGAGCACCTACCCACAACTGCTCAAAGGTCTGTGGCTGACCATCGTTCTGTCGGTCGTCTCGATCGCGATCGCTCTTGTCCTGGGTGCGATCTTCGGACTCTGCCGCGTATCGACAAACATCGTCGTCCGCGGAATCGGTACCGCCTACGTCGATATCTTCCGTGGCACGCCGCTTCTGGTGCAAGCGTTCTTCATCTACTTCGGCATCCCGGCCGCTCTGCACTTCCAGATGTCGGCATTCACCGCCGGTGTCATCACGCTCTCGCTCAACGCCGGCGCCTACATGGCCGAGATCGTGCGCGGCGGAATCCTGGCCGTCGACAAGGGCCAGATGGAGGCATCACGCAGCCTCGGCATCAGCTACATGAAGACAATGCGGAAAGTCATCATGCCGCAGGCAATTCGCACGATGATCCCGTCGTACATCAACCAGTTCGTCATCACCCTCAAGGACACGTCGATCCTGTCGGTCATCGGACTGGCCGAGCTCACTCAGACCGGGCGCATCATCATCGCGCGCAACTTCCAGTCCTTCAACATGTGGCTGATCATCGGCGCCATGTACTTCATCATCATCATGGCGCTCACCAAGTTCTCGAACCGCCTCGAAAAGAGGATCAACAAGTGACCGAAACAGCCGTCAACATGAGCAAGCCAGACACCGAAATCAAGATCGAAGTCAAGGGACTGAAAAAGTCGTTCGGCGACAACGAGGTCCTCAAAGGCCTCGACGTCGACATCAAGAACGGCGAAGTGGTGTGCGTCATCGGGCCGTCCGGATCGGGCAAGTCCACCTTCCTACGCTGCCTCAACCGCCTCGAGGACATCACCGCAGGCACCGTGCGCGTCGACCAGTTCGACCTGACGGACAAGAACGTCGATATCGACAAAGTGCGCCAACACATCGGCATGGTGTTCCAGCACTTCAATCTCTTCCCCCACATGACCGTCATCGAAAACGTGATGCTCGCTCCGATCCAGACGGGCCGTTCCACCAAGGAACAGGCACGTGAGATCGCGGCGAAACTGCTAGGTCAGGTTGGTCTCGCCGAGAAGGCCGACGCCAAGCCCGCGAGTCTGTCCGGCGGTCAGAAGCAGCGTGTTGCCATCGCCCGCGCACTCGCCATGAGCCCGGACATCATGCTCTTCGACGAGGCCACCAGCGCCCTCGACCCCGAAATGGTGGGCGAGGTTCTGCAGGTGTTGCGCGACCTCGCGAAGCAGGGCATGACCATGGTCGTCGTGACCCACGAAATGGGATTCGCGCGCGAGGTATCCGATCGCGTCATCTTCATGGCCGACGGCTACATCGTCGAGGAAGGGAAGCCGGAAAACCTGTTCGGCAATCCGCAGCAGAAGCGCACCCAGGATTTCCTGGGGAAGGTGCTTTAGGGGCTCCGCCCCTGTGCGCCTTTCCGGTAGCGCCGACTACCGGACAGGCGCACAGGGGGTGGCCAACTCGACGACCACACCGGTCTCGATCCGGTTCTGTGGACCGACGTCGAAATCACCGAACCTCCGGAACCACCGAGGACTCGCAGCGACCCGTCGATAGGTCTCACTGCCTGCGACGGGCAACCACACGCGTGGACTTCCGACTTCCTCGTACGTCGTCGTGACCACGAGAATCCCGAGGACTACGCCTGCGGTCCTAACTCCTGACGCCGGCATCCCGCCGTGAACCCAACCGTCGAACCTGCCGGTGTCGGCGCGCGGAGTCAGCGTCCACGAACACTCGTCTCCGACAACCGGATATGGCCCGCAACATTCGATTTCACCCATGTCGATGTGAACGGTGAGGATCTCGACCGAGGATTCCACCGGAGTCGGCTCGGTGTAGCTGTGCGCCCTCACGTCCTCGCAGGAACAGCCAACTCAACGACGACGGCCGTCTCCATCGACCCACGGCTACCGGCAACCAGCGAAGACACGCCACAAAAATATCTCGGGACTTTCTCGACGCGAACGTGATCGATGCTCCCCGGCACCAACGCCCAATGCCCCGACCCTTGTTCGAGAAATTCGCCACGCTCGAGTCTGATCGAGAGAACGGTCCCTGCCGTGCGTTCTAAATCTGGATAGATACCGCCGTGGACCGACCCGTCGAACCACTGCCCGTCCAACCACAGCGAGTCACGCATCGGGCGCAAAGCCCACGAAGATTCTTCGCCGACAACGGGCAGCGGCGCACAGCACTCGAATTCCCACGTTTCGATGCGGACTGTGACGACGTCGTAGGGATAGATGTCGTCGGGATAGATGTAGTCATTCATCTGAATACTCCGCGCAGTAGACGGGCCGGGACACGACGGTCCCGGGCGCGGAGTTACCTGTCAGCTCAGAATAGCGCTCAGAGCTTGTAGACCCGCTCCGCTGTCGCCGTCGACGCCGCTGCCAGAGCCTCCGGATCCTCGCCGCGGATATCGGCCAATGCGCGCACGGTGTACGGGAGGCAGTACGACTCGTTGGGGGCGCCACGGAACGGATGGGGCGTCAGGAACGGCGCATCCGTTTCGACGATCAGCTGATCCGACGGCACCAATAGCGCAGCCTCGCGGAGAGCCTTCGCATTCTTGAAACTCACGGTTCCCGAAAAACTGAGCACGTACCCGGCGTCGATGCATGCCCGCGCCATCTCCGAATCCGAGGAGAAGCAGTGGAACACCACTGTCTCCGGCGCGCCTTCCTCGTTCAGCACCCGCAGCAAGTCCTGGTCGGCTTCGCGGTTGTGAATCATCAGCGTCTTGCCCAACCGCTTCGCCAGATCGATGTGCCACCGGAAACCGTCGACCTGTTCCTCGATGGTGGCGCACCCATCGAGCTTGCCGGGCCAGTAAAGGTCGAGGCCCGTCTCCCCCACGGCGACGACCCGCGGATCCGACGCCAACCGCTCGATCTCGGCGCGAGTATCGGCGTCGAGAACGTTCGCCCTGGTCGGGTGGATTGCGACGGCGGCGTAAACCCTCGAATCGCAGTTCGCAGCGTCGACGGCAAAGCGGGCGGCGTCGAGGTCGTCGGCCACCGTCACGACCCGCCCGACGCCGACGGCCTCGGCTCGGTCGACTATTTCGGCCACGCTCGCAGCGTCATGCGCGCCACACGCGTCGAGGTGCGTATGGGCGTCGATCAGAGGCGACAAGGGCTCAGGGACATCGGGGGCGGGACGGTCTTTGCTCACGCCCGATAGAGTAAGCCCACCATGACTGTGCCTGCCTCACCCTCCCAGACCCCGCGCCCGGACTCCGCTGCCCCGGAAGGCGCGGAACGATCGCCGTTCTACATCACGACAGCGATCGCGTATCCCAATGGCGCTCCGCACATCGGCCACGCGTACGAGTACATCTCCTCGGACGCGCTCGCCCGCTTCAAGCGTTTGGACGGACATGAAGTGTTCTTCATGACCGGTACCGACGAGCATGGTCTGAAGATGCAGCAGACAGCGATCAAAGAGGGTATCGACGTTCGGGAACTCGCGGCTCGGAACTCCGACGTGTTCCAGAACCTCGACAAGGTCCTGAACATCTCGTACGACCGGTTCATCCGCACCACGGACGCTGATCACCAGGTCGCCAGCAAGGCGATCTGGGAGAAGATGGCCGCATCCGGCGACATCTACCTCGACACGTACTCGGGTTGGTACTCGGTTCGGGACGAGGCCTTCTACACCGAAGCCGAGACCACGCTTCTGGAGGACGGCACCCGCCAGTCCACCGAGACCGGCACCCCGGTGGAGTGGACCGAGGAGTCCAACTACACGTTCCGTCTCTCGGCGTACGAGGAGCGGTTACTCGCGCTGTACGAAGAGCACCCCGAGTTCATCGCCCCCACGACACGCCGAAACGAGATCGTCAGCTTCGTCAAGAGCGGCCTCAAGGACATCTCGATCTCGCGCACCACGTTCGACTGGGGCGTCAAGGTTCCGGGCGATCCGGACCACGTCATGTACGTCTGGGTAGACGCCCTCACCAACTACCTGACGGGCGTCGGATACCCGAACGCCGACTCGGAGGAGTTCAAGAAGTTCTGGCCCGCAAGCCTGCACATCATCGGCAAGGACATCACGCGGTTCCACACCGTCTACTGGCCGGCGTTCCTCATGTCCGCGGGCATCGAGCTGCCGGAGCGGGTCTTCGTTCACGGCTTCTTGTACAACAAGGGCGAGAAGATGTCGAAGTCGGTCGGCAACGTCGTCGACCCCATCGCCATGGTCGATCAGTACGGCCTCGACGCAGTCCGCTTCTTCCTGCTCCGTGAGATCTCGTACGGCCAGGACGGCAGCTACAGCCACGAAGCGATCGTGACTCGCATGAATGCTGATCTCTCGAACGAACTCGGCAATCTCGCGCAACGTTCGCTGACGATGGTCGCGAAGAACTGCGACGCCCAGGTACCCACCCCCGGTGAGTTCACCGAGGACGACCTGGCGATGCTGGCGTCGGCGGACGCCTTGCTCACCAAGTGCCGCAGCGAGTTCGACGTGCAGGCTCTACACCTCGCGCTGGAAGCCATCTGGGGCGTGCTCGGCGAGACCAACCGGTACTTCTCCAAGCAAGAACCGTGGGTCCTGCGCAAGACCGATCCGGCACGTATGGCAACCGTCCTCTACGTGACGATCGAAGTGGTCCGTATCGTCGGCATTCTCGTTCAGCCGGTCATGCCCGACGCGGCGTCGCGGATCCTCGATCTGCTTGGGCAGAGCGAAGAGAGCCGTCAATTCACCGACATCGCGGTACGCATCGACGCGAACCGTAAACTGCCTGCTCCGGCACCCGTTTTCCCTCGTTTCGTCGACGAGTGACGTAGCCGTGTGACGCCTTTCGTGGGGTCCGCCGCATCTGGCCTGAGCCAGTTGTGTCGGACCCCACGTGCACACTGCGTCCATGACACCCGATAGAACATACTTTCGAGCCGCTGCCTCCTCGCAGACGCTGCCATGGAACGGAACCCGCGTGTCCTCTCACGAAGTCAGTCCTCAATCTGTCGCAGCTGCCGAGGCCTTGATCACCGAACTTGCCGGCGTCTACGAACGAGGGTGGCAACCTGCCGATCTTGTTCACCTTGCCCGTCGCAGCAAAGATCCCTCGAACGCCGATCTTGTTGCCACCGCCGTCCTACTCGACGCCGCCCGAACCAGGGCCGCCGACCGCGCACCCCTCGAATGGGTTGGGCAACTTGCGTCTATTCGGGAGCAGTTCCCCAATGCCGATCGCATCGCGGCACGAATCACTCTGGACGAGGACGTTTTTCGATCCCTCGCGGCCGGACTCCTGTTCGAAGATCCCTATTTCCTCGTCTCCCAAATTGCCGAGGTAGCGCTGCACTGGACGCGACTCGCGCCGTGGAATCTGTTGCTCGCGCCGCCGTCTACCTGGCCGCCGCAGCGCACCGACACGAGTTACGCGGGCACTGGCGCTGAAGTTGACGCCAAGGTACTCAAGCGAATTCGTGGATTACTCGCCAAAGCCGAGGCCACCAACTTCGCCGAAGAAGCCGAATCATTCACCGAGAAGGCGCAGGAGTTGATGACGCGGTACGCCATCGATGCGGCACTTCTGCACAATCGCACCGGCATCACCGATACCGCCGTCAACGGGCGTCGCATCCACCTCGACAACCCCTACGTGAAAGAGAAAGTCCATCTCCTCACTGCAATCGGTGATTCCAACCGCGTGCGCGCCGTGTGGTTCAGCGAGGTGTCCATCGCGACCGTCATCGGCACGCCCGTCGATCTCCAACAGGTCGACATGCTCTTCACGTCGCTACTCGTGCAGGCAACCCGCGCAATGCAATTCGCCGACACCAGCAATCGCGGCGGCTCCAGAACCACGTCGTTCCGCAAGGGCTTCCTCACCGGGTTTGCCAATCGAATCGGTCAACGTCTCCGCGACGCCGGCACCAAAGCCACCGCAGAAGCCGCCGACGCCGCGTCGATGGATGTGGCCGATCTCCTGCCGATTCTCGCTACCACGTCGGCTGCCGTCGACACCGAATTCGATCGGTTGTTCCCGCGAACCCGCAAAGCTCGCGGACGGTCCGTCGACGCCGAAGGGTGGCACGCCGGCCAAGCGGCTGCCGACGACGCCAACCTCCGGCCGGGAGCACCGGCAGTGCGCCGTTAGCCCAGCGCTAGTCCTTACGAGCAGCCAGCACCGTTTCGTACAGTTCGCGCTTCGACACACCGGGGGTGGCGACGAGGGCGCACGCGTCTTTCAGACGTGCTCCGCCCTCGACCAGGCGTTCCACTTCCTCGACCAGATCGGCCGGATCGGAGGCCACCAGAACAGCACCTTCGAGCACTACTGTGATTTCGCCGCGCACACCTTCGGCAGCCCACGCGGCGAGTTCGCCGAGAGTTCCGCGCTTCACCTCTTCGTAGGTCTTGGTCAACTCGCGGCAAACGGCAGCGCGCCGGTCCGGGCCGAGCACCTCGACGGCGTCGGCCAGGCAATCGGCCAGGCGATGCGGCGCCTCGAAGAACACACACGCGCGCTGCTCGGTGAGCAGTCCCGCGAACCAGGTCTTGCGTTGTCCACCCTTGCGCGGCGGGAAACCGTCGAAGCAGAAGCGCTCGACGGGCAGCCCTGACAGCGCGAGGGCAGTAGTCACTGCGGACGGGCCAGGCAGGCAGGTGACCTTCAAGTTCTCAGCCACACATGCAGCAACAAGGCGGTATCCGGGATCACTGACCGACGGCATACCGGCGTCGGTCACCAGGAGGACGGTTTTGCCGTCGGCAACGTCGGCGACCAGCGCGGGAAGTCGCGCAATCTCCACCTGATCGTAGAAACTGACCACCTTTCCGGTGATCGTGACATCAAGTGCCGAGGCCAGCGACTTGGTGCGTCGGGTGTCCTCGGCCGCCACGACGTCGGCGGTTGCGAGAGCGTCGCGCAGACGCGGAGACGCGTCACCGACGTCTCCCATGGGTGTTGCGGCGAGTACCAAGCGACCAGTCATACCTGACAGCCTACGATTGCCGAGTGACTGTGCAGACGGACGAGCGGCCAACGCCCGCCAGTGGCGATCGGGTAGTGCGTAGTCCAGCGCCGCTCGTACCCGCCCCGGACTTCGGCCCCACGGACCGGTTGCGTGGCTGGATCGTCACCGCCGTGATCACCACGATCGCCGCAATCACCCGGTTCACGATGCTCGCCTATCCCACGGACGCCGGCACTCCCGTATTCGACGAGAAGCACTATGCGCCGCAAGGCTGGCAGGTGCTCACAGGCGGCGGGATCGAAGACAACCCCGGTTACGGATTGGTGGTGCACCCGCCGATCGGCAAGCAGATGATCGCAATCGGTGAAGCGATCTTCGGTTACAACGGCTGGGGTTGGCGGTTCTCGTCGGCACTGGTCGGAACCTTGATGGTGCTGCTGATCATTCGGATCGTTCGACGGATGACACGTTCGACGCTCATCGGCGCGATTGCCGGCATTCTGCTGATCGTCGACGGAGTCACGTTCGTCTCGTCCCGCCTGGGCATGCTCGACATTTTTCTCGCATTCTTTGTTCTCGCCGCGCTTGGCTGCCTGATCGTCGACCGTGACCAGGTTCGGCAACGGATGGCCACCGCTTACGCCGAGGGTCGGATCGGCGATTCCGAATGGGGTCCACGGCTCGGATTCCGGTGGTGGCGATTCGGCGCCGGCATCCTGCTCGGATTGGCCTGCGGCACCAAATGGTCCGGGATGTACTTCATCTTGTTCTTCGGACTCCTCAGCGTCGCGTTCGACCTGTCCGCACGCCGCGCCTACCGTGTGCAGCGGCCATGGTTCGGCACCGCGATCCGCGACATCGGCCCCGCTCTGTACGCGTTGGTCGTCATCCCGATCGGCGTCTACCTGGCCAGCTACTGGGCCTGGTTTGCGAGCGAGACGGGCGTCGATCGCCATGCCGTCGGCAACGAGATCGGCGAGGGCGGAACGTGGAGTTTCATACCGTCGGCGCTGCGTTCCCTCTGGTACTACAGCGGCAACGTGCTCACCTTCCACTCGAGCCTGACGAACTCCGCGGGCAACCACCACCCGTGGGAATCGAAACCCTGGACGTGGCCCATGGGTCTTCGTCCGATGCTCTACTACTACGCCGACGGCGAGCAGGTGACGGGCTGTGGGGCGGCCACCTGCGTCAAGGCGATCATGCTGATCGGCACGCCGGCGATGTGGTGGCTGGCGCTGCCCATGTTGGCGTGGGCGATCTGGAAGACGTTCGTTCGGCGTGACTGGCGCTATGCCGTTGTTCTCACCGGATACGCCGCCGCCTACCTCCCCTGGTTCGCCACGATGGACCGTCAGATGTACTTCTTCTACGGCGTTGCGCTCGCACCGTTCATGGTCATGGGATTTGCGCTGACACTCGGTGACGTACTTGGCAAGGCAACGGATTCCGTCGAGCGACGCACCACGGGATTGCTCGCGGTCAGCCTGTACATCGGGCTGGTTGTCGCGAACTTCGTCTACCTGTGGCCCATCTTGACCGCGATGCCGATCACTCCGGAATCGTGGCAGAACCATCTGTGGTTGCCGAGCTGGAAATAGCTCAGGTATCGCGCCGAGCGCGAGTGCCTCGTCGGACCCGTCGGGTTTGGAGAAGCGCTCGTTTCTGTTCTCGGGCAGCGACGATGATCGGGTCGTGTGACAGATCTCGGTAGAGCGAGAAGCACAGGCCGATCATCACGACGACAAATGGCGCGGCCGCGATGATCGTCATCGTCTGCAAGCCCTCGAGCGCTTCGGAACCGCCGGTCCACAGCAATAGCGCCGCGGCGCCACCGGTCAACACACCCCAGAACACCACGACCCACCGACTCGGCTCGAGAGTTCCCCGCTGCGAGAGAGTGCCCATCACCATCGACGCGGCGTCTGCGCCCGAGACGAAGAACACCGCTACGAGCAGCATGACCAGGACGGTCGTGACGCCCGCGAGCGGGAGATTGTCGAGCATCCCGAACAACTGAGCTTCCTCGGAACCCCGGCTCGCGAGATCGATTCCGTCTCGCTCCTCACCGATCCCGGCACCGCCGAAGATCGAGAACCACAACAGACTCACCGTCGTCGGCACGACAATGACACCCACGATGAACTGACGGATAGTGCGCCCACGACTGATGCGCGCCAAGAACATTCCCACGAACGGTGTCCAGGACACCCACCAGGCCCAGTAGAAGATGGTCCAGGACGACAGCCACTCTCCTGTCTCGGGATTCGACGACGCTCCGGTCCTAGCCGACATCTGGGCGAGGTCCGACGCGTAGGCGCCGATGGTGGTGGGCAGAAGGTTGAGGATCAGTACTGTCGGGCCGAGTACGAACACGAAGAGCGCCAAGATCAACGCGAGCACCATGTTGATGTTCGACAACCACTGAATTCCCTTGGAAACGCCCGAGACTGCCGATGCGACAAAGGCCAGGGTCAACACCGCGACAATGGAAACGAGGAGGAAGACACTCACTTCTTGCATCCACCCGACCACCTGGAAACCCGAGCCGATTTGCAGGGCGCCGAGTCCCAGTGATGCGGCCGTGCCGAAGAGAGTCGCGAAGATGGCAAGAATATCGATGATCTTGCCGATCGGACCTTCAGCCCGACGCCCGAGCAGTGGGATGAAAGCCGAGCTGAAAAGCTGCTTGCGTCCACGCCGATACGATCCGTACGCAATGGCAAGGCCCACAACGGCATACATCGCCCAGGGATGAAGCCCCCAGTGGAACATGGTGGTTGCCATAGCGGTTCCGATACCGCCGTCGGTGCCAGGTGGTGGATTGACGTAGTGCGCCAATGGTTCGGCGACACCGAAGAACATCAGGCCGATTCCCATTCCGGCGCTGAACATCATCGCAATCCAACTGACGGTCCGGAACTCCGGTTTCTCACCATCCTTGCCGAGTGGAATGTCTCCGAACCGACTGACGGCGAGGTAGATGGAGAACAGCACAAAAGCCGACGCCGCGAGAACGAAGAGCCAGCCGATGTTGACGACGAGCCAGTCGAGAATGCTCCCCGTCACCGAGTTCAGATTGTCGGGGGCAACGAGGCCCCACACGAGAATTGCCAAAACCGCCACTGCCGTTACGGAAAAAACCACGTAATCGGTTCGCACACCTACTCGTGTGAACCCATTCGTCGGTCGGTCCTCGTTGGCACCGGAATTCTGCTCGGAAGGATCAGATTTCGTCACCATAGGACAATACGTTGGTCACTCGCGCGAACAAAAGCAATAGCGAAGGCGGGCCCGACACCTGCCGGACCCGCCCCGAAATACTCCTTACGCTGCGGTTTTCAACCAACCGTTGCCTTTGCCAATCAATCCGTCCACGCTGATGCGACCGGCTCCGATCGTGGCGATCAGCAGCGAGCCGACACCGAGCGCAAGTACCAGTTCGTAGCCACCCGCGTCGACAAAAATGCCGTTGCCCGAGTGGACGATGAAGAAGGCGCCCACCATGTCGAGGAACAGCAGCACACCGACAAGCGGAGTCAGCACGCCGGCAATGAGCAGGATTCCGCCGCCGAGTTCGATCGTGGCTGCAAGAATCGCCGACACCTTGGGCAGGGGCGCGCCCATCATTTCGAATGACGCCTGCGTTCCGGCGATCTTGTACGTGAAGAACTTCTGCCAACCGTGGGCGATGAAGATGATGCCAAGGCCGATGCGAGCGATGAGGAGTCCGAGGTCACGGACGATCGACGAATTCATGGTGCAAGCCTGACAGCTTTAAGTTGAAGCGTCAACTTAAGGCTGCATCACGCGCCTCTCAATGCGGCCTCGACCATAGTCAGTGTCTCGTCATCCGAATATCCGAGCGCACGCACATCTTTCACGAAAGCCGTCGCCGCCTGCTCCGCCTGCGCTCGTACCGGATCACTTCCCGACGCAATGAAGGTGCCCTGCTTCCCGCGGGTCTCGATCACCCCCTGCTCGCCGAGCACCCGATACGCTTTTGCGACGGTATTCGCCGCCAAACCCAGGTCCGTTGCCAGCGCCCGAACCGTGGGAATCTTGGCCCCCGCTATCAGCCCCCCGGTCTGTACCTGTTCGATAATCTGTTGGCGTAGTTGGTCGTACGGCGCCACGGAAGAACCGTGGTCGATCACGATACCGGTCATCACAAGGCATCAACCGCGTCGCGAACAAGATCGGAGCCGGACGTCAGAACCAACGTCTTGCCGACACTCGCGGGCGCATCGATCAACGCCTCGATCACCGCCGCTACATCAGCCCTACTGACCGATCCACGCGCGACCGGAGGCTCGGCCAGAGTTACCTCACCGATCGGATCGTCATCGGTGAGAAGCCCCGGACGAATGATCGTCCACTCCAAGCCCGTGCGAGAACGCAGATCGTCCTCGGCGGCCGTCTTGGCTTCGAGGTACGCGGCAAAAACCTCGTCGGTCCCCTCCGCAACCGGTTCGCCGGCGCCCATCGCACTGATCTGGATGAAACGACGAACACCCGCTTTTTCCGCCGCGTCGGCAAGCCGTACCGCTGCCGCCCGATCGACTGTGTCCTTACGCGCAATTCCACTCCCCGGACCGGCTCCCGCCGCAAAAACTGCAACATCGCACCCGGCCAGCACCTTCGCGAGTTCGTCGACGGTAGCCGTTTCCAGGTCGATCACTACAGGAAATGCCCCCAACGTTCGGACCGCACCCTCGTGATCCGGATTGCGGATCAGCGCAACCGGCCGATCACCATGTCCGGCCAGCAAGAATATGAGGTGCTGCGCGATCTTGCCGTGACCTCCGGCAATCGCCACTCGCCGTTCGTCGACACTTCGATGTTCCGTCATCATCCACTCCTCGTACGTCGGTACTTCAGTCCAGCGCACCGGAAGGGGCCGTTTGTTCCCACTTCCCGACCGGGCAGCTGATCACGCCAGGCACAATGACGACCATGGCCTCTGCAACGATCTTCCACAATCAACGGTGCAACACCTCACGAACTGTTCTCGCCCGGCTACGTGAACACGACATCGAACCGACCGTCGTCATGTACCTCGATACACCGCCTACCCGTTCGGAACTGGAAAAACTCCTCTCCGACGCCGGCCTCACTCCCAGCCAGGCAGTTCGTAAGCGTGAATCGCAGTACAAGGAACTCGGGCTCGCCGACGCATCCGAGTCCAAGATCCTCGACGCCATGATCGAACACCCGATTCTCATCGAACGCCCCTTTGTCGTCACTGACAAGGGCACTGTCCTCGCCCGCCCGGCAGACAAGGTCGAAGAAATCCTCTAGGCATCACAACGGATCGCGGGCGATCGGACAGGACATGCACCGGGGGCCACCCCGGCCGGATCCCAGTTCCGACCCCGCGATCCGAAGCACCTCGATACCCGACGCCTCCAGCCGCGCATTGGTCTCGACATTGCGCTCGTATGCGACCACCACACCGGGTTCAATTGCCAGAGTGTTGTTTCCGTCGTCCCACTGCTCACGTTCGGCAGTCACCGTGTCCAATCCGGTGTCGATGACCCGCAGCTTCCCGATCCCCATCGCGTCGGCGGCAGCCTCGAGGAACGGGTCAGCACCTCGTATGCTGACGCCGTCATCCTCACGCCGAATAGTGAAGGCCGACAATGTGTTCTGAATCGCCGGATACATGACTACGGCGTCGGCCTCCACCATCGTGCACACCGTATCGAGATGCATCGACGCGCGGCGCTGCTCGATCGGCACCACCAACACCGTATGCGCCAAATCGTCGTCGAACACACTGCGCGCCAATGCTTCCGCCCCCGCCGGCGACGTCCGCTCACCCACACCGACGGCAATCACGCCCGGAGCGAGTAGCAGCACATCACCACCTTCGACCGGAGCGGTATGCGATTCGTACGCCCGCCGCACCCCCCGAAACCGAGGATGATGCGCATACACCAGATCGGTGATCGACGACTCCCGCGCCCGCGCAGACAACGCCAAGGACGTAATCACCACCCGCGGCCCGATCCAGAACGACGAATCACGCGTGAACAGCAGATTGGGCAGCGGATCGATCACAAAATCCCCGCCGTGGTGCATCCGCCGCACCAGCGACGTCGACGACGCGTCGATCGGGAGTTCGTCGAAAGTCATACCGGCGGTGAGGATGGACGACAACTCCGCCGGCGGCACACTGCGTAGGTACGACGACAGATGCTGCCCCAGCGAGTGCCCGATCTTCCGTGTGTCCACCGCAGCCGAGATTCCTTGAATCCGGGCCGCACCACTGACCGTCAAGGCTTCGGCGAGCAGGTCCGCAAGCAACAGAACCTCGACACCGTGCTCACGCAGCACCGACGCGAACTGATCGTGCTCGTCCTGCGCCCGATCAACCCACGGCAAACCGTCGAAAAGCAGTTGATCGTTGTTTCGCGGGGTGAGCCGCTTCAATTCGTCGCCGGGACGATGCAAGATGACCGAACGCAACCTACCTACCTCGGAGTCGACACCGAGCGAGACGGATCCAGAACCGTTCATGGATAAACAGTATTCCCGTCGGTGCGTAATCTGATGGCCGACACCAGTGAGAGGAACCACCATGACGGCACCACAGCGACCCGAGAACGAACACCGAGGGGTCGAGTTGTTGCGTGGACGCTGGGCCGGCACCGGTAGCGGACACTTTCCGACGATCGACGATTTCGAGTACTCCGAGGAAATCGTCTTCGCTCCGACCCCCAAACCGTTCCTGACGTACAGCTCACGCACACGTGGCTTGCCCGACGGCCGCCCACTTCACATGGAATCTGGATACCTGCGCCCGGTCCCCGGCAACAAGCTCGAGTTGCTGATCACCCAGCCGACCGGTTTTGTGGAGATCCACCGCGGCAGCATCGACGCCGAGGGCACTCTTGCCTTCACACTGTTGACACTTGCGGCGTCACCGGATTCCAAGCCCGTCACCGATGTGCGACGCGTAGTGCGGGTTCACGAAGACACACTGACGTACGACATCTGGATGGCACACGATCAGACACCGCTCACTCATCATCTGCATGCCGAGCTCCAGCGCGTCGACGATTAACGCTCTTTCACGGATTGAGTAGGAACGCTTCGACGGCGTCGTGATCGCGGCGCAACAGATCCTGAGCCATATTCTTCAACAGCCTTTCGATCTGGCCGCCTAGAACCGGAATCTTCACCTCTGCCCAGCCGTCGACGTTCAGCACGGAGCGAGCGTCGCCTGCTTCGGCCAATTCCAGGTCGACCTCGATACGAATAGGCAATCCGTGCGCTCTCCCGGTCACTGATCCGACCGCCCGGCCGTCGGATAGCGGACCCCACCGATCGGCTCGCTCGACACCGAGGCGGTCCGGAACCAGCTTTGCAACCAACCCCGGCAGTGCCGACGATTCGAGCTCGTCGGTTAGCGACACCGCTATCGCTCCGCCTCCGTCTTCGATAACTGCCTTGGAATACAGGTCGCCAAGTCTGATCATCCAATACCGAGTATCTGTCAATGCCGCATGAACCTTCTCGGGCGGAAAGTTGAATTCGATACCAAATCGAAAACTCTTTGACATTTGGTGACCTTGGTCCCTATGCGAGTTGGCACTGGTTCTGAAAGGCAGCTAATTACGAGCGCGGTAACAGCTTGGCGAACTGGTCATTCGCTTTCTGCATAACAAATTCATAGGGCGGAGAGAACTTACGAGCCCACCAATAACCGAACCTGATGTCATTGGATGTATAGACCAGATATCGATTCTTCTCGATACCGGAGACAATGCACTCCGCCACTTTCTCCGGCGAAACCGCACGCTTCTCGAAGCGATGCACCAATGACTTGACTCGCGGGTCGTCCCGATCGATGCCCGCGATGTCGACGGTGCCCACCAATGGAGTCTTCACCCCACCCGGAACAACGAGGCTCACACCGATGCCGTGACGCTTCAGATCGAACCGAAGTACCTCCGAAACGCCTCGTAGCCCGAACTTGCTGGCGCTGTACGCCGCATGCCAGGGCAGAGCCAGCAGGCCGGCGGCCGACGAGACATTGACCAGATGACCGCCTTTTCCGGCGCGGATCATCGGCGGAATGAACGTCTCCATGACATGAATGGGCCCCATGAGATTGACGTCCACCATTGATCGCCAGTGACGATGCTCGAGGTTCTCGATTGTTCCCCAGGCCGATATGCCTGCAATGTTCATCACGACATCCATCGATCCGAACTGCTCGGCCACTTCTGCGCCGAATTTGGATACGGCGTCGTAATCGGAAACATCGAATGCCTCCGCCACACTGACGGTACCGCCGGCCGAGGACACCATTTCGACAGTCTCATCAAGACCGGAACGGTTGATATCCGTGAGAAACAACTCTGCCCCGCCAGCGCCCGCCGCAATCGCTGTAGCTCGACCGATGCCGCTACCCGCACCCGTGATCAGGCACTTCTTTCCATCGAGCGACCTTATCGACATGGCTTTACACTCCCCCGCGGTAGCACTGTGGACATGCAGGGAAGTGTACGCACGCAGCATCTACCGGCAGGGGTTATGTCCGCTTCGATCCAAGCCGAAGTTCTCGGCCCAGCTGCGCTACAGGCGTTGCGCCATCTGATCCTGGTAGTCACGCATGGTGCGCTCGATTTCGTCTGCCGCGTCGCGGTCTCCACGCTTGCGCGCATCGAGGGCACGATCCTGGAGCGCGCGAATCGCCCGGCGTAACTCTTCGTCACTCATGATGTGTTTCATGTCACAATCTTGCGCCAACTATCAGGCCATGGCTAGTGGCGAACGTCGTTACGACGAGCCGCAGACACCCCGTATCCGACAAACTTCGTGCCACATTTGAGCAAATCGGGGCAAAGGTCCCGACAATACGCACTCCAGGGGTGAACTGGAGTCGACCGCGGCCTGAACTGCGATTATTCACACCGTAAGAACCACCAAAACCGGGTTAACGTATAGCTACTGCAGGCAAAACGGGTAAACGGTTCGTTATGGTGACAATATGCAGCACTGCGGTAGGTCTCTACTGTCCACATAATTGGTCCTATTGCGATATCGAGCGGCCCGAAATTACCCGCGAACTCGACGGAAGCATCCCCCGAGTTCCCATAAATACCGAACTCAACTTTGCACCCAAAGCCCACCGAATGGACTACAGCGAGCTACCAATCGGTTATCCGCGTGATATCGTGGGATTCGCTGAACGAACAATCGCTGATAGAGAGGATTACGGGGCGGTTCACAATGGCTGACTTTGCAGAACGACTGAACAAACTGTTCGACAGTGTCCATCCTCCCGGGCGCAAGCCCCACACCAACGCCGAGGTCGCCTCCGCGTTGATCGAGGACGGCCACCAGATCTCCAAGCCGTACATCTCACAGCTCCGCTCGGGACAACGCACCAACCCGTCGGACGAGACTGTCGCTGCTTTTGCGCGCTTCTTCAAGGTGAAGCCCGACTACTTCTTCAACGACATCTACGCCGCGAAGATCGATCACGACCTCGAACTGCTCGCACAGCTCCAGGGTTACGGTCTGCGTCGACTGTCGAGCCGAGCGTTCGATCTGTCTGAAGAGTCGCAGAACCTTCTCACGACTATGGCCGAAAAGCTCCGTGCAAGCGAAGGACTACCCGAAGTCCCACCAGACGCGTCACGTTGACGCGAGGCTAGGGCTGTCCCTAGACGACACTGAGCAGGTCGATCGACACCTATCGGCCTGCTTTTGTCGTATTCGGCTGGGCTTCGAACTTTTCGTAGTCCCTAGCCAGAACCAAGACCCATCTCCTGGCGGACATACCGTCAGGAGGCGCAATCCAACGGGTATCGAGAACATCTGATTCCAGTGGATTCACAATCCACTCCGTCAATATCTCGGAATGCGTGGCGAGCGACCTCGGCGGCTCCCTTCCACCGACGTCGAACAACCCGGCACCTGCCTGGATGTACATGGCGTCCATGATCTGCGCGATCATGTCCGACGCCTTGAGCACTGTTGTGGTTGCCGCACTGTCGACATCCACAACCTCCGGGAATCGCTTCACCAACAGACCGTGTATGCCCCCTAAACGCTTCAGGTCCAAGCGCGCTCGCACCCATGTCTCGGTCAACATCCACGTGATGCCCAGCGCGATCAGCAACCCCGCCACCGACACGAATTGCACGCCGGCGCCGGACCAGATACCCGACTCGAGTGCGTTCGCCCCACGCACCGACTCGACCAGCATGACCACGACAACAATCAGCAGAATCATCGAACCCACGACGATGAGTCCGATTCCGCGGCCCAACGGCGCCCACGCAACGTGCCGCAGTCCGGTCGAGATAACCAACGCCAGCGCGACAACCACAAAGAGCAAAGCCGGCATCGGATAACCGACGCCCACGGAAATCGACACAAGCAAGCCGACCGTATACAACACGATTGCCACGACGCGCATCGCAGAACGCGTCATCACAGGCCACGCAGACACCGCGCCAACCGCGCTTGCTGCCGACAAGAACACCCACAACACGACAACAACCATCGCTGAAAAGTGCTGATCAGGCGCAATTCTGTCCACGATGTCCCACACCCCGGGGACAAGCACCGTAGCCATCAACGCAACACCGAATCCGGCGATAACCATAGCCGTACGCAGCGGCGTGGCAACTCGCGCCACCACGCGCCCAAGCCTTGCACCTGCTGCAATCCACACCACCAAGGCAATTGCCCAAGCGATCATCCGATCGCCTCGTCGTACCGCAGCACCGACAACGGCGTCCCACGACCGCTCATCGTCTTCAACCTCATCAACAGCATCGACGCAAAGGTCTCCGCTTCCCACTCTGCAAGGTCATCCATCGGCACCGGCTCGTTGCGGCGCAGCGATCGCTGGCTGAGCATGTACGCGATCAGATCATCGCTGGCTTCCAACGTCGCCTCCGCGATCTCCGCCCCTTCATGCCGAAACACGATGTGCCCCAACTCATGTGCAAGAGTTCGCTCGACATTGGGTAAGCCCGGTGCCAGAACGATAACGTCATGATCGTCGAACGCGCGCCGTTGACCGCACACACCCGTCGCCAACGGAGTCTGCAGATCGATCTCGATCGGCCGCTCACGCTCGAGCGCCACAGCCTCCACCACCGTCAACAAATTCACCGCCTCCGACGACGCAGCAGCATCACACACCGCGTCCACCGCAGCAAGAACTCGACGATGCGAACGCCTGTTTGTCGGCACTGTCCTACACACCTCTTCCTGATCGGGGTGCCAGGAACTCAGCCCGCGCCGCTGCCAATCGAGCCTTCTGCATCGAAGCGCCCCTGAACGTCAATGCGCCTGCACCCGCCGCAACCAACGTCATTCCCGCGAGGCCACCTACCACCGCAGCAGCATTCTGAATTGGTGGCAATCCTGAGGTGAAGACCACCGGGAAAGCTTGCGGGTCGTCACTTTGTGCCGAAGCCGAGGAATTCGAGCCATCCGTTTGCACCGCAGCAGCGATCGGTGCCGGTGCAGCCAAGATTTGAGGTGCTGCCGGTGTGGCGGCGCCGCCTACGCCGCCGGACGGCCCGGACACCGGCGACCCACTTTCGGCGGACGGGCCCTGAGGATTTTCCGGTCCGGCCGGAGCCGCCGCCACCGAAGTTTCGCTGGACTGTTCTGAACTTGTAGTTGCCTCAGCACTTGTCGACACCTCAGTCGAATTGCTCGGCTCCCCGGGTTCCGTCGAGTCTGTCGTCGTTACGACCGGATCGGTAGTCGTGGTCGTCACTTCCGGATCCGTCGTCGTGGTCGTCACTTCCGGATCCGTGGTCGTCACTTCCGGATCCGTCGTCGTGGTCGTCACTTCCGGATCCGTGGTCGTGGTCGTCACTTCCGGATCAGTGGTCGTCGTTACGACCGGATCAGTAGTCGTGGTCGGGACCTCTGGTTCAGTCGGGTCCGTCGTCGTTACTTCCGGATCAGTGGTCGTCGTCATAACGGGATCGGTCGTCGTGGTCACGACTGGACTCGTCGTCGTGCAGTGGTGGTGGCAACCACCGCATCCGTTGCCCCAACCATTGCCGTTGCCGTTGTTGCCGCACCCGTTGCCGCACCCGTTGCCCCAACCATTGCCGTTATTGCCGCAGCCGTTATTGCCGTTGCCGTTATTGCCGTTGCCGTTATTGCCGTTGCCGTTATTGCCGTGTTTATCCAAGGCATCAGCACTGGGAATGTCGGTGGCGTCGGTGACGGTGGTGTCAGCGCTGTCATCGCTGTTTTCACCTGCACCGGGTTGAGCCGAAACGACAGTCGGAAATACAGAAATAGCGAGGAACCCCGCACCCGTCAGGCACAAGACAGCTACAAGCGCCATGACTAGCCGTCGTGGCTGGCTCATCAAATTCCTCCCGACAAAAACGTTCTAGCTGCATGCACAGGCGCAGCGACACAGTGAGATTATCGTCGCGACGTCATGGTCGTTACATGTCCAGAAAATAACTGGCCCCCCAAGGATCATGCCTCAACCGGTTCGAAACCGGGTTCGGTGGGCCCCAACGGCTGTATGAAACTGCACACACCCGCACATTCTTCGCGAGTCGAGGCGATTTGTCGACCGACCGGTCTGTAACAAAACAGGTCCCTCAGCGCTAGCTGAAGGACCTGATCGGTAACTGATTACTGGATGGAGCTGATTACGTGGTGGAGCTGAGGGGAATCGAACCCCTGACCTCTTCGATGCGAACGAAGCGCGCTACCAACTGCGCCACAGCCCCTTGCCACCGCCCGAAAGCGTGTGCTCGGCAACTCTAGCAGGACCGAAGTCCGAGCCTCGAGTTACCCGCCTCCGAAACGATGAACGTTTTACTGACCCGATGCGCGTCGCATTTCCGACTGCATCGGCACTTCCTCGTAGTGATCGAGGTGGTCGAACGCCGGGTCTCCGTCGTCAACTTCCAGGACTACTGCGCCCGGTCGGCGCAGACGAGAAGGAATGAGGCGCAATTCCTCGTCTGTGTGTGATTCGACGCCCAGACGTGAACGGTTGAGCCGTTCAGTGCGACGGCGGCGAATTTCCTGCTCGATGCGCACTTGCCGGCGCAGATATGCCAAGTAGCCGACGAGACCGGCAAACGACAAGGCACAGAGCCACCACACCAGGGGCGAGACGATCAGCGCGAGTGCACCGGCCATGATCGAGACGAAGGCAAGTCCGAGAAGGGTGCGCTGGCGAAACGTGTAGCGCGCTTCTCGGGCGACGGCATCGGCTTCGGGATCGAATCCACCGCGGCCGCGTCGGACGGGCACGAACTCCCTGACCGGGGCACGGCCACCGCTGTAGTCGCTGTCTTCTGCGTGAGTGTCCATCTGGTCCTCCGCGTCGTAGCTGCTGCGCACTGGTTCTGGTTGCCAGTTCGGATCGCTTCGATGTCCGGCTGCCGGTCCGCGTCGCACAGGATTGCTGTCGCCGCGGTGAAGTACGCGAGTCGCAAGAGCCGCTTCGCTGGTCTGACGGATCCGGGGGCGCTTGTTCACGAGCATGGGCACGAGCACGAACAACCAGACGGCCACGAGCCCGATCCACACGAATGAACTAGGCATGCCGCGACCTCCTCCCGATCACCTACCAGCACCTATGCCAGCCGTTGATGAATCAAGGTTAACGGCCGACCGGCTCGCATCGTTGCCGACGCGCCGAACCCCACCTTACTCATGTGTCACACGCGTACCGAACCGAACTGACCGATCCGCCGGAATTTGTCGGAGGAAAAGTTGAACTCGCAATGACCCGGCCTAGCAATTTTGATGACAATTCGGGCGGTAACTACCTTTTAACTAGGGACTTCATACCCAAGACGCACGACCGGAGCGCACAAGCCGATCCACAACTGTGGTGGGAATCTCTTCAATCGTCATCCCCACAAGCACATGATCGCGCCACTGCCCGTCGACGTCGAGGTACCGGCGTAGGAGTCCCTCTTCACGGAAGCCGACGTTGTGGAGCACGGCGCGCGAGGACGAATTCTCCGGACGAACAGTTGCCTCGACACGATGCAATCCCACCTGCGAGAAGGCATGGTCCAACGTGAGCGCCACCGCAGCTGTCGCCACACCACCACCCGTGACATCCGACGCAACCCAATAACCCACCCAAGCGGAACGCAACGCGCCGCGAACGATGTTGCCGATGGTGATCTGCCCGCAGTAATTGCCGTCCAGCTCGATCACCCACGGAAGTATCCGGCCTTTGCGCGCCTCGGATCGAAGACTTCCGCACAACGACGGCCACACGGTGATGTGATGCCGGGCATCCCACGGCGATTCACCGGTAGGTTCCCACGGCTCGAGATGCTCTCTATCCCGAATGCGCAATCTGCTCCACGCGGACGCGTCGCGCAACCGAATCGGCCGGACGGTGACCACACCGGCAGCCACACGAATCGGGCCCAGCTTCTCGGGCCATCCGGGATGGACTGACATCACACCTCATTCGGTTGGAAAGTCGAAGCGGCGCACCGGAAGTGAGCCAGCCGTGACTCAGCCACGTTGGGCGAGAAATGCGACGTCGACTTCTTCACCGATCTGCACTTCGGTGACATCCCGGTCGACGAGTACCAGGCAATTTGCTTCGGCCAACGTCGCCAACAGGTGGGACGACGCGCCCGCGGCGCCACCGAGAGCCTGGACCAGGTACTCCCCCGTTGCCTCGTCGCGCATCAACTGCCCACGAAGGAATCCTTTACGGTCCGCGATCGACGTAATCGTTCCCACCGTTCGGGCCTTCACGATGCGACGCATCGGCTGGCGACGACCGAGCGCGATCCGGATGAGCGGCCTGACCATGACCTCGAACACCACGAGCGCACTGACCGGATTCGACGGGAGCAGGAAGGTCGGTACCTCGTCACGCCCGAGCTGACCGAACCCTTGAACTGATCCCGGATGCATCGCGACCCGCTCGACCTCGAGCGTTCCCAGTTCGGACAGCGCATCGCGGACCTCGTCGGACGCTCCACCGCCGACAGCTCCCGCGATGACCACGATCTCGGATCGGATCAATTGCCCCTCGACAACCTCTCGCAACCGGCGAGCATCCGATCCGGAAATGCCAACCCGGTTGACGTCGGCTCCGGCGTCACGAGCAGCCGCAGCCAGGGCATACGAATTCACGTCGTAAACCTGGCCGGGTCCCGGAGTTCGGTCGATGTCGACCAGCTCGCCCCCGACGCTGATGACCGATAGCCGTGGACGCGGATGCACCAGAACTTTGTCACGGCCCACTGCCGCGAGAAGTCCGACCTGGGCAGCGCCGATGATGGTTCCCGCCCGAACAGCGACATCGCCCGGTTGCACGTCGTCACCCGCGCGTCGTACGTAGTCTCCTGAGCGCACCGGCGCAAAGACTCGCACGCGGGCGCGGCCACCGTCGGTCTGCTCCAGCGGGAGAACCGCATCGGCCAACGTGGGCAGCGGCGCGCCTGTGTCGACGCGCACAGCTTGCCGTGGCTGTAGCCGGATCGGCTGACGCGAACCGGCCGTGACCTCACCGACGACAGGCAGGCTCAAGTCGATCGGCTCGCCGTCCTCGCCACGCAGATCCGTGCCGGCACCCGCAACATCGACGCTACGGACTGCGTATCCGTCGATGGCAGCCTGATCGAACCCTGGCAGCGGCCGCTCGGTGACCACTTCCTCGGCACAGAGCAACCCCTGTGCCTCCGAAATGGCGACACGAACCGGCCGGGGCGCAACTGCAGCGGCTGTGACCCTGGTCTGCTGCTCCTCAACCGACCGCATATGGACTGCGTCCTCCTACTTTGTCGCGAAACTCGTGTTACCCGCAGCCCATGATGCCTTGCCACACGATTGGCCGGTCATCTCGATCCTGCGTCAACTGCTGTGCGGAGATGTCCGAACTATCCCTATCGTTCGAGACGAGCAACCAACCACTCTCGCAACGACGGGCCGTAGTCATCCATGTCCAGTGCGAAGTCAACCGCAGCGCGGAGGTAACCGCCGGGATTTCCGAGGTCGTGTCGAGTACCGCGATGAACGACGACATGCACGGGGTGGCCTTCGGAGATGAGAAGCGCGATAGCGTCGGTCAGCTGCAATTCACCACCGGTTCCGGGCTTGATGCGTCGCAGTGCGTCGAAAATGGCGCGATCGAGCAGGTATCGACCAGCGGCAGCAAACGTGGACGGCGCGTCCTCCATAGCCGGCTTCTCGACCATCCCGATGACCTTGAGCACGTCGGGGTTGGTGGCGTCCGGCACGATTTCGACGTCGAAGACGCCGTATGCGCTGACTTTGTCCTTGGGAACTTCGATGGCGCACAAAACCGAACCGCCGCGCTTGGCGCGTACCTTGGCCATGGTTTCGAGCACACCTCTAGGCAACACGAGATCGTCGGGCAGAAGAACCGCGATCGCATCCTCGTCGTCGTCGAGGACAGCCTCGGCGCAACCGACCGCGTGCCCCAAACCGAGTGGCTGATCCTGGATCACGGAGTCGACTTCGAGGAGTCCGGGTGCCTTACGCACCTTGGCCAGTAGAGCGAGCTTTCCACTCGCTTCCAGCTTGCTTTCGAGGACAAGATCCTCGACAAAATGCGCGACAACCCCGTCTTTGCCGGGCGAGGTCACGATGACCAGGCGCTCAGCGCCGGAATCGGCGGCCTCCCCGGCAACCAGTTCGATACCCGGTGTGTCGACGACCGGCAGCAATTCCTTGGGAACGGTCTTGGTGGCCGGCAGGAAGCGGGTACCCAATCCGGCAGCAGGAACCACGGCCGTACGAAAGGCCTTCTTGTTGCTAGCGACCACGTCTGTCATGCCAACACCCTAACGGCAGCTTGTTACCCGATGGTCAGCACGATGCATATCGTGAAGTGGTGGAACCTCGAGAAAAAGAGCAATGGCGACAAACAGTGCTGGCCGAGCGGCGTGCGATATCGGAGCAAACTCGGAGCACCGAATCGTCGGCACTCACGGCGCACTCGCTTGATCTGACAATCCCGGGGACGACTGTCTGCGCCTACGTTCCGACCAGGACCGAACCTGGAACCACTGACCTGCTGGACGCGCTGGCAGCCGTCGTAGATCGCGTTCTCCTGCCGATCACCGGCGCACCCGGCCCGCTGTCCTGGGTCGAGTACACGGGTGTCGACGCACTTCGCCCCGCTGCGTACGGGCTACGGGAACCCGTCGGACCGGTACTACCACCGGAAACGATCGCGCTCGCCCACACTGTCTTCGTCCCGGCCCTCGCCGTGGATCGGCGAGGCACTCGGCTGGGACGCGGCGCCGGGTACTACGACCGCACGCTGGGATTGGCGTCGCCGACTGCCAGGCTCGTCGCGGTAGTTCGCGACTCGGAGCTCGTCGAACAGCTCCCCGCAGATCCGCACGACATTCCGATGGGCTGGGCGCTGACCCCGACTGCGGGTTGGACCCGACTGGACCGATGAGGCGGCCGCCACCATTTCTCGCGCAGTGGGAATAGACACGTAATTAGCGCTGTTGGCACTGTCACTTGTAGAGTGCTAAGGGCTGCGGTGTCAGAACTGGCTCGACAGCACTCGCCAGCCCTGATGAAGCACTTAGATCACAATGCGGAGGAAGCCCGGTGCCTACCTACTCATACGCATGTACGGAATGTGACAACCGTTTCGACATCGTCCAGTCGTTCAGCGAAGATTCGCTGACGGTCTGCCCAGCCTGCTCCGGCAAGCTCCGCAAGCTGTTCAACTCGGTGGGCATCGTGTTCAAGGGCAGCGGTTTCTACCGCACCGACAGCCGAGGTGGCTCCAGCACGGCCAGCGAACCCGCCAAGAGCGATTCCGCTCCGGCCGCAAAGTCCGAGTCGTCGACCAAGTCCGAGTCGTCCTCTTCGTCGACCAGCACTCCGGCTCCGGCAAAGGCTGCAGCCAGCTAGTTCGAGCACGACTTTCTCCACAACCGCGAGGTTGTCCACAGGCAGATAACGGTAGGGCCGAAAAGCACGCTTTCGGCCCTACCGTTCGTCTATGCCACCACCATCACCGTCCGGGCTGTTCCGCGCACGATCTCGGAGTCACGGCCGATCCAGACCGCAGAATTTCGGTGAAGTCGACCTCACGCCCAGCGTCGTCGACCGCTTGGTTGCGATTGCAAAGCCCAACCGCGCACGAGGCTCGGCAGTTCGAAAAATCGCCGCACTCACTCTTGCCGTGCTCGGAATAGCGCTGCTGTTTCGCGGCGATCCTGACTCCGATACCGTCCGGGTTGTCACCGCGGCCCGCGATGTCGCTCCCGGACAACTTGTCACCGACGACGACCTCGGAATCAGCGAGTTCTCTGCCGATCACCTTCCCGACGGGACGCTTACCGAGTTCGCCGACGTTGTGGGCAGCACCGTCGCCGGGCCTGTTCGCCGCGGAGAAATCGTCACAGACGTCCGAGTTCTCGGGTCGCGTCTGGCCCGTGAGTCCACGGGAACCGACGACGCGCGAATTGTCCCGGTCCGGCTAGCGGATGCCGCAGTTTCGGACATTGTCCGTAGCGGCGACATTGTCGATGTGCTCACAGTTGAGCCCGACACTCCGAACGAGCAGACAAACGACAACAAACCCACGATTCTTGCGTCGGGCGCCGTTGTTGTCATGGTCACCGCTGCGGAAAGTACACGTAACCAGCAAGAACAGGTGATCATGCTGGCATTGCCCACCGAGGCGGCTACTCGCGTCGCGGCCGCATCACTGGTCAACGCCATCACCGTGACGTTCAAGTAAGCAAACACATTGATGCTTGCTCCTTTAGGATTTTTGCATTCGGCTCTCTCCAGAGAACCGACACGTTCATCTCACACACAATTCGGGGGACACCGAAATGCTCAAGGGATTCAAAGACTTCCTGCTCCGCGGAAACGTGCTCGACCTGGCCGTTGCAGTGGTCGTGGGCGCAGCGTTCACCGCGATCGTCACGGCCTTCACGTCGAACATCATCAACCCACTCATCGCCGCCATTGGTGGATCCGACGAATTGGGCTGGGGAAAGGAGATCATCGCCGGCAATCCCGAAACCTTCGTCAACATCGGTGCCGTGGTCACCGCGATCATCAACTTCGTCATCATCGCGGCAGTTGTCTACTTCGTGCTGATCGTTC
Organism: Rhodococcus sp. WS3; assembly: GCF_003797085.1. NCBI lineage: Bacteria > Bacillati > Actinomycetota > Actinomycetes > Mycobacteriales > Nocardiaceae > Rhodococcus > Rhodococcus sp. WS3. The sequence goes on from NZ_RKMA01000003.1 coordinate 359,418, forward strand.
CCGCGAACGCGGCCAAGAAGAAGTTCGTCACCGAACCCGAGGACAAGGAAGCCAGCGAAACCGATCTGCTCATCCAGATCCGCGACATCCTCGCTTCCGGTGTAACCGACCCCGACTCCGGCGCCCACGCCAAGAGCTTCGACTAGCGTCCACCTGACAGATCAGGCCCGCCCCGGACATTCCGGGACGGGCCTGATCTGTCTGATGCGTCAACCGCCGTGATGCGGCGGAACCTGCCTGCGTAACCACTCGTCATCCGACGAACGGGAGGATCCTTGCGGGTCACGCTCGTCGGATGTCGTCTCCGGGAACACATCCCCGAAAATGCGCGCCAAAGCCTCTTTGTCGACAGACTTCTTTTCTGCGCTCTGTTCGTCGGACAACTTCTACTCAGCCCTCGAGGCTGGACAGTTCGGCGATCACATGGCCCGCCAAAGCCGTCAACGTTGCCATACCGTCACGGATCGCGGGGCGCGTCGACGCCAGGTTGGCGACGACGGTGCTGCCCGAGACACCGACCAAGCCGCGGGACAAGCCCGCTTCGAGCGATCCTGCGGACAACCCGGACGCCCGCAGCGCCTCGGCGATTCCCGGGATCTCCCGATCGAGCACCTCAGCCGTCACGTCCGGTGTCACGTCGCGCGGTGACACTCCGGTACCGCCGACCGAGATCACCAAGTCGACACCACCGATCACCGCGGTATTGAGAGCGTTCCGGATTTCCACCTCGTCGGCGGCAACTGCAACCGTCGCGTCGACGTGAAAACCTGCTTCGTTCAGCAGTTCCGTAACCAACGGACCGATGGAGTCGGTGGTATCACCGTGAGCGGTGCGATCGTCGACGATGACAACCAGGGCGCGGCCGGCCGATGTGGCTTCGAGTTCCATGACTCCTACCGTAGTGCCGCGCCCCGAATCAGTTGCGGTCCGGCCGAAGATCGGGGTGATCGTCGGCCGGTCGCCAACTGTCACCGCCCACCTTGCGCCGGCGCGGTTCCCAGCGTGACGTCGACGGTCTTCTGCTGACCACCGTCGGTGTATGTGATCGACACGGTGTCGCCGGGAGCGTGCGACCGCACTGCCGCGATGAGCGAATCACCGTCTGCGACAACACGATCGTCGACCTTCGTGATGACGGCACCCTTCGGGATTCCGGCCTTGGCTGCCGGACCGTCAGCGGTGACGTCCATAACCGTCGCACCATCCGCGTTGTCCTGCGAGGGCACCGTCACACCGATCATGGCCTGAGTGGCCTTGCCGGTTTCGATCAACTCGTTGGCAACACGCCTGGCCTGATCGATCGGGATGGCAAAGCCGAGTCCGATCGACCCACCCTGCGTGCCCGACGAGGCTCCCAGTGACGCGATGGCCGTGTTGATACCGATCAACTGTCCGTCCATGTTGACCAGTGCGCCACCCGAGTTACCCGGGTTGATGGCCGCGTCGGTCTGCAGGGCATCGATAACCGTGTTCTGGTTGCCCGACTCGCCGCTGGTGGACACCGGTCGATTGAGCGCCGAGATGATGCCTTCGGTGACCGTTCCGGCCAGCCCCAACGGTGAACCGACTGCAACAACCTGCTGACCGACCACTACCTCGGCCGAATTGCCCAGGTCGATCGGCGTCAGATCATTGCGACCCTCGACCTTGATGACGGCGATATCGGAAACCGGATCGGCACCGACCAGGGTTGCCGATGCCTTGCTTCCGTCGGAGAACGACACACTCAACTGCGCACCGGAGGCGCCGGCAACGTGATTGTTGGTCAGGATGAGACCGTCGGAGGACAGAATCACGCCGGATCCTTCCCCACCGGAGCCCTGAGCTGTGGCCACCTCGATCTGGACCACACTGGGCACGACCTTCTGAGCCACGGCCTGCACCGAACCGGCCGGCGCGTTGGACGTGTTGGTTGCTGTCGGCTTGGCAGCGTTGAGCGAATTGGTGACGGTTCCGCTGCCACCGTTGTTGTCCGCCACAATCGCGCCGACCGCACCGCCGACACCGCCGCTGACGAGCACCAGTGCAAGCGCGCCGGCTACCAGTGCCATGCGCTTCGACTTCGGCTTGGCCGGTTCGGGATCAGCGTTGGGTCCGCGCAGCGCAGCGGGGATCGGTCCGCCGGGTCCGGCAGCGCCACCTGGTCCGGCGGGGCCGGCCGGGCTCGCTGCACTCTGATAGGGCGACTGCTGCTGGTGAGCAGCCTCATGTGCGCCGTAGTGCTGCCCGAACGACTGCGTGGGCTGCTGCCCGTAACCCGGCGCCTGATGCTGCTGGGTCGGGTAAGGCTGCTGCTGCGTCGGGTAAGCCTGCGTGGGGTTCTGCTGGGCAGGATTAGGCTGGGCAGGATTCTGCTGGGTCGGGTAAGCCTGCGTCGGCTGGGGCTCGTTGCCTGGCTGCTCGGGCCGGTCAGGCCCAGTGTTACGGTCCTCGGTCATCGGCTCGCTTTCGTCTCGGTGACCACCGAATTGGTTGGTCACAACTCTGTTGACTACAAGACTGCCTTGCGCTGCTGAGAAGCCGCTGAGACTCACCTGTCACTTTGCCCAGAGTTTGCACCGATAATTCTGTGCACCCTGCTCACTTTTCGAAAAGCACTCTCGCTGAACACATTACCCACGGTGTCCAATTATTCGGCGATCGGACCCGGCTCCCCGGGAAGCACGATCCGAACCAGTGCCCCACCACGATCGGATTCCTCGATCGCGATAGTGCCACCGTGCTTGATCACCACCTGGCGCACTATCGCAAGTCCCAGACCGGATCCCGGCATGGAACGCGCAGCAGTGGACCGGTAGAAACGATCGAACACCAACTCCCGATCCTCCTCCGGAATACCAGGTCCCGCATCACTGACGGTCAATTCCAACAGTCCTTGACCGACTGGGCGCATCTCGACGCGCACCTGCTCGCCCTTGGGACTCCATTTCGCAGCGTTGTCGAGGACGTTGAGTACGGCACGCGAGAGTCCCGCTTGATCGCCGTAGACGAACCACGGCGTTGTCACGGCCTCGAATTCAATTTCGTTGCGGCGTCGACGCGCACGTTCGAGTGATCGTTCGACGACGTCACTGACATCAACGCGCTCGTACACCGTTTCGGGTGCGTCTTCTCGCGCGAGGTCTACGAGGTCACCGACAAGAGTCGACAGCTCTTCGATCTGTGCCACGACGTCGGCTCGCAGTTCCGCCATGTCCTCGTCCGGAATTTGTGGTGCCCCTGGCCGGCTCGACGCGATCAACAGCTCCATATTGGTGCGGAGCGACGTCAGCGGTGTGCGCAGTTCGTGACCGGCGTCGGCGACGAGGCGACTCTGTCGTTCCCGGGATTCGGCAAGTGCCCGGAGCATGGTGTTGAAGCTCTCGGTGAGGCGCGCCAGTTCGTCGCTGCCGGATACGGGGATCTGCGTCAGATCGTCGGTTCGGGCAACGCGTTCGGTGGCATCCGTCAACCGGGCGATAGGTCGTAAACCTGTGCGCCCCACCGTCGTACCGGCTACCGCGGCAAGTATGACGCCGCAGCCACCGACGACAAACAGCACCCAGGCAAGTCGATCGAGCACTGCGACGGTCGGCTCCAACCGCTGCGCGATCACCAACGTGCTTCCGTCGTGGGTTCGTTGCGCCAGCACGCGCTGGCCTTCGACGGTCCGCAGTGACGACTCGGCGGTGCCCCGCGCGACGGCGAGTTCGGGTTCGCCGATCGGCACGTCGGAACCTGGCGGCTGATACGTATCGAGGTTCGAAAAGACGAGGGCCACACTGATATCGGTGGTGTACAGGGTGGCACCGGTGATGTACCGCGGATCGAAACGCACGATGTTGCTGTCGATGAGAACCGATGCGCGAGTGCGTAACTGGTGATCAACGTCGGCGTACAGCGCACGTGAGACCACCGCATAGGCAGCGATGGCCATGACGGCGACGGCTACCGCAACGACGGACGCGGCCAGCAATGTGACTCGCCATCGCAGCGACACCGATCGGGTCAACGGCATGGGCGGGCGCATCCCGGCCGCCGAGCCGTTCGATGTGGGAGAGGTCTTCGGCTCCGCGTTCTTGCCGAAGGGTGCAGCGATCACGGTGGTGTCTCCCGCAGGACGTAGCCGACACCGCGCACGGTGTGAATCAGCCTCGGTTCGCCGTCGGCCTCGGTTTTACGACGAAGGTAGCCGACGTAAACCTCGAGAGCGTTGCCGGAGGTCGGGAAATCGTATCCCCACACCTCCTCGAGAATGCGTCCACGGGTGAGGACGCGACGTGGGTTGGCCATCAGCATTTCGAGAAGCGAGAACTCGGTTCGGGTGAGACTGATGGATCGCTCGCCTCGTCGAACCTCACGGGTCACCGGGTCGAGGGTGAGATCCTCGAAGGTCATCATCTCGGAGTCTGCGTCGGGATCCGGTGCGGTTCGCCGGAGCAGAGCGCGCAATCGGGCCAGCAGTTCTTCGAGTGCAAAAGGCTTGGGAAGGTAGTCGTCGGCACCCGCGTCGAGACCGGCGACGCGTTCGCTGACGGAATCGCGGGCAGTGAGCACCAGGATCGGGAGATCGTCGCCGGCGCTGCGCAGCCGGCGGCACACTTCGAGTCCGTCGAGGCGCGGCATCATGACGTCGAGAACCACGGCGTCCGGCCGGTTCGCGAGGATCTTCTCGAGCGCGTCGAGTCCGTCCACCGCCAGTTCTACCGTGTAGCCGTTGAAGCTGAGCGAGCGCCGGAGCGACTCGCGAACCGCCCGGTCGTCGTCGACCACCAAAATACGCATACCGACAGTTTGGACTGAAGTGCTGAGATAGGGCTGAGAGGGCCCCGTTCGGGAGGTTCGGCGTGTCGCGGTCAGTCTTCAGTGCGGCGTGGTCCCGGCAGGCTCCAATGACGCCACAGCGCAAGCAATCTGAAGACGGCGGCAAACGCGGTGCCGACCACAAGCGCACCGTTCGTGGACAACCCCCACGCCGAGACTGTGACCACCAACGCAGCGCCGAGGAGCGCCGGGACGGCATAGAGGTCCTTGTGGAGCAGCAAGGGCACCTCGTTGACGAGGACGTCTCGGATCACGCCGCCGCCGATCGCCGCGGTGGCACCGATCAGCGTGGCAGCCAGTCCGCTGGCGTTGTTCTCGAGGGCGATGACGGTTCCGGTGCTGGCAAACAGGCCCATGCCCAGTGCGTCGAGCGCCAGAATTTCGCGGCGCAGGCGGTTGAGCGGCTCGTGCAGGTAGAACACCGCAAGGGACGTGAGGGCGGCCGTTCCGAAGTACGGCCAGCTACTCAGCGAACTGGGTGGGTGGACGCCGAGTAGGACGTCGCGGACGATACCGCCGCCGATGCCGGTGAATACGCCCACCGAGCACACCCCGAAGATGTCGAGACGCTTGGTGACGCCCACCAGAGCACCGGAAGCGGCAAACGCCACGATGCCCACCAGTTCGAGGATCGACAGCAGCACCGGCCAAGGATCGCACGGTCAGAGCCGCTGAGGGTCGATCACCCCGAGTCGAACTGCTTTGACCAACCGTCGGGGAACCTTGTGGGTGTGACCGAAGGCGGTGACCTCGACCAGATCGGGCGGCGTCGCTTTCCACTGGGACCGTCGACTACGTGTGTTGGAGCGGGACATCTTCCGCTTGGGAACAGCCATCAGCGCGCCGTGCGCTTTCCGTAGCGACGCTCGAACTTCTCGACGCGGCCAGCGGTATCCATGACGCGTTGCGCTCCCGTCCAGAACGGGTGCGAGTCGCTCGTGACGTCGACAACCAGCAGCGGGTAGGTGTTGCCGTCTTCCCATTGGGTGGTTCGGTCACTCGTCACGGTGGAACGGGTGAGGAAGCTCTTGCCGGTGCCGGCGTCCTGGAACACCACGGGGTGGTAGTCGGGGTGCAGTTGCTTTTTCATTCGTTTGCCTCTCGGATCGATTCGGTTTCTGCGTAGGGTGATTGGGATTCGTCGCATGGGTCCTCGTGGAACTCGCCGAACGGGTCGTCCCAGTCGGACCACGATTTTTCGTCGGCCAGTTCCTCGTCGGTGACCAGCGCATGTTGCAGCGTTCGGTCGATCTCGAGGGGGTTGGCGTCGCACACCAGCACCACCATCGAGGTGTCGCGGTCGCCGAAACGGTCGTCCCATTTCAATGCGGCCAGTGCGCGTCGCTCGACCGGCACGCCCTCCAGTTCCTCGGGAGTCATGGCCGCCAGCCACGTGTCTGCGCTCGCAACCCGTAGGCCGCCGCCTGCGGATTCCAGCCAGAGCGCTTCCCCGGGTTGCGTCGCCACCCACACTCGCCCGCGCGAGCACACGACGCCGTCGAGCAGGACGTCGATCGCGTCATGTAGACGTCCGGGGTGGAACGGGCGGTTGGCGGTGAACTCCACGAGCATCACGCCGCTGTCTTCCTCGAGCGGTGGCTGGAAACGCAGCAGCGGTGAGTGAGCGTCGGCAAGTTCGCCGCGTCTGGAATCCTCGGGCACTGCGAGGAGCACCTTCTCGATGTCGCCGCCCGCATCGACGACGGGCGCCCGGGGCGCAAGCCGAGCCAGGACAGCCCGCAGACGCGTGTGTTGCCAACTGTCGATATCCGCCATCCCCTGCACGACAAGTGCGTCGGCGAACTCGACCTGGCCGACAACCACCTGAGGCAGTGTTCGATCGTCGTCGAGGGCTTCGTCACTGAGGGCGTCCGAAAGCCAGCTTTCGGCGTCGATGCACGTCACAACGGCGTCGACGCGAACATCTCGCTCGGCCGGACCGTCCAGTTGGCCGACGACTCCGGCCACCACGACGTGCTCGATCGCCCAGCACAGCGCTTCGGGTTCGAGTTGCGGGTCCAGCAGCACGACGATGCGCGCAACCGAACTGCGAGCGTGTAACCGACGCAGCAGCGGTAGCAAATCCTGGCTGAGCGTGCAGGACACGCAGCCGTGCGCGAGTTCGAGGATGGTCTCCCGTTCCGAGACCGTGTTGCCGGCCACTGTCGTTCCGGTCACTGTCGTCCCGGCCACTGTCGTGATTGTCCGTCGCACTACTCCCTCGCGGACGTGACTCAGGTCGTGATGCACCAGCACTGTTCCGGCCCGCAGTAGTGCGCGCGCGGTCGGTGTGGTGGTTTCGCTCATGCCGGCAACCAGGACCAGCGGAGTCCTGCCGTCCAGGATCGTGTTCACAGCGCGCCCTTTCTGGGAATGATTGTCATTACCGAGACTGGACGCTACATTGATCTCACTCCATTGTCGAAAACGATTGTCATCTGCAATTAGAAAGGAACACCCATGTCGTCTCGCTGCCAAGTGACCGGACGTGTGCCGGGATTCGGAAAATCCGTCTCGCACTCCCACAAGCGTTCGAATCGCCGCTGGAATCCGAACATCCAGCGCAAGACGTATGTATTGCCGAGCGAAGGGCGTCGCGTCACCCTCACTCTGTCCACGAAGGGCATCAAGACGATCGACCGCGACGGCATCGAATCCGTCGTCGCCCGAATCCGCGCACGCGGCGAGAAGATCTGAGCTGATGGCCCGCAACGAGATCCGGCCGATCGTGAAACTGAAGTCCACCGCAGGCACCGGCTACACCTACGTGACCCGCAAGAACCGTCGCAACGACCCCGATCGACTCGTGCTGAAGAAGTACGACCCGGTGCTCCGAAAGCATGTCGATTTCCGAGAAGAGAAATAGCCGTGGCCAAGAAGTCGAAGATCGCCAAGAACAACCAACGACGGGTCATCGTCGAGCGATACCGCGAGCAGCGGTCCGCCCTGAAGGAGACGATTCGCTCCCCGAAAAGCTCCCTTGAGGAACGCGCACGGGCCCAAGCGACCCTGCAACGTCTACCACGCGACGCGAGTCCGGTACGATTGCGCAATCGAGACGCTGCGGATGGACGTCCGCGCGGCCACCTGCGGAAGTTCGGGCTATCCCGGATTCGCGTGCGAGAAATGGCGCACCGTGGGGAACTGCCTGGCGTACACAAGTCGAGCTGGTAAGGAAGTCGGATGGCAGTCAAGCGTTCACCGTCGAAGAAGCCACGCCCCGTAGAGGGACGTAAGCCCAAGAAGAACCCGTTGTTCGCAGCGAAGATCACGCATGTCGATTACAAGGACATCAACTTGCTTCGCACGTTCATCTCGGACCGCGGCAAGATCCGTAGCCGCCGCGTCACGGGCCTGACCCCGCAGCAGCAGCGTCAGGTCGCCGTTGCAGTGAAGAACGCACGCGAAATGGCGTTGCTTCCCTTCACCGCCGCACGGTAGTCACACGTAGAAGACCGGAAAGGCCGCGCAGTCACTCGACTGCGCGGCCTTTTTGTTGCCCGGACTAAGATTCCTGAAGTTATTCGGTCCAGCTGAGAGGTGCCCGCAGCGTGTCGGGAGTTATTGCGGGTTTCACCGTTATTTTTGTTGTCATCGCGGTCGGCTTTCTCCTCGGTCGCCTCGGCACGTTGGGCAGCCAAGGCCAATTTGTTCTCGGCCGCCTCGTCTTCTTCGTCGCAACCCCCGCGCTGCTGTTCACGACCCTCGCGTCGTCCGATCTGTCGGTGATCTTCTCGCCTACGTTGGCGGTCGCGTCGGCCACTGCCTTTGCCGTCGGCGCCTTGTACGTAGTGATCGCAAAACTCTGGCTTGGTCGACCGCTTCCCGAACTGACCATCGGCGCGCTGTCCGCGTCGTACGTGAACTCGGCGAACCTCGGTATCCCGATCGCAGTGTTCGTCCTCGGTGACGCAACGTTCGTGGCGCCACTTCTGCTGTTCCAGATTGTCGTGTACTCCCCCATCGCGTTGACGATCCTCGATCTCACGGCATTGCGGGGCGAAGCCGAAAAACTGTCACTGATCGACACTGTCACCGCTCCGTTCAAGAACCCGATCGTGCTCGCAGGTGCGGCGGGCTTGATCGTCGCGTTGATCGGCTGGGTGCCACCGAGACCGCTGATGCAGCCGTTCGAATTGATCGGGGCAACCTCGGTACCCGGCGCCTTGCTTGCCTTCGGCCTGTCCTTGTACGGCGTGCGCGTGCTCGAGAAAGGCTCGAGTCCCCGCCGGGACGTGGCGCTGGCCTCGACGCTCAAGATCGTCGTCCAACCGGTGCTCGCCTATCTGATGGCGCATTACCTGCTCGGCATCGACGGTCATCAATTGTTTGCGATCGTCGTCGTGTCCACCTTGCCGACTGCCCAGAACGTTTTCATCTACGCGAGCCGTTACCGTCGCGGAATGGTGTTGGCCCGAGACAGCGCATTTGTCACCACTTTGGCATCAATTCCGGCAATCGCGCTGGTCACGGCGCTACTCGCATGACCAGGGTTACGGTGGATGCATGCGCGTAATCACCCTCGCCGTTCTGGCCGCCCTGGCATTGGCGGGATGTGCCATCGGCACGAGTACCAATGCCGGCGTCGGGACCCCGAAAGTGCTTGCAGCGCAGGGTGCTGTTCCCGCCGATTGGGCACGAGAATCGCCTGTCCCCACGGAGGTCGACGACACCGATATCGGCACGATGTTCGAGGATCGGCCGGACATCGTCGGCGCCGGGGAGACCATGTTCGAGTCGTGGTCGGAAGTGGACGAGAATACCGTTGCCGTTCATTTCGTGACCGGAACGCCGGAATGTTACGGCGCGTATACAACTCTCGACGAGACGGACGACGCGGTGGTCATCACGCTCCACACCGGTTCTCTGCCCGAAGCTGCGGACAGGATGTGCGTTCTTGTGGCCGTGTTCGGATCCCTCGATGTGCATTTGAGTAGACCGCTCGGCGATCGCGTCGTGGTCAACGGATAGTCGCACGCCTTTTCGTCACAACTTCTGCGGGTTAACACTCCGTTTTGTCAGGTGTGGCGTGGGTCTCTTCGCGGCAGACTGTGAGCAGTCACCCGTTCACTGTTCACGCGTCGGCTTCTATTCGACTCGAGCGGTGCTCAACCACGAAGGAGCTCGCAAGTGCCTACTCTTCAGAGAGATGTCGCAATCGTCGGCGCCGGCCCCTCCGGCCTGGCAGCCGCAACCGCGCTGCGCAAAGCCGGCTTGTCCGTCGCTGTTCTCGAGGCACGCGACCGCGTCGGCGGCCGCACCTGGACCGACACCGTCGACGGCGCGGTCCTGGAAATCGGCGGCCAGTGGGTCTCCCCCGACCAGACCGCGCTGATCGAGCTTCTCGACGAACTCGGCCTCACTACGTTCGACCGATACCGCGAGGGCGAATCCGTCTACATCTCCACCGCAGGCGAACGCACCCGCTACACCGGCGACTCCTTCCCCACGAACGACACCACCAAAAAAGAGATGGACCGCCTCATCGACGAGATGGACGATCTCGCCGCACAGATCGGCGCGGAGGAGCCGTGGGCTCATCCACTTGCCCGTGACCTCGACACCGTCTCGTTCAAGCAGTGGCTGATCAATCAGTCCGACGACGCCGAAGCTCGCGACAACATCGGACTTTTCATTGCAGGTGGCATGCTCACCAAGCCTGCCCACGCGTTCTCCGCGCTGCAGGCCGTTCTCATGGCCGCCTCCGCCGGTTCGTTCTCGAACCTGGTGGACGAGGACTTCATTCTCGACAAGCGTGTGGTCGGCGGAATGCAGCAGGTATCCATCCGCATGGCCGCCGCCCTGGGCGACGATGTCTTCCTCAACGCTCCCGTGCGTACCGTGCAGTGGACCGAAGACGGTGCAGTTGTGTTGGCGGACGGTGACGTTCGCGTCGAGGCAAAAAAGGTCATCCTGGCTGTCCCGCCCAATCTCTACTCTCGGATCTCCTACGATCCCCCGCTGCCGCGCCGTCAGCACCAGATGCACCAGCACCAGTCCCTTGGTCTGGTCATCAAGGTGCACGCCGTGTACGAGACGCCGTTCTGGCGTGAAGACGGCTTGTCCGGCACCGGTTTCGGCGCGTCCGAGGTCGTTCAGGAGGTGTACGACAACACCAACCACGAGGACACTCGAGGCACCCTGGTCGCCTTCGTCTCCGACGAGAAGGCGGACGCGATGTTCGAGCTTTCCGCCGAAGAGCGTAAGGCCACGATTCTCGGGTCGATCGCCCGCTTCCTCGGCCCGAAGGCAGAAGAGCCGATCGTGTACTACGAATCCGACTGGGGTTCGGAGGAATGGACCCGAGGCGCGTACGCCGCGAGCTTCGATCTCGGTGGTCTGCACCGGTACGGCGCCGATTCACGGACACCGGTCGGCCCGATTCACTTCTCCTGCTCCGACATTGCGGCCGAAGGCTACCAGCACGTGGACGGCGCTGTGCGGATGGGACAACGGACGGCGGCCGACATCGTCTCCCGAGTCAAGGGATAACCCGATCGCAGTCGTGACCGCTCGTTTCAGCGGTCACGACTGCCGGGCAATGATCGCGAGTAGCAACTCCGCTCGCACCCGTGCCACGTCCAGACTGCAGTCGATCAGCGTCTCCACCTTGGCAATTCGGCTGCGCAACGTATGCCGATGAACGCCCATGGCGATAGCCGCTGCTTCCCAATGCCCGTTGGCTTCGAGGAAAGCGCGCAACGACGCCAGCAGTTCGGTGCCGTTGTCGCGGTCGTAGCGATCGAGCGGGGCGATCATCGTTTCCGCCAACGTGTTCAGCACTTCTCGGGTTGAACTGAACGCGAGTAGCACGCTCCCTGTGAGAGCTGCGAATTCCAAAGGCTCCCCACCGGTTTCCGCCGCCGACGCGCAGAGCTGTGATTGCTCGACCGTGTCCGCTAGTGCCAGAACCTCACGTTTACCACTCAGTCCCACCCGCAACGAACGGCGGTCACCGGTCGACACATCTCGCAGCAGCGCTCGAACGAAGTCGACGTCGTCGGTTCCACGCAGAACAACCGTGACCCGGGCATCGTGGATACGTGAGAAGAGTTGCCGGCCGGCCTTGTTCAGGAACGACGCAATTTCTCCCGCGACGCGCGTCGCAATGTCGGGCGTGTCGGCCAGCACCGTGAGACCACGGATCATGCCGTCCCCGTCTGCCGCTGCCCGAATCTGCTGCCACGCCGGCGCGGGATCGCGATCCTCGGTCAACAGCAGGCCAAGCGCGTGCGAGTTCAGTTGATTCTGCGTTGCCTGCAACCTAGCCGGCTTCTCGAAGTCCAACGCCAGCAACGAGTTTGCGTGACCAAGTAGGATCTGGTCGACGTAGCTCAGTGACGACGCGCTGATCACCGCCAGGTATCCGTGAAGTGTTCGGCCGACGGATATCCGTTGCGCCGCGATGGACGCCCCCGAACTCGCGAGGGTGACGCTGCTGGACGCGCCGCCGCCCAGAGTCCCCCGCAGTTCCTCGATCACGTCGTCGGCCGGCAGTTCGGGGTAACTCTCGAGCACCCGACCGGCCACGTCGAGCAACAGGACGGTCGCCGACGTCGCGATGGCGAGTTCACGCACCGTCGAGGCGGTTCCACCGGCGATAACGGCGCGCGTCATCTTCGGCTGTGCCCGCGATGCCCGCAGAACCGCTTCGTATTCCTGTTCGGCCAACCGGCTCATCACTCGTTTCACCACAGCGGCAAAGGGAGTCGGCAACGGCACCTCGATCAACGGCAGGCCGATTTCGTCAGCGACGGTAACCAGGTCGACCGGCACCTCGGGGTACGAGAGCCCGGTGCCGAATCCGACAGCGGCCACGCCGGCCGCGTCGAGCATGCGGAGATACCGCCCACGTTTCTGCGCAGTCGACGGCAATCTGATGCCGGTCGTGAGGATGAATTCACCTCCGGTCAGCCAACGGAACGGGTCAAGCAGTTCCGTGGCGTGCGCAAACGTGATTTCTCGACCGACGCCTTCTGCCCCGCCTTTGAGTTCCAAAGCAAGGTCTTCCTGCGCCAACATCCACCGCACGGGGATCGTCATGCGCTGGACTGTACAACTCGGCGCGTCGATCCCAAAAGATTTCGACTTTTTGGCAGCTGTCGAAATCTGTGAGTCAGCGCACACTTGCTGACACAGCCCCACACAGTGCGGGTTCGTGGCGCTTCGTCTGGACTGCGAACTCGTTCGACCGCGAGAGGAACCGGTACCGATGTCGATCGTCGTACTCGAGAACTACATCAACGGTGAATTTGTCGCCTCGTCCGCGACGGAAACGCTCGACCTGATCAGCCCGGTGGATGAAAGCATCGTCGGGCGTGCTCCGATCTCGACCAAAGCCGATGTGGACGCCGCCGTTGAAGCCGCACAACGCGCATTCGAGACGTGGGGCAAGACAACGCCGAGTGTCCGTCAGGCCGCGCTTCTCAAACTCGCCGACGCGATCGAAGCGCACAGCGACGAAATCGTCGCCGCCGAGAGCGCAAATACCGGCCAGGCTCACCAGATGATCGCCGACGAGGAAGTCAAGGTCGGGGCCGATCAGATGCGTTTCTTCGCCGGCGCTGCCCGCCTCCTCGAAGGTAAGGCCGCCGGGGAATACATGGAGGGTTTCACCTCCTACGTCCGTCGTGAGCCCATCGGCGTCGTCGGTCAGGTCACGCCGTGGAACTACCCGTTCATGATGGCGCTGTGGAAGATCGGGCCCGCACTCGCTGCCGGCAACACGATCGTCCTCAAGCCGAGCGACACCACACCGGGCAGCACGCTGGTACTGGCCAAGCTGTCCAAGGGAATCCTGCCGGACGGCGTGTTCAACGTCGTGCTCGGCAACGGCAGTACCGGCGCGACGTTGGTGGAGAATCCGGCCCTCGGTCTTGTCTCCATCACCGGTTCGGTACGTGCAGGCATCGCGGTCGCCGTATCCGCAGCGCAGCAACTCAAGCGCGCCCACCTCGAACTGGGCGGCAAGGCACCGGCCATCGTGTTCGACGACGTCGACATCGAAAAGACCGCAACCGGCATCGCCGAGGCCGCGTTCTTCAACGGCGGCCAGGACTGCACCGCAGCCACCCGCGTGATCGTCCACGAATCCATTCACGATCAGCTTGTCGACGCACTGGTGCGTAACGCCGAAAAGCTGCGCCCCGGCGCGCCTTCCGACCCTGATGCGTTCTACGGTCCGCTCAACAACATCAACCACTTCAACACCGTGAGCGACAAGATCGCGAACCTGCCGGCGTCGGCCACGATCGTGACCGGTGGAAAGCGTTCAGGCGAAACCGGATTCTTCTTCGAGCCGACGATCATCACCGGTGTCGCGCAGTCCGACGACATCGTGCAGGAAGAAACCTTCGGTCCCATCCTCACGGTCCAGAGCTTCTCCGACGAAGAGGAGGCGATCGCCCTCGCCAACGACGTTCGGTTCGGCCTTGCCTCGAGCATCTGGACCAAGGATCACGGTGTCACCCAACGGCTCTCCGCGGCCCTCGACTTCGGAGCGGTGTGGATCAACTGCCACATCCCGCTCGTCGCCGAGATGCCGCACGGCGGCTTCAAGTACTCCGGCTACGGCAAGGATCTCTCCGCCTACGGAGTCGAGGATTACACCCGCCTCAAGCACGTCATGAGTTCGCACGACTGAGTCGCCGCCCCTTCCTGCTGTGCGCCTTTGTTAACCGCCCGCGGTTAACAAAGGCGCACAGCAGATTCCTCCAATCCGGAAAAGAGCCACCATGCGCCTTATCGTCGGATACCTCGCCACACCCAGCGGTAAAGACGGGCTGGTCCTCGGGACGCAGCTCGCGCGCAGTCTCGGCGCGCAACTCGACATCTGCATGGTGCTCCCTCCGGACCGAACCCTCCCGGCCAAGATTCCCTCGGAACCCGGCTACGACGACATCCTCGCCGCCCGCGCGCACGAGTGGCTTGCCGAGGCTCGAGCGTCGGTGCCCGAGGACATCCCGGTCGAAGTACATCTGAGCTTCCACGAGTCGTTTGCTCAGGGACTACTCGACGAAGTGGACCGACTGGGCGCGCTGGCGATTGTGGTGGGTGCGTCCGGCGACGGTCTGCTCGGCCGCCACTCGATAGGTTCGGTGTCCACCGAACTGTTGCACTCGGCCCACGTCCCGGTTGCACTGGCACCGCGCGGAACCCGACACTCGTCGGCGTCGGCGATCCGCGAGATCACGTGTGCACTCGGTACCCGTGTCGGCGCCGATATCGTCTTGAACACGGCTGTGCGCACCAGCGAACAAATGCACGTTCCGCTGCGCCTGGTCTCACTGGTGGCGTTGGACCCGCAGAACGATCTCCGCGATCACCGCGACACTGCCGAGTCGGCGAGAGAGCGCGCGCGAAGTCACGCTCAGGACACACTCGACGTCGCAAGGGCTGCGCTCCCCGAGGATGTTCCGATCGAGGTCATCATCGCCGACGGTTCCACTGTGGAATCGGCAGTGCGTCAACTGGACTGGCAGGACGGCGATCTCGTGATGGTCGGTTCCAGTCGCCTCGCGCAGCCGCGCAAACTTTTTCTGGGCTCCACCGCCGCCAAGATGCTGCGCGTGTTGCCCGTTCCCATGGTCGTAGTGCCCAAGCACGAATTCACCCAGCCGGAGGCACTGTCATGACGAGCAACGAAACTTCGCAGCCACCTGCAGGCAACGAACTGAGTTCCAAAGGTCTCGCCACCGGCAAGATCGGGATGATCTCCGGCGCAGTTCTCGGAATCTCTTCCGTGGCACCGGGTTACACCCTGACCGCCAGTATCGGATTGATCGTCGCCGCCGTCGGCCTCAAGATGCCCGCCATCTTCATCGCCGGCTTCATTCCGATGTTCCTCACCGCGTACGCATATCGCGAACTGAACTCCGATACTCCAGACTGCGGGGCGTCATTCACGTGGTCCACCAAGGCATTCGGCCCGTACGTCGGCTGGATGTGCGGTTGGGGCATGGTGATCGCCACCATCATCGTGCTCTCGAATCTCGCCGCCATTGCCGTCGACTTCTTCTATCTGTTCATCGCACGGGTGGTCGACAATCCGTCGATCGCGGATCTACCGGGTAACAAACTTGTCAATGTCGGCACGACGCTGGTGTTCATCGCCCTGGCCACCTGGATAGCGAGTCGAGGAATCACCACGAGCGAGCGCGTGCAGTTCGCACTCGTCGGCTTCCAGATGGTGCTGCTCGTCGTCTTTGCCGTCGTCGCACTCGTTCACGTCGGTGCCGGAGACGCCCCGGCCGGATTGTCGTTCGACCTCAGCTGGTTCAACCCGTTCAGCGGACTCGCCATCGGCGCTTTTGTCATCGGACTGACCGGATCGATCTTCGCCTTCTGGGGCTGGGACACGTGCCTGACGTTGGGTGAGGAGTCGAAGAACCCCAAGAAGACCCCGGGCCGCGCCGGACTACTGTGTGTTGCAACCATTCTCCTGACCTACCTGCTGGTTGCCGTTGCCGCGATGATGTACGCCGGCGTCGGAGAGGAAGGCCTCGGCCTCGGAAATCCCGAGAATTCGGAGAACGTCTTCGGCGCATTGGCAGACCCCGTACTGGGCGACTGGGGCGGCATGCTCCTCTTCCTTGCCGTCTTCGTATCCTCGGTCGCCAGCCTCCAGACCACGTTCCTCCCGGCCGCACGAACCATGCTCGCGATGGGAGCCTACGGAGCCTTCCCCAAGAAGCTTGCCGAGGTATCCCCGCGGTTCCTGGTGCCGTCTTACGCGACCGTGGTTGCCGGCGTTGTGACGGCGGTGTTCTACACCGTTGTCACGTTCCTCTCCGAAAGCGCTCTCCTCGACACGATCGCTGCGCTGGGCATCATGATCTGCTGGTACTACGGCATCACGGCATTTGCGTGTGTCTGGTACTTCCGCCGGACGGTGTTCGACAGCATGCGCAACTTCGTCTTCCGACTGGCGTTCCCGCTACTGGGTGGCCTGATGCTGCTCGCGGTGTTCGTCATCTCGATCCAAGAGAGCATGGATCCCGAGAATGCGAGTGGCGCTTCGATCGGCGGAATCGGCCTGGTGTTCTTCCTGGGCTTCGGAATCCTGATCCTCGGCGCCGTACTGATGATGGTGATGCGCGTGCGCAACCCGGAGTTCTTCGAGGGCAAGACCCTCAACCGCGACACGGTCGCGTTGCGCGACGAAAGCGATCTCAGCTCGACTTAGGAGACTGGGCAACCAACCCAGCCATCAGCACGCGCAAACCGAATTCGAAGGCGGCATCGGCACGTTCGGGATTTTTCCCGGACGTTGCCAATGCCGCCTTCATCGCGTCGTTCACTTCCGGCCCGGCGGCCCATTGGACCTCGGGCGCTGCCAGATCGAGCGCGGAACCGAGAACAAAACTGTCTACCGTCGTGATCGCGTGGAGCGTCGCCGACGGATCGAACCCACCGTCCGAAAATGCCTGCGCCAGTGCGTTGTACAGACCGAAGGCAACACCGGCTTGCACCGTCTGGGCAGTGAAGAGCGGGATCAAGCGAGGATGCTCGGCATAGCTGCGCCGATATTCGGACGCCAACGCCGCTACGGTGTCGGTCCACGAACCGTCAACCGATCGGAGGTCGATGCCCGCCATCAATTGAGCTCTCATCAGTTCGACGATCTCGGCCCGCCCGGACACATGGTTGTACAACGAGGACGGTCGCACCTTCAGTCTTCCCGCGAGTCCCGGCATGGTGAAGTCGCCGGTTTCGTCCACCGATTCGATTGCCGCCTCGGTGATGATTTCGGGCGAGAGCAGTCGTTGCGATGGCCGCGGCATATGTCCTCCTGTAGTGATCCACACCGTTCGGTGCGCCGCAAAAAAACAATTCCTCGAAAGTCCTTGATCAATCAGCGCTCACCCACCATACTTAACGAATCACATTCGTTTTACGTTGAACGTCGAACATCCGAGTACTGAGGAAACCCCATGCTGACGATCACCGCCCTCACTCCGCCCGAGTCGCCGGCCGCGACAGCGCAGTCCACGTCTGCCCCACTGCGCGTCGGCCTCGTCCAACATCGCTGGCACGAGGACCGCAGCGACATCCACACCGAACTGAGCGAGGGCATCGCGGCCGCAGCCAAGCTGGGCGCTTCAGTGGTCTTCCTTCCGGAGCTGACGCTCAGCCGCTACCCGGCCTCCACCCCCGCCGGCGACAATCCCGGACGCGAAGCGGAAGACCTACTCACCGGACCCACGCTCGCCTTCGCAGCCAAGGCTGCCGCCGAGAACCAGGTCCTCGTTCATGCGTCGCTGTACGAGCGCAGCGAGGCCGAGGACGGACTGGGCTTCAACACCGCCATCCTCGTCTCGCCCGCCGGTGAACTTCTCGGGAGAACCCGCAAGCTCCACATTCCGGTGACCGCCGGGTACTACGAGGACACGTACTTCCGAGGAGGCCCGGCGCAGGACGCGTACCCCGTTCACGAGGCACTCGGCGCCAAGTTCGGACTCCCGACGTGCTGGGACGAGTGGTTCCCCGAGGTCGCGCGCGCTTACTCACTCGCCGGTGCACAGGTCCTGGTGTACCCCACGGCGATCGGCTCGGAGCCCGATCACCCGAACTTCGACACCCAACCGCTGTGGCAGCAGGTAATCGTCGGAAACGGTATCGCGAACGGCACCTTCATGGTCGTCCCCAACCGGCACGGCAGCGAAGGCCTCATCACCTTCTACGGTTCGTCCTTCATCTCGGACCCGTACGGACGCATCCTCGTTCAGGCACCCCGTGACGAATCCGCTGTGCTGGTAGCCGATCTCGATCTTCAGCAGCGCGAGGACTGGCTTGCACTGTTCCCGTTCCTGGCAACCCGCCGACCCGACACCTACGCGGCCCTGACCGCACCGGTGAACACCGCGGGAGCCAACTGATGACCTGGCGCATGCCCGCGGAAAGTGAACCGCACGAACGTACCTGGATGGCCTACCCCAGCGCCGGATACTCCCTCGGGGACACTGCGGAGCAGCAGCACGAAGCGCGGTCGACGTGGGCTGCAGTTGCCCACGCCATCGCAGAATTCGAGCCGGTCACCGTCGCCGTCGACCCGGCGGAGGTCGAAGAAGCACGAAAGTACCTGTCCGAGAAGGTCGACATCGTCGAGGCACCTCTCAACGACGCCTGGATGCGCGACATCGGGCCGACGTTCGTCTTGTCCGACGAGGGCCGCCTCGGCGGAGTCGACTGGGTGTTCAACGGCTGGGGCGCACAGGATTGGGCGCAGTGGGACAAGGACTCGAAAATCGGAGCGTTTGTCGTCGAACAGTCCGGCGCCCAGTTGATCGACTCACCACTCGTCAACGAGGGCGGCGGCATTGCGGTCGACGGCCTCGGCACCGTGTTGGTCACCGAAACCGTCCAACTCGATCCGGGGCGCAATCCCGATCTGACAAAGGCGGACATCGAGGCCGAACTCGCCCGCACCATCGGCGCCAAGCACGTGATCTGGCTTCCCCGCGGATTGACTCGCGATCAGGAGACCTACGGAACGCGCGGACACGTCGACATCGTCGCTGCCATCTCGTCCCCCGGAGTGGTACTGGTCCACGACCAGCGCAACCCCATGCACCCCGACTACGCCGTCAGCAAGACCATCATCGAGTTGTTCGAACGCTCGACCGATGTCGGCGGACGGCCGTGGAAGGTCATCCGTGTTCCCGCTCCCGAGATCCTGCGCGACGACGAGGGATTCGTCGACTACAGCTACATCAACCACCTCGTGGTCAACCGCGGAGTGATCGCCTGCAGCTTCGACGATCCCGCCGACGCGGAAGCGGTCGAGATTCTTGCAGCCGCCTATCCAGGACGCACCGTCGTCACCGTCGACGCGAGGCCTCTGTTCGAACGCGGCGGCGGCATCCATTGCATCACCCAGCATCAGCCGGCCGAACAAAACTAGTGACGGCCCCGCATGTAGTCGCTGACCACGGCTGCGCCGAGGCCGTCGACATCAGGAGCTATGACGCGTCCGCCCACCCGGTGCGCCATTCGGTCGACCACCCTGGCCAGACCGGGATCCTCACCGAGCCGGAAGAACGTGACCTTGGCGCCCAGTCTGGCCACCGCGTCGAGTGCGCGAACCGTAAGTCCCAGGGTTCGCGCACTCGGCGGGTAGTCGAACCGTGCTTCTCCGTCCGCTTCGAGATGAGCCGTCGGCTCACCGTCGGTGACGATCAGCACCACCGGCTGCGCGTTGGAATGGCGTCGAAGGTGCCTGGCCGCCAACAAGAGTGCATGGTGGAGGTTGGTTCCCTGATCCCACGCGCCGTCCAGTCCCGCCAACTCCGACGGGTTCAATACATGCGCGTGGCGTCCGAAGGCGATGAGTTGCAGTTCGTCGCTGCGGAAGCGGGTGCTCACCAGATGATTGAGCGCCAGCGCGGTGCGCTTCATCGGTACCCACCGATCTTCCATCACCATGGAGAACGACGTGTCCACCAACAATGCGACGGCAGCCTGACTACGCTGCTCCGTTTCGGCAACTTCGACGTCGACGACGCTCAGCCGCACCGGCATTCGGCCCGGGTCACGAAGCACAGCGTTGGTGATCGTTCTCGTGACGTCCCAGGGTTCTGTGTCCCCGAATTCCCATTCTCGGGAAGCTCCGGTCGGTTCGCCCATCGACCCGGCCCGACGCGTATCTCGTTGTCCGTTTCTGGATGACAACTGACCGGCAACGTCGCGCAGTGCCGTCTGTCCGAGTTGGCGCATCGCCTTGGGCGACAAGCGCCATTGGCCGTCTGGTGCCCGATCGAAGAAACCCTGTTCCTGCAAGGCCTTTTCGAGGTCGGCCAGGGTGCGAGCGTCAGCTGCGGCTTCGTCACCGAGTTGCCTCGCGAGCAGTTCGGGGTCGATGTCGTCGAGCCCTGCGCCCGCATACTGTTGCGAGAGTTGATCGGCCAACGATTCCAGCTCGGCGATATCGGACAGTGCGCCAGTCCCCTCACCCAAGCCCATTCCGTTGTCCCCGCGGAACTGCTGCGAACCTTCCCAGTCCTCCCCCGGCCGGGCGGCCTGCAGATGCTGATCCAACTTGCCGAGTTCGTCGATCAGGCTCGGATCACCGAAAGCCTGCTGCGCCAAAGCATCCAACTCGTCACGTTGCTCTTGAGACAGCGAGTTTCGTAGGCGCTGCGCGGCAGCGGCGCGTTGCGCGAGGGAGTCGAGAAGTTCCTCGACATTGCTGGGGTTGTCGGGAAAATACTCTCCGTATTTGTCCATGAACTCCGTGAACTGCTCCGGAGTGTCAACCCCACGTGCATGAGCGTCGAGCAGTTGATTCAGATCGGCCAGCATCTGGCGAATCTGCTCACGATCCTCGTCGGTAGCGCCCTCGAGTGCCTGCTTCATTCCCGAAAAACGCTGATCGAGAACCTCGCGTCCGAGAAGATCACGAATCTTCTCGTAGTCGGCTCTCGCCTGCTCGCTGCGCCAGTTGTAATCGGCCAGTTCCTGAACTGCCTGAGCCGTCGACGGCGGCAACTCCTCGATGCGCATTTCGTTGAACCTGGCATCGTCGTCGAGAGCGCGCGCCAACTCCTTGCGCTCCTCGAGCACCGCCTTGTCCAGCAATTTCCGGGCCTCGTCGAGAGTTCCGCCGAGGTTGTTGCGGCGCAGCAGTTCACGTCGACGCCGATTGGCCTGGGCGGCAAGGTCGTCGAGCCCACGCATGTCCCGGTTGCCGCGCCGCAGAAGCTCGCGCAGCGCGTGGCGAGGCGACGTCCCGGACAGCACGTCGTCACCGATCGCCGCCAACGCATCGCGCAGGTCCACCGGCGGTGCCAGCGGATCGGGGCCGCCGTCGTACGGCCCATAGCGCGGATTGTGAATCATCGCCCGCTCCTTACGAGTACACCGAGCGGCCGCCCGGGCCTTGATCTTTGGAGATCCGGCGCGCGAGGTAGAGCCCTTCGAGCGCCAACTCGGCACCAGCGGCACGCTCACCGTCGGATTGGGCACCAAGACGTTCGGCGATCTCGTCCAGAACCTCGATCTCGGGCAGTTCTTCGAGAAGCGCCTTGGCCGTGACGGATTCACCCGTGACGACGGTATTGCCCATCTCCACGGCGGCAACCAACATTCCCAGGTCGATTCCACCGAGGCGCACCCGAACGGTGTCTGCCGTCGCTCGACGCAACAGGTGCTCGAGCACTTCCAGTTCGCGGCCCTCTTCGCCGGATTCGAACTCCACCTTGCCGCGCAGAACTTCCACGACCGATTCCAGATCTACCGGTCTCGCAACAGCATCCGCCTCACCGAGGACCGCGGCGCGTCGTACTGCTGCGGCACTGACGGTCTCGGCACCGGCCACAGCAAACCGTGCCGACACACCCGAACGCTGGTCGACAGACGTGGATTCACGGAGCAGTCGAGTGAAGCGGGCAAGGATCTCGAGCAGGTACTCGGGAACCTCCGCTGCGAGATGCGCTTCCTGCTCGATCACAGCGATTTCGTCCATCAACTCGACCGGATAGTGGGTACGGATCTCAGCACCGAAACGGTCTTTGAGCGGGGTGATGATGCGCCCGCGGTTGGTGTAGTCCTCGGGGTTGGCGCTCGCCACCAACAGTACGTCGAGCGGGAGCCGCAACGTGTATCCACGAACCTGGATGTCCCGCTCTTCCATCACGTTGAGAAGCGACACCTGGATGCGCTCGGCGAGGTCCGGAAGTTCGTTGATCGCCACAATTCCGCGGTGCGCTCGGGGTACGAGGCCGAAGTGAATGGTCTCTGGGTCACCGAGGCTGCGGCCCTCCGCGACCTTGACCGGATCGACGTCACCGATCAGGTCCGCGACCGAGGTATCAGGCGTCGCGAGTTTCTCGGAGTACCGCTCGCTGCGGTGGCGCCACACCACCGGCAGGTCGTCGCCCAGTTCCTCGGCTCGACGAATCGAAGCCGGCGTGATCGGCTCGTAGGGATGCTCCCCCAGCTCCGATCCTTCGATGACGGGCGTCCATTCGTCGAGCAGCAAGCTGAGCGTTCGAAGCACTCTTGTCTTGCCCTGCCCACGTTCGCCGAGTAGGACGACGTCGTGGCCGGCGATCAGGGCCCGCTCGAGTTGCGGAGCGACAGTGTCCTCGAACCCGACTATGCCGGGCCAAGGATCGCGGCCGTCCCGCAACGCGGCGAGAAGGTTCTCCCGAATTTCTTCTTTGACACTTCGTTGCACGTGTCCGGCGGCGCGTAGCTCACCGAGGGTCTTGGCGACAGTCACCACACCAAGTTACGAGCATTTGCGCGATTGCGCCGCGCGCCGAGAAAGATTCGAGGTCAGCCCTGCACCTGAGACTGGTCCATCCAGATGATTTCCCAGATGTGGCCGTCGGGATCCTGGAAGCTGCGGGAGTACATGAATCCGTGGTCCTGAGTGGCATTTCCAGCGCTGCCACCTGTTGCCAGAGCCTTGTCGACGATGGTGTCCACTGCCTCGCGAGTCTCCGCCGACAGACCCAACAGCGCTTCCGTCGACGTCGACGTATCGGCAATTTCCTTCGACGTGAAGGTCTTGAAAAATGGCTCTGCCAGCAACATCACGACAATTTCGTCGCTGATGACGATAGACGACGCGTTGTCGTCGGAGAACTGTGGGTTCTTGGCGTACCCGAGCCCCTCGTAGAAGGCTGTGGCCTTGCCCAGGTCTTTGACGGGCAGGTTGAGGAAGAACATGGTCGGCATGAAAGTTCCTTTCCGATGGTTTGGTGTGTGCCTTTATACCCGTACGCGATGAAATCCAGACCTAAACTCCACCCATGGATACCTGGGTCTTACCCGCCATGCTCGGCCTCGGCCTTGCCGCAGCTTCGGGGATGCGAACGTTCCTGCCGCTGCTGATGCTGAGCGCTGCCGTCCATTTCGAGCTGTTCGGGATCACCGTCGGTGAGTCGATGCAGTGGATCGGATCGACCGGCGCTCTGGTGGCGCTGGCGATCGCCGCGGTCGTCGAATTGGGTGCCGACCTCATTCCCTTTGTCGACAACGCGCTATCCGTGGTCGGCAATGTCACCGGTCCCATCGCCGGGGTGATCGCGGCCTGGGCCGCGTTCAGTCATCTTGATCCTGCGGTGGCGGGGATAGCCGCCATCATCGTCGGGGCACCAACGGCACTGACCTTCAGCTCCGCGCAGACCGGCGCGCGAGCGGTCAGTACGGCAACCACCGGTGGGCTCGCCAACCCTGTGCTCTCGGTGGTCGAGGACGTGCTGACGTTCTTCACGTCGTTGATTGCGATGATCCTTCCGCTCCTGATCATTCCGCTGCTCGCCGCGCTCTTGTGGTTCAGTTGGCGGGGCCTGCGCCGCCTCCGCAGTGCGCGTACCGCCTGAACATCCGAACCTGGTAGACAGGTCGTCATGTCCGACACCGAGATCACGTTTCAATCCGGCGACATCACCCTCTTCGGGAGTCTGCGCCTCGCCACCACCCCAGACGAACAAACACCTGCCGCGCTCATCCTGGCGGGTAGCGGTCCCACCGATCGCAACGGCGACAGCGCACTCCTCGAGGGCGATATCGGTACGCTTCGGTTCATCGCGGATCTCCTTGAAGAACAGGGCATTTCGAGTCTGCGTTACGACAAGATCGGCAGCGGCGAAACCGGCTTGGGACCGTACGAGGTCGACGACATCGCAGATCTCGGTTTCAACACGTACGTCGACGCGGCCTCTTCCGGTCTCGACTTCCTGGCAGCGCAACCCGGCGTCGACGCCGAGCGACTGATCATCATCGGTCACAGCGACGGCGCGGTGGTGGCTCTTGCCGTGGCCACCGGTCACGGCGGTTCCCGCGTCCGTGCACTCGCTCTGGTCGAACCGCTGAGCATCAGGCTCCTCGACCTTCTGACCAACCAGATTCACGGGCAACTCGACGCGGTTGTCGGGGCCGGGCAGTTGCCGGTCGAATTGGCTGACGAGCTTCGAGTGGCGCTCGCCGGCGCAGTCGAATCGTTGCGCAGTGACGGCACGGTTCCCGACGATCTTCCCGAACCTCTCCGCAATGCCGGACTGGTGTACGCAAATGCCAAGGCTCTCGCCGAGGAAGATGCACTGGACCCGGTTGCACTGGTGGCGTCGCTTCCAGCCGGCATGCCGGTCCTCACCAGTTGCTCGGCCAAGGACATCCAGATCGTTCCGGCCGAGGTCGCGGCACTCGACGAGGCTCTCGCTCATACCGCGCTCACCTCGGTACGGATGAAGAACGCGAGTTTCGTACTCAAGGATCTCGGTGACGAGCACTCGACGGGCCCCGATTACGTCGCCCCCCTGCCGTATTCGAGCGAGTTTGCCGAGCCGTTTGCTGCCTGGGTTCGCTCACTCCGCTGAGCCGCCACCCCGGGCTGCATACAGACCGAACGGCCTTGTTTTTCGATATGGAAGTCCCCTTGCGAATCATCGCGGGGGGACTTTCGTTTTTGGTACTGGACCTGTACAAAGAGCAGTTGCGCGACGCAGAACGCCGGGACAAAAGTCACACGGAGTTTACGTTTGTGTTGGTTTTTATTGGTGCAATCCCTGGCAGCGTCCTGTACGGTCATCCATTAACCAGCTACGCCGAACGAGAAAGGCACGGATCAGATGACGCTTCACCCGGACTTTGCATCCGCGCTTTCGTGGCGCAGCTGCACCGCCCCCGTACACATTTTTTCCGCCGGCACATCGGCAGATCGTATGGCCGGTAAGGCGATGAATCACAAGCACATCAGCCACAAGCGCGGTGTCCCCCGAGAATGATCCACCGATTGATCGGATCCGTTTTCGGGCACCCAGGGCAAACGCCTCGGGTGCCTTTTCTTTTACCTTTCACATGCAGGAGAACAACATGAAACTTCGAGTCAACCAACTGTCCACCGCGCCCCCGTATGCCGATCTGCCCTCCGACCTGAGCGGTTACGCCGTCACACTGGACCTGTCGCACTCCGACGCGGCCCACGAAGCGACTCTTGGCGGTTTGATCAGCGAAATCCGCGCCCGCGGCGCTTCCCGCGTCGTGATCACCGGAACTCCGCGTGAACTCCAGGGAACACACACCCACGCTGCCTGACCCGATACGCAAACCTTGAACGCACGAGAGACAAAAGAAAACGGGCCCCGACATTCACGTCGAGGCCCGCTTCACACGAAGTTGATCAGTGCGCGAAGTGGCGCGCACCTGTCAGGTAGAGAGTGACGCCGGCTTCCTTGGCAGCCTCGATCACCTCGTTGTCACGAACGGAACCGCCGGGCTGAACAACAGCCTTGACGCCTGCGGTCAAGAGAACCTGGAGTCCGTCGGGGAACGGGAAGAACGCGTCGGACGCGGCCACCGAACCGACAACACGATCGCCGGCGCGCTGGACCGCAAGATGCGCAGCATCCACACGGTTGACCTGGCCCATGCCGACGCCAACCGAGGCGCCGCCCTTAGCCAGCAGGATTGCGTTGGACTTCACGGAGCGGCTTGCACGCCAAGCGAATTCCAGATCCTTGAGCGTTTCCGCATCTGCCGCTTCACCGTTGGCAAGAGTCCAGTTGGCCGGGTTGTCACCATCGGCGTCGAGGACGTCGCGCTGCTGCAGCAAGGTGCCACCGGAGATGGGGCGAAGCTCGATGCCGGTAGCGGTCGGCGCTGCAGCCTTCAGTACACGAATGTTCTTCTTGCGCTGCAGAACCTCGACCGCTCCGTCTGCATAGGACGGCGCGATGACAACCTCGGTGAAGATGTCGGCGATCTGCTCGGCCAGTTCGACGGTGACCTCACGGTTGGCTGCGATGACGCCACCAAAAGCACTGACCGGGTCGCACGCATGCGCCTTGCGGTGGGCCTCGGCGATATCGGCGCCGACCGCAATGCCACAAGGGTTGGCGTGCTTGATGATTGCGACTGCCGGATCGGCGAAGTCGTAGGCTGCGCGCCAGGCGGCGTCGGAGTCCGTGTAGTTGTTGTACGACATTTCCTTGCCGTGCACCTGCTCGGCCTGAGCCAAACCTGCCGGAGCCGCCGGGTTTTCGTACAGAGCGGCATCCTGATGCGGGTTCTCGCCGTAACGCAGAACGGCGCTGCGGTTCCAGGTGGCACCGACCCAGGCTGGGAACTGCGAGCCGTCTTCGTCTGCGGCAATGGTGCTGGTCATCCAGCTCGCGACAGCCACGTCGTACGACGCGGTGTGCTGAAACGCCTGCGCGGCAAGGACAGTGCGCTCACGCAGCGTGAATCCGCCGCCGGCAACGGCCGTCAGAACGTCGGCGTAACGGGCCGGATCGACCACAACAGCAACCGACGGGTGGTTCTTCGCAGCCGCGCGCACCATCGACGGACCGCCGATGTCGATCTGCTCGACGCACTCGTCCGGCGTCGCGCCCGAAGCAACTGTCGCCGTGAACGGGTACAGGTTGACCACAACGAGTTCGAACGTCGCGATGCCGAGTTCCTCGAGCTGAGCGAGGTGATCCGGCTTGCGGGTGTCGGCCAGAACGCCGGCGTGGACGCGCGGATGCAGCGTCTTCACTCGACCTTCGAGGCATTCGGGGAATCCGGTCAGAGCCTCCACCGGGGTCACGGGGATGCCGGCGTCGGCGATCTTCGACGCGGTCGAGCCGGTCGACACCAACTCGACACCGGCCTCGTGCAGACCCGTTGCCAGCTCGATCAGACCGCTCTTGTCGTAAACACTGACAAGAGCGCGGCGCACAGCCTTGCGTTCACTCACTGGGGATCACGGCCTTTCGTCCATCGGAAACTACTCCGTGTGTAGCGACAGCGGCGATAACGTCCGCCAACAACCGCCGCTCTACAACTTTGATGCGCTCGTGCAAAGACGACTCGGTGTCGCCCGGAAGCACTGCCACAGGTTCTTGGGCCAGAATCGGCCCGGTGTCAACGCCGTCGTCGACCAGATGCACCGTCGATCCGGTGACCTTGACGCCGTACGCCATCGCGTCGGGAACCGCGTGCGCGCCTGGGAAGGCGGGCAGCAACGCGGGGTGGGTGTTGATGATCCGTCCACCGAATTTCGCCAGGAAACTGGGTCCGAGGATCTTCATGAAGCCGGCGCTCACCACCAGATCCGGCTGGTGCTGCGCAACAGCGGAGGTCAGTGCCATGTCCCAGGCGGCGCGGTCGGCAAAATCCTTGATCGATACCTTGAACGCGGGAATCTCCGCGGCTCCGGCATGTTCGGTGGCAGCGCAGTCACGATCGACACCGACGGCAACGATCTGCGCGGGGTAGTTTTCGGTGTACGACGCTTCGATGAGCGACTTCAGGAGGGTTCCCGCTCCGGACGCGAGAACCACGACGCGAGTAGGCGTCGTCTGCTGCAGGTCGTGGGCCGAGGCAGTCAGCGCTCTACTCCTGAGATCTAGAAGATGGTGTGGCCGGATAATCGGCCAGACGACAGCTTAGTCGCTGGGGTCTTTCACCGGTGAGGGCAGGTCGGTCGCAGACTCTTCGGCAGAATCCTCGACGACGGTTACAGCGTCGACCTCGACCTCTGCAGCCTTGCTTTCTTCAGCCGTGAGTTCCGGCGCCTCGGTCTCCGCAGACTCCGCAGGCTCATCGGTCTCGTCGGTGTCCTCGGTCTCCTCGGTCTCCGACTCTTGCGCCGAACCAGTTTCGTCCACCGACTCATCCGTCGAGTCCGAGTCCGTGTCCGAGTTCGTGTCGTCGCCTTCGGACTCAGCTGTTTCAGCCTGCTGGGCCGACGGTGCCGTCACCGTGGGCTCCGGTGCAGGAACCGCCCGATGCTGCAACCACGTCGTGATCAGTGCACTGATCGATCCGAACAGCGCCAACCAGCCAAAGGTCAAGAACCCGACGGCCCACCAGGTCACCTCGACGGCACCGAAGTACCCCAGCTCCCCTCCGCTGGCGAGGGCGAGGAGCGCGATCACTGTTCCGCTCATGAACGCGGCGGCAACGGCTGTGAGGATTCCGTCCTGCCCGCCGACGCGGCGTGCGCAGTCTCGTCCCAGATAAATCCCGATCACGACCGGAACAACGAGGAGTACTGGCCAGAACCCTCCGCCCGTGCCGGCCGGGACGGCTCCGAGAACCGGAAGCGGTGGAAGGTCGCCGCCTATGTTGCCGAACACACTGGTGGACACCTCACCGATATCGGCGCTTGCGCCCGTCATGACGGCGACCGCACCGACAACAAGGTTGGGCAGGTAAAGCAGCGACAGCACGGTCAGACCCAGCACGCCGACAAAACCGCCGCCACGGGCAAGAAGATCCCCGACGGTGGACCAGGAGATGAGCAGCGCACACAGAACGGCAATAGATCCCGCTGCCAGCAGCGCTGTTGTCGTCCAGGCACCGGGGCGAACGGCGGCGGATGCCCACCGCGGAAGCTCAGGTTCGATGATCTGCCAGTGCGCGACAACAACGCCGACCGTCGCGGCTACCAGGTGAATTCCGGCGACCCAACCGAACGCGCTCAACGCATTGGGACTCGACAGCGGGATTGCAGCGGACGCGTCGGCAACAACGACCAGGCAGATCGCGGTCACCGTGAGAGGCCCCGCCACGGCTGCGCCCACCAGTCGCGCTACTGCTATCCGCGTATCGGCGAGTGTTGCCGCCGACGCACATCGCCGCGCCACCACCCACATCATGAGTGCGGTCGGGAGCAACGGCAGCACACCGAGTTGAACGTCGTCGATGACAACGGGAACTTGATGAATAGCCAGCCACGTCGTTGCGATGGCGCCGAATGTTCCGGTCAGTTCACTACTCGCCGATACCAGCGTCACGACTACGACGGCCGAGATCAGCAGGATCGCCATTCCCGATGAGCGGAAGGCCACGGTGAGCAGTGTTCTGGTCTGGTCTGCTTCCGGCGTGGGTGTGCGCAGCGACGTGCGGCCTCGTGTTTGCTGACCGGAGGAAGGGCGTGGTCGTGTTCGATCAGTCAAAGAATTCATCCCCTCGAGGATTTCACCCGACATCGCGGCGCGCACTCAGGCGCGCCGCCCGGGACGAATCCGTAAACCCCTTACTGCTGACGCTCGTCGGGGTTCCGAGAATCGAAAGCTCGAGTCTCGGCCGCTGGGTCTGTGTTCTCGCCGGTTTCGGGGGCTGCGGGAGCTTCGAAGCCGGTGGGCTGGGCTGGGGTGGGCTGGTACGGCCCCGCTTGGTGCTGGGCAGGGGCGGGCTGGGTAGACGGGTACCCGGCCGGAGGCTGCTG
Source organism: Rhodococcus sp. WS3 (assembly GCF_003797085.1). Classification (NCBI taxonomy): domain Bacteria; kingdom Bacillati; phylum Actinomycetota; class Actinomycetes; order Mycobacteriales; family Nocardiaceae; genus Rhodococcus; species Rhodococcus sp. WS3. The sequence goes on from NZ_RKMA01000003.1 coordinate 389,386, forward strand.
CCCGGAGGGGTACTGGGGCGTCGGCTGCGCGTACCCGCCGTACTGCTGGGATTGTTGGCCCGACGTGTCGGTAGTTTCTGCGGGTGTCGCGCCGTAGCCGCTCGCGTATCCCTGCTGCTGCGAACCGGGCTGCGGCGTTTGACCGTACTGCTGTCCGTAGGGCTGGTTCTGGGCCCCGTACTGCTGCGCCTGGCCCTGCTGCGGCTGCCCCGGCTGGCCTTGCTGGTACATCTGCTGCTGCGGCTGGCCGTACTGCTGGTAGCCCTGACCGAAGGCCTGGGGAGCTACCGGCCTGGGCGCGGGGGCCTTGAGGATTCCGATGTCGAAGAGGAACGCGGCCACTGCGACGACGGTCTGCACAAAGCCGAGGACGAGGACGACGATCAATCCCCACCCGAAGCCGATGTCGAGGTAATCCGTCGAACCGAGGCTGAACGCGGTGAACACCAACGAGACATATCCGACCAGGGACAACGCGGCAAATATCCCTGCGTAGCGTTGCTGCGGCAGCAATGACACCGCAGCCAGAACACCGCCGGCAAAAAGGAATCCGAGTCCGTAGACACTGGTTTCGAAGAAACTGGACGTGGTGCTCACGTCGGAACCGACACCGGAACTCGTGATCGAGGTGAAGGGAGCGAACCCGAGCAGAAAGTTAACGATTCCCAACGCGGCTACCGCGATGGTCAAGAAGAAACCGATCTTGGCCCCACCGCCTGCGTTCGGGGGCGTCGGCGATCCGTACGAGGATCCTCCGAAATTTGACCCTTGCGGTGTGAACGTCATGGCTTCCCCTCGTGGACGGACGGTTGTCGATTCCAGCCTATGTGCCTTGTCTTCTCACGCCAACACCGACAGGAGACAATGGGCAGATGCCCTTCACTCTCGCTCCCGGCGCGGATCACACTGTCGAGACGGAAGTGAAGCACTCGCGGTTCATCGCCTCCCTCCGCAGAATCGACGACACCGAGGGCGCAAAACAGTTCCTGGCCGAACAGAAATCACTGTATCCGGATGCGCGCCATCATTGTTCGGCATTCGTGGTGGGCTACGACGCATCGTCGCGGTCCGAACGCGCCGACGACGACGGTGAGCCCGGCGGCACAGCCGGGATTCCGATGTTGCAGGTACTCAAGGCGCGTGACCTCGTGGACGTAATCGTGGTCGTGACACGATATTTCGGAGGCATCAAACTGGGCGCAGGCGGTTTGGTACGCGCATATTCCGGCGCAGTGTCGGTTGCGGTGGATTCTGCCACGCTGGTCGGCCGCGAGCGACGAACGTTGCACACCTTGGCAATTCGGCATGGGGAGGCCGGACGCGTCGAGGCCGAACTGCGCGCCCGCGGAGTTGTGGTCCTTGGGACCGACTACGGATCGAAAGCTGTTCTGACACTTGCCACTCACGACCCCGAACACCTTGCGTCGACGGTGGCATCGATCACCTCAGGCGCCGGCCAACTCGAAACCGCAGGCGATACGTGGGTCGACGTCTGAGCCGCCCGGCGACAGACATGTCACAGTGACGAACAACGCCCGCAACCAGGAAAACCTGATTGCGGGCGCTGTAGTTCAGACAAACTGCAGTTCAGACAAGCTGCAGTTCAACACGAAGCACTACGCTCCGCGAAACGAACTTAGAGGCTCTGAAGGATCTCGCGTGCGAGAGCAGCGGTGGCGGACGGCGTCTTGCCGACCTTCACGCCTGCAGCTTCGAGAGCTTCCTGCTTGGCCTGAGCCGTTCCCGAGGAACCGGAGACGATGGCGCCTGCGTGGCCCATTGTCTTGCCTTCGGGAGCGGTGAAGCCTGCCACGTAGCCGACAACCGGCTTGGTGACGTGAGCCTTGATGTAATCGGCTGCGCGCTCTTCTGCGTCGCCACCGATTTCACCGATCATCACGATGACCTTGGTGTCGGGATCGTTCTCGAATGCCTCGATGGCATCGATGTGCGTCGTACCGATGACCGGGTCGCCGCCGATGCCGATGGCGGTGGAGAAGCCGAAGTCACGGAGTTCGTACATCATCTGGTAGGTCAGGGTGCCCGACTTGGAGACCAGGCCGATGGGGCCGGTGCCTGCAATGTTGGCGGGCGTGATGCCGACGAGAGCCTCACCCGGGGTGATGATGCCGGGGCAGTTCGGTCCGATGATGCGCGTCTTCTTGCCCTTGGACTCGTTGTACGCCCAAGCATAAGCGGAGTCCTGGACCGGGATGCCCTCGGTGATGACCACGAGGAGCGGGATCTCCGCGTCGATGGCCTCGACGATGGCGTCCTTCGAGAAGGCCGGGGGAACAAACGCGATGGAAACGTCTGCGCCGGTCTCCTTGATTGCTTCTTCGACCGTCGCGAAGACGGGGAGCTCGACAGCGGAACCGTCAGCAGCAACGTGCGAGACCGTGGTGCCGGCCTTGCGAGCGTTGACGCCGCCGACGACCTGGGTGCCGGCCTTGAGCATCAGAGCGGTGTGCTTGGTGCCCTCGCCGCCGGTGATGCCCTGGACGATGACCTTTGAATCCTTGGTGAGGAAGATTGCCATTGTTCTGTGAGTCCCTTACTTCGCTGCGTGAGCGAGTTCGGCGGCCTTGTCGGCGGCCTCGTCCATGGTTGCGACGACCGTGACCAGCGGGTGGTTGGCCTCGGCGAGGATACGACGACCCTCTTCGACGTTGTTTCCGTCCAGGCGAACGACGAGCGGCTTGTTGGCCTCGTCGCCCAGGGTCTTCAGTGCGCCGACGATGCCGTTGGCAACTGCGTCACAAGCGGTGATGCCGCCGAAGACGTTGACGAACACGCTCTTGACCTGTGCGTCGTTCAGGATGACATCCAGGCCGGCAGCCATGACTGCAGCGGAAGCTCCGCCGCCGATGTCGAGGAAGTTGGCGGGCTTGACGCCACCGTGGTTCTCGCCTGCGTATGCGACGACGTCCAGGGTGGACATGACAAGGCCTGCGCCGTTGCCGATGATTCCGACCTCACCGTCGAGCTTGACGTAGTTGAGGTCGTTTTCCTTGGCCTTGAGCTCGAGGGGATCGGTTGCGTCGCGATCCTCGAATGCCTCGTGGCCGGGCTGACGGAACGCTGCGTTCTCGTCGAGGGTGACCTTGCCGTCGAGGGCGAGGATCTGATCGTCAGGCGTGCGAACGAGGGGGTTGACCTCGACGAGGAGTGCGTCCTCGTTGATGAAGACCTCCCACAGCTTCTGGATCGTGACGGCCGCTGCGTCGAGCACCTCAGCGGGCAGCTTTCCTGCCTCGGCGATGCTGCGCGCGAACGCGAGGTCGACGCCCTTGACTGCGTCGACGGGGATCTTCGCGAGAGCGTCGGGGTTCTCCTCGGCGGTGACCTCGATCTCGACGCCACCCTCTACCGAGCACATGGCCAGGTAGGTGCGGTTGGTGCGGTCGAGCAGGAAGGAGATGTAGTACTCCTCGGCAATGTCACTTGCCTCTGCGACCAGCAGCTTCTTGACAACATGGCCCTTGATGTCCAGGCCGAGGATTGCTTCTGCGTTTGCCACTGCGGCATCCACGTCGGGCGAGTACTTCACGCCACCGGCCTTGCCGCGGCCACCGACCTTGACCTGCGCCTTGATCATTACGGGCTTGCCGATTTCTTCGGCAATCTCGCGTGCTCCTGCGACCGTGTCCGTAACACGCCCAGCCGAAGTCGGCACTCCGTGCTTGGCGAAGAGTTCCTTCGCCTGGTATTCGAAGAGATCCATCTGCTCACCGTCTCGTCTGCGTTGACACCCGCTCGAGGGGTAGGAGCGGGTCTGTTCTGGACTTTAACCAGTTGCTGCGTTCGGTTTGCGCCCGCATACATGCTATGTGGCCCATGTCACGCGACATCGCCAGGTGCGGCAGGCGTCACCGATCGGCAACGCAGCTTCGCACCATTTGTCAAGCGCGGGTCTCACCGCCGCTCGGCATGCATCGACAGCGTTGTTCGCGCACTGAAGAAAGCAGCAACGACTAGCAAGAGTAGGCCCGTCGCCGCTGCGATCGCACCCGCCCCCACTGTTGCGTCCGGTATGCGTGAAGACGTCAGTGGTCCCGCGGCGAGATATATCGACACCGAGACCGCCGATCCGACGAGGAGCGCAACAGCACGCGGTGGCCGGGAACGGGTGGCGACGACGGATGCGAGCAGGACCGACACTCCGACGAGGAGTTGACCCCAGGTGTCGATCCCCCACGCGTCACTGCCCCATGGCCATTGCGTGATCGACGCCGCGGTGTGATTTGCGCCGCGATAGAGCGGCAGAGCGGTGCCGACGAGTGCAAGTACGCCGCCGAGTCCGGCGAGGATACAGACCACGGAGTTCGCCTCGATCTCCACGGATGTGTCGATTTCCTCGCGTTCCGCTGTTCCGGCGAACCACAACGCCAGGCCGGCAGCGGCCGCGAGCGCGGAGGCGACGCCCATCACGTACACCCCGGCCCCAAGGTCGACACCCGAAACATCTGTTGCGATGACAGCTGGTTGCACGACAGCCGCAATGCCCATGACGACGGTGGTCCACAGCGTTCCCACGGCCGGCCGAATGGCAACGGCGCGGCCAGGAATCCACAGCCCGAGCGACGCAATGAAGAGAACGATCGCCGCGACGAAGACGATGCGGGTCGCGAGTATCGACGGTTCGGCGAGTCCACCGGGCAAGGACAGAATGGGCAACGACGCGCCAAGTGCGGCCGACACAGCGGCGCCAATTCCGAGCGCCCCGGCGATGCGGTGCATCTTCGTGACGTGAGCCTGCGCTTCGCGGGCCTGCTCGATCATCGCGGCTCGGCGCGCTTTCTTGGAGCCGCCGGACGGCGCCTGATTTTCGGATTTCACCGGCCGCGCTTCTTCTGCCGCTGCAGCCTCGCGCCGCGCCGACAGAATCGGTATCACCGCGCCCACTCCCACGATGACCACCGCCGCGATGGCACCCACGATCGATCCAGCGCCGACACCGATCCGGTCACCGGACGCCAGACCGGCAACAACCCGAGTGCCACTGACACCCAGCGCGCCGACGCCGGCGCCGACAACACCGCCTGCGCCCACCCACGGCGAAATCGACGTCAGAGCCGATGCCGTGACGATCAAGACGGCCACGGCAACCAACGCGGTTCCGACAGCACTGGCAGCGGGACTGTCCACGAGGGAGCGGGCGAGAAAGATCGGATCCTGCGAATCGAAGGCGGGCACGAACAGCGACAGCACGTAAGCGCCTGCAGCAAGAATCAATACGGACGTCGGCCAGGCACCGATGCGTCCGCCTACGGATCTGCCGTCGTACTCGGCAGCGTGTGCGCTGCCGTATCCGTCACGCTCGGACTCACGATGAATCACCACGAGCCCCAGAATTCCGGCAACAACCAACAGTGCGTGCCCGAGGAGTGCAACGTACGACCCGACACCCGCGGTGATCACTCCGGCGGAAATCGGACGGAAAAGTTCCAAGCGGTTTGCGTCGATCGCGTCGACGAACAATTGCAGATCGAGGATCGCGACCCCGAAGGACAGCGCGCCTGCACCGGCCAAGAGCGCGCCCGAGAGGGCGGGGTGACGATGCGCCACCACAATCGCAGCGGCCGGGATCACGAGCGCGCACAGCGCGGCAAATATCGAGGCGGTCACGATCGAACCGGACGCGCCGGGTCCACTCCCCACGTCGACAATCGGCGCAGCCGACACCGCGACCGCGCCGAGCAGCCCCAGAACTAGGGCCAGGGCGAGCGGCGGCGGGAATGGACGAGCGGTGCGAACATCGCCGGGCGCGTGGACCGACGAGCTTCGGAGTGTTGACGACACCTGCTCGACGGTAGCGCCTGCGCAGGTCGGTGATCTGGTTGTGACACACCCCGATATCAATCGAGATACTTGGTCCGATTTGTCCGAAGCGACATATTGCCTGGTCAGGATGTGAGCCACGTCACAAACTACGACTCGTTTGCTGTATAGGTTGCACGTGTCGCAACCATTTCGTTACCGTTACTCCAGCTAAGTCACAGGCTGATCACGAACCCCAAGGAGCGAACAGGCATATGCGACACAGCCAGTTCACGCCCAGCAGGTTCACAGAATCAGAACCGGACGAGGTCACGCCCTCTTATCCAACGCACTCGGCCCGGCGTTACACCGAGACCAAAAGTTCTGAGATTTCTTCCCTTATGTTCACTCGCTCCGCATCCTCCACGTCGTCAGATTCCGACTCGGTAGACGCCTACCCGGCAGACTTCGAGACCGTCGAGTCCGACGTGAACAGCATCTCGACCTTCACGCCACCGGCATCTGCAGATGTCTCCTCCCCGGCTCGTCGCACCGGCGCTCACCGCATCCCCACCCCGCCCTCCGCACTCAAAGGTCGCGCCGCAGTTCTTGCAGTCGCAGCCGGCGCGGTAGTCGCAGCGGGACAGGCAGTAGTCGACAACGGCTCGGGCAATGCAGTCGGGCACTCGGACGTCGCACTTGCCGACCAGTCCTCCACCATCGGAACCACCGCACAGCCACAGGCAGCCCAGTTCGCGCCCACCGCCGCAGCGTCCTCCACCACGGCAGCCGACGCACCCCAGGTGCTCAACGTCGCCGCCCCGACCGACCTGTCGCAGTTCAGTAACCTCCTCGCCAAGGGACAGCGTTTCAGCGAAGAGCGCGCAGCCCGCGAAGCCGCTGCCCGACGCCCCCTGTTCGTCCTCCCCGCTGTCGGAACTTTCACCTCGAACTTCGGTAGCCGCTGGGGCACCCTGCATGCCGGTGTCGATATCGCAGCACCCATCGGAACGCCCATCGTCGCAGTCGCCGACGGCACCGTCATCGACTCCGGCCCGGCTTCCGGGTTCGGTATGTGGGTTCGCCTGCAGCACGCCGACGGCACCATCACCGTGTACGGACACATCGACACCTCGGTAGTCACCGTCGGCCAGCAGGTCATGGCCGGCGATCAGATCGCCACCGTCGGCAACCGCGGCTTCTCCACCGGCCCGCACCTGCACTTCGAGGTTCATCTCGCCGGCGAGAACAAGATCGACCCCCTCCCCTGGCTCGCCTCGCGCGGTATCAGCCTGGGTATCGAGCAGGACTGAGCTCACCACAACCGAAACTTTCGGCCCGCACCTTTTCTGTGGTGCGGGCCGAAAGTCTTTCCAGAGCTTCTTGCCCCTACAGCTTCACCATCGGAACACCGCCGATGAGCATCAGACGCACCTTGCCTGCGCTGCCGAAGTCGATGGTGACTGTTGCGGTCGGGCCGGTGCCCTTGGTCTCGAGGACTGTGCCCAGTCCGTACTTGTCGTGACTGACCCGATCGCCGACGGCAAGAACCAGGTTGTTGTTCCGTCCTCGCGCAGCACCGAAACTTGGTGCGGGAGAGTCGTTTCGAGAGGTGTTGCCGTACCCGCGGCCACCTTGGCCACCCTGATTGCCGTAGCCACCGCCATAACCCTGACCGCCGGCATAGCCCTGGCCGCCCCCGTAACCGGGTCGACCGCTTCCGAACCCGCCGCCGGTGCCCGGGTCTTCGCGGCGCCAGTTGATCAAATCCTCGGGAATTTCGCTGATGAACCGTGATGCGGGGTTCTGAATCGGCTGACCCCACGCGGAGCGCATGATCGCACGTGTCAAATACAACCGTTGCCGCGCGCGAGTGATCCCGACATAGGCGAGGCGTCGTTCCTCGGAGAGCTCTGCCGGATCGCCGAGGGCCCGCATGTGCGGGAATTGACCGTCTTCCCAACCGGTTACGAAGACGACGGGGAATTCGAGGCCCTTGGCGGTGTGCAGTGTCATCATGGTGACAACACCTTCGTCGGAGTCGGGCAGCTGATCTGCGTCGGCCACCAACGACACTCGTTCGAGGAACGCTGCCAGCGAACCTGGATCGGGTTCACCTTCGCGCATCGCTGCGGTTTCTTCGTCGTCCGGGTCGATCAGTCCGGCAGCATTTCGAGCATCAGAACTGAATTCTCTTGCCACACTGACAAGTTCGTTGAGGTTGTCAAGCCTGGCGCCGTCCTGAGGATCACTGCTGGCAGCAAGTTCGCCGCGGTAGCCGCTACGTTCGAGCACGGCCTCGGCCACTTCACCGATGTCGCCGAGCTCGGAAGACTCACTGCCGTCGGCAGATTCGGCCGGCAATAAGGTGCGCAGCCCGTCCATCATGTCGAGGAAGGCAACGATCGCCTTCTGCGAACGCGTATTGAGCAGTGCAACCTTGCCTTCCGCCGCATCCCGCAACGCGGCAGCAAAGCTGATGTTGCGATGCTCCGAATGCACTGCGACACAGGCCTCTGCGCGGTCGCCGATTCCGCGGCGCGGTGTGTTGAGGATTCGACGCAAGCTCACCGTGTCGTCCTCGTTGGCGAGCACCCGCAGGTAAGCGACGATGTCGCGAACTTCTTTGCGCTCGTAGAACCTGACGCCGCCCACGATCTTGTACGGCACACCGAGGCGGATGAAGATTTCCTCGAGCGCACGCGACGAGTTGTTGGTGCGGTAGAACACTGCGACGTCCGAGAATTTTGCGTCACCGTTCTCGACCAGCCGGTCGATCTCGGAGGCGACAAAGGATGCTTCGTCGTGCTCGTTGTCCGCAACGTATCCGACGATCAATTCGCCTTCACCGGAATCGGTCCACAACCGCTTCTCGCGTCGCCCCGTGTTCTTGGAGATGACGGCGTTGGCAGCCGAGAGGATGTTCTGCGTCGAACGGTAGTTCTGCTCGAGCAGAATCGTGCGGGCGTCCGGGTAATCGCGTTCGAACTCCACGATGTTGCGGATGGTGGCACCGCGGAACGCGTAGATGGACTGATCGGCGTCGCCCACAACACACAGTTCAGCCGGCGCCACCGCATGGTCGGATTCGCCTGCGCCGCCGACCAATTCACGCACCAGCATGTACTGCGCATGGTTGGTGTCCTGGTATTCGTCGACGAGGACGTGACGGAAGCGCCGACGGTAGTACTCCGTGATCTGCGGGAAGTTCTGAAGCAGAGCCACAGTCTCGCCGATGAGATCGTCGAAATCGAGCGCGTTGGCCGAGCGCAGGCGCTGCTGATAAATCCCGTACACCTTCGCAACCAGGCGGGGCAGTTCCGCGGGATCCTTGTCCGCGGCCGCGACTGCTTCCTCTGGGTCGATCAACTCGTTCTTGAGGTTCGAGATGTGCGTCGCAAGCAATCTGGCCGTGAAACGCTTGGTGTCGAGCTCGAGATCCTTGGAGATCATCGTCAGGAGCCGGCGCGAATCATCCGAGTCGTAGATGGAGAAGTTGGAGTTGAGCCCAGGAAGCAACGCCGCCTGAGCGCGCAGAATGCGAACACAACTCGAGTGGAACGTCGACACCCACATACTGTTGGCCCGCGGCCCGACCAATGCCGCGACGCGCTCACGCATCTCGGCTGCAGCCTTGTTAGTGAACGTGATGGCAAGGATCTGCCCCGGAGTGGCACCGCGCTCGGCCAACAGATATGCGATGCGGCGCGTCAGCACTGCGGTTTTGCCCGAGCCTGCGCCGGCAACGATCAGCAGCGGTGAACCGGCATGGACCACGGCTTCGCGCTGCTGCGGGTTGAGACCCTCGAGAAGCTCGTCGGAACCTCGGCCACCCGGCTGGGCAGAATGACCGTGCTGGGCAGAATGACCGTGCTGGGGCCCATCGTGATCGTGCTCGAAGAGACCGCCCTGCGCGTAAAGACTGCCCTGCCCGTCAAGACCGTCTCGCCCGTCAAGACTGCCCTGCTCACCGACTGCTGGATACATGTTCATCGTCTGTCCACGCTACCGGCGTCCACCGACAAGAGTGTGAGTGCGGTGGCGGCACTTGGAACTGGGATGCCGAACATGGCAAACTGGACGCTATGTTGAGCCTGTGCAACACCGCAACCACCTGCGATTGCCGCAGTGTCGGTGCGCGGTGGCACTACTTTACGAGCGCCGGACCGCGGTGCTCGTGAAGTCTTCGAACAGCTCACCTGCCTCTGGTCCGACTCGGATCCGGGGCATTTTTCGTCAGGGCGCTGGATCGGTAACGACCCGAGCTGAGAACACGATCCACGCAGTAGAAAGAGGAGACGAATACATATGAGCACGCAGGCAACGGCACCCGAGGGAAACTCCACTCCGACCGACGTCGACGTTCCGCGCAGCGAAGCTGAGATCAACGAACTTCGTAAGGAGATCGATCGTCTCGACGCCGAGATCCTGGCAGCAATCAAGCGCCGCTCCGAGGTCTCACAGATCATCGGTCGTACCCGGATGGCATCAGGGGGGCCGCGCCTGGTTCACAGTCGTGAGATGAAGGTGCTCGAGCGTTTCAACGAGCTGGGCCAGGAAGGTCACACGCTCGCAATGCTGCTCCTGCGTCTCGGCCGCGGACGCCTGGGACACTAAGCCCCGCAGCTCGCACCGCCCTGCTCGCAGACCGGCTGATCGGAGCAGGCCAGGGTGCCGCCGAGACTCATCCAGAAGTTTCCAGACCGGGCCGTTAAAGTCGATGACTGTGAGCATTGACATCACCGGAACATCAGCCTGGCAGAAACTGCGCGCTCATCACGCCGATTTCCACGCCGTTCACCTTCGGGAACTCTTCGACGAGGATCCGGCTCGCGGAACCGAGTTGACGGTGGACGCCGGTGATCTCCACATCGACTACAGCAAGCACCGTGTCAGTCGTGAGACTCTCGACCTGCTGATCGCGCTGGCTCGAGAGGCCGGCGTCGAGGAGCGTCGCGACGCAATGTTCGCGGGTGATCACATCAACACCTCCGAGGATCGGGCGGTGCTACACACCGCACTGCGCCTCCCTGCTGATGCATCCCTCACTGTCGACGGCCAGGACGTCGTCGCCGATGTTCACGAGGTTCTGACGTCGATGGGCGCCTTTGCCGATCGTGTTCGCAGCGGCGAGTGGACCGGATTCACGGGAAAGCGCATCCGCACCATCGTCAACATCGGTATCGGCGGATCGGATCTCGGGCCGGTCATGGTGTACCGAGCACTGCGGCATTACGCCGACGCGGGCATCAGCCTCCGATTTGTCTCCAACATCGATCCCGTGGATCTGGTGGGGCAGCTGGCCGACCTGGATGCCGAGACCACCTTGTTCATCGTGGCATCAAAGACGTTCTCCACACTCGAGACCCTGACCAACGCAACGGCGGCAAAGCGCTGGCTGTTCGCCGGTCTGGGTAGCGAAGACGTCGCCGCCGTCGCCAAGCATTTTGTCGCGGTGTCCACCGACGCCGAGCGAGTCTCCGCGTTCGGGATCGACACCGTAAACATGTTCGGATTCTGGGATTGGGTGGGTGGCCGCTACTCGGTCGACTCCGCCATCGGCCTCTCCGTCATGTGTGCGGTCGGCCCCGTTCGCTTTGCCGAGTTCCTCGACGGCTTCCACCAGATCGACACGCATTTCCGCACCCGACCGCTGGAGGAGAATGCGCCGGCGATTCTCGGCTTGATCGGCCTCTGGTACTCCAACTTCTTCGGTGCACAGTCCCGCGCCGTGTTGCCGTATTCCAATGACCTGTTGCGCTTTCCGGCCTACCTGCAGCAGCTGACCATGGAGTCGAACGGCAAATCCGTCCGCTCCGACGGCACCCCGGTGACAACCTCGACAGGCGAGATCTTCTGGGGCGAACCAGGAACCAACGGCCAGCACGCCTTCTACCAACTACTCCATCAGGGCACCTGGTTGGTGCCTGCCGATTTCATCGGTTTTGCCGAGTCCACCGACGATCTGCCCACGGCTGACGGCACAGGTTCGATGCACGACCTCCTGATGAGTAACTTCTTTGCGCAGACCAAGGTGTTGGCGTTCGGCAAGAGCGCTGAGGAGATTGCGGCAGAGGGAACACCCCCGGAGTTGGTGCCGCACAAGGTGATGCCGGGTAACCGACCCACCAGCACCATCCTGGCCAAGGAGCTCACACCGTCGGTGGTCGGGCAGTTGATCGCACTCTACGAGCATCAGGTTTTTGTCGAAGGTGCTGTGTGGGGGCTCAATCCGTTCGATCAGTGGGGGGTCGAACTCGGCAAGACCCAAGCTTTGGAACTGGGGCCTGCACTCTCGTCGGCCGAGGCTCCGAGCGATCTCGGCGATTCCTCGACCGACGCCCTGGTGAACTGGTACCGGAAGCAGCGCGGCCGGGCCTGAGCAACTGGCTCGAACGCTCAGGCGGCGTCCGGACCGAACCAATTCTCGGTGGTGTACACACGCCCGGACTGATCCACCAATCGAGCTCGAAGTTCTTGCTGCTCAACCCATTTGATGGCGCTTATCCCCCGCACGAGCGCCGCACGGCTGGCGGCGTACGCCCACACTGCGTCGTCGGCAATCACCGACACCTGCGCCCATTCTGTTGACGGACGATCCTGGTGCGGTTGCCATGAAGGCGGTTCGGCGGCGTGCGCAGTGGCAATCGCCGTCCCGTTGGCCAGTTCGACGTCCTCGCCGCCCGGAACGGGAATCTGCCAACCACCGGCCGGAGCGTGCCCCGCAGTGGCAAGTACGTCGCCGATCCGCACCGCAACACCACATTGCAGCTCTGCCGCAACAGTTTGCGCGGCTCGATCGACGGTGTCCGCCTTTGCCACTCCCGTGATGTCGAACGAAGCTCCCCACGGCGCGTACACGACGTCGCCGTCGAGTTGCACGTCCTCGAATGTAGGGGTCGGGTGGACCGGCGGAATCGAGTCGTCCTCCGAGAAGTTGTCGGCAAGCGGGTTCACCTCACCGGCCGTCATACGGGCCGCCCACAGCGCCGAACGCAACAGTGACGACATTCGCCGGGTCACTTTCACCGGCGTCCCCTGAGCCAGATTGACGGCATGAATTTCGGCGTCGCCGCGCCCGAGATCGCACAGCGCTTCGGTGTCCTCGATGGCGGCAGCGATCAGCGCGTGTGCTGTGGGCAGTGCAGCACCCTCCGTGACATCCACTTCGATAGCGGAATCCCACATAGCCCACTTCTCGACACTGACCATGTCAGCCTGCCCTTCGTACCACGCGGCGTAACAACCAGTATGCGCCGAATCGCGGGTACGCCGCCAGAAACCGCAGGTCCTCTACGTGCCACGCCTACACTGCTGGGGTGGGAGTTCGCTTGAGTGTCGTCGACGAGATGTTTCTGTGGACCCACCGAGGTCTCGGCTTGCCGATCCTGATGCAGGGCGTATGGCGCACCGACAGCATCGTCGATCCGAGTGAGCTCGAGCAGTTGTGTGTACGGGTGGCGTCCGGGCCGCTCGGCCGACGCGTGCGCAGGCCGCGAATTCCGGGCGCCCGGCCCGAATTCATCGCCGACCCGCGTCATTACCCTCTCAGTTTTCGTTCGGAGCCCATCGCCGCCGACTCGGTGATCGAGTGGGCCGACGCTGCGGCCCTCCTCTCGGTTGACCCGGAACGAGGTCCGGGGTGGCGCATCGCCGCGACCTACGATTCAGACGGCGGAACCGTCGTCTCCGTGACGTGTTCCCATGTCCTTGCCGACGCCCGCGGATTGATCGGCGCCCTCAGCGACGCGATGCAGCGGAAACCGTCACCGCCGATCGATCGCACCGGCCACTCGGATATCACCGACGCGCGCTCGACCGTTGGCCGCGTTCTGCGCGGAACCACCCGTGCGGTGGGCGGATTGATCGTCAGTCCGGCGCGCAGAGCCGAACTCCGCGGCTTCACCGCACCGGCCGCCGCCACTCGGCGCTTCCAACGACACTCGGTAACGTCCGCGGTTCTGGAAATCGACCGGGACCAATGGGATGACGTCGCAACGTCTTCCGGAGGTACCGCCAACAGCTTGTTCCTGGCATGTGTCGGCGAGCTAGCGCGAGCCGAGAACAAAACCGCCGCAGTCACGCTCAGCGTTCCGATGAACGTGCGTACCACTGACCAGGGAGACAATTCCGTCGACAATTCGGTCGCGATGGTCGCGATCCCGTTGACCCCCTCCACCACTCTCGCGCAGATTCGCACATTGTGCCGTGACGCGTTCGAGGCTCCTCCGATGTCGAGTCCGGCAGGCTTCCCGGCCGAACTCCTGCAGGTCGTCCCGGACCGAGTCGCTCATCGACTTGCCGACGGACCTGGTCAGCGAGATGCCTTGTGCTCCAATATCGGTACGGTCGACATCGACCAGTTCGAGGGGCACCGGACTACGGGGCTTGCCCTCCGCGCGGTGCATCCTGGAGCGAGCGCCGCTCAACTGGACAACACATCAACTCGAGTCTCCGGATACCTCAGTCGCAACCACGCCACGTACACCTTGTCGCTGGTGAGCTTCGTATCGGCCGACAATCAGGCACTGCGCACGCTGGCCTGCAACACGCTCGAAAAATTCGGCATCTTCGCTCGCCCCTGGTAGCGCTCATTTCCCTCCAAGCGAACTCGCCAGTCGAGGCCTTGGCAGAGCCGAAAGGTATGCTCGCACAAGAGACTGGCCGGTAACTTAGCCAAATCAGCTGCATAAGAGCGTAAATCAGTACAAACCGCCCGGAAGGTACTGATTTAATATTCTGATAACGAACGGTCAGTTCGCGTCGCAAATCACACTGTCCACAAACGCTTTCAGAGCCGGAAAACCCAAATATCCCCAGGTAAAAGCACTCTCATTTCTAAACATCCAATTTTGAGTCGTCTACTATGTGACATCTGCTTCGCATAACTATGCAATCGCAGAAATATGCAGCACATTGTGGCGCACACGTCACAAGCGAAGGGAGGAACCGTGGAAATGGGAGGAACCGTGGCAGATTCGTTCCGAGAACGATTGAACGCCCTGTACCCCGTAACACCTCCCCGATTGACCAATGCGCAAGTTGTAGACGCACTTTCCCAACGTGGCTGCCGAATTTCCACACCGTATCTCTCGCAGCTGCGCAGTGGCGTTCGAACCAACCCGTCTGAGCAGGTAGTGCTGGCACTCGCCGACTTCTTCGGAGTCGACGCCGAGTACTTCTTTGCACCTACCCCTCGCCATGATCCGGAACTGATCCCCGATGAGGACCGTTCGGTTGCGGAAGAATTCTATGACAACGAATTACGTTCCCTCACACGTAAAGCCGTAGATCTGTCCCCCGAGTCACAGAGCCTGCTTTCCTCGATTGCCGAGAAGCTCAGGTCCTCCGAAGGCCTGCCATCCGTCCCGCCGGACTGCATTACCTACACTGCGCCACAGCCACGCGCCTGATCACCATTCGACGCGGCAGCGCTGCATCTATACCGAAAGTTGTTGCAGTACAACTGCAACTGGCATCCCCGTGAATGCCGCGACCAACGTCGAACATCCGGTGACAGTATGCGGGAAGATCTACGTTTCCCGTGGCCCCTTCGCGGGTATCCCCCACTGCCAGTAGCGCCCACCTTCGAATGGAGCGATCATGCGCAGACAGTGGTTGTTCGCGATTGTGGCCAGTGCCGCACTTGCCGCGTCCGGCTGTTCGTACGACGCCACCGACTCCGGCACCGATGCGGACAACGTCACCGTGATGCCGACATCGTTGTCGCCGCCGGCCGCAGCCGACGCGGTGCTACTGAAGACTGCCGAGTCTCCACTGGGAACAATTGCCGTCGACGGCGAAGGTATGACCGTCTACATCTACGACCCGGACGAGGAGCACCCGACCGGGGATTCCTGCGACGAGAGCTGCCTCCGGCATTGGCCTGCCGTCACGTCTGTCACCGATTCTCCGGTGACCGAGGGGATCAACGCGGCGCTCGGTACCGTACCGGGACCTGACGGTTCGTTCCAGGTGACGGTCAACGGCAAGCCGGTCTACCGATACTTGGACGATGAAGTGCCCGGCGACATGTTGGGGCAGGCCGTCGGTAGTCTGTGGTTCATGATCGACGAATTCGGGAATCCCGTCTTCACCACGGAGTAGTCGGATCCCGCGACAGTTCGCTCAGTTGTACGGTTGCCGTGCGGTTTCCGGGTCGCCGAATGTGATTGCGCGTTCCCGGCGCGTTTTCGACGCAAGGGTGACGCCCCAGTTCAGTGCCGTGCTGACGCGGTTGCGGAAACCCGCGAGGAACGCGATGTGAATGACTCCCCAGGACACCCAGCCGATGAAGCCCGACATCCGGATCGGTCCGGCCTGCAGGAGTGCGTGGCGACGCGAAATATAGGCCGCAGTACCGAGATCGCGGTACTTGAAGGGCTTTCCGTTCGGTCGACCGTTTTCGACGCGGGCAGCGATCTGCGCCCCCGCGTAGCGTCCACCCTGCATAGCCACTTCGGCGACACCGGGCAACTTGTCCCGGGACATGATGTCGCCGACGACCCAGATGTTCGGGTGGCCTGGCACGGTCAGGTCGGCCTCGACGTCGATGCGGCCGCCGCCGACCTGCTTGACGCCGAGCGCCGTGGCGAGCGCTTCGACAAACGGCACTGCTTCGACACCGGCGGTCCACAAAATGGTGCGGGTCTCGTAGCGCTGCTTCGCTTTTGTCTTCTTGTCGGTGGTCTCGATCTCGGTTTCACCGACGTCGGTGACATGCACGCCGAGATGCGTTTCGACGCCGATCTTCGCGAGCGTGCGCGCGGCAGCCGCGGACAGCGATCTGTTGAACGACGGCAACACTCGATCGTCACCGTGGAAGAGGAGCACTCGCGCCTCGTCCGGGTCGATGGACCTGAATTCGTTGGTGAGCGCGTGCATCGCCAATTCGCGTATCTGCCCCGCGATCTCGACCCCGGTCGGTCCGCCGCCGGCAACGGCGAACGTCAACCACGGACGCCGTTCCTCGGCAGTGGGGAGAGATTCGGCCATTTCGAACGCGGCAATGAGACTGCGGCGGATGGCCAGCGCGTCGTCCAGCGTTTTCATTCCGGGCGCCCATTTGATGAAGTCGTCCTGGCCGTGGTACGACTGCCGCATGCCGGCCGCCACGATCAGATAGTCGTACGGTAGGTCGAATGTCGAACCGTCGAATCTGCTTGCGGTCAGCAGCCGAGCTTCGGCATCGAGGGATTTTGCTTCGCCCAGCACTACATTCGTATTCTTCTGGTCTTCCAGAAGGTGCCGAAGTGGGCTCGCGATCTGGCCTTCGGAGAGGAGCCCGGTTGCACACTGGTAAAGCAACGGCTGAAACACGTGACTGGTTCCGCGATCGATCAGAACTACTTCGACGTCGGCTTTCTTCAACTTCTTGGCTGCGTAGAGGCCGCCGAATCCGCCGCCGACAATGACAACGCGCGGCTTGCCGTTCGACTTGTGGATACTCATCAGACGAACCTCGCCGTCACCGAGTTGGGCAGAAACCGCAGTGCAGCATCGATTCCCTGCCATTTCAGTCCGGGAAGCGCCGCTCGTGTCACTTCCTTTTCGATGGCCGCAACCATCGCATCGACGCCCTCGTCGAGCTCAGCCATCAAGGAAGAATCGTCGCCGGCACTCGCCGACATGTCCGTCTTGATGAAACCTGGCAGCAGGGTGGTTACTCGAATTGGCGTGCGCGCCAGTTCGATACTGAGAGCCTCACCGAGCGCGGCCACCCCGGCTTTGCTCGCTGAATATGCGGCTTTGGTGCCGGGAAGTCCACGATCTGCACTGATCGAGGACACCAGTACAAGGTGCCCGGCGTTCTGCGTGCGGAATATCTCGAGTGCGGCCTCGCACTGTGACAGTGCGCCTACGAAGTTCGTCTGCGCTGTCGCAAGATTCGCGTGTGCCTTACCGGTACCGATCTTGGCGCCCTTACCCAGACCGGCATTGACGATCACCCGATCGAGCCCACCGAGTTGGTCGCGAAGTTCGCCGAACACTCGGACAACGGAATCATGTTCTGTGACATCAAGCCCTGCCACCGCAACTGTGATCCTTGGATGCTCGGCGAGCAATTGCTTCCGGAGAGCGTCGAGCCGATCGGTTCTCCTGGCGCATAGAGCCAGATCGCGTCCCCGCGCTGCGAACCTTCGTGCCATTTCTTCGCCGAGACCCGAACTTGCGCCGGTGATCAGAATCTTCTGCCGCGTCATGGCTGCCACTGTAACCACCGCAGGGTCACCGCACGGCCCGTCAGTCGACAAACCGGTTACCCTGCACATCACCACCCGATCGGCATACCGTAGAGCGATGACCGAAGAATTCGATGTCATAGTCATCGGCGGCGGACCGGCGGGCGAGAACGCCGCGGCCTACGCAATAGCCGGAAGCACCCGTACCGCTGCCATCGTGGAGCACCAACTAGTCGGTGGTGAATGCTCGTACTGGGCGTGTATGCCGAGTAAGGCGCTGCTGAGGCCAGGGCAGGTGCTCGACGACGCGGGCGCGTTGCCAGGTGTATCCGCCGCGCCGCCGGACATCGACGCGATCTTGGCCAGACGTGACTCCTTCACCCACAACCACGACGATTCCTCGCAGGTCGAGTGGGCCGAGTCCGCCGGTATCGACGTGATCAAAGGCCACGGCGTTCTGGACGGCGAGCGGACCGTTGTTGTCGACGGCACCCGCACGCTCTTCGCCCGCCAGGCCGTCGTACTTGCCACCGGAACCACCGCGTCGGTCCCGGACACACCCGGACTGCGGGCTGCGCTCCCTTGGACGTCACGCGACGCCACCAATCTCCACGAAGTTCCGCGGCGTGTTGCCGTCATCGGCGGCGGCGTCGTCGCATCGGAGTGCGCAACGTGGTTGTTGTCATTCGGCGCCGAGGTGACGTTGCTGGTACGCGGCAACGCAGTGCTGAAATCTGCCGAACCGTTTGCCGGAGACATGGTTGCGCGTCATCTCACCGCACGGGGAGCCGACGTGCGGTTCGGGACTACCGTCCATTCCGTATCGCGACCCGATGCCCGGGATACTGGTGAAGGGAACATTCACGGTGGGCCGGTCACCATCGACACCTCTTCCGGTGTGATCGAAGTCGACGAACTGATTGTTGCCGCAGGCCGTGCGCCGACGTCGGCGCAGTTGGGGTTGTCGTCCGTCGGTTTGACCGATGGTGCGTACGTTCCGACGGACGATCACCTGTGTGCACAGGGCGAATGGCTTTATGCCGTCGGAGATATCAACGGCCGGTCACCGCTGACCCATATGGGTAAGTACCAGGCCCGAGTGTGCGGCGATGTGATCGCCGCACGAGCAGCGGGACGCGCGCTGGTCGACCCACGGTTCATCGCCTCCGCTGACAGCGGCCGTGTTCCACAGGTGGTATTCACCTCGCCCGAAGCAGCGTGGGTGGGGCGCACCGAAAAGCAGGCCAGGGCAGACGGTATCGACGTCGAGGTCGTGGAGATCGACATTGCCGTCGCAGGATCCTCGCTGCTCCGTGACAATTACGAAGGCCGCGCGAAACTGGTGATCGACCGTGGTGCCGACGTAATCGTCGGGGCAACTTTCGTCGGTCCGGATGTATCGGAATTGCTCCACGCAGCAACAATTGCCGTCGTCGGTGCGGTCCCGCTCGACACGTTATGGCATGCGGTGCCGTCGTATCCGACGGTCAGCGAAGTATGGCTCAGGTTGTTGGAGGCACGGCGGTAATCGGGGGCAGAAGTTACGTATAGTCGCGACTATGGCGGCAGACGCACCGACGAATCCAGGTCTACTCGTACGCACAGCTGACGGAACATTGCGCGGCACGCGGGTGGGCAAACTCCGTGCGTGGCGAGGCATTCCTTACGCGCGTCCCCCGGTCGGAGCTTTGCGGCTGCAAGCGCCACGACCAGTGCGGCCTTGGCGAGGTGAGCGGAACGCGTCGGCATTCGGCGATGCGTCGGTCCAGAACAAGAAGGGCTTGGCGCTGGCTCCCGGGAAGTATCAGCCCAGCAGCGAAGACTGCCTCACACTCAATGTTCTTGCCCCCGAATACCCCAGCCGCGAGCCCCTTCCGGTAATGGTGTTCATCCACGGGGGCGCCAATACCATTGGCACCTCGGCGACGGGCATCTATTCCGGGCGCTCGCTCGTCACCCGCGGCAACATCGTGTACGTATCGATCAATTACCGACTGGGCGCTCTGGGTTTCTTGGATTTCACCGAATTCTCCACTCCTCGGCATCATTTCGACGCCAACCTCGGGCTTCGTGATCAAGTGGCCGCATTGCAATGGGTGCAGCGGAACATTGCAGCATTCGGCGGCGACCCCGATCGAGTGACGGTCTTCGGCGAATCGGCCGGCGGCACTGCCGTCACCACTCTGCTGGCGACGCCGGCGGCCAAAGGATTGTTCGCGGCCGCCATAGCCGAGAGCCCGGCACCGGATCTTGTTGCCAACCAGTCACTCTCACGCGAATGGGGTCGACGGTTCATCGACATTCTGGGCTCCGACGCCACCCCGGACCAGGCTCTGCGTCTTACGTCGGCTCGTGAATTGGGCCGCGCCGGAGCCCGCCTGGGAGCCGAAGCTCTTGCTGCTACACCAGGGCTCCATCCGTTCGGGCCCAGTGTCGACGGAGATTTTCTTCCCCACCCGCCGGTGGAGGCGTGCAGTCGCGGCCTGGCACATCGGGTTCCGCTGATCATCGGCACCAACAAGCGTGAGGGCACGCTCTTCCCGAAGTTCCTCGACGGGCTCCCGACAACACCCGCGCGAATCGAGAGGATGTTCGCCCTCACCGATCCCGCAGCCGGAAATCGAATCCTTGCAACATATCCCGGATACCCGAGCACTGACACTGCAATCGACATCGGCGGCGACGTGACTTTCTGGCATCCGTCGGTGGAGTTGGCGCAGGCACACGCGCAGTACGCACCCACGTACGCCTACCGCTTCGACTTTGCGCCACCACTGATGCGATGGGTCGGTCTCGACGCCACTCACGGTTTCGAAATGTTTGCGGTATTCGGTATCGGTGACAGCGCCGTCGGCCGTGGCCTCACAGTTCCTGGTGGCAGGCGAGGCCTCAGCGCCGTCACCGAGGCGATGCAGGGACATTGGCTGCACTTCGCACAGCATGCGGCACCTCGAACTGACTGGCCGAGTTACGCCGCGCAGCGTCACACGATGATCTTCGACGCGATCTCTCGCGTGGACACCGATCCGCGCGCCGAGCAACGACGCGCCTGGTCCGGATATGCGGGCTACCACAACTACGCACCGAATCAGGTTTCTTCGTGACCGACAACCTTGACGTAGTACTCGATTCGGGAAAGATCCGGGGCCGCTACCTCGAGACCCGCACTGGTCGACTCCGCACCTGGCGCGGCATTCCCTACGCTGCTCCGCCGATCGGGTCGGCGCGGTTTCTCGCACCGCAACCAGTTGCCGCGTGGGCGGGAACCCGCTCGGCCACCAAGTTCGATTCACCGGCACCACAGCGTAAGAGCACCGAAAACGAGTCGTGTCTGTTCGTGAATGTTCTTGCGCCCGAGTCGGCCCGTGTTACCCCACGTCCCGTGATGGTGTTCATTCACGGCGGCGCGTACAACGGCGGAAATCCGTCGGCGCCGATGTACTGGGGAACGTCGTTGGTGGAACGTGGCGATGTCATCTACGTCTCCGTCCAGTACCGCCTCGGCGCGCTCGGCTACCTCGATTTCAGTGAATTCTCCACTGCGGAGCACTCATTCGACTCGAATATCGGGCTACGTGACCAAATTGCGGCACTCGAATGGGTCCAGCGAAACGCCGCGGCGTTCGGCGGTGACCCCGACAACGTCACAATCTTCGGTGAATCCTCCGGCGCAAATGCCGTCACCACTGTGATGACAACACCGTCTACGCGAGGGTTGTTTGCCCGCGCCATCGCTCAAAGCCCGCCGGCAGCTTCGGCATACGGAAAAGAACGCGCGCACGGGTGGGCACGCGAATTCCTCGACATTGCCGGAGCCCCGACCAAGACACCCGCGGCCTGGCTACGAAATGTACCGGTTCGTCGGCTCGTCGAGGTCGGCGACGAACTTGTGCGTCGCGGCGCTGACGAGGAACCTGGTACCCGTGCTTTCGCGCCTGTTGTGGGCGACGACGTCCTCCCCGAACATCCGCTGGACGTCTTTGCCGCCGGAAAATCTCATCCCGTTCCACTGATGCTCGGGTCAAATCTCCACGAGGGCAGAATCTTTCCACGTTTCCTCAACATTCTTCCCACCGATCCCGCCCGCATCGAGAAAATGTTCTCGCACGTTTCGGCCGACGTGAAGGCCCGCGCACTCGCCGCCTATCCGACGTATCCGCACCGCTACGCCGCCGCAGACATCGGCGGCGACATCACATTCTGGGAACCGATGGTCCTGTGCGCACAAGGACATTGCGACGTGGCCCCCACGTACAGCTACCGCTACGATTTTGCGCCGCGCATCCTCACCCTGGTCGGACTTGGCGCCACCCACGCCACAGAACTGTTTGCCGTGTTCGGGCGATCGGACGCCCTCACCGGTGCGCTGACCGCGATCGGTGGGCGTCGGGCTCTGGCGACGGTCACCGAAGCGATGCAAGAACATTGGATCAACTTCGCGAGAACCGGTAGCCCGGGTACCGAGTGGCCCGTGTACACGAGCGCCCAGCGGAGAACCATGATTTTCGACCGCATCAGCCGAGTGGAGAGCGATCCACTCGGCGACCGTCGACGAGCCTGGATCGGATACGAGCACCGACGCTGACAACAGGGCAAGATGTACACACACCAAGAACGAAGGGGTTCCCCATGTCCGAGCGTTCACGCACCATCGCCGTCACCGGCGCCACTGGCCATATCGGCGGGGAGGTCGCTCGCATCCTCACCGAGTCCGGTATTCCGCTGAGGCTGATCGCGCGTTCGATCAGCCGACTCCCCCAGTTACCCGGTGCGGAGAGCGCTGAGGCCACCTTCTCCGATCACGATCGCGCCGCCGCGGCCCTG
The DNA here is from genome assembly GCF_003797085.1 of Rhodococcus sp. WS3. Taxonomy (NCBI): domain Bacteria; kingdom Bacillati; phylum Actinomycetota; class Actinomycetes; order Mycobacteriales; family Nocardiaceae; genus Rhodococcus; species Rhodococcus sp. WS3. The sequence goes on from NZ_RKMA01000003.1 coordinate 412,152, forward strand.
CACGGCATCGACATCTTGTTCATGGTCTCGGCAGCAGAGAGTGCCGACCGTCTCGATCAGCACCGCACCTTCATCGACGCTGCCGTCTCCGCAGGCGTGCGCCACATCGTCTACACCTCGTACCTCGGCGCAGCACCGGACGCCACCTTCACGTTGGCCCGCGATCACTGGGCCACTGAGCAACATATCCGTTCCACCGCAATGTCTTTCACCTTTCTTCGCGACAGCGCTTACCTCGACTTCCTTCCCGCTATGGCCGGCGCTGACGGTGTCATCCGGGGCCCGGCCGGCAATGGCGCGGTCGGCGCGGTTGCTCGATCGGACATCGCCCGCGTCGCCGCGTCGGTACTGACCGATCCCGACGCGCATGTCGGCCGAACCTACGACCTCACCGGTCGGGAAGCGCTCACCCTCGCCGAGGTGGCAGCGATCATCACCGACGTCACCGGGCGTGAGACGGTTTACCACGAAGAAACCGTCGAGGAGGCCTATGCATCCCGCGCGTCGTACAACGCACCGGACTGGGAAGTTGACGCCTGGGTGTCCACCTACACCGCCATCGCAAACGGAGAACTCGCTGTCATCAGCACTGCGGTGGAAGACATCACCGGACGCCCCCCGTTGACGCTGCGCGAACTCCTCACCAGTGATCTCGGCAATGATCTCAACACTGACGAAACCGGTACCGACGCCTGATGCCACCCCGCAAGCGAACTGCAACAACACGTAAGCCAGCCACCCGAAAGACAGCTACACGAAAGGCGCCCACCCGAAAGACAGCTACAACTCCGGACGTTCCCACCGCAGGCCCGGGTGAACGTGTCTGGCTCCTCGACGTCCCGTTCCGGACTGCGGCGCCGGGCGCACAGTTCGTGAAGAAATGGAAGAGCTATGCCTGGGTGGGCAGCGAACTTCCTACAGAACTACTGTCGTTCAAAGCGCTCCCCTTCTCCTACCAGCAGTGGGTAGAGGACGACATCAATGGCGGCGCCGGAGAACGTCCGACGTCGGCGCCTAAAATACCGAGACCTGTTCAGGTTTCGGGGGCCGCTGCGGTAGTCGACGCCGCCCGCGCCGGCCGACGCGGTTTCTTGTTGGCCGACAACGCAGGTCTGGGCAAGACACTCATTGCGATCATGGCGGCCAAGACAATTGCCGAAGAACGTGGCGAGTCCAGCATCCTGGTCCTCGTCGACCGACCCGCTCAGATCACCATCCCGCATTGGCGGTACTCCATCGCTTCCGTCGGCGACGGCGGATTCCGTTGGCTGATCATGTCTCCCGATCAACTGAAGAAGCTCATTGCCCGCAACGGCCGCCCCAAGTACACATTCGGGGTTGTCATTGCCGACGAAGCCCAGCTGTACAGCAACGACACTCAGCGCACAGCGGCGTTCGAGAAGGTTGCCCGCTTCCCCAACAGTCACGATCAGTCGCCATTTGTCCTGTCGGTGACCGCAACGCCTGGTCACACTCCTGCCGATCAGCGTTATCTCGCACCACTTTTCGCGCAGCTACACGACGAGCCGTCGGAGTACTGGTCGGACTTAGGCGCCAGGCTACTCGAATCCGGCCTCCCACTGGATAAGTCGTACGGCAAGTGGACGTGGAGCGCCGAAGCCAAGGAATCACCGACTCTACAGGCGAGCGCTCTGGAAACCGTCCGAGGATGGTTGTCGAACAGTAAGCCGCCGTTGATGATTCATCGCCGAACTCCGTGGGGTCCGGTCCCACTCGACGGTATGCCTATCGACCTCACGCCCTCTCAACGCGCGCAGTACGAGACGGAGTGGGCCGAGTACGCGTACGAAATGGGATTGGCACGTAAAAGCCGCAACATTGCTCGCGGCCGCGCGCTGGTTCTGCGATACCGGCAGAAGGCCGGCATGATCCGCGCCGAATCCACCGCTCAGTGGGCGCAGGCTCAGGTCAAGGCAGGAAAGCAGGTGCTGGTGGCCGTCGAATTCGTGTCAACAGCGGGCGATCCGCTGGTCGAGATGATCGAAGACTCGGGGATTTCCGTTGCCAAGATTTTTGGCGCGGTCACCGACAAGGAGCACCAACGCCTTCGCTTCCAACGCGGCGAGGCGCCCGTTGTCGTTTTCAACGTCACGACGTCCATCTCACTGCATGCCAACGAGGCATTGCCGGACGGCACTCACGCGTCACCGCTGCCTCGCACCGGGATCTTCCATCAACCCCGGTACTCCGGTATTGCCGCCGAGCAGACTTTTGGTCGATCACACCGCGACTACCAAACGTGCCCGTGGCTCATCCCTTTTGGCGTCGGCACCAAGGAAGAGGATGTTGCAACAACGATGTTGCGTAATCTTCAGTCGGTAACCGGTTTGAAGGGTGGAGACCAGTCGGGCCTTCGCAGTCTCGCCGAACTCCTCGGCGTTGCATGGCTCGAGCCTGATGTCCTTACTGCCGAGCGCTAGACGCACTCGGTGCCGTTGATGCAACCCTTGATGTCCGCCCCGTCCGCGGGGCACCATCGAGACATGACCAAATACCTCATCTCCTTCCCGAGCGAAGCGCTGGTGCTCACCGACGAGGAGTTCCCGATCGTCTCCGCCGAATCCCACGCTGTGATCGAGGAGGCGAAGGCTGCCGGCGTCTACGTATTCGGCGGCGGAATCGACGGGGAAGTCGATCCCGTGCTGGTATCCGCCGACGGGTCGGTGAGCACCGAGATCTATCCGGGCAGCGAACTCACGGGCGGGTTCACCGTGCTGGAGCTGCCGACGCGCGAGGACGCGGTCGAGTGGGCGAGGAAAATCGCAGTGGCCTGCCGTTGCTCGCAGGAGCTCCGCGAGTTCGGGTACGACCCGGCCAGCTAGAGCCTCCGGCCCTGTGCCCCTTTCTGGTAGTGAGCGCTACCGGAAAGGCGCACAGGGTCATCCAACCGCCGGTCGACCATCCACACCGCTACCGTGGCGACGGAGAATGCCAGGCCGGCGATGCACACGCCGGACCATCCATACCCCTTCCAGACAACAGATCCCACGGCCGACCCGACGGCAGCGCCGACGAAGTAAGTCGTCATGTAGACGGAATTGACACGCGACCGCGCCTCCGGGACGAGTGCGTAGATGATGTTCTGGTTGCTGACATGCACTCCTTGCAGCGCAAGATCGGCGAGCAGGAAGGCGATCAGGAACCACACGAGGTGGGTGCCACCCACGGCAAAAGGCAACCAGCACAACAGAAGGACGGCCAGGGCGCCACCGGTGGCAAGTTGGGCCTTGCCACGATCAGCCAACCGCCCAGCGACAGTGGCCATCGACGCTCCCGCCACGCCGAGTAATCCCACCAGGCCGATCTGCGTGTCGTTGTACCCGAATTCGCCGGCCAGGAGAAATGCCATGGTGGTGAAGACCGTGCTGACCGCAGCAAAGGCGAGCCCGCCCATGGCGGCGCGAGTACGCAACCGCGGCAGGGTTTTTGCCAGGCTCCCGAGCGAACGCAGGGTCGCGAGGTAGCTCACCTTCGGCCGTGGGCCGGCGTCCGTGGGCAGGGATCGCCACAGCGCAACAGCCATGATCACCATCAACACCGCTGCCACCTTGTACACCGTCGACCATCCGCCCAGCCCGGAGAGCAGTCCGGCAACGCTGCGTGCCAACAGAATTCCGATCAGCAGGCCACTCATGATCGTGCCGACCACCTGGCCGGACCGCTGCGGTTCGGCGAGCGATGCGGCAAACGGAATGAGAACCTGCGCGGCAACCGAAAAGACACCGGCAACAGCGATTCCCACGGCCAGGGTGGCGAAGTTCGGAGCAAATCCACTGACCGCTTGACCGAGTGCTGCCAGAAGCATCAGACCAACCGTCAGCTTGCGTCGGTCGACCATGTCACCTACCGGCACCAGAAGCACCAAACCGAGCGCGTACGACACCTGGGCGATAGTCACCGTGGCAGCCGCCGTTGACGGCGACACATTCAAATGTTCCGCGATGGAATCGAGAAGCGGCTGGTTGAAGTAGTTGCCACCCGCGCACAGACCCGTTGCTGCCGCCATGAGCAGCACTATCGGTAGTCCAAGCCGTGGACGCGTGTCGTGAGAAATCATTGCTCAAGCATGAACCGCCATCCGATTGCAGTCCAATAGATAGATCTGCAGAATCAATCCTCAAAACAGATAGATTGGTGTCATGGAACTTCGGCACATCCGCTACGCACTCGCTGTTGCGGAGGACAGGCACTTCAGTCGAGCGGCACTTCGACTCCACGTGTCACAGTCGGCGTTGAGCACTCAGATACGGGATCTCGAACGCGAGCTCGGTGTCGAACTCTTCCAAAGAAACAGCCGCAATGTCGGGCTGACCGAGTCGGGCGAAGTGTTCGTCTCCCGAGCCCGAGACGTACTCGGTGCCGTGTCGCGACTGGTCAGCGACGTTTCGGGAAGCAACGTCGAGCAGGTTCGACTCACTGTCGGCGTCATTTCCTCAGCGGGCCGCGTCGATGTCGGACAGGCACTGGCAGCTCTGACGCAGCGCCACCCCGGCATCGATGTGACGGTGCGCCCCTACGGCAGCGAGGTAGTGATCGACGGCGTTCGATCGGGGGCTATCGACGTAGGAATTGTCGGCTTGGCGCCTGGGCGACTACCCAAGACGTTCTCGGCAACCCCGTTGTGGAGCGAGTCGACTGCCGCGTTTGTTCCGGACGGTCACCCTTTCAGCACACTGCCGTCCATCCGACTCGACGATCTGCGAGACGTCCCGCTCGTGGACTTCGCGTCGGGCAGCGAGGCCCGGGTCCAAACCGATCAGGCATTTGCGGAATCGCGGGTTCCGCGGGGACGTACGTACGAAGCGAATTCCGTCGACCTCATCTGTTCCCTGACAGTCAACGGCCTGGGCGTCGGCTTGCTGCCGGAGTCGATGAGCGCCGAGCATCCCGAATTGGTCTGTGTGCCGATCGCCGATGCGCCGCACCGGGTGGTCCATGCCATTACCGACCCGGCCCACTCATCGTCACTGGCCCGGGAGTTCGTCACACTCCTCTCCGATCAGTTCACTACTTGAGCAGCCGCGACATTCGCCTGTCTGCCAATGGTTTTCCGCCGGTCTGGCAGGTTGCGCAGTACTGGAAGGATCGCTCGGCAAAAGACACTTCGCGCACCACATCACCACACACGGGGCAGGGCAAACCGGTGCGGGCGTGTACCCGCATTCCCGATCGCTTCTCACCCTTCAGCCGTGCCGCGTCCTGTCCAACCGATCGCTCGACGGCATCGGCCAGCACGGTTCGCATGGCGTCGTACAGCGTTGTTATCTGTTCTTCGGTAAGACGAGACGACGTCGCGAACGGGGAAAGCCGTGCCGTGTGCAGGATTTCGTCGGAGTAGGCATTCCCGACGCCGGCGAGGAGTGACTGGTCGACTATCGCATTCTTGATCCGGGCGGAGGTACCACCAAGTATCTCGGCAAATTCCGCTTCGGTGACGGCCATGGCGTCGGGTCCCAGACGAGCGATCCCCGGCACCTCCAGCGGGTCCGCCACTATCCACACTGCCAGGCGTTTTTTCGTGCCGGCTTCGGTGAGATCGCAAGCAGGAGTGAGCCCCTCCGGCGTGAAGAAATGAACTCGAAGCGCCAACGGACCTTTGCCAGGTTTTGGTGGCGTCAACGACGGATTGTCCTGCCACCGCATCCATCCCCCACGCGACAGATGGGTGATGAGCCAGAGCCCATCGCAGTCCAGCCCAAGATGTTTACCGAATCTGGCTGCGCCCGTCACGTCTCGGCCCTGCAATGCAGCAATCGGCGGATCGAAGGTCTTGAGCACGCTCAATGCGGCAATGTCGATGCGGCCGACTACAGCGCCCACTGCGTGTTCGCGAAGAAATCCCGCCAGCGCTTCTACCTCGGGCAGTTCAGGCATGGCATCACCCTAGCGCCGAACACCGACAAACTCACTGCAGATTTCGCAGTACGACGACGGCGTGTTCCTGTCGTGCTTTTGCTGTGTACATGGCTTGATCCGCGCTTCGGAGGAGTGTTCCGTAGACGGCAATCGCACGATCCGGGGATCCGAACGGACCGGCCGCTGCGACAATTCCGACGCTCAACTCGACAACAGGATGCTCGGGACCGGTGACGGTTATGTTTCGCAGGGACTCTGCGAGACTGTCGATTTCCTGATCGTCGCACCGATCCACGACGACGAACTCGTCACCGCCAATGCGCGCGATCAACGCAGACGGACCGGCGGACTGTGTCAGTCTCGCGGCAACCTTCTCGATCACAACATCACCGACGTCGTGCCCGTACTCGTCGTTGATCGTCTTGAATCGATTGATATCCACCGCTGCGACAACCAAATTGGTGGAACTCTCGAATGGCCGATGCAACATCAATCCGACCTCGTCGGCCAACCCTCGTCTGTTCAAGAGTCCGCTCAGCGGGTCATGTTGCGCTTTCAAGGCATCGGTTCCGAGAATCGAGAACACGAACTGACACGCAAACGGGATCGCGTAGATGGCCGCGCCGACCAACAGGACCATGGCGATCAACGACGGAACATCGGTGTACTTTTCGATATAGGCGATGCGCGCGACAACTCCGATAACCACGACGGACGCCCACAACAGATGCAGAGTCTGCATGCGCGCGTTGTGGAAGAAGGCGATGTATCCGCCGATCACGGAGAACATCACACTGTGCGCCAATGCTGCTAGCGGATTCGAGTACAGCACCAGCGCTGCGGCAATCCCAATTTCCGAATAAATCACGAACACGTAGGACCAGGATCGCTCCAACCTGCCTCTGGTCGCGAGAATCGCGGCCATCAGCGCCGTCAGGACGATGATCACGAGGTTGGCGGTGCGCTCCCCGTGAGTAGTGGGACCCGCAGGACTGAATCTGGTCAAGAACATCACGACGATTACCAGAAGCAACGAGCTGACAACCAATGTTCTCGATGCGCCGGTCAGCCCTTTGTCTGCGAGATAACGTGTGAAGGACTCGAATTGGTCAGGGCGTCGATACCAGTCGACGAGCAGAGGCGCGACTCGGTGCAACGCGGCAGACGAAAACGGCCGTTCGGTAGCTTTGCTACCCGAATGTCCGTCATCGACCGCTGCACCCACCCGAACAGGATAAGCCTGCACGACCTTCCGCTATCCGACAATCATCACAATTGCGTGTGGGTGACGATGACCCGGTCACCCCCGGACGCCTTTGCCTGATACATCGCAGCGTCAGCGAGTCGGAACAATCCCGCGAGTTCCACTTCCGAGACATAGCTGGACGTCGAAGTCGACGGAATTGCGATTCCGATGCTGGTCGTGACCACCGGAACGTTGTCGGGCAACCGCATGTGCCGACGCAGATTCTCCTCGAGTTCGAGTTCGGCGCGCTTGCCGATCATGTCGACCAACACGAACTCGTCACCGCCGAATCTCGAGAACAGAGCGTGATTACTTCCACATCGACGTAGCCTCACCGCGAACTCGCGAAGGACAATATCGCCCTGTTCGTGTCCGTACGAATCGTTGACAGTCTTGAAATTGTCGACATCGACGATCACCACGACACAAGACAATCCGCGGGAGTTCGCTTCGGTGACCCCCCATTCTTCGACCGACCGCTGTAGTCCGCGCCGGTTCAGCAGGCCGGTCAGCGGATCCACATCCGAACTCTCGGCGTCCGAACCCAGGATCGACAGCACGAACTGGCAGGCAAATGGAATGACCACGATGCTCGTGGCGACAACCAACGACAACGCGATCGCCAACGCCGGATCCTCGTAAACGGCCACCTGACGAGCGACAAGCACCAGAACCACGCCGGACAGAACCATGTGCGCGGCCTGTAGTCGCGCATTGTGAAAATACGCGATATAGCCGCCCACCAAAACGAAGACGATGCATTGGATCAAACCGATAAACGGATCGCGGTTCAGAAATACACCGATCACTACGCCGAGCTCCGCGTACGCGACAAACAGGTACGACCACTTACGGGTCAGTGCCGGCAGCAGACTGAACAGCACAATCATCGCGACGGTCCCGGCGATGATCCCCGCGTTGATGACACTCGTGACTTGGTTGTGGACGCCCGCTTCGCTGAAACGCAGCAACAACATGGCAACCGCCACCGACACACACGACGCGATCACGATCAGGCGCACCGCCACCTCCAGCCCCTTGGACGCGAGGTATCGGGTGAAACTGTCGAACTGATCCGGCCGTCGAAACCACTGCACCAGAAGAGCGATTGCCGACCGCAGTGCTGACTGATCGCGTTCGCGCGGGGCAGGCAGGATCTCATGCGACCGATCCGCCCCGAACGATGTCATGGGCAAATCATAGGGTGCCGGTCCGCCGACAGTTGCACTTCACCTGGGTAAATACTTACCGCCTGCAGCGCGGCGGTCTAGCGACGAACGAGATACGTATCCATGATCCAGCCGTGCTTCTCACGCAATTCCGCCCGCACACGCACGATGTCGTCTTCTACCTCACGCAGGTTCCCGGCAATCAACACTTCGTCCGGTGTGCCCAGGTACGCGCCCCACCAGATTTCGACGTCATCCCCGGCAACCTCGGTAAATGTGCAGTGCGCGTCAAGCATCACGACGGCGTTGTCGATGCCGTCCGGCAATCCTTCGGCGAGCTTGCGCCCAGTGGTGATGTGTATCGATTCGCCGATGCGGTTGAGCACGATGCGGTGCTGCGCCGCCAAAGACTGCACACTCGTGACACCGGGAATTACCGTGTAGTCGAATGTGACGTTGCCGCGCGCGAGCACTCGTTCGACGATGCGCAAGGTGCTGTCGTAGAGCGACGGGTCACCCCACACCATAATCGCGCCGACTCCGGCTTCGGCCGCAAACTCTTCCTCGAAGATCGACGCTCGACGGTCATGCCAGTCGTCGACAACACCTTCGTAATCCGAAGGTGTCCGATCTCTCGGGGGATCGGTTATCTCGACGACGCGGTATTCACCGGTCACATGTTCTTCGAGAATCCCGGTTCTCAAGTCGACGAGATCCTGCTTCTCACTCCCCTTACCGATCACAAAGAACGTATCGGCCCTGTTCATGGCCTTGACAGCTTGGATCGTCACTTGGTCGGGGTCACCGGCGCCGACGCCGATCACGAGGAGTTCACGCATTGAACGAGGCTATCGTGCGTGCCCTAGACTGTGTCCCGTGACTGTCTCCACCGCATATGAAGACCTGTTGAAACTCGTGATGGAGACCGGCACCCCCAAAGCCGATCGCACCGGCACCGGCACTCGCAGCATCTTCGGTCACCAGATGCGATTCGATCTTGCCGACGGTTTCCCCCTGGTCACCACCAAGAAGGTGCACCTCAAGTCGATTGTCAACGAACTGTTGTGGTTCTTGCGCGGCGACTCCAACGTGGCGTGGCTACATGAACACGGCGTCTCCATCTGGGACGAGTGGGCCGACGAGAACGGTGAACTGGGCCCGGTCTACGGCGTCCAGTGGCGCAGTTGGCCCACCCCGTCGGGTGAGCACATCGACCAGATCACGCAAACTCTCGAAACCTTGCGATCCAACCCCGATTCGCGTCGGATCATCGTCTCCGCGTGGAACGTCGCCGACATTCCGCAGATGGCGCTCGCACCGTGTCACGCGTTTTTCCAGTTCTACGTCGCCGATGGCAAGCTCTCGTGCCAGTTGTATCAGCGCAGTGCCGACATGTTCCTGGGTGTTCCCTTCAACATCGCCAGCTACGCCCTGCTCACACACATGATGGCGCAGCAGGCCGGTCTCGACGTCGGCGAATTCATCTGGACCGGCGGCGACTGCCATATCTACGACAACCACGTCGATCAGGTCACCGAACAACTCAGCCGGACCCCGCTCGACCTTCCGGTTCTGAAACTGAACAAGCGCGATTCCATCTTCGATTACACCTTCGAGGATGTCGAAATAGTCGGTTACCAGCACCATCCTGCTATCAAGGCTCCGGTCGCGGTCTGATCATGAATGATCGCGCAGTCACCCTCATCTGGGCTCAGGCGAACAATGGTGTCATCGGTGCAGGCAACACGATTCCGTGGCGACTGCCGGAGGACATGGCCTACTTCAAGCGAGTCACCATGGGGCATCCGGTGATCATGGGCCGGTTGACCTGGGATTCCATTCCACCCAAGTTCCGGCCGTTCAGTGGGCGCCGCAATATCGTTGTCACCCGCGATTCGGAGTGGGCAGCGGACGGAGCCGAAGCCGCACACAGCCTCGACGACGCGCTGGCATTGCCTGACGGCGACCTCTTTGTTGTCGGCGGAGGGCAAATATATTCGGCTGCACTGCCATTCGCAACGCGTCTCTTGGTGACCGAGATCGATCTCGATATCACCGGCGAAGCCTTTGCTCCCGAGATCGGCCCCGATTGGAACCTCACGTCCGACGACCCCTGGCACACGTCGGAGAAGACCGGGTTGCGCTTCCGCTGGCTCGAATACACTCGCTGACCACTTCCGCCAATAACGAGGCACCTCACCAGCCTGTCGGTCATACTCGAGACACCGAGATGATCGCGCTACCCGAGAGGTCTTCGATGGACAAGAAGTCACTGACAGCCCTCGCCCGTCAACAATTGAAACTGGCTGCGTCGGCAACCAGCGGTCGTAGTTCACAAACCGTCTATGGTGGCCACCAACGCAGCCTGCGACAGACCGTGATCGCGCTGAGCGCCGGCAAGAGCCTCGCAGAACACGACAGTCCCGGCGAAGCAACGCTGTTGGTCCTGAGTGGGAAACTCAATCTCGTGTGCGGTAGCGACGAATGGAAAGGGTCGACTGGCGATTTCCTCACCATTCCGGCCCACCGGCACAGTGTCGAAGCGCTCGAAGACGTTGCTTTTCTGCTGACAGTCGCCATGAAGGGCTGACGGACGGTTGATCCCGGTAGCGTGTTCCCCGTGAACGAAACGGTGATCGAGGTGTCCATCGCAGCAGCGCCGTCCGTGCTGTGGCCGGCGCTGCGCGATCCTTCGCTGATTCGGCGCTGGTTCGGGTGGGACTACGACGGACTCGACGACGAAATCACTCAGATCTACGGCACCGCGGTCGCAGACCCTGACGCACACACCCTCGAACTGGGTAACGGTGATCGCTTCGCCTTGATCGACCAGGGCGGCAGAACCATTGTCCGGATGACGCGTCCGCCGCAGGTACCCGACGACGAATGGTACGAGGACATCACGGAGGGCTGGACCACATTTCTGCACTTCTTGAAGTTCGGCGTCGAACATCACGGATTGGCCGAGCGCAGAACAATTTACCTCGACGGCCCACTGATTCCGGGTGAATCCGCAGCCTCGATCCTCGGACTCGGGCACCTTCCTGTGGAAGCCGGCGGGCGTTACACCGCCACGCTTGCTCCCGGCGATTACGCCGACGGCATTGTCGACTTCGTCAGCGCGCTGCAAACAGGAGTGACAATCGAAGACCTTGGTCCCGGACTGTTGGTGGTCGCGGCAAAGCCGACGGTTCCGTACCGCGCCCAGCAGGAACTCCAGATCATTCTGGCCACTTACGATCTCAGCGCGGACGAGTTCGACGAGATCGAACATCACTGGAAGCAGTGGTGGGACGGCCGATCTCGCCAAGAGTGACCACACTGGGAGCGATATGCTTCGAGCATGATCGACTCTTCGGGCAACCCGACACGCAATTTCGCCGAAGTACTCGAGCGTCTGGCCGACTCCAAGGCTGACATCCCGACGCTCCACCGACTTCTCGAAGCAGTGCTTGTTGTCGGTTCCGGGCTTGATCTCGATCTCACGCTGCAGCGCATCATTATTGCGGCAACCACTGTATTGGATTGCAACTACGGGGCATTGGGCGTGCGGGCACCGGGCGGTGGGCTGGCCGAATTCGTGTACGAGGGCATCGACGAACCGCTGCGGCAGACGATGGGACACTTCCCGGAAGGCCACGGCGTGCTCGGCGTCCTCATGAACGATCCCAAGACTCTGCGTGTTCCGCATCTCGGCGCCCACCCCGCCTCTGTCGGATTTCCCGCCAATCATCCGCCGATGGACAGCTTCCTGGGCGCGCCGATCATGATGCGCGGTGAGGTTTTCGGCAGCATCTATCTCACCGAGAAACGTGGTGCGGCAGAGTTCACCGAGGAGGACGAGGTCATCCTCGAAGCGCTTGCCATCGCCGCCGGTATCGCAGCCGAGAACGTCAGGCTGTTCGAGCAGTCTCGGACCCGTGAAAGATGGCTCACCGCAATGTCTGCCATCCGGTCACGATTGCTGGCGGGCGATTCGCTCGACGACAGTCTGCAACTGCTCGCCACCCGTGTGCGCGAGTTGACCGGCATCGACGATGTCATCGTGCTGATCTGCGAGAACGGCTACGCGCAGGTACACACCGCGGTCAGCGCCCGGCCGACATCGCGGGGAGTCCGAGTCCCGGCGAGCCTCTATCCATTCGACGTCATTCGGCAGACTCGACGGTTGCACGTATTCACCGAATTGGGCTCGCTGCTCGACTTGGTCCCGACAGCGGGTAGCGCGGTGCTGGCCCCGATGACGGTTGCATCCGGCGTGGTGGGCGCATTACTGCTCACGTCGGATTCCGCCAACACTCACTGGGATTCGGACGAACTCACCCGGATCGAGTCGATGGCCGAATTAGGCTCTGTAGCTATCGAATTCGACGAGAAACAACGTGGACAGCGTCTCCTGTCGGTTCTGGCAGATCGCGACCGCATTGCGCGTGACCTGCATGACAACGTCATTCAGCGTCTGTTTGCCAGCGGCATGAGCCTGCAGAGCACCTTGCCCGATTCCGATCTTCCCGACTCAGCGCGTGCCATCGTCACCCGGTCGCTGGAGCAGTTGGACCAAACCGTCCGCGAAATCCGCACCACCATCTTCGATCTCCAGACACCCGCGACCGCGGACTCGACCAGCCTGCGCCGACGCCTCCTCGACGTAATCGGTGACGCCACAGCACAATCAGCAGTCACCCCGAGCGTTCAGTTCTCGGGAGCGATCGACACACTCGTGAAAGCCGGAATCCACCCCCATGCCGAAGCCGTGCTCCGTGAAGGTTTGAGCAACGTTCTGCGACATGCCCAGGCAGACACGATCACCATCTCCGTGACCGCCGACCTCGAATTTGCCATCACCATCGACGACGACGGCAAAGGTATCCCCGTCGGCGTCCACAAGAGCGGCTTGCACAATCTCGAGCGCCGCGCTGAACATTGTGGTGGCACATGCACAATCGGCAACCGCAGCCCGAACGGCACCCGCCTGGTGTGGCGGGTACCGCTGAGGCGGCGGAAGCCCTGAACTACTTGTTGCGCAGCTCGGTTGCCAGCACGGCAGCCTGAGTCCTGCGCTGCATACCCAGCTTCGAGAGCAAACGGGTCACGTAGTTCTTGACCGTCTTCTCGGCGAGGAACAGCCTCGCGCCGATCTCTCGATTGGTCAGGCCCTCACCGATGAGGTCGAATACCGCGCGTTCCTGATCGGAGAGTTCCGCCAGCGGATCTGCGGTGCGTTCGCTGCGGATTCGCGCCATCAACGCTTCGGTGGCGCGGCTGTCGAGCAGCGATCCACCCAAGCCGACGGTGCGTACCGCCGCAACAAGATCCGTGCCCAGAATCTGCTTCAGCACAAAGCCGGACGCGCCCGCCATGATGGCGTCGAGCAGCGCTTCGTCGTCCGCATACGACGTCAACATCAGGCACCGCAGGTTCGGCAGCATCGAGCGAAGGTCGCGACACAATTCAACGCCGTTGCCGTCGGCCAGTCGCACGTCCAGAACCGCGACATCGACATTGCTCTTGGGGATAACGGCCATCGCCTCCCCTACCGACGACGCTTCCCCGACCACCTCGAAATCCTCGACGCCGCCGAGCAGATCGAACAGTCCGCGTCGGACGATCTCGTGATCGTCGACCAGGAACACGCGCGTAGTCATCTAAGCCTCTTTCAAGAATCTATTGCCGATCGAAACAACTGTGGTGTCAGTTGACGAGTGTCAGTTCCAGCCGTGTCAGTTCTTGCTGTGGCGCACGATCAACACGGGGCAATCTGCGGTGTGCAGAAGTGCGCGACTGGTCGAGCCCAGAAGCATTCCGGTGAAGCCACCACGTCCGCGGCTACCGACCACCACCAACTGCGCAGTCTCGGCATACTCGCTCAAAACCCGCACCGGGCGATCGCGCGCTACTACACGCTCGACCACAACGTCTGGGTATCGCTCGGTGAATCCGGCCAACTGCTCTGCCAGAACTACTTCTTCGCCGGTCTGGATGCTGCTCCACAACGGGTCGTCCGGAGTGGCGCCCAGTGAAGGCTGCACACTCACGTCGCTCCACACGTTGACGGCGATCAGCGTGGCGCCGCGCGCCGACGCCTGCTCGAATGCGTGCTCGATGGCCTCGATGCTGTTTTCGGAGCCGTCGACACCGACAACAACCGGTCCCTGAGTGGGCGGCTGACCGTCCAGTGTCCGCCCGCGCACGACTGCCACGGGCGATTCACCGTGCGAGACAATCGATACCGTCACCGAACCGACGACAAGTCCGGTGAATTCGCCGTGCCCACGCGGACCCACGGCAACCATGTATGCGCGCTTGGACAATTCGATCAATGAGTCGGAGACACTGCCGTCGAGTTGTTCGGTGATTACTTCGAGATCACCGTCGACACTCTGGTGGGCCAGGATCTTGGCGCTGTCGAGTCTGGCACGAGCAGTGCGTCGCAGTTCGTCCTTGAAACTCTCGGCCAGATACGGCTCGGAATAATAGAAGGCCGGAATGTGCACCACCGTTGCAATATGCAGCGGACGCCCCAACACAGCGGCGGTGCGTGCGGCCCACACAACGGCCGACGACGCCGCCTCGGAACCGTCCACAGCTACGACAACCGGGTGGATTGCACTCATTTTCGTCCCTTCAGGATCGACTACAGAACTCTATCTGCCTCCACACTATTGCTCCCACACTATTGCCCAAGTGCGATAAATACGTTTTATCCGCTACGGCAGGTCCCGAATCGGACATCTGCTGTGCGCCTTTATTGACCGCGGGGGGTTAATAAAGGCGCACAGCGGTTAATCACAAATGTTCCGGAACTTCTCGATCAGGCCGACACGTCCGGCGCGATCAGCCGCCAGCGGGGTGACGTTGAGGGTGGTGACGCCGGATTCTGCAAATGCGGCGACGCGTTCACGGACGTAGCTTTCGGGACCGATGAGCGAGACTGCACGGACGAGGTCGTCCGGCACTGCTGCCGCGGCTTCTTCTTTCTTGCCTGCAAGGTAGAGATCTTGGATCTTCTCGGCAGCTTCGGCGTAGCCGTAGCGGACGGCAAGATCGTTGTAGAAGTTCTTTCCCTTGGCTCCCATGCCGCCGATGTAGAGGGCGATGCTGGGACGGACCCAGTCCAGCATGTGGTCGACGTCGTCACCGATGGCCAGCGCCGGGGACGCGTACACCTGCAGTTCGCCGAGGCTGGGGTCGCGCTTCGCCTTGCCCTTGGCGAGGGGCTCTCCCCAGACGCTTGCTGCTTTCTCGGGGTGGTAGAAAATCGGCTCCCACCCTTCCGCGATCTCGGCGGTGAGTTCGACGTTCTTCGGGCCGAGGGAAGCGATGAGGATCGGGATGCGCTCACGAACGGGATGGTTGATGAGCTTGAGCGGCTTGCCCAGTCCGGTTCCCTTCTCGGCGGGTAGCGGCACCTGGTAGTACTTGCCCTGGTACTCGACCTTTTCCCGACGCCATACCTGGCGGCAGATTTCGACGACCTCGCGAGTACGGCCGAGAGGGGCGTCGTACTTGACGCCGTGGAAACCTTCGATCACCTGTGGGCCGGACGCGCCAAGGCCCATGACAAATCGTCCGTTGGAGACGAAGTCGAGGCCGGCGGCAGTCATCGCGGTAAGCGACGGCGTGCGGGTGTAGATCTGGAAGATGCCGGAGGCAAGTTCGATGGTTGTCGTCTTCGCGGCCAGGTATCCGAGTTGGCTGACCGCGTCGAACGAGTAGGCCTCCGGGACAAACGCAATGTCCAGACCGGCCTTTTCGAGGTCACCGACTTCTTCGACAGTCTCGGCGAATCCGCCGCTGTAGTTCAAACCCATTCCGATGCGCACGTTCTAACCCCAATCCTCACGATTGCCATGTGTGCGCCAGGCACACCTCCCCCTGAACACTACGGAACATGAGGCCGTATTCATGTGACTGCCCCGTTCATATTCGGTGACCGAAATGAACGGGGCAGGTTCTCACAGGCGCATCGAGAAATCAGGAATCTTCGGGACGAACCACCATCACCGGGCACTGCGCGGAAGCGATCAGTGTGTTGCTGGTGGATCCAAGGAGCATTCCGCGGAATCCGCCGCGGCCTCGGCTACCGACGACGACAAGCTGCGCCCGAGCCGACCACTCGAGCAGGCGGCCACGCGGGTTGTCGAGGTAGATCTCACGGCGAACCACGACGTCCGGGTACTTCTCGGACCATCCGGCAAGATTCTCGCTCAATACCGCATGCTCTTCTTCCTCGAGCGATGCCGGTGCCAGCGCGGCAGCGCGGGGATCTTCGAACGCTGCTGTTCCGAGGTCACTCCAGACGTGGACGGCTACCAGTTCTGCGCCGCGGAACGCCGCTTCCTCGAATGCCGCACCCACAGCCTGCGCGCTCAGCGCACTGCCGTCTACGCCCACGACGACGGGACCATCGGACGGTACGACGCCGTCACGTTCGCGCACAACGATGACGGGGCACTTACCGTGGCTCGCGACACCGACTGCGGTGTTGCCGAGTACCGCGGTGGCAGCCTTTCCGGACGACGATGCTCCCACGACGACCAGACGGGCTTTCGCGGAGCTCTCCAGAAGCCACTGCGTCGGGCTACCGATGGCCATCTCGGTGTGGACGGTGACCGTCGGGGCGACCTCGGCGGCAAACTTCTCGGCGTCGCCGAGTACGGCTTTTCCGGCCTCTTCCACC
This sequence comes from Rhodococcus sp. WS3, assembly GCF_003797085.1. Taxonomy (NCBI): domain Bacteria; kingdom Bacillati; phylum Actinomycetota; class Actinomycetes; order Mycobacteriales; family Nocardiaceae; genus Rhodococcus; species Rhodococcus sp. WS3. The sequence continues at coordinate 429,124 of NZ_RKMA01000003.1, forward strand.
CACTCGTACACGCCACCCGCGTCGATGTACGGGCCGCCGAATCCGTACGGCGCAAAGTCGAGCGCGTGAATGATATCGAGACGCAATTCTCGCTGCGCGGCAATTTTCGCAGCTTCTCGGAGCGCGGTCGACGCGGTGTCCGATCCGTCGATTCCGACGACGACATTGTTGTGTTCGCGTGAACTCATGTGCCCACCTTCCGTAAGAAGTTATCGAGCCACTTCCACTCTAACCATCGCAATTACGACATGGTTTCCGGGTCGAATCCATCCCTGTTTCGATGACCAAGGTCCCCGAAACTGTTGATGGGGAGTTGAATTAGCGAGCCCGAATCAGTCCCACAAGTGAACTGGATTACCACTGCGCATGTTTTCGATATATGCCCGCATCATCTCGGCGAGAGCGGCAGTTCGATCGAGTCCTGCGGCCTCACCGGCGACGACGCGTCCCCGCTGCCACGCCGCACCGGTTTGCCGGTTGAGACACCGGCCTTCGATGACGCCGAGGTACTTCTCACGCGCTGCTCTCGACAACCCGAAGTCGGCCAAGCCTTCGTCCGCGAGGGGAAGTAGCCGTCGCAGGATCAATTCGTCCGCACCGACCCAGCCCATGCCCGGCCAGTACAGCATTGCGTCCAGCCCGTGCTTGGCGCCGATGTGCAGGTTCTCTTCTGCGGCATGGAAAGACATCTGCGACCACAGTGGGCGATCCGCGTTGACGAGCGCCCGCACTGTTCCGTAGTAGAACGCGGCGTTTGCCATGATGTCGAGTACGGTGGGCCCGGCCGGCAGCACTCGATTCTCGATCCGCAAGTGCGGCTTGCCATCCGAGCAGTCGTACACCGGACGATTCCAGCGGTAGACGGTTCCGTTGTGCATCTGGAGTTCTTTCAACTCCGGAATTCCGCCTGCCGCAAGAACCTCCAGGGGATCCGCATCTGAGACGTCTGGTAGCAGCGCCGGGAAGTATCGCGAATTCTCCTCGAAGAGATCGAGAACCGAATGTATCCAGCGTTCCCCGAACCAGACGCGTGGTCGCACTCCCTGATTCTTGAGTTCGAGTGTTCTGGTGTCCGTGGCCTGTTCGAAGATCGGTATCCGAGATTCATGCCACAGCGCCTTGCCTGCCAGGAATGGCGAGTTGGCGGCCAGCGCCACCTGCGGCCCGGCCAGGCACTGCGCCGCGTTCCAGTGCGGCGCAAACTCTTCGGGAGAAACCCGAAGGTGCAACTGCATCGACGTGCAGGCCGCCTCGGGAACCACCGAATTGGTATCGGCGCGTAGCACTTCCACTGGCCCACCGGAAAGTGCGACACCCTCTACGTCGAGTTCGATGTCTTCACCACGCGCTGCGAAGATCTGCTCGTTGAGTAATTCGTAGCGCGGATTCGCGGTAATCCACTCGCGGTCGAGGTGCTCGAGCTGGAGCGTCGGCAGCATCCCGATCATCACCATCTCGGCGTCGTGCTCATGGATGCGAGCGTCCGCGATCGCGAGTGAACTGCGCAGTTTTTCTTCGAGCTCGAATGTGTTGTCGCCGGTCAGTGGGCCAGGTTCGACATTCATCTCGACGTTGAACTGCCCGAGCTCCGTTTGAAACACCGCATCGTCGTCGATGGCGTCGAGCACTGCAAGGTTGGACATCGCCGGCAGCATGTCGCCGGCTACGAGGTTGAACTCGATCTCCATTCCCAGCAACGGGTCGGGTTTCTCGACTGCGTCCCGGAAGTCGCCGCGATCGAGCATCTGCTTCATGGCGTCGACGCACAATCGCACCTTCTTGCGGAACACCCGCCGGTCGGCCCTCGTGAACATTCGTGCTTGAACTTCTGCGCCCATATCCGATCCCCCTCCTTCGCGATCAACCACCGAAGGTCGTCTTCCGCAAGGCTAACCGGCCGACTCCCGACCACAACCCGAACCGAGCATGAAAAGACTGCAGGGCACCGGAATTAACTCCGATGCCCTGCCGGTCCGCAAAAGATCTTCCTACGAGTTGTCCACCCAGGTCACTGCCACGCCGCGCGCCTTCAGCCAGATGGCCGGATCAACCTTGGCGCCGTTTTCCGCAACCTCGAAGTGCAGGTGCGGGCCGGTGGACTGGCCGCGGTTACCGACGGTAGCGATCTGCTGGCCGGCGGCTACGCGCTGGCCCACTGCAACCTGGTAGTCGTTGACGTGTCCGTATGTGGTGACTGCGCCGTCGTCGTGCTGGATGCGCACCCAGAGACCGAAGCCCGAGGCCGGACCGGCGTCGATGACCTGACCGGACGCAGCCGCGAGAACCGGAGTTCCGATCGGGGCCGCGATGTCCAGACCGCCGTGGTGCGCGCCCCAACGGTTACCGAACGTGGAGGTGAGCGTTCCGGAAACAGGCTGAACGGTGCCGCTGTTCGACGAAACCGGGTTGAACGAGCCGGTGAACTGCTGCACCTGTGCGTTCACCTGTGCCACGAGGTCGGGAAGTTCGGGAACCTCGATGCCCGCCGCCGGCGGGAGCCCAAGATTCGACAGCTCGGCTGGGATCTCGATGCCCTCGGGAAGCAATCCCTGCGGAATCTCGAATCCGGCGATGTTCTGGGTGGCCGGGGCTGCCGCTGCGGTGCCTGCACCCATCTGACCTGCGCCGACGAGCAGTGCGCCCGTGGCTGCAGCTACAACACCAGCCTTGACGCCTGCGCCCGGGCCAGCCGACGGAACGCGGTGACGTCCACTCGCTGCGTCTGGATCGATCTCGAATGCAGCAATGGAATTGTCCGTGCGGTGGTGGTCTCCCACAGTTTTTACCCTGTCAGTCGTCGGCTTGCAGCAGTCCTCGAACGAAGCCCGCTCCTCTGTCTTGCCGACGAATGTAACAGTTTGATCAAGGAAACCGCCACCGTTACACGTTCTTGACCAAACTATTTTTCGTCCGTCTGTCGACTCGCATCCAGTTCTGCCCGGAATGCCTCGTACCGCGCGCGGTGCGCGGGCCGGCGACGAATAATCGCCCACGCGATTCCGAGTGCGACAAACCAGATCGGGGTGACGAGCAGCGCCTGCAGCGTGTCGTCCTTGGTGGTCAGCGCCCACAAGATGAACACGAAGAAAGCCAGCACAACCCAGCACATCACGATGCCGCCTGGCATCTTGAACTTCGACGCCTCGTGTAGGTGCGGGCGACGCTTCCGGTACACCAGGTAGCTCGCCAGGATGATCGTCCACACGAACATGAAGAGCAGTGCGGAGATTGTGGTCACAACGGTGAATGCCTCGATCACCGAGTCACCGGAGAACAGCAGGATCAACGACGCGAGCAGGAAGATGCACGAGAACATCAGGGCATTCGCGGGGACCTTGCGCGAGTTCAGCTTGCCGAGAGCCTTCGGTGCGTCGCCCTCCTGAGCCAGGCCGAACACCATGCGTGAGGTCGAGTAGATGCCCGAGTTCGCCGACGATGCCGCCGACGTCAGCACCACGAAGTTGATGACCGACGCGGCGATACCCAAGCCGGCGAGCGTGAACATCGCGACGAATGGACTCTTGTCCGCTTGGATCTCACGCCACGGCGTCACACAGATGATGACGGTCAGTGCGACCACGTAGAACAGCAGCACACGAATCGGGATGGAGTTGATGGCCTTCGGGAGGTTCTTCTCCGGATCCTTGGCCTCGGCCGCCGTCGTACCCACCAGTTCGATACCCACAAACGCAAACACTGCGATCTGGAAGCCCGCGACAAACCCCATGAAGCCGGTCGGGAACATGCCGCCGTCGTTCCAGAGATTGTCGACGCCGGAGGTGGCGCCGTTGGGCGCGGTGAACCCGGAGACGACCATCACGATGCCGACGATGATCAAGCTGACGATGGCGATGATCTTGATCAGCGCGAACCAGAACTCGGTTTCACCGAACGCCTTCACCGTCGGCAGATTGAGAAGGAGGAGTGCGGCGATGGTCAGCAGCGCCGGAATCCACGCGGCCAACCCAGGCCACCAGTACTTGAAGTAGCCCGAGATCGCGATCACGTCCGCGATGCCGGTGACGATCCAGCAGAACCAATACGTCCAGCCGGTGAAGAATCCCGCCCACGGCCCCAGGAGATCAGCAGCGAAGTCGGAGAACGACTTGTACGACATATTGGAGAGCAGCAACTCCCCCATCGCCCGCATGACGAAGAAGAGCATGAAGCCGATGATCATGTACACGAAGATCACCGACGGCCCGGCCAGCGAGATCGTCTTGCCCGAACCCATGAACAGGCCGGTGCCGATGGCGCCGCCGATCGCGATCAGCTGGATGTGACGATTGGACAGCTGACGCGACAAGTGGGGGTCGTCACCCGCCGATTTGCTTCGGTCAACGTGGTTCACGTGGTCGGACACGGAGAATCCCCCTGGTCATTCGGCGCGGGCCGAGAGCGACGAACACTGCCCTTCGACACGAACTTCGGAAAATGTGCCCTCCCAAAGTACGCGCGCCCCGCCGCATACTGCGCATCGGAAACCCTGCGCCGATAACCTTGGTCGGTGAACACTGACAGCACCGACTCCCGAAACGGGCATATCGCCGCGACATTGTTCGACTTCTCGGGGACGCTCTTCCGGCTCGAGGAAGATTCCGACTGGGCCGAACATTTTGTCGATCACGCCGGCGAGCCGATGGACGTGCACGCTCAAACCGAGCTGATGCGCCGGATGACCGCTCCGGTCGGGCGAACCGTCGAGATGGACGAAGCGGGACTGTACGCGTGGGAGAACCGTGACCGGGATCCGAAGCTGCACCGTCAGGCTTACCTCGACGTGTTGAGCAAGTCCGGTATGCCAGATCTCGGTCGCGCCGAAGCGCTGTACGGGTTGCTCGTGGACCCGGATCGATGGACTCCGTACCCGGATACCGGCGAGGTACTGAAGTCACTGTCGGAGAAGGGCATTCGCACCGCAGTCTTGAGCAACATCGCCTTCGACATCCGCCCGGCGTTTGTCGACCGTGGCTGGGACGTGTGGGTCGACGAGTTCGTGTTGTCCTTCGAGGTGGGTGCGGTCAAGCCCGAACCTGCCATATTCGAGCACGCACTTGCGCAACTCGACGTGGACGCAGCCCAGACCTTGATGATCGGAGACAGTGATGTCGCCGACGGTGCCGCACGCGATATCGGGTGCCAGTTCGCTCTCGTCGATCCACTCCCGACGTCCGAACGTCCGCACGCGCTACTCGACGCGGTGCGGAAGTTCGGGCTGATCTGAGCGATCAGCAGTCGAACTGGGCGAGAGCGTGGATCTGTTCCCGCGTCGACGGATACAGCGTCAACCACGTTTGATACAAATCCTCGTACATCGCCCGGTTGGCTGCGTTCGGCACTACTTCGTGCGACAGAGTCGTCCAATCGGTATCCGGCGCAACAAGTCCGGTACCGATCGCAGCCAACAGAGCGTCGCCGTAGCTGGCGCCGATGGTCTGAGTCGGAACCAACTGCGTGTGTCCGGTGATGTCGCTGATCGCCTGTGTCCAGACGCGACTCTTGACGCCACCTCCCACCGCGATCGTGCGCCGGACGGGTTCATCTGTGTCACCGAACATTTCGAGTATCTGGCGGATTCCGAAGGCAATACCTTCATAGGTGGCCCGAAACAGATGCCCCCGGCCGTGTCGCAATGACAGTCCGGCAACGACGCCTCTGGCTTTGGGGTCGAACACGGGAGTACGTTCGCCGGCGAAGTACGGCAGGATCAACAGCCCTTCGGCGCCGGCGGGCACGGCCGCGGCCTCGGCGAGCAACTGCTCGAATGGTGCATCGCCGGTGAGCTTGTGAAGCCACTCGATCAGACTTCCGGCAGTGGATGTTCCGGCAGCAAGTGCCAAGGTGTCCTTCTGAACGCCCGCGGTTGTCCACAGTGCCGGATTGCTCTGAAACTTCTCGAGTATCTGAACCAGGAACATCGTTGATCCGTACATCAACATGAGATCACCGGGATGACGGGCGCCCACACTGAATCCCTCGGAGAATGCGTCGACCGTTCCCGCGACAACGGGCGTCCCGACGGGCAGTCCGGTCTGCTCGGACGCATCAGCATGTACCAATCCGACAACATCGCTCGGCCACACCAATCGAGGGCACTCGAGATGGCCGAGAACACGATCCAGCCAATCGGATTTCCAGCTGAAGTCTCGGACCGAATAGAGCGGATCACACTGACTGGCCGTGTGATGATCCTGGATGTACTCACCGGTCAGCTTTGCGGCGATGTACGAATTCGACCCGTACCACCGAGTCGCCGCGGCAAAAATCTCCGGTTCATGGATGCGCACCCACTCGATCTTCGGCCCGACGGCCTGACTCGAGAGAAGTTTGCCACCACAATCGAGTATTGCCTTTTCGCCGAATAATTCGGTCAGCGAGGCCACTTCTGCGGATGCTCGACTGTCGATTCCGTACAGAATGGCCGGACGAAGGGGTCGAAGTTCACTGTCGCACAACACAAGTGCCGGGCCGACACCGCTGACACAGACACCTGCAACGTTGGCAGATCTGGGAACTTGTGCCACAAGACGTTTGGAGATCGAACACACCTCGGACCACCACATCTTCTCGGCGTCCACCTCGGCCCACCCGGGCCTGGGCATCGAGATCTGATGGTCGATCTGCTCGGTTGCCAGGACCACGCCGTCCGGGGTGACCAAAACCCCTTTGCTGCTGGCCGTTCCCATGTCCATGCCTACCAACAAGTCCACGAAAGAACCCTAGCTGAGTTGGCCTCTACACACCCTCGGTGAGCTCGCGCAGCGATGCGTAACGTTCCCGAACCTGCGGCGCCGGTGCAGCCTCGAAGCGCCTCTCCTCCGGTTTTGTCCATACCGGTGGACGCTCGCCGCCGAGCAGCGTCCAGGCAGCTTGCCTGCATGCGCCTTCCGCAACATATTCACCAGGATCGGGTATCACAACCGGGACTCCGAGAATTGCCGGCGCAATCTCACAGAGAGCGCGAGACTTCGCTCCGCCTCCTACGAGGAGAACGCGCTTCACCTCGACGCCTTGACGAACCAAATCGTCGACGCCGTCGGCCAAGCCGCACAGGAGCCCTTCGACTGCGGCGCGCGCGAAATGCGCCGGCGTCGAATTTTGGAGCCGAAACCCGTGCATAGCCCCGGTCGCGTCGGGACGGTTGGGGGTTCGTTCACCCTCGAAGTACGGAATCATCACCAGGCCGTCACTCCCGAGCGGGGCGGACAATGCCAAACGAGACAGTTCGTCGTGATCGACGCCGAGAATGGACGCGGTCGCGTCGAGAATCCGGGCGCCGTTGAGTGTGCACACAAGCGGCAGGTGCAGTCCGGTGGCGTCGGCAAAACCGGCAACATTGCCACTCGAATCGTGCGTCGGCGTGGCCGAAACTGCAGACACGACACCGGACGTTCCGATCGAAATGACCACGTCACCGGGAATCGCCCCCAAACCCAGTGCGGCTGCGGCATTGTCACCAGTTCCGGGGCCGATGACCGCGCCGGATCGAGTGATACCGATCTTCTCGTTCGGCGCCGCAACCCGGGGAACCTGTGGTGTTCGATCTCGGAAAGCCAGCGACAGCAGGTCCATCCGGTACTCACGCGTCGCGGCCGCGAAGTACCCCGTTCCACTCGCGTCACCAGCGTCGGTGGCCAGCGCGTCGAGCGAGACGGCGCCGCCCAATTTCCAGGACAGCCAATCGTGTGGAAGACACACTGCTGCAGTACGATCCGCATTGCCGGGTTCGTGATCCGCCAGCCAGCGCAGCTTGCTCGCGGTGATTGCGGCTACCGGCACAACGCCCACGGCGTCGGCCCACGCCTGTGGACCGCCCAGCTCGTCGACAAGTTCGCTCGCAGCCTGCGCGGAACGAGTGTCGTTCCACAGCAACGCCGGTCGCACTACATCGCCGTCGCCGTCCAGACACACCATGCCGTGTTGCTGCGCGCCCACAGACACCGCGGCGACGTCGTTCAGTCCACCCGCAGCAGCAATCGCACTGTCCATGGCCTCCAACCACCGCGCCGGGTCGATCTCGGTGCCTGCAGGATGCGTCGCGCGTCCCTCCCGGACCAATTCACCCGAATCGGCATCACGGACAATGACCTTGCACGACTGAGTCGAGGAATCGATACCGGCTACGAGCGTCACAGCGCGTCCTCTCTGAAGGACCTTCAGCTCGCGACTGCGACCGCGGGCATTCGGTTGCTGCGCTTACGCAGCGATCGCACATATTCTGCGCGTTCGGTCTCCGTCATTCCACCCCAGATGCCGTAAGGCTCGTGAACAGCCAGCGCATGTTCGCGGCACTGCTGAAGAACCGGGCAGCTGGAGCAGATCTTCTTTGCGTTGAGTTCGCGGTTCTCGCGGGCATGCCCACGCTCACCGTCGGGGTGGAAGTACACGGCCGAGTCGTGCCCGCGGCACGCTCCTTGCATCTGCCAGTCCCACACTTCAGTTGTCGGATTCGGCATCGGAAGGTGCTTGTGCATGATGGCGACCTCAATTCTTGATTCTGTGGACTTGATTCAGCAATGAAGAAGGATGTGGGTGGCCTACTGGCCGATCAACTCGACGTCTCGCTGACGCAACCGGTGCGCACACACCGTTGCGAGTTCGCTCGCCACAGGGGGATCCAGTGCGGCGTTGCCGTTGTCGAGGATGTTCTTCAATCTCCGGAAGTACTCGTGGGGCTCCAGACCGAAGGTGACAAAGATGTCCTCGTCCGGTCCGCCGTCGAACTTCTGCCATTTACGCGCGAAGTCGACAATCTCGTTCTGCGTGTCGGTGCGACTCATCGGGTTCTCCCCTAGGTTCGTGCGCCCTCTGACCTCGTACTGCGACCCACCCGAGAACGCGGTGCCCAGTGAGTCAAGACACAGCCTATGCCCACTTCTGCTTTTTCACAATACCTACTTACGTCTCCAAAAGACTAAAGTAATAAATCTTTTGCATCCTGAAGTAACGCTGAGAGAATGCTTGAATAGAAGGTATGACCCGACCGCCCATCACTCCCGCCACAGCCGGCGAGGTGTTCTCGCTGATCCGCGCAGGTTCCGCGACCACACGAAGCGAAATCGGGAAACTCACGGGACTTTCCCGGACCGCGGTGTCTGCCCGGGTAAGCGCGCTGCAGTCGATCGGCCTGATCGCGGACGACGACGAAGGCCCATCGACAGGTGGCCGTCCGCCTGCCACCTTGACGTTCGACAAGTCCGCTGGATTGGTGCTGGTTGTCGCGATCGGCCGCTCGCGTGCGCAATTGGCCGTCACAGACCTGTCCGGCGCCATCCTCACCGCGGAAGACATCGACAAATCGGTGGGCGTCGGGCCCGACGAACTGATGCCTGAGATCGCCGATCACCTGACGTCATTGCTGGCCCGAATCGGCCGCCCGCCTTCCGAAGTCATCGGAGTCGGGCTCAGCATCCCCGGGACGGTCGACGTCGCAGCCGGAGCCAGTCTCGATTCACCGATGATGTCGGGCTGGGACGGTGTTGCCCTTGCTCCCTACCTTGCATCGGTCACAGACGCGCCGTTGTTCGCCGACAACGACGCCAACGTCATGGCACTCGCGGAACTCAGCGAAAGGCGTGAAAGCGCACCGAATCTACTCATGATCAAAGCCTCAACCGGCCTTGGCGCGGGCATCGTTCTCGGCGGTGTACTGCAACGGGGTTCACTCGGCGCCGCCGGCGAGATCGGGCACACCAAAACCGCTGCCGCCAAGGACATCCAATGCCGCTGCGGTGACGTGGGTTGCGTCGAAACCGTCGCCAGCGGTTGGGCTCTCGTGCATGCACTCGAAGCCCAGGGCCGGGACGTCGGCCACGTCCGCGACGTCGTTCGGCTGGCCCTCGACGGCGACGGAGAAGCGCGCCGATTGATCCGAACCAGCGGACGGCTCATCGGCGACGTGATCTCCGGCGCTGTCAATCTCCTCAACCCGGAAGTGCTTGTCATCGGCGGCGACATGGCCGAAGCCGACGAACTCTTCCTTGCCGGACTTCGAGAATCGGTCTACGGCAACGCAACTGCACTCGCCACACGCTCACTGCACATCGTGTCCGTCAGCCACGGGGCGCAATCGGGAATCCTCGGGTGCGCCGTCCTGGTACTCGACAATCTCCTGAGTCCGCGGGAAATCGACTTGAGGATTGCCGGCGCCGCCCGCTGAGGTTCGACGCCGCCCGCGCAGGTCCAATACTGCGGGCGCCTGTCGGCTTCGCGCCGTATGGGTTGTGCCGCTACACTGACTACCGCAGCTACGACGCCCAAGGCCCCGCGCCAACCGGTCAAGTAGCGGCACCAGCCCAACCGGCAAGCGAAAACCGCAGTACAACAGGGTTTTCATGCTTTACGGATGAGCTCCCCGCCCTCGTAGCTCAGGGGATAGAGCATTCCTCTCCTAAAGGAAGGGTCGCAGGTTCGAATCCTGCCGAGGGCACATTTATGCCCTTTCATCCAGGTCATAACATGTGCGCGACCTGCAACTCCGCCTAACCCGAGATCTCAACGAGTTGAAACGACGCGAACTGATCATTCGCGATGGATCGAAATTCCGGGCAAACTACGGGATCATTCGAGCGTTCCTCCCTGCGGTCGCCAGAGTGGACGAGTAGTTCGGACTGCACGACAAAAAGCCCCATCCCGCGCCAGAGAGATGGGGCTTTTCGGTCGTGGCAGCCTTACCGGCGCGGCATAACGAGCAATTCTGGGCGGATCAACAAGGGGCGAATCTGGCGTGACCTGCCGAGCGGGTCAGCCCGCGTCAAATCAATCTGCGCTCTAACATTGGGCAGTGGACATACACAAGCACGAGGGTCAGCCTCGCATCTCCGGGCGTCAACTCTCGTACGTCGCCTTCGCAGTGATCGTCATCGCGTACCTGGCAATTATTCAGTTCGGCGGCCGCCTCATCGCGGGTTGGAGCAACGAGGACGACACACTAACCACCCGTGGAGTCATCTTCACGATGGTGATCCCCTTGGGACTCGCCCTCATCTTTACCTACGGCGTCATCGCAGCTCTGGGTTGGTGGCGTCCAGTGCTCAAGGATGACCGACCGGTGAACCGCTGGGTGTGGGTCGTTCCTGCCATCCTGCTCGTCGCGATCCTCGTGGGCATCGACTACAGCGCACTCGCAGAGAAAGGCTGGCTGTTTGTCCTTGTCCTACTAATTGCCACGCAATTCGTCGGCTGGGGCGAAGAAGGAATGTTCCGCGGCATCGGAGTGACCATGCTGCGCAACCACGGACTCCGCGAAGGCCAGGTAGCCCTGTGGTCCAGTCTCATCTTCGGCGCCGTCCACCTCTCCAACGTCTTCGGACACGGCGCTTCCGCTGTGCCACAAGCAATCATTGTCAGCCTCGCTGGATACTTCTTCTACCTCACACGCCGAGTTTCGGGCAGTAACGCCCTGAACTCCGTACTCCACGGACTTTTCGACTTTGCTCTCATCAGCGGCAGCATCATCCTGTTGGACCAAACGTCGTACGTGGGCGCCTTCGCGCCAATCCTGGCCTACCCCATCATCGCCATTGTCCTACTCGTCAAACGGCACAAGATCGAACCTTCACAACCCACCGACAATCAGACGATCGCATCCAGCACCTAGACAGATCCTTCCCTGACGCGGCGCACCGGATCCATACCGATTCGCTCCAGCGCGAGTTGTCCGTCTCCCTCGCCGCCTAAACTGCCTGCATTCAATTTTGAACCCCCGACAGGAAGGGTCGCAGGTTCAAATCCTGCCGAGGGCACCAGGTGGGATTCTCGTTTCACCCAATCCAGGCCGCATGTCATGCTGAAACCATGACGCCCTCAGCCGCCATGAGCACTCCCCCGAAGAACATGTCTTTGATCCCGGGCGGAACCTTCTGGATGGGTTCCGAGGACTTCTACCCGGAAGAACGCCCCGTTCACCAGGTGAGCGTCGACAGCTTCTGGATGGATACGACGGCCGTCACCGTGGCCGAATTCCGCCGATTCGTCAAAGCAACAGGCCACGTCACGACTGCGGAGAGCGCGCCCGATCCTGCCGACTACCCCGATGCCGACCCGGCACTGCTGGTGCCTGGTTCTCTGGTCTTCCACTCACCGCCAGGACCGGTCTCCTTGGACGACTACACCCAGTGGTGGACCTTCACACCCGGCGCGGATTGGCGGCACCCGGAAGGCCCGAGCAGCAATGTCGGTGGTCGCGAGAAACATCCCGTGACACACGTGTCGTACTTCGACGCGCAAGCCTTCGCCCAGTGGGCCGGCAAGGAACTCCCCACCGAAGCGGAGTGGGAGTTCGCGGCGCGCGGTGGGCTCGACCGCAAGGCTTACGTGTGGGGCGACGAGGACTCTCCTGGCGGAAAGCCCGGTGGCAACGTGTGGCAAGGCCAGTTCCCGTGGGAGAACCTGCTCGAAGACGGCTACGAACGCACCGCTCCCGTTGGAAAATTCCGCCCGAACGGCTACGGCCTCCTCGATATGGCCGGCAACGTCTGGGAATGGACAGCGGATCACTACACGTCCGACCACGCCCACAGCACCAAGAATCTGGCGCCGGCGACCTCGTGCTGTATCCCTCGCAATCCGCGCGCCGAGCTTGCAACGGAAACCGCTGCGGGAGAATCCTATCCGCTGCGAGTTATCAAAGGTGGGTCACATCTGTGTGCACCCAACTACTGCCTGCGCTACCGGCCGGCCGCGCGGCAGAGCGAGTCCGAAGAGTCCTCGACCTGCCACGTCGGCTTCCGGTGCGTCGTGCGAATTCCGCAGGAGTAGATCAGAAGGGTGCGTCGCCGAGAATCGCGACGCGCTCCATGATCCGTCGATGCGGGAAGTAGTCACTGGCAGCGTAGTGCTGCGTTGCCCGGTTATCCCAGAACGCAATGGAATTGGCTGCCCACTTGAAACGGCACTGGAAATCCGGAACCTTGACCTGCGCGAACAGCAGGTTGAGCAGGTCGTTGCCTTCCTGCGGATCCATGTCCGGAATATGCGTGGTGAAGAGGCTGTTCACAAACAGCGTTTTGCGGCCCGTCTCGGGGTGCTTGCGCACCATCGGATGCAGGACCGGCGGGTACTGCTCCTTCATCTTCTCGAGCTTTTCGGGCGACATGCTGCGGCCGAAGGACGGAACGAAGTCGTGGACCGCCTCGCGTCCGTCGATCAGCTCCTTGACCTCGTCAGGAAGGCAATCGAACGCGTTGCCCATGTCGGCCCACAGGGTGTCGCCACCGGCCGGCGGAACATCGATCGCACGCAGGACAGAGCCTAGCGGCGGTGTCTTCGTCCAGGTCACGTCGACGTGCCAGATGTTTTCGGTGCCTGGGCTGTCCTCGCCGCGTTCGAATCGAACCACGGCCGGAACTTCACCCTGTGGGAGCAGTGGGTGAACTTCGAGTTCGCCCCAATTGCTGGCAAAGTCACGGTGATTGAGACTCGAGATGTTCTGGTCGCGGAAGAACACAACCTTCCATTCGAGCAATGCACGACGGACGTCGTCGATCTGCTCGGCCGACGGATCACGCAGATCGATGTTGCTGATCTCAGCGCCGATGAACGGTGTGACCGGGGTGAGAGTGAAACGCTCGTACGGCATCGACTCGACACCTTCGGGATTACGACGCATCCCGCGAGGACCGAATTCGATTGTGTGATTGCCGATTTGAACTGTACGAGACGACGTGAGTGCAGCCATGAAAATAGCTCCGTTTCGATTTACGTGTTGACTCGCGCGTCAGTGGACTGCGCGATCTTGCTTCGGGTTCGTGTGTGCTCACTCTGCGGAGCCAGCAGTGCCGCCACCATCAGGTCGACCAGATGGTCGACAGTTGTGTCGAAATCCGCCTTCACCACGGGATTTCCCTCTTCACGCCGCTGCTCGAAAACAGCAAGCGCGGCGACGGTCATGTTGGACATCAGGTCGATCCGCTCGACAGCGACACGACGCGAGAGGTGGTTCAGTGCCCGTGTCAGCCGCGAGACAACTTCGTTGTTCGCCTCGCTGACCTCACGGAACTCGACACTTTGTGTATCGACCGAGGGCGAGACCCTGGCGATGAACCGCGCATAGTTCGATCCGTCGGCAGTGGCAAGGAAATCTGCAAGAGGGTAAATGAACGCCTCGACCAAAGCTCGAACCGTATCCGTACGCCCACTCGAGTCGATGTCGTCGAGGTACGTCAGACGCGCAATGTTGATCTGACCCATCCGATACCGGAACACGGCCAGCACCAAGCCGTCCCGACCACCGAAGTGATACTGAACCGCAGAGTTGTTGCGTTGCCCCGCTGCTGCCGCGACATCGCGCATCGACACCTCGTGAATGCCACGTTCGGCAAACATGCGTTCTGCGACGGCGATCATTGCACTCTTGGCATCTGACGAGCTGGGCATGAGATGGAGCATATAAGTCAGTGCCTTAAAACTGCAACCCCAATTGCCGTCCGCCTTTATTGACCGCCGGGGGTTAGCAAAGGCGTACAGCGGGGATCGAATCCCACTCAACGAGAACTTGCCATTGAATGCGACATCGGGAGTTACGCTGCAGATTAAGTCATCTACTTAATTCTCGGCCTCGATACAGCCAGGAGCCCGCTTGTGAATCGTCATTCCATCCCGATCATCCCCGAGACGCCGAACGTCGCCGCATCCGTCGACTACCGAGACCAGAAAGTGCCATTCACCCGGCCAGAGCCGATTCGCCCGCCGGCCGGGGCACCCAACGTTCTGCTCGTCATGATCGACGATGTCGGATTCGGCGCCCCCTCCGCTTTTGGTGGCCCGTGCCGTACCCCAACGGCTGAACGCCTGGCAGACACCGGGGTCAAGTACAGCCGATTCCACACGGCCGCACTGTGTTCACCAACCCGAGCTGCCACTCTGACGGGCCGCAATCATCACAGCGTCGGCATGGGTGTCATCTCCGAGATGGCAAACGCCGCACCCGGATACAACGGAACCCGGCCGGCCTCGGCGGCCACCGTTGCTCGCATTTTGCAGGGAAATGGTTACGCTACGGGCGCTTTCGGCAAGATGCACCAGACTCCGACCTGGGAGACCACAGCGGCGGGGCCGTTCGATCGTTGGCCGGTACGCGAAGGGTTCGACAAGTTCTACGGCTTTCTGGGCGCCGAGTCCGACCAGTTCACACCGGTTCTCTACGAGGACTTCACGATGGTGGACCTGCCCAAGACACCACAGGAGGGCTATCACCTCTCCGAGGATCTGGTCGATCACGCAATCGAGTGGGTCGAGGGCGTCAACACCATGGACCCGGACAAGCCGTGGTTCTGCTACCTCCCCTTCGGCGCGTGCCATGCGCCCCTTCAGGTTCCGGACAGTTACCTGAACAAGTACGTCGGCGAATTCGATCACGGATGGGATCGCCAGCGAGAGATCACTCTCGAAAAGCAGAAGGAACTGGGCGTCGTCGGGCCAGATACCGTCCTGGCTCCGTGGGCACCGGGCGTTCCACACTGGGATGAGCTCGATGACGACCAGAAGAAGGTCTCGGCCCGGCTCATGGAGTTGTACGCCGCGTTCCTCGAGCACACCGACGACGAGGTCGGGCGACTGGTGGATCGCCTGCAGGACATGGGCGTTCTGGACAACACCCTCGTCCTCTACATGATGGGTGACAACGGAGCCTCGGCCGAAGGCGGCATGGAAGGTTCGTTCAACTACCTCGCCGGGCTCAACGGCTACAAGACCGCGACTGCAGACGTGCTCGCCCGGTACGACGAACTGGGTACCGAAACCAGCTATCCGCACTACCCGGCTGCCTGGGCACTAGCGCTCGACACCCCGTACCAGTGGGCCAAACAGGTTGCCTCTCACTACGGCGGAACCCGCAACGGGCTGATCGCGCACTGGCCCAAGGGAATCGAGAATCCCGGAATCCGCGAACAGTGGCACCATTGCGTCGACATCACCCCCACGATCCTCGAAGCTGCCGGCATCCCGGCCCCGACAAGCGTCGACGGTGTAACGCAGAAACCGATGGAGGGTGTAGCGATGAACTACACCTTCGATGATCCAGCGGCCGACGAGCGGCACACCACACAGTATTTCGAGATCTTCGGAAACCGCGGCATCTACGATTACGGTTGGACTGCCGTCACCGCGCACCGTGCCCCGTGGCTGATGGCAACGCATGGACTGGAACTGACGTCGCTGAGCGACGACAAGTGGGAGTTGTACGACACGACGGTCGATTGGTCGCAGGCCCGCGACCTCGCGGACGAACATCCCGAGATCCTCGCGCGACTCAAGGAGAAGTTCCTGGTCGAGGCCGCCAAGTACCAGGTGCTGCCGCTCGACGACCGTACCGTCGGACGGCATTCGACACCGGAATCACGTCCGCCGCATCCCATGATGGGCCGCAAATCGCTGACGCTGTACCCGCACATGAACGGGCTGGTCGAGAAGGCAGCACCCAACTTCTTCAACCGCTCGTACGCATTGACCGCCAACCTGGGCAGCGTCGCCGACGGCATGCTGGTCAGCCTCGGTGGCCGGTTCGGCGGATTCGCTCTGTACATCATCGATTCCGTCCCCGTGTACTGCTACAACTTCAGCGGTGGTGGCCGTACCTTCGTGCGCGCCGAGAAGCCCCTGTCCCCCGACGCCAAGGAAGTTTCGGTCAATTTCGACTACGACGGCGGTGGTATCGGCAAAGGCGGTCTCGCGACGGTGCGCGTCGACGGCGAGGTTGTCGCGGAGGGCAGGGTCGACAAGACCACCCGGGCGATCTTCAGCATGAACGAGCAGCTGGATATCGGAATCAACCGTGGCAGCCCGGTTTCCGAGGAATTCGCGGAGAAGGGCACGTTCCGCTACGGCGGCAAACTCAACAGCGTGACCATCGACTTGCTTCCGACGCGTGATGTTGTGTCCGCGCAGGAGCGCGAGAAGATTTCGCTGGCCGTGCACTAGGCCGCAGGGCAATTGTGCAGCCGCAGGGGTAACTACCTCTGCGGCTGCACAATCGGCGCGCGGCTATCCGAACAGGATCTCCCTGGCCTGCTTGCGCGCACTGTTGAACTCCCACCACGAATCTTCGGATCCGCGCAGTTCCTGTTTCAGGTACCACAGCGAATCACTGCGCTGCGGCTCCGGCAGTCGATCAAGTGCAGGAACGGCATCGACCGAAAGCGTGCTCAGATAGTTCACGTCGATGCTCTTCCCCTGCTCGAAGCGCTCGACGTTCTTCTCCGCGATGTACGCATCAGGGTTGAAGAACGCAAAGCCCAGCAAGCCCACAGTGGCCATGGCGAGTACAGCCGTCGGCAGCCACGCGCCCGACATCCGCACTCCCGCGATGATCAGCAAGACAAAGACCAGCCCGAGCAGCAGTTCGACGGCAAAGACACTCACTCGCAACCTCGTGAATCCGTACTGGTTCTCGTACAACCACATTCGATGAACGGCCGACGCCACAATGACAAGGCTGAACGTGCACAGCGCGCCAAGCAGCCCCCGGGCCAGTGCCCTCGATCGGCGATCATCGCGATCTACACGCCGAACCGCAACCGCGATCACCAACAACGTCAGCACCGTCACCATCATCAGCTGCCAGAATCCTTGACGCGCATAGTCAGCATACGTCAGACCGTCCGTGACCTGGACGTGTTTGTCGCCTCCGAACAGCGTCTTGAGTTGCACCGCAACAAATCCCAAGAACAGCACGTTCAGCATCGCGAGCGGCACCACCCACTCCCACAATGGCAGCGGCGACGCCGGCATGGGAGCAAGCGCGTCGACGTCAGGCGTTCGGCGCCGTAGATACACAGCCGTGAGCGTCCCGAAAGCCACCAATACCCCGATCAACAGGTGAGCAATTGTTTCATCGACTCGAATCGAGGGAGCTGCGCCGTCGAAGAACTTCGCGAATTCCGGATCCGCACTGGCAAAAAGAGATCCGAAGATCAGGAGCATTGCGACGCTGACGGCACCTACGGCCACCACACGAACGGCCGGCACTCGCAGCGCTGCGCCGGGTCTCGCGTTTCTCCGCCGGGCAAAGCGCATCACTCGTAGTGGAGCGCGCCACGGCATGATCGTTCCCAGCGCGATGCCTGTCCACGTCCGGCCACCGATCAACGCCCAGGTGAACACAACCCACGCTGCCACCAGGCACACAAAGACAAGCCATCCCGCACCGCGGACCGCAGCCACACCGAACAGCGCAAGTGCGCCGGCGCAGGCTCCCCATTGAATCGGAGTCAACCGTGGCGGCGTGAGGAGCCCGACAACTACCGTGACACCGACAAACACGATCGCGTAGGCAACCCCGATGGTGTCGACATCGAGGATCAGGGCGGCAAGAACACCCACCACTGCCGATCCGATCAGCATCGGACGCGTCGGAATGGACGTCCGATCTCGACGCCATACGCGTGGCACCAGTAGGGCAGGCGCACTGGGTTTTGGTGCAACAGCAACCGGAGCAGTCATTATCAGACCTACTTTCAGGATCGGCAAATCAGGCGCGGACCCCGTTTGGGGCGCGCCGTCGATAATCGGTTAATTCAGTTCTGCGGCAGTACCACTCGAATACAGCACCCAGCGTGCGCATCAACAACGGCAATGGTGCCGCCATGTAATTCGACGGCCCACTTCGCGATGGCAAGCCCAAGGCCGGTGCCACCGTCCGTGGAACCCCCTCGGATGAATCGGTCGAAGACCTCGCAGCGTGCAGCCGGCTCGATCCCCGGGCCGTCGTCATGGACATCGATCACGACGGCGTGCGCAGTATCTCTGCGCACGCGAATCACTGCGTGTACGTCGTTGCCGCCGTGGCGAACTGCGTTGTCCAGCAGGTTGGTCACGACCTGATGCAGGCGATCCGGATCGGCCGAGATGCTCAGCGAAGCAGGGCTCACATCGATGACGACGCCTCCCCTACGCTGCGACATCAATTCGTCCAGGAACGGCTCCATCTCGAACATCTTGGGATTCAACGGCATTGCACCACCCTCGAGTTTCGAGAGATCAAGCAGATCGTCCACCAGAGCACCGAGACGTTCTGTTTGAGCGAGAGCCGAACGCATCGTCTCCGGATTCGGATCCTGCACACCGTCGACAATGTTCTCGAGCATCGCCTGCAAAGCGGTGATCGGCGTGCGTAACTCATGCGACACGTTGCCGATCAGCTCGCGGCGATACCTGTCGTCGGCACCCAAATCCTCGGCCATTCGATTGAATGCCGTTGCAAGTTCGCCCACTTCGTCGCGCGATGTCGCCCGCACTCGACGGGAATAGTCGCCACGCGCCATAGCCTTGGCCGCTGCCGTCATCTCGCGAAGTGGTGACGTCATTCCGTGTGCGAGCACCTGCGTAACACCCAGGGCGACAAACAATGCCGTCAACAGCGCGAATCGAAACGGTTGTTGCGATGTCAGCCAGAAACCACCGGAAGCGAACAACAATGCGGCGACAACCAACAACCCGACCTTCACCTTGAAGGACCGCATCGGGTCGAGCGGTCGTGGCCACCGCGCAAATAGCCGGTCGACGACGCTCATCGCGGCACGTCCCACGCGTAGCCGACGCCATGAACGGTTCGGATCACCGAGGACCCCAGTTTGCGTCGTAGCGCCTTGACGTGAGAGTCGACGGTGCGACTCCCCGCCCCCTCGCCCCATCCCCAGATCTCCTCGAGCAGCGACTCGCGGGGAATCGCGGCTCTTGGTCGCTCTGCCAGATACACGATCAGATCGAATTCGGTCCGCGTCAGGTGTATTTCTTGCGCGTCGCGGCGCACCCGACGCTCGGTCAGGTCGATCACGACGTCACCGAACTCCAAGAGATCGGATAGCGGCTGCGAGGGACGACCAGCCCGCCGGAGCAGCGCCTGTACCCGCGCAACCAGCACCCGCATGCTGAACGGCTTGCTGAGGTAGTCATCAGCACCGACACCCAAACCGATCACCATGTCGGTTTCGTCGGCGCGCGCCGTGAGCATCAGCACGGGCACAGCTCGTACGGCCTGGATTCGACGACACACTTCGAGGCCGTCGAATCCAGGCATCATCACGTCGAGAACCACCAGGTCCGGATTGATCTCGGCGCACCGCGCGACAGCACTGGGTCCGTCGAATGCCATCTCCACGTCGAATCCCTCGGCGCGCAGACGCGCGGCAATCGATTCGCAGATGCTGACTTCGTCGTCGACCACGAGCACTTTTCGCTGACTCATGGAACTGACTGTATTAGCCCGACGTGGATGAACCTGGGAGGACTTGTGAAGGTTTTGTGCAGATTAGAACCGTCGAATGTTGTTGATCGGGAGATCAGCCAAGGGGGTCAGACCCGTGGGAACTCCGACGCCGTACGCGTTGAAGACCATTCCGAAGCCCGCGTAGATTCCGACGTGCGTTGCGCCGGGATAGAACGTGATGACGTCGCCGGGAACTAGTGCCCACCGCGGAACCGCTTGTCCCACACGGGCTTGCTCTTGGCTGGTCCGCGGTAGATTCACGCCGGCCTGCCGGAACGCCCATTGCACCAGCCCGGAGCAATCCCACGAGTTCGGTCCGACGCCACCCCATTGGTATGGCTTTCCGGTTTGGGTGGTGGCCGCCGCCAAAGCGATCAAACCTGCGGGACTGGGGATCGGAAGGGCCGCAGATCCGCTGCTGATACTGCCCATACTGCCCAGTGACCCGGTACTGCCGGTACTACCGGCGCTTCCCGGTTCCGCGAGAGCGGGCGCTGCAGTCAGGACCAGAACGCTTCCGGTCAGCAGGGCTGCAACCGTTCCCCTGCGCAGTGTCGACTTCCTCATGCAACCGTCCTTCGTTGAGGTACTGCGGTGCGGCCATCGCACCGAAATAGCGTTGAACTGGTCGGATCTGAAATGAGCATGTGGCCTTCGGATGCTAACGATCATCTCGGGCAATTCGGACAAGAATCGGCAACCCTATGCAGAATGAGGCCCTTTGTCCCCGCCCAGTCCCAGACAGCCCAGTCCTTGGCGCCCGAGAAAGATCAGGGGAAAGATCCGGGATTTCCTGGATTCCCGCGAGCCGAAAGATCCTTAGATTCGACTCATGCGCTCACACGTCTTGGCCACCATTGCTGTAGTTGCGACCTCGATGGCGCTTGTCGGATGCGCGACGCTCCAACGGACCGTCGAGGTTCAATCGGATCTGGATTCGCTCACGAAATCGGGCGCAGTCGGCTCGATTGCCACGCTCGACGACAACTCGACCACTACGGTTCTGACCAGCGGTGTGCCTCACCAGACGAATGGCGATTCGATCGGCCCTCGCTACCGAGTCCGGATCGCCGGCGTGACAAAAACATTCACCGCAGCACTCGTGCTGCAACTGGTTGCGCAGGACAAGGTCGGCCTCGATGCACCGGTCCAGCGCTACCTCCCAGGACTTGTGCCGGGTGACACCATCACCGTCCGGCACCTACTGCAACATCGCAGCGGGTTAGCCGAGTTCGCCGGCGAACCCAACGCCGACGAATGGGTGGCTGCGAACGAAAATCGCACGCTCACGCCAGCCGACGCTGTGGCCATCGCTTTGAGCAAGCCCGCGCAGTTCGAGCCCGGATCAGCTTTTCGCTACACCAACACCAACTACATAGTTCTCGGGATGCTCGTAGAAGCTGTGACCGGCCGAAGCTACGCGGACGAGCTGCGCACTCGGATTCTGGAACCACTGGAACTCGAGGACACCTATCTCCCACCACCGGGTGAACGAGACATCCGAGGTGAGCACATGACCGGATATGCCGATCTACCCGGCGGGCGCACCGATGTCTCCCGGATCGAACCGTCCATCCCCTGGTCAGCAGGTGCCCTGGTGTCTACCGGCAAGGATCTCAACACCTTCTGGCGGGCCTTGTTGAGCGGCAGAATCGTGCCGGAGAACGAACTCACCGAGATGACCACCCCACACGCCGGTGCCACCGAAGCCGAAGGCCTGGGCTACGGCTTGGGAGTCGGATCCACCGAACTGCCCTGCGGGGTTACCTACATCGGACACAGCGGTGGAATCTACGGCTACTACACACTGTCCGGTGCAACGGAAGATCGCGCATACACCGTGACGCTGACCTCGACGCCGAAGGAACAACCGGACATAGTGGCCATGCTCTCTCACGCGCTGTGCCCCTGAACAGCTGCCGGCCGGTCGTTGGGCGCGCCCGATACCGCCGGAATCTGCCGACAGGCGTCTGGGATAGGATGAATTTCAGTTCCGTGCCTGGTATGGGCGTTGAACCGTCTTTATCCTTGCCATGCTGTGCTGCATGGCTACGTCGAACAGATAGGCCGACCATTCCACTCACTGTGAAGTACGCGGAAATTTACAACGATGCGCTGATCGCGCTGGCAGCAGCCACGCAGCGACCGGCGAACATCGTGCATCTGGACGACGCGTACGCCATTCGGGTAGATCTCGAGTACAACCGCTACGTCGTTGCCACAAACACTCCTCACGGTTTGTCGAACGAACCCGGTATCAGTGGAACCTGGTTGGTTCGCTTCTTCCAGGCCGATATCGACGGCGCGCCGGATGAATTGCTCACCGAAGCAACAAACCAGTGGCTCATCGACGCCTTCGATTCCGCCCTCGCGTCCCTCGAAGCCGGCGGAAACAAGATCGTTGCCGATGCAGACTTCGGGGATATCAGCCGCACTGAAGCGACTGACGTCGATAACAACCGCACTGAAGCGACCGACGCCGACTCACGCGGCGATCAGGCCTGACCGTCAGCAGATTCACTCAACTGAGCGATCCTCGCCGCAAGAGTTGAATTTTCGGCCTCGAGCGAGAGAATCAATCTCACTCCGACCAAATTGACGCCGTCGTCGATCAACGCGGTGATGCGACGCAATGTCTCCAGATCTGATTCGCTGTACCGGCGAGTTCCACCACCCGTGCGTGTGGGGGTCAGGAGTCCTCGTCGCTCGTACAGTCTCAACGTCTGCGGCCCGACTCCGGATAACTCCGACATCACCGAGATGCCGTAAACGCCACGCCGTGAGCGCGTGTGTGGCTCTAATGTCACTGCAAGCCTCCTCGACCCAATCGGCGATTCCACGACTTTAGCACTTCCAGGCAACGAATCTGTTCGCGGGAGCATAGATTTCATATCGGCGATCGGGGCCGAAGATTTTTTCAAATTCAGGACTTTCGGCATTTCGCCTGTACAGGGCGGCCATTTCATCACCTGACTGATTCAGACTGGAGTCGATCCACTCGTTCTGGGGTTGCTAATTATCTGCGTCGGCTGGTATAGATTTTAGTACGTCCTGACGAGAACATGCGTATCAAATTGCAGACAGATTTGGGTGTTGAGAGGCGCAGAACACGGCGCTGACGAGAAGCGGATCGCCCGATTCTCACTACTTACACCCCTAGACCGCAGGAGCAAGATGACGACGATCGACATCCCGTCCGCACCGAGCGGCGAGATCAACTCCGGTAGCTCGACCTTGGCCACGCCGGAACTCAAACTGCGAATCGCCATGATGTTCGGGGATCCGATAACAGAGGACCTGGCCGGAAGCATCAACTGAATCGACAGACACGATCCGAAAGTATTTGTGCCGCAGCAGCACACAGCTCGGCACTCTGACGAGAGGAAGATACATGTCTACATTCACGATCCCGGGACTGAGCACCGACGACGGCGCGCGCGTAGCCGCAGTTCTGCAGGAACGCCTGAGCGCGTACAACGATCTACACCTGACCCTCAAGCACATTCACTGGAATGTCGTAGGCCCTAATTTCATCGGCGTACACGAAATGATCGATCCCCAAGTCGATTTGGTCCGTGGTTACGCGGACGACGTTGCCGAACGCATCGCCGCACTCGGGAACTCCCCGAAGGGAACCGCCGGCGCTATCGAAGCCGACCGCTCGTGGGACGACTATTCAGTCGGACGTGACGACGCTCGCGCACACCTCGCCGCGTTGGACCTCGTGTACACCGGCGTCATCACCGATTCCCGGGCCGCGATCGACTCGGTCGGAAAGATCGATCCCATCACCGAAGACATGCTGATCGGTCAAACAGCGCAGCTGGAGAAGTTCCAATGGTTCGTCCGAGCTCATCTGGAGAACTCAGGCGGAAACCTTGTGCACGAGGGAAGTTCGACGGAACTCGACGCCGCCGACAAGGCCCGTAAAGCCTGAACCGTGACAAAACGCGAACTTCGGATATTCCAACTGCAGCAACGACTGTTGGCCGGATCGATAGTAGTGGGAACACTGCTCGGGGCTGTAGCTATCACTTCCCTCTGACCTCAGTTTTTTTAAAGGTCCAAGATGACCTCAATCGTGGAATCCCCAATCTCGGAATCCCACTGTCACTTGGAATCCACTTGTCACAAGGAGACTCACTGTGCTCGGACTCGGCATCATCGGTTGGATCATCATCGGCGGACTCGCCGGCTGGATCGGCAGCAAGATCATGAAAACCGATGCCTCCATGGGAATCGTGCTGAACATCGTCGTCGGCATTATCGGCGGTCTGATCGGCGGATTCCTTCTCAAATTGTTCGGTGTCGACGTCAACGGTGGTGGCCTGATATTCAGCTTCTTCACGTGTGTACTCGGCGCGGTGATCTTGCTCTTCCTGGTCAAGGCCGTCACCGGCCGACGGTGAATTTCCCAGATCCAGAACGACTCGAATCAATCTCTACCCGAAAGGATCACGATAACCATGGCTGATTTCATCGACAAGGCAAAGCACAAGGCCGAGGAACTCATCGGCGAGGCAAAGGAGAAGGTCGGACACAAGACCGACAACGACGATCTTGCCGCCGAGGGCGCCAAGGATCAGGTCTCAGGCAAGACCAAACAGGTCGGTGACGATATCTCGGATGCTGCAAGCGATATCAAGAACAAGTTCACCAACTGAGCGGATGCACTGGTGCCGCCGCCAGTGAACAGATAGCGGAAGTCCGTAAATCACGGCAACTTCCTACGCATCGGAGATGAGGATTCACCATGATTGTTCTCGGCATTATCTTGGCACTGGTCGGCTACTTCACGTCAATCAGCATTCTGACTACGGTCGGCATCATTTTGGTGGTCGTCGGCGCAGTCTTGTCGCTCCTCGGCGCTACGGGTCGCGCGGTGGGCGGCCGGAAAGTCTGGTATTGATCCACCCCGTTAACCTGCCCGGTGGCGCGTTCGCCGATCACTCCCGATCGGCAAACGCCCCGCCGGGCGTTTGCCGTAAAACCGGGTTCAGCCACTCAGGAACGTCGAACTTTTCTCTTTTTGTGGGTACCGTCGCAGAAGGGAGGTATCGCTGTGCCACCGCAACGACACAGCGCCACCGTTGCACGTTCACGGCTGATCGGGTTGCCGTCGGCGTCGACCAGCGTCGCCGGACCTCGAACCAGTAGTGGCCCGTCTGGGCATACAGTGATCGTGACAGCGGAATCGTCGCCCCCAGGATCGGAATCGGAGTTCATATGTCCTCCACACGGATTGATCTAACACCATCGCAAGCACTGGCAACCGGCACTCGCATGCCGATCCCCTCCGCGCGAGGACAGGTCAGCGAACTGCTGATTGCACTGTTGTCTGGATCCGACGCTAACCCTGCTGCCTTCACCGCCGCCGCTCGGAGTGCGGCCGGAGAGCACGATGGTACATCGATCGTGTTCGACGACGACGCACAACTGTCGCTGACGCTGCTGTACGAACTACACCTTCAGGGACTCGCCGGAGTGTCTGACGAATGGGAATGGAACCTCGATCTTCTCGCAGGACGGGCCGCGCTGGAGTCGTCGTTCGAGGCAGCAGTCCGTTCGATCGTCGCATCCCGAAATCTTGAAGCCCAACCTCTCGACGTCGGGGACGTCATCTCACAATTGTGGGTGATGACCGCGCCGTCGACCGGGCCGAGCATGTCCAAGTTCATGGCGACAGACGCCAGTGCCGAACAGTTCGAAGAAGTACTCATCCACCGTTCGCTCAACCAGCTACGAGAATCCGATGTTCACACGTTGGGAATTCCGCGTCTGGCCGGAGCCCCGAAAGCCGCGCTGGTGGAAGTCCAAGCCGACGAGTACGGCGGCGGGCGATTGGAGAGGATGCACTCCACCCTGTTTGCCAACACCATGCGCGAACTCGGACTGTCGGATCGGTACGCACACTATCTCGACGTCGTTCCGGCAGTGACCCTTGCGAGCCTCAATGTGCTCTCGCTCTTCGGATTTCATCGTCGGCTGCTCGGGGCGTTGATCGGCCATCTGTGCGCAGTGGAAACCACGTCGTCGCTTCCCAGCAAGAACTACAGCGCCGGGCTGCGTCGCCTAGGTTTCAGCTCGCGGGCAACACTGTTCTACGACGAGCATGTAGAAGCCGACTCCGTTCACGAACAGATCGCAGTCCGCGATCTCGCCGGCAAGCTAGCGGAGCAAGACCCCACCATGCGGAGCGACATTCTGTTCGGCGCCGCTTCATGTTTGGCGTTCGACGACCTGCTGGCCGAACACATCACCGGTTGCTGGGACCGGGGTGAGACTTCACTGGGCAGTTCACCCCGGTAAGCGGCCCGGCAACCTCAGAATTTGAACGCTTACATGATATTATCTGTTTCCACGGATGCAGATTAGCTTTTTCTGGTGCGATCGGTAGGTCGCTCCCTCGACTTCCCGTCGAGATGAACCCAGGAGGCATGATGACCGGCAAACAAGAAAACTCAGGCGACGTTTCACCTGATGATGTCGAAACCGTCACAACCGATTCAGGTTCCGAAAATGCGGATAGCGACGTCCAATCCGATCCGTCAGGCGGCCAACCCTGGTCCGGCGAAGGCGGCGCAACAACACACGGACCAGCGACCGATCCGCACAACGGGTAGAGCGCAACACATATATACACACCGAAATGCCTTCGGGGTTGACTTCCGAGAACGGAGAACACAGTGGCTGAAACAAACGGCGACCTACCCGTCGACGACGCACATACCAATCGATCTCACGTAGGCGAAGGGATCGCCGACGGACGGAACTACCCCGGGTACCTTCTCATCGGGCTTGCGCTCGCCACGCTCGGATTAACCTTGGTGGCACTAGGCTACGGGTTTCAGGGATGGGCATTGATCGCCGGCGCAGTGTGCGCTGTGTCCCTCGTGCTGGGCGTAGCCGCCGTCCTTCTCGAGCGACGACGCGTCAAGCGCCTCGAAGGCCATAACCTCACGCATCAGGAAGGTCATTGATCGGCAAACGCCCCAACGGGACTCGAGGAGCACCCGGCAACTCTGACGACAACGGCACAAGCGCATTCGACACACTGGTCGGCGAACTCGACTACCCGATGTTTGTCGTCACCACCGGCGAGGGCAACCAGCGGTCCGGATGTCTGGTCGGTTTTGCATCTCAGGTCAGTATCGCTCCTCCTCGTTTTCTCGTTGGACTGTCGAACAAGAACCACACGTTCCACACAGCATTGACGACGGAATTTCTTGCTGTCCACGTCATCCCGAGGGATCACATCGAATTGGCAACGTTGTTCGGGGGATCCACCGGCGACGATATCGACAAGTTCGCGCGTTGCGCCTGGCATCCTGGCCCCCATGAACTCCCGATACTCGATGAGTCCTCCGCCTGGTTCAGCGGACGCATTATCGACCGCATCCCTCTCGGAGACCACGTAGGTTTCCTCCTGGATCCCGAATCAGGCTCTGCACCTCGCGATCTCGGTACGGTTGTCACCTACACCGACGTCCGCGACCTCGAGCCAGGACACGAATAGCTTTTCCCCCTACGTATCCCGCCGCACGTCCGTCGGCGACTTGTCCTCCCGCATCCCCCGCCAACTGGGGTGCCGCAGGCGACCACTCGCGGTCCAGTCCATGAATCGCACTTCACCGACCAGTTCAGGGCGGATCCATACCGCTCCCTTGCGATCCTCCGTCGGAACATCATCTTCGAACGGGCTTTCCTTCTGCTGCAAGGGTTCCAGTACCGCCAGCAATGTTTCCAAGTCGCGGTCGGTGAAGCCGGTCCCCACTCGGCCGACGTAACTCAACCCGTCTTCACCCGGAATTCCCATGAGAAGTGCGCCTATCCCCCGGGCCCGATTGCCTTGACCCGTGCGCCACCCGCCGATCACTACCTCTTGTGTGCGCCAGTTCTTGACCTTGATCCAACTCGACCCCCTCCGCCCCGGCAGGTACACCGAGGCGCGACGCTTTGCGACAATCCCCTCCCAGCCGGATTCGCGGCTCACCTCCAGCGCGTTCGCCGGGGTTCCGTCGATCTGGGGTGGCACGGTGAGATCGCCGACCTTCGCGGCCAACGCACTCAGCACAGTCCGACGATCGGTGTACGACTTGCGCAGCAGGGAAACTCCGTCGAGATACAGGAGATCGAAAGCCAGAAACTCGGGTTCACCGCCGCGCTGCAAAGCCCCGAAATCGGTGACACCTTCCGCGTTGTACGACACCACTTCACCGTCGAGAACCACCTCGTGGCCGTCGAGAACCGAAGCAAGTCCAGCCAGCGCGGGATAGTCGCCGGTCTTGTCGTTACCGGCTCGGCTGCGGAGCGACAGTGTGCCCGAATGAAATTCGAGAATCACCCGTATCCCATCCCATTTACCCTCGAATGCCCACTCGTCCTCATCCAGACCCTCGAGCGATCCGGGCGTCGCGAGCATCGGTTCGATCCCTTTCGGAAACTCGATTCCGAAGCTGGATTTCTGATCCTTCATCAGATGCATCAGCCACTGGTCACCTTTGGTCCGAATCAGCGCGAATCTGCCCTGCACTCGGTTCCCGTCCAACCGCACGATCACCTCGTCGTCGCGCCACTTCTCCGTCTCGTACGTGCCGGAATCCCAGATCGTCATCGATCCGCCGCCGTATTCTCCCTTGGGGATCGTGCCGGAGAAGGTGGCGTACTCGAGCGGATGGTCCTCGGTGTGGACAGCCAGCCGGTTCTCCCCCGCGGTGGTGGGTACCCCTTTCGGAACTGCCCACGACACCAGCACACCGTCACGTTCGAGCCGAACGTCGTAGTGCAGGCGTCGCGCGTGATGTTCCTGAATCACAAAGGAATTGCCGAGCGCGCCGGGGGAAACAGAATCCGGTACCGGCTCCGGCGTCCGGTCTGCCGCACGCTTGTTTCGATATCGTGTCAACGAATCCTGCTGCACCACGGGAGGGTCGAGAGCAGCCAACAAGTCACCGCCGGAATCAACGCGTTCGAGAACCTCGTCGAACAGCAAGTGTCGCAACTTCGGGTCGTCGAGTTCGTCCCAACTGCGCGGCGCGGCAACATAAGGCTGGGCACGCCCACGCATCGAGTACGGAGCGATTGTGGTTTTGGCCGCGTTGTTCTGGCTCCAGTCGACAAATATCTTGCCGGCTCGAACATTTCGCGCCATCGTCGCTGTCACCAGATCCGGATGGATCTTCTCGAGTCCCACCGCGATCTGCTTGGCGACGGTCGACGCACCACTGCCGTCCAGTGGCCGATCGAGCGGCACATAGAGATGAATACCCTTGCTTCCGCTGGTAACGGGATACGCTGTCCAGCCCAGCGTTCCCACAAGATCACGGATGGAACGGGCCACTTCGGCACATTCAGCCAGCCCGACGCCATCCCCCGGGTCGAGATCGAACACCAATCGGGTTGCGGGCCCGCGCTCGGAACCGTCGAATCGCCATTGCGGAACATGTAATTCGAGGGCTGCTTGTTGACCGAGCCAGGCAAGCGAAGCAACTGAATCGAAAATGGGATACGTGACCACTCGGTCGGAATGCTGTAATGACGCGCGGGTCAGCCAATCCGGCGCCGACGATGCAAGGTTCTTCTCGAAAAATGATTGACCGTCCACCCCGTTCGGCCAACGTTTCCGTGTTCCCGGCCTACCGACGACATGGGGAATCATGACTGCGGAAATTCGAGTGTAGTAGTCGATGACTTCGGCTTTGGTGGTTCCACTCTCGGGATAGAGCACCTTCCCGAGATTGGTCACGGGCACGGTTATGCCATCGAGTGTGATCTGGCCCCGATCAGTCGTCGCCATCTCTTCATTGTGCTGCAGCGCCCGTGATCCGGCAGTAGAAATCGCTGCGATCGGAACCCTGTCCTCGCGCAACCCTCACCGGCCACACTGAGGCTCGAGCCGAAAGGACAACCACGATGACAACGCAGCACATGTCGGAACTGTGTGTGGACAACAACTGGCGCATGCTCGCAACCTGCAAGTCCGTTGATCCAGCGGTTTTCTATTCACCCGGCGAGGAACGCGGGCGCAATCGGCTTGCGCGCGAACAAACGGCCAAGCAGGTGTGCTTCCGCTGCCCGGTGATCAACGACTGCCTGAACTTTGCACTGGAGACCGGTGAACCACACGGCGTCTGGGGAGGAACGACACCAACGGAACGCCTCGTTCTCCGTCGCTCAGCAGCCTGAAAATTGGCCGGGTACAAGACCCCGATCACATCGATACCGGACATACAGGCAAGATGGCAACGTGCCTATGCCACGACGTTGCGTTGCCGTAACTGCAATCTTCGCCTCCGCGATCCTCTTGGGTTCATGCTCCACTCAGCCTGAGAGCGCCGCTGCAGTCCCGGAAACCACCACCAGCATTCCCGAGGCCTTCACCAAGCTTCCGTCCACTGCAGCCGTGACGGAATGCGGTCCGGGCAGTGGCACGACCACCAACGACGGCACACTCACCATCGCTACCGGTTCGCCGTCGTACGAGCCCTGGTTTCACGACGGCGATCCGTCGAACGGGCAAGGATTCGAGGGTGCAGTGGCCCGCGCTGTGATCGAGAAACTTGGTTACAACCCCGATCAGGTCACGTTCACGAGCGTCGCATTCAACGACGCGCTGAAGCCTGGCAGCAAAGACTTCGACTTCGCGCTCGACCAGTTCACGATTTCCGGAGATCGCCGCGAGTCCGTCGATTTCAGCTCGCCGTACTACGCGGTGGCGCAGTCGGTCATTGCCTTGCAGAACAACGGCGCTGCACAGGCCACGGATCTGAATTCGCTGACGCAGTACCGACTTGGCGCACAGGCCGGGTCGACCAGCCTGCTTGCCATCACCGAGACCATCAGTCCGTCAACCCCGCCGCGCAGTTACGCCAACACCGACGAAGCCAAGGCCGCATTGGCGGCCGGCGAGATCGACGCCCTGGTTGTCGACATTCCCACCGGATTCCACATCACGGAGACCGAACTGCCACAGTCCGTGATCGTCGGACAGTTTCCGCGGCCGAACGCCGTCACCGAGTTCTTCGGTGCCGTCCTCGAGAAGAACAGTCCACTTACCGCGTGCGTGTCGGCCGCAGTCGACTCACTGTATGCCGACGGAACCCTCGAAGCTCTTGCCACCGAATGGATCACCGATACTGCGGACGCAAAGATCCTCGACTAGATCCGATCAGTTGCCACGGCCGCTGATCGCGCCGACGAACACCTTGGGAATATCGGCGGGTGTGGGTGCGAAGTGACTGTTTCCGCCGGTGACTGCTGAAATCTGTTTCAATACTTCGGTATCGGCATCGCCGGTGACGCCGATGGTGATGATCGGTACCGGACGGGCGGCATCGCGCTCGCGTGCAAGAGTGTCGAGCAACTCCTCCCGCGAGATACCGGACGGATCGTCGTTGGCCCCGTCGGTCAGGAGAATGACCGAGTTGATCGACGACGGGTCATACGTGCTCTGGATCTGACGAAATGCCGCCAGAACACTGTCGTACAACCCAGTTCCGCCACCGACAAGTGACGGTAGCTCGTCGACGTGAGACAGAAGTTTGGTCCGATGATCGGTGTCGCCCTCGGGCGCATCCATGCGCGCAACAGGCTCGAGTTCGCGGTAATCGGTGCCGTCGCCGAGGTCGATCGAGAAGGCCCACAGACCCAATTGCGCATTGGCGGGGAACATTCGGATCGCGATGTCGCCGGCCTGCGCCGTAGCGGCCATTCGGGTCACGCCGCCTTCCACGTAGTCCATCGAGCCGGAGACGTCGACAACCGCCAATGCGCGGGAGGGCCGGGACAGAATCTCGTAGCGCGCCAGCGCTGTGGCCACCACAGACGGATCGCTCGGAACCAACGGCGTGATAATCCCGACGCCGCCGCTCGGCAACGGTTCGTTGCCCGCTGCACGAAAACCCAGACCGGACAAGGCTGTGCGGCCGCTAGCAGACGTGAGTGCGTCGGCGAGAACCTGCGCGGCCGGCAGTGCAGTCGATTCTCCGGTCAGCGCCATCGGGTAATTCATGAACACCGTGCCGGACGTCGGCACTGCGGCGGTCAACCGAGCGTCGGGATGAGCGGCCATGTACGCGATGAACGTCTGTTCGGTGGTGACCGCGGTTCCGCTGTCCTCGGCAACCTTTTCTATGCGGATGGTCGAACCGGCTTCCTTCACATTCCCGAGTTGAGCTTGTGCCACGGGAACCAATGCGGCCGAGATGGACGCGGTATCGCCGCCGCGCGCCTGAGTTTCGGCAAACGCGGCAACGATGGGTGCGCTGGACACAGCGCTGGAAAGCGGATCACCGATATGCAGTCCTGGAACTGCCAGGACGTCGATCCAGCTTGCCGGACTGGTAGTTTCACCGGATTTCGACACCGTGATCACCGGTGTGGACGCTACCGAATCACTGACCTTCGAGACGGAACGACCAGCCGCCCCGGCCTTGTCGAGCCATTCTGACGAATCGGGTATCCAGATCGCCGGACCGGAACCGCCGAGCGCAAAGTCCCCGTAGGTTCGAGCCGAGTCCTGGGACACCACGGTGAACGATGCGCAACCGAGCTTTTCCGGATCAATCGTCGCCACTACCGCCTCGACGGCGGTGGCAATGGACGGATCAACCGCTACCACCAGATTGTCGGTCTGTGTGCACTCCGATGTCGCGGCGGTAGGCGTGACCGTCGGAGCATCCTCCCCCAGATTGCTGAAGGTGACGGCAAACGCCGCGGAACCTGCGACGGCAACCACCGACAGCACTCCAACCAGTACTTTCACCGATCGTGGCATAGACGCTGTTGGTACCCCGGACGAGCCGTGACGACCAGACATATGCGGAATCCTCTCCGGCGGAGCACCAGGTTCATAACAAACCTATGCCCGGTTTATCCCGCCGAAAAGAATCCTAACTCATGTTTGCCGCAAAGTAACTACTTGCAAAGTTTCAAGCGTAGATTCGAACGAACTGCGCCAACGACTGCTCGATATCCCCTTTGAGAGCCCGAGCAACGCCGGAACCGATGGGTCCGAAAAGCGGGGCGCCACCGAGTTCGACGGTCAACGCCAACTCCGAACCCGTCCCCTTGGCCTTGACGTCGAGTTCGAGCCCCAGCTTGACCCCACCCTTGCCGTCACCCTTGAGCGATAGCGCCGTGGGCACGTCGTACTTCTTGATGGTCCAGCGCACACGATTACGCAGGCCTTTCACCGTGACAACTGAGCTGATCTCGGTTCCCACCCCCAACTGTTCGGGAAGTTCCCCTCGCCAACCGTCATGGACGACAAGCCAATTCTCGTAGCCACTGAGATCTGATGCCTTGTCCCACACTTCCTGCGGCGGAAGGGGGACGTCGATCTTCACTGTGAGTTTTGCCATGGTGGGACAATAGCGCTGTGCGCCTTTCTGGTTACCGGAGGTACCAGAAAGGCGCACGGGGGCTGCGCCCCTAGTGATCGACAGCCTTCTCGACGCCGACGCCGGTGAGGGAACGAACTTCCATCTCGGCCTGCTTGGCCGGATCCTCGGGCTTGTTGCGCCCGATGTAGGTACCGATGATGCCGAGGGCAAATGCCAGCGGGATCGAGACGATGCCGGGGTTGGAGAGCGGGAACCACGCGAAGTCCGAGTTCGGGAGCATCGACGACGGCTTGCCCGAGATGGCCGGGGAGAACACGATCAGCGTCAAGCAGCTGATCAGACCGCCGTAGATGCTGAACAGCGCACCCGTGGTGTTGAACTTCTTCCAGAAGAGCGAGTACAGCAGGGTCGGCAGGTTCGCCGAGGCCGCAACAGCAAAGGCGAGAGCCACCAGGAAGGCGATGTTCTGGCCCATGGCGCCGATACCGAGAACGATGGAGATGACACCGATCACGACAACGGTGATGCGTGAAACCCGAACCTGCTGTTCTTCGGTTGCGTTGCCGCGCTTGATGACACTGGCGTAGATGTCGTGAGCAAACGACGCAGATGCCGTGATCGCGAGACCGGCGACCACCGCGAGGATGGTGGCAAAAGCCACGGCCGAGATGATGCCGAGGAAGATCGTGCCGCCGAGCTCGAAGGCCAGCAGCGGTGCCGCAGAGTTCTCCTTGCCGGGAGCAGCCAGGATCACGTCGGGTCCGACCATCTTGGCTGCACCGTAGCCGAGCACCAGCGTGAACAGGTAGAAGGCGCCGATCAGTGCGATCGCCCAAGTGACGGAACGGCGAGCTTCCTTGGCGGTGGGGACGGTGTAGAAGCGCATCAGCACGTGCGGCAGGCCTGCAGTGCCGAGCACCAAAGCGATTCCGAGAGAAATGAAGTCGAGCTGCGTCATCCCGGTCAGCCCGTACTTTGCCCCCGGCGCAAGAATGTCGCGACCGGCAACAGCTTCGTTGGAGGAGTTACTGACCACGTTCTGCGCATCCGCGAGGAGCTGGGAGAAGTTACCCCGGACCGCGAAGAGCACGAGCACGAACATGATTCCGGCGCCGGCCACCAGCAGAACGGCCTTGACCATCTGCACGTAGGTGGTGCCCTTCATACCGCCGACCAAGACGTAGACGATCATCAGCACGCCGACGATCGCGACCACGACTGCCTGACCGGTCTTACCTTCGATGTTGAGCAACAGCGCGACAAGTCCACCGGCACCGGCCATCTGGGCTAACAGGTAGAAGAGCGAGACAGCAAGTGTGGAGATCGCCGCGGCCATACGCACCGGGCGCTGCTTGAGGCGGAAGCTCAATACGTCGGCCATCGTGAATCTGCCGGTGTTGCGCAGCAATTCGGCGACCAGAAGCAAGGCCACGAGCCACGCGACAAGGAAGCCGATGGAGTAGAGGAAGCCGTCGTAACCGTAAACGGCGATGGCCCCGGCGATCCCGAGGAAGGAGGCAGCCGAAAGGTAGTCACCGGCGATGGCAAAACCGTTCTGCGGACCGGTGAACTGCCCGCCACCGGTGTAGAAGTCGGATGCCTTCTTCGTGGTGCGACTGGCGCGAATGACGAGTGTCATCGTGCCGACGACAAACGCGAGGAAGATCGCGATGTTGAAGACGGGGTTTCCCACATCCGTCCCGGACGCGGCGAGTGTGGTGATCACGATACGGGGCCTTCCAGCTCGTCACGGATAGCAGCAGAACGCGGATCGAGTTCGCGGCCGGCGAACTTCACGTACCAGGCAGTGATCGCGAACGTCGTCACGAACTGTCCGAGGCCGAGAATGATGCCGAGGTTGATGTTGCCGATGACCTTGGTCGCCATGAAGTCGTGGGCGTAGGTCGCCAGAAGGACGTACACCGCATACCAGAGCAGAAAGAATGCAGTGATGGGGAAAACGAACTTGCGCAGGCGCGTCCGGAGTTCCTGGAACTCGGGACTTGCTTGCATGTCTATGAATGCCTGGGCATCCGGGGTCCGCCGCTCTTGCGGCGACCCCTCACTGACTTCTGCTGTGGACACTGCCGGCTCCTCGCCTCGCGTGTGAAGTGAACTACGTCCAGACGTTAGTGAGATCGGAGTCACATGAAATGGCTGTGGTGGCGCTCACACGGTGAGCTGTCGAGTCGTGCGCTGAACGGTCGTCCAAGCGCGACCAGCGGCACGCCGAAATCAGGGCTGACGCAGCTCGTCCTCGCGGTCGGAACCCATGTCCAGACGCTCGGGAGCATGCATACGAGTGAAGATCCGCGCTATATCCGCAGGTATCTGCTTGCTCGATGCCTTACTGACAACAACCATCGTGGCGAACGCGAGCGGCACGCTGACGGCGGCCGGAAACGCGAAGATCGCAGCGGGCCACCCGCTCAACACCGTTTCCGACAATCCGCCGAGGATCGCGACCGTTGCTGCCGTCCCGGCTACAAAGCCGCCCACCACCATGCCTGCGCCGGCGCCGACCGCGGTCAATCCGCGCCACCAGACGCCGAGCAGGAGCAACGGGCAGAGCGTCGACGCGGCAACGGCAAATACCAACCCGACGGTGATCGAGAGATCGACCGACACCACGGCAAGTGACATGGCCAATGGAATCGCACCGGCCAGAAGGGCGGCGATCCGGAAATCGCGTATCCGCCCTCGCAGGACGTCGGTGCTGATCACACCGGCGATGCTCACGAGCAGACCAGACGACGTGGAGAGGAACGCGGCAATCGCGCCCGACGCCACCAGTGCTGCCAGCAACTGCCCGCCCCACCCCGAGAACACCGAACCTGGCAACAGCAGCACTGCAGCGTCGGAGGTTCCGGTGATCAGCAACTGCGGAACGTACAACCGAGCGAACACTCCGAGCAGGACCGGAAAAAAGTAGAAGACGCCAACAAGACCAACGACGGCCAGCGATGTCAGTCGCGCCGTCCGCCCGTCCGGATTGGTGTAGAACCGCACCAGTACGTGCGGCAATCCGAGCGTCCCGAGAAAGGTCGCGAGCATCAGCGAATACACCTGATACGTCGGGTGCGGACCGCCGAATCCCCAACCGGGCGTGATCCAATCCGAATTGTGCGCCGGCGCCCCGGCTACCACCGGAACGGCTGCACCGGCTTCCAGAACCATCGACATTCCCTCGCCGAGGGTGTGCTCGCCCGGCTCGAGGACAACACTGCCCGTGGCCGAGCGACCATCCACCGTTCCTCCCTGCACACTCACCGGTTCGGCCACCTGCACCACAACATCGGTGGTGATGTCCACGGTGGTCTGCTCGCTGACCGTCGGCGGCGCCGGAGCACCTACGTCATGTTCGTCAGCAAAGAAGTAGAAGGCCAGTGCCACAGCCGGAATCGCCACCGCAGACAGTTTGAGCCAGTATTGGAATGCCTGAACGAACGTGATCGATCGCATGCCGCCACCGACGACGTTGGCGATGACGATCACCCCGACCACAACCCCACCGATCCAACTCGGCACGCCGAGAAGGATATTGAGGGTCAGACCGGCCCCTTGGAACTGCGGAATCAGATAGAGAATGCACACCATCGCAACCACGAGCATTGCCAGTTTACGTAAACGCGGTGAACCCAAACGGAATTCAGCGAAGTCCGGAACGGTGTACGCGCCCGATCTACGGAGTGGTGCTGCTACGAAAAGCAGTAACGCCAGATAGCCTGCAGTGAACCCGATCGGGTACCACAACGCGTCCGCCCCGTACTTCGCCACCAGACCGGCAACACCGAGAAAGGACGCAGCAGAAAGGTATTCACCTGAGATCGCCGTGGCATTCCACTGCGGCCCCACCGTGCGGGAGGCAACCAGAAAGTCGGACGTGGTGCGAGAAAGCCGCACTCCGTAGATTCCGATCGCAACCGTCGCCACTGCCGCCGCCACGATGCCCAACACCGTCAACACCGGAATCGATTGCCCACCCACAGCGCCCGCGCTCAGTCGTCCACGAGATTGGTGAAGTCCTGCTCGTTGCGTTCAGCCCGACGCACGAACACCCACCCGGTGATCAGCAACAAGGGCAACACGGCGCCGCCCATCACCAACCACGGAAGCCTGATCCCCCACACCGAGTAATCCGACAGCGCCGGAAAAAGCATGGTCGACAGCGGTATCGCGCACAATGATCCGGCTGCGACCACAGCCAGCCGGATCGCCAGGCCCAACTGAGCACGAACCAGACCCCGGATCATGGCGTCGCCGACCTCGGTCTGTTCCTGCACCTCTACCCGGGTACGCACGATGCGGGCGCCGTGACGCTGCGCCAGCACCACCCGCTGACGCGCAGGCGGATCGGTGTGCCCACTCACCGCGACAACCAACTCTGCTTGGGGGTGCGCACCAAACGATCCTTCAACTCACGCGTATGCCGACGGCTCACCGGCAACTCCACCGGCGGCTTACCGCTGTGTGGGCGAAGAGTCACCACCAAACCACTCCCGACGGTGCGAATTCCGGTCACCAAGGCAAGGGACACCAGGTACGAACGGTGAACCCTCAGGAAACCCGCATCGGCCCAACGGGATTCGAGGGTAGAAATCGGGATACGCACGAGGTGCGACTTACCTGCGGTATGCAACCGCGCGTAGTCTCCGTCGGCTTCGACCCATTCCACCGCCGAGCGCTGCACCAGTGTCGTGACGCCGCCGAGTTCCACCGGAATCACTTCGTCGCTGGGTGCGGCATCGGCTTGTGCGCCCGCCTGATTACGCCCCGCGCGACCCACGATTCGGCTCACCGCCTGCGCCAGCCGCTCTTCGCGCAGCGGCTTGAGAAGGTAGTCGACCGCACCGAGATCGAAGGCGGCCACTGCCCGATCGTCGTGTGCGGTCACAAAGACAACCGGCGGCGGTGTCGCAAAATTGGAAAGAATCCCGGCCAGTTCCAAACCGTCCAGTCCTGGCATGTTGATGTCGAGAAAAACGCCGTCGATGCCACCGTCACGAAGGATCCGCAGCGCCGTCGTTGCATCCGACGCGGTGTGGACGTGCGCCACCGATTCTTGCGCGCGCAGCAGGAAAGCCAGCTCGTCGAGCGCCGGTTTCTCGTCGTCGACGGCAAGCACGGTCAGTTGGGCACCTATGTCAGTCTCATTCACAGCACACCCATATTCCCACGGTTACCCGCACCGAACCCACAAAGCCGCCGATCACACCCGAATGCCCTGCTTGAACTTGGGCACGCGCATGCTGACCTTGGTTCCGGCTCCCGGCGCGGTCTCCACCACCAGGCCGTAATCGTTGCCGAACGCCGCACGCAGGCGATCGTCGACGTTGGCCAGACCCACGTGCGCGGCCTCCCGGGCGCTGGGGCGGCCGGCCCCGGATTCGATGGCGTCGAGGGAACCGAACCGCAGGATGTCCGGGTCCATACCGACGCCGTCGTCCTCGACGCTGATGACGCAGTCCGGGCCTTCGTCTGCCGCCACGATGCTGATGGTGCCGCCCTCCGGTTTGCCGGAGATACCGTGCCGGACAGCATTCTCCACCAGTGGTTGCAGCGCCAGGAACGGCAGGACCACGTTGAGCACTTCGGGCGCCACCTGCAGTCGCACGTCGAGCGCATCACCGAACCTGGCCCGCTCGAGAGTCAGGTAGCGATCGATATTGCGCAGTTCGTCGGCAAGCAGGGTGAACTCGCCTGCCGAGCGGAACGAGTAGCGCGTGAAATCGGCGAACTCGAGGATCAGCTCACGCGCCCGCGCCGGATCGGTACGAACGAACGACGCCACGGTATTGAGTGCGTTGTAGATGAAATGGGGGCTGATCTGCGCGCGCAGTGCCCGCACTTCCGCTCGGTCGAGACGCGCCCGCGACGCATCGAGATCCGCAAGTTCGATTTGGCTGCACGCGTAGCGCGCGACCTCCGTGATCGCGCCGAGCATGCCGGGCCATGGGTCCTCCGTCGTCACGATCCCCAATACCCCGACAACGCCGCTGTCCTCGATGAGAAGCGGCTGGGCGATCAAGGCACGCACCGCGTGATCGTCACTGCCCCGCACCAGGTCCGAATGGGTCACGAGTACTCGGCGCTCACCTTCGATCGCCCGCAGTGCCGCATCGTGGAATTGTTCGGCCATCGATTCGTGCGGCCCGTTCCACGCCAGCACAACTCCCGCCGCGTCGGTGATGCCCAAACCTCGAGCGCCGGTCAATTCACGCAAGTGGGGTGCCGCTTCGGCAGCCGATTCACTGTCGAGTCCGCGCCGAAGTGGCCGCGCGGCAAGGGAAGCCGTATGCAGCGCCGTGTGCACCGCTCGTTCGGTGGGTGAGGTGACCTCGCGTCTGGTCCGCATCCAGACCGCCGCCAGAGCCGCGCTGAGAAGGGCAACCACGCAGGCAAACAGGACCGCGACCGTCGGACTCATCTAGGCCCCGCAGGTAGTGGGCGCAGGTACGCCGCTGAAACGATCCTGAATCCATTGAACGGCGCCGGGAACGGCCCGGCCGTCGGCATGCCCCTCCCCGGGCCGTGACACGAACTCGATCACGTCGCCGTCCGAACAAGCCCGGGCCACCGCTGCCTCGGTCCACTCGGGGAGAATCAGGTTGTCGTTTGCCCCGACCACCACATACATCGGGCCGCTCGCTTGCCCACGCGGCAGCGCGATGTCGCTCAGCCAGCCGTGAATTCGATCGGCATCGGCGTCAGTAGCCGGGCGCGTATCGGCCGGCGTCACCTTCCCCACCAACGACAACTTCTCGGGCGCCCTGGCCGTGAGGCACGACGACAGCAGTTCGTAATTCTCCGCAAACGCTCCGTGTACGTAGTCGTCACGCTCGAGATCCGGATGGGACAGCGACAGACCCTCGAGAACGTACGGCAGCAACAATTGTTGGGGCAGTGACAGATTCACATCCGCCCCACTGGTGATGATCGGCGAGATGTCGGCCGCGGGCGAAAGATTTGCCGCACCGACAAATTCGAGCCCGTCCCCGTATTCGCCTGCCTTCTCCGCAGCTGCCCACGACGCCTGACCACCTTGCGAGAGTCCCAACGTGGCCCACCTGTCCGACGTGTCCGGCACGATGTTGCGTGCCGCGCGCACCGCGTCGATCACGTTGTAGGCGGCGGTATCCGGTTGCAGGTACGGGTGCGGATCAGGAGTCCCGAGCCCCTCGAAGTCCGAGACCGCAACAACGTAACCCGCGTTCAGCAGCGGCTCCACCAGCCCCATCGCTCCGAGGAGCGTCGGCGAAGTTGACGGTGCACAATCGTCCGAGATTCCCGTGGTGCCGTGGCCGACGGAGACGATGGGCCAGCCACCTTCGGGAGGAGTTCCGGGTGGGGTGAATACCGTTCCCGACACCTGTGTTTCGCGACCGTCGACGCCGGATGTGGAGCCGTACAGAATCTTCCGGGCGCTCGCTCCGGCGGCAGCGGTTGTCGCAAACGGTTGGTCCTCGAAGACAACGCCGCGTGCTGCGCTCACCGGGGCGGGCAGAGCCTGCGCGACAGATGTGGTGGACTGCGTCTGCGTTCCCGCTGTCTCCTCGGTTCCTGCAGATCCACAGGCCGAACTCACCACAAGGGCACTCGCCGCGAGCGTCCCCCAGATCACGTGCCGCAGTCGTGCACTCATGCTGTGCCATCCCCTCCGGCCGCCGCGCGAGCGCGGCGGCGCCGTACCCGTTCCTCAGCTGCAGCCTCTTCGAGATCAAGACTCTCCAACACGGTACGCAATACCTCGTCGTCGAGATCACCGTCGTCCCTCGCGGCAATCAACGCCATGCGCTGTGTGCGCAACGACTGATGCCGAAACTTGTCGAACAATGCACCCGCATTCCACATCGCCGTGTCGCGATCGTTGTTCTCGTCCGTCTCCTGCACTTGGAGTCTGGCCTGCATCGAGCGTCGCACGCGTTCGATGATTGCCTGAAGTTCGGCGCCGGCGACGCCTGGCGGTGGACTGGCCACCACGTCGGCCAGCGCTTTCTCACCGGCTTGACGAGAGATGGTGCGCGCCAACTCCATTTGCTCCTGCGTGCGCAACTGTTCGTAGGGATCGGCAACGTCCAGTCTGCGGATCAGGAACGGCAGTGTGGAACCTTGCAGGAGCAGCGTTCCCACCGCAACGATGAAGGCGATCGCCTGGATCACACCGCGGCCGGGAAACGGTTCACCGGAGGAGAGTGCAAACGGAATACCGCCGGCCGCGGCAAGAGTGACCACGCCGCGCATCCCGGCCCAGGACACGACTACGTTCTGTTTCCACGTCAACTGTTTCTGACGCTGCCCACGGCGCAACGTTATTCCGAATCGCACCCGGGAGTAGCTCAGGAACAACCACAGCGGCCGGATCACGATGACCACCGCCAACACCGCGAGCCCGTACAGGATTACGTTGACCGCCGGAAGACCGTCGTTGACGACATCGTCGATCACGAAGCTCAACTGCAGGCCCATATAGGCGAAGACGAACATCTCGAGTAGCGTGTCGAGGCTCGACCAGACGGACCGTTCCTGCAGCCTCGTCATGATCGAGGCATCCGTCGAATAGTGCCCGATCACCAAGCCCGCGACCACAACCGCGAGAACACCCGACGCATGGAGTTCTTCCGCGGCTAGATACGCGGCAAACGGAAGTACCAGGCCCAAACCCGTTTCGAGCGGCGAATCGTACATCCGAGCGCGCACGAATTTCACGATGAATGCAAGAACCAGGCCGATTGCTACTCCGCCGACCACTTCGTAGGCGAAGAACAGCAACGGCGAATCCGTGGCGATCCGAGTACCTGTCACCGCGGCGACGGCGACGGTGAACAACGTCAACGCAGTAGCGTCGTTGACCAGACCCTCACCGGTGAGAATTGCGATGACGCGCTTGGGCAATCCGAGTTTCTGTCCCACTGCCACGGCGCTGACCGCGTCGGTGGGTGCGATCACCGCGCCGAGCACCAGTGCCGCACCGATCGTGAATTCCGGAACCAGCCATTCGGCGAAGAAGGCGACCACGAAGGCCGTCACGAGGACCATCCCGACACCCAGACGCAAGATCGCCGCGAGGTTGCGTTTGAACGTCGCCACCGAGAATTTCAGCGCAGCCGAATAGAGCAACGGCGGAAGTACTACACCCAGAATGACGTGTGGATCGAGTTCGGGCCGAGGCATTCCCGGGATGAACGACGCGACCGAACCCACAGCTACCAGAACCAGAGGCGCCTGAAGATTTCGGCGGTTCGCCAGCCCTGTCACTGCGATGGCGGCGATGACGACCAGCAGAATCCAGGTGAAGTTCACCCGTTCATTGTGCCCGCCCAGACTGACAAGTCACCCAGCGGACGCACAGGAGCCCACAACCTCGTCGAGGTGTGGGCTCCTGATTGCTGGCGGGCTACTCCTTTTCGGGAACAGCCTTCTTGGCAGCCTCGGCTGCCTTGTCGATCTGATCGCCGTACTTTCCGCCGGTCTTGTTATCGGCGATGTCGGCGACCTTGTCGATTGCGTCGTGAACCTTGTCGGAGTTCTCCGAGGCAAGTTCCTGGCCTTTCTCGACCAGACCCTTGACGTTGTCCAAGAAACCCATTTTGTGTCCTCTCCCGGTGCTCATGCACATCCTGCTGCGGAAAGTAGAACCTCCGCACACACATAGATTCTCACAGGTCGAACGATGTGGCGCCATCAAGGTGGGGGGCTGGAAACTACCTCTGCGCCTCCGCGTGATGGTGTTCCCCGGGCAGATCGTCCGGCGTGGTGAACAGCTTTCGCTTCTCACCGTGCAACCGGGCACTGACCCACCAGGACACCTCCACCAATACGACGCCTACCGCACCGAGAGTGATCGCGAGTGTAGTTGCTGCCACATTGCTCGGATCCAACTTGAAGAACTCACGGGTGAACGGCAACGCGAACAAGATCAGGTAGCCGGCGACTGAACCACCGATCAGCACCAACTTCCACCACACGTACGGTCGCGCAACGACGGCCAGTACCCACAGCGCGATCATGATCAACGTGATCAGAGCAGTGGTGCCTTCCTGCTCAGGTGTCAGATCGTGATTACGGTGCGCGAGCACGTACGCGATGAAGGTGGTGACGCCGATGATGATTCCCGACGGCAAAGCCAGTCGCATCACACGTGGCACGAAGCCGGAACGGGCCCGTTCGTTGTTCGGTGCCAGCGAAAGAATGAACGCGGGGATACCGATCGTGAACCAGGCCGCGATGGTGACGTGGCGCGGCAGGAACGGGTACGACAGCGGTTCGAAGTCGAGCATCTTCGACAGCACACCGGTGATTCCGATCAGGAACGCGAGAACCACCGAGTACACGGTCTTGGTCAGGAACAGGTTGGAGACACGTTCGATATTGCCGATCACTCGACGGCCTTCGGCCACCACGTACGGTAACGTCGCGAACTTGTTGTCCAACAGCACGATCTGAGCGACAGCGCGCGTCGCGGGACTGCCGGATCCCATCGAGACTCCGATGTCGGCGTCCTTGAGGGCCAGGACGTCGTTGACCCCGTCGCCGGTCATCGCGACGGTGTGGCCGCGAGACTGCAAGGCCGCAACCATCTCTCGCTTCTGATCCGGGCGAACGCGTCCGAAGG
This sequence comes from Rhodococcus sp. WS3, assembly GCF_003797085.1. Lineage (NCBI taxonomy): Bacteria > Bacillati > Actinomycetota > Actinomycetes > Mycobacteriales > Nocardiaceae > Rhodococcus > Rhodococcus sp. WS3. The sequence goes on from NZ_RKMA01000003.1 coordinate 473,282, forward strand.
TGGTTGCGCCGTCAAGTACATCGGCCAGTTTCTCCTGATCGCTCGGAAGCTCACGCGCATCGATCGGTCGATCGCCGCCTTCGAGTCCGAGCGAACCTGCCACTGCACCGACGGACACGGCATTGTCACCGGAGATGACCTTGACGGCTACCCGTTGACTTGCGAAGTACTCCAACGTTTCCTGCGCGTCCGGGCGAACTTTCTGCTCCAGGACAACCAAGGCTTCCGGTGTCACGACGCCCGGAGCGTCGCCGTCGTCGACCGGCAGGTTGCTGCTGCCCAACATGAGAACACGAAGTCCGCTTGAACCGACTTCTTCTGCCAGACGGGCCATCTCCGACGACGGATCGAGCAGCACGTCCGGAGCACCGAGCACCCAGTTGCCGTGGACGCCGTACGACTGCCCGCTCCACTTCTTCGCAGATGAGAACGGTGCCACCGATGTAGCTTCACCCCAGCCTGCGTCGTCGGTCAGGGACTCACGGATCGCCAGAACACTGGCGTTCGGCCGAGGGTCGGACGCAGCCATCGCGGCGAGCGCGGCCTTGATCACCGACTCGTCGGCAGACCCGTCGGCGAGTTTCAACTCCGATAGCCGCATACCGTTCTCGGTCAGGGTTCCCGTCTTGTCTGCACACACGACGTCGACGCGAGCGAGCCCCTCGATCGCGGGCAATTCCTGAACGAGGCACTGCCGCTTGCCCAATCGAATGACGCCGACGGCAAAAGCGATGGACGTCATGAGCACCAGGCCCTCGGGGACCATCGGAACGAGGGCCGCGACCATGCCGTTCAGAGCCGGACCGAGGGACTCACCGCTCGAGAACAGCTGGTTGTAGATGATCAGCGCACCAGCCGGGATCATCAGGTACGTGATGAATTTCAGAATGCGGTCGATGCCGCTGCGCAGTTCCGAATGAACGAGCGTGAACTTGCTGGCCTCTTCCGCGAGCTTCGCGGCATACGCGTCGCCCCCGACCTTGGTGGCGCGATACGCGCCGCTGCCCGCGGCGACAAAACTGCCCGAGAGTATCGACTCACCGACGCTCTTGTGTACCGGATCGGCTTCGCCGGTGAGCAACGACTCGTCCACTTCGAGCGCCGACGACGACACCACTTCGCCGTCGACGACAATCTGATCGCCCGAACCCAGTTCGATAATGTCATCGAGCACAACATCTTTGGGGGCCAACGCAACAGCAATACCGTCACGCCGGACCATGGGCTTCGCTTGACTGACGATCGCCAAGGCGTCCAGCGTTTTCTTGGCGCGGATCTCCTGAATGATGCCGATACCGCTGTTCGCGATGATCAACAGTCCGAACATTCCGTCGATCACGGAGCCGGTTGCCAGAACAATCACCAGCAGCACCAGCAGGATCGCGTTGATCCTCGTGAACACATTGCCGCGAACGATGTCCTTGACCGAACGAGACGCCCGATCGGGTACGTCGTTGGTCTGCCCCGACGCGATCCGCGACGCAACTTGATCTGCGGTCAGGCCCCGGACAACGTCGACGGCATCCCCGTCACCGTCTGTCGCGATCGAGGTCGCCGTGCCTTCTGAACCGATGTGCTCGTGAGCCATGGTCAAAGATTACGCACTCGCCGAGACAAAACCGGGTCCGACTCCGATCGCCGCCTCGAGTCGATCGGTTACCCCAGGGGAATCCACCATTTTGTCGGCGGTTGCGCGGACAGCGCATCGATCCGTCCACCCGGCATCGGCACCGCCACCGTCGTGCCGACATCGGCGGCAGCTTCGGTCAACCGGATGATCGGCTCGGACCACGAGTGGAATGCCAGATTGAACGTAGCCCAGTGAATCGGAACAAACACCCCGCGCGTGGGGTCGCCGCAGTTGAGATCCGCATGGGTCTGAACCGCTTCTTCCGGGTTCATGTGGATATCCGGCCACCGCACGTCGTACGCGCCGACAGGAAGGAGGGTCAGGTCGAAAGGCCCGTACGTGGTGCCGAGTTCCACGAACCGCGGTGTGTATCCGCTGTCCCCTCCGAAGAACACCCGATGCTTCGGCCCGGCAAACACCCACGATGCCCACTGGGTCGCGTTGCGGACAAGACCTCGCCCGGAAAAGTGTCGAGCTTCGGTGCAGGTAAGCACCAGGTCACCGATAGTCGTCGACTCGTCCCAGTCCAATTCGACGATGCGGTTCTCCGGCACCTTCCAATGCCGCAGATGCGCGCCGATCCCGATCGGCACCACAAAGGGCGCCGTCTGGGTGCGGGTCAAAGTCTTGACCGTCTCCATGTCGAGGTGGTCGTAATGATCGTGGGAGATGACAATCGCATCCACGCTCGGGAGGTCCGCCAACGCCACCGGAGCGGCATGCATACGCGCGGGACCGACTGTGACAGAAGGTGATACACGCTCACTCCACACGGGATCGGCTAGCACCCGGTAGCCATCGACCTCGACGAGGACACTCGAATGCCCGTACCAGGTGACAGCTGCTCCCCCGGCCTGAGCCGGTGCGAGCGGCGTCGCCAACGGGATGGGCGCGCGAGGCCGACCCGTCGAACCGCGGGTGAGCAACGACTTTGCCATCCCGGCATCGGTGCCCGGCACGAGCACGCTGCTGGGGTCCGAATTGTGGAACTGACGATTCCGATATCGAGGTGACATCGCCGCATAGGGTTGCACCGCATTGCGCGACGCCCCGATCTGCGTCGGGATTCCCCATGCGGCGCGGGCTATCCATCCTGCTGCCGCGGTGATCGCGGCAGCACCGAGAAGCGTCGTCGTCTTCATTGGGCCCAGACTAGCGACTATTTGCCTTCGGAGCGGGACGCGACTATTTGCCCTTGAAGACCGGTGGGCGGTTTTCGATGCGGGCGGCGCGGGCTTCCTGCACGTCGTCACTGAGCCACGCGGCGTGCAGTGCGTCGAGTTGCTCGGGCGACTGTTCTTCCATCGTTCCGTCGTCGTTGAGGACCATCTTCATATGACGCAAGGACAGTGGTGCGAGGTTGGCGATGCGGTGCGCCCATTCCTGGGCGTCGTCGAGGGTGCCGATCTTGTTGGCAAGTCCGCGGTTGAATGCTTCTTCGGCGCCGATCTGCTCGATGCCGAGGAGAACGGTGCGAGCAGGGCCACCGCCGACGAGTGACGCCAACCGTCGCATCGTCCATTTGTCGACAGACACACCCAGCGTCGCCGCTGGAATGCCGAACCGCGCAGCCGGGGCGACAACGCGCAGGTCGGAGGCAATGGCCAGCTGCGTGCCTGCACCGATGGCCGGACCGTTGACCGCGGCGATCACCGGGATCGGCGCCGTGTCGATCGAGCGGAGCATCTCGAAAAGTCGGTCGGTGAAGCCTTCCATGTACACGTCACCGGACAGGTCGGCACCGGCGCAGAATGCGGACCCCTGTCCGGTGATCACGATGACGTGAGCGCGATCGGCGACGGCGGCATTCACTGCGTCCTTGATCGCGATGCAGAGTTCCGCGCTGAGCGCGTTGCGACGCTCGTGACGCTGCAATTCGATGGTCACGACATTGCCGTCACGGGAAGTCCCGATCATGTCCGCTCACTTTCTTTTCTGGAAGGCTCGTGCGCAAGGGTTGATCCGAATGCAGTTTGCCGACCACGTAGTTCTCTCACCGCAGAGTTCTGCGCATCAGGAGGTTAGATTACCGATGAGTACGAACGATAGTGACGAGGGACGCAGCGAGAGCGTCGATGTCGACATCGTGGTGATCGGCGCCGGCCAGGCCGGATTGTCCGCGGCGTACTACCTCCGCAAGTTCTCTGTTCTACCCGAATCGGGATTTGTCGTGCTCGATCACGCAGCCGGTCCCGGCGGTGCCTGGCAGTTTCGGTGGCCGAGCCTGACCTTGAGCACGGTCAACGGAGTTCACGATCTCCCAGGTATGTCGTTCGCGGAAACAACGGGAACCGACGCCGAGCAGGTACCGGCGTCGGTTGCGGTACCCCATTACTTCGAGTTGTACGAGAAGCAATTCGAACTGCCCGTCCACCGACCCGTCCATACGCGAGTGGTGTGTCCGAGGCAGGAACGTCTACGGATCGAGACCGACCACGGCGTCTACGCGGCCCGCGGGCTGATCAATGCGACCGGAACCTGGGAGCGCCCGTTCATTCCTTACTACCGTGGTGCCGCGTCGTTCCGTGGGCGCCAATTACACACCAAGGACTACTACTCGGCCAACGAGTTCGCGGGCAAACATGTTGTCGTTGTCGGTGGTGGCATCTCCGCGGTGCAATTGCTCGACGAGATTTCACAGGTAACGACCACCACGTGGGTGACGCGTCGCGAACCGGAGTTCCGCGACGAACCGTTTTCCCCGGAGATCGGTCGGGATGCCGTCGCCATGGTCGAGGACCGAGTACGACGCGGTTTGCCGCCAGGGTCGGTCGTGTCGGTCACCGGCCTTCCGGTGACGCCTGCCATTCGTGCGGCACGCGAACGTGGCGTGATGACGCGACGAACGATGTTCTCGGAGATCCTTCCGGACGGGGTGCGATGGGCCGACGGCACAACCGTGTATGCCGATGTCATCTTGTGGTGCACTGGGTTTCGGAGTTCGCTCGACCACCTGGCGCCGCTTCGACTGCGTGGGACCGGCGGCGGAATCGAGATGAGCGGTCGCCTCGCAACTCAGGTGGCTTCCGATCCTCGTGTGCATCTGGTTGGCTACGGGCCCTCCTCGTCGACGATCGGCGCGAACCGCGCCGGCCAGGCAGCTGCAGCCGAGTTGACGTCCTTTCTCGAACTTCGCTGATCCAGCTTCCATTTGGCTACGTTTGCCCGATTCGTCCTTTAGCTGATCAGACAGGACATTTTCGGCCCTAGGTCCGGAATCCGGCATACGCCTAGCCTGTCACGGATCGGTCTGTTACCGTTCAGCTAACCTTTCTTCGATTGCGTGCGCTCGAAGGAGTGCGCGCAGTGACCCATCCGGGGGACTGGGCGAGGGGGCAAATATGAAGGGGAAGCGGTCCGCATGAAACACGATGCACACACAGCAACCTCCTGGTGGTCGATCGGCGAGTGGCGCCTCGGTTGGAAGGTCGTCGCGGTCCTTGCCGTTCCGATGCTCATCGCCGTCGTACTCGGCGCCTTCCGGATCCAGGCCGAACTGGCCGAGGCCTCCAGGCTCAGTTCCTCATCCGAACGAGTGCTCGCAGTACCCGCAGCCCTCCACCTCGAGGAAGCTCTGTACGACCTCGCAGTCGCATCCTCTTCCGGCACTGAAACAACGACTGCCACAACGGCAGTGAACGATTCGATGCAGGAACTTGTCACCGCCGGCCGCTCGTTCCAGGCCGACGACGTGCTCAACGACAAAGTCACCCGAGCTTTGGAGGACAGCACATCCATCGTCGACGAAGTGGCAGCGGGCGCAGTTGCACCGGCACGGCTCGTCACACTCGTCAATGAAGTGTCCACCAACATTTCGAGCGCATTCACCGACGTCATCAATACATCCCAGCGCCCCATTCTGCGTCAGCGCGGCGGCGAGTTCTCGTCCCTGTGGGAAGCACGTCGGGCATTGTCCGATCAGCGCGTTCTGTTCGGCTCCGGCCGCCTCGATCAACAAACACGCACCGCGCTTGCCACCACCGCCGGCGTGGAGCTAGCGGCACTCGACAAGGTGCTACCACCAGACGAATCGGACAGCTCACCGACCGCAGTGGCCGTCAACGCGCTGCGTTCGTCCGCACAGAGCCGCATCGCCGAAATCGGCGCCACCTCGTCGTCGTCCCCGCTCAGCAGTCAGGTCGATATCGGACTGCAAACCAGTAGCGACCAGTACGACGAGGTCACCGACGCAGCCGTCGAACAGTTCGGCACCAGCGTGACCGCCGAATCCAACACTGCCCGAACTGCAGCTCTGCGCGACACTGCCCTGGTTCTCGCCGCTGTCCTCGCCGCACTCGTGGTCGCGTTGATCATCAGTCGCTCGTTGGTCGATCCCATCCGACGTCTCCGGTTCGCGGCACTGCAAGCATCACGACGCGGACTGCCCGAGGCCATCGAACGAATCCGCTCCGGCGAAAAGATCAGCGACCTCGAAATCCCCCGTGTACCCGTCCACACTCACGAGGAAATCGGACAGCTTGCCCGCGCAGTCGACGACATGCACGGGCAGGCCATCAGCCTGGCAGGCGAACAGGCAACCCTGCGACGCCAGGTCAACGACATGTTCGAAACGCTGTCACGGCGCAACAAGTCCCTCGTCGAACAGCAACTCGGCCTGATCGAGCAACTCGAGCAGGACGAAGACGACCCGAAGCGCCTCGAAAACCTATTCCGCCTCGACCACATCGCGGCCCGAATGCGACGCAACGGCGAGAACCTTCTCATCCTGTCCGGCACCGAAAGTCGACGCGGTCGAACCGCGCCGATCCAGCTTGCCGACGCTCTGCGCGCCTCCGTCTCCGGAGTCGAGGACTACCTTCGCGTCGGGCTCGGTCAGATTCCGTCCGCCGTCATCAGCGGGCAAGCCAGCGCAGACGTCGTACACATTGTCGCCGAACTCCTCGACAACGCGCTGCGATACTCACCGCCCGAGTCGACCGTGACCATCAACGCGGCCCGCACCAACGACGGCTCCATGCTCGTGGAGGTCGCCGACCTGGGACTGGGAATGTCCACCGCGGATCTTGTCGACGCCAACGGGCGCCTGGCTTCGGGCGGCGAGATGACGCCGGACACTGCCCGGCACATGGGACTGTTCGTCATCAGCCGGATCAGTATGCGACACAACATTTCCGTTCGACTGCGGCCCACCGGCAATGCACCCGACCGCGCCGGCATCACCGCCTCGATCCTCCTGCCCGCGGCACTGCTCGAAGCGCATCCGTCTGACACAGTGACTGCACCGTTCACTAGTCCGGCCCACCAGGGTGCTCCGGCCAGGAATGCTGCTCCCGTCCAGGCACCGCCGCTATCGGCTCAGCCCGTGCGCGCTCCCGAACCCACAGTGGCCGAGACATATTCGATGGGCGCGCAAGCACCCACCATGTCCGCTGCGGGACTTCCGCAGCGTCAGCCTGGTAACACCGTCAGGGCGGTCCTGCCGACGCCCGTCGGAGGCGCTCCCACAACTGTGACCGCGCAACTCGGCGCCAGCGCCCCTGTCGAACCGATCGGGCTGCCGCGTCGCACACCAGGTGCCAGCGGGGCAGCCGGAATCGGCGATCCCGTCACAGCGGCGCCGACGCCCGAACCGAGTGCATCACCTGCCGAGCATTTCGTCGCTCCGGCGGAAACTGTTGCCCCGGAGCCAATCACCGAACCGGCACCGAGGCACCGACTCAACTCCACCGCCCCGACCAACACCGCGGCGTTCTTCTCCTCTCGAGCGCGCGACGGTTTCCCACCACGTACCGGCGCACGCGCAACGGAACCTTCCGATGCGCCCGTCTCCGCTCCCCCAGCAGCATCACCGATCTACGCCCGCATGGTGTCCGAGTGGCTGGTCGACCCGACAGCGGGGACAGCTTCTGCCACAGGTGAAGTCGCCTGGACAACAGAAGCCGACCAGGGGTGGCTTGCGGCCCGGGCGTCGTTCGAATTGCCCGTCACCAGAATCGCCGACTCCGGTCTACCCATCCGTGATCGTGGTGCGAGGTTGGTTCCCGGCACTGTCGGCGGCACCAATGCACCATTGCGCTCGGGCACTCACCGCCAGAGCACGGATCCGGAGAACGTCAGACGCGGGTGGAGCGACTACCAGTCCGGCGTCAGTCGCGGACGGCGTCGTAGCACCGAGAATACTGTCGGGTCGACCACGCCCAGTGGTGCGAATGTGCGCAACGATGAAGGAGAACAGTGAATTCAGCCGGAGCCCAAGAGACTCCTCGCTCACTCGACTGGTTGGTTTCGGGTTTCGCCCGCGACGTACCGGGAGTGAGCCACGCGATCATCGTCTCGGCCGACGGACTGTTGAGTGCTGCGAGCACCCACCTTCCGCTCGATCGAGCTGACCAATTGGCCGCTGTGACTTCGGGACTCGCCAGCCTCTCCGCCGGTGCGTCACGGTTGTTTGACGGCGGAGTCGTCCTGCAATCAGTTGTCGAGATGGAGAACGGTTATCTACTGCTGATGGGCGTCGGCAGCGGCGCCTACCTGGCCGCGCTGGCCGTTGCGGGATGCGATATCGGTCAGATCGGGTACGAAATGGCAACTCTGGTCGACCGAGTCGGCCCGACGATGGACATTGCCGCTCGTTCGGGTCGGGATTCTTGATACTCATGTCCAATCACCCCGAACGCGTTGACCCCGAACCGAGTCTGGTTCGTCCATACGCGCTCACCGAAGGTCGGACTCAGCCGTCCATCGACCTCCCCATCGAAGCGATTGTCGCGACGATGGAGGATGCCGTCGCTGGGCGCCTTGCACCTGAAGACATTCGCACCTCGATCGTCTCCCTCTGCGAGCAGCGGATCTCCATCGCGGAAATCGGTGCACACCTTGGTGTTCCGATCGGGGTGGCCCGAGTCCTGGTGGCGGATCTGATCGTCGCCGGGGCATTGGAAGTACAAGCCACTCTGCGAAGCGATGCGACTGCGGTCGAGCGCCGCGAATTGATCGAAAGGACCCTCAGTGGACTTCGGGCACTCTGACGCATCATCTCGCGTCACCTCGACGAAAATCGTGATCGCCGGCGGCTTCGGTGTCGGAAAGACCACCCTTGTCGGGACGGTCTCCGAGATCGTGCCGCTGCGCACCGAAGCATTGGTGACAGACGCCAGTGACGGCATCGACCACCTCGGCGCGACACCGAACAAAGACACCACAACAGTTGCAATGGATTTCGGCCGCATTACGCTGGCCGACGATTTGGTCCTGTACCTGTTCGGCACACCGGGTCAACGACGGTTCTGGTTCATGTGGGACGACCTCATCACCGGCGCCATCGGAGCGGTCATCCTCGTCGACACACGTCGCCTCGAAGACAGCTTTGCCGCTGTCGACTTCTTCGAAGCACGCGGATTGCCGTTCATCGTGGCAGTCAACCGTTTTGACGGAGCTCCGATCCACGCCGCGAGTGATCTTCGTCAGGCTCTCGCGCTGCCCAACCGCGTCCCGATGATCGAAATCGACGCGCGTAACCGGGAATCTGCGAAGCAGGCCTTGATCACGATCACCGAGTACGCGCTCGAACGTATCGCGTCCGCAGCACTGTACTGACACCTCTGACAACAACAAACCTAAGGAACTGGCATGTCGGATGAAATGCACCATTTCTCGATGGGAATCTGGCTGCTCGGACTGGCGTTCGCCGTTGCAGTCTCGGGATCGGTCATCGGATTGGCATGCACCCGACACGGCGCGGCGGCCACCCACCCGGCAGCTCGCTTGCGCTGGTTGTTCATGGGCGCACTGTCCATCGGCGGTGTCGGTATCTGGTTGATGCACTTCATCGCAATGCTCGGGTTTGCCGTGCCCGGCAGTCCCATTCGCTACAGTCTGACCTGGACGATCATTTCGGCGCTGATGTCCGTGACCGCAGTATTTGTCGGCTTGTTGATCGTCGGCACAGAATTCCGCTGGTCTCGGCTCCTGGCCGCCGGCTTCCTCGTCGGCATCGCGGTCAACATCATGCACTACACGGGTATGCGGGCCTTGCGATTTCAGGGTGAGATCAACTACAACATGTACTTCGTCGCACTGTCACTGGTGATCGCCGTTGTGGCCGGCACCGCCGCGTTGTGGTTCACGATGGTGATGGAATCCACCGTCATGCGATTGATCGCCGGTGTGATCATGGGTGTCGCCGTGGTCGGCATGCACTACACCGGTATGGCAGCGGTGGAGGTTGTCCACGACACGTCCGCCCCCGCACCCGTCGGGCTCGAGGTGTTCGCGTTCCTCTTCCCCGTCTTTGTCATCGGACTTCTTGCGATGGCAGTGCCGATCGTCGCCGTCCTGACGGTGCCTGATCGCGAGATCGCCCGCATGGATTCCGCTGCAGACGATCTGGCATTCGAGGCACGCGAATTCGCAACTAGGGACTGAAGTTCGTACGGCCCCGACTAACTGTGGCCGTACAGCTTGTCGTATGCGGCCTTCTCGGCGTCGTGACGAGTGACCTTTTTCGGGTTTTCCAGATCCGCGGGCAGGCCGTGGCGTTCGAGTCGACGAGACCTGTTCTGCGCCATGTAGGAAACGGAATAGAACAACGCCAGCAATACTCCGAGAAGCACCATGGACGCTCGCAGCGCCCACGGACCCGGGAACAGCATGAAAACTGCAAAAACCGGCAGGAACGGCACCATGCTGCGGACGAGGTGACGTGGCACCGCCCAATCGCCGATCAGATCGTTGCGCACCCATTCCTGCATGGAATCCGGCAACTTGCGACCGAACGAATAGCCAAGCCACTGAAGAGGATTCGGTGACGTGCGCTGTTTTCCTGCGGGCACGGTAGACATATCCTTGCCTTTCATTGGTCTAGTGCTCCAGCACGCAACGCGGCTTCATTGACACGCGTGAGCACCGTGTGAAGTTCTTCGAGTTCAGCTAGTCCCACACCAAGCTTCTCCACCACTGCCGGCGGAATCTTCTCCGCCTCGCTCCGCAAAGCTGCACCAGCTTCGGTGAGATCGACGTCGAGTTGGCGCTCGTCAGCCCGGCTCCGCGTTCGCGTGATCAGCCCGGACGCCTCGAGACGCTTGAGCAGCGGTGACAGCGTCGGCGAATCGAGTTGCAATGCTTGCCCGATTTCCTTGACCGCCATCGGGGCCTTCCCCCACAACGCCAGCATCACGAGATACTGGGGATGCGTGAGGCCCATCGGCTCGAGCAATGGACGGTATACGGACAGCACGGCCCGGTTCGCAACGGCGAGCGCAAAACACACCTGGCGGTCGAGTGCCAGCGGATCGGTGAGCGACTCCTGCGTGGTCATGAGTACACCGTAACAGATTAGTTAGTGCGATAACTAATACTGCACTAACTAATATCGACTGCCATAACCCGGAATAGTCGTCGAGGCCGCCACGTTGAACAGACCTGTGACTCTTTCCCCCACTTCGAACGCCCCCGAGGCCTCCGCGTTGCGCGGCCTCTTCCAGCCCTTCGAGGTGAAATCACTCTCGTTGCGTAACCGCTTTGCCATGGCCCCGATGACCCGCGCGTTCTCGCCCGACGGAATTCCCGGAGCCGACGTAGCCGAGTATTACCGTCGTCGGGCAGCCGGTGGTGTCGGCCTGATCATCACCGAAGGCACGTACATCCCAGACCCCGCCGCCGGCCCGCATACCCGAGTTCCGCGCATCTACGGCGACTCGAGCCTGGACGGCTGGCGCTCGGTTGTCGACGCCGTCCACGCCGAGGGCGGATCCATCATTCCGCAACTCTGGCATCTGGGTGTCGAGCGCGGCGAGAACTCCCGCCTCAATCCCGAGGCCGAGACCGTCAGCCCGTCCGGTTTGGCGCTCGACGGCACGCGCTTGGGACGAGAATTCACCACGTCTGATCTCGAAACACTGAAGCAGGCCTGGGTAGATGCCGCCCTCAACGCACAGAGCACCGGATTCGACGGCCTGGAACTACACGGCGCGCACGGCTACCTACTGGACGAATTCCTTTGGGCTGGAACAAATGTCCGCACAGATACATATGGCGGATCGCTCGAAGCCAGAACTCGCTTCCCGGCTGAGGTTGTCGCTGCCATCCGAGAGGCTGTCGGAAACGAGTTCGCGATCGTCTACCGTTTCTCGCAGTGGAAGTCCGGTCAGTACGACGCTCGGATCGCCCAGAGTCCGGCGGAACTGGGGCGCATCCTCGCTCCGCTGGTCGATGCGGGAGTCGATGTGTTGCACCCGTCGACGAGGCGACACTGGGAGCCGGCGTTCGCCGAACTGGGCGGTGACGACAGCAAACTTGGACTCGCCGGCTGGACGAAGAAGCTGACCGGCCTGCCCACCATCACAGTCGGATCCATCGGGCTCGATTCTGTGTTCACCACGGCCTTCACCGCCGACGCGGCATCCGATGTCACCGGACTGGAGCGTCTCGAAGCTCAGTACGAGGACGGCGAATTCGACATGGTCGCCATCGGGCGCGCACTTCTCGCCGACCCCGAGTGGGTGGAGAAACTCCGCACCGGACGCACCGATGAACACATCGCTTTCACCGCAGAGCACCGCACACATCTGAACTGATCCGACACGGCAACGGCACTCCCACTCGATAGTGGGAGTGCCGTTGCCTTATTGCAGGTATTCGTTGATCTAGCTCCCGAACACCGCCGGGTTCGGACCGATTCGACCGGCCGGATCATCAAGTGATCCAATGGCATTGATCTCGTCCGGCGTCAATGCAAATCCGAAGACGTCGAAGTTCTCCTTGATACGCGACGGTGTCACCGACTTGGGGATCACGACGTTGCCGATCTGCAGATGCCAACGAATGACAACCTGAGCGGCGGTCACGCCATGGGCGTCGGCGATCGCGGTGATGACGGGATCCGTGAGCAGAGTGCCTTGGCCGAGCGGACTCCACGCCTCGGTGGCAATTCCCTTGCCGGTATGGAAGGCGCGAAGTTCGGACTGGTTGAACTTGGGGTGTAATTCGATCTGGTTGAGGACCGGCACCTCGCCCGTCTCCCCGATCACCCGTTCGAGGTTGTCGACGGTGAAGTTCGAAACACCGATCGACCGCACCCGACCATCGGCCTTGAGCTTCTGGAATGCCTTGAACGTGTCGACGTAAAGGTCCTGCGACGGCACCGGCCAGTGGATCAGGTAGAGGTCGAGGTAATCGAGGCCGAGTCGCTCGAGGCTCGCGTCGAATGCCGCCAGCGTCGACTCGTATCCCTGATCGTCATTCCACAGTTTGGTGGTGATGTATAGGTCTTCGCGGTTGATACCGGACTCGGCAATCGCCTGCCCGACACCGGCCTCGTTTCCGTAGATCTTGGCGGTGTCGATACTTCGATAACCAGCCTGCAAGGCGGTTGATACGGCGTCTCGAGTTTGGTCGTCCGGCACTTGGAAGACACCGAATCCCAAAGCGGGTATGGCCTTGCCGTCGGCCAACACAATGCTCGGAACAGTGGTCACGTCTTGTGGTTCGGTCATACCCAGTCAACGCGGCAAACCGGTGGAGTGTTCCCGCGCATGCCCCCTTGTCCTGCCCGAAAACCCCGTCTACCTTGGAAGACACGCCTTGAAATCTCCTCGAGGGAAAGGGACGGCGATGAATCTTCCCTACCATCTCGCCTACAAAGTGGGAGTGACTCCGTGGGAGCACACCCGGCGAGGTTTTGACACCCAACTGTCCGCTCTACTCGACTTTGTCCCCGTCCCCGACAACGGACGTGCCCTCGACATCGGATGCGGAACCGGAAAGCACTCCATCGACATGGCAAAGCGTGGCTGGCAGGTCACCGGAGTCGACAACGAGCAGGAAGCTCTGGACAAAGCACGGATCCGGGCCCGCGAGGCCCACTCGAACATTCGGTTCCTGCATGAGGACGCAACCGATCTGCACATCGCAGTCGACCCGGGTCACATGCTGGTCCTGGACATCGGATGCTTCCACGGGCTGAACGATCACGAGCGCGGTGAATACGCGGAGTCCGTCAATGCCGTCACGGCACCGGAAGCGTCGTTGATCATGTTCGCCTTCAGTCCAGGCCATCGATGGCCGATGCCGCATGGCGTGTCGAAGGACGACGTCGCCCGAGCTTTCGACGGCTGGACCATGGTGTCGAGTGATCCGGCCGATATGGCCGATGCGCCGTTGCCTGCCCGTGCGGCCCATCCGTGCTGGTATCACCTGGTGCGACGCTGACGCTGTGCGCAGCACAAGGGATACTTCACCTGTGACTGCAACACTGCGCATCAGCGGACTCTCAGCTTCCCGGGGAGAACGTACCCTGTTCTCCGATCTCGATCTCACCGTCGCCCCCGGCGACGTCATCGGACTTGTCGGCGCCAACGGCGCGGGCAAGTCGACGCTCCTGACAGCGCTGGCCGGAACCGGAACCGCTGATGTGGAGGGGTCGATCACCCTCAGCCCACCCGACGCCGCTGTTGGCTACCTGGCGCAGGAACCCGACCGCATCGCAGGTGAGACCGTTCTCGAATTCTTGGGCCGACGCACCGGAGTCACGCACGCCGAAGACGTCATGAACGCCGCTGCGGAAACCCTCGCGGATTCCGCGGAAGACCTGTACTCGCCGGCGCTCGAGCGCTGGCTCACACTCGGCGGCGCAGACCTGGTGGAACGCGCGGAAAAAGTTGTCGACGAACTGGGCCTCGGAGTTCCCCTCGATGCACGCATGACGGCGCTGTCCGGTGGTCAGGCGGCTCGCGCCGGCCTCGCGTCGCTGCTGCTTTCTCGCTACGACATCCTGCTGCTCGACGAGCCCACCAACGATCTCGATCTGCGTGGCCTCGAGCAACTCGAACGCTTTGTCGCAGAAACGCGAGCGGCCCTTGTTGTGGTGAGCCACGACCGCGAGTTCCTTTCGCGCACCGTCACCGGAATCGTGGAACTTGATCTGGCACAACAGAATATCGCCGTCTACGACGGCGGGTACGAGTCGTACCTTGCTGAGCGTGAGATTGCTCGCCAGCACGCCCGCGAGGCGTTCGAAGAATATGCGGGCACCAGGTCCGAACTCGAAGATCGCGCCCAGATGCAGCGCAACTGGATGGAACACGGCGTACGCAATGCGCGCCGTAAGGCCAAGGACAACGACAAGATCGGCCGCGGATTGCGTACCGAGTCGACGGAAAAGCAAGCGGCCAAAGCCCGTCAGACTCAGCGCCGCATCGAGCGCCTCGACGTGGTGGAGGAGCCTCGCAAGGAATGGGAGTTGCGCATGGAAATCGCGGCCGCTCCCCGATCCGGATCTGTGGTCGCAACCACCAACGGCGCCAAGGTAACCCGCGGCCAGTTCACCTTCGGACCCGTCACGACGCAAATCGATTGGGGTGACCGCATTCTCATCACCGGCGCCAACGGCGCCGGTAAGACCACCCTGTTGAATGTCCTGCTCGGCAAACTCACTCCGGACGAGGGAATCGCTTCCCTCGGATCCGGTGTCGCTATCGGCGAAATCGATCAGGCCAGAGGGCTGTTCGAGGGTGATCAGCCGGTGGTCGAGGCTTTCGGTGCCCAGGTTCCGGAGTGGCCCGACGCCGACGTCCGTACTCTCCTCGCCAAATTCGGTCTACGCGGGCATCACGTGCTGCGGTCGGCAGCGTCCCTCTCCCCCGGCGAAAGAACCAGGGCGGCACTGGCTTTGCTCCAGGCCCGCGGGGTCAACCTGCTCGTGCTCGACGAGCCCACCAACCACCTCGACCTGCCGGCGATCGAGCAGCTCGAGCAGGCAATGGAATCCTTCGAGGGCACGTTGCTTCTTGTCACTCACGATCGCCGGATGCTCAGTTCCACTCGCAGCACCCGGAAGTGGCGTATGGACGACGGGCAACTTTTCGAGGAGTAGCAGTCCCGCGCTTGCGCAGACAACACGCGTGTGCAACTATTTATCCGGCGCACGCAATAGTTGCATGCGCGGCATAGGTCGCTGCGGCTCAGAAGGCCGTCGCTGCACCTCGAGTCTCGAAAGGCACCCACGATGTTGTCGATACCCGACCGCACACTGACCCACGGAACCACCGGCGAACCGATCACCATTCCGCAACTCGGATACGGCGTGTTCCAAGTTCCGGACGAGCAGACCGAGGATGTCACCGCTACCGCCCTCGACCTGGGATATCGCCACATCGACACCGCGTCGATCTACGGAAACGAAGCCGGCGTCGGCCGCGCAATCGCGGCCTCGGACATCCCCCGACACGAACTGTTTGTCACCACCAAATTGTGGAACGACGATCAGGGCGGCGACCGCACATTGGCAGCGTTCGACACCAGTTTGAGCAAGCTCGGCCTGGACTACGTCGACCTGTACCTGATCCACTGGCCGGCGCCGGGCAAGGGCCTGATCGCGGAGACCTGGGCGGCGTTCGAGGAAATCCTCGCGTCCGGACGTACCCGAGCAATCGGCGTCTCCAACTTCCTCCCCGAGCACCTCGATCTACTGGCAGAGCACAGTTCGATCACACCCGCCGTCAACCAGATCGAGCTGCACCCCAGGCTGGCACAGCACGCATCGAGGAAATACGCACAAGACCGCGGTATAGAGATCGAGGCGTGGAGCCCGCTCGGCCAGGGCACCATCCTCGATGATCCGACGATCGTCGACATCGCTGCGGCACTGGACAAATCGCCGGCGCAGGTCATTTTGCGCTGGCACATCGAACAGGGTCACACCGTACTGTCGAAGACAGTGACACCGCAGCGCATGCGCGACAACGCCGATATCTTCGACTTTGCTCTGAGCGCCGATCAGTCGGCAGCAATCGACGCGCTGAACACAAACACTCGTGTCGGTCCAGATCCGCTCGAATTGAACTGAGCCGAAAAAGAAATCACGATTCTTCGCGCGGTGCCAATGTGAGCAGGACCGTATCGACCGCCTGCTCCGCAAGGTGCACGTCCAGGGGCAAGTGCCGGAACAGCGCCCGATAATAGACTGGTGCTGCGAGTGCGTCGAGCACAAAACCCAGGTCGAAGTCCCCACGAATCTCGCCCCGGACGCGCGCCGATTCCAGCACTGCCGCAGTGGAATTGCGTCGCGGCTCGAAGAAGGACTCACGGAAAGTGCTGGCCAGTTCCGGGTCTGCCGCCAGGTCCGCAACCAGCGCTGGAAGCACGGAGCCGACAACGGTGTCCCGCAGTCCCACAACCACAGTCGTGATGCCGGCGATCAGATCGGCGCGAAGATCGCCGGTATCCGGCGTCGGATGGATACCGATCTGTCCGACAACAACATCGACAACCAGATGCCGCTTGGACGGCCATCGCCGGTAAATCGCAGGCCTGTGAATACCGGCTCTCGATGCGACTGATCCGATCGACAGCTCGGCATAACCCTTCTCTGCCAACAACTCCAAAGCCGCGGCAATGACAGCGTCGTCGATACGGTCGTCACGCGTGCGCACCATTTAGAGCACCGGCCGCGGCATGAGGACCAGGCGCCATCCGTCGGGATCCTCGAAGGTCATGCCGCCGTTCTCGATCCAGTACGGATTCTCGGACTCGACCGGTTCATGCCCGGCCTCACCCAACCGCTGGACCACCTCGTACATCGCAGACTCTCCGGTGAAGTACAGAACCAGCAGATTGTCGCGGGTCGGCGCCGGACATGGACTGCCATCCTCGTGAGTAGTGAATTCGAGGTGATAACTCGCATCCGGCAGCCCGAGCATGATGCCGTCGTATCCCGCATGCCCGGCAAATCGATACAACTCGGCAAAGCCCACACAATCGCGATAGAAGGCAATTACCTCGGCAAGCCGATCGGTGGGGCGCGCAATGCGCAGTTGAACAACGGG
Source organism: Rhodococcus sp. WS3 (assembly GCF_003797085.1). NCBI lineage: Bacteria > Bacillati > Actinomycetota > Actinomycetes > Mycobacteriales > Nocardiaceae > Rhodococcus > Rhodococcus sp. WS3. The sequence goes on from NZ_RKMA01000003.1 coordinate 490,694, forward strand.
AAGTTCTGCGGGCCAGGACGTCATATTCTAAACGGTACAGTACGTACCGTAACACTCTCTACAGGCGATCGTTCTCCGGGAACGGCGCGTTGGGCATGAACCGCGGACGGGCAAAGAGCACCGACAAGTTGGTCGGCTGAGACTCCACCGGACGATCCGATCGATAGAGCAACGCCCGCTGCGGCACACTCACCCATTCACAAACGAAGATGTCGCCGATGCGCAGTACCGGAACGTGGGAACCGTCCTCGAGGCGAACCGTCACGTCGGCCTGCGCATCGGATTGCCCGTACACCACCCACCACGATTCACCCTCGACGTCGCCGGGCGTGTGCTGCCCGATGCCGACGACGGCACCTTTTTCCATCGGCGCGTGCCAGACCTCGTCCCGGCCTTGCGACCCCACGCTGTAGCTGCCGTCCTCGAGCACCTGAATCACAACGTGGGACTTCTCGAGCACCAATTCATCCGTAGCCATATCGCAAACCCTAATCCGATCGGCACATGCCGGCATGACTTCGGGATGCAGAATCCTTGATAAAACGTTGGGTTTTTACAACACTTTGATGCATGAGCCCAGTCCGGCGGGGAGCCTCGCTCCCCATCTTCAATCGCATCGGTGTACTTCGTGCCGAGCGAAAGATGACTCGGGCGCAGCTGGCACACCTTGTCGATGTAAATCCCCAGACCGTCGGCGCGCTCGAGCGCGGCGACCACTACCCCAGCCTGGATCTCGCGTTCCGCATCTGCGACGTGTTCGACCTCCCGGTGGAAGCGGTGTTCTCCCGCGCGGAGTTCGGCCCCCTGTCCACCGAGGTCTACCGACCGGGCCGGATCACCGAAGGGAGCGAAAAGACCAGTGTCCCAAACGAATCTGATTGAACTAAATCTGATCGACCGCTACCAGGCGCGCCGCACCAGACAGTTCCTGCAGCAAGAGGAAACTTTCCGGCATTGGTTGCCGAAGTGGCGCACCCGTCGGCGCCGACGGGTGCTCGTGACCGCGCTCGGCGTCGTATTCACCGCGATGATCGTCTTGGCAGTCGCTTTTCTTTTCAACACCACGGTGGCTCCCCTGCTCTGGGTGCCGCTTACATTCATATTTCTGCCCCTGTGGACATCTGTGCAAGTGGTCTCAGGGCGTCAGGGCGACGCGCCACGTGATGCGCTGGACGAATGGGAGATCCAGCAGCGCAACAGTGCCCGCTCGATCGCGCTGACCGTAACCCAAACGTTGGTCTTCATTGTCGCGATATTCCTGATTTTCACCTCGACAGTGGGGTGGAATGTAGAGAGACTGGCGTACTCGGGAGGTGGGATGGCAATCACCGCGATGCTGATCGGCGCATGTACACCGGCGATGATCATTGCCTGGACGCAACCCGATCCGGAACCTGGCGACACAGACTGACCGCAGTAGAACATTTCGACCTATGGGAAGGAACCATGCCAGCCACCCTCACGATCGACGGCATTTCGAAACGCTACGGCGACGTCGTTGCGCTCGACAACCTCAGCTTCGAGGTGCATCCAGGGGAGATCTTCGGGTTTGTCGGCAGTAACGGCGCCGGAAAGACGACAACCATGCGCATCGCCCTCGGTGTGCTTGCGGCCGACTCCGGGGAGGTCCGGCTCGGCGGCAAACCTGTCGACCTCGATGTGCGCCGCACCATCGGGTACATGCCGGAAGAACGTGGACTGTATCCGAAAATGAAGGTGGGCACCCAATTGTCCTACCTCGCAGAATTACACGGCCTGTCCAAGGCTGACGCACGGGCGGCAACAGAGCGCTGGACGGAACGCTTGGACATCGCCGGTCGAGTCAAGGACACCGTCGACTCGTTGTCGCTGGGCAATCAGCAACGTGTGCAACTCGCCGCCGCACTGGTTCACGATCCCGCGGTACTGGTGCTGGACGAACCCTTTTCGGGTTTGGACCCGGTAGCTGTCGACGTCATGAGTGAAGTCCTGGTCGAAAAGGCGCGCACGGGCGTGCCCGTCATATTCTCCAGCCACCAACTCGAACTGGTGGAGCGCCTGTGTGATCGTGTGGGCATCATCAGCCGGGGCAGTATGCGCGAGATCGGAACAGTGAACGAGTTGCGCGGTAAGGGAAATGCCCAGCTCGAAGTGCATGCGCCCGACGCTCCCGCCGGCTGGGCCGATCACCTCATCGGCGTCTCGGCAATCAGCCACGGCGGTGGACGGACGCTCCTGAGCGTCGACGCCACCGCTGACGATCAGCAGATCCTGCACGCTGCTCTGAAAACGGGCCCGGTTCACGAATTCACCCGTCGACGCCCGTCGTTGACCGATCTGTTCCGCGAGGTGGTTGCAGCGTGAGTACACAGTTGAGTGGGGCCCGCGCTGTGGGGTTGGTCGCGCGGCGCGAATTCACCACGCAGATAGCCAAAAAGAGTTTCCTGATCAGCAACATCATCATTCTGATCGCGATTGTCGGTGGCATCATCGGCATCTCGCTGTTCTCCGGCGGTGACGACAGCAAGTCCACGATCGGTGTGGTGGGCGATCAGTCGCTCTCGCAGACTCTTGTCACCACCGGCGACGCGATCGGAACTCCGGTAGAGGTGAAGGAGTACAGCGACGAGCAAGCAGCCCGCACCGACGTGAAGGACGGAAACCTCGACCTCGCAGTCGTACCGGGCGACGGCGGTAGCGTCACCGTCGTCACGAACAAGGAAATCGACACCAACCTGCGAGTGGTTGTCGAGAGTTCCGTTGCCCAGCAAGCGCAATCGACCGCGCTGACCGAGGCGGGAGTCGATCCGGCGCAGCTTGCCGACGCAACGGCAGCCGCCACGGTCACCGTCGATACTCTCGATCCGCCAGACCCCGAGCAGGGTCAGCGCATCGCGCTGTCCGTTGCAGCGGTGGCGCTGCTGTACATGCAGATCATGTTGTTCGGCACCTACGTGGCAATGGGTGTCGTGGAGGAAAAGTCGAGTCGTGTTGTCGAACTGCTACTTTCGACGCTTCGTCCGTTGCAGTTGCTGTGGGGCAAGGTACTCGGAATCGGTGCGGTTGGACTACTCCAGCTGGCCGCGTACGCGATAGCCGGAGTTGGCACGGGCCTGGCAACCGGGCTTCTGACTGTGACCGGAACCGCGATCGGCGTGCTGATCGGCACCATCGGCTGGTTCATTCTCGGGTTCGCATTCTTTGCCGTTCTCTATGCCGCCGCGGGTTCCATGGTGTCGCGGCAGGAAGACGTCAATGCCACAGCCGCACCACTGGTGATACTCATCGTGGCGATGTTCGGTATCGCGTTCTCCACCGTCGGAAATCCGGACGGAACTCTGAGCAACGTTCTCAGTTGGATTCCGCCGTTCTCCGCCATCCTCATGCCGCTACGGATCGCTGCGGGTGTGGCAACGCCATTCCAGATCGTGGGCACCATCGTGCTGATGGTGACTGTGACCGTCATCTTCTCGATGATCGCGGCAAAGATCTACCAGCGCTCCATCCTTCGCATCGGCAAGGTCGTCTCGTGGAAGGAAGCCTTCGGCCGCTGATCCGGTTTCACACTCACGCACTTCGCCCCGTAGGTTCGTCCGCAGCGAAGGTGCTTACCTGATACGGAGGGTGTTGTGCGAATCTCGGCCGAGGAATTACTGGCGCAGGTACTCGATCCAGGGAGCTTCGCCTCCTGGGACGTGGCGCCGCTCGACGTCCATCCCGGCCCGGAGTACGCCGCAGACCTTGCCAAAGCTCGGGAAAAGAGCGGTGCCGACGAGTCGGTAACTACCGGCGTCGGCACCGTTCGTGGGCGTCGGGTCGCGGTAATCGCCTGCGATTTCAGCTTTCTCGCGGGCTCGATCGGCGTCGCCGCAGCGGAACGAATCACGGCGGCCGTCGAACGTGCCACGGCAGAACAACTTCCGCTCCTGGCCTCCCCCACGTCCGGCGGAACCAGGATGCAGGAGGGCACCGTTGCCTTCGTGCAGATGGTCAAGATCGCCGCGGCTGTTGCACTCCACAAGGGGGCACATCTGCCGTATCTGGTTTACCTGCGCAACCCCACCACCGGTGGCGTATTTGCCTCTTGGGGATCGCTTGGTCACATCACCATTGCCGAACCAGGCGCACTGGTGGGCTTTCTCGGACCACGTGTCTACGAGTCGCTGTACGGCGAAAAGTTCCCCGAGGGCATTCAAACGTCGGAAAATCTGTACCGCAACGGCGTCATCGACGGTGTTGTGCCCGTCGAACGTCTTCGCCTGCTGGTCAATCGAGCACTGTGTGTTATCAGCGATCCCCCGGCGCCGTCAGCACCCGAATCCGCAGATGTTCCCGAAATCCCCGACGTTCCGGCCTGGCAGTCGGTGATGCTGTCCCGCCGCGCAGACCGTCCGGGTATCCGGCAACTACTGCGCCATGCTGCCACCGAACAGGTACCGCTCAGTGGCACGGGCCAAGGTGAGACCGACAAGACGATCCTGCTCTCGCTCGCCAGGTTCCGGGGTTACCCCTGCATCCTGCTCGGGCAGGATCGCAGTGGGCAGTCAACGCAGAACACCATGGGGCCTGCGGCCCTGCGTGAGGCGAGACGCGGCATGAAACTGGCGGAAGAACTACAACTTCCCTTGGTTCTCGTGATCGACACGCTCGGAGCATCGCTGTCCAAAGAAGCTGAAGAACGCGGACTGGCTCCCGAAATCGCCCGCTGCATAGCAGATCTCGTGATGCTTAAGACGCCCACGGTTTCGGTGCTTCTCGGTCAGGGCACTGGCGGCGGCGCATTGGCGCTTCTGCCGGCTGATCGGGTGTTGGCCGCACAGAACGGTTGGCTCGCCCCACTGCCACCCGAAGGCGCCAGTGCGATCGTGCATCGCGACATCACCCATGCTCCGCAGATGGCCGCGGCCCAGGGAATTCGATCGTCGGACCTTCTACGTGACGGCATCGTCGACGCCATCATCCCCGAACGGCCCGATGCGGCAGACGAACCCGTCGAGTTCTCCAAACGCGTCGGGGCGGCAATCTCTCACGAACTCGCCCTGCTGGCAACTGAATCCACCGTCGACAGAACCTCTGCGCGGATCTCTCGCTATCGTAATTTGGGGGTACCCCGGTGAATCCGAAGGCGACCGATCCGAACGTACTGACGCACAGCTACGACCGCGCCGCGCTGGCGCGCTTCGAAGTGTTCCTCTTCGCCTCGATTGCCACGGTGCTCATCACCCGCGCCTACCTCGCTGCCATGGGATATCCCCAGATCGGCGGCGGTGCACTGCATATCGCGCATGTTCTGTGGGGCGGACTACTGATGGCGGTCGCGATCGTCATGACAGCCATCACGGAAGGCAGTCGAATCCGCGACCGCGCATCGCTGATCGGCGGCATCGGATTCGGGTTGTTCATCGACGAGATCGGCAAGTTCGTCACGTCCGACGTCAACTACTTCTACCAACCCGCCATTGCCATCATGTACGTCGTCTTTGTTCTGTTCTACCTGGTAGCGCGTGAAGTGGTGATCCGGCGCGGCATGAACGACCGCCATCGACTGTCCATCGGCGCGCGAGCGCTGTCGGATCTTGCTCTCGGACAACTGGATACCGTTCACTACAACCACGCACTGCGCGTTCTCGACGGAGTCCGCGACCCCACGCTTGCCGACTTGGCCGGTTCGATCAGGGCTGGTCTGCACTCACACACCCCCACCGGCGACGGTATCGAATCGCGGATCACACAGTGGCGCAACTCGGTCTCGGCCCGCCTCGACGCCTTTGTCGGTCATCGAATAGTCCGCCGTGTCGTGCTGGCAATCTTTGTCCTGGACGCACTCAGCGCAGTGATCAGCGTCGTCGTCGCGTTTGTGACCGACGAAGAGATCATCGCGCAGGACATCTCCGATCTTGTGGTTCTGCTGTCGAGTATTACCGCCGGAATCCTGGTCATTCTCGGTGTGTGGTTCCTGTTCCGCGGACGCTACCTACGCGCGTTGCGACTGCTGCGGGCTTCCATCGTCGTCAACCTTCTCGTGACGCAGGTGTTCCTGTTTGCCCAAGATCAGTTCGGCGCCCTCACCGGATTTGTTCTCTCACTGTTCCTGCTCGCCGTACTCCGCGTCACGATTCGACGCGAGGAGGCAGAACTCGCGCCGGCTCCTGACCCCGCGCTCGAAACCCGCCACTGACCGACAAATCGAGCCCGTCCAGCGCAAAGGAACCTTCCCGGCCATCCTCAGCCCCAATCTGTCCCCTACCTGGCCTAAGGTGTTTCCCGTCACAGATGTTCCGAAGTTGAGGAAAGGACCCACATCGATGAGCGAGAGCCAGCCGGCGTCCCACACCACCTATGCCGACGCGTACCGCGAGAGCATGGACCAGCCGGAAAAGTTCTGGCTCGACGCTGCGCAGGCAGTCGACTGGGATGTGGCTCCCACTTCAGCTCTCGACGATTCCGCGGCGCCCGTCTACCGCTGGTTTCCGGGCGCATCGCTGAACACGAGCTTCAATGCTCTCGATCGCCACGTCCGTGACGGCCGCGGCGATCAGACCGCACTGATCTTCGACTCCGCGATGGTCCCCACCAAGGCCACGTACACGTACTCGGAACTGCTCGAGCAGGTGTCACTGTTTGCCGGTGTGCTTCGCGACCAAGGTGTTGTGGCGGGCGATCGCGTCATCATCTACATGCCGATGATCCCCGAAGCAGCAATTGCGATGCTGGCCTGTGCGCGCATCGGCGCAGTGCACTCGGTGGTGTTCGGCGGTTTTGCCGCGAAGGAACTCGCAACTCGTATCGACGACGCCGGCCCGGTTGTCCTGGTGACCGCGTCTGGTGGCCTCGAGCCGGGCCGCACCATCGAATATCTGCCGATGGTGGAGAAGGCTCTGCAGCTTTCCGCGACACCGGCGCACACCGTCATCGTGAAAAATCGTGAGCAGATTCCGGGTTCGGCGGCCGATTACAAGTCCAGTGGCGCAGCGTGGTTCGACTGGGACGAGCTGATCTCCGACACGACGCCGGCTGCTCCGGTCTCTGTCGCCGCTACCGATCCGCTCTACATCCTCTACACCTCGGGCACCACGGGTAAGCCCAAGGGCGTTGTGCGCGACAACGGCGGACACGCTGTTGCCTTGACCTGGACGATGAAGAATCTCTACAACATCTCCCCTGGCCAGGTGTGGTGGACGGCGTCCGACGTCGGCTGGGTGGTCGGCCACTCGTACATCGTCTACGGCCCGCTGCTCGCGGGAGCCACGACGGTCATGTACGAGGGCAAGCCCGTCGGAACGCCGGATGCCGGCGCGTTCTGGCGCATCATTTCCGAGTACAAGGTCTCGGCGCTGTTCACCGCGCCGACAGCAATCCGCGCTGTCCGCAAAGCCGATCCCGACGCGAAAGAGATTGCCAAGTACGACATCTCGTCGCTCGATACCCTGTTTGCCGCCGGTGAGCGCCTCGACCCCGACACGTACGAATGGGCGACCCGCGTTCTCGACCGTCCGGTCATAGATCACTGGTGGCAGACCGAAACCGGGTGGGCGATCTGCGCAAACCTTCGTGGCCTCGAACCCATGGCGATCAAGGCCGGTTCCCCCACCGTCGCGTGCCCCGGCTATCGCGTCGAAATCGTCGACGGCAAGGGCGAACTCGTCGAGGCAGGCACCGAGGGCAACATCGTGATCGGTCTCCCCCTTCCTCCCGGCACACTCGCCGGACTGTGGCGCGACGACGATCGCTACGTCAAGTCCTATCTCTCCACCTTCGACGGTTACTACCTCACCGGCGATTCCGGCTACATCGACGAGGACAACTACGTATTCGTCCTCGGCCGCAGTGACGACGTGATCAACGTTGCGGGCCATCGCCTCTCGACCGGCAGCATGGAAGCTGTTGTCGCAGGCCATCCCGCAGTCGCGGAATGCGCCGTCATCGGCATCCACGACGAACTCAAGGGACAGCGTCCCAGCGGCTACGTCGTACTCAAGTCCGGCGTCGACATCGATCCAGAGACGCTGCGCAAAGAACTGGTCGCCCGGGTCCGCGATCAGATCGGTGCCGTCGCCACGTTCCGCGACGTAACGGTGGTGGGCGCCCTACCGAAGACTCGTTCCGGCAAGATTCTGCGCAAGACCATGCGCCAGATCGCCGACAACGAGGAGTACACAGTGCCATCCACCATCGAGGACGCGACCGTCCTCGAAGATCTGACGAAACTCCTTCGCGGATAACAAATTTTCCGGTTCCCCTGCCCGGCACCGCCAGAACCCGCAAGATGAACATGTTCTAGGTTTCAGGTAGTCACACGGGCAGGGGATTCAACATGGGCACATTGGACGGACAGGTCGCATTCATTACCGGAGCGGCCCGCGGTCAGGGCCGCGCACACGCCGTGCGCCTCGCGTCCGAGGGCGCAGACATCATCGCAGTGGATCTGTGCTCACCGGTCGCGACAGCCGGATACGACATGGCTACCGAGGCGGACCTGGCTCAGACCGTCAAATTGGTAGAGGCGCAGGGCCGACGCATCTCCGCCTCCGTCGCCGATACCCGTGATCATGACGCGCTCAAAGCAGCGGTCGATGCCGGTGTCGAGAAGTTCGGCCGACTCGACATCGTCATCGCCAATGCCGGTATTGCCGCATCAGCGAAGTTGTCGTGGGATCTGAGCCCGGAAGAATTCCGTGAATTGATGGACATCAACGTCACCGGCGTCTGGTTGACCACAAAGGTCGCAATCCCCCACATCATGAGTGGCAACCGAGGCGGATCAATTGTGCTGATCAGTTCCATGGCGGGCCTGCGGGGCGTGCCGGGCATCGCCCACTACTCGGCGTCCAAACATGCCGTCCGCGGATTGGCGAAGTCATTGGCCAACGAGCTCGGCTGGGCCGACATCCGGGTCAATTCAGTGCACCCGGGCAACGTGCGCACCACGATGATCGACAACGAACCCATGGTTCGAGCATTCCGGCCAGATCTGGAAAACCCGGTTCTCGAGGACACCGCGCCCATCATGTCGAAGCTGAATCTCCTGCCGCATCCGTGGGTGGATCCCGAGGTGATCGCCGACGCGGTGTTCTATCTGGTGGGACCTGCCGGACGCGGAATCACCGGTATCGCGTTGCCCATCGACCTGGGCACGTCGGAAAAGTTCGCCGGCGGCTAGGCGGCTAGGCACACAAAATTGCCCCTGCCGGATGGGTCTCGAGCACCATCCGGCAGGGGCAATTCTCGGCTTGATCAAGCCTTCGTAGCAACAGAACAAGTAGTCGGCAACCTCATAGGCGCTCCTCGTCTGAAGTAGGAAACTCTTGTGTGGGATGCGCAACAAACCCAAGACCAGGATAGAAGCATTCTCGGAAAAGTGCGCGCCAATCGGCGGTATTTTTTCAGATTCGGACAAACGCGGCAAGCCTCTCACCACCTATTATCGAACCGGATCGGATCTTTTACCCATCCCGACCGTCCCACCCTTACAGCAGGTGGATCACCAACAAGATCACTGCGATAGCCGGGAACAGCATCTGAACGACCGCGGCGCGCGCTTTGTCCGGCGAAGACAGGATCAGGACAAGACCCGCCGCAACCATCGACCCGGTTCCCGCGAGAACAAGCGCGATTCCCACTGACGCCGAACCTGTTGCTGCGACGACAATGCCGATCACCGAGACGATCGCCAGGAAAAGGTTGTAGAAGCCCTGGTTGAACGCCAGCGGCTTTGTTGTCAGCGCTTCTTCCTCCGACTTCACACCGAATGTGGCGCGGGTCTTCGGCGCCGTCCAGAGGATCGATTCGAGGACAAAAATGTAGACGTGCACAACTGCGGCCAGTGCGGCGAAGATGTAGCCGGCGACGTTCATCGGTGGACTCCTGAGTTTCGGTGAATTCTGTATCGTTCGGTCCAATATATACTGGACCGAACGATACAGAAAGGGGTGGCTTTTGATGGCCCGGTCACAGGAGTTCGATACCACCAGCGCGATTGCCGCAGCGTTGGATGTGTTCTGGGCTCGCGGATACGAAGGAACGTCGCTCACCGACCTCGAAACGGCAACCGGCTTGAGTCGGTCGAGCCTCTACAACTCGTTCGGCAACAAGCGCGGCGTATTCGACGCGGCGGTGCAGATGTACCTCGAACACGTCATCCGCCCGCGCCTGCGCGGCCTGACCGACAATCCGACGCCCGACGCGGTTGAGCGCTACCTCACCTCCCTGCGCGGCGCCATCACAACCATGACACCTGATTCACCCAGACGCGGGTGCCTGCTACTCAACGCAGCAGCGGGAATCGGCGCGCACGACGACGCCGTCGCGGCTGTGATTCGCAGCTACCGGCAAGAACTCTCCGACGCGATCGACAGTGGGTTACAAGCCTCATTCCCGAGCGCTACGGCCGCCACCCTCGAGGACCGAACCCGAATTCTTCTGTCCTGCACCGTAAGCGCGCTCGTACTGGCGCGAGTTGATACAGCCCAGGCGACAGCAACACTGGAATCTGCACGCCGCTTGCTTCTCGGTTGGGGCTAGCAGATTCTTCGAAAATCACTCACGCGCGTCACTCCGTAGCGACCCGCGCCTCGAGGGCAAGCGCCTGGTCTACCAATTCCGCGACTCGTTGCGGCGAGACCGGTTCGAGGTCGAACAGAATTCGGTAGATGATCGGCGCCACTACATGATCCACCAACGAATCACCATCCACTGCAACAGCTTCCGGCCAACGCGCGAGTATCACATCGATCTGCGTACGGCAGAAGAAGGCGCACTTGAATTTCTTGGTGCCATCTGGTGCGTGCGTTTGATCGTCGCTCATGAGCACATCTCGCAGCGACGCACGACCGACCGGCGCGGACATCTCCTCGAGGTACTCCTGCGCCCAGACTGTCAGATCCCCTCGGAGCGAACCCGTTTCACGCGGATCGGCATCGGGGCGCAGCCTCTCGATCGAAACGTCCGCAAAGACTTCGTTGATGTCGCCCCACCGTCGATAGATGGTCGACGGGGTCACGCCCGCGTCGGTCGCGATCATCGGCACCGTGATCTCTGCTCGATCGCGCTGTTCCAACAACTTGCGCGCCGACGCGTGCACAGCCTGTTGGATGCGCGCGCTGCGGCCACCGGGGCGCGGAACTGCGGACGGACTCATGAATCCAATCCTAACGCAAAGATGTTGCATTAGGACATCGCCCAGCGTAGCGTCCCAAACGCAAAGTATTTGCGTTTATGTCTTCACCACCCGCACGGGAGCGCCACGACAATGACAACGACCGTTTCATCACCGACCGAGAGCACCGCACGCCTGCGTCTCGGTCGAGGAGCAGCTTTCACACTCATCGCCGTCATCATCGCCACGTTCCTGGGCGCATCCGCGACCCCGACGCCCCTGTACGAGCACTACCAACAGATGTGGGGATTCTCCTCGCTCGCGTCGACGCTCGTCTTCGGCATCTACGCCCTCGCACTACTCGCCACACTCCTGACCGCCGGGTCCTTGTCGGATCACATCGGCCGACGTCCGGTCCTGCTCGGAGCGCTCGCTCTCGAGGCAGTCTCGCTCGTGTTGTTCGCCTCGGCCGACGGCTTGGCGATCCTACTGATCGCCCGCGTCGTACAGGGTGTTGCCACCGGCGCAGCAATCAGCGCTTTGGGTTCTGCGTTGATCGACCTCGAACGCACTCCCGGCCGCGGGTCCATCATCAACAGCGTCGCCCCGACGGTGGGCCTTGCCGTCGGCGCGGTGGGTTCGAGTCTCATCAGCGAGCACCTCCCTCGGCCCACCAGCACTGTCTACCTGGTTCTCCTCGTACTGGTCGTTCTCGAAATCCTCGGAGTGTGGGCCGCGCCGGAAACCTCGGGTGGACGGCCTGGAGCCTGGGAGTCACTACGCCCCACCCTTGCCGTTCCCCGCCAAGCACGCACGATGATCGCGTTGACCGCACCGTGCCTGATCGCGGTCTGGGCGTTGGGCGGGTTCTACCTCTCACTCGGACCGGCGTTGGCGCGCAACGCACTCGACGTTCACAGCTCTCTCATCGGCGCCGTCATGGTCGCAACGCTGACGGGATTCGGAGCGGCCGCAGTGCTCACCTTCCGCACACTCGGTGGCCGGACTGTGATGCTGATCGGAACCACAGCACTGGTGCTCGGGGTGGCCGTCACACTCGTCGGCGCTGAAACATCCTCTGCGGTACTGATTCTGGCCGGTACGGCCGTTGCGGGCATCGGCTTCGGAGCGGGGTTCCAGGGAACCATCCTCACTGTCATGCCGCTCGCCGAGAACCACGAACGCGCGGGTCTGTTGTCCACCGTGTACGTCATCGCATACCTGGCCAACAGCCTTCCGGCATTGCTGGCCGGCTATCTGGTCGGCAAGGTGGGCTTGGTGGATACGACGCGCGGCTATGGGGCACTTGTCATGATTCTCGCGGCCGCCGCGCTGGTCGGACTGTTGATGACCGGAGAACGCAAAGTCTCGAAGCCATCCATTCACGAGTAGATTTTCTCCCTGCTGGTTCTTTCGGCAGCGATCGATCGACGGTTTCACTCCACCTTGATCTCGCCGTAACGCCGCAGGGCTTCTTCACGTTCGAGCGCGTGGTCGACAATCGGATCCGGATAGTCGACCGGGCGCATCGCTTTCAGTGAGTGGACAGCTTTACCAGGAACATCGCGGAGTTCGGGGACCCACCGACGGACGTATGTGCCGTCGGGATCGAACTTCTCTCCCTGCGTGATCGGGTTGAAGACGCGGAAGAAGGGCGAGGCATCCGTGCCCGACCCCGCGGTCCACTGCCACCCGTGCTGGTTGGACGCCAAGTCACCGTCCACCAGATGCGACATGAAGAATCGCGCGCCACGCCACCACGGAATGTGCAGGTCCTTCACCAGGAAGGACGCGACGATCATTCGCACCCGATTGTGCATCCAGTTCTCGGCCGCGAGTTGCCGCATGCCCGCATCGACGATCGGGAAACCTGTCTTGCCCTCACACCAGGCGGTGAAGACGGCGTCTGTGTCGGCTCCACCGTCGTGACGTAAGCGGTCGAACTTGTTGTCGTAGTTCTTCCGTGCACTGTCGGGGCGTTGAAACAGGATGTCTGCGTAGAAGTCTCGCCAGGCCAGCTGGCGACGATAAGCCTGAGCGCCGTCGCCGAGTCGCTTGGACAGATCTGCCAACATGGTTCGCGGATGGATCGTGCCGTACTTGAGCGGAATCGACATCCGGCTGGTGGTGTCGAGATCGGGCCGATTGCGTTCGTCGTCGTACCGGTCAAGATCGTTCTCGCAGTATTCTTTCCACTGCTCGAGCGCACCGGCCTCACCGACGAAATCACTGACGGAGCCGGATGGCACGGGAATCTTCACCCGGCGCGGGCCACCGTCCTTGCCGCTCGGATCGAACCAACGAACGGTCTGCGTATCGGTCGACGCGGGGCCCCGCCAACCGTGTTCCATCCACTGACGGAAGTACGGCGTGAACACCTTGTACGGATCACCGTCGGCCTTGGTGACGCGTCCGGGCGCTACGGCGTACGGAGAACCGGTCGCGATCAACTCCACCTGCTCCGCCACTGCAGCGTCGCGCCGCCGGCCGTACGGTCCGTAGTCGGCACTGATGTGAACTTCTTCGGCGCCAACGGATTCCGCTACACGAGGCACCACGTCCGCCGGATCACCTCGAACAACCATCAATCGTCCGTCGAGTTGCTGATCGAGCGCCGTCAAGTTGGCGAACAGTTGATCCTGGCGGGGTGACCCTGCCGGTCCGAGCAGTTTCTCGTCGAGAACGAACAGCCCCAACACCTCACCGCCGGCATCCGAAGCCGCACTCAGGGTAGGAAGGTCACCTACCCGCAGATCGCGTCGAAACCAGACCACAGAGTTGCTCACTCCGTCGAGCCTACCGATCAGATCCCAGAACGCACCCCATCGCCCGAGCAGCAAGTTGCCCAACTTTCTCGGGTGTCGGTTCGGAGGCGAGCCCGAGCAATCGCCGACGGTGTTCCTCACCGAGCAGCAAGGTGTACAGCTGATCCGCGCACAGCGCAGCCTCCTCACCGTGCTGATCCAGCAATATCTTTTCCAGGAAGGCAATCGACTTGGCTGGGCCGGATTCGTAGAACGCTGCCGCCAGGTCAGGGAACTGCAATGCCTCACCGATCATCATGCGGTGCAGTGCAATCGAATTTTCGCTGTGCAAGGCGACGACGATATCCACTGCTGCTGCGAGAAGGTCGGACTGGCCACTGCCTGCATTCTCGACGTACGAGTGCTGACGTGCGACGGCAGCTGCAAACACCGCAGACTTGTCGCCGAAGTAGCTGTACACGGTGCGCTTGGCGACGCCGGCCGCCGTGGCAATCGCATCGATGGTCGTTCGCGCAAAGCCGACTTCCCGAAACGAGTCGACCGCGACGTCGAGGATTTCGTTACGCCGGTCAGCGCGCTCGGCGTCACTGGTTCTCCCTCGTCGGCGAGGTTGCTCCATCAAGTCCCCCATTACGGTGCCACGCAATTAATGCTACGTTGACGTTTCATTAACTAGAACCTTACAGGAGCACACCATGACCGGACAACGACTCGTCCACGTCGCAATCGCAGACGATTGGGAAGCGTGCAAGCGCTTCGGTGAATATGAGGTCTCCACTCGCGGAATCAGTTACGACGAGGCGGGATTCATTCGCGCAACCACCCCGGACGCACTCGCTTCGGTGCTCGATCTGGTGTTCGGCGACCTGACCCTGCCGCTGATCGTCGCCGTCATCGACGAGGACGCTCTGACCTCCGCGGGCATCGACGTCGAACGGGAGGCCGGAAAGCCTCGAATTCTCCGACCTCTACCGATGGACGAGGACACCGTGGTCGCCGAACTCGCCGTGGAACGCGTTGACGGGGCCTGGCCGATTCCCGACCTGACCCCGTACGCAACCCACGCCCGCTAGACCAGCACAGCCTCTGGTTCGGCTACCGGCATCGACGACTTCTTCCGGCCAGCGGCAACGCACAGCGCAATCCCCGCAGCAATCCAGCACAACAGCACCAGTAGTGGTGTGCCTGCTCCATTGCCGTCGAAGAAGGCCATCGAGCGGACTGATGCCCCTGCGGCGCCCGGCGGGAGCAGTTGCCCCAACGCACCCCAACCCGCAGGCAACCACGCCGCCGTTGTCGCCATCCCCGAGAGCGGATTGCCGACGAACATCATCGTGACGGCGCCTAACGCGAACCCCTTCATCCCGAGCAGCGATTCGAGCCCCAGAATGGGGAGCGAAATAGCCGAAATACCCACGGTGAGCGTTAGGGCGGTGAGCAGGTAGTTTCCGTCAAGGCTATTGGTGCCGAACTGCAGAATGGCAGTCAGTGCAAAACCAGCGACAACCGCGACGCCGACGGCGCCCAGCACTCGCTTGACGATACTGCGCGGAAACAGTTGCACGAGAACAACAGCAGGCATGATTCCTCCGAACACCAGCGGCAGGGCCAATGCCGTGAGCCCAGCACCAGTCGGATCGTCCGCCGTCAGCGGCACAACGTCTTCGACGGGCACTTGTGCCCCCGAAGCCTCCGAGAGGCCGTTGGCCACCCCGGTCAGGGTTTGAGCGATCGGCGTACCGCCGGCGGTCGCGATCAGCACGTGAGGGCCGGTCGCGTCGACGGCGATTCCGCCGACCACGTCTCGATTGCGAATCGCGTCGCGAAGGGAGTCGACATCGGCGAAGTTCTGGGTGTCGAAGGCACCCGGCTTGGTCGCCTCGAGCGAGGCGCTGATCTGCGTGGTTGCCTGGACTGGACCGGTGATGCCCAACTTCAGTTCGTGCGGGCCACTGTTTACCGAGGGCAGCACGAAAGCGAGCAGCATCAGCCCGATCACGGCGGACAAGCCCAACACCACGGCCACCAGCTTCTTGCGATCCCGTGCTTCAGCTTCGACGTTCATGATCACCTTCCCTAAGTGGAAGTTTTTCCTCCACTATTTGTGGAAGATATTCCTCCGGTTATGATGAACTGTCAATACCGGAGGTGAATGTGCGAGCCGATGCACGCGAACGCAGGAACGCAATAGTCGACGCCGCACGAGCGGTGTTCACCGAGCGTGGGCACGACGCCCCCCTCGACGCGGTCGCAGAACTAGCGAAAGTGGGGATAGCCACGCTCTATCGCAATTTTCCGACGCGCGAGGACCTGGTGACCGCGGTCGCCGTCGCGACGCTGACCGACGTCCGAGAGGCTGCGGACATCGCCCTCACAGCGATGCCAACCGATCCGACAAACGCGTGGCACACGTTGGTGGATCGGCTCGTGGAACTGCGCCTGGGTGCGCTCATTCCTGCCCTGGTGGAACATAGTTTCACCGAGTTGGCCCCCGAAGTTCTGGCAGTGCGCGAGGTGACGAAAGCGAAGATGACCGCGACAATCGGCGCCGCTCAGAGCGCCGGACTGGTCCGCGCCGATCTTCAACCCCTCGAATTTGTCATGGCCCTGGCCAAACTGACCCGCCCACAAATCGAACTGTCCGACGAGGCCATGCCGAACCTGGTCCCGAGGTTGGTCGCGGTGTTCATGGCCGGTCTACGACCGGACGGCACCGATTTACCGGTCTGATCCCCAAATCTGACAATCCCGCGGGCACAATAGGGCGGTGACCGACACTCCGCTCATCCTCGTGGTCGACGACGACGCCGACGTCCGCTCTTCCCTCGAACGCGGATTGAGGCTTACGGGATTCACCGTCCTGACGGCGGTCGACGGCGCCGACGCCCTCCGTGTGATCGCGAACAAGCATCCTGACGCGGTGGTTCTCGACATCAACATGCCGGTACTCGACGGCACCGGAGTCGTCACCGCGCTACGCGCTGCAGGCAACGAAATCCCCATCTGTGTGCTGAGTGCCCGAAATTCTGTCGACGACAGGATTGCCGGACTCGAATCCGGAGCCGACGACTACATGGTCAAACCCTTTGTCCTCGCCGAACTGATCGCTCGGATCCGGGCAATGCTGAGGCGGAGCAATGCCCCGGCCAGTGACCGCGGCGAAGGCGCCAACACCTTGCGCGTCGGCAATCTCGACATCGACCTGTCCGGACGACGCGTTCGCGTCGACGGCAGTGAGGTCCCGTTGACCAAACGCGAATTCGAGTTGCTCGAAGTGCTCGCACACAATTCCGGCATCGTTCTCACCCGCGAACGCCTCCTCGAACTTGTGTGGGGGTACGACTTCGTCGCGGACACCAACGTCGTTGACGTGTTCATCGGATATCTTCGCCGCAAGTTCGAGTCGGGCGGCTCGCCGCGACTGCTGCACACCGTGCGCGGTGTCGGTTTTGTCCTGCGGGAAAATCCGTGAAGCCTCGGCAATACTCACTCCGAATCCGAGTAGCTGCCGCTGCCGCGTTGGGGGCCACGTTCATCGTCCTCGCACTCGGGGCTGTCGTGGCGTTGGCCATCGCACGAAACAACCTGGCACAGTTGGACCGTCGCCTCGAAACCGCGTCGACGGTACTCGTGGCCAACGCTGCGACGGCCGGCCCGTTCCTCGGAGCGTTCGGGGACGCCGGCGCGTTCTCGGTGACGATCCGCACCGCCACCGACGGAACGGTCATGTCGAGCACACCCACCCGGTTGCCGGAACTGCCGCCGGGTTCGGAAACCGTCGAAGTCGACGGAACCAAGTACCGCGCATACACCTCGAAAGCCGAAGGCATCAACGCTCTTGTCTCACTGGCAGTTCCGTATGCAGAAGCTCGCGACATCACGGTCGAACAGCAACGTCAGGTTGCCTTCTTCGGACTGGGCGCCGTGGCCGCTGCCGCCGCCCTTGGGTGGTTGTTCGGCGGCCCCGCTGTGCGTCCGCTGGTGGAATTGACCCGCCGGATCGCCCGACGCGACCCGGACCTCGCGACGCAGGTTTCCGGCATCCGAGAGGCGGACGAGCTTGCGGCAGCAGCAGAGTCGATGCTCAAGGACGTCGCCAGCGCACAAGCTGCCACGACGTCGGCGTTGGCAACTGCCCGCGACTTTGCCTCCGCTGCCGCACACGAGCTACGCACTCCGCTGACAGCAATGCGCACAGATATCGAAGTGCTGTCCACCCTTGATCTGAACCAGTCTCAGAGACAAGAGATTCTGGTTGATCTCGCCCGCGCTCAAGGCCGGGTGGAATCGACCCTGCGAGACCTCGAGCGACTTGCGAAGGGCGAACTGTCCACGTCCGAGGACTTCAAGGACACCGATCTGATCGAAGTGTGCGATATCGCCGCCGAGGAGGCGATGCGCCTGTATCCGGATCTGCGCGTGAGCGTCGACGCCGCCGATTCGCCTGTGCCGTATCGCATTCACGCACTCCCAGGTGGAATTCGTCTGATTCTCGACAATGCCATCACCAATGCCGTGCGGCACGGCCGTGCCACCGAAGTGCGTATCACGCTGAGTTATCGGGCCGCCGCACCCGCCGAGTTCACCATCACCGTCGACGACAACGGGGCAGGTATCCCGGTAGACGAGCGCGAAGCAGTGTTCGGGCGATTCACCCGCGGGTCCACTGCGAGTCAGACCGGTTCCGGGTTGGGGCTTGCACTGGTAGCGCAGCAAGCCTCCATACACGGCGGCAGCACATCGTTCCACGACAGCCCGTTGGGCGGTGCACGACTGCTGATCGAACTCAAGGATCTGTCAACGCACCACTGAATCGAAGGCAGGAACAATGTCCGAACCGTATGTCGCGCAGCCCGATCGCTACAACACCATGCCCTACCGTCGTACCGGCAAGAGCGGGTTGAAGCTTCCCGCCATTTCACTGGGCCTGTGGCACAACTTCGGCGACGACGTCCCCATCGACCGCCAACGGGCCGTGCTACGACGCGCATTCGACCTCGGCATCACCCACTTCGATCTGGCCAACAACTACGGCCCGCCGTACGGCAGTGCCGAAACCAATTTCGGACGGATCTTGCGGGAGGACTTTGCATCCCATCGCGACGAGTTGATTATCTCGTCGAAAGCCGGGTGGGACATGTGGCCGGGCCCTTACG
Source organism: Rhodococcus sp. WS3 (assembly GCF_003797085.1). NCBI lineage: Bacteria > Bacillati > Actinomycetota > Actinomycetes > Mycobacteriales > Nocardiaceae > Rhodococcus > Rhodococcus sp. WS3. The sequence goes on from NZ_RKMA01000003.1 coordinate 509,689, forward strand.
GTTTCGGCGGTTCACGCAAGTACCTGCTGGCTTCACTCGACCAGTCGCTGAGCCGCCTCGGTATCGACTACGTCGACATCTTCTACAGTCACCGCCCCGACGCGGAGACCCCGATCGAGGAGACTGCCGGAGCTCTCATCAGCGCCGTCCAGCAGGGCAAGGCGTTGTATGCGGGGATCAGTTCGTACTCCCCCGAGCGCACCGGCGCGATCGCCGCACTACTCGAAGCAGCCGGTGTTCCGCTGTTGATCCACCAGCCGAGTTACTCGATGCTGAACCGCTGGATCGAACAGGATCTACTCGCCACTGTCGACGAACTCGGCGTCGGCGTGATTGCGTTCTCCCCCTTGGCCCAGGGAATGCTCACCGACCGCTACCTCGACGGCGTCCCCGAGAATTCACGTGCGGCACAAGGCAAATCACTCGACCCGTCGTGGCTCACCGACGATGCTCTGACCCACATCCGGGCCCTCGACGCCATCGCCCGTGGTCGTGGCCAGTCATTGGCGCAACTCGCGCTCAGCTGGGCGCTCCGCGATTCGCGCGTCACCTCGGTGCTGATCGGAGCATCCAGTGTGCCGCAGCTCGAAGCCAACGTCGGAGCACTCGACAATCTCGAGTTCAGCGCCGACGAACTCGCCTCCATCGATCGACACGCGCGTGAGAGCGGCATCAATCTGTGGGCGGAGGCCAGTTCGATCTGAACAGGCGGACCTAGGCCAGGGTCGGCAACTCGACGTTGACGTGCTCGCCCTCTTCGAAGACGGCTGACGCCGGTCCGACGATCAGGGGATCCGGGATTCCCACAACCCGGTGATCCTTGTTGGGGTATTCGAAGGAGGCGAGCACGTGACGCATCGCCTCGAGCCGAGCGCGTTTCTTGTCGTTGCTCTTGATCACCGTCCACGGAGCGTCGCCGGTGTCCGTGTAGAAGAACATCGCCTCCTTGGCCTGGGTGTAGTCGTCCCACTTGTCCAGGGAGGCAAGGTCGGTGGGTGAAAGCTTCCACTGACGCACCGGGTCGGTTCGACGGGCGGCGAACCGCGCCAACTGCTCCTCACGGCTCACCGAGAACCACAGCTTGTGCAGGTGAATCCCGGAGTTGACGAGCATCCGCTCGAAGTCCGGTGCTTCCCGCATGAATTCGAGATACTGCGTCGGCGTGCAGTACCCCATCACACGTTCGACGCCGGCGCGGTTGTACCACGACCTGTCCATCATCACGATTTCGCCGCCACTCGGAAGATGCGCGACGTACCGCTGGAAATACCACTGTGTGCGCTCGATATCGGTCGGCTTCTCCAGGGCAACGACGCGCGCGCCACGCGGATTGAGATGTTCTGTGAACCGCTTGATGGAACCACCCTTGCCCGCCGCGTCTCGCCCTTCGAAGATGATCAGAATCTTCTGACCGGTCTCCTTGGCCCACAACTGCAGCTTGAGCAATTCGATCTGGAGGCGGCGCTTCTTACGCTCGTACTCCCGCCGCGACATCTTCTTCTCGTACGGGTACCCCTGTTTCCAGGCATCCGTGTATTCGGCAGGCTCCAGCCCACCGAGTTTGTCCGTCAGGTTCGCAATCTCGTCGATCTCGTGCGCGTAGTCCTCGGTCACGGAGATTCTGGCGCCTTTGACGGACAAGTCTGGAACCCGACCGTCGACACCGTTCGACTCAGGACTCATAAGTGGTGCGCTCCTTACCGTCGAGCATCCGGAATGTGAATTTTACGCTCTGATGTCCGGCCACGTACGATCTCTGCTGCATTTACCGCGAACGCGCGGCAACACGTGCTTGCTCGCGGATGGACAACACGTCGCTGCCTTGCGGCGCACTGACGCCGGCACGGTACTTTGAGTCGAGGTAACCACAACGGCTGCCGATACCTGCATGAGAAGAGTTCTGAGGATATGCGTGTTGACGGACGGGACATCCCGGTAACGGGAAGTCTGCTGCCGCCGCTGCAACGCAGAACCAGCGACATCATGCGCGTCGTATTTGCTGCGGTAGTCCTTGGCGGTGTGATCGCCGGTTCGCTGATCACCCGTAGTCAGTGGGACGCCCTCGAGACCTCCGTGTCCAACATCGTCGGTGTTCTCTCGCCCAGCCTGTCCGACACGGTGTACCTGCTGTACGGCCTCTCTATCCTGGCTCTGCCGTTCGCGATTCTCATCGAACTGATCGTCGGCAGACGCTGGAAACTGTTTGCCGGGTATGCCGCGGCGGCGATGTGCGCGCTGGTGGCGCTGTCATTCACCGGAACCGGGCTCTCCGCCCCGAAATGGCACCTCGACGTGCCCGACCGCCTCGACGCCACCTTCCTGTCCCAGTTCCTCGACGATCCCCGCTGGATCGCGATGCTGGCCGCCGTTCTGACCGTGTCCGGACCGTGGCTGGCAAAGAAGTGGCGACGTGTCTGGTGGACCTTGCTTCTGCTGTTCGCGCCGATCCACCTCGTCGTCAGTGCGATCGTGCCCGCCCGGTCGATGCTCGGATTGGCCGTCGGTTATCTCATCGGTGCCGTCATCGTCCTGCTGGTCGGCACACCCGCTCTCGAAGTTCCGCTCGATTCCGCAGTGCGTGTGCTGTCGAAACGCGGCTACCGGGTCACGGCGTTCCGAGTGGTCAGCCCCTCAGGTCTCGGCCCACTCGTACTGTCCGCAGCCGTCGACGAAGTCCCCGACGACGAACTCTGCGAGGATCTGACCGTCGAACTGTACGGACAGAATCAGCGCAGCAGCGGCGTGATCCGGCAGACTTTCCGCTGGATTTCCCTGCGCAATCGCGAGACTCCGCCGCGTCATGCGTCGCTCCGCCGAGCCGTCGAACATCGTGCGTTGATGGGAATCGCGTTTGCCGACATCGGACTCGCAAGTTCCAAGGCAGTGGCAACCGCACCACTCGATCGTGGCTGGGAAATGTACGCTCGCCCCACTCCCCGTGGGATCCCACTCACAGTCGCTGCCCGGGATCAGAAAACCGAGGATCTCGACGCGGACGGTCCGTCCACCAAGCTTGTCGACACACTGTGGCAGACACTGCACACGACGCACGTCCACCAGATGGCACACGGCGACCTCCGCGCATCCGAGATCCACATCGACGGCGGCGGAGTCCTGTTCGGCGGTTACGCCTACTCCGAATTCGGCGCTACCGACGTGCAGATGCAATCGGACAACGCACAGCTGCTCCTCACCACGGCAGCACTGTTCGGCGTCGAGTCGGCTGTGGACGCGGCTATCCGCACCCAGGGCGCGGAAACAATTCTTGCCGCTTCCGGACGATTGACCGCCTCAGCTATGCCGAACCGAATCCGCAAGGGAATCCCCGATTCCACCCCGCTGATGACCGAGATCCGCGACGAAGTCGGCGCCAAGAACGGCATCGAGAAAGTCGCCCCGGCACAGGTCACACGATTCAGTCGCAATCAGATCATCCAGCTGGTGCTCCTCATCGGCTTGGTCTACGTCGCTTACCCGTTCGTGGTTCAGGTGCCGACATTCCTGTCCGAACTCGAGACCGCCAACTGGTGGTGGGCACTGCTGGGACTCGGAGTCTCAGCACTGACGTATGTCGGTGCCGCCGCAGCGCTGTGGGCCTGCGCGTCGTCGATGGTCAGCTATCGGCATCTGCTGATCATGCAGGTGGCCAACACGTTTGCGGCCACCACCACGCCGGCCGGTGTCGGCGGCCTGGCACTGAGTGTTCGCTTCCTCCAGAAGGGTGGACTCGGAACCGTCCGAGCCACAGCTGCAGTTGCGTTGCAACAGACGGTTCAAGTAGTGACCCACGTGGGTCTGCTGATCTTCTTCTCCGTCGTGGCCGGCCGAGATGCCAACCTGTCGCACTTCATCCCCGGAACGACAGTGCTGTCCCTCATCGGCGGCATCGCCCTGGGAATTCTGGGCGCATTCATGTTCATCCCTAAACTGCGGCGCTGGCTCAACGAGGATCTCAAGCCACAGATCACCGAGGTTCTCGGCGAACTGAGTCAGCTGGCACGTAACCCCACACGCTTCCTCATCATCGTCGGCGGAAGTGCGGCAACAACTCTCGGCGCAGCATTGGCACTGTGGGCCAGCGTCGAAGCGTTCGGCGGCGGAACAACGTTCATCACCGTCACGATCGTGACCATGATCGGCGGAACGCTTGCATCTGCCGCCCCGACACCCGGCGGCGTCGGCGCCGTCGAGGCCGCCCTCATCGGCGGCCTGACGGCATTCGGACTCCCCGCGAGCATTGCGGTCCCGTCGGTCCTTCTCTACCGCGTGCTGACCTGCTGGCTGCCCGTCTTCTGCGGTTGGCCCATCTTGCGATGGCTACAGAAGAAAGACATGGTCTGAAAGAAGCCGCTACGTGCGAACAACGTGGGCTTGCAAGGCTTTTCCGTCCTCGTCGATCCAGCCCTTACTCCTGGCGTAGTCGATCATCTCCGCCACGCCTGCCGCGGCGTTCTCGATTCGCTTCGTGAGAATGAAAGCGCTTGCACCGCGCACATAACCGAAATCCCGGGCGCGCAGCACCTCGTCGAGTTCACGCTCGGTCATGTCCGACGGCACCTCGACATGGAAGTCCCGTAGGTTCCCGGCATCCTCGACGCTGACCCGGCCTTCCTCGACCCTGACGTACACGTCAGGCCTTGTCTGCGACCTCTTGGGCGTACTTCTTCGTCATATGATCCACCGCGTCGAGTTGCGCCTTGGCATGTCCCTCCCGGACGTCCCGTGCATGCTGCGCAGCATCCAACGTGGCCTGCGCCTGCCCCTGGAAATGGGGAAAGACCTCCTGCGCGAACAACTCTGCCGAACGACGCGTGTCCTGCGGATTCGCCCAGTCGTGTCCCATCTGCAGCATGCATCCGAATCCACCGGACTGATCCCACAGTCGTTGCACCTGACGCCGAGCCTGCTCCGGCGTGCCGATAACGCCGATTCCCGCCTCGTTGACGAAGTCGATCATCTCGTTCAAACGAGACCCCGAGACCGCCATCTGAGGGAAGGCCGCGACGTGCTGGAAGTAGTCGAACCACTCCTCGATTCCGTACTCCACCTGCTTGCGCGCTTCCGCCTCGGTTTCCGCGATGTGGAACGGCCCCGCCAGAGACCACCTGCGACGGTCCACCGTGGTGCCGTTGGCTTCTGCGCGCTCCTCCATCACGTTCCAATGATGTGCCAGCGCATCGAAACCGTCGGCGGACAGGGTCGCACCGATGGACAGCAAACCCAGACCATGTGTGCCGGCCAGTCGTGGCCCGGTCGGGGAAGCGACTGCGGCAACGGTTATTTCGATACCGTTCTCCGAATACGGGGCAAGTTGCAGCTTCGCGTCGAACAACTCGTGAGTGCGCGTCTTTGCCGATACCGTCTCGCCACGGAGCAGCCGAACGACGATGTCGAGATTCTCCTGCAACAACTCTCGCGTGTCTGTCGGATTGAGTCCGATCATCGCCGAGTCGGTGGGCAACGATCCGGGCCCGACGCCGAAGATCGTGCGACCGTGAGTCAGATGGTCCAACTGCATGATTCGATCAGCTGCCCACAGAGGATTGTGATACGACAGCGACGTCACGCCGGTTCCGAACCGGATTCGCGGTGCCCGCTGCGATGCCGCGGCAATCATGATTTCCGGTGATGCAATGATTTCGCTTCCGGCGGAGTGATGTTCACCGAACCACGCCTCGTCGTAGCCCAACCGGTCGAGATGTTCGACCAGTTCGAGATCGCGCTGCAACGCTGCCGTCGGATTACGTCCGGGGACGTGGAACGGTGCCATGAAATACCCGAAGCGAAGCCTGCTCATGAGTTTCTCCTTGTGCCGTGGTCCAATTCTTGGCCGTGCACACAAAGGCTATCCATCGAGTGACGCCAGTCACAGTGCACGAAAGTGGATAATTTCAGGCCTGCTGGTCGGCCAATTTGTGCTGGTAGACCAACTTCACGAACTCCGCCCGATTGCGCACGTGCAGCACAGCGAGGATCCGGCTGACGTATTTCTTCACCGTGTCGGGACTCAACGACAAGATCACCGCGATCTCGTCGTTGGTATGGCCGTCGGCCAACAGTTCGGCAAGATCACGCTGCCGCCGCGTCAACTTTTCCTGCCAACTCGGACTCGACTGACCGGGCAAGGTCTGACACAACAGTGATAGTTGCCGACCCACTATCCCCAAGCCCGCCACGTCGGTCGCGGACAGATCCTTGCCCTCCGAATCGAAAATCCCGACCAATCCGTGAACGCCATGAGCCAGTTGGAGGTGCATGACCGCTGCGCTGTGCAAACGCTTGCGATAAAGAAAATCGCTGAGGTACGTCGCCGATTCCGATGGCACATCCAATAATTGAGTGTGGGTGATGGCCGGGGACGACATCAATGTTGCCCGAGATTGCGCTGTCGCGAACACGTCATCGGGATACCACCGCGCTTGATACTCGTCGAGAATCGGAGTAATCCGACCCGTGGTCACCGGATTCGGGTCAGCGAATGCCGACGTGAATGTGGGACCGACGAGGAAGGTGGTGTTGGGGCAGCGGTAGTGATCGTGCAACGCGACCATGAGGAGGTTCTTGAGCTGATCGAGCGTTCTCGCGGCCGAACAGTAGTCGAGGATCGCAAAGACACGGTCGTAGTCCGCAGCGGACAGCGCGAGGTTACCGCTACCGTGCACGTCGACCACCTCACCCGAACTATGATCCAGATCACTCAACGGACAGCATAAGCACAACTTCGAGAAAACGGACAAGTTCGCTGCCTACCAGCACGGTTGATGCCGATAACCGATACTGAGCTTTATGTCGGAACTCGGAAATGAACCGGACTCGAAGCAGAAGGCGGTGCTCGAGCGACACGCGTCATGGATCGAATTGTTCTTCGACCTGGTCGTGGTTGCCGGTATCGGTCAGTTGGCTCACCTGCTCCACGGTTCGCCGTCGTGGTCGGATGTCGCGCTCTACGCATTGCTCTATCTCGCGTTCTGGACCGCGTGGGCGACGTTCACGATGTACGGCAACATTGCCGGCGACCGCGTCCGAATCCCGAGCATGCTGATCGCCATGTTCGGACTGGCCGTCATGATGGCGGCCGTGGCCGGCATCCACGACAACCATGCGCTGGCCTTCGCTGTCGCCTACGTGGCCGTACGTCTGCTCGCGAGTCGGGTGTGGCACAACGGCCAGATAGTCGTGGACTGGCCGATCGCCCAGATGTCTCTCGGCGTGATTCCGTGGATCGTCTCGTTCTGGTTCGAGGGCGAAACTCGGTTCTGGCTCTGGACCGCCGGTGTGACCATCGATCTGCTGATCATGTTCATCGTCTCCGGCACCGCGATCATGGCAGACGCGCAGGAAAAGCTCGACCGCATCATCAAGATCCGTGGGTTCAAGGACGATCGGATGCCCGAACTCGAAGCCCTGCACTCCGAACGGGCTCACCTTGCAGAGCGGCTAGGCCTGTACGTCATCATCGTGCTGGGCGAGGGTGTGATCCTCGTGATCTCCGCGGCCTCGAAGCTCACCTGGGACTCAACGGTGGTCAGCCTCGCCGTCGGGTCGTTTGTCCTGCTCTCCGGTATGTGGGCGCTCTCGCTTCTCTACGGTCACGCCGGCGTTCCGCACCTGCAGCCCGAGAAGTTTCCCGCTCGCATCGACATGGCCATGCACTGTTTCACCACCGGCGCAATCGCGGTTCTGGTCGCAGGACTCGGAGCGGCAACCGAACACGGTGCGGAGCATACGCCCGCGAATCTGCGGTGGCTGTTGTGCGGAAGCATCGCTGTCTATTTCGGAATCAGCACGGTGGCAGGGCTGTTTGCGCGGTCGGACCGACGGTGGCTGCTCGGCTGGGCGATCCCCTGCACCGCGATCCCCATCGTCATGGGCGTCGTCGGCACACATATGAGCGCGACATGGATCATCTGGGTGCTGGTGGCCACCGTCGCCTGGCAGAACGCCTACGAGTACGCGCAGGTACGGCGTTCGCGCCGCTCTGCTGTGCGCCTTTATTAACCCCCGCGCGGTTAATAAAGGCGCACAGCGGAAGTCACCCTACGGTGACGCCCGTGCGAACGTCCGGTGCACCCAGGCGCGCCGCATCAGCCGTCAGATCGTCGGGCTGCTCCTGAGATTCCCGCTCGGCTGCAACGCGCAACCGGTAGTGCTCGATCTCCTCGGCAATGTGCTCGGGGGTCCAACCCAACACCGGCGCAACCAGTTCGGCTACTTCCGCGGCTGCCGCGTCGCCGCGGTCCGTGACCTCGATCGATATACGAGTACGGCGGGTCAGGATGTCGTCGAGATGCTGCGCACCCTCGTGACTCGCGGCGTAGTGAATCTCCGCCTCGAGGTACTCGGGGGCAGAGTCCAACGGCCGTCCCAGTTCCGGCCTCGCTTCGATGAGTTCGAACAACTCGTCCGCAAGCGTGCCGTAGCGACCCAGCAGGTGTTCGATAGTCGAAACGTGCAGTCCGGTGCGCTCAGCGGTGAGGTGCCGGTTGTTGTACGCGGCAAAGTAACCGTCGGCGCCCACCAACTGAATACGCTCGGTGCACGACTTCGGCACCTTCTGCTCGAGTCCGTGCACCGCGGAATCGACTGCGTCCTTGGCCATCACGCGATAGGTGGTGTACTTGCCACCGGCCACCACCGTCAAACCCCGAACCGGACTCGACACCGCGTGCTCACGGGAGAGAGTGCTGGTCGAATCCGATTCGCCGAACAGCAACGGACGCAGTCCCGCGTACACACCGACGACATCCTCGTGCGTCAGCTCGTCCTGGAGGAGCTTGTTGACATGACCGAGGATGTAGTCGATGTCGCTTCGGCTCGCTGCCGGATGCGCGAGGTCGAGGTTCCAGTCCGTGTCCGTCGTACCGATGATCCAGTGGCTTCCCCACGGGATCACGAACAGCAGGCTCTTCTCGGTCCGCGTGATGATTCCGGTTGACGAGTTGATGCGGTTGCGCGGGACGACCAGGTGAACGCCCTTGGACGCGCGGACCTGGAATTGTCCTCGCCCACCGACCATTTCCTGAATCTCGTCAGTCCACACGCCTGCTGCGTTGATGACCTGGCGAGCCCGGATCTCGAACGCGCGACCGGTTTCCAGATCCACTGCCTTCACACCGACAACCCGGTCCTCCTCGCGGAGGAAACCGACGACGCGCGTGCTGTTGACGCACAGCGCGCCGTACTCGGCTGCCGTGCGCGCCAGCATCATCGTGTGCCGGGCATCATCTACCTGTCCCTCGTAGAACTTGACCGAACCGCGGATGGCAGAACGCTTTCCGGAAGGGAACGATTCGAGGGTCTTCTTCTTTCCCACATGCTTGTGGTGTGAGGGAACCCCACGGCCTGCGCCCATCACGTCGTAAACGCCGATGCCCAGACCGACGTACGGCCGGTCGATCAGCTTCTCGAGCGGGTAGATGAACGGCACCGGCTTCGCAAGGTGCGGACACAGCGAGTTCAGTACCAGGGACCGCTCACGCAGTGCCTCGAACACGAGCGCAAAATTGAACTGCTCGAGGTAGCGCAGTCCGCCGTGGAACAACTTACTGGACCGGCTCGAGGTTCCGGACGCGAAGTCACGTGCCTCCACCAAGCCCACCTTCAGACCTCGAGTTGCGGCGTCGAGTGCGCTGCCCGCGCCGACCACGCCACCGCCGATGACCAGGACATCGAGTTCGGTTTCTTCCAACTTCTTCAGCGACTCCGCCCGCGAGGACGGACTCAATGCTTGTGCTGTGCTCATGAAAAGGGTTCCTTCACTTGAAAATAGGTAGAAATTGGGGACGCAGGATCAGTCCGCGTCGACCCAGTCCAGGGTCCGCGTGACGGCCTTCTGCCATCCTGCGTACAACCGGTCACGCTCGGCCGAATCCATCGAAGGCGTCCAACTCTTGTCCTTCGCCCAGTTGCTGCGGATATCGTCCTCGCTGTCCCAGTACCCGACTGCGAGACCGGCTGCATACGCCGCGCCCAATGCCGTGGTCTCTGCAACCACCGGACGGATCACCTCGACATCGAGCAGATCGGCCTGGAACTGCATGAGCAGTTCGTTCGCGACCATTCCGCCGTCTACCTTGAGAACCTTCAGATCGACGCCCGAGTCGAGGTTCATCGCATCGATGACCTCACGGCTCTGATATGCGGTCGCTTCGAGCACCGCACGGGCAAGGTGGCCCTTGTTCACGAACCGAGTCAGGCCGACGATGGCGCCGCGGGCATCCGCACGCCAGTGGGGAGCAAAAAGACCCGAGAACGCGGGCACGAAGTACGCTCCGCCGTTGTCGTCCACCGAACGCGCGTCCACCTCGATATCTGCTGCACTGCTGATCATTCCGAGGTTGTCACGCAACCACTGAACCAGCGAACCGGTCACGGCGATCGAGCCTTCCAACGCGTAGATCGTCGGTTGGTCACCGATCTTGTAGCAGACCGTCGTCAGCAATCCGTTCTTGCTCATCACCTTTTCGGTGCCGGTGTTGAGGAGCACGAAGTTACCGGTTCCGTAAGTGTTCTTCGCTTCGCCCGGTGAGAGGCAGGCCTGACCGAAGGTCGCTGCTTGCTGATCGCCGAGAATTCCTGCAATCGGCACTCCGGACAGCGTGCCACGCTCACGAACGAATCCGAAGATCTCGGACGAGCTACGGATCTCGGGAAGCATGGATTCGGGAATACCCATGTCGGCGCAGATCGCCGAATCCCATGCGAGAGTGTCGAGATCCATCAACAGAGTGCGCGACGCGTTGGTGGGGTCGGTGGCGTGCACTCCGCCTTCGACACCACCGGTCATGTTCCACAGCACCCAGGTGTCCATCGTGCCGAAGCACAACTCGCCTGCTTCGGCCTTCTCGCGAGCACCCTCGACATTGTCGAGTATCCACTTGACCTTGGGACCCGAGAAGTACGTGGCCAACGGCAGTCCGGTGACTTCGGTGTACTTCTTCGGTCCGTCCTCGCCGGCGAGTGCAGTACAGATTCGATCGGTGCGTGTGTCCTGCCAGACGATTGCGTTGTAGACGGGTTTTCCGGTGGCGCGTTCCCACACCACCGCTGTCTCACGCTGATTGGTGATGCCGACGGACGCGATATCAGCCGCGGTCAGGTCTGCGTTTGCCAAAGCGCCCGCGGTGACGTTGCGGACGTTGTCCCAAATTTCGATCGGATCGTGTTCGACCCACCCTGCCTGCGGAAAGATCTGTGTGTGCTCGTGCTGTTCGACGGCAACCACATGCCCACTGTGATCGAAGATCATGCAACGTGTGGAGGTGGTCCCCTGGTCTATCGCGGCTACGAACTGCGCCATCGTGCTACCCCTTTGGTATCGAGAGAAAGTGCGAGAGATTTACTCAGAGATGTTGATTCGCGATCACGCCGGTATCGTCGCCGGCTCCTCGATCGCCTTCTCTGCAGACTCGTCGTCAGGCAGGAATCGTCCAACCAGCTTGTCGTAGAGGAACACTCCGATCGGAGCGCCGATCAGAGGTCCCACGATGGGCACCCAGAAATACAAGCTCCCGTACTGATCCCGCCACGCACTTCCGTAGCCGGTGAGATACGACGCCAGTCGCGGGCCGAAGTCGCGCGCCGGGTTGATCGCGTAGCCCGCGTTGGTCGCCCAGGCGAATCCGATTCCCACAACGATCAATCCGACGACGAACGGCGCGAGATTCGCGAGCGGCGGAGTTCCCCGAGAATCGGTGACTGCAACGATGAGGAACAACAGGATGGCGGTGCCGATGATCTGATCGATCAGCGCCGAGCCGAGGCTGACCGGGAGCGTTCCGTTTCCGGGCATGGTCGAGAAGATCGTCTGAGTGGCGGTCGTGTGTCCGGGATCAATTGCATTGAGCATGTCGTTGTAATTCCAGCGGACGATCAACGCGGCGACGAAGGCTCCAGCGGTCTGCGCCAGGGTGTACGGCAGTACCTTGCGCCAGGAGAATCCCCGGAAGATCGCGAAGGCGAACGTGACGGCAGGGTTCAGATGAGCACCCGTCACCCGGCCGGCGACATAGATTCCGAACATGACACCCAGGCCCCAGGCCCACGCGATGCTGTCATGCCCACCGAGCCCTCCGCCGCTCCCGCCGGACACCACCTGCGCCACAACTCCGACGCCGAACAAGATCAAGATCATCGTTCCTGCGAACTCGGCTGCCAACTCGCCGGGGAGCCCTAATCGCTTGGCTTTCTCCATCCCACCCTCACTCAATTGTGATGCATGTCATAGTTTGGATTGCTGCATCCGTAGCCTAAGGCCAGTTGCACATTCATGCATAGCCAGTGCACATACGTGCAAACCGGGCATTTCCGCACCGTAATGCGGGTAACAGATACGTTTCAGGGAATTGTCGCGCGGGAGTGCGGCGGCCAGGTGCTACTCCGATAAGATTCGGTTCAGCGCTCGTGCACGAACGTGCAGACAGGACAATGCCATGGAATCCCCGACCTCCGACTTCCCGACCTCCGACCCCGCGGACCCTCGCATCTCCGACGCCGTCCAGGCCGCGCGCCTCTACTACTTCCAAGATCAGACGATGGCCGCCATCGGCCGCGACATGGGTGTATCCAGATCCACGGTCTCGCGACTGATCACCTATGCGCGCACGTCCGGACTCGTCGAGATCAAGATCAGCACCCCACACGGCCAAGCACCCCGCATCGAGCGTGAGTTCTCGGAGCGATACGGGGTACGTGCCCACGTGGTGACAGTCCCGGAGCTGGTGGGAGATCTCGAGCGCCTCGAGAAGGTCGCGACTTTTGCCGGCAGGCTACTGGCGTCGTTCTTCGACAGCGACATGGTGATGGGGATCGCCTGGGGAACCACCCTCAGCGAGGTCAGCAAGCACCTCGCCCCCAAACGCACCTACAACTCGTACGTAGTGCAACTCAACGGCGCCGCAAACACTCGCACCACGGGAATCTCGTATGCCAGCGACATCATCAGAACTATCGCCGACGCCTATGGCGCTCTCCCCCAAGGATTTCCGGTACCTGCATTCTTCGACTACCCGGAAACCCGGGAGCAGTTGTGGCGCGAACGCAGCATCAAGCGAGTACTGGACATGCAAAAGCGAATGGACCTGGCGGTCTTCAGCATCGGCGTCCCGGGTGGCAACGTACCGAGTCACGTCTACACCGCCGGATACCTCGAACCCGATGAAGCAGAAGCGCTTCGACGCGACGGCGTGGTCGGGGACATTGCAACGGTCTTCTTCCGGTCCGACGGGAGCTACCGCGGAATCGAACTCAACGAGCGCGCGAGTGGTCCGCGTCTCGACCTTTTCGAGAAAGTCACCAGACGCGTGTGCATTGTCGCCGGAACGGCAAAGTTGCCCGCGCTGGAAGGCGCACTACGAGGTGGGCTGATCACCGACCTGATCATCGACGACGTCAGTGCCGCCGCGCTGGTGTCCTGACCGCTGCACCAGCTTCTCGATTCCGTCAAGAAGGAGGCCCAGCGAGAAACCGAAATCGAAAGCGTCATCGCCGGCTGCTTCACCCTCCGGGCTGCCGTCCTCGAAACCACCCTCCTCGATTGCGGCACTGAGGTAGGGAAAGTCCTCGCGATTGATGACACGAGCAATGAGAGCACCGTATGCGACGTCGTCGTCTGCCGATTGTGCCGACCGCGAGGCCAGGTCGGCCGAGAATCGGGCGCGGCCGATGACGAACAACGACACGTTGGTCACCACCTGAAACTTCGACGCAGCACTCAGAGCGACCCCGTCGAGCGCGCTCAGGCCCGCATCGAGCCACGCCATGTTGTTGGGCCCGGTCGGTGGAGCCGTGATGGGCAGCTTGAGCCACCACGGTCGACTCAGCATCGTGGCGTACTCGTGGTTCGCCCACACTTCGAGCTTGGCGCGCCAGGACACTCCGTCGGGAATTACCGGCGGTGGGCCGATCACTCGATCCGAAATCAGTTCGATCAGTTCGTCTTTGCTCGCTACGTAGCGATAGAGCGACATGGTCGTGAATCCGAGGGATTTGGCCACCCGGCCCATCGACAGCGCGGTGACACCTTCAGCGTCGGCAAGCTCTATCGCGGTGTCGAGAATCTGCTCGAGACTGAGCCCTTTCTTGGGACCCCGCGTTCCAGGCTGATCCAGTCCCCAAGCCAGTTCGACCGCCCTCGGTAGCGCGCCGCCATCCATACAGCTCCCACTCTTTGCTCTTGCCCTCATCCTAGAACTGTGTACGCTATAAACACGAGTTTATGCCATACACAGTTCTCACTTGGAGGTCTCGATGTCAGGAACGATCCCCGCAATCTCGGTCCGCGGACTTCGCAAGCGCTACGGCGATCAACAGGTTCTGGGCGGACTCGACCTGTCGGTCCCGGCCGGATCGGTGTACGCGCTCCTCGGCGCGAACGGCGCCGGAAAGACAACGGCCGTAAGAATTCTCACCACCCTCATACCCTTCGACGCCGGCGAGGTCACTGTGGCCGGTCATTCGCTTCCCGGCGATCCACGGAACGTTCGCCGACGCATCAGCGTCACCGGGCAGTACGCGGCCGTCGACACACTGTTGACCGGCTCCGAGAACCTGACCCTCCTGGGCGAGCTGAATCACCTGGGCCGGAAGAACTCTCGAAGACGTGCCGACGAACTACTCCACCAGTTCAACCTGACGGACTTCGGTGACAAGCGAGCGGGCGACTACTCGGGCGGCATGCTCAGACGACTCGACATCGCGATGAGCCTTGTTGCACGACCGGACGTCGTCTTTCTCGACGAACCCACCACCGGCCTGGACCCGCGAAGCCGCCACGAAATGTGGTCGATAGTTCGTGGTCTCACGGCTTCAGGTGTCACGATCTTCCTCACCACCCAATACCTCGACGAGGCAGACGAATTGGCCGACACCGTCGGTGTGCTCAGTGGCGGTCGTGTGGTCGCCGAGGGAACACCGGACGAACTCAAACGTCTGGTTCCGGGCGGCCATGTCGCGCTGCAATTCGAGAACCTCGCTCAACTCGATCTCGCCGCGGCGTCACTTCCGCAAGCACATTCGAATGCCGAGATTCTGACCCTGCACATCCCTTCCGACGGGACGGTTCCGTCGATCAAAGCCATCCTCGACTCGATTGACGACCCGTCGATCACCGTCGAGAAGTTCTCCGTTCACACTCCGGATCTGGACGACGTGTTCTTCGCACTCACCGGATCGGGCCAACCCGAGATTGCGAGCGTTCGATGACCTCCACCATGACAATCGACTCCTCGGTGATGCTTCGCCGAAATCTCAAACACGTTCTCCGCAGCCCTGATTCGATGATCACCGCGATAGCCCTGCCGGTCATGCTCATGCTGCTGTTCGTCTACGTCTTCGGCGGCGCTATCAATACCGGCACCGAGTACATCGACTATGTCGTGCCAGGCATCATTCTGCTGTGTGCCGGTTTCGGTGCCTCCACCACCGCCGTCAGCGTCTCGAGCGACATGAAGGACGGGATCATCGACCGTTTCCGGACGCTCGCGATCTCACCATCGTCCGTCCTGACCGGGCACGTACTGGCCAGCGTCGTCCGCAACGTCCTGACGACGGCGATCGTGGTTCTCGTCGCTCTGATCATGGGTTTTCGCCCGACAAGCGATCCGTTGCGCTGGCTCGGCGTCGCCGCTGTGATCGTCGCCTTCGTCTTTGCCATGTCGTACCTCTCGACAGCTTTGGGGCTCTTGGCCAAGAACCCGGAGGCTGCAAGCGGATTCACCTTCGCCATCATGTTCCTGCCTTACGTCAGCACTGCCTTCGTACCGGCTGAGACCATGCCGTCATGGCTGCAGGGATTTGCCCGGCACCAACCGGTAACCCCGATCATCGAGACGGTGCGCGGACTCCTGATGGGCACGCCGATCGGGAACAGCGCGGCCATCGCCCTCGCGTGGTGCCTGGGCATCGCCGCCGCGGGATTCGTGTGGTCGAACTGGCTCTACCGACGAAAGACCGCGAGCTGACCACACAAGAAAGCCCCACACCTGACGGTGCGGGGCTGCTTGTGCTGTGCGCCTTTATTAACCGCGGGGGGTTAATAAAGGCGCACAGTGAATTACTTGGCTTCCAGCAGATCGATCACGAAGACCAAGGTCTTGCCGGAAAGCTGGTGCCCTGCACCGGCGGGGCCGTATGCCAGCTCCGGCGGAATGGTGAGCTGGCGACGTCCGCCGACCTTCATGCCCGGGATGCCGTCCTGCCAACCCTTGATCAGGCCACGAAGCGGGAACTGAATGGACTCGCCACGGCTCCAGGAAGAGTCGAACTCTTCACCGGACTCGAACTCGACACCGACGTAGTGAACGTCGACGGTGCCACCGGGAACGGCTTCGGCGCCTTCTCCGACAACCAGATCCTTGATGACCAGATCGGTCGGCGCGGGGCCTTCCTGGAACTCGATTACGGGCTTGCTACTCATGGGTCCTCCTCGTTGAGGCGAAAATTGTGGGCAGGGGCTAGCGGGTGGTTATATCCCGATAGTCACGCTCGGTGTAGCCGGTGTAAATCTGGCGCGGGCGGCCGATCTTCGTAGCCGGATCCTCGTGCATTTCACGCCAGTGCGCAATCCAGCCGGGCAGACGGCCCATGGCGAAGAGCACGGTGAACATGCGGGGCGGGAAGCCCATCGCGCGGTAGATCAGACCCGTGTAGAAGTCGACGTTCGGGTACAGCTTGCGCTCGATGAAGTAGTCGTCCGTGAGGGCGGCCTCTTCGAGCTGCATGGCGATATTGAGCAGTTCGTCGTCGCCGCCGAGCTTGCCGAGGATGTTGTGCGCGGTCTCGCGGACCAGCGCGGCGCGCGGGTCGTAGTTGCGGTAGACGCGGTGCCCGAAGCCCATGAGCTTCACGCCGTCTTCCTTGTTCTTGACCTTGCGGACGAACTCGGCTGCGGTGCTGCCGTTTGCCTTGATGTCGTCGAGCATCTCGAGCACGGCCTGGTTGGCGCCGCCGTGCAGCGGGCCCCACAGTGCGTTGATGCCGGCGGACACCGAGGTGAAGAGGTTCGCGTCGGAAGAGCCGACCATGCGCACGGTGGACGTGGAGCAGTTCTGCTCGTGGTCTGCGTGCAGGATGAGCAGCATGTCGAGTGCCTTGGCGATCTCGGGATCACCCTGGTACGGCTCGGCCGGGAAACCGAACGTCATGCGCATGAAGTTCTCGACCAGGTTCAGCGAGTTGTCCGGGTACAGGAACGGCTGTCCGACGGACTTCTTGTATGCGTAGGCCGCGATGGTCGGCAGCTTCGCGAGAAGACGAATGGTGGAGAGTTCCACCTGTTCCGGATCCTCGGGATCCAGGGAATCCTGGTAGTACGCGGAGAGCGCGTTGACTGCGGAGGAAAGAACCGGCATCGGGTGTGCGTTGCGCGGGAATCCGTCGAAGAACCGCTTGAGGTCTTCGTGCAGAAGAGTGTGGCGACGGATGCGGTCCGTGAAGGACTCGAGCTGTGCATCGGTCGGGAGCTCACCGTAGATCAGCAGGTAGCTGACTTCGATGAAGGTGGACTTACCTGCCAACTGCTCGATGGGGTATCCGCGGTAGCGCAGGATTCCCTTCTCGCCGTCGATGTAGGTAATTGCGGAACTGGTGGATGCGGTGTTCACAAAGCCGGGGTCGAGGGTGGTGTACCCCGTATCGGCCAGCAGCTTTCCCAGTTCGATGCCGTCATTGCCCTCGGTTGCCCTGGCAATGGACATCGTGTGCTCACCACCGGGGTAAGTAAGCGTGGGCTTTGTGTCATTGTCAGCGGGCACGAAGGATCCCTCTCAAGCTCAAACCAACGAGTAACTACATACGATCAACTAGAAACTAGTCGCACCGAACACAACGCGCCCAGGGAGGGTCGCTCCACGGGGGTTTTGCACGTCGATCAGTGTCGGACATACACCCCGAAACTGCAACAGGTTTCAGAGCGTCGAAGTACTGTGCTCCAGCTCGCATTTCAGGATTCGCACATGGCCTTGATCTGGACTTTCCTTCTCGCGCAACGCCTCACAGATCCAGCCCCACCGCGCAAAATGTGCCGCCGAATCGAACGGTGTTCGGCAAATCGCGACTATCGAGACTTCGCAGCCGTTTGTTACAGCCTCCCACTATCTGGGATACGGATCACAGTACCCAGCGCTGGATCCCAAGATCACAGAGCACGATCCTCCGGATCAAAGTGCACGGATCCCCCACACGCCGGACCACGTTTCGCCTGGGCCGAGAATCAACATGTCGATTCCCGAGTTGAAGGCGTCCGGTGGGCATGTCATCGGTTCGAGCGCCAGAGCACGACCGCGGTCGGGATAGCCCTTACCGTTTGCGGGATCCGCGATGAAGGCCTGAATCCACGGAAACTCGCGCGTCGTCCACAGTGCGGTCCCGGTCCCGTCCGGCGCAAGCAATTCGTGCTGTGTGCGGCCACTACCGTCGACCACGTCCAATGCACTGAACGGCGTGTCCAGCTGCACACCTTCGAGTGGGCGCGGGGTCCGGAAATCGAAATCCGTGCCCTCGACGGCCTGCGAATACGCGTTCGGCAGCATCCGCTCCGGATCGATCGGCAATCGTGTTCCCGCTGCCAGGTGCAGTGAGCACTCGTCGAGTGGGACATCACCGACGCGGATGAACGGGTGCGTGCCAAGTCCGAAGGGCGACGGAGTGGCGCCCTTGTTGGTCGCGGTGTGGGTGACCGTCAATCCTGTTTCGTCCACTGCGTAGACGATCGACAGCGCAAGCGGATACGGCCAGCCCTTGTGCAGGCCGACGTCCACCGACAGTTCGACGCGATCGAAGGTGTGATCGACGAGGTTCCAATTGCGACGACGCACAAACCCGTGGCTGGCGTTGTTCAGGACCGGTTCGGTGATCTCGAGTTGATGCTCGATACCGTCGAACATGAAGTGCCCGTCCCGAATCCGATTGGGCCATGGTGCCAGGACCAAACCGGCCGACAGCGGCGGCTTCGATCCGAGTTCCCAGGTTTCGGTGAGCGCACGTTTGCCGGACGGCCCCTCGTGATCAAGCAATCGCAAACCTGCACCGGCTGCCGCGATTTCGGCGCGATAACCTCCACCACGGATCTCGAAGCCGCCCTTGCCCGTGCTGTGCGGTTGCGTCATGGAATCAGTTTCCCCCACAAACCGCCCACATACTAGGACGTCAGACGGCGCGTCCCACCCTGTAAGCGACGAATGTCGGGAACATGATCGCCGACACGACAACGCCGATTACCACCAAAACGCCGCCGCCTGCCGCCGCCACCCCCGTTCCGAACAGGAAGGCAGCAGCGCCGTGCACCACGTCGCCGATACGCGGACCACCCGCCACAACCACGATGAAGACACCTTGCAGTCGACCACGCATGTCGTCCGTCGCGACCTGCTGGAGCATCGTGCTGCGGAACGCCGCTGAAATCATGTCGACGGCGCCACCGACCGCGAGGAACGCGACCGCCACCCAGAGCAGAAGCACGCTGGATCCGGGACTGGCGTAGTACACGGCCACACCGAAACCGACCATCGACAGTCCCCACAACGCGATGCAGATCAAGACAGCACGCCCCTGGTACTCCACCCGCGGTAGCCAGCCCGAGAACACGCCGCCCAGAACGGCTCCCGCCGACATCGCGGCGAACAACAGTCCGAGGGCAAAGCCGCCGGTGACGGGATCACCGAACGATTCGTGCGCGATTTCCGGGAACAGTGCCCGCGACATCCCGAACACCATCGCGATGATGTCGACGACAAACGAAGCGAGCAGCACCTTCTGCGTGGCCAGATAGGCAAAGCCGCCAAGGACCTCGCTCAGACCGGCCCGTCGCGACGTGCCTGTCGGCGGAATCGCCGGCAGCTTCCACACCGCCCACAGTGTGGCGAGCAGGAAGATCGAGTCGAGCAGATACAGCAATTGCAGCCCAGCAGTCGGAATGAGCACTCCGGCAAGCATCGGACCAGCGATCGCGCCGAACTGCACAACCGTCATGTTCAGCGAGTTCGCAGCAGGCAGCTGCCTACCCGGTATCAACCTCGGAATGATCGCCGCGCGTGTCGGCTGATTGACCGCAAAAAACGCTTGCTGCACGGAGAAAAGCACAAGCACGAGCCACACGTTGTTCACACCGAGCGCCGCCTGTATCCACAGCAGCACCGACGTGACGCCGAGTCCGATCGACGTGATCATCAGGAGCCGTCGCCGATCCATCACGTCGGCGAGGGCACCGCCCCACAACCCGAAAACGATCAGCGGGACGAGACCGAAGATTCCGGTCAGACCGACATAGGCCGAACTGCGCGTGATCTCGTACACCTGTTGCGGAACAGCCACAACACTGAGCTGGGCGCCGATAACGGTGACGATGCCGGCGGTCCACAGGCGGCGGTAGTCGAGATTTTCGAGCGGAGTCGTGTCCGCGAGAACCCGCCTCACGGTTGGAGACGAACTGCGGACCACTGACCGTCGACGACGGTGGTGCGGACCCGATTGTGCATACGGTTGGCGCGGCCCTGCCAGAACTCGACGGACTCCGGCCGGATCAGAATCCCGCCCCAGTGCGGCGGCACGGGAATCTCTCCGTCGATGCCGAAGCGTGCGGCCACCTCACGGAGTTGTTCGTCCAAGACGGCGCGTGATTCGACGGGCTGCGACTGATGGGACGCCCACGCTCCGAGCTGCGATCCTCGCGGACGGGTTCGCCAATACTCCTGCGTCACTTGCGGACTCACATGCTCGACTGCACCTCGAACAGTGACCTGGCGAGCCAGGGTCAGCCAGGTGAAATTGGCCGACGCATACGGATGGGCGTCGAGTTGCCTGGCCTTGTCCGAACCGTAATTGGTGAAGAAGAGGACCCCCTCCTCGGAGAGCCCCTTGCACAACACGGTCCGCGACGCGGGGTGACCGTCCTCGCCGAGAGTCGAAAGCGTCATCGCATTCGGTTCCGGCGCATCCGCCTCGACGGCATCCAACAGCCACTGACGCATCAGCGGCAACCAACCGTCGGCAACCTGACTCACGTCCAACTCGACGCGCATCCGATCGTGCACGGCCTCCGATTCACTGCCTGGTTGCGGGTACCCCACACGCATCGCAGCGAGTTCACTGTTCACCACCACCGGGTCCTGACGTTCCTTCGACACAGCCCAGAACGCTACTCCCGGGTACCAACCGGCCACCGACTACTCGGGACGCGCTAAAGTTTGCCGTGGCTAGACCCGATCCGAACCGCGAGCCGCACCAGCGACAGCAGCCGAATCGGGACCAGACGATTGCGCAGTACGAAACACGGTGCGTGCTCATCCCTGCGAGCACCGAGGCGCAGTCACGGAAGCTGAGGCAGTGCGACTGAAGACCTGGCGCACTCGAACGAGGAGAGTCCACGAGAATGGCAGCGAGCGCAGCAATACCGGACGATTTTGTGAGCGGACTCGAAGGCGTCGTAGCCTTCACCAGCGATATCGCCGAACCTGACAAGGACGGCGGCGCACTGCGTTACCGCGGCGTCGACATCGAAGACCTGGTCGGCCAGAAGGTGACCTTCGGCAACGTCTGGGCACTGCTCGTCGACGGCCGTTTCGGCCCCGGCCTGCCGCCGGCCGAGCCGTTCCCCCTCCCCATCCACACCGGCGACGTCCGTGTCGATGTCCAGGCCGGACTTGCGATGCTGGCCCCTATCTGGGGTTACGAGCCGCTCCTCGACATCGACGACGAGACCGCTCGCGATCAGCTCGCCCGTGCGTCCGTCATGGCCCTGTCGTACGTCGCGCAGTCCGCTCGCGGCATCTACCAGCCGGCAGTTCCGCAGAAGCGCATCGACGAGGCCAAGACCGTCACCGAACGCTTCATGGTCCGCTGGAAGGGTGAGCCCGATCCCGCGCACGTCGAGGCAATCGACGCGTACTGGGTTTCGGCAGCCGAGCACGGCATGAACGCCTCCACCTTCACGGCCCGCGTCATCGCCTCCACCGGCGCCGACGTCGCCGCTTCGCTGTCCGGCGCCATCGGCGCAATGTCCGGCCCGCTGCACGGCGGCGCACCGGCCCGCGTGCTCCCGATGATCGAAGAGACCGAGAAGACCGGCGACGCCCGCGCACTGGTCAAGGGAATCCTCGACCGCAAGGAAAAGCTGATGGGCTTCGGGCACCGCGTCTACCGCGCCGAAGATCCCCGCGCCCGCGTGCTCCGTGCAACCGCGAAGCGCCTCAACGCTCCCCGCTACGAAGCTGCCGCAGCTCTGGAGCAGGCAGCGCTGGCAGAACTGCGTGAGCGTCGTCCCGATCGCGCGATCGAGACCAACGTCGAGTTCTGGGCTGCCGTCATCCTGGACTTCGCCGAGGTTCCCGCGCACATGATGCCTGCCATGTTCACGTGTGGCCGCACCGCTGGTTGGTGTGCGCACATCCTCGAGCAGAAGCGCCTCGGCAAACTGGTTCGCCCGGCAGCCATCTACACCGGCCCGGCACCGCGTACTCCCGAGTCCGTCGAGGGCTGGGATCAGATCAGCCACGCGTAAGTTTCTCCGCAGCACAAACAACCGGCCGGGTACCTCTCACGAGGTACCCGGCCGGTTGAATTATGTCGAGTTGCTGCCTAGGACAATGAACGTCCATCCTTCACGGCCGGAATCTGCTGGAACAGTGCGTTGTTCGTCACGTCCGTGGTCGGCACGTAGATCGGCAACGAACACGGGAGTTACCCGTGGTGCCGCCCCTCATCGGCGGCCTCTGCGACCCCCAGAATTCGCCGACTTTCTTCGCGCGGCGTCCGCTCCCCGGAGGTGTCGGGCACGTCCTTGACTAAGACCACGAGTTTCATGCCCCCATCAGATGCACACGCCGACAATGTCGCAATCAGACCAGCACTCAAGACGCCTGCAACGGCAACCTTCGTAGCGACTTTCCTGACGAAATCGAGCTCGTGGGTCACGAGCACCATCGTCACGCCGCTCTCTGCCAGCTCCGAAACCACCGACCCCACTTCGATGCGCAGCTCCGGGTCGATGGCCGAGGTGGGCTCGTCAAGGAGAAGGACTTTCGGATCGAGTGCGAGTGCGCGGGCGATCGCGACGCGCTGTTGCATGCCTCCTGAGAGTTCGGACGGCATTCGGCGCATCGCGTCCTTCAGTCCGACTCGCGTCAGCAGGTCCACTGCTCGAGCCTCTGCCTCGGCGCGGCTACGCTCGAGCCCCCGTACTTGGGCGAGCACCACGTTTTCGAGCGCATTCATATTCGGGAAGAGATTGAAGTGCTGAAACACCATCCCCAGTGACCTGCGAAGCACAATGAGCTCACGCGCGTTCAACAGCGTGCGCTCTTTGAAGAGCGTTTGGCCGGCAAGCTGAACTTCGCCCGAGGAAGGGATCTCGAGTAGGTTCATGCACCTCAGAAGGGTGCTCTTGCCGGTTCCACTCGGACCGATGAGTCCAAGAATTTCGCCCCGGCTCACCGAGAGGGTTACATCCGAGAATTTCGGCTGGTTATCAGCCGATGTGTTTAGCGTCCAAATACCGTTCCACCGTTAAGATGGATAACCTGCCCGTTGACCAGGCCCCCTGCCTCGCTGCAAAGCCAGAGGATCGCTGCACCGACATCGGCGCCACGACCGAGCCTGCCGATCGGAATCTGACGGATCATCCTCTCCAGCGCAGGGTCGTCAACATCACCGAGCCCCTCCATCATCCCCAACGCCAACGCATTCGCAGTTACTCCGCGCGAACCACACTCGACACTGAGGTGTCGAATCAACGCTTCCGAACCTGCCTTGGCGGCACCGTACGCCGAGACCCCGATGGAAAGACCTCGCGATGATGCACCCGAGGATATCTGAATGATGCGGCCCCACTCGTTCGCGAGTTGACCAGGGAGTACCGCCTGGACGACTCGCATCATCGCAGACAGGTTGAGGTCGATCTGCCGCTGCCAATCCGCCTCCGGCATGTCGACAAATTGATTCGGGCGTGCGCCAATGTCAGGGATGCCCGCATTGTGAACAAGAATATCGACGGAGGCCCCGTCGTCGGCCAGCGCAGTTATCGCCTGCTCCACTGCGGCGGCGTCTGTCACGTCAAACACCGACGAAAATGCCGATCCTCCGCTGGCGATGATGGCATCGGCGACCGACTGAGCCCTGTCGGCGTGTAAATCGTTCACTATGACTGTTGCTCCGCAGGCTCCGAGAACACGGGCGATACCTTCTCCCACCCCTCGGCCCGAACCGGTCACCAAAGCAGTGCGCCCATCGAGTCGAAATTGCTCCACACTCAGGTCCATCATGTCCTCTCGGTCGGGTCAGCTGATTACGACATACTCGTCCCGCAACTGAACGACCAGACGCGCCATCTCGAAGAACGAGATATCGCATCAGGGACTCGCATCAACATGTGCGCCTGCACTGCGCCTGCCCAAACGGGTTAAACCCGTGGCAACGGTCCCGATGGGCCTTGACCCGTGCCCCACGTACGGGTCAACGCCCCTCTGCCCTGCTCCATCTCGATAGTCGAGATGCACCGACTCTCCAACCACAGCCTTTGGCTTACTGATTCGAGTACGGCTCACTGCCACACACGACAAAGAGGGACCTTCATGGACGAATTCGAAGGCAAAGTTGCACTGATCGCCGGAGCCACACGAGACCAAGGACGGCCTCACGCAGTGTCTTTTGCCGAAGAGGTGCCGACATCATCATTGTCGATCGGTGCGAAAACCCTGAGACCGTCACGTACCCGATGGCAACAGTCGAGGACCTCGACTGACACCATCAACCCTGCACCAGAGAGCTGGCTGGAAATTGAGTAACTCCGCCACTGAGATAACGAACCTCTTGTACCGATACGCCGAGAACATCGACCGGGGTCGCCTCGAAGAAGCCGCGGCGCTGTTCCAGCACGCGACCATACGTACCCGTAGCGGCGACGCACTCGACGAGTCCGGCCTGCTGAACCTGTGGCGTACCAACATAAAGATCCATGCCGACGGTACGCCGCGCACCAAACATGTCATCACCAATCCCATCCTCGAGATCGACGACGAGGCCGGGCGTGCGACGTGCCGTTCCTATTACACTGTGCTGCAAGCAACTTCGGCACTGCCGCTGCAGGTAGTCGCCGCCGGGCGGTACCACGACGAGTTCGAGCGCGCAGGCGGGATATGGCGTTTCACGTCCCGCGACTACTCGCTGCTCGATTTGGTCGGCGATTTCAGCGGCCATCTCATGACCGCACCGGCAAACCCGGAAGGGCACGAGGGTGGCTCGCTATGACACAAAACAAGGCGATCGAACCGTTCATGCAAATTGGGTATCTCGTGTCGAACCTGGACGAAGCGGTACACGCCTGGTTCGAAGAGAGCGGTGTCGGACCATGGCAGATCTATCGCAACCTCGACATGGCAGGCAACCATCGCGGTCAAGATATCGACATCGTCATCAACGCGGCCTTCGCGTACTCGGGAAGCACTCAGGTCGAGTTGATCGAGGTACTCAGCGAAGGTCCCTCGCCCTACCACAATGCCGACGGTACGAAATTTATCGGCTTGCATCATGTTGCGCGATTGACCGACGACTTGGATGCGGAGTTGGCCCAAGCCACCGAGCGTGGATTGTCCGTGGTTTTCACCGGGGCTACGTCATCCACGAGCGTGGCCTACATCGAGTCCGCGGCTATGCCGGGCACGATCATCGAGTACATCAAGAATCCGAGCATGCCGGCGATGCTGGCCGAGGGCGTGGAGTTCACTCGAAACTGGAATGGCCTCAATCTGATTCGCTGAATGTAGGAACACTTCCCCTGGACGACGGTTCTCATTTATTGGGAGCGCGATGCTCTCTGCGTGTCAACGGCATCTGAAAATTCAGATGCCGTTGACATTCCAGATCGCATAGCAAAGGAACAAGTTTTCGCCATCCGGCTTGTACTCGAGCTTTTGTTTCATGCGTGGTGGGGTCTCATTTTGCGGACCCACGAAGCGTTTCGACACTCGCCGCAGCACCTCGACCGTCCACTACGACACCGCAGCCGTCTAAACTAACCCGGCAAAGGTTCCTCGACGTTTAGGACGCACTGACCAATGGCTGACGCTACCGCCCCGATCATCCCCGCCGATCTCAAACCCGCTGACGGACGCTTCGGCTGCGGTCCTTCCAAGGTTCGCCCCGAGCAGCTGCAGTCCCTGGTCGACGTGGGCGCTTCGGTCTTCGGCACCAGCCACCGCCAGAAGCCGGTCAAGAACGTTGTCGCCAGCGTTCGTTCCGGTCTCGCCGACCTGTTCTCCCTCCCCGAGGGATACGAGGTTGTCCTCGGCAACGGCGGAACCACCGCGTTCTGGGATGCCGCTGCATTCGGCCTCATCCGCGAGAAGTCGCTGCACCTGACCAACGGCGAGTTCAGCTCCAAGTTCGCTTCGGTCGCCAAGGCCAACCCGTTCATCGGTGACCCGATCGTCGTCTCCGCTGATCCGGGCAGCGCACCGGCGCCGGTCTCCGACCCGTCTGTCGACCTCATCGGCTGGGCACACAACGAGACCTCGACCGGTGTTGCGATCCCCGTCTCCCGCCCCGCCGGTTCGGAGAACGCCCTGATCGCCATCGACGCCACCTCGGGCGCCGGCGGACTGCCCGTCAACGTCGCCGATTCGGACATCTACTACTTCGCTCCGCAGAAGTGCTTTGCTTCGGACGGTGGACTGTGGATCGCACTGATGAGCCCGGCCGCCCTCGAGCGTGTCGCAGAGATCAAGGATTCGGGACGCTGGACCCCCGACTTCCTGTCCTTGCCCATCGCCGTGGACAACAGCTCCAAGGATCAGACGTACAACACTCCGGCACTGGCAACGCTGCTGCTCTTCGCCAACCAGATCGAGTGGATGAACAGCAACGGAGGCCTCGACTGGGCCACCGCACGCACCGCCGACTCGTCCTCACGCCTGTACAACTGGGCCGAGGCCAGCGAGTTCGCAACGCCGTTCGTCGCTGATCCGGCACACCGCTCGCAGGTTGTCGGCACCATCGACTTCAACGACGACGTCGACGCAGCCGAGGTTGCAAAGATCCTGCGCGCCAACGGAATTGTCGACACCGAGCCGTACCGCAAGCTCGGCCGCAACCAGTTGCGCGTCGGCATGTTCCCGGCCATCGACCCCGAAGATGTCACCGCTCTCACCAAGAGCATCGACTGGGTCGTCTCGCAGCTCGGCTGAGCCACGCCTGTAGTTCTCGTATCACGCCGCCGGCCTCGACTCCATCCGCGAGTCGAGGTCGGCGGCGTGATTGCGTCGATATCCGTACGCGACCGGTCTGCCGGGAGTGTCCTGCCGGGCTGGTCATCACAAATGAATTACAGTTGACTGCGGCGCAAAGTCGCGAGCCGGCGCGATAAGGGAGGTCAATGTGCGAGAGCTTCGAGTGATCGGACTTGAACCCGATGGATCGCATGTGGTGTGCGCCGACGCCGAAACCGGCCAAAAATTTCGACTCCCTGCCGACGACAAACTGCGCGCAGCGTGCCGGGGTGATGTAGCTCGACTCGGCCAGATCGAGATCGAAAACGAAAGCCAGCTCCGCCCCCGCGAAATCCAGGCCCGTATCCGATCCGGCGCTTCCGTCCAGCAGGTCGCCAAGGAAGCCGGCATCCCGGTCAGCAAGGTCGAGCGCTACGCATACCCCGTCCTTCTCGAACGCTCCCGAGCAGCAGAAATGGCGCAGGGTGGGCACCCGATCCGTGACAACGGACCCACCGTGCCGACGCTCGCGGAAATCGTGACTCACGCATTTCGTGCCCGCGGCCACACCATCGACGACGCCACGTGGGATGCCTGGCGCGACGAGGACAATCACTGGGTGGCTCAGCTGCAATGGCAGGCCGGGCGCAGCACCAACGCCGCACATTGGCGCTATCAGCCGGACGCGCACGGTGGAACCATCGTCGCGCTCGACGACACTGCATTCGACTTGATCGATCCGGATTTCGGCCGCCCACTGCGCGGTCTGGCACCGGTGGTCTTCGAGCGTCCCGAACTGTCACGGATCGATAACAACTTCGAACCGGACGAAGAAGTCAACCCTGAAGCCGAGACTCACGACGCTGTCACGGTTGTCACCGAAATACCCCCCGTCGCGGAAATCCCGGCTCGGGTAGACACTCCGACTAGCGTAGAGACTCCGGCTCGCATGGAGACTCCGACGGTCAAGGCAGAGGTCGAAGCCGAGCCCGAGCCGCAGATAGAAGAAGAAACCCCGGAACCTGCCGAAGACGTCACGCCCAAGGCAGCGCCGCAACAATCGTCGACCAAGGACAAGCGCGGAAAGCCCGCCCTTCCGTCATGGGACGACGTTCTCCTCGGTGTGCGTAGCAGCGGCCGCTGACGCTCCCGCCCGGAGCGGACCGGCGGCAAGATCACCGGCCGATTCGTCGTATTCTTCTAAGCAGCGAGGGTTCAGGAGAGAGGGCGATCGGTGGCTGCACGTGTATCAACAATTTGGTTTGTCGACAACAATGACGTTCGCGCTGAACTGAGTTTGTACCCGCAGCCCGACCAGGCCGCGGCACTCGCGATCGCGCAGCGACTACACCCCGGCAAAGAGTTCGAGTCTCTCGGCCCACACCCGCTGTCGATCGCTGCGACCGTACAACCCGGCTATCTCTTCATCGGCACCTACGAGAACATCAGCGTCGTCGCCAGCGCAGAGTTGAGCGCGTGCCTTCCGTCGGAACTTCCTGAGTCCTGGCTACTTTCGCCGCACGCGCCGCTCACCTTCCTGGTCAGCTCGTCACCCGACCGCGCGCAAGGGTCCTTTGCCATCTGGGAAAACGGCCAGCTGCGACGCTCGTTCAGCGCACTCCCGATCGACATCGTCGAGAACATCGGCATCCCACAGACTTGGGAGTTGCCCTACTGGTCGGGCAAGCACCCCTTGCGTTACCCCCCAGGCATTTTGCCCGATCCGCAAGCACTGCCGTTCCATCCCCAGCAGTTCGCCGAGGCCGCCAACGCGGAATGGCTGGGATTCCGATACACGGGTGCGCCGCACGAGGGCGATCTCGACAAGACTCAAATCCTGTTGTGGGGATTCAAGATTCACCAGAAGTCGGAAGCCCCGAAGGCGACGGTGCCGACAACCGAGCAGCCTGAGCAGGCTGAGCAGGCGCAGCAGGCAAAGCCCAAGCCTCCAGCACCCGAACCAGTTGAGATCCCACAATCAGCTCCGACACCCGTTCCGCCGGCAAAACCGGTTGCTGTTGCGCCCGAACCAGATCCACCGATAACAGAACCGAAGGCAAGGGAACCGAAGCCCCCGACACCCGTCACAGCTGAGCCCCCTCAACCTGATTTCACCGACGCGCCGGAAGTCCCCCGGGCTCAAATTCCTGAGGCTCCAATTCCTGAGGCTCCAACTCCCGAGCCGAAGAAGCGAAGCCGACTGGCCCGATACTTCGGCTTCCACTGAGTACTCAGGCGATCGCGGCTATCCACCCCAACGGAATACCCGCTACCGCACCGTAAACCACCCATCGCCAGATGGGGACGGCCCGCCACCGCCACACGGTGGGAGCCAAGCCGGCCACCGCGATGACGTTGACCGCAACGGCAAGAAACACGTTGACGTGTGCCAGGCCCTGACTGAACGCGCCTACCGCGGCAGTGGACAGCATTGCGGCAAAAATCGATACCACAACACCGGTGAACCAGGGAGTTCCGGTCGGCATTACTGCCGGGTCCTGACTCGTTCATAGAAGGCCATTGCGGCGGCGGTCGCGACATTGAGTGAATCCGTACCCGGCGCCATGGGGATTTTTGCGCGAATATCCGTCGCACGCATGGCATGTTCGGTCAGGCCAGGACCTTCGGCGCCGAGCAACAGGGCTACCTTGTCTCCGGTCATCGCTTCGGCCAGTGTCACGGCCTCCGGATTGGGCGTTAGCGAGATGAGCTGAAACCCGTTGCTGCGCAGCTCTTCCAGGTCGTAGGGCCACTTCTCGACATGGGCAAACGGAACTCGCAGTACGTGCCCCATGGACACGCGGACCGAGCGGCGGTACAGCGGATCGGCGCAGCCCTTTCCGAAAAGTACGGCGTCGACTCCGAGTCCCGCGGCGTTGCGAAACATCGAGCCGAGGTTTTCGTGATCGTTGACGCCTTCGAGAATGGCAATTGTTCGGGCGTCCTGCAGGATTTCCGAGACAGCCAGCGGCGTCGGCCTGGCAGCTGCGGCAAGCACTCCACGGTTGAGATGGAATCCGACCACTTCTGCCATCACCTCCGCACTGGTTCGATAGAAGGGAACATCAACACCGTCGAGGTCCTCGGCAAGTTCCTGCAGTCGGCGATCGACTCCGAGGAGACTGATCGGCTCGAAACGCGAGGTCAGCAGTCGCTGGGTGACAAATACCCCCTCCGCGATGACCAAACCCTTTCCTTCGGGGAGGTCGGGTCGGCGATCGGAGGAGTTGAGATCGCGAAAGTCATCCAACCGGGAATCGGCTGGATCTGAGATATCGATGACGTGAACCACGGCTTCTATGGTGCCGTATCGGATGCCGTCGTCAGTCACTGCTCCCGGCTGCGGTGATCAGCGAATCGAAATGGGCGTCGAGCACTTCGGTGATCGCGGCCGGGTTCACCCTCTCCGGATTGTTGACACCGTGCGCGGCAAGCCCGTCGACCAGCGCGTGCAGGCGCATCGCTTCGCACTCGGCGGAACCGCCGGACCGAAGAAAACCTGCATCACTCAACGCCTCGACGAACTGACGGAAGTGCCCGAACAGGGTTCGATCCGTCCGCTCCCGGACCACCGCCAAGTCCGGTTCTGTTCGCGATGCCGCGGCGAATGCCTCCCAGACCTGCATCTCTTCGCGGCGGTCGGCGTCGAGGGGAACAAATTGTTCGGCAAATTGCCGTATCGCCCGCCTGATGTCGGGATCGAACTCGATGCCTGCGATTCGATTCTCGACGCGGACGGAGACCAATTCCATGGCAAAGAGCAAGAGCTCGGATTGAGTCGCGAAGAAATGCCGCAGGGAGCCCGTAGACATGCCCGCCTCGTCGGCGACGGTACGGACACTGGCGGCGGCCATTCCGTCGCGTCTGATCACACGCCAGACAGCTTCCGCGATCTGTTCACGGCGCTCTTCGGAACTGGGTCGTTTCGCCACTTCACAAAACTAACACAGCTGTGCTAGTTTTCAATTACTAACACAGTCGTACTAGAAACGAGTTCCCATGATCGTCACACTCATCGTTGCCTGCGAGATCATGTTCTGGGTTTTCATCGCTGCAGGATTGACGGCTCGGTACCTGTTCCGGAAACCCGGCGTCGGCGCTGGCCTCTTGACCTGTGCTCCCCTGGTCGACGTCGTACTTCTGGTCGCCACAGCCCTTGATCTGCGCGACGGCGGGCAGGCAAACGCCAGCCACGGACTGGCGGCCGCCTACATCGGTGCATCCATTGCGTTCGGGCACAGCCTCATCTCGTGGGCCGACGCGCGATTCGCCTACCGATTCGCCGGTGGACCGAAGCCCGTCGCACCTCCGAAATACGGGACGCCGCGGGCGGTCCGAGAGTGGCGTGAATTCGGGAAAGCAGCATTGGCCTGGGCCATCTCGTGTGGGCTACTCGCCGCCGCGATCATCATGGTCGGCGACGCCTCTCGCACCGAGGCACTGAGCAGTTGGGTCCGCACACTCACCGTGGTTCTCGCAGTGTGGGGCGCAATCGCCCTCAGCTACACCGTTTTTCCGAAGAGAGAAAAGCTCACGGTGCGCGGTTAGCTTCCACCGCTTGCTCGGTCGCATCACAGACGACGGCAAGACGCAGGTCGAACACCGGCAGGCGTCCGCCGTCGTCGGGCATTTTCAATCGCAGTTTGAGGCCTTCGCTGCGCAGGAGATATATCCCGGCCAGGGAGGCGGACACCAGCGAGATCGCGCCACCGATGATCAACGGTGCCCGCGGATCCACGGCGTCGGCCAACCAACCCAGCATCGGACTGCCAAGTGGGGTGCCACCGAGGAAGCTGAGCATGTAGATACCCATCACCCGCCCCCGCATCTCCGACGGCACCGACATCTGCAGGATGTTCATCGCCGACGTCGTGAAGGTCAGCGTCAGTGCGCCGGTGGGAATCAGCATCAACGCCACCAGGGGGTACGTGGGCATCAACCCGACAGCGATTTCGAAGAGACCGAACGCCGCTGCCGCGCTGAGGAACGTTCGCAGGCGCGGAGCGTCCTTGCGTCTGGCGGCATACGCGGCGCCGGCCAAGGTACCCACAGCGAGTGTGGTGGAGAGCAATCCGTAGGCGTCGGCGCCGCGATCGAACGTAGTGCGCGCCATCACCGCGAGGCTGATCGGAAAGTTCAGGCCGAACGTCGAGACCATGAAAACCGACACCATGATGACCCGCAGGTCCTTACGGCCCCACACATATCGGAATCCGTCACGCACCTGTCCCTTGGCGCGCGGCGTCGGTTCCGACGGGATCAATTCCTTCGCATTCATCAGTGCTAATGCGACAAGCACACCACCGAAGGTCGCGACGTTGAGCAGGAAAACCCAACCCGTACCGATCAGATTGATCAGCACCCCGGAAATGGCCGGACCGATAATGCGTGCGGTGTTGAAAGTCATGGAGTTCAACGCAATTGCGTTGGACAGATGCTCTTTACCCACCATTTCGATGGTGAACGACTGGCGTACAGGCGCATCCACCGCCGATACACAGCCAAGGGCAAACGCGATCAGATACACGTGCCACAGAGCAACAAACCCGCCGACGTCCAGGACACCCATCACCAGGGCGCACAACGCGCTCGCCCACTGCGTGAAGATGAGAATGCGCCGCTTGTCGTACCGGTCGGCGAGGACACCGCCCCACACCGAGAGGAACAGCGTCGGTCCGAACTGCAATGCCATGACGATGCCGACTGCCAGTGCATTACCGTCGGACAGCGTCAGAACCAGCCAGTCCTGAGCGATGCGTTGCATCCACGTTCCGACCAGGGACACGATCTGCCCGGACGCCCAGAGACGGTAGTTTCGGTTGCGGAGTGCGGCAAACATGCCGGATTCGGGGTCACGGGGCACTACCCCATCTTGCTCCTGCGATCATTCGCGTGAGCAACTACCTCACCGCGACACCATGGAAAGCGGTTATTCGGAGGCGCTGACGATCTTTGTGATGATCTCGACAGCACCGCGAAGTGTTGCCAGATCTTCGGCGCTCAAGTCGGAAAGTCGCTCGTTCATCCAAGCCTCACGCGCGTGGGTCTCGTCAGCGAGTAGCGCATTACCTGCGTCGGACAAGCTCACGATGATCTGACGACCGTCCGTGGGATGGGGTGAACGCTGCACCAACCCCAGTTCTGCGAGGGACGCCACCACCCTGGTCATCGACGGCGGCTGCACCTTCTCACGCGCCGCGAGTGCACCTGGGGTCATTGGTCCCTCTTGCGAGAGTGTCGCCACAGCCGAGAGCTGTGTCAGGGATACCTGCGCGTCGGCCCGTCGTCCTCGCAGATGCCTGCTCAGACGCACAACCGCCAATGACAGATCACTGGCGAGCGCTCGAGTTTCGGTGGTCACGCGAGAACAATACGTCAACAACTGGCCGGTAGCCGGGTTATCGGTTACCAGCCAGTTGCAGGTTTACGTCAGTGCGTCGGTAATCGGCCCGACAGTGAAGTACGCGACGAACAGTGCCGCGACGATCCACAGCAACGGGTGGATCTTCTTGGCACCGCCGGTAGCAGCGTGCAGAACCACCCAGGAGATGAATCCGACGCCGATGCCGTTGGCGATCGAGTAGGTGAACGGCATCACGATCATCGTCAGGAACGCGGGAAGCGCAACCGAGAACTGCGTGAAGTCGATGTCACGGACCTGACCGATCATCAGTGCGCCGACGATGACGAGGGCCGGCGCTGCGGCCTCGATCGGCACCACCGAATACAGCGGTGTCAGGAACATCGCGACCAGGAACAGTAGACCCGTCACAACGTTTGCCAGGCCGGTCCGAGCGCCTTCCGCGATACCGGACGCCGACTCCACGAACACCGTGTTCGACGACGCAGACGCGCCACCACCGACGATGGCACCGGCGCCTTCCACGACGAGAGCCTTACCCACATTGGGGAGGTTGCCGTCCTTGTCCGTTAATCCGGCTTCCTTGCCGAGTCCCGTCATCGTGCCCATGGCGTCGAAGAAGTTCGCGAGAACGAGTGTGAACACGAGCAGGCTGGCTGCCAGAACACCGATTCGGGTGAACGCGCCGAAGAGACTGAAGTCCCCGACCAGGCTCAGGTCGGGCATGCCACCGAACATGTCGGGGATCGCGGGAACGCTGAGGTTCCAGCCCTTGGGGTTGGTTCCGAGCGACGGTCCGACCTCTGCAACCGCTTCGATGATCGCAGCCAGGATGGTCGTGGCGATGATGCCGATGAGCAGGCCACCACGAACCTTGCGCACCACGAGCACACCCATGATGAGAACACCGAAGATGAAGACCGCAGTCGGCCACGACGCGATGGAACCGTTGATACCGAGCCCGACGGGGACCGTCGTACCTGCGGCGTCGGGGATCCGACGGACGAATCCGGCGTCGACCAGACCGATGAACGCGATGAACATGCCGATACCGGCGGCAATGGCCGATTTGAGTGCATTGGGAATCGCGTTGAACACGGCGGTCCGGAAACCGGTGAGCGCCAACACGACGATGATGATGCCGTCGATGACCACCAGGCCCATGGCTTCCGGCCACGTGACCTGCGGGGCGATCGTGACGGCGAGCAGGCTGTTGATACCGAGGCCGGCCGCGATCGCAAACGGATAGTTCGCGATGATGCCGAACGCGATGCTCATCAGACCGGCAACCAGGGCGGTGACCGCAGCCACCTGGTTGACCGGCAGAATGTTTCCGAGGACGTCGGTCTTTGCGACGGCGTCATCCGCCGAGAAGCTACCGAGGATCAGCGGGTTGAGAACCACGATGTACGCCATCGCGACAAACGAGACAACACCGCCGCGAACCTCCGTGGAGATCGTTGATCCGCGTTCACTGATCTTGAAATACGTATCGAGAATTTTCCCGGGTGCCGCCATCTTTTTCCCATCGCTGTCATAGGTCGCCGGTGTTCTTGCGCCGCCGTGTGCCGGCGTACGAAGGCCGGTCGCATAAGGGAGAGTAGGGCACAGGGGTACGGGTAGCGTTAATTTTGTGAACGAGACGCCCAACACAACAACCGTTATCGACCGTTTGTCCGCACCGGCGCCGGCTCTCGTCGTCGGCACGCTGGCGTGGGTGGTCGTGACAGCCGTGGTCCTCCTCAGCGGTGATCGCTGGTCGGGAGCACTGCCCATCTGTTACGCCGGGATCGGCGTCGGATTCCTCGGCTACAGCCTCTTCTGGCTCCAACGCCGCGCTGCCCGCCGAGGCCGTCGAGGTGCCCAACAGGGCGCCGGACTGCTCTGAGAAGCGATCAGACCGGCTGTGGTTCGCGGCGGCGCTGTCGCGAGCGAGAGGTTCCCAGGATCCACACTCCCGCCCAGATGACACCGAACGCCCACCCTGCCAGGACGTCCGTCATCCAGTGCGCCGCGAGGTAGACGCGGGAAAACCCGACAGCGACGGTGTACAGCGCGAGCGAAACAAGCATCGTGACTCGAACGAGCGACGGCAACGTCAGCCGAACGATCACAGCAGCCACCACCGTCGCAAGAATTGCCGTCATCATGGCGTGCCCGGACGGGAAAGAGTACGAGTCGATCTCGATCAGGCGCTCCGGAACCGGTGGACGGGTTCGCGTGAAAATACGCTTCAACCCACTCATCACCAGCAGTCCGGTCAGCATGGAGCCCGCCACGAGGAGAGCGTCGATGCGCCGACCGCGCATCAACAAGGTGATCGTCAGGACCGTCGAGATGATCCAGGCGGCCAAGGTTCCACCGCTGTCGGTGATGACATCCACCACATCCACAAGCCACGGCGTCCGTTGGTCGACTGCAGAATCAAGTACCCACTGATCGAACGACACTGTTCCCCCCTCATATCCCCTGCGCAGCTGCCCACACACGCATCACGTGATGGATACCGTCACCGTCCACCCACCACGGCACACTCACCGTGGCCTCCACGGCGCCGGTCAACCGGACGGAGAGTTCGTGATGAATCACTACCTCGCCGCCGGGTACTTCCCGTCCGAGCGCCGCAAACATCAGGACCGCGTGCGGCTGCGCCGCCCATGAGCTTCGCACGCCCGTGCTCACGACCTGACCGCCTACGACAGACGATGCCGTCGCGACATCGAGCAAATCCGCCAGTGCTTCCGCCGTCTCGAAGCTACCCAGAACAATTCGTTGTGTCGGCAATGCCGGACCGAGCCACGGCCGATCGAGAACCAATGCATCACCGGGGTCGACAAGTTCACCGGACAGCCCACGAACGAAGCTCGGCAAGCTCAACTCGTCCAGATCGAGGACGCGCCGCCGCGAAGCGTCGGCCAGCAAGTGGTGGGTTCGGGCGATGACGGCCGGTGCGGGCATGCGCAGTGGATCCGCGAGCCGATCGAGCAACAGCTGAGCCAGTTCCGGATCGTCGACGGTATCGGACGCCAAGACGGAGCTCAGATACTCGCTGCCAGGATGGTCGGCGACATCGAGGAGATCCTCGAACGTGCGATCGTGTGGTGCGCGCAGCAAACCCAGTATCTCGCCGCCCAATTCGGCGTGCGAGCGCAGCCACCACGCCGTGTATCCCCGACGGTCCTCGAGCAGGGTTCTCGTTGCCGGTGACTCCAGCAGCAGGGTCAGCGCATCTGCCCATCGGTTCTCGTCGACCAGGTCGAGGTCACGGACCGCCTCGATGTACTCGGGGTCCTCCCCCAACGTGTCCCACCACTGACTCTCGGAATCGAGATCGTGATCGGGTCCGGACGGCAACTCCTCACGCACGACGGTGAAACCCCAGCCGACGCCGACGACGCGCAGGGCCTGCTCCCCCACCTGTTCGACAAAGCTCGGCTGCACTGTGCCAAAAGGTGAGTCGTCGACCAGGACAGTCGCCAGTGGTGCGCCGGGCAGGAGCAACTGGTCCGCGGAGCACAGCTCTCCGTCCGAATCCGGTAGCAGCACTTCGCCGATCCATGACGGCGCGGCGCCAGGCGCGACGTGCGCAGCGAGCGAAAGAACAGTCGACGCCAATTCCGTTGCTACGGAATCATCTTGGTCGGCAGCATCCTCGATCAGCGCGCGCAACGCCGGGTCGGACAACAGATCCGTCGCCGTCGCACTCGTTGCGCCCAAACGCGAGAGCAGGGGGTGCGATGCCTGCGGGTGTACAAGCCGGGTCCAGGGCACCGGTGGCACCGAATCGCCGAGTTCGGTACCAAGAACCACCGTTCGCGGACCGGTGACAATTCGTCCGTCCGACAGCGGAACCGGTAGCGTACCAAGCTCTTCCACCGCCAGAGCATCGACGACCAACGGCTCGAGCGCCGCGTACAGCCGGTACCACCACGACGGCTCCTGATCGAGTCCGCTGAGCAGTTCCGCGATGCGCGCCAACCCGATCCGATGTGTCGACACCGCCGCCAAAGCCCGCTCATGGCGAGGTCCGGAAAGTTCGGGAACAACCAATCCGCCGATGACGTCGGTGAGCAATTCCGCCAAATCGTCGGTGAGACCAGGAACAACCGATGCCCGCTGCGGCGCCCGGTCAGGTTCCCCCACAACCGGAAGCCAGGCGTTTTCCTGAAGTTCCTTCAGAAGCGCTTCCCGCAGAAGGGAATCCACTTCACTTCGCGCAAAAGCCGGAACGGGCACAAGCGCTGTGCGCTGATCAGTCGGCAACGCACCGACAAAGTTCGCGTAGCCCTCGGCCAGCGCGGCAATCGACGCGCCTGGCAGTATCCGTCGCCGATCCGGTTGCATTGCAATATCCGCGACGACAAGCGCCGGGACGGACAACTCCTCGTCGGATCGCGTCGGCGCCCGCAGTACGTCTTCGGCGACCGGTGCGACTACTCCGTTTTTCACCGGAACTATCCAGCGGGCCTTGGCACTCTGGTACTGCCACCACACCTGCGTGCCGATCGAGATTTCGATCAGCCCGGAGTCCAGTAGACGCTCGGTACGCTCAAAGATTTTGTTGCCCAGCCGAATAGACGTCAAACCCGGTAGCTCGAGGAGCAGATCCACGGCTTCACGTGCCATCCGAGACAACAGGGCGCCGCCGTCGACGTCGTCGCGGAGCGTGAGCACTACCTCGGAATCGGCACCGGCGCGTGGCGACGCCTCCGACGGCCACACCAGACGCAGGGCCGGCACTCCCGACTCCGGAACCTTCAGACCGGCCTTCTCGATCTCGCTTCGAGTTTCCTTGGCGGAGAATCGAATCGAACCCGAAGTCGACCGCAGCTCGAGCTCGTCGCTGACCGAACGAACGGCGGAAAATCCGACGCCGTAGCGCCCGACAACACCATCGGTGGAATCGATCTTGCCCGAAGCACGAAGAGCAGTCAGTGCATGAACACCGTCCTCGTCGAGCGGTCGACCGGTATTGGCAACAGTCAGCACCGAACCGTCGAGATCAACCCACAAGGAACCAGGCGCCCCGGCCCGCAGCGCCGCGTCGGCAGCGTTCTGTGCCAGTTCTGTGAGCAACCTGTCGCGGTAACCCGCTGCAGCCAAATCCGATTCAGTGGCCGCGTCCTCGCGCAGACGCGTCGGCGATTCCGCCCACGCGCGCAGCGTGGCGTCGCGGAGCGCGCCGGTCCCGAACGGATCCCCTACTCGGTGGATACCGAACCCGAATCTTCGGTGCCCGCGGCAGACGTGCTCGACATCTCGACGGCTCCGTCGTCGTAGGCGTCGAAAGCGGGAGAGCCGGCGCCGAGCGGAAGGCTGGTGTCGGAATGCGCGCCGCAGCCGTAACTCGCGTGGACGACGCGGCCGTCAGCGGACAGTTCGTTGCCACACACGCCGAACGCGGCGTGCAACGAACCTGCCAGCGGAAGATAGAAGCCGCACAGCCCACAGGTCGACGGCGCTGCCTTCGCCATGTCGGAGTCTGGTCCGAACTCTCCCTCGGACCATCGCGTAGCCGCGTCGAGCCGGCCCTCGAGGCTCATGACCTTCTTGCGTCCTAAACCCAGTTCCAAGGCGACGTCGTCGACCTCCGGGTCTCCGTTGGCGACGTAGCCGGGAACCAGTCGCGGATCCTGCGCCGGCGGAGCCAGCAGGTCGCCTGGCGACAGGTCTCCGGGACGAATCCGCTGATCCCATGGAAGCCACTCGGGCGCAACCAGTGCGTCCGGTCCGGGTAGCAACGCCAGCTCGCTGATGGTGGCGCGAGTATCGTCTGGACCTGCGGCAACAACAACAGCCCACTGCCACCCGCGGTAGCCGGGAAGGTCTGCTGCAAAACGATGGGTAGCGGCGAATTCATCCTCCGACGTGACGCCGAGGTATGCACCGACTCCGCCTTCGCGCAGCTCTACTACAGCTGCTCGGGCAAGATCGACGGCATCGGCCAGTACGGGGCGCGGCACTGCACGCTCAGGAGAAGTAGCAACACTCACTCCTCCAGTTTGCCGCACCACCACAAGTACGCAACGCACAGGGCTGCGATGCTGGACGGATGAGTAGGTCACGCGCCGGTTTCATCAGCATCGCCTCAGCGCTCGCAGTGATCACATCGGGTGTTGCGGGGTGCTCGACAACGGATGAGGGAACGCCCGATTCCGGGGCCGACAACTCACCTCGACAGCTCTCCGCCGAGGTGATCGAGGTCTACGACCACGACGGCGGAGCCTTCACCCAGGGGCTCGAGATCGACGGAGACAGACTGTACGAAAGCACCGGGCGCGTCGGGGAATCGTGGGTGCGCTCGACGCAGTTCGACGGCACCCCGGTCTCCGGACCCGATATTGCCCGCGCCGAGTTGCCGCCTCCACTGTTCGGTGAGGGCATCACCGTGATCGGGGACGACCTGTGGCAATTGACGTGGAAGAACGGCGTCGCGATTGTCCGCGACAAGGACACTCTCACCGAGCGCGGCCGATTTCCGCTCACCACCGAGGGCTGGGGGATCTGTGCATTCGAGAATCAGTTGGTCACCAGCGACGGCACGTCGACGCTGGTGTTCCGCGATCCGGACACATTTGCGGTCACCGATTCGGTGGAGGTCACTCGCGGCGGTCAGCCGGTCGCAGATCTGAACGAACTGGAATGCGCCGACGACGGAACCATCTACGCAAACGTCTGGCAGACCGACACAATCGTTGCGATCGATCCAGCTGACGGGCACGTGAGCGGCGTGATCGATGCATCACCGCTGCGCAGCCGCCTTGATACCAACGGATCCGCCAACCCGGTCGACGTCCTCAACGGAATCGCCCAGATACCCGGAACCGACCGTTTTCTCCTGACCGGAAAGTATTGGCCACAGATCTTCGAAGTTCGATTTGTCGAGTGATTTCCAACTTTCCCCTCGACTCGTCAGGGGTGTGCGTGGTCGCAGATCACGGACTAGGACAGAATTGAGTGGTGACCGGACCGCGCGAACCCTACGACCCCGATACCCGGC
This sequence comes from Rhodococcus sp. WS3, assembly GCF_003797085.1. NCBI lineage: Bacteria > Bacillati > Actinomycetota > Actinomycetes > Mycobacteriales > Nocardiaceae > Rhodococcus > Rhodococcus sp. WS3. Next base: position 550,241 of record NZ_RKMA01000003.1, read on the forward strand.
GAATTCCCGACGAATCCGCAGGGCAGACTTTGCATCCCGGTTACGACAATTACCCACCGGCGACGCGGCCGTCGGCGCGTCGCGCGCCGTTACCTCCGCTTCACCCGATCCCCGGCTCCCGTGACGACGCAGGCGATGGCGACGAGGCCAGAAATTCGGGCTCGAAGAGCAGTTCCGACGCGCCCAAAGCCCCGCCGATGCCCCGCAAGCTCACGGTCACGCGAGTGGCCGCGATGCGCAGCCGGGAACTGACGAACAAGGGCATCGCTACGTTCCAGCGCGCCGCCAAAGCCGACGGCGCGGACAAGTCCGGCCTCACCGCGTTGACGTACGCGGTGATGACCAACAACGCGACCGACGCAGCTCTCGCGGTGGCCTTGGCAAATACCCTGTTCTTTTCCGCTGCCACTGGCGAGGACAAAACGAAGGTCGCGCTCTATCTCCTGATCACCATCGCTCCGTTTGCGGTTATCGCTCCCCTCATCGGACCGATGCTCGACCGATTGCAGCGGGGCCGCCGAATCGCACTGGCGGCGTCGTTCGGACTTCGTACCGTGCTGGCGCTGATCCTCGTGTTCAACTTCGACAGTTGGATTCTGTATCCGGCTGCCCTCGGCATGATGGTGCTCAGTAAATCGTTCTCGGTACTCAAGAGTGCGGTGACTCCACGTGTACTGCCACCGGAAATAGACCTGGTCAGGGTCAATTCGCGGCTCACCGTGTTCGGGTTGATCGGTGGAACCATCGGTGCGGGCGCTGTGGCCGGCGCACTCGCACTCGCCTTCAAATCGCCGGGTGCCCTCTGGTTCGCCGTGGTCGTGACGGTGTTCGGCGCCTACCTGAGCATGCGCATTCCGTCGTGGGTCGAGGTGACCGAAGGCGAAGTTCCCGCCACCATCACCTATCACCCGGACGAACAACACACAGCAGGCGGCGGACGCGCTTCGGGCATCAAGAGCGCAAAAGTGCGTCAGCCACTCGGACGCGCGGTCATCATCGGGCTGTGGGGCAACGGCACCATTCGCGTTCTCACCGGCTTCCTCACGTTGTACATAGCGTTTGTCGCCAAATCCAAAACGGACCACGAGCCGTTGCAGCAAGCAATGATGCTCGGCCTGGTCGGCGCTGCCGCTGGGCTGGGCAACTTCGGTGGCAATGCTGCCGGTGCGCGACTCAAACTGGGGCGACCGGCCCTCGTCGTCCTTCGGTGCACCGCGTCGGTGTGGATCATCGCCGTCATCGCGGCTTTGACCGACAACTTGCTGACGGCCGCGCTCGCGACACTGATCGCGTCCGCGGCGAGCGCCTTGGCCAAGGTCTCTCTTGACGCGTCGCTGCAGCACGATCTGCCCGAGGAATCTATTGCGTCCGGTTTCGGTAGATCCGAAACCGTCCTCCAGCTCAGTTGGGTGCTGGGCGGGGCGTTGGGCGTTCTGCTGCCTACTGAATACTGGATCGGGTTCACTGTTGTCTCGGTGTTCTTGACGATCGGTCTGCTGCAGACGTTCCTGAGTTACCGAGGCAGCTCACTTCTGCCCGGGCTCGGTGGCAAGCGGCCTGATCTGGCCGAGCAAGAAGTGACCGAAGTGATCTACACCGGCAAATCCGATCGAGGACAAGGAAGTACTCCGCAGTGATCATGCGCGCAAGAACAAAGAAGATCGTGGCAGCGGTCAGTGTCCTGATGGTGGTGGCGCTGGTTGCCTACGTCTCGGTTCTGGTCGTGATCATCAAGAACATCAACGACGAGCCCGATGGGCTCCCGCAGATCACCGCGTACGCGCACGGTCGCACCATCGAGACTCAGCCTGCCGGGTTCTGCACGATCGACCTGTCACAGTGCGCGCAGATCGGCGATGTGTACGAACTCGACGTGCCCGAGGGATACCCGTTGCAGTTGTCGTTGTCGAAGGAAGTCTCGGACGCCGAGTGGGCGATGCTGGCAGTCTACGAAGACGCCGACGGCAATCAGACCGGTGAGCCTCGCTTCTTCGGAGCCGGTGAATCGTTGGCAGTCACCGTCGAAGCCGAACCCGAGAAGCAACTGGTGGGAGTGGAGATCCACCTTGCTGTCGGCGAAGGTAGCGAGCAGGGGCTACTGATCTGGTCGATCAAGACAGCCTGACCGCTGACATACAAAATGCCCTGCACATCCCGAGAGGAGTGCAGGGCATTTTCTTGTCTCGTACCGATCAGCTGTCGAGCTCACGCGCCACGGCGCGGACAACCTCGGAGATCCGCTGCGCGGTCTTGCGGTCGGGGTACTTGCCGTTGCGCAGGTCAGGCTGAACCTTGGCCTCGAGCAGCGTGATCATGTCTTCGACCATGCCGTGCAGTTCGTCCGGTGTGTGCTTGCGAACAACCGGCTCACGTCGCTGCGCCGATGCGCCGCGCAGCGACGGGGCAGGCTCGAGCACCTTCAGGCTCAGCGCCTGCGGACCGCGTCGACCGGCAGCCATACCGAATTCGACTTTCTGGCCTGCTTTCAGACCCTCCACACCTTCGGGAAGGGCAGACGCACGTACATAGACATCCTCCCCCTCCTCCTGCGACAGAAAGCCGAAACCCTTTTCGACGTCGTACCACTTCACCTTGCCGGTTGGCACCGCGTTCACCCGCTCATCACTCGTCTGGGACTGGCGTCCCACTACTTTCGGAAGGCTCGCGTACGAGCCTCGATGGTCCTGCTCGCATCACCCCGGACGAAGTAAACGACTCCGGTCGAAGAATGCAAAAGAACGCGCCCCGAACTTGCTTGACGGGACGCGCAGTCGCCTCACAGTCTACCTGTGACGAACCGGTCTCGGCACCCACGTTTGCTGGGCACTACCCTTGTAGATGTGGACACTCAACCGAACCCGAGCACTTCCGGCACCGGAAACGGCTTGTTTCGAGTCGCGATGGGGTTGTTTTTCATCGGACTCGTCGCACTCGTCGCCATCTTCGCGATCAACATCTTCAGCGACACACCGCCGGGGTTGGCGCTGTACTTGATCTCCTTGGCGTGTCCGGTCGGTTTTCTGCTGGCCATCGTCTACACCTTGAGGGCGGGTCGTCGCGCCCGCTGATCTCCCGTCACCCCAACCGAAAGGTCACCGACCATGAGACTTCTCCTGAACGTAATCTGGCTGGTCTTCGGTGGATTCTGGTTGGCCTTGGGTTACTTCGCGGCAGGCATCATCTGCTGCATTCTGATCATCACGATCCCCTTCGGTATCGCCGCGTTCCGAATCGGCATCTATGCCCTCTGGCCGTTCGGTAAGACCGTCGTCGACAAGCCGACTGCTGGTGTCGGTTCAATGGTCGGCAACGTCATCTGGGTGATCATCGCCGGTATCTGGCTGGCGATCGGCCACATTGTCACGGCGGTGGCAATGGCAATCACGATCATCGGCATCCCCTTGGCCGTCGCGAACCTGAAGATGATTCCGATCTCGCTGATGCCTTTGGGCAAGGAGATCGTCGACGTCAATCGCGTGAACTACGCATAGCTTCCAATCCCCCACCGATAACGGTGTGACCTTCATCACATTACGGGTGGATAACGGAATAGCCACAAGAGAACCTTCGCTGCGGAATCCTTCACTACCTGGGAAGAGTCCCCTGCGCTTTCGCGGCGGGTTTGTATCCCATTCGGCGCGCCGCGTTATCAAATGGTGACATGAGCGGTGAGAGCCGTTACCGTGAATTCCGGCCGGGAAACTCCGGCCACCTCCGGCCCGCCGCGCCAAACCTTGTCCCGCGGGTACCGGAACTTCCCACTTTCGAGCATTCCAGGGACAAGGACGGGGGACCCAAAGTCCTCTGTGAGAGCAGAAATGTTCTCCACCTGACACCGGTTCGACAAGCAACACATTCGAACCTTGGGGTGAAGCCAGACCCTTTCCAGCCAGGAAAGGCGAGGCCGGGCAACCTCTCAGCCCGAACCCGACAGCTGACCTCGCAGGCGCGTGTGGAGAGGAAATTCACGATCATGAGCGGACGCCATCGCAAGCCCACCACCGCAGGCCGCACTGTCGCCAAGGTCGCCGTCACCGGCGCCATCATGGGTGTAGCAGGAATCGCAGCCACAGGTACCGCCAGCGCTGCCCCCGATTCCGACTGGGATCGCCTCGCACAGTGCGAAGCGGGCGGCAACTGGGCCATCAACACCGGCAACGGCTACCAGGGCGGATTGCAGTTCTCCCCCAGCACGTGGAACGCACACGGCGGCGGCGAGTACGCAGCCACCGCAAACAACGCCACTCGCGAGCAGCAGATCGTTGTTGCCGAGCGCGTCCTGGCCAACCAGGGATGGGGCGCTTGGCCGTCCTGCTCCTCGAGCCTCGGCCTGAGCAGCGGCGCAACGCAGCGGTCCGCTCCGGCCACGACGCCGGCCGCACCCGCCGCACCGGCACAGCAGGTCGCTCAGACCGTCGCACATCCGGTCTCCGACGCAATCGATCAGGCCATTGCATTCGCCGAGGCCAACGGCATCGTCGTCGATCCCCAGATCCTTGCAGCAGCAGACACCGCGAAGTCTTTCCTGAAGTAGGACTGCGAACTGCGCGTTCCGCTCGAACGCACCCAGCTACGAAGAAGGCCCGCACCGATTCGGTGCGGGCCTTCTTCGCGTAGTGGATCTAGCGATTGATGACGGTGTACGGATGGATGTAAGGAAGTGACTCCACCGGTAACGGGAAGGTGGTGTCCTCGCCGAACGGTGAAAGTCCACCGGAGCGGGTCGATGACAATTCGGTCACTGCGTGATCTCCGTCTGCAGTTTCCGGCCATCCTGGATCTACATAGTGCTGCTTCGAATTGTTGGCCACGAAGCCATTTTGACAGGACTCCGTTACGCCGTACATACCAGGTCTCTAATCTGATACCTGATGACCGAAATACGTGGCACCCAGGCGGGCACTTCCGGAGCCGACAGTTTGACCGAATGGCTGTCGGCGCGCACTGACGCCGAGCTGACGGAACTACTGCGTTTGCGGCCGGATCTCGCTGTGCCGCCGCCGAGCACGATGGTGGTGCTCAGTGGACGCGCACAGCAACGCGCGTCGGTCGGTAGAGCAGCCGACGAGCTGGACACACTGGACTTCGGACTTCTCGAACTGCTGGCGCTCGCCGGCGTCGAGGAAACCCCCATGACGCGCGCGGAATTGAACGACGCGCTCGCTGCCCGCGCCCTCACCGGCAAGGGCAAGGTCACCAAGAAGGCAGTCGATGCCTCGCTTGCGAAGATGCGGGCCTATGCGCTCATCTGGGGCACGGATCCGATCAGCATCGTCCCCGCTGCCATCGACACCATCCCGTGGCGACTGGGCCGCGCCCTCGAGCCCGCCGAGTCCATGTCGGAAGCCGAGATCACCGCGGCGCTCAATTCGCTCGGCGAACGTGAACGCGGTCTGCTCGAGACGCTGGCCAACTCGAGCCCCATCGGCCGAACCCGCGACGCGGCTCCGGAAACGCCAGCAGATCGTCCGGTGCAGAAACTCTTGGCGGCCGGCCTGCTCCGGTGGTTGGACGAGCAGACGGTGGAGTTGCCGGCGACGGTACGTCAGGTCATCCGCGGCGAACCGGTCTTCGATCCGACAACGCTCACCGCGCCGGTGATCACCGGCGACAAACTCAAACCTGCCGACGTCAATGCGGCGGCCGCGGGCGAAGCCCTCGAGTTGGTTCGCCAGAGCGAAAACGTGATCGCCGTTCTCGGGGCCGCACCTGCCCCGGCGTTGCGCGCCGGTGGACTCGGAGTGCGTGAACTACGACGTATCGCGAAGGCCGCGGACCTCGACGAGAGTCGGCTCAATCTTGTGGTCGAACTCCTCGCCGCCGCCGGATTGATTGCCAGCGGCACCCCCGACCCCGCCCCGGCGTCCGACACCGCGGACGACTACTGGACCCCGACGATAACGGTCGACGGTTGGCTCAACGCGACCACGGCCCGCAAATGGGAGGTCTTGGCGTCGGCGTGGATCGATGTCCCCCGAGTCCCCTGGATGATCGGAATGCGCGATCCGTCCGACAAGCCGATCGCCGCGCTGGCGGAGGAGGGCCGCGCGCCGTCTGCACCGAGAGACCGGGCGTCGATTCTCGGACTCTTGGCCGAACTCGACAGTGGGCAGAGCGCCTCGCCCGCCGAGGTGAGCCGTTCACTTGCGTGGCGTCATCCCCGACGGAGCGGCCGGCTTCGGACATTTGCAGTCGAAAACACACTTGCGGAGGCGTCGGCTCTCGGACTGGTGGCGCGGGGCGCACTGAGTTCACCGGGCCGGGCGATGCTGCACGGCGGCGACGCCGAAGCCGAAATGGCGGCGGCGCTGCCGAAGCCGATCGACTACATCCTGGTTCAGGCCGACCTGACGTTGGTCGCACCTGGCCCGCTGGTACCTGACCTGCTCGAGCAGGTGACCTTGGTGGCCGATATCGAATCGGCCGGCGCGGCGTCGATGTACCGCATAAGCGAGAGCAGTATCCGCCGAGCACTTGATGCCGGATTGACGGCGACGGAACTGCAGACGATGTTCAGCACGAAGTCCAAAACTCCGGTACCACAATCGCTTTCGTACCTCATCGACGACGTTGCACGCCGGCACGGCCGGTTGCGGGCGGGCGTGGCCGCGTCGTTCATCCGATGCGAGGACGCATCCCTCTTGGCCGAGGTTCTCGCTTCCCCCGTCGCGGAGCCCTTGGCCTTGCGCGCCCTCGCCCCCACGGTGGCGGTGTCCCAGGCACCGCTGCGGGAAGTTCTGGCCGAACTTCGCGCTGCCGGCTTTGCGCCCGCAGGCGAGGATTCGTCGGGTGCCCTCGTCGATCTGCGCCCGCGCGGGGCTCGAATCCCGAACCGTCGCTTGCGGCACGCCACCCGAACGCCGTCGAGTCCGTCGCCGGAACAGCTCGACGCACTGGTGCGAACAATGCGAGCCGGCGACCGCGCTGCCACACCCGGCCGGGGCGGGGTTCGCGCCGACGGATCGCGGGAAAGCAATGCCGCCGCCATCGCGCTGCTCTCGTCCGCAGCCCGCGAGGGAAAGAGCGTCAACATCGGCTACGTCGACGCTCAGGGGGTGGCCACGCATCGCATCGTCGATCCGGTCAGCGTGGGCGGCGGGCAGTTGGACGCATTCGATCCGGCGAGTGGCGCAGTGCGCCGATTCACCTTGCACCGCATCACCTCCGTCAGCCCTGTCGAGTCCGGAAAAAAGTGATCGGAAAAATGCAACTGGCTTTTTTCTGTAAATGAAGTATGGTCGAGGTCAGTTTGTGATTGCCACTTCGAAAAATGAGGAGCGACAATGGCTGACAAGGCGCCGGGTAAGAACATGAAAAAGCCCGCCCAGTCGATCAAGGAACGCCGCGCAGAAAAGCGTGAAAAAGCAGCGGATTCTTCGGAATTGATTCGCAAGAGAAAGCGGAGCTGACGGAAAATACTTTCGTTCTTCTCTCGAGAAGTTTTCATCATGCAAGCCGAGACCGATGCACTCGACTACCTTCACGAGACGTTCGACCAGTTCAGGTCCAGTAGCAGAGGCACAGATCCACGGTCCCGCGGATATGTTGCCGGGATGACACTGGCCGCGGTCTGCGTCCTCGACGAACACGCTCGTCGACCCGGAATTTTGTTATCGGGTCGTTCGTAAAACAAAGGACCCACCGTGAAAAGAACAATCCATGCGCTTGATCGCATTCAAACCAGACTCGAATCAGAACTTGATTCAACTCCCGGTGACAGCGAAAAGAATATCGGTTATCGCTCCGGAATTTCCGAAGCGATAACTCACGTCATGGAAATGCGAAAGTCTGCGGTGGCGCAGAAATAAAAAGTTTCCGCGTCTCCGAAATACGGGGTCAGGAATAGCCGTCAACTGTGCCACGTTGACGTAGGGGTGCCCAAGTGTGGGCACCCCTGTTTGCGTTGTGTATTGCCCGTCACTTGGCGTATTCACCGCGATGGCAGGACAATGGCAGGGTTGCCGCGACACTGCTGCATTCGCTACACGGCTGCACCATCGCATTCGCTACACCAGGAGGACTTCGTGACCGACGGACCGTTGATCGTCCAATCCGACAAGACGCTGCTGTTGGAGGTCGATCACGAGCGCGCCGGCGATGCCAGACAGGCAATCGCACCCTTTGCCGAGCTCGAACGGGCCCCCGAACACGTCCACACGTATCGCATCACGCCCCTGGCCTTGTGGAATGCCCGTGCCGCCGGACACGACGCCGAGCAGGTAGTCGACGCACTGGTCTCGTTCTCGCGGTTCGCCGTCCCGCAGCCCCTGCTGGTCGACATCGTCGACACCATGGCCAGGTACGGACGCTTGCAGTTGGTCAAGAGTCCGGTTCACGGCCTCATCCTGGTCAGCCTCGACCGCGCAGTGCTCACCGAAGTGATGCGGCACAAGAAGATCTCACCGATGCTCGGCGAGAAGGTCGACGACGACACCGTGATCGTGCACCCGAGTGAGCGCGGTCGCCTCAAGCAGATGCTGCTCAAGATCGGCTGGCCGGCCGAGGATCTCGCCGGTTACGTAGACGGCGAAGCGCACCCGATCGATCTCGCTTTCGAAGAGGGCCATTGGGAACTGCGTGACTACCAGCAGATGGCGGCGGATTCGTTCTGGGCCGGCGGCTCGGGCGTCGTCGTGCTGCCGTGTGGCGCCGGTAAGACGATGGTGGGCGCGGCAGCCATGGCAAAGGCCAAGGCCACCACACTCATCCTCGTCACCAATACCGTTGCCGGTCGTCAGTGGAAGCGTGAGCTCATCGCCCGCACGTCGTTGACCGAGGAAGAAATCGGCGAATATTCCGGTGAGCGCAAGGAAATTCGACCCGTCACGATCGCGACGTATCAGGTGATCACGCGTCGTACCAAGGGTGAGTACAAGCACCTCGAACTATTCGACTCTCGCGACTGGGGCTTGGTGATCTACGACGAGGTTCATCTGCTGCCCGCGCCGGTGTTCCGCATGACTGCCGATCTTCAGTCGCGTCGTCGCCTCGGCCTCACAGCAACATTGGTCCGCGAGGACGGCCGCGAGGGCGACGTATTCTCGCTCATCGGCCCCAAGCGTTACGACGCTCCGTGGAAGGACATCGAGGCGCAGGGCTGGATCGCGCCGGCCGATTGCGTCGAGGTGCGAGTGACGATGACGGACGCCGAACGCATGTCCTACGCGGTGGCGGAACCGGAGGAGCGCTACAAACTGTGCTCGACGGCGCACACCAAAATTGCTGTCGTGAAGTCGATTCTGGCCAAGCATCCGAATTCGCCGACCTTGGTGATCGGTGCGTATCTCGATCAGCTCGACGAACTCGGTGAAGCCCTGAACGCACCGGTGATCAAGGGATCGACCAAGAACAAGGAACGCGAGATCCTGTTCGATCAGTTCCGTAACGGCGAGATCCAGACGCTGGTGGTGAGCAAGGTCGCGAACTTCTCGATCGACCTTCCGGAGGCGTCTGTCGCCGTACAGGTTTCGGGAACCTTCGGATCGAGGCAGGAAGAAGCTCAGCGACTCGGACGCCTCCTGCGACCCAAGCACGACGGCGGTCAGGCGCACTTCTATTCGGTGGTTTCCCGCGACACGCTCGATGCCGAGTACGCGGCACACCGTCAGCGGTTCCTCGCAGAACAGGGGTACGCGTATCGAATCACCGACGCGGACGACCTGTTGGGCCCAGCCATCGGTTGAACACATTTCTATAACAAGTTTCACTAATTAGCTGGACGGACGTCCATATCGCGATAGCGTGCTCCCTGTCACACTTGTGCCTATCGGGGAGTCGCGCATGTTGCGCTCGGTTACACGTTCACGCGGTCGTCTCGGCGCCGTCGCTGCGCTTCTGACAGCTTCGCTGCTGTCGGCAATCGGAGTAGTTGCCACCACCGGCGTCAGTTCCGCGACTCCGGTCGCGCCAGGTACAACGGTGTATCAGCTTGCGAACGGCTGCTACGCACTACAGGGTGCCGGCGGTGCGTTCGTGAACCGGGACGGCAGCGGCTACCGCAGCGGCGGAACAACCGTCGACGACGCCGAATCATTCAGGCTCCATGCGGCGCAACTCGGCCGGATCATGTTCTACGGCACCGACGGATCGATGCTTGCCCATGACGGCGCCGGCGGCGTCGTGGCAACGCCAATCGCGACCCCGTCGACGGACTGGACAGTGATGTCGAGCGGCGAGAAGTTCGTTCTCACCGCCACCACAAACGGTCGAACACTGGTCAGCCACGATTCCACCCTGTCGCTGGCCGAACCCGGCGGCGCACCGGATGCCGCCTCGTTTGCCCTGATCCCCCGCACCGGATGCGCCGATTTCCCGGAAGCCGAAGTGAACGCTACTGGTACGCCGTCGGAGATAGGCCCGGGCGGCGAGGTCACCGGATTCATCGATACGCATGTCCATATGAATGCGTCCGAGTTCATGGGCGGAAATCTGCACTGCGGTAAGCCTTTTGATCCCCAAGGCGTCACTGCCGCGCTGGTCGACTGCCCGGACCATCAACCCAACGGCATGCCGGCGCTACTCGAAAACGTACTCTCCTTCGGCGATCCATTCGCAACCCACGACACCACCGGGTGGCCCACTTTCCCCGATTGGCCGGCTCACGATTCCCTGACTCACGAGCAGACCTACTACACGTGGGTGGAACGCGCGTGGCGCGGCGGTTTGCGCATCTTCACCAACCTTCTTGTTGCCAATCGTGTTCTGTGCGAGCTATATCCGACCAAACGCAATCCGTGCGACGAAATGGAGACGATCCGGATCCAGGCCAAGCAGACACGTGAGATCCAGGATTACGTCGACGCACAGTACGGCGGCCCCGGCCGTGGCTGGTTCCGGATCGTAAGCTCACCGGCCGAAGCCCGGCAGGTGGCGGCCGACGGAAAACTGGCCGTCACGCTGGGTATCGAGGTGTCGGAACCCTTCGGGTGCACACTGCGAAACGATGTGCCGCAGTGCACGACCGAAGACATCGATCGCGGTCTGGACGAACTCTACGATCTGGGTGTCCGGCAGATGATCGTCACGCACAAGTTCGACAATGCCTTAGGTGGCACGCGTTTTGACGGTGGCATCACCGGGGTGGCCGTCAACATCGGTAACTACCTGGGTACCGGTGAGTTCTGGCAGTCCGAACCGTGCACCGGTGTCGCCGAGGACAACGAGCTGCCCACCAAGGTCGACGGCGCCCAGAATCTCCTCGCCGTACTCCCACCCGGCGTGACGCTTCCGGTGTATCCGGCCGGTGCGCAATGTAATTCACGTGGATTGAGTGCTCTCGGTGAGCACACCATCCGCGGGTTGATGGAGCGAGGCATGATCATCGACATCGACCACATGAGCGTCAAGGCAGCGGACGCGACACTCGGTATCCTCGAAACCGCCCAGTACTCCGGCGTTGTGTCGAGCCACAGTTGGAGCGACGAAAGCTTCTACCGGCGGATCTATGCACTCGGTGGTTTTGTTGCGCTGTACGCGGGCACACTCGATGCTTCCGACGGTAAGCACGGCGAGACCGGATTCATCGACCAGTGGCGCGAAGCCCGGGAGATGCGAAGCGAAAACTACTACTTCGGATTCGGCTACGGCGCCGACACCAACGGATTCGGTCCCCAGGCCGCGCCGCGCAGTGATGCCGACGCCAATCCTTTGCAGTACCCGTACACCGCCTTCGACGGCACAGTCATGGACAAGCAGCGTGCCGGCGACCGCGTCTTCGACGTCAACGTCGACGGTGTGGCTCAGTACGGAATGATCCCCGATTGGATTGCGGACATGCGTATTGCCGCGGGGCCGGATGGAGATCAGATTATCGACGACATGAGCCGCGGCGCGGAGGCCTACCTGCAGATGTGGGAGCGCGCGCGGAAGTAGCTACCCTGGTGGAGTGGCTCCTGGAGTTTTCAGGAGCCCTCGACCGAGTACACCCGCCCGCCACCTGCGAAGGAACACACCAGTGGCTGATTTCCAGTTCACCGTCGACAAGGCTCACGCGAAGTCCGTCAACGACACGTTGGCCGATGTCCGTCGTCTGCAGGTTTCTGCCGTGATCTTCGCCCTCATCCTCGCCGCGCTTGCCGCCTGGCTCATCAGCATGGGTGCGGTGTGGTCCACCATCGCCGGCGCTGTTCTCGCTGTCGGTGCGATCAGCTCGCTGGGTGTGGCCATATGGGCGCCGCGCAAGGTGGGAAGCATCGAAAAGTTGTACAGCGAAAACCCGTTGGTCCCCACGATCGTCTCCGAGATTCACCCTCGCGCCGCGACACTGACCGCGTTGATCGACGTCGCGAAGCCGTCGACGCAAGGACCGCGATACGCGTTGGTCACCCGAAACGTCCGACTCAACCCTCATTGGAAGGTCGGCGATCGTGTTCCGTCGGTCGCCCTGCGGTCGGACCGCTCCACACGCAGCAAGGACGACGTCTGGCAGATGGTCAACCCGATGCCCATCGAATGGGGCACCAAGGACGCCCGAGTCCTGGCTCGCGCCACCGCAGCGATCAGTGCAAGTGAGTGGAACTTCCTTCAGAGTCGACTCGCTGACTCGAAGGAAGTTCGCACCCACCCGGAACGCCGCGTCATGATCGAGCCGGCTGACCTGCCCGACAACCTGCGCTAGCAACTGCCGCTGAGGCAACTGCTCTAGCGCAGTGCCGGCAATACCTCACGTTCGAACAACTCGATGCCCGAGGTGTCGTACGCAGCTTCGGGGAAGTAGAAGATCCCGTATTCAAGCCCCTGTGACTTGAGAGCTGACAGGTTTTCGATGATCTGTTCCGGAGTTCCGACTGCGGGCATACCGCGGAACGCGTCCAGCGACGCTTCGGCAGCAGCTTCGCCCACCAGAGGCGTCAGCCGGTCTTTGACTACCCGAAGCCGCTCGGCCACTTCGGCTTCCGTCGATCCGATGGCAACGTTGTAGTTTGCGGAGCGGACGATGGCGTCGAAGTCGGTGCCCACCGTATCGCAGTGCTTCTTCAAGATCTCGGACTTGCGCTCGAATCCTTCGGGTGTGCCGTCGAAGTTGGTGTACTGCGCGTATTTTGCCGCAATCTTCAGGGTGACCTTCTCGCCGCCGCCCGCGATCCACAACGGGATTCCCTTGTCCTGAAGGGGAAGTGGTCGACAGATAGCGCCGTCGACCTGGTAGTACTTGCCATCCAGCGTCGCGCTGCCGGTCGACCACGACTGTCGCATGATCTGGATTCCCTCGTCGAGACGGCCGAGTCGCTCACCGGCAGAAGGGAAACCGTAGCCGTAGGCGCGCCATTCCTGCTCGTACCAGCCGGCGCCGATACCCATTTCGACACGACCGCCACTGATCAGGTCGGTGGTGGCCGCAATTTTTGCGAGATAGGCCGGGTTGCGGTAGCTGATGGCGGTACACATCTGGCCCAACCGGATACTCGACGTCGACGCGGCAAGGGCCGACATGAGGGTCCATGCCTCGTGCGTTGCTTCCTCCGTCGGCGCAGGAACCGTATGAAAGTGGTCGTACACCCACGCCGACTCCCACGGTCCCGCTTCCGCCCGCAACGTGAAGTCACGCATCACCTCCCACTGCTGTGCAGGGTCGATGCCAACCAGGTCCAGGCGCCAGCCTTGAGGAACAAAGAGTCCGAATCGCATCATGCGAGCCTACCCAGACCGTCCGCGATCCGCCTGCGCCGCCACGGACGGCGAATAGCGCGGAATATATCGATGCATCACCGCTGCGCCGGCAAAGAACGTCGCTCCCAGAACCGCAAAGGCCCAACCGAGTGGAACTGCAGCAGCAAGCACACCAATCGCAAGAGGTCCACCGAACATCCCCGTGTCATGGGTCAGGCGCCAGGCTGCGAGAAACTCGGCCCGCTCGTCCGGTGGAGCGATATCCGCACCCAACGTCATGATGACTCCGTTGCCCAACCCGTTGCCGATGCCCATGACAACGGCAACCGCGGTCAATCCCAATGCTCCTGTCGACAGCGGCAGCAGAAGATACGACACTCCGATCACAGTGAGCGACGGGACCGCCACCAATCTTCTGCCGTAGCGGTCCATGATGTGCCCGGCCGGATACGAGCACAGGAGATCCACTGCCGCGCCCACACCGAAGATCACACTGACCTGGGCAGCGTCCAACCCGAGATGCAATGCCCACAGTGGAAGTACCGCTTCCCTCGACGCCCGAGCGGCGCCCATCAGGACAGATCCGATGCCCAGTGTCGACAGCGGTGCGCGATGTCGACCGAGAATGTCGGTCAACGTGACGAGTCGGTGTGCGCCGCCGCTCGCGTCGACCGTGCGCGGTGGATCGGAAACGCGTGCCATCAGAGCCCCGGCGAGTACAACACCGACCAACTGAACCAGGAAACCGCCGCGGGTGCCCATCATCAGAATCACCCCGGCGCCGATCAGTGGTCCGAGAAAGAATCCCAGACGCCACATCGCCGCGAACGACGACATCGCCCGGGCTCGCAAGCTCAGCGGAACCGTCTCAGCGAGGTAACTCTGCCGAGCCAGGCCCCACACCGCATTTGCCAGTCCGGTCAGCAGGGCTCCGATTCCCAGTACCCAGGGAGTCGCGGCGAACAGGCAGATCACCACTCCTGTTGCACCGAGAGCACTTCCGCCGATGATGGACCGACGCTCGCCGAAACGCGAGACTATCCGGCCGGCCGGTAGATCACCGAGAACAGCGCCCAATCCGCCGAGCGCAACGATCAGTCCCGCAACGGTGATCGACGCCCCGAGGTCCCGGGCGGTCACAGCCATGATCGGCGCCGCCGCGCCCTGGCCGATTCCGAAAATCGCAGCCGGGACAAAAACCGTTGTCACCAACGGCTTCAGCGCGCCTACTCCTGGCTGCGCTCGGGGAACTGTTTCCGTCACGCGCTCACTTCTACGGCCACCGTAGCCCGCGAGCGCTTACCGACCGACTCCGCAAGCCCGTAGTGGCCACGCAACGTGGATTCGGTGTACTCCGTACGGAAAAGCCCCCGGGACTGCAGAATCGGCACAACCCGATCGACAAATATCTCGAGCCCACCCGGCAGGTACGGCGGCATGATATTGAAACCGTCGGCTGCACCTTTGTCGAACCATTCCGTCAACTCGTCGGCAACCTGCTCCGCCGTCCCGGCAAAAGTGCGGTGTCCCCGCCCACCGCCAAGTTTGCCGATCAGCTCACGGACCGTGAGCTTTTCGGTCTCAGCCAAGTCCTTGACCAATTGGTATCGGCTCTTGTTGCCCTGGATGTGATCAAGATCGGGCAACGGCGGAAGAGGTGCGTCGAGCGAGTGCTCCGTGAGGTCGACGCCCACCATGTTCGAGAGTTGACGCAACGAGTACTCCGGCGAGATCAGATCGGTGAACGACTGCTCGAGCGCTTTTGCTTCGTCTTCCGTGTCTGCGATGAAGGGAACGATTCCCGGCAGCACTTTGAGGTCGTCCGGGTTGCGGCCGTACCTGATCAATCGGGATTTGAGGTCGGAGTAGAAGTCTTGGCCCTGTTCGAGTGTTCGCTGCGCAGTGAAGACGGCTTCGGCATATCGCGCCGCGAAATCTTTACCACTTTCGGAGGATCCAGCTTGCACCAGTAGTGGCCGGCCCTGCGGCGATCGCGGCGAATTGAGCGGCCCGGCCACCGAGAATCGTGGACCGTCGTGGTCGATGCGGTGTACTCGGTCCGGGTCGGCAAACACGCCGGTCTCCTCGTCCAGGAGGATTGCGCCCTCTTCCCAGCTGTCCCAGAGGTCAAGCGTCACATCGACAAACTCTTCGGCCCGCTCGTAACGGTCACTGTGCGCCGGCACTGCACCCAGTCCGAAGTTTGCGGCTTCATCGGCGCCGGCCGACGTCACGATGTTCCACCCGCCGCGGCCACCGCTGATGTGATCGAGCGAAGCGAACTTCCGCGCGAGAGTGTACGGATCGCCGTAACTGGTCGAAGCCGTGGCGATCAGGCCAACCTTGTCTGTCGCTGCCGCTATCGCCGACAGCAAGGTGACCGGCTCGAAAATCGCCTGGGTATTGTGCTTGACGCGCGGACCGACGGCCAAACCGTCGGCAAAGAACACCGAGTCGAGCTTCCCGCGTTCCGCGATGCGGCCCAGATTCTGGAAATGCTTGACATCCAACAAGTTAGCCGCATCAGTATTCGGATGACGCCACGCTGCTTCGTGGTGGCCGACGCCCATGAGAAATGCGTTCAGGTGAAACTGTCGTTCGGACATGATAAAAGAACGTTCCTTCCGATGAGTGAGTATCAGGTGGCGGGACGCCAGCGTGAGAGCCGGCGTTCGATCAGCACCAGGACACCGTTGAGACTAAGACCGAGCAAGGAGATTGCGATGATGCCCGCATACATGTTGGGAATCTGGAAATTCAACTGGGAAGCGGTGATCAGATATCCGAGACCAGCTTTGGCTCCGACCATCTCGGCTGCAATCAGCACGAGGATCGACGACGCGGCCGACATCCGAATCCCGGTGAAGATCGTAGGAACCGCGGCCGGGAGGACAACCTTCTGGAACAGCCTGATCGGGGAAAACCCGAGTGATACAGCGGATTTGACGAGCAAAGGATCAACGCTGCGCACTCCGGAG
The DNA here is from genome assembly GCF_003797085.1 of Rhodococcus sp. WS3. Classification (NCBI taxonomy): domain Bacteria; kingdom Bacillati; phylum Actinomycetota; class Actinomycetes; order Mycobacteriales; family Nocardiaceae; genus Rhodococcus; species Rhodococcus sp. WS3. The sequence continues at coordinate 566,827 of NZ_RKMA01000003.1, forward strand.
ATCGTATTGAGCAGGATCGGGAAGGTGCAGGCATAGATCACCAGCGCGATCTTCGACTCTTCACCGATTCCGAGTATCAGCACGAATACGGGCAGTAGCGCCAAAGCCGCTGTGTTGCGGAACAGTTCGAGGATCGGGTTGAGGAAGTCCGAAACGGGGCGGTACCACGCAATCGCGATACCCAACGGAACCGCGACCACTACTGCCACAAAAAATCCGGTCAAGGCACGAGACAAGCTTGCGGTGACGTGTTCTTGCAGTTGGCCGTTACCGACCAGAGTGAAGAACGCCGACACCACTTCACTGAACGGTGGGAGAAAAACCCTGTCCACCAACCCGAAGCGTGGTGCTAATTCCCAGATTCCGAGTAGCACAGCGATGGCAATCGAAGGCTTTGTGATGCGCCATGCCGTCGATCGCACGTAACGTGCTGCGGCGCCGACCTGATCGGCCGACTTTCGGGTCACAGAGCCGACCCTCCGCTCTGATGTCGGTTCCGGCGCGGTAACCAATTCCGGGATTGCCAGTGCGCTAGACATTCGCGGCCTCCTTCGTCGGATCGAGCTCATCGGTCCGCGCACGTTCCACTTCACCGTGCAGAAGGGTCCAGATCTGGTGCCGGAAATCGCGGAATTGCTCACCGGAGCGCACATCCGCGGCGGTCCGATCGATGTCGATATCGACGATCGTCTTCACCCGGCCAGGCCGGGACGTCAAGACGGCCACGCGTTGTCCGAGATAGATGGCCTCGTCGATACCGTGAGTGATGAACAGAATCGTCTTGCCTGTCGCTTTCCAGATCCGGAGCAACTCGCCCTGCAACGATTCCCTCGTCTGTGCGTCCAATGCCGCAAACGGCTCGTCCATCAGCAACACTTCCGGGTCGAAGGCAAGGCTGCGAGCGATGGCGACCCGCTGCTTCATACCGCCGGACAGCTCGTGGGGGTACCGATCGGCGAAGCCCTCCAAGCCGACCAACTCGAGGTAATGATCGGCAAGTTCGCGTCGTGTGCTCTTCTTGACGCCCTTGGCCTCCAATCCGAACTCGATGTTGTGACGAGCAGTTCGCCACGGCAGCAGAACATACTGTTGGAAGACAATTCCGCGATCCAGCCCCGGACCGGTGATCTGCTTGCCGTCCAAAAGGATTCGGCCTGATGTCGGAGAACTGAGCCCGCCGAGCAGATCGAGCAGAGTGGACTTGCCGCAGCCGCTGGGGCCGACGAGGACCAGAAACTCGCCCGGTGCCACGTCGATGTTGATGCCCTCGACCGCCGTGAATTTTTCACTCGTCCCGCGAATGTCGAATTCCTTGGTGACGTCCTCTAGCCGAAGTTTCGGTTGAGTGCTCATTTTCCGACCTCCAATGCCTGTCCGTCAGCGCCACTTTCGGGTGTGTACGTCCCGTTGGCGTACGGGTTGAATGTGTTGGTATAGATGTCCGCCGGAGTCAGTTTCCCTTCCTCCAATTCACCGTTGCGGGTCAACCAGTCGATCCAGGTACTGATCTCGACGTCCTCAATCACTCCACCGGGTCCGGCGACTCCCGGGCTCTTCCAGTAGCTGATCAGCTTCGTGTCTTCGTTGCGTCCCCGAGAGTTGATGATCGAGGTAAATTTGGCGACTACTTCATCGCGCGAGTGCGTCTGCGTCCAACGAATGGCGCGTGCTGTTCCCTGCACGAAGTCAGCGACTGCATCTTTGTTCTGCGCGATGTAGTCGTCGCGGAATACCAACGTGCCGTAGGTGAACGATCCGAACAGCGATTCGTCCGTGAAAAGCTCACGCAGACCTCCACGTTCGAGAGCCGAATCTCGGAAGACCGATCCGAGGGTTGCGACGTCGATCTGACCCTGGCGTAGTGCCTGTTCCGTGTTGACCGGCGGAACAACGATCAGTTCCACCTGGTTGATCTCGTCCGGCGTAAGACCTTCCCGCGCAAGCCATTCACGGACGACAAACTCGTGGTGCGCCCCGAGGGTGTTCATTCCGACCTTCTTGCCGATCAGGTCCTTTGCCGATGTGATCGGACTACCGTCAAGTACGTAGTACCCATTGAAACTCTGCTTGTCCGAGCCGTAGTAACCGATGACCGAAGTGATCGGAGATCCGGCAGCAGCCAACTTCACGATGGCTCCGTTGAAGGCTCCGCCGAAGTCGGTCTGACCGGTGGCTGCATTCTGGATACTCTGCGGACCACTGGTGGTGTCGCCGATCCAGTCGAGTTGCACGTCGTTGAAATACCCGAGGTCGGCGGCAAGTTCCGGGAACAATACCTGACCTGCACTCCCCTCGTAGCGAAGGACGGTCTTACCGTCAGCGGTCTTGACCACTTCGTCGGAGGAACCTGAGCATGCGACGGCGAGGCCGGCTAGAGAGACAAGTGCGAGGGCCGCGGCGACAGAGCGCGCGAAACGGGGGCGAATCATGAAGGTGCTTCCTGTAGAAGATGATTTGTGCCGTGATCGGCTACATCGGCCCTCGGCTATACCGAAACGTCATGTCCTGCAGAGAGCGCTCGACGGGTGAAGTTCACGCAGCGTCGTACGATGTGCTCTGCGGAGGCAGATGCGGGTGGTTGTCGGTTCAGCGACAACAGCGACAGGACGAGAACACGTGGGACTCCAAACGTGGAAGGCAGTACCTTGGCTGGTAATACCGTCGAAGGCAGTACCTTTGTAGGCAGTGCCGACACCATATGTCGGCGCCCCCTACGTGGGTCAACGATTTATTCACACCGGATTTTAATGTGTGAAGACCACCGAAACGGGACATGTAGTCCGCTGTTCGGTCAGCTCGATCGGCACTGCAAGTAGCTATCGGGTTGCATCATTCTCAAACACTGAATCCACCGAGCATTCCGACAGCCGCAAGTGTTGCCAGGGCGGCAACAAAGATCACCGAGTAAAACACGCGGCCGTCGAGGATAAGTGCTGGTTCGCCTAGTTCGTACCTACGTTCCGCTGAATCATCGTCAAAGTCTGAATCATCGTCAAAGTCTTCGGTGTTCGAGGATTCTTCGCTCACGGTTTCCACCCGAAAATGCCGAGATCGTTCTAGATCGCTTCGCCGATGGCCGCAACGAACAAAAGTGAAGTTGCCGCCGTAGTAACGATTGCAAAGCCTTGCCGGACAGCGTGGTTGGCTGGAGATGTCTCTGCACTTGTCATGATGTCTCCTTCTGCGCAACATCGTCGTGCGATCAGTATCGGAAGTATCCGGTCTTCTGGCATCACCCCGAAAGGATGAGCGCTCATCTATTCCGGGTGATGACAGCAAACAACCTCCGGTGCAATTCTTTTCCGGACACCATCGCGATTCGTTCGGAGGAGACCATGACGCAAGAACTCGAATCGGCCGAAGGTGCGCCAGTCCCATCACAGTGGTTGTTGCCGCGCGGCCTCATCGTGTTGCTCGGGTTGACCCGGTCCGAACCTCCCCACTAGGTCACCGGATCATCCGTGCCGGGTGATGTGTTCGGGAGAGTCGAAATCGAGGATGGATCGGTATCGAAACGCAGGACACCGCTCACCGGAACCGCATCTCTACCGTCAACTTCGGGGAAATCTCGGCAGATAAAGGAGTAAATGAATGAGTGCAACCTTGACGGTGTGGAAGTTCCCGACGCCCTCGGGCGCGGATACCGCGATCACCACACTCGAAGACCTTCAGAGACAGGAACTGATCAAGGTTCGCGACGCAGCGCTTGTGTCGTGGCCCGAAGGGGCAAATAAGCCCAAGACTCGCCAGCTCAACAACGTCACCGGTGCCGGCGCACTCGGAGGCGCATTCTGGGGACTGCTATTCGGGTTGCTCTTCTTCATCCCGCTGCTCGGAGCTGCGCTCGGAGCCGGGATCGGCGCGCTCGCGGGGTCTTTGACAGATGTGGGGATCGACGACGAATTCATAGCCGGCGTCCGCAAGAATGTCACCCCCGGAACATCGGCACTGTTCGTACTGACCTCGGACGCCATCATCGACCGAGTACATGAGGCATTCGACGGTCAGTCCGGTGAACTGGTGTCGACCAACCTCAGCCATGAGCAGGAACAGCAACTACGGAACGTGTTCGCCGAGTAGAGCTGACAGTGAAAGCCGGTCAACTCGATCGGCACGCCGCGTAGCGTCGTTCCCAGTTCTCGCGGTGCGAGCGCGACACAGTGGTGCCGAACGACAACCGGTGCAGCACATCGGATCCAAGGTGATGCAACTCGGTGTGCGCTGCCCACTTCAGTGTCGCCCAGTCCGGTTCGTTGTGCGCTGCATCGATTCCTGCCATGGCGGCGCCGCGAAGTTCGAACTCCAGATCGCGACACAATTCTGCACTCGGCGCACGCTGTGCCACCCGAATGTCGGTGAGCAGCACGCCGAGCAGTCGCGCCACGCGCCCGTCGACCCACTCCAAAGTTCGGCGATGAGCACGGCGGCCCACAGTCCACAGCACGATCAGTGCGACCACAACGCCGACTGCTGTTTCGATCATTCGACTCAGGACCAGATGCTGCACGGTGCCGTGTGCGCCACCGGCGGCACCCAGAAGGATCGCCATCGGCGTGATGAAGATGACGGCGACTCCGTAATTGCGCACCAGGAACAGCTCGATTCCCAACTGCAGCACAGCAAGTACCGCCACCATGGCAAGGCCGGTCGGGCTCCACAGATACACCCCGCCGAGCACCAGTAACCCGAGAACGGTCCCGCCGATCCGGTGAATCCCCCGATAGGTTCCCAGAATTCGATCCGGCCCCTGGTGGAGAACCATCGCGGCTGCGATCACTGCCCAATCCGGTCGGTCGATTCCGAGAAGAACCGTCAGGCTTCCCGCTGCGATGCAGGCCAGAAGTAGCCGGATCGCAGTGATCGTCGCTCGACTGGACGGATTGCAGGCACGCAGAAATCTGTACCGGATCGTCGGGTCGGGCAAAGGCGGATACACACCTACCTCGTCGATGTCGAAAGCTGCGTCCGCCATCAACTCCGGGTCGTGATCGTCGGCCAGTGCTCGCGCCATCCGCATCTGTGCGCGCTCCAGCTCACGAGTGAGCGGATGATCGGTACCGACAATCTTTCCGCGGTACAGGCATTGCCATGCATCTTGAAGTCGCAGCGCGGCAGCGTGACGGTTCGCTTGATCTGTCGCCGCCACGTATTCGTCGACGGCCGACACGGCCGCGTCGACGGCAGCGTGTTCCACCGCTCTCGGCGCCCACAGGATCCCCGTCATGGATACGAGTAGTGCGCTCGCTCCGCCTACGGCCGTCCACAGAGCAACCTCTGTCGGCGGTTGTCCCGGAGTGGCGATCACCGAACTGATCTCTGTCGTCAACAAGAGGAAGAACGCTCCTGGTGGCCCCAATCGCAACGCGTCAACCGTGAACGCACAGGTCGACACCACGACTGCCATGACCAGAATGACGAGTATCAGGAGAGCCTCGGGGGCGCCTTCGGCGATAGCCCGGTGGATCGGTTCGCCCACCGATGCGCCGATGAAGGAGAGAACCGTCAAGGCCAACGCGGCAATGCCGACGGCTTTCCACCGGCTCCGGTATGGCCGGCCTTCACCGTAAATCGAGGCGAAGGCTCCCAGCCCGACGAGAAGTGACGCAGAGCCGTATCCGAGAAGCGTCGCGATTGTCGCCGGAATCGCGAGGGCGAGCGCCACCCGAACGGCTCCTGGAAATCGGTTTCCCACCGGCGGCAATCCGAACAACACACTCCGCGCAGGCCGTGGTGCGGGAACAACGGCAGGCTCCCCTGGTGGTGCGTCTTCGGGGTTCACTACCCATCCTTCGAGCCGAATAACGTGTGAGACGTTACTGAGCGTAGATCAGCGTCTCTGTCGCTTTGACAACGAAGGTCACCGTCGCGCCCGGTACGAGATCGAGCTCGGCCGCCGCTGCTGTCGTGATGTCGGCCGAAAGTCCCGGCTGTCCCTCGTCGTCCTCGGCGCGTACCCGAACCGTCGAGCCTCGATTCTCGATCTCGGCAACAGTGACGTCGAACGCGTTGCGAGGGCTTCCGTGCGGCGGATGGAGATACACCGACACAGCACTGGGTTCGAACATCGAAACTGCTGGGCTACCCACTGGCACAGCCACTTCGGCAAGGCCGGCGATGGCGGTACCACCAGGAGTTCGGATCGCGCAGTCCTCGATCATGACGCCACTACGCAGATTGATTCCGGCAATCCTGGCGGCAAACGTACTACGAGGACGCGTCAGCACCGTCCGCACATCTCCACGTTCGACGACGCGTCCACCATCCATAACCACGACGCTATCCGCGAGCGCCAAGGCATCAAGCGCGTCGTGAGTCACCAGAACGGCTGTGCGGTTACCGGTTCGCAGCACTCGTCGCAGCAAGGAACGCAGCGCCGGGGCCGACGATACGTCGAGTGCTGACATCGGTTCGTCGAGGAGCAGTAGTTCAGGCTCAGCCGCCAGTGCCCGCGCCACTGCAACACGTTGTGCCTGGCCCCCGGACAGCTGCGACGGTTTCCGATCCGCCAACTCGCCGGCGTCGACGGCGCCGAGCCAGTGGCGGGCCGCCTGCGCGGATTCACGACGAGACCGCCCGGCACTGCGCGGTGCAAACGCGACGTTGTCCACGGCACTGAGATGAGGAAAGAGCAGTGCGTCCTGAGCGAGCAGGACAGTCCCACGTTTGTGCGGAGACACGCAGACTCCGGCAGCGGTATCGGTCAGCACCCGTCCATTGAGTTCGATTCGCCCACGATTCGGATGATGCAGTCCCGCAACAGCAGCCAGCACCGTCGATTTTCCGGCGCCGTTCGGGCCGAGTATCGCTGTCACCTCACCGGCGGCAACGTCGAACGAGGCGATCACGTCGCGTTCGGGGATTTCGACATCCACGTGCAAGCCGCTCACAGTGATCCTGCCGATCCGCGGCCACGGACGGCGACGACGATGACCACGGCAACAACGACCAGAACCAGCGAAAGTGCCACGGCAGCATCGGGATCACTCTCACGTTGCAGGTAGATCTCCAGCGGCAAGGTGCGTGTGACTCCTTGCAGGCTCCCGGCAAAGGTCAGCGTCGCACCGAACTCCCCCAACGCTCGCGCAAAGGCGAGTACGGCTCCCGAGATCAGACCGGGAATCACCAGCGGCAGGGTGACGCGTCGTAGCACCGTGGTCGGCCTGGCTCCGAGCGTTGATGCCACGGCCTCGTAACGAGTGCCTGCCGTCCGCAGTGCCCCTTCGAGACTGACCACCAGAAACGGCAGCGCGACAAACGTTTGTGCCAGAACAACGGCGGTCGTGGAGAATGCGATCTGAATTCCGAGCACCTCCAACTGCTCCCCGATCAGCCCTTTACGGCCGAACGTGTAGAGCAGCGCGATTCCGCCCACTACCGGAGGCAGGACGAGCGGCAGCAAGATCAGTGACCGCAGTACCGACAGTCCACGGAAACTGCTGCGCGCCAGCACCACAGCCATCGGTACCCCGAAGAGAATGCAGAGCACTGTGCTCATCGCCGCGGTCTTCAGGCTCAGCTTCAGAGCCGCTATCGACGACTCCGAGGTCACGAGTTGCCAGAACTGCGACCATTGCACCGTCTGCAGCATCGCGAGCAACGGAACTATCACGAAGGCCCCGCCGATCACGGCAGGGAGATAAATCCATACCGGCAGCCCGAGCGGAGCACGGACTGCCGGTCTGATTCGCATCACGGAGCGGCAAATCCTGCATTCGTCAGCACAACCAGACCCTTCGGGCCACTCACGAGATCAACGAACTTGGTCGCGGTGGTGAGGTTCTTCGAATCCTTCAGTGCTGCAACCTGGTACAGGTTGACAACGGAAGCGGCCTCGGGGAAGGCGATGGTCTCGACCTTCTCGCCCGCCGACTTCGCGTCTGTTACGTACACGATGCCGGCATCTGCCTGACCTGAGGTGACTTTGTTCAGCACGTCGGTTACCGAGGACTCCTCACTGACCGGCTTCAGGCTTTCACCGCTCGCTTCTTCGACCTTCTTTGTGGCAGCCCCGCAGGGAACCTGGGGAGCACAGATCACCAATTGTGTTCCCTCCTTGGCCAAATCGGCGAACGAGGTGATTCCCTTCGGGTTACCAGGCGGCACCACGATCGTGAGAGTATTGCTCGCAAAGTCGGAGGGCGTACCTGCAACAACTCCAGCGTCGGTGGCCTTCTTCATGTTTGCCGCATCAGCCGACGCAAACACATCCGCGGGAGCGCCCTGGATGATCTGCGCAACCAGATCCGACGAACCAGCGAAACTGAAAGTAACTGTAGTTCCGGGGTTTTCGGCCTCGAATTCCTTGCCGAGTTCGGTAAATGTGTTCTTTAGCGATGCCGCCGCAAAAACGGTGATGTCGCCGGTCACTGTTGCCGAAGTACTGGCAGCCGACGTCGAAGGTGACGAGCTGTCCGAGCTACTGCAACCGCTCACCAGAGCAAGCGAGAGAACACCTGAGGCAACTATTCCGAGCCCTTTTTTCACTGATTTCCTCACTGCGTTTTCAACGTTGACGGGGTTTCCACGATCACGGTTGTGGCTTTGACTACGGCAACCGCGATGCTGCCGACTTCCAATCCCAATTCACGAACGGCGTCGGTGCTCATCAGCGAGACCACGGTGAACGGACCGCACTGCATTTCGACCTGCGCCATCACCGTGTCGGTGACAACCTTGGTCACGAGGCCGGCAAACCGGTTGCGGGCCGACGTCCCGGTACTCAGCGGATCCACGGGAGCGGGAGCCGCGTTGGATCGCGCAAACGCAGCCAGTTCGGCGCCGTCGATCACCTTGCGACCCGAATCGTCGGTTGCCGCGCTCAGCTGCCCGCTGTCGATCCACCGACGCACGGTGTCGTCACTGACACCCAGTAGCCCGGCCGCTTCGCGTATTCGTATGTTGGGCACCTCATGATCGTAGGGCTCGCAGCAGCCCCGAACAAGCCAAAATGTCCGCAAGTGCGTTAAAAATAGATCAATTCATCCGCTCTTGCGGAGTTCTACTCTTGAGACCACGGAACTCGGCAGGAGTCGGTACCGAATCCCTGTTCCGTGATTCCCAACGCGGAATACATTCGCGAGCGCATGTTCTCCAGCCCGATCTGATAGGTCAGCTCCACCACGCCTGCCCTACCGAACCGACTCTCGAGGTCCGCAACCTGCTCGTCGGTAACTCCGTGCTCACCGTGTGGGTCGCCTGTCATCGCGTCCGCGTACGCGATGGCTGCTCGCTCGTCCTCGCTGTAGAGCGGCGAGTCTCGATAATGCTCAATCGCTTTCAAACGCTCGACGTCAAGGCCGTCCAGACGCGCGAGCATCGTGCCGAAGTCGACGCACCACGAACAACCCACGGTAGAGGCGACTCGGTAGACCGCCAACTCCCGGACACTCACCGGCAGAACTTTGGACGCTTTCTGCACTGCCATTTCATGCCCGGCGGCCGCCAGAAACAGCTTCTTGTGGTTCGCGAGCACGGCAAACGGTTCAGGGACCTCGTCGAACTGCCGGGCGGCGAACTTGTACGCCACTTTGATCAGTGGTCCGCCGTCACCGGGCGCCACTGCGGGTATGCGGGGCATGACAACCTCCGTAAGTCTGCGGCACCACAATCGGTGCCACTTACAGAGTGGAACGAACGCGGGGTTCTAAACGTGCTGAACCGAGCCTTGACAGCAATGTGAAGATGCATCTGCCGCCGACTAAGCTGCAAAGATGCCTTCGACGCCCCGCAATCGCACCGTTTCGCGCCTGCAGCCTTTTGCGTCCACGATCTTCGCGGAGATGACGGCACTGGCAACTCTTCACAACGCCGTCAATCTCGGCCAAGGATTTCCCGACACCGACGGACCCGCCGCGATGCTCGACGTCGCGCGCCAAGCCATCGCCGACGGAGTCAACCAGTATCCGCCGGGCCCGGGTATGCCAGTTCTACGCCAGGCCGTTGCCGCCGACCGGATAGTACGGTACGGCTTGGAATTCGATCCTGATTCCGAAGTACTGGTGACCGTCGGAGCCACAGAAGCGATCAGCGCTGCAATTCTGGGTTTGGTCGAACCCGGTGAGGAAGTAGTACTTATCGAGCCGTACTACGACTCGTACGCGGCTTCCGTCGCTCTGGCCGGCGCGATCCGTCGTACCGTTCCGTTGGTCGCGTCGGGTGACAAATTTGTTGTCGACATCGATGCAGTCAAGGCAGCGATTACCCCCAAGACAAAGATGCTGGTGGTCAACAGTCCACACAACCCCACCGGGACGGTGTTCACCGATGACGAATTGCGCGCACTTGCAGAAATTGCGTGCGAACGCGACCTGATCGTGCTGAGCGACGAAGTCTACGAGCACTTGGTGTTCGACGGCCTCACGCATACACCGATGGCGTCGCTGCCCGGAATGCGTGAACGCACCGTCACAGTGTCCAGCGCCGCAAAAACTTTCAATGTCACCGGCTGGAAGACCGGCTGGGCGATCGGCCCGCGCGAGCTCATCGACGGCGTGCGCGCGGCCAAACAGTTCATGTCCTTTGTTGCCGGCGCGCCGTTCCAGCCGGCTGTCGCCTATGCATTGACCAACGAGCAAGCGTGGGTCGCGGATCTGCGATCGAGTCTGCAGTCCAAGCGAGATGTGCTTGCCGACGCGTTGACCGACGCGGGACTCCACGTGCATTCGGGAGGTGGCACCTACTTTCTGCTCGCGGACATCCGGCCACTGGGCGAATCCGACGCGGGAGATTTCTGCCGCGCGTTACCGGAACGCATCGGAGTCGCAGCCGTCCCCGTCGACGTATTCGCCGACAACCGTGACAGCTGGAAGCACTTGGTGCGGTTTGCATTCTGCAAACAGGACCACGTACTTGCCGAAGCAGCGAGACGCCTCCATCTGCTCCGGGGAGCCGCTCACCCATGAATGCTCGCACCATCCCCACTGCATTTATTCAGCGTTATCTCATGTTCTCGCCGGACAACAATGTGGACTTGTCGGGCGCCTTGCGGGCAGCGGGAATCGATCTCACCACGCTCGCGGACCCACGTGCCCGGCTCACCCCCACTCAAGTAACTACGTTCATCCAAACCACCTGGCAGATCACGAACGACGAATTGTTCGGTCTCGGGCGCGCCCCTGTCCCCCGCGGCACCTTTCGGCTGATCTGCCTGACATTGATTCACTGCCCCGACCTCGGTAGCGCTTTCGCTCGGATGGCAGATGTGATCCGAGCACTGCCGAGTTTGGCCCCATTGACGATAGAAGCGGGTGAGGAGAGCACACGCATCAGTTTCTCCGGTCACCCGCGGGAAGGAATCTCCGAACCCGATATCGCGGCACGCGTGACAACGGACTTCATGCTGATCCTCCTACACCGATTTGCCGCGTGGTTGATCGGCAAGCGGGTCAGGCTTCGGGCCGTCGAGTTCCCGTACTCGGCGCCGGATGCGCGGTTGGCCCAAGACTACGACTACATCTTCGGCGTCCCGGTTACGTTCGATGCGCCCTGCGCCGCTTTGGATTTCGACAATTCTGCGATGCGAGCGCCGATCATCCAGACCGAGGAATCCCTCGAGGAGTACTTGCGCGCGTCGCCTATCCAGCTGATGTCCGAGCGCGATTACGACAGCACCGCGTCAGCCCAGGTACGCCGAGTTGTGGAGTTAGGCGTGAAGGGGCGCACCTCGACAGCGGAAGAGATTGCCGAAATGCTCTCGATCAGCGTGCCGCACTTGCGACGGTTGCTTCGCCGCGAGGGCACGTCACTGAATCAGCTACGCGAAGAGGTGCTCCGCGACGTCGCGATCGCCGGCCTTGGCCGGGGCGAGTCGGTAGACGTCCTGTCGGCTCGCCTCGGGTTCTCCGAGCCCAGCGCGTTCCGCCGCGCGTTCAAACGCTGGACCGGAGATACTCCCAGCTCGTACCGCTAACTGACACAGAATTCGTTGCCCTCCGGGTCGGACATCGTGATCCACACGCTCGGGCCTTGCTGACCTCGGTGAAGTATCGTCGCGCCGACCGCCTCGAGATGAGCGGCTACGTCCTCACGGTTGTCTCCCACTCTGATATCCAGGTGAAGTCGGTTTTTCACCGTTTTCTTCTCGGGCACCAGCTGAAACAGAACTCGCGGACGCTCCGGATGTTCCGGGTCGCTGATGGCTGCACCTTCCCTCCAGACGAGCACGCCTTCGAAAGTGGTTGTATCGGATTCTTGCGCGTGCCCAGCTGCGACGAGACCTCTGATGAAATCCTCATCGCTCGGCTCGACAGCCCAGCCGAGTGCGGCCGCCCACCATTTTGCCTGTTCATGTGGTTGCGCGGAATCCACTGTGACTTGAAATTCGTATCCCATGTTCCGACGTTAACGCCACCTACCGACAAAAATCTCAGTCCACACTCTTGATGGTTTTCATCGTGATGAGCGAGGTCACCCGTGACACAGCGGGGAGGCCACTGAGTTTGGTGGCCATGAATTGTTCGTATGTCGCGAGATCCTTCACCGCGACGCGAATGAAGTAATCGGGGATCCCGAAGAGCCGTCGACATTCGATCACTTCGTCGAAAGCCGCGACGCGCGATTCGAAGTCCTCGATGGTCGCCTGGTCGTTGACGCCGATCTCGGCGGTCACGATCACCTGAAATCCGCGGTCGAGCGCCTCGGGGCTGACGATTGCCCGGTAACCGGTGATGACTCCGTCGGCCTCGAGTTTCTTGACCCGGCGCAGGCACGGCGACGGCGTCAGCCCCACCAGATCCGCCAATTCGGTGTTGGTCAGACTGGAGTCCTGACGGAGGTGGAATAAAATTGCGTCATCCATGGCATCCATGCGGATATTATTGCGCAAAGTCTGAATTCCGCGCATTCTGGGCAATCGTCAACCGCGGACTTTGTACTACATTTCTGTGGTGATCGAATCTTCAACATCAGCGGATGCAACTGCCGTCGATGCCGCGCGCCAGAACCCGGCGTGGCGACGCGCCTTTGCATTGTCATTGCCGGTCGGCATCGGACTCCTGCCACTCGGCATCGCCCTCGGGGTGCTTGTTGTGCAGCAAGGCCTGAACCCTTGGTGGGCACTGGTTTTCACTTCGTTGATCTATGCCGGATCGCTCGAGTTCATTGCCGTCGGCATGGTCGCCGCGATGACTCCCCTGCCTTACGTCGCACTCACCGCGTTGCTGGTCAACTTTCGGCACGTCTTTTATGCGCTGAGCTTCCCACTGAACAAGGTGCAGAATCCGTTTGCACGCTTCTACAGCATGTTCGCTCTCACCGACGAGGCGTATGCCATGTCGGTGACAACCGATCCCAAAGCCCTCTCCGGCCGGGTCATCGTCTTCTCGCAACTGTTCCTGCACGGCTACTGGGTTGGCGGAGCAATTCTCGGAGCTACTGCGGGACAATGGATTCCCGATTCGATCGTCGGAATGGACTTTGCGCTCACAGCCCTGTTCGTCGTCCTGTCGATCGAAGCGATGCGAGCTCAAAGCGGCTACACCGTCCCAGCGGCAGCGGTCACCTGCGCACTGGTGGCCCGCCTCATCGCACCCGAACATGTCTTACCGATCGCCATGGGCGGGTTTGTCACCTTCCTGATCATCCGATACTTCGCCACCTCCCGAAAAGCAGCAGTAGATGCCTGACACCACGTACATCTTCAGCGCCGTTGCCATCATGGCCGTCGTCACTTTTGCGTTGCGCGCCATACCCTTTGCCGTCCTGAAACCACTGCGCTCGTCGGCCCTCGTCGCGTACCTCGGCATCTACATGCCGGCGGGAGTGATGCTGATCCTGGTGATGTACTCACTGAAGAACGTCTCCGTCACCGGGCCCTCACACGGATTACCCGAACTGATCGCCGTCTCGGCCACCGCCGCAATCCATCTGTGGCGAAAGAACGCAGTGCTGAGCATCGTCGTCGGGACCGCGATGTACGTCGCGTTGATGAACACGATCTTCGCCTGACTTTCCCATCAGGCAGCAAAGCACCTTTACTCCCTGATGGGCAATCTGTAACAATAACGCCCTTATCTGAACAGTTGAACACTTATACGATTTATCTATGACATTTTTCCGTGTCAGGCCCGCCGACCCTCCACACGAAATCGGTGACGTTCGATGACGACGGATACACACTCGACCGGAAACAAACTCGTCGCAGCGTGGACGAGCCTGGACCGCTCCCAGCGACGCAGCATCATCGGAATGACGGCCACGGTCGTCACGCTCAACGTCGTCGGCTGGGCAGTGCTGCTCGGCCTGGTCGTTCCCGGGCACTACACCGTCGAGGGCAGCGCGTTCGGCGTCGGACTGGGCGTCACCGCCTACACGCTCGGAATGCGACATGCCTTCGACGCCGACCACATCGCCGCCATCGACAACACAACACGCAAGCTTGTTGCCGATGGCAAAAAGCCCATGTCCGTGGGGTTTTGGTTCTCACTCGGCCATTCGACCATCGTATTTGTCATGGTTGCACTGCTCGCGCTGGGCGTACGACGGCTGGCGTCCACCCTCTCTGACGAGAATTCCGACCTGGGGAAATGGGCCGGATTGTTCGGAACCACTGTCTCGGGCACATTCCTGATCCTGATCGGCCTCCTGAACCTTGTGTCCCTCATCGGAATTCACCGGGTCTATACAAAATACAAGGCCGGAACGTTCGACGAAGAACAACTCGAGAAGGAACTCGACAGCCGCGGCGCGTTGAACAAGATTCTGGGGCCGGTCATGAAAACGGTCCGCAAGCCATGGCACATGTATCCAGTCGGATTACTGTTCGGCCTGGGGTTCGACACCGTAACCGAGGTCGGCTTGCTCGTCATCGCCGGCGGCGCAGCTGTGACGGGATTACCGTGGTATTCGATTCTCGTTCTGCCGATTCTGTTCTGCGCCGGGATGTGCCTCTTCGACTCCATCGACGGTTCGTTCATGAATTTTGCCTACGGTTGGGCGTTTGCGCAGCCGGTCCGAAAGATCTACTACAACATGGTGATTACCGGCTTGTCTGTTGCCGTCGCCCTCATCATCGGAGTGCAGGAGATCATGTCGATCTTCACCGAGAAGCTCGAGATTCACACCGGAATCCTGGGCACGATCGGCAGCCTGGACTGGGGCGCGATGGGCTTCATCATCGTGGGGCTGTTTGCGATCACCTGGCTTGTTGCGATTGCCGTATGGAAGCTGGGACGCGTCGAAGAGCGGTGGCAGGCGCAATCTGCCGCGGCGGCGGGGCAAGAAGCGACGTAGGCGTGTTTCGCGAGCAGCCTTCCGGGGTATTGACCGATTGCGGCGGAGATTTCGGAGCGAGGGGTCAGCCGCAACAGGCCTGCCGCCCGGCTGTCACTCGCCGGGAGGTGGGCCGCCTAATTTGATGGCCACACGTCATTCGAGAATTCGAACATATGTTCTACCTTGGGTGTACTCTGGTTTCCATGACCAGCGCCATGCAACCGTCACTGTTCGACAATGTCGACCTGGGTGTTTCCTTGGCTGACCTCGACAACACCCTGCAACGACGGACACTCACCGCGGGCGCGTGGGTCGATCACAGGCCGGCCTGGCTCACTGGATCCGAGGCCGTGTTCGACACCCTCGAACGATCGGTGCCCTGGCGTGCCGAACGGCGGCAGATGTACGACCGCGTGGTCGACGTTCCGCGACTGGTGTGTTTCTACAACGAGAACGAGCCACTACCGGATCCCCTGCTCACCGAGGCGAGGGACGCTCTGAGCAGCCACTATCGCAGCGAACTGGGCGAATCGTTCACCACGTCCGGCCTGTGCTTCTACCGCGACGGCAGCGACAGCGTCGCGTGGCACGGCGACGACACCGGGCGAAGCCGCACCGAGGACACGATGGTAGCCATCCTGTCGCTCGGTGCTGCCCGCCCGCTACTTCTTCGTCCCCGCGGCGGCGGTGAGTCCATCCGCTTCAACCTCGGGCACGGCGACCTGCTGGTCATGGGAGGTTCGTGCCAACGGACGTGGGAGCACGCTGTACCCAAGAGCGCTCGCGCCCTCGGCCCGCGGATCAGCGTGCAGTTCCGCACTCGTGGAGTCCGCTGAACCGTCAGACGAGCAGTTTTGCTCCGGTGGCGGCAACAACGTCGTCGACGCTCACTCCCGGCGCCGTTTCGACCAGGCGAAGACCGTCGGCGGTCACGTCGATGACCGCCATGTCGGTGATGATCCGCTGCACACAACCCTTGCCGGTGAGCGGAAGGGAGCATTCTTCGACAATCTTGTGCTCACCCTTCTTCGACACGTGCTCCATCATCACGATGACGCGCTTGGCGCCGTGGACCAGGTCCATCGCGCCGCCCATTCCCTTGACCATGTGACCGGGAATCATCCAGTTCGCGAGATCACCGGTGGCGCTGACCTGCATGGCCCCGAGGACAGCAACGTCCACCTGGCCACCGCGAATCATGCCGAACGACGCGGACGAGTCGAAGAACGACGCGCCTGGCAGCACCGTGATGGTTTCCTTACCGGCATTGATCAGTTCGGGATCGAGTTCATCCTCGGTCGGATACGGCCCGACACCCAAAACGCCGTTCTCCGAATGCAATACGACGGTGATGTCGGTGGGCAGATAGTTCGGAACCAGCGTCGGCATGCCGATGCCGAGGTTCACGTACTGGCCGTCTTCGAGTTCGCGAGCGACCCGCGCAGCCATCTCTTCACGGGTGAGTTTGGTGGGAGCTTGGCCCGCCTCGTTTGTCAGTGTCATGCTCGTACCGTCCGATTCTCGATGCCGACCGTCACGGGGCCGACGTGGACAACTCGCTGGACATGGATGCCTGGTGTGTGGATCTCGGCAGGGTCGAGTTCGCCGGGTTCCACGAGGTGTTCCACCTGAGCGATGGTGATCCGACCGGATGTTGCCGCGGCCGGGTTGAAGTTCTGAGTGCTTGCTCGGTAGACGAGGTTGCCGTGCCGGTCGCCTTTCCAGGCGTGGACCAGGGCGTAGTCGGCGACGATGCCTCGTTCCATCACGTAGGTGACGCCGTCGAAGTCACGAGTTTCCTTGGGCGGGCTGGCAACTGCGATGCCACCGCTTCCGTCGTAGCGGAGCGGCAAGCCGCCGTCGGCGACCTGGGTGCCGACACCAGCGGGCGTGAAGAACGCGGGGATACCTGCGCCACCGGCGCGCATGCGCTCAGCGAGGGTGCCCTGCGGAGTGAGCTCCACTTCCAGTTCACCGGCGAGATACTGGCGAGCGAACTCCTTGTTGGAGCCCACGTACGAGCTGACGGTCCGGCGAATCCGCCCCTTCTCGAGGAGCACCCCGAGGCCGAATCCATCAGTGCCGCAGTTGTTACTCACGGTCTCGAGTGACGTTGCGCCTTGCTCGAGCAGAGCGTTGATGAGGATCTCGGGCACTCCGACGAGCCCGAATCCTCCGACAGCGATCGTGACGCCGTCCGGCACGTCCGCGACGGCCTCGGCTGCAGTGGGAATGACTTTGTCCATCATGTCGATCACAGTAGCGTGCGCCGTACGTATTGTGAACCCCTGTGCGGATCACGAACATTTCTCGCCCCCGGCATTGCCTGGGTCACAACAACGAACTAGTCTGTTCGCAGAGCGCATCACCTGTACACATTGCGAACACGTAATCGAACGACGAGGTTCCCTATGCTGCATTTACCGCCGAGGTACCAGCGGCCGACCGGCGTCAACGCCCCGGCTGATTTCGCGGACTACAAGACCACCTCCCTCCGCCACCCCAAGCAACCGCTGAAGCTGCTCCCGCAGCGCCTCACGGAATTGACCGGGCCGGTTTTCGGTGAGGACCGCGTCGGCGCTGGTGAAAACGATCTGACCATCGCCAACGGAGGCGAAGCACAAGGACAGCGCATCGTGGTTCACGGCCGTGTCCTCGACGGTGACGGCAAGCCAGTCCCCCACACCCTTCTGGAGGTGTGGCAGGCCAACGCCGGCGGACGCTACCGCCACACGGGTGACAACTGGCCGGCTCCACTCGATCCGTTCTTCAACGGTCTCGGCCGTTGTGTGACGGACGCCGACGGCCACTATTCGTTCACCACCATCAAGCCAGGCGCCTACCCGTGGATGAACCACGACAACGCGTGGCGCCCGGCCCACATTCACTTCTCGCTCTTCGGTACGGCATTCACGCAGCGCCTGGTGACGCAGATGTACTTCCCCGACGACCCGATGTTCTTCCAGGACCCGATCTACAACGCCGTACCTGAAGAAGCGCGTCATCGCATGGTCAGCGTCTTCGACTACACCGCCACAGCACCCAACTGGGCTCTCGGGTTCCGCTTCGACATCGTCCTGCGCGGGCGCAACGCATCCGTATTCGAGAACGAGGAAGACCACGATGACTGACAAAACTGCGAAGCCTGCACCAGCCACATCCCCCGTCGCTTCGCTCGCCCCGACATCCCCCGTCGCTTCGCTCGCCCCGACATCCCCCGTCGCTTCGCTCGCCCCGACATACCCCGTCGTCCCCGGCGATTTCACCACGGCACCTTTCGGAGTCACGCCGTCACAGACCGTCGGCCCGTACTGGCATATCGGCCTCCCCTGGGCTGACGGACCCGACGCGGCCCCTTCCGACGCTCCTGACCGAATCACACTCGCCATCACGGTGATCGACGGCAACCGCACACCGGTGGCCGACGCGATGATCGAGACGTGGCAGGCAGATACGCTCGGGCGCTTCAACCATCCCGACGATCCCCGCGGCGCAGTCGAGCTCACCCCGGCAGGCTTCCGTGGGTTCGCCCGCAGCGCAGCAGATCCCACCGGAACTGCCCTGGTCCACACCGTCAAGCCCGGCGCACTGCCCACCGAAACCGAGGTTGACGAAGCTCCCCACGTCAACGTCTCGATTTTTGCCCGCGGCATGCTCGATCGCCTGGTCACTCGGTTGTACTTCCCGGAAGACGCAGACGCGCACGCGACCGATCCGGTGCTGAGTTCGCTGACCGAAACCGAACGCGCCAAGTTGGTTGCAACAAAGGTCGACGGTGGGTACTCCTGGACGGTCTATGTTCAGGACGACAACGCCGACGGCGTCGAGACGCCCTTCTTCGAGCTGTAAAGAGGAGTACACATGTCCACTCGCGGCGCACTGTTCGATCCGGTGTTCGGTGCCACCCTGGTATCCGAGCATCTGTCAGACCAGGCGTGGGTGACCGCGTTGCTCGACGTGGAAGCCGCACTGAGCTGTGCGGCGGCCACGATCGGGTTGGCCGACGGTAACCAGTGCGCCGCTGTGGCGGCTGCTGCCGCAGAGCTGTCCAAACCCGGTGGGCTCGACATCGTCGCACTGGGTCGCGCCTCTGCCTCGGGTGGTAATCCGGTGATCCCGCTCGTGAAGATTCTGCGTGAACGTGTTGCTCAGGACGGTATACCTGGCAATGTTGTTCACCCGGGCGCCACCAGCCAGGACATCATGGATTCCGCACTCATGCTGCTGACGCGCCGCGCAGGCTCTGTTGTACTCGCAGATCTGACCTGGGCTGCCGACTCTGCAGCTCACCTCGCCCGACTCCATCGCTCGACGCCGATGGTGGCGAGAACCCTGGGGCAACAAGCACTTCCGACCACCTTCGGGCTACTGGCAACAAGCTGGTTCACCGCACTCGACGCCGCTGCCAATCGACTCGAGACCGTACTGTCGACATTGCCCGTTCAATTCGGCGGTGCCGCAGGCACACTCGCCGCGTCGTATCCGAACGGTCTCGCACTCGCCGACGCTTTTGCCGACGAACTCGGCTTGGCTCGGCAGCTTGTTCCGTGGCATACCGATCGCGTGACCATCGCCGAACTGGCAACCACCCTCGGCATCGTCGCTGGGGCCGTGTCCAAACCGGCTACAGACATCACCGTCATGGCATCGACGGAGCTTTCCGAAGTTGCCGAGAAAACTCCAGGCGGCTCATCCGCCATGCCGCACAAGCAGAATCCGGTTGCCGCCGTTACCGCCCGTGCGGCGGCGCGGCGTGTTCCCGCACTCGTCGCCACAGCGCTGTCCAACATGGATCACGAGTTCGCGCGGGCGGCCGGTCCGTGGCATGCGGAGTGGGAAACCGTCACAGATCTCCTGCGTCTGGCCGGCGGAGCGGCGCATCAATTGTGCGTCAGTCTTGCCGGCTTGCAGGTGCATACCGATTCGATGGCACGCAACCTCGACATCACCGGTGGTTTGATTCTTGCCGAACGGGTCACGAAGGCACTCTCGGCGCACACCGATCGTGCTCGTGACATCGTCACCGCCGCAGCCGCTTCCGGCACGCGCTTGGACCGCGACCCGGCAATCACGGAACACTTGACCGCAGCCGAACTTACCGAACTTCTTGATCCAGCACAGTATCTGGGCCACGCCACCGACCTGGTCGACCGAGCCCTCGCCGCACGCCCCACAGGAGGACCCCGATGAGCGTCGCGCTCAACTTTCACCAGACCGGCAATCCCGATGCTCCCGCAGTCGTGTTCCTCGGCTCGCTCGGATCCGATCTCTCCATGTGGGCGCCGCAGATCCATGCGCTGTCGAACCGCTACCGCGTCGTCGCCGTCGATCATCGTGGTCACGGTAAGTCCCCGGTACCCGCCGGCCCGTACACCGTCGCGGACCTTGCCGGAGACGTCATCGCACTGATCGATTCGCTCGAACTCGAGTCGGTTCACCTGGTCGGACTCTCCCTCGGCGGTGCAGTCAGCCAGTGGATCGCCGCGCACCATCCCACTCGCGTCGACACCCTGACATTGCTGTGCACGTCCTCGCAGTTTGCCCCGGCCCAGCCGTGGATCGATCGAGCGCAGACCGTCCGCACCGACGGCATCGCGTCCATTGCCGCAGCTGTTGTCGGCCGCTGGTTCACACCCGGACTTGCCAAAAGCGATCCGGAACTTGTCGCGCGGCATGTGGCGATGGTCGAGGCAACACCCGACGAGGGATACGCTGCCTGCTGCGAAGCACTCGCCGTCTGGGACGGCCGCGGCGACCTCGCCCGGATCGTGGCTCCGACCCTCCTCATCGCGGGTGAGCAGGACCCGTCGACTCCCCCGGCCACCCTGGCAGCGATTGCCGACGGTATTGCCGACTCCGTGATGCACGTCGTCGATCCCGGAGCGCACCTCGCCAATGTCGAGCAGGCCGGACGCGTCACCAAACTCCTTGCGGCGCATATTTCCTCGCATACACCGGCGGTTGCTCAGCGCAGCGCCGCGGTCGCGGCCGGGATGACCGTCCGGCGCCAGGTTCTCGGTGACGCCCACGTCGATCGGTCCGTCGCCGGCGCCACCGAGTTCACCGCGCCGTTCCAGGATTTCATCACTCGCACCGCCTGGGGTGACATTTGGTCGCGTCCCGGACTCGATCACCACACACGCAGGCTGCTGACTCTCGCGATACTCACCGCAGTCGGCAACGAGCACGAACTCGACATGCATATCCGCGCCGCACTGCGCAGCGGAATGGATCCGGATCAACTCGTGGAAGTATTTCTCCATACCGCGGTCTATGCGGGTGTGCCGAACAGCAATCAGGCTTTTGCGCTGGGTAAGCAGGCACTCGCGGACCTCACGCCGAAGCCCGAGGAGAACACGACACCATGAGCGAAATTAACAGCGACCAGTCGCCGGGGCCGTCACCCGACTACGTGCAGTCGCTGGCCCGCGGACTGTCCGTCATCAAGGCGTTTGATGGCGAGCACCCCCGGCGCACGCTCAGTGAAGTCGCCCGGACCACCGATCTCACGCGTGCCACAGCGCGTCGGTTTCTGCTCACTCTGGTGGAGCTCCAGTACGTACGTACGGATGGTTCGGTGTTCTGGCTGACTCCACGCGTTCTCGAACTCGGGTACAGCTACCTGTCCAGCCTGTCGCTGCCCGAGCTCGCGGGACCGCATCTGGAGGCGCTGTCCGCCAAGGTCCGGGAATCCACCTCGGTCTCCATCCTCGACGGCGACGACGTCGTGTACGTCGCCCGCGTACCGGTCAGCCGCATCATGACGGTTTCCATCACCATCGGCACTCGCTTTCCGGCGTACGCAACGTCCATGGGGCGAGTGCTGCTCGCCGGTCTGCCAGACGACGCACTCGAGCAGTACCTGTCCCGAGTCTCGTTCACACGTCTCACGGGCAAGACCATCTCGACTCCCGAAGAACTGCGGGCCGAACTCGACAAGATTCGCGCCGACGGTTACTCAGTGGTCGATCAGGAGCTCGAAGAGGGGTTGCGATCGCTCGCAGCACCGATTCGCGATGCCAACGGCGCCGTGGTTGCTGCGGTGAATATTTCCACCCAGGCTGCCCGCTACAGCACCGAAGCGGTTCTCGCTGAACTTGTTCCGGCTGCGATAGCCACCGCCGACGCGATTTCCGCCGATCTCGGCCGTACTCAATCCTCGAACAATCACTCGGCTGCTACGCGCTGATCGAGCCCACTCCAAGGAAGAACTTATGCCTGACGTCGTCATCTGCGAACCGCTCCGCACACCGGTAGGCCGCTTCGGCGGTGTCTTCCGCGACATCGCACCGGAAGACCTCGCTTCCACCCTCATCACCGAACTCGTCTCGCGCACCGGAATTTCCGGTTCCGATGTGGACGACGTGATCTTGGGGCAGGCATCCCCGAGCGGTGAGGCCCCGGCCATCGGCCGCATTGCCGCGCTCAATGCCGGACTCGGCATCGATGTCCCCGGCATGCAGGTGGATCGGCGCTGCGGATCCGGATTGCAGGCGATCATCGCGGCAGTCATGCAGGTTCAGTCCGGCGGCAGCGATCTGGTTCTCGCCGGCGGCGCCGAGTCCATGAGTGCGGCCGAGTTCTACGCCACCGGAATGCGTTGGGGCGTCAAAGGTGAAGCCGTGGCGCTCAGTGATCGTCTGGCCCGCGCCCGTGTCACTGCCGGCGGCCGCGATTTCCCGGTTCCCGGAGGCATGATCGAAACCGCAGAGAACTTGCGGGCAGAGTTCTCCATCAGCCGCGAGGATCAGGACGCATTAGCCGTGCAGTCTCATCAGCGCGCAGTCGCCGCCCAGAAGAATGGCATCTTCGCCCAGGAAATCGTTCCGGTCTCCGTACCCCAGCGCAAGGGCGACGCACTCCTCGTCGACACCGACGAGCATCCGCGCGCCGACACCTCGATGGAATCCCTTGCCCTCCTTCGCCCCATGCGCGGCAAGATCGATCCCGACTCCACCGTCACGGCCGGCAACGCGAGCGGTCAGAACGACGGCGCGGCACTCGCCATCGTCACCACCGCCGAGAAGGCACGCTCACTCGGTCTGCGTCCCCTTGCCCGCCTTGCCAGTTGGAGTGTTGCCGGTGTTCCACCCCGCACCATGGGCATCGGCCCCGTTCCGGCGTCCGAGAAGGCACTTGGCCGCCTCGGCCTCACCTTGGCGGACATGGACGTCATCGAACTCAACGAAGCCTTTGCCGCACAGGCACTTGCAGTTCTGCGCACCTGGAAACTCGAAGCCGACGACCCCCGCATCAACCCCAACGGCTCCGGCATCTCACTCGGTCACCCCGTAGGTGCGACCGGCGGACGAATCCTCGCCACCCTGCTGCGCGAAATGGATCGACGGGAAGCCCGCTACGGCCTCGAAACCATGTGCATCGGCGGCGGCCAGGGACTGGCTGCCGTGTTCGAACGCCTCAGCTGAGAATCGCGCGGCACTTATTGCTGAGTGTCGTTTTGCTGAGTGCTGTTTTGCTGAGTGTCGTTCTCGAACCGTCCGTGCCGTCCCGCACCGGCAGCAAAGGCCGCCGCTCCGCGCGCACCTTCGGCAGCGACAATCGGACTACCAGCAGCACCTTCCGCTCGCAGCGCTTCCGCGAGCGGAAGGTCGAATGACCGGTACGCCGACACCCGGTCCGCCAGCATGCACAGCTGCGGAAACGCAGTGAGCTGCTGCGCCAGTTCTTGCGCTGCTGCCAAGGAGTCACCCACCGGAACAACACGATTCACCAGCCCGAACGAGAGTGCTTCCTGGGCGTCGACGGGCCGCCCCGTCAGGATCATGTCGAGTGCGCGGCCTTGTCCCACTATGCGTGGCAATCGCACGGTTCCGCCGTCGATCAAGGGCACTCCCCAGCGCCGACAGAAAACACCGAAGACCGAGTTTTCCTCACAGACTCGCAGATCGGCCAGCAAGGACAATTCCAGGCCACCGGCTACCGCATACCCACTGACAGCGGCGATCAGCGGTTTCGACAGCGCCAGCCGACTCGGACCCATCGGCCCCGTACCGCCGCCCTCCGGGTCGAGTTCATGCAAGCGCGACGGATCATTCACTGCCGTCAGATCTGCTCCGGCGCAGAAAGTTCCACCGGCACCCCAGAGTATTGCGACGTGCGCAGTATCATCGGCTTCGAAGTCCAGAAATGCGTCACGCAGCTGCGCGGCCATCGGCCCGTCGACGGCATTCTTTCGGTCGGGACGATTCATGACGATGGTGGTGACGCCACCCTCGCGCTGTACATAAACATCGCCGTGCGGGCGATCCGAGTCGGTCACTGTGCTTCCTCACTATCCGCGGACAGGGCCCCTCTGTCCACACTGCCACTGTCCACACTGCCACGCAGGAAAATGAATCGTCAGCCGTTCGCGCGATCAAGAACCCGAGAACCAAGAAACAGATACCCGAACCCGCGCATGCGTGTTGGCTTCGCACCGGCTAGCTGGTGATGCGAAGCTCTCACACGGTATTCACTTCCGGTGGAACCGTTTTCAGTCTCGGTGGACTGGTCCTTGGCGGGTGGTGGAGCGGCGGCGTCGTTGTTTCGGGTCGATCGCGGCTGGTGGGATGAACCAGGGTTTGTGATCGGTGCCCATTTTGATTTCCCAGATTCCGCGGAATCCGCTGGTGCTGTGAATCAACCGGTGGTGGCTACGGCAGAGGAGGGTGAGGTTGTCCATCACCGTCAGTCCGCCGGTTGACCAGGGTTGTATATGGTGCGCGTCGCACCACGCCGGTACGGCATCGCAGTTGGGGAAGGCGCAGCCTTTGTCCCGGGCAATCAGTGCGGTGCGTTGTTCCGGTGTGACGAGGCGTTTGTGCGGCGTCGCATCCAACGGCGCACCGTTGCCGTCCATCAACACGGTCGAGAGCATGCAATCGCAGGCGAGCATCCGGGTCAGGCTCACACTGAGCGGTCCCATCCAGGGCATGTATCCCACATCAAGATCCTCGACATCAGGCTCGTCGTCATCGAACGCACTGCCGTAGAACTCACCATCATCCGATGCGCCTTCGCTGCGCATGGTGGCGCATTCGCGATGCTCGGCAAGGTCTTTCGCGGTGATGTGCACGTTCACATGCGGACGCTGACCGCCATCAACACCGGTGACGGCGTTGTCGAGGTACCGGCGAATCAGTTCCGTGAAGGCGTCGGCGGTTCGTATGGCTGCCGATCGCTGATCCGGGGTTCCGTCCGCAGCCGGTTTCGGCATCGACAGACCCGAGAGCGCCGACAACAGCATTTCGCCCGTGAGTGCATCGAAATCACCCTTGATGGCCACGCGCCCGTTGAGCGTCGGAGCAATCCGCAAGACATTGAGGTCGTCGTCCTCACCGGGCGGGATCTCATCCGATTCGAAAATCCGCTCCAAAACCGCAATCGCGTAGCGGAGTTTGATGGTGGTCGCCTCCACACCGGATGCGGCAGCGAGAAGGGTTGCCATGCAGGACGGTAGAGCGTTCTCCGGCATTCCTTTTGGTGGGGATTCGCAGAACGCGGCGATCATTGCCGCATGATCGAGCGAAAGATCACCGGCCTCGAATTGGGCAGTAATGTCCGGGAATGCCCGCAGTGCGGCACCGAGGGCGGCGATCTTGTTACCGGCCGCATTCTGCAACATCGTATTCGCCGCCAACCACCGACCCAAACCTCGATAACACAGCACCTGCTCATCCGGATTGAGCGCCAACGCATCTACTGCGGCAACCCGAATCGCTTCCAACCGAAGAATTTCCGCAGACACACTAACGGCAACGTCCCGAACCTCGGCCGGACGCAACCGCCACAACCTGCCCCGCACACCCGTCGCGGAACCAGCGACAACATCCCCCACCGAAACAAAATCGTTCACCGTAGTCATCAGAGCCTCCCCACCCTTGACTCAAGTATACTCGAACACCTTTTCGATTCAAGGGATATTTCGGGCACATTCGGCCGAATATTGCTTGTAGCCAGGAGTATTGATCAAACGAGAGATGGCACCCTACTCCCCCACCGCCTATCGAGGATCCATCCGATAATGCAACGCCATGGCCCGGGCGCGCCACAGACGCAATTCGTGATCGGTTCGCAGAACACCTTCCGAGTCTTCGAACACGTGGAATCGCTCATGGATCGGAATCCTTGCCGCATAGACCTTTCCATTCTCCACGACAGTGACGTATGCCCCTATGTCCCCGAATTCTCCTTGCCCCGAGGTGAGTAGCAGGGAACCGTCGTCGCAGACTTCGGGGTGCAGGAACACCTGAACATTCCCAGACTCCAGCGGGAACGAGACATGGACACAGGGTTGAGAACTGTTCGGCAGCAACGCGATTCGGTAGTACCCACTGAAGAGATAGTCACCTGACTTTCGCAGTGTCCGCAGCCAGGCCGAACCCGCATGCCTGCCGTCGGCATCCGCTACGCGTGTAATCGAACTGTCGACACCATACGCAACTGACATCGGGTTTACGGGCAGCGCAAGTTGCTGCACGCGCCGACCGTAGAACCGCTCGACCAGCGACCCCCACGGCGCAAATCCCGGCGCCCATTGTGTCCACGCCTGCATTCGCCACGTCGAGGTTCGCTCGTAGAAATCACGGATGGACGGCGTCAACCGCGACGGATCAAAATCCGGCCCCGCCAATGCATCCATGCGTGGTAGGAGACCCTCGACCGCTGCCCCTACAACAACCGCACCACCGATACGCAACGCTTCGGCGTGAATCCAACTGTCTTCCACCGGACCGCGCACCGCCGTCGGCGCTTGCAACCACGTATCTTCGGACAGGTCGATTTTGCGGCCGACTACACGCCAGAACACACGCGTCGCGCGATCTGCAACAGGCCACAGACGTTCACCCGCCATCGACGTCCCCCTCGCCTTGGTGCCCGGTCATCTCCACCTGGACACTAGTACGTTGCACGACCTCCGCTGGCGTCGTACACCGCACCGGTCGAATAACTCACCGCCGTCGAGGACAACCAGCCGATCAGCTCGGCAATTTCGTCCGACTTCCCCATCCGCGACATCGGCGTCAGACTCTGCGACCGAGCGAGAATTGCGGGGTCGGTGCCCGCGTTCATCGGACTTTCGACGGCGGCCGGAGCCACGGCGTTGACCAGGACTCCGGTTGTCGCGATCTCCTTGCCCAGTGACTTTGTCAGAGCAATGACGGCAGCTTTCGACGCGGAGTACGCACTCTGGTTGGGGTTACCGTCTTTTGCGGCAATGCTCGCCAGATTCACAATGCGCCCCCAACCTGATGCGGCCATGCCGGGTACAAAGGCGCGGCACATGAGGAAGGTTCCTTCCACGTTGATTCGGAATGTACGCTGCCAGTCGGCGAGCGAGACATCGACCAGCGGCGCCGACGGACCCACGATGCCGGCACTGTTGATCAAGATGTCGACCTTGCCGATGCGCGCACGCAACTCGCCAACTGCAGCCGGATCGGTCACGTCGAGACGTTCGTCGGCTCCCTCCGCGATGTCAGCGGTAATTGTTCGAACACCGTTGTCGGACAATAGTTTCGAACATGCGGCACCAATTCCGCTGGCACCGCCGGTAATCAGCGCAACTGCACCTTCTGGATAGCTCTGCATCAGTCTCGTCTCCCGGAGATCATGTGCGCTCAGCGCTCAATTTAAGATACAAATAGATATAATCTGCGTCACACTGTGTACGATTTTCGAATATATGACGTCGGGCAGAGTCGTCAAAATCAACAGTCGACATCAACGAAGGACACATCGATGGAAATTCGCTGGTTGCACGCGTTTGTCGCGGTCGCGGAAGAGCTACATTTCGGCCGGGCCGCGTCACGGCTGCAAATGGCTCAGTCGCCCCTGAGCCAGATGATTCGCAAGCTCGAGAAGAACATCGGCGTGCAACTCTTCGAGCGCAGTACTCGCACCGTCGCGCTCACCTCCGGTGGGCACGCTTTCCTGCCACACGCCTATCGCGTTCTCGAAAACATGGAAACCGCCCGTCAAGCCACCCGCGCGTCCACCGGCGGCGTGTACGGCCGTGTCGCGATCGGATTCACCGGCGTGCTCAACCACCAGGCGTTGCCGCCGTTGACGCGCGCATTGCGCCAGCGGTACCCCGAGGTCGAATTGACCCTCCTGGGCCGCATCATGACCCGAGACGCCGTGACACAACTCGAGAGCGGCGCATTGGACCTGGCGTTTGTCGGGTTGCCGGTGGCGGCGGCGCCGTTGTCCACCCGCCTGATTCGCCGCGAAGCCTTTGGCGTCGTACTGCCGATCGATCACCGGTTGGCCGCCGAGAGCGAAATCGACCTACGCGAATTGGCCGACGACGGATTTGTCACCACACCCATGTCGGCCGGTTCTGCCCTGCAGGAGACGGCAATGCGGGCCTGCATGAATGCGAACTTCCGCCCGCGCGTGGTCCAGGAAATCACCGACCCCTACATGATCCTGATGCTCGTTGCGGCGGGAGTCGGCGTCGCCTTGATGCCGTCTGGCATGGCCGGCATTACCCCTCCCGGCAGCGTCTTCGTTCCCCTCACCGGCGAACCGACGTACATGAACCACGGAATCGCCTGGTCACCGCGTCACATGACTGACGCGCTCGCAGTTGCCCTCGCAACCTCGGAGGAAATCCTCCCCACTCCCGAGATTGAGACGTAATTCGACATTATCTGAGACTCATTTAGTGTTGGACGCGCCATAGTCCTTCATGGCAAGGTCGTCTCAGCCGCCGAAAGGTGAGGGACGTCACCGCAGCGTGACGCATCACGACACGTGCCACCACCGTCGGCCAATCGGGACGAAAGGACTACCCATGGCGCCTCCGCCTACCCCCGCAGTTTCCACGACCGGGACCGACGAAAAGCCGAACTCCAACGCTCGGCGTGCCGCAGTGTCGGGCTTCCTCGGAAGCACCCTCGAGTACTACGACTTCTTCATCTACGGCTCCGCCGCCGCACTGGTGTTTCCCACGATCTTCTTTCCCGGCGGAGGCTCCACCGCCACGCTGCTCTCCATCAGCACCCTGGGCGTGGCCTACGTCGCCCGCCCGCTCGGCGCAGTGCTGTGGGGACACCTCGGTGACCGCTACGGTCGCAAGAACGCACTCCTCGCGTGCCTTCTGCTCATGGGAGTCGCGACCGTCGTCGTCGGCTGCCTGCCGACGTACGAGCAGATCGGCATTGCCGCGCCGATCATCCTCGTCTTACTTCGCCTCCTCCAAGGCCTGTCTGCGGGTGGAGAATCACCCGGCTCCTCGGCACTGACACTCGAACACTCACCGGATCACCGCCGTTCGTTCTTCACGTCGTTCACCATGAGCGGCATCATGTTCGGCATCGTCATCTCGAGCCTGGTATTCATCCCAGTAGCAAGCCTGCCCGACGAAGACCTTTACTCCTGGGGCTGGCGAGTTCCCTTCTGGCTCAGCATCATCGTGACCGTCGTTGCACTCTGGCTGCGACGCGCACTCGACGAGCCTGAGGTATTCGAAGAGCTCAAGGAACAGGACAACACGGCAGGAATTCCCGTCGTCGAGATGTTCCGCTCGCACTGGCGCACCGTGATTCGCATCAGCATGAGTTCGACCTTCGCGATGATCAACACCATCGTCAACGTCTTTGCCCTGGCCTACGCCGTCGAATCCGGCTTCGAACGCTCGACGATGCTCTGGGCAATTGCCACGGCCAACTTCGTTGCGGTACTTACCCAGCCGCTGTTCGGCATTCTGTCCGATCGCTACGGCCGCAAGCCCATCTTCGTCATCGGCGCAATCGGCGCCGGCCTGATGGTCTTCGTTTTCTTCCACTCGATCGGAACCCAAAGCGTTCCCATGGTTTTCGCTTCGGGAATCGTCATGATCGGCATCTTCTACGCGATGCCCAATGGCACCTACCCGGCGTACTTCCCGGAGCAGTTCCCCGCCAAGGTTCGCTACACCGGTATGGCCGTGAGCCTCATGCTCGGACTTCTCGTCGCCGGCTTCACACCGGCAATCGCCCAGGCGATTTCCGCAGGCGACAAGAGCAACTGGACACCGGTCGCGTGGATGTGCCTCGGCTTTGCGGTCGTCTCCGCCATCGCCGCGATGTGCGGTCCGGAAACCTATCGGACGCCGACCGCAGAACTCGGCGAACCGAAATCAGTCACGCTCACGAAGCAAGACCCAGAGCTCACCAGCAACAACGCTTGACCGGACCGGCCCCTCGCGCTGACTTCGCGCCGCGAGGGGCCGTCCCCACTTATGCAGGAGAAATGTCATGCCTACCGAATCCACCCGTCACCGGATCGGCCTTGTCGGCGCGGGAATCACCACCTCACTCTCGCCGGCGCTGCACTCCCACGAAGCGGCAGCACTCGGTCTCGCCGCCTACAGCTACGAACTGATCGACCTCGAGGCAAGGAACGTCTCGGTCGAGAAGACCGGCGAGTTGGTTCGCGCCGCCGTCACCGGTGGTTTCACCGGGCTGAACATCACGCACCCGTGCAAGCAAGTTGTCGTGGACGCCCTCGACGAACTGTCCGACAACGCCCGACTGCTCGGCGCCGTCAACACGGTTGTGGTCGACAACGGCCGTCTGATCGGCCACAACACCGATCACAGTGGATTCCTCACCGCACTTCAACGCGGGCTACCTGACGCCACCTTGGATCGAGTGGTCCTCGCCGGCGCCGGCGGGGCAGGTTCGGCAGTTGCCTACGCGCTGGCGGCAGCCGGTACGACGGATCTCCGCATCGCCGACGTCGACTCAGAACGCGCTGCCGATGTATGTTCACGCGTTGCCTCGGCTTTCCCCGACACGCGCACAACGGCTTTGGCGATTGGTGAGATCGCCGATAACCTGGCGACAAGCGACGGCGTCGTCAATGCGTCTCCGATCGGTATGGTCGGCCATCCCGGAACTCCGTTCGACCCCGCTGCGCTCCACTCCGGCTTGTGGGTCGCGGACATCGTCTATCGGCCGATGCGCACCGAATTACTCGACGCTGCACTCGCCCTAGGGTGCCAGGTGCTCGACGGCGGCCAGATGCTGGTGGCTCAAGCCTCCGACACTTTCACGCTCCTGACCGGTGTCGAAGCCGACACGGATCGGATGCGGAGCCATCTGAGCGACATGCTGTCCGAGATGGCCAGCGCATGAGCACAGTCGAACACTCACTCTCGCAAACTGCTCCAGGAGCACTGATGAACGCAACCCAACCGTTCGCCGAACCCCTCGACATGGGCAGCGTCCGCCTTCGGAACCGATTCGTATCTGCTCCGATGGAACGCAATTACTGCGAAGTCGACGGCACCATGACGGACGAGTACATCGCATATCTCGCTCGCCGCGCCGAAGGTGGTGCGGCACTGATCTTCACCGAGGCGAGCTACGTGCGCGCCGACGGCAAAGGCCGCATCCGGCAGATGGGCGTCGACGTCGACGAGCGCATTCCCGGTATCAAGAAGATGGCCGACGCGATCCACGCTCACGGCGCCCTCGTCGGAGTCGAACTCAACCACGGTGGACGTACGGCGCAAGGTTCTGTCAGCGGGTTTGTTCCTGTTGCCCCGACACCGATTCCGTGTTTGGTTGTCGGCGGCGAGATGCCAGAACAACTCGACGGCGACGACATCGAGCACATCATCGACTGTTTCGGTGAAGCTGCGGCGCGCTGCCAGCAGGCGGGCGTCGACGTCATCTCCCTGCACGGTGGCCACGGGTACTTGATCCACCAGTTCCTCTCCCCTGCTTACAATCACCGCGACGACGAGTGGGCCGACCCCACCTTGTTCGTCAACAAGGTCATCGCCTCCGTCCACGAGCATGCTCCGGGAATCACTCTGGGACTTCGATTCTCAGCCTTCGAAGGCATTGACGGCGGGCTCGACGCCGAGACAACCCGCGCGCGCATCGACGCCATCGACACTGACCGACTCGATTTCCTCGACGTCTCGGCCGGCAACTACGAAGCGGGACAGTGGATCATCCAGCCCGGTGAATGGTCCCGCGGACTCCTCGCACCGTACTCCGAGCAGTACCAGCGCGACTTCGACATCCCGGTGGGTGTAGCCGGACGCATCACGTCGCCGGAGATCGCCGCGCAGATCATCGAATCCGGCCAGGCGAACTTCGTCAGCATGGCCCGTACGTTGCACGCCGACCCGGACTTTCCGAATCGCGCTATCGACGGTGGCCGGTACCGCCCCTGCATCGCCTGCAACTACTGCATCGACAGCCTGGCCGCCGGCCCCATTCCCTGTTCCGTCAACCCGTGGGTCGGACGTGAACTGGATCAGCCCACGAAGCCGGCTGATGCCACCGTACGCGTCGCCGTAATCGGTGCCGGTCCGTCCGGAATGGCCGCTGCTCGCGACCTCGCAATTGCCGGTCATCGCGTCGACCTGTACGACGAACGCCCCAGTCTCGGTGGCGACTTCGCTCTGGCATCGAAGCTGCACGAATATCCCGAATACGGGCGGATCGTGGACTGGTACCTCGCGGAACTGGCCGAACTGGGGGTGCAGTGCCACACTTCGACCAGAGCTGACGCAGCATTGCTCGCAAACAGTGACTTCGACGCGATCGTCCTTGCTGCCGGTGGGCACGGTCCCGTGACTGACCTCCTCGGAGCAGCAACCCGTACCGTCCGTGACGTTCGCGAGTTCCTCGCCTCCGGAGATCCTGCCCCCGAAGCAATCACCATTTTCGGCGCCGACCGCGAGGCTGCCGCTGTTGCCGACGATCTGCTCCAGAAGGGCACCCAGGTCGTCATGATCGGGCCGCAGGAAACCATCGCGCACGACGTCGGCCGACGCGGCAAGATCGTACTGCTGCCGCGCCTGGCCTCAAGTGAGAACCTCACGACCTACCTGAGCTCGATCGTCACCAAAGTCGACGCCGATCGGGTCACGATCTCGACAGGCGGTGTACTGAGCGAAGTCGACGCCCCCGGCGAGCTGCTGATCTCACAGGGCGTCGAGCCGCGCTCGGAGCTTCTGGCCGAACTACGTTCACTGGCACCACGACTCGGGGTCCATGCCGTCGGCGACGCGAGCGGTGACGGCGGATCCATCCATGCCGCACTCGTGACCGCAGCCGACGTTGCCGTCGCCATCACCGCCGCCGCTGCGGCCCGTCAGGAGGTTCACGCATGAGCGCACACACAGCCGCACCGGTGGCAACTGCGTTGCCACCCATCGGACTCGGAACCTGGCCACTGGTCGGTGCCGACGCCACGAAGTCGGTTCTCTCCGGCATCGAGGCCGGGTACCGCCTCATCGACACCGCCGCGATCTACGGCAACGAGGACGCCGTCGGCGTAGCGTTGGCGGAGTCGGGCCTACCGCGAGAAGAACTGTTCGTCACCACCAAACTTCGTGGAAACGACCAGGTTTCCGGTGACATCCGCGGAGCGCTCGAGCAGAGCCTGGAACGACTGGGACTGGATCAACTCGATCTGTTCCTGATCCACTGGCCGCTCCCGCGAATCGATCGTTACGTTGCGTCGTTCGAGGCGATGCTGGCCTGCCGCGACGCCGGACTGGTTCGGTACGTGGGTGTGTCGAACTTCCTGGAGCACCACCTGCGCCGCGTCGTCGCCGAAACCGGCGAGGCACCGGCAGTCAACCAGATTCAGATGGACCCGTCGCTCGCGCGAATTCCGGTGCGCCGCGCCAACGACGAACTCGGAATCTTCACGCAGTCGTGGAGCCCGCTCGGCCGCGGCGATGTGCTCGACAACGCCGTGGTCGGGGAGATCGCCGGTCGAATCGGTTGCACACCAGCTCAAGTGGTCCTCGCTTGGCACGTCGCGCAGGGTGTGGTTCCGGTCGCGCGATCAGCGAACCCGACGCGTCAGGCCGAGAACCTGGCAGCACTCGACGTGACCCTCTCCGGCGAGGACATCGAAGCACTGAACAGTCTCGACCGCGGCGAGTCTGCGGCGCGGGACGTCGAAGCAGAGGAACATTTCTGATGACGTTGAAAGTCGGAATCGTCGGCTGCGGCAAGATCGCCGGCAACCATGCCCGAGCCCTGCAGCAAGTCCCCGGCGTCGAGGTAATCGGCTGCTGCGATCCCGATCTCGGACGCGCCCAGGAGTTCGCGGCAGCGCACGGCATTCCCACAGCGGTGAGTTCAGTGGAGCAACTTCTCGCCCTCGGACTCGACGCCTGCACCGTTTGCACGCCGCACCCGGTACATGAAGAGGTAGTCGTGGCCGCTGCCGAAGCGGGTGTACATGTGTTGTGCGAGAAGCCCATCGCGGTCGATGTTGCTGCCGCCGACCGCATGATCGAGGCCGCCGACCGCGCCGGTATCACGTTCGGGGTGCTCTTCCAACGCCGATTCTGGCCGGCCGCACGTCGGATCCGGGACGCCATCGACGATGGCCGTATCGGACTGCCCACGCTCGGCGAGGCGTCGGTCATCCTGCACCGCCCATCGAGCTACTACTCGGCCGACGCGTGGCGCGGACGCTGGGACACCGACGGCGGTGGCGTGCTCATGACGCAGGCGGTGCACCAGATCGACATGCTGGCCTGGTTCATGGGCGAGGCCGTCTCGGTCAGCGGCTTCATCCGCACCCACACCCACGGTGAGCACATCGAGACCGAGGACAGTGCGTCAGCTGTAATTTCCTTTGCTTCGGGCGGCACCGCCACCGTCACCGCGACTACCGGCGCCAATCACAACCTGGGCAACCGCGTCTCGGTGATCGGGCGCACCGGTGCCATCGCCAGCGTCCTCGAGTTCCCTGAAGGGCACGAGGGTGTCAACGAAATCTGGACCGTACCGGGCGAAGTCGAGTTCCAGTCGCCGTATTCCGCCGACATAGACGCCAATCTCGATGTGGGAGCGGTCAATGCGGCACTCACCGATTTCCACACCTTGCAGGTTCAGGACTTCGCCGACGCCGTCCTGACCGGGCGCGAACCCGCCGTCACCGGCCGGGACGCCCGCGCATCACTTGCCATCATCGCCGCAATCTACGAATCGTCACGAACGGGCAAGGTTGTCGAGCTGACATCGACACCGACTCTCGCAACAACTGCCAAGGAGCAGAAATGAGTAGCAGTACCCCCCTCACCTACGACGTAGTTGTCGTGGGCTCTGGCGCAGGCGGGCTTTCCACAGCAATTGCCGCAGCACATGGCGGCGCGTCGGTACTCGTTGTCGAGAAGGCCGACACCTGCGGCGGCGCAACGGCCTGGTCAGGCGGGTGGATGTGGACCCCGCGCAACATGTTTGCCATCGCCGATGGGGTTGTCGAGGATCGTTCGGCGCCGCGGGCATATCTGGAGAACCGACTCGGCGACAACTTCGACGCCGCCAAGGTGGATGCACTCCTCGACGGCGCACCGGAGATGGTCGAGTTCTTCGAACGCAAGACTGCACTGAAGTTCGTTGCCGGAGCCAGGATCGCCGACATTCACGGCGACACACCGGGAGCCGGCACGGGTCATCGTTCCGTCGGACCGAAACCGGTGAGCTTGCGAAAGCTCGGACCCGACGTCGCGGCGCTGCTACGTCGACAGTTGTACGAGACGTCATTCCTCGGCATGGGCATCATGGCCGGCCCCGACCTGCAGGCATTCCTGCATTCGACTCGATCGCCGAAAGCATTTGTGCACTGTGGTGTTCGCGTGACAAAGCACATGTTCGATCTCGCCACCAAGCGTCGTGGCCAGCAACTCGTCAACGGCACTGCGCTTGTCGGCATGATGCTTCGCTCAGCGCTCGATCTCGGCGTCGAGATTCGGGTGAAAACGTCGGCAACATCGCTGCAGACTGACGATGACGGTCGCGTTGTCGGTGTCCGCCTCGAAGGCCCGGATGGTGCGTACTCGGTGACTGCCACGCGCGGCGTCGTACTGGCCACCGGCGGCTTCGCCCAGGACATCGACCGCCGACGTGAACTGTTCCCCCGTACTCCCACCGGAAACGAGCACTGGTCACTCACTCCGAAGACAACCACCGGCGACGGCATCACCCTCGGCGAATCCGTGGGTGGTCGCCTCGACCGCACTCTTGCCTCCCCCGTCGCGTACTGCCCCGTCTCCATCGTTCGTTACCGCAACGGCAAGGAAGGTGTGTTCCCGCACATCCTCGACCGCGGAAAGCCCGGTGTCATCGGAGTTCTCGCGAACGGCAAGCGTTTTGTCAACGAAGCACTCGGCTACCACGACTACACCCTCGCGATGGTCGAGCAGGTTCCCGAGAGCGAAGAAGTGTGCTCGTGGTTGATTGCCGACCAGCAGTACGTGCGCTACCTCCCGCTGGGCATGGCCAAGCCCCTGCCGATCCCGATCCAGCCGTACCTGCGCTCGGGATACCTCACACGGGGTCGCACTGTTCGCGAACTGGCGGAGAAGATCGGCGTTGATCCGACGCAGTTGGAAAAGACAATCGAGGCATTCAATGTCGGGGCCGTGGCCGGTGAAGACCCCGAGTTCGGTCGCGGCACAACGCCGTTCAACCGGGGATCCGGCGATACCGACAACCCCTGGCCGAACCCGTCGCTCGCGCCCTTACAGAAGGGTCCGTACTACGCGGTAAAGGTGGTGCCGGGCAGTTTCGGTACCTTCGCCGGGCTTGTCACCGACTCGTCGTCGCAGGTTCTCGATGACAACGACCGCCCCATCGAGGGATTGCTCGCCGTCGGCGTCGATCAGGCCAGCGTGATGGGCGGGCACTACCCGTCCGGCGGCATCAACCTCGGCCCGGCTATGACGTTCGGTTACCTGGCAGGTCGGGAACTGGCCGGAGCCAAGACAGTTGGAGCGCACGCATGACACTCTCACTCGGACTGGCAGCCCTCACAGTGCTCGATACCGCACCGATGCAGCACGTCGACTTGGCGGAAAAACACGGCTTCGACACCATCGGCATCCGCCTGATGCCCGCGGCACCAGGTACGACGGCCTACCCGCTGCACGAGGACAAGCAGTCGTTGGACGAACTGGTGCGTCGACTGGATGATTCACCCGTTGAGGTATTCGACCTCGAAATCATCCGCCTTGCAGCCGACTTCGACCCCGCCGACTATGTTCCGCTTCTCGAAGCGGGTGCACAGCTCGGAGCCAAGGCCGTTCTGGTGGGCGGCGACGACCGCGACCGCGCTCGGCTCACGGACTCCTATGCCCGCCTCGCGGAACTGTGCGCGAACTACGGCATCGTCGCCTCGCTCGAATTCATGCCGTGGACTGCGGTGCCCGATGCGCGCGCTGCCATCGAGATCGTCTCGGCGGCAGATGGTCCGGCTCGGAGCGTTCTCGTCGACGCATTGCACACCGACCGCTCGGCGACAACGCTGGAGGATCTTGCGTCCATCCCGCGCGAGTGGCTGCACTACGCCCAGATGTGCGACGGTTCGACCCCCGCTCCCACCGATGACGCAGAACTGATCCGTCACGCCCGCGAAGAGCGTCTGGTGCCCGGCGCCGGCGGCATAGCACTGGCCGACATCTGGTCGACATTGCCTGCCGGACTGCCGGTCAGCATCGAATTGCCCAACGAACCGCTACGTCAGGCCGTCGGCACGGACGCTTGGCTGGAACGCCTGGTCACGGCCACGCGAGAAGTACTGGCCTAGCGGCCCTGTGCGCCTTTTTGGTAGTTGGCGCTACCAGAAAGGCGCACGGGGGCGTCAGCCCCTACGGCTGGCAACGGCCTGCGCCAGACGGTCCAACTGCGCTGCCGTGGTGGACCAGTCGATGCACGCGTCGGTGATGGACTGACCGTAGGTGAGTTCGTCCGCCTTGCCCAAGGTCAGGTCCTGACGACCGGCCTCGATGAAGCTCTCCAACATGACACCCGCGATTCCCTGCTCACCGCCGGCGAGACGAGCTGCGATGTCGTCGAGGACGATGACCTGACGCTCGTGATCCTTGCTGCTGTTGCCGTGGCTCGCGTCGATGACCACACGCTCGGGCAGGTTCGACTTGCGCAGGCGGGCAAGGGTATCCGCGACCGTCTCGGCGTCGTAGTTCGGTCCATCGCTGCCACCGCGCAGGATGACGTGGCAGTCGGGGTTACCAGCCGTACGGATCAAGGCAGCCTGACCGTCGAGGTCGGTGCCGGGGAACACATGGCTCGCTGCCGCAGCGCGGGTACCGTCGACGGCTACCTGCACGTCGCCTTCGGTGGAGTTCTTGATTCCGACGGGCATGGACAGTGCGCTGCACAGCTGGCGATGCACCTGGCTCGCAGCGGTCCGGGCACCGATCGCGCCGTAGCTGACCAGGTCCGCGATGTACTGCGGCATGATCGGGTCGAGGAACTCACAGCCGACGGGCAGACCGAGGCTCGACACGTCGAGCAGCAACTTGCGGCCGATACCAAGACCGGTGTTCACGTCGTAGGTGCCGTCGAGGTGGGGATCGTTGAGCAGGCCCTTCCAACCCAGCGTGGTGCGCGGCTTTTCGAAGTAGACCCGCATGACGATGTGCAGGTCGTCCCGCAGTTCTTCGGCCTTGGCAGCCAACCGGCGGGCGTAGTCCATAGCAGCTTCCGGATCGTGTACCGAGCACGGTCCGACAACAACGATCAAACGGTCGTCGTCACCGTTGAGGATGTTGATCGTGTCGGCACGGCCGGTCCGCACGGTTGCGGCCGCGACCTCGTCGGGTGCGTGCTGAGCTCGGACGGTCGCCGGCGAAACCAGCGGACTGATACTGACAGTGCGCTGATCGTCGAGGCTGTCCGATGTGGCTGTGGTGTCGATGGTGACAGTCATGGGGTTTCGGTTTCCTGTTCTCAGGCCGACCCCAGAGATGAAGTGAACTCCAGCGAGCCGGTCTGTAATCCGGCTCTTGGGTGGAGGTTGTCAGCGCGTGGTTACGCCGGCAGGCCCACCCGGGGCCGGCCTGCTAAACCAGAAATAGACGCGCTGCATGTCGGCCACGATACCTCGAGCGCTGACGAGGTCAATTCCACCCCTGTGTTTGCGAGGAGAAACCAGCACCTCGTTATGGTTGACGTGGCCGTTCGTGCGGCCACGATCGGCGAGGGAACCTGGTGCAAGTCCAGGGCTGACGCGCAACGGTGACGAACCTTCTCGAGGGATCGAAGTCCGGATACTCGCTGATCGAGCACGGCGAATTCTCGGCTCCGCGATCGAGCCCTGAGCAAGGAGTTCCCTCTTCATGCGTTTTATGCGCTTCACATCAGCAGTTGTTGCCACCTCGGCTCTCGCGTTTGGTCTGGCCGGCTGCGGCGCCTCCGACGACTCCGTCACCGCGAGTGACGCCAGCTCGTCCAACTACCCCCTGACCATCGACAATTGTGGTCGACAAGTCACGATCGACGCACCACCGACACGTGCGGTCTCCCTCAACCAAGGCTCCACCGAGATTCTGCTGTCCCTCGGTCTCGCAGACCGGATGGTCGGCACCGCGACGTGGACCGATCCCGTTCGCGAGAACCTCGCAGCCGACAACAATCGAGTCCCGCGCCTTGCCGACAACAAACCGTCGTTCGAGGTTGTCCTCGACACGGAACCCGATTTCGTATCGGCCTCGTTTGCCTCCACGATTGCCGAGGGCGGCGTCGCGAGCCGAGATCAGTTCGCCGCGCTCGGCGTACCGACGTACCTCTCGCCCACCGACAACGGCTGCGACGGCAAGGTGTCCTCGGCGTCGAATGCGGACGGCGCTCGCACCGAACCGTTGAAGATCGAGACTGTCTACCAGGAAATCCGGGACTTGGCAGCAATTTTCGACGTGCGTGATCGAGGTGAGCAGTTTGTCACCGAACTACAGGATCGATTCGCGAAAGCGTCCGATTCCGTCGATGCGTCCGGGGTCTCACTCGCATTCTGGTTTGCCGACACCATGACTCCGTACATGGCTGGTTGCTGTGGCTCGTCCGGAATTATCACGGAATCTGTTGGCGCGGAGAACATCTTCGCCGATACGACGGACGAATGGCCCCAGGTCAGTTGGGAAACCATCCTCGATCGCAACCCAACGGCCTTGGTGCTCGCGGACCTGAGTCGGCGCAGTATCGACGGTGACGCTCTGGCCAGCAAGATCGCCTTCCTCGAATCCAACCCTGTCACCTCGCGTCTGCAAGCTGTGCAGGACAAGAAGTACATCGTTGTGAACGGCGCCGATCTCAACCCCTCGATCCGCACGATCGACGGTGTCGAGAAGACCGCTACCGCGCTGCGTGACTGGGGCTTGGCCAATTGAGCACGCGCACTGCGCGTCTCGAATCCCGGTCAACTCTGGGAGTGCTGTTCCTGATCGGTTTGGTGGTTCTCGGATTCTCGATCGCGCTGGCGATCACGATCGGCCCGGCTAATCTGTCGGTTCGCGACGTCTACGCCGTAGTGCTCGAGCATTGGGGTGTCGGATCGTCCGGCGTCAGCCGCATCAAGGACGGCATAGTCTGGGAATTGCGGCTTCCCCGAACACTCTTGGCTGCAGTGTGCGGTGCTGGGCTCGCAGTGTGCGGCGTCATCATGCAGTCGCTGCTCCGTAATCCACTGGCCGATCCTTTTGTTCTCGGAATTTCGTCCGGGG
This sequence comes from Rhodococcus sp. WS3, assembly GCF_003797085.1. Taxonomy (NCBI): domain Bacteria; kingdom Bacillati; phylum Actinomycetota; class Actinomycetes; order Mycobacteriales; family Nocardiaceae; genus Rhodococcus; species Rhodococcus sp. WS3. The sequence goes on from NZ_RKMA01000003.1 coordinate 607,529, forward strand.
CTTCGACCGGTGCGGTGATGATCGCGGTGCTCGGCATCGGCGGCGGCGTTATCTCGCTGTCCGCCGGTGCATTTGCCGGGGCCGTCGTCTCGTTCGGCCTGGTGATGCTGCTTGCTGCGGGCGCAGGCGGTGGCACGTCCCGCGTGGTCTTGGCAGGTGTTGCAGGCACACAATTGTTCTCGGCACTCACGTCGTTCATCGTCATTTCCTCCGCCGACGCCGAGCAGACTCAAGGCGTCTTGTTCTGGCTTCTCGGTTCGTTGGCCGGTGCCGGCTGGACGGACGTAGTTCTGTGTGGCGCAGTGGTAGCCGTCGGAATCCTTGTGTGTCTCGTCCAGGCACCGGCGTTGGACGCCTTCACTTTCGGCAACAACGCCGCCGCGACGCTCGGAATCCCGGTGCAGCGCGTTCGGCTACTCCTTCTCACCATCACAGCGCTGATCACGGCCGCACTGGTCAGCGCTGCGGGGGCGATAGGTTTTGTGGGACTGGTGCTTCCGCATGCGGCCCGGTTTCTGGTCGGTTCGAGACACAGCCGTTTACTCCCTGCCACGGCGCTGATCGGTGCGATTTTCATGGTGTGGGTGGATGCCATCGCGCGTACTGCGTTTGCGCCCCAGGAGATTCCGGTCGGTGTTGTGACGGCTTTGATCGGCGTCCCCGCATTTGCTGTCATCCTGTTCCGAATGAGGAGAAGCGCATGAGCCTCGCGGCACACGACATCGTGTGGCATCGCGGAAAGAACCTGATCCTCGATCGGGTGAGCGTCGCTGCGCAACCGGGTGACACCATCGGGATCCTCGGCCCCAACGGGTCCGGGAAGTCATCACTCATCAGCATCCTGGCTGGAGTCACGTCTCCTGACTCGGGCGATGTCACGCTGGGCGGCACCAGCATCAGCAACGTTCGCCGACGCACCGTTGCCCGGAAGATCGCGGTGGTCGATCAGCACGCCCACACCGAGGTCGACATCAGTGTGCTCGACGTCGTGAGGCTCGGCCGCATTCCACACCGCACACTGTTCGGTTCCGGCGAGGAAGCCGACGACGACGCAATAGATCAGGCGCTCGCCGACACCGGGATGATCTCGATGCGACGACGCTTGTGGCACACGCTGTCCGGCGGGGAACGCCAACGCGCGCAGATCGCCCGCGCGCTGGCTCAGCAACCGGACGTGCTGCTGCTCGACGAGCCGACCAACCACCTCGACATCTCACACCAACTCGACATCCTGTCACTGGTGTCGACGCTTCCGGTGACCAGTTACATTGCGCTGCATGACCTCAACGTGGCGGCGATGTTCTGTGACCGTCTTGTGGTGCTCGAACGCGGACGGGTGGTTGCGTCTGGTACACCGACCGAGGTGCTGACCGAGGAACTGGTCGAACAGGTCTACCGAGTCCGGGCAAAAGTCACGATCGACCCCGACGACGGCTATCCCTCGGTCAGTTATCGTCCGCAGCGACTTCGAGCTGAAAAGATCTCAGGCCCTGTGTAACCCCGTTGATCTGTAACTCGACGGAATGCGTGCCCGCGTAATACCGCCGCGTGCTGATCGGCTTGAAGGAATGCCGCTTGGCTACCTTCGCACTGGCCCCGGGCGCGAGTGCGCGCGTGGTCAGCTTGAACACCTTCGGACTGGTGAGTCCGTTGGCCTTGACGTGATGGACTATGTAGTCGATTGCCACAGTCACGGACTCACCGCCGTTGTTACTCACCGCAAAACCGAATGCGATGTCTCCGCCCAGATCGACGGCGTCGCGATCGATCACAAAGTCCGAGATCACGATATCCGTGGGTGCCGCAAAGCCCAGCAGAGCCAACGCATCGACGTCGCCGGCTTTCACCAGGCTGCGCAGTGCATGGCGAACCACTTTGGGCGTAGCCGCGTCGGGATCACCGAGCCAACGCTTGGCGATCGATACCGCCAATGCAGCGTCCGCGCGACTGAGGTCGTTGAGATGATTGGCGACAGATCTCCGCACGTATTCCGAGTCGTCGCGGTACAGCGCGTCGAGAATCGAGACCGTGGACTCCGGGTGCTCCGTCAACGCCTTCACCCGCCTACCCCATGGCAGGCGCATCCGGGTGCCCTCACTGGCGAGGCGTCGAACATGCTCGTCCTGGTGATCGGTCCATCCGAGAGCGATCTCCAGCGCTCGCGCGGGATTCGCGTCGAGAAAGGTCCGGATCGCAAATTCGCTCGTCAGACGCGAGGTCAGTTCGGCGAGTAGCGCCATACCGTCGTCGAAATCTGTATTTCGGCCACTGCGCGTGGCGATCACTGCAACAGCTTCCGTGACCGGCCAGATCATCCAGCCCGCAAAGGCCTCGTCGCGCAACGCCAGCCGGATTACCTCGGCAAAGCGCGGAAACTCCTCGGGTAGGTCGGACATCATCGCGTCTCGCACCACACGAGTGCGCTCACCGAGACTGAGGCCGTCAAAGCCGGATGAGCTCTCGCGAACAGCGGCCAATCGCGTGCGTCCCGACTCTTGTTCAAGGCACAGGGCAAGATCGGCGACTACGGAGGCTCCGAGCAGTTCATCAGCGGTGGGCATGCGCGAAGGGTACAACCGGGGTCCGACACGACCGTAGCGCCGGCGCCGGTTAGTGCTGTGCGCATCGGTACAGTTACAGACGGTCCCGTGTCGACGTACTCGGATCAGGTCCTGAGTTCGGCAGTCAGGGTACGGCGGTCGGTCTCGTCAAGGAAGGTACCGGCGACCGATGCCAACTGGATGTCGTGAAGGTCGGCGACCGTCAATCCGGCGGCCTCGAGCATGGAGTGCTCGGAGGTGAGTGTTGTTCCGAAGTGTGCGGGCGCGTCGGTGGCCGGTGAGATGCGGAGTCCCCGGCGCCACATGTCTGCTGGAGCGCCCGCGACCTCGAGACCCCAGGTCTTCAAGAGTTCGGCCGCGCGAGTGCTGACGGTGAAAGTGACACCGGCATCGAGGCATCGCTGTAGGTCGTCGTCGTTGCTCAGTATTGCGTATCCGTGGTCGATGCGGCTGCAGCCAAGCAGGTCGATGCTGTCCAGGATGCTGTCGGACCCGGCGGTTTCGCCGGCATGACTTGTGGCGCGTAGTCCTGCGCGTCGTATGCGAGCGAATGGCTCGATGAAAGTATCTGCGGGGCCCAGGGTTTCATCGTAGTCCAGGCCGACTCCGACCACGAGGTCGTTGTTGCACTCAATGATGTAATCGACCACTTGGGCGGCTTCGGCGGGTGAGCGGGAGCGGTCGATGGCCGGGATCAGGCGACAGTTGACGCCGGAGGTGGAGTGTTCGATGCCGTCGATGATGCCGGCGAGTTGGGTGCGGTAGGGCACCGCGTCGTCGAGATGGACCACGGGGCTCCAGAAGATTTCGACGTATCGGACGGCCTGCTGAGCCACCGAATGCAAGTACGTGTCGACGGCTTCGGCAAAGTCGCCTGCTGTGCGCAGGAGATGGGCGGTGGCGTCGTAGCCCTTCAGGTAGTCGTCGATGTCGGCGACGCTCTGGTAGGCACCCAGCGCCGGCGCAAGCAAGTGGTTCAGTGAGTTCCGCTGCGCAAGAAGGTAAACGAGGCTGATCGGCAGGGCGGCTTCGAGGTGACAGTGCAATTCGATCTTCGGAAGGGTGGCAACGGTGAATGTGCTACTCATGATGTACTGCCAGTGAGGCGAGCGGCCTCCCGGATCGCATGGGGATTCGGTTCCCGCCCCCGGGACCCGCGGAGCTTGGCGGTTATGTGCTCTTTGACCGTCACCGGCTCATATCGCGGTGGATTGCCGGGACCGGTGCAACCCGGCAGGCACGCGATGACCGTCTCGGGGTTGCCGTCGTGGAAGAAGGCCGCCGAGCGTCGCGGCACGAGCCGGCCGTCGACGCGTGGCGGCGCTACCCGGTGCATGGTGGAGATCCAGCGATCGTTGGTCCAGCGGGCCAGCGCATCGCCCAGGTTGACCAACAGTGCCCCGTCGGCGGGCTGTACGGGGTGCCAAACCCGCTGACTGTCAAGTATTTCCAGTCCTGGAACCTGATCTGCCCACAAGACCGTCACGATACCGTAGTCGGTGTGCGCTCCCATGCCCATCTGCTCGGATTCCAAGGTGACGTCGGGGTGGGGCAGTTGATAGTTGTTGATACGCAGTACATCCAGAGAGTGCGTGGTGAACTGCCGAAAGTAGTCGATCGGTAGATGCAGAGCCAGGGCGAAGATGTCGGCCATGGTGTGCGCCACGCGTCGGGCCTCGCCGAACCAAGCGGTAACGGCAGATTCGAAGTCGGTTGTCTCGCTGGGGAAGATGGTGGGCGCGTAGTCGACGGGATCGAGGTCCGGAGAGGCGTGGTCGGCAGGGTCGACGCCGATGTTGAACGCCTCGAAAAGATCTGCGGCGGTGATGATCCCGAGAGAGTTTGCCAACGCCTCGGCTCTCGGTGGGGTGTATCCGCGGTTGATGTGCGGCGGTGTGGAGTATTTGCGTTTGGTGGACTCCGGCAACGCGAAGAATTCGTCGGTGGCCGCGGTGAACCGATCGAGCACTTTCGGTTGGATGCCATGCCCGACCACCTGCATGAATCCGACGGTGGATGCAGCCAGATCGACCTGGCGGGCGATTGATTGCCGATCGATATCGGCCCCGCCTGTGAACGTCGAGATATCGATGATCGGGACCTGGAAGTCGGTTCCGGCGTTGCGGGCAAATGCCATGATGGATGTCGTCCTCGCGTGTTGGGTGGTCTGGGCGTTCGTCAGATGGTGATCGCGGAATACCGGGCGCGAAGGTAGTCCGCAGTCGTGACGGGCTGGTAGGCGTGCGCTCGTCCGATCGGCGGACCGAAAGACTCGATCACCGCATCGTGATTGGCTTCGAAGAAGAAGATCAACGAGATCAACTCCTCGTTGGGGTCGTGCGCGGACGGAGGCAATACCCGGTGCCTGGTCGAGCGCCACCGATCGCCCGTCCAACGAGCCATCAGATCACCGATGTTGATGGTGAAGGCATCATCGACGAACGGTGCATTCACCCAGCTGCCGTCACCGGTATCGACCTGGAGCCCGCCGTAGCCTGCTTGACGGTCGAGTATGGTGATGACCCCGAAATCGGTGTGCGGCGCGATCCGGTATTGGCCGTCGATTGCAATCCCGGTCTCGGCCATCGCCGGGTATCGATTGAGGTTGAACGAATGTGGTGCGCGGTCGGTCCGAGAGGTGAACCAGTCGGGATCGAGATTCAGTGCCGAAGCGAAGACGGTCAGCAATTCTGCTGCCAAGGAACGCATCTGCTCGGTGTACGTCGCACACAGCCGCTCGAACTCCGGCACTTCGGTCGGCCAGACATTGGGCGCGAACCATTCGTTATCGACCACGGGGTCACCGGTGGAGTAGTCGTCCCAGCCGTTCGTGTAGGTCTCCTTGAGGTCGGCTGGACCCGGAGCCTCTTCGACGAAAGCGTTGGCTTCGGCACCCGAGGGGATCCACCCCCGCCCACCGACGTGGGTCCGGTATCGATGTTTGGTCGCCGGGCCGCTGGTGAAGAACGCCGATCCGGCGGCCCGAATCTGCGCGCGGAGTTCAGGATCGATTCCATGGCCCGAGATCAACAGGAATCCGGACCCTTGCAGGGCCTGGTCGACACGTTCGCTCAGCTTCGCACGCTGCAAGGAGGATCCGGTGCGCCACTGTTCGAGATCGACGAGGGGAATGGTGTTCATGCGCTGAGCCTTTCGGTGACTGTGCTCTCGTTACGGGTTGATGTGCGTGCCAGCGCCCAGTAGGTCAGCGCCCCGACCACCAGGCCGGCTGGCACACTGAGGTCGGCGCCGTCGAATGCCTTGGAGATGGGGCCGGTGAAGACCGTGGTGTTGATGCAGAGCAATGCCGCGATCATGCCGGCGACCTGGGCAGTGACGCCGGCCGGATTGAAGCCGAGAACCCGGCGATACCGGCCGCCGTCATCGGATAGTGACGCTATGTCGTACCGGCCCGAGCGCAGGAAATAGTCGACGACCATGATCGCCGCCCACGGTGCGAACCAGACGATCATGAAGAGCAGGAAGTTCCCAAGCAATGTGTTGAAGTCGCCGGAGAACGTCACGACGATCGCGACGATCGCGCAGACAACGGCATCGACGACGACGGCTTGCCAACGACTGATTCGAATACCCATCGCCTGCAGTGTCATTCCCGAGGAATAGAGGTTGATCGCATTGAGCGCGGTGAGCTGTAGCAGGACCACAAGAAGATAGGGAGTCAGGAACCACGACGGCAGAGCCGACGGTAGTCCGCTGATGGGATCGACGGCGTCTGGGACTGCAGTGGCGACGGCCGCACCCAGCAGCATCAGCAGGGTTTGCGGCAGAGCGCCTCCGATCGCGGTGCCCACCACCAGGCGAACGCGACTGGTTGACTCGGGCAGATATCGGGCATAGTCGGCGGCGTTCGGTGTCCATCCCAGACCGCTTCCTGACGCCGCCACCGCGACACCGGCGAAGAACAAGGCGGTGCCACCGGAGGCCGTGCCCGTCTGGACATCCACGGAGTCGAACACGAGCACAACCAGCACCGCGAACAGCACAGTGAACGGGATCAACAGGATTCGAATCGCCTTCATGATCACCGACAGACCGAAGATAGGCAGAATGCTCTGCGTAACCGCCAAGCCCAAGATGACGACGACCTCGAGCGGAGTGCCCAAATCGATCCCGGCCTGACCGAGGAGAACCGACGTAGCCAGAAACATCAACACCAGATCGAGTGACTCGTAACCGATCTGCATTATCCAGTTGCAGAATGCAATCGGTCGATTTCCGTTGCGCCCGAAGGGAGCGCGGCTCGCGGCGAACGTGGTGGTGCCGGCAGCCGGCCCGGGCAGCGAACACAAACCGGTGATGATCCATGTCGCGTTACCGATCAGAATCGCTGCGACTGCTTGCCAGAGGTTCAGACCGAGTAATACGAGGAGGGCGCCGAAGACGATGCCGGTGACGTTCATCATCGCGCCGCTCCACATCAGCGCCACCGATCGCACCGAGCCATGGCGTTCACTCGCCGGCACATGGTCGATGCCTCGTTGCTCGATCGTGAATCGCGAAGATCCGGCTTCCGATGGAGACTCACTACTAACGGGTTGATCGGTGGAGTGAACGGACATCTTTAGACTCCATACTGAAGTGGAAGTGACGAAGCGATAGCTGACAACTATCAAAATGGGCCATGAGTATTTCCTGCAGCTATACTGGGTGTTACGGAGTTGTTAATGACGCAGACCACCGACGATGAGACCGAGTTGGCTGTGGCGATCGGTGCCGCGGTGCGGACTCGGCGAGAGGCCGCAGGGCTCTCGATGAGGGCACTGGCCTCTAGCGCCGGCATCAGCCAACCGTTCCTGAGCCATGTGGAGCGCGGGTTGAGCATGCCCTCGATGGTCACGATCTACCGTCTTGCCACAGTCCTTAACGTCGCCCCCGGAGAGCTCATGCCCAGCCCCTTGGGCTCACCGAGCCGAGTAGCGATCGTCCGCGCCGGAAGCGGTAGCCCCGTGCCGGTGTCGAGCAGGCCCGATGCGGCCATCGGCCACGCGTTGTTGTTCGACCGCAACACGAGTTTGGAAGTTACCGAGTACAGACTCGAACCCGAGGTTCACATCTCTGAATGGTTCCAGTCGAGCGGGCTCGCGGCGGTCTACCTGATCAGCGGAAGCCTTGAAGTGGAGGTCGAAGGCGAAGGTTCGTGGCAGCTCGAGGCGGGCGACTTCATACGGCATGACGCCGACCTTCGGCATCGCTGGTTACTCGTCGACAAAAAGCCCGCACATGCACTTCTCATCCTCAACCACGCCGTTGCGCCGGGCACTCAACAACGCTTTGGTGGTTAATTGCCGGTCCGGACACGAGAATTCGCCAAGCCACTGACCATCCAGAAGGCGAACGGCCAAACCAACACGGAGTACACCTACGGGGACGATCCGTCACCGCACAAAGCCCCGTCTGCGACCACGCAGGATCCGGGCAGTTCATCAGCTGCGGCATGAGCAAAGGGCACAGCTGGGGTCCGACAATGGTGTTTTACATCATGTGTCGAGTGCTGAAGTTCGATCCCAGACCGCGAAGAAACACCTCGGTGGGAAGAGCTCGCAGTACCAGGTCGCGAGCGAGCGTAGCGCCGACGCCGCGAGTGAGGATTGTTCGGGCGGATTGACGCGAACGCTTTTGAAGGCGATGCGTTCTCTTGGTGCGCAGATAGTCGTAGGTCGCCAAGTCATGAGCATGAGCGCTGAGCGCGACAGCATCCTCGAGAGCCTGGCATGCACCTTGACCGAGATGCGGCCCCATCGCGTGCGCGGCATCACCCACGAGCACAACGCTGTCTCGAACAAAGGACGGTAGCGCTGGAAGATCTCTGATGGCGTGGCGAAGAATCCGCTCCGGCACAACTGCAGAGATGAGCTCGGGGACAGGTGACGGCCAGTGAAGAAAATCATCCAACGACGGGTCCGGGGCGCCCTTGGACAGCCGTGCTGCAGCAAAAACGTACAACCGCCCGTTCCCCAGCGGAACGATGCCGAATTCTCCTCCTGCGCCGAGGATCCCACCCACGTCAACACTGCCGAAGTCATCAACGATCCACCTCCACGCGCGAACCCCCAGCGACTGCGGCACCGGATACTCAGGGAACATCGTTCGCCGCGTGAGGCTGTCGATTCCGTCGGCGCCGACGATCAGATCGAACTCTTCGAGGCGATCACCACAACGAATCGCGCCACCCACATCGATCCCTGTGACTGCACCGCCGAATCGTAAAGTCACCGATTCGGGAAGCGCTGTGTGGAGAACATCGACCAGATCGCCGCGGTGCATGGCGACAAAATTGCCGTGCAGCGCACGGAATCTCTCCTCACTCGTCCGCATCAACCACCGACCCTGGCGATTGCGTATTCCGCCCACCCAACCTGGGGCGGCTCTGCTCCGGATCTCATCGCCCACTCCAAGGTGATCGAGTGCGGCAAGTGCGTTCGGCCACAACGTGATTCCGGCGCCCACCTCGGTAAGAACCGGCGCTTGCTCGAACACTGTGACCGACCAGCCTGCATTCGCAAGCGCCAGCGCCGTTGCCAGGCCCCCGATACCGCCTCCGATAATTCCCGCTGTATGCATCGTCGATCCCTTCAGATTCGATTAGCACGGTTCTCCGGATACACCTGTCAGTCAGCGGATTTTCGCGCACGATATGCCGCGACATTAGCCCGGTTCCCACAGTTTCCGGTGTCGCAGTACCGCTTTGATCGGTTACGCGACAGATCCACGAATACTGCGTCACAATCAGGAGCGGTACACCACTGCAGACGCGAGAACTCCCCAGTGCGGATCAGATCGAGCACACCCATCGCCGCTTCGGCGGCCATCCGATCGACGAGGGGCGCATCGTCCGCCGTGACGTGCAGATGCCACCCGAGATCGTCGTGCCGGGCGAGTCTCGGCTGCGCTCCCGATTCGGCCAGCAGCGTGTTCACCACCGCGACGGCGTCGTCCACTTCGGTCACTTCCCAGAACTGTCGCAGACGTGGACGTAGCGCCCGCACCGCATCGAGTTCGCTCTGCGTGCCGTCGCGTCGCCCGGTCCACTTGTCCGCATCGAGAAATCGAGTCAGTTCTTCCTGATCAGGCAGAAGTTCGCCGCCTCCTCGAGCAGTGTTCACCAACGACGCAGCGAAGACGAGCGCCGATTCCGTGTCATCAGCAAAATTCACTTTGACTCCTGAGCATTGTCAACCTAGTGTCATCATCGTAATCGCTTTTACTCCTGACGGGTGACGACGTGAACTCTCGCAACGGCTTGATCTTCGCTCTACTGTCCGCTGCGACCTTCGGCGTCTCCGGCCCCTTCGCCAAATCTCTCATCGAATCCGGTTGGTCGCCGGGAGGCGCGGTGTTCGCGCGCGTTGCCGGCGGCGCACTCGTGATGATGGTGATTGCACTGGGAACCCAGTGGCGTCGTATGCGGCAAGTGACGGCCCACACGCGAACGGTACTACTGTACGGCGTGTTCGCAATATCCGGAGTGCAGTTGTGTTTCTTCAATGCGGTGCAACATCTTTCGGTCGGCGTGGCGCTCCTTCTCGAGTACCTGGCCCCCATCATCGTCATTGGATGGGTGTGGATCACCAAGGGCGCACGACCGAGCGTGCAGACGCTTCTGGGAGCAGCGATCGCCCTGGTAGGCGCGGCCGTGGTCATCGATGTCTTCGGCTCGGCAGAGATCAGTGCCGACGGCGTCGCTTGGGGACTGGCAGCAGCTGCCTGTCTCGCAGTGTATTTCGTAATTTCCGAACGGGCCGACGGCGATCTGCACCCTGTTGTGCTCGCAGCGTCCGGGCTGACTGTCAGCGCAGTACTCATCGGACTACTCGGAGTGATCGGCGCACTCCCCCTTGCATTCTCGTCGTCGAACACCGTCGTGGCAGGCCATTCTGTGGGAGTGTGGCTGCCGATAGTGATTCTGGTCGTCGTCAGTACCGTCATCGCCTATCTCACCGGCATCGCCGCGATCACGTTGTTGGGACCCACAATCGGGTCGCTCGTAGCCCTCACCGAGGTCCTGTGCGCAGTGATCGCAGCCTGGATACTTGTCGGCGAATCCATCACCGTCATCCAAGGCATCGGCGGCGCAGCGATTATCGTCGGCCTGGTACTCGCCCGCCTCGGCCAGCAGCCACCGAAACCCGCGACTGCCAAACCAATGACAAATGTCATGGCCGAAGAATGACGGATCGACGAGGGCTACCCTGCCGAAAACCGGCAGATTCGAGGTATGACCTCAGCACAGGCACTGCATCCACCCGTTGACGGACGAGCACACGACGCCATTCGATTGACCGGACTTCACAAGCGCTTCGGCGATGTGGGCGCAGTCAACGGCATCGACCTGAGTATTCGCCCCGGTGAAATAGTGGCGTTTCTCGGCCCGAACGGCGCCGGAAAAACCACCACCATCGACTTGATTCTCGGCCTGTCGAAGCCGACATCCGGTGACGTGAGCGTCTTCGGGATGGCGCCGCGCGCAGCGATAGCCCGCGGACTGGTCTCCGCGGTCATGCAGAGCGGCGGACTACTCAAAGAACTGACAGTTGCCGAGACGGTGCAACTGACGGCGAGTCTGTACGCACACCCTCGCCCCGTCGACGAAGTCCTGCGCCGCGCCGGAATCCTCGACATCGCCGGACGACTCGTCAGCAAGTGCTCCGGCGGGCAGCAGCAGCGCCTGAGATTTGCGATGGCCCTCCTGTCGGACCCGAGACTTCTCATCCTCGACGAACCGACCACCGGCATGGATGTCGAAGGGCGCCGGGACTTCTGGTCGGCCATCCGAGCCGACGCGGATCAAGGGCGGACCGTTCTGTTTGCGACGCACTACCTCGAAGAAGCCGACGTCTACGCCGACCGCATCATTCTGGTCCGGCAAGGAACTATCGTGGCCGACGGAACCACCGCCGAGGTCAAAGCCATGGCGTCCGGACGAACCCTGCACGCGCGGGTTCCTGGCCTGACCGACGAACTTCTACGCGCGATCCCGCACTCGGATGCCGTCGAACTGCGCGGCGAGGCACTGACGGTGCACTCAGGCAACACCGATGCTGTCGCGCGGTTCCTCCTGAACAACACAGCGGCCCGCGATCTCGAAATCGTCTCGCGCGGACTCGAAGACGCCTTCATCGCACTCACGTCGAACAACTCCGAAGGACAGAAGTGATGACCACTGCAACAGAACGAACCGTCGTACCACTGGGCGGGTTCAACACGACCTTGCTGCGTTTGGAACTGCGTCGCCTGACCCGTAATCGGCGCACGATGCTCTTCACACTTGTCATGCCGGTGGTCTTCTACCTGGTCTTCGGGTTGGGGCAAAGCGACGACGCTCATGACATCGGGCACGGCAACGTCGCGGCGTACATCATGATCAGCATGGCGTTGTACGGCGCGATGCTCGCAACCACCAGCGGCGGCGCGATGGTGTCGATCGAGCGGGCATCCGGGTGGAGCAGGCAACTTCGGCTGACACCGTTGACTCCGGTCGCCTACATCGCCGTCAAATTGATCATGGCCATGCTGCTCGGTCTCGCGTCGATCCTCGTTGTCTATGTTGTCGGCTCGTTCACCTCTGCTCAGATGGACGGATCATTGTGGTTCACAACGGCATTGATCGCTTGGCTCGGATCGTCGATCTTCGCGGCCTTCGGCCTGTTCATGGGATACCTGCTGCCGAGTGAGAACGTCATGCAACTGCTCGGTCCCGGGCTCGCACTGCTGGCATTCGGCGGCGGCCTGTTTGTTCCGCTCCAGGATGGTTCGGTGTGGGCGACCATCGCTCAATTCACTCCGATGTTCGGCATCAACGCGCTGGCGCACGCGCCGCTGACCGGCAATAGCGTCCACTGGACGTGGATCGTCAATATTCTGGTGTGGTTCGCCGTCTTCGCTGCCGGAGCGATCTGGCGGTTCCAACAAGATACGGAGCGTGTGTAGTTGTCGGAGACCACTCGCCCAATCGATTCCGCCGCGATGCCGCGACGGAATCGTTTCGGCATTCTGTTTGCCGCCGTGTGGATGATTTTTCTCGGTGGTCCCCTCATCGAGGGATGGAACCTTCGCGACGAATTACGCGGCTGGGCAGGGATTCTTGCGACGCTTACCTTCGGCGCTCTCTACCTCTACACCTTTGCCCGGGTACAGCAGCGCCGTCTCACCCTCAGCGGGGAACCGACAGTTCGCCGCGCGGTACTCACGTTGGCCGGTCTGACTGCACTCGCTGCTGTGATCATCGTCAGTGTCGGGCCGACCGGTCTCGCAACTGCGCCCTACCTCGCGGTCACGGCCGTCACAATGCTTCCGACCGTGGCCGGCGGCATTCTCACCTTGGCCATTGCCGCTTCGGTGGAAATCGTCAGCGTCAGCGCCGGATGGGGAAACTATTCGGGCCTGTCACTCGGAGTGTGCGCCGCCGCGTTTGCCACGTGGGGCGTCATGTCCCTCATCAGACGCAATATTGCGATGGTCCACGAACGAGAAGAACAGGAACTGCGTGCCGTCATGGAAGAACGCGCTCGAATGGCGCGCGATCTCCATGACATCCTCGGACATTCGCTCACCGTCATCACCGTCAAAGCCGAACTGGCCAACCGATTGTTGGACGTCGACGTCGAGCGAGCTCGCAGTGAACTCGACGATCTCGAACGGCTTTCCCGAGACGCTTTGGCTGATGTGCGCTCGGCCGTGAACGGCTTTCGAACCATCTCACTTCCCGTCGAGATCGCCCGTGCCCGGGAGGTTCTCCGTGCCGCCGGCATCGAAGACCATTCCCCGAACAGTACCGAAATGGTCCCACGCCACTTGCGGGAGTTGTTTGCCTGGACCGTTCGGGAAGGCGTCACCAACGTCGTACGTCACAGCGCCGCAACACAATGCACCATAACCATCGACGAGAAGAGCGTCGAAATTGTCGACGACGGGATCTCCGGCGAGAATACGACGATCGGCAACGGGTTGACCGGACTGCGTGAACGCGCCGCAGCGGCGGGAGCCCGTCTGACCATCAACAGCGCCGCGCACCAGGGCTTTTCACTGCAGGTCCATGAACAGGAGAACACGTGAGCATTCGGCTACTACTTGCCGACGACCAGGCATTGGTTCGCGGCGCCCTGGCGGCGCTCCTCGATCTCGAAACCGATCTGACCGTGGTCGCGGAAGTTGGTCGAGGCGACGAGGTTGTTGCGGCAGCTATGGAACACCGCCCCGACGTTGCGCTACTGGACGTGGAGATGCCGGGGATGGACGGGATCGCTGCCACGTCGGCGTTGCTGGAAGCGCTCCCACAGACACGCGTGCTGATCGTGACAACCTTCGGGCGGCCAGGATTTCTTCGCAAGGCGATGCACGCCGGGGCCACCGGTTTTGTCGTCAAGGACACCCCGGCGCGGCAACTCGCCGACGCGGTGCGACGTGTCCATGCGGGGTTGCGCGTCGTAGATCCCACGTTGGCGGCAGACAGCCTTGTCAGCGGCGAATCTCCGCTGACCGACCGCGAAACCGAAGTACTGCGCGCCGCGAAGGCCGGCGCACCCGTTGCAGCTATCGCCGCCGAGCTATTCCTGTCAGCCGGCACCGTTCGCAATCACCTGTCGTCCGCGATGGGGAAGACCGGTGGTGCAACGCGCGGAGAATCTGCCCGAATCGCCGAATCCAACGGTTGGTTATAAGAAGAGCAGGGTCCCCACATAGAGTCCCGTATCCGGCAATTCCGTCGCAATTAATGCCAATCCCTCTCCCGCCTGCAGTTCTGACCCAAATCTTCACGTATCCTGTTACCTGGTTCCACAGCAACACGTTGCGGAACCAAGTAGCGGAGTACCGACCCACCTATGGTTACCTACCAGTTATCAGATGGTTGAGCGGACAACACAGGGGGAAGGCTCATGGCGCAGAGATTCAGCCAACGATTGAATGCGCTGTTCGAGTCCGCCCCCAATCACGTCACCAACGCCATGGTTGTGCGCAGCATGACCGAAGACGGTTGTCGCATCTCGACTCCCTACTTGTCGCAACTCCGCACGGGCGTCCGAACCAATCCCTCACCCGAAGTTGTCTCCGCCCTCGCCCGATTCTTCGAAGTGACTCCGGACTATTTTTTCAACCCCGACCAGGAAGTGCCATTTCTTGCAAGCGGCGATTCCGACCACATTCTGCTCGCACAGCTTCACAATGATCGCCTACGTAATCTCACGTCCCGGGTCGTCGACCTTTCTCCGGCATCACAGGCCCTGCTTGTCGAAATGGCAGAAAATCTCCGATCATCGGAAAATCTTCCCCGCGTCCCTCCCGACTCCAACTCGTACTCGTGGCGCGCCTAGCCCGTCGACAGAAGGCATACAGGCACTCCTTTTCCTGCTCCGACGCTCGTGGCCCTATGCTGGGCAACGCAGCTGGTTCGCCCGGCGCGGTCATGAGGAGCCCCGAAGACCGTTCCTGGCGTCGAAGCTCCGTCAGCCCAGGCTGACGGAGTGAGAGGGAACCCGGTGAAAATCCGGGACTGTCCCGCAGCGGTAAGCAGGAACGACCGCCGTCTACATGCACTGGGCATCTTGCCTGGGAAGCGACGGCCAGTAGGTTCGATCACCACGATCGAGAGCCCGCGAGTCCGAAGACCTGCCGACTGTGTCGGGCACGCCGTGCCCGACGGTCCACCGCCTCGTGGAATGGGCGCGTAGATCTCGAGAAGTGGTCGCATGTTTGATCGCGGCCTCATGAGGTGTACCCGTCTGCCGGCAGTGGCCATCAGTGCAATGGCAATCTGGAGAAACTCCGTGACAACAACATTCACCGCGACCGTGCTGGGCTCTCCGCGCATCGGTCCTCATCGCGAACTCAAGCGGGCCATCGAAAGCTACTGGGCGGGGCGTATCGACGCCGACGCCTTGGCGCGAGTAGCTCGTGACCTCCGTCGGCAGGGCTTGGCCGACCTTCGTGACCAGGGTCTCGACTCCATCCCGGTCAACACTTTTTCCTTCTACGACCAGATGCTCGACACGGCAGTGCTTCTCGGGGCGTTGCCCGAGCGGGTCGCCTCCGTCGCCGATCCGTTGGACCGCTATTTTGCGGCCGCACGCGGCACCGACACCATCGCACCGCTCGAGATGACGAAGTGGTTCGATACCAATTACCACTATCTGGTCCCCGAGATTTCACCGTCGACGACTTTCGCGCTCGACGCCTCCAAGGTGCTCGGCGAACTGGCGGAAGCACTCGCCGACGGAATTCCCGCTCGCCCGGTCGTTATCGGACCCGTCACGTTCCTTCTCCTCTCGAAGGCTGTCGGAACCGAAGAACCTCTTCTGACGCGGACCGATGAACTGGTTCCGCTGTACGCGGACCTTCTCGGCAAGCTTGCCGAAGCCGGGGCCACGTGGGTACAGATCGACGAACCGGCGCTCGTCGGCGACCGCACCGACGAGGAGATCGAGGCCGCGCGGTCGCTCTACGAACAGCTTTCGTTGTTGTCGAACCGACCGGCAATTTTGCTGGCGTCATACTTCGGCTCGTTGGGCGATGCACTGCCCGCCCTGGCGTCCACCGCAGTCGACGGTTTTGCGATCGACCTTGTCGCAGGACATGATTCGATAGGTTCCGTCACAGACCTCGCCCGAAAATTGGTAGTCGCCGGAGTTGTCGACGGCCGTAACATCTGGCGAACGGACCTGGATTCGGCGCTGTCCACGCTTGGCGGGCTGCTCGGCAGCGTCGAGAGGCTTGCCGTCTCCACGTCGTGCTCACTCCTGCACGTTCCGTACTCACTCTCGCAGGAACCTGATCTCGACAAAGCCCTTCGCTCGTGGCTTGCATTCGGCGCCGAAAAGGTGCGGGAAGTGGCAACACTTGCGACCGCACTGACCCAGGGTCGCGAATCCGTCGAGGACGAATTCGGCCTCGCTCGCGCCGCCGCGTCGACTCGCAGGGACGACAAGCGACTCAACGACGCACGCTTGCGTGGGCGTCTTGAAGCCGTGCTGAATTCGGCGACCAACCGCGCACCGGCAGCAGAGCGCCGTAAAGCTCAGGCCGAATTGCTGTCGCTTCCTCCCCTTCCGACCACCACTATCGGTTCGTACCCGCAGACATCCAAGATTCGGGTGGCTCGTGCGGCATTGCGCAAGGGCGAGATCGACGGAGACGAATACATCTCGCGCATGCGCGCCGAGATCGCGGATGTGGTTGCGCTCCAAGAGAAGTTGGACCTGGACGTGCTCGTGCACGGAGAACCCGAACGCAACGACATGGTCCAGTACTTCGCCGAACAGCTCGAGGGATTCTTCGCGACCGCGAACGGTTGGGTGCAGTCGTACGGAACACGCTGTGTACGTCCGCCGATCCTTTACGGCGATGTCTCCCGGCCGAAGCCGATGACAGTCGACTGGATCACCTACGCGCAGTCACTGACCGACAAACCGGTCAAGGGGATGCTCACGGGACCGGTCACGATTCTGGCGTGGTCGTTCGTGCGTGACGATCAGCCACTTGCCGACTCCGCCAATCAGGTTGCACTGGCGATTCGGGACGAAACCGTCGACCTACAGGCTGCCGGCATCGGCATCATCCAGGTAGACGAGCCCGCACTTCGTGAGCTGCTCCCGTTGCGGGCCGCCGATCAGTCGGTATACCTGGACTGGTCGGTCGGGTCGTTCCGACTGGCAACGTCGGGCGTCGCGGATTCCACGGCGATCCACACCCATCTCTGCTACTCGGAGTTCGGTGCCGTGATCGGCGCGATCGCGGGACTGGATGCCGATGTCACCTCGATCGAGGCGGCCCGCTCGCACATGGAGGTTTTGGACGACCTCAGCGCCGTCGGGTTCGACCTTGGCGTCGGCCCCGGTGTGTACGACATTCACTCTCCGCGGGTGCCGAGCGTCGACGAGATTGCCGGCTCGCTGCGTGAAGCACTCGAGGCTGTCCCGGTGGAACGGTTGTGGGTCAATCCTGACTGCGGCTTGAAGACGCGAGGTCCGGTCGAGGTAGAAGCGTCGCTGCGTAACCTCGTCGAGGCGGCAAAGCTGGTGCGAGCGGAGTTGTAGGGGGCTCCGCCCCCCCCTGTGCGCCTTTTTGGTAGTCGGCACTACCGGGAAGGCGCACAGGGGCTTCGCGCCTTTTTAGTACATTCATATACAAATGTGCCTCTTGATCGCGCTAGAGTGACGCCATGGAAGCCGCAGCAGAAGAAACTCAGGGAACGGCCGGAGAGCTCAATTTTTGGTCGTTCATCGAGTTGGCGAACAAAAGACTGTCCGACGAGCACGGCTTTCGCCACCACCTCGCCACCGAGGTTCTCCTGACACTCAACCGCGCATCCAACGTGGTCACGTATGACCTCGAGTCGTCGATACACCGACCACGCGGCTGGTCGTGGTCATCCTTCCGCCTGATGTTCGTGACCTGGCTGGCCGGGCCGATCGAGCCGAAAGCCGCTGCCGAGCTCACTGGAATGAGTCGGGCGGCCGTATCAAATCTGTCCAAATCGTTGCTGGCCGACGGCTTGATCGATCGTCGCCCTACCGAGAACGACGGCCGTTCGGTGCAGCTCTACCTGACCGAGATGGGCAGAGACGCGATGGTCGAGGCGTTTCGCGAGCAGAACGAGCGCGAACACGCGTGGGTCAGCGTCCTCAGCGAAGCTGAGCAGCGGATTCTTGTGATGCTCCTGGACAAACTGATCAGCAATCGCAGCCAGTTCGACGTGCGCGGACGGAACTAACAACACAACCCGCACCCCCTGAAGGGTTGCACCTGTCACATAATTTTAGTTAATGTGTTTACTATCTGGTCAACGTGAGTCAGACGGAAACAGCACAGAAGGAGGCCGGACATGGCGTTCTACCGACAACTCGGCAATGTCCCCCCGAAGCGTCACACTCAGCACCGTGACGAAGCAGGAAACCTCTACTACGAGGAGTTGATGGGCGAAGAAGGATTCTCCTCCGACTCGTCGCTCCTGTACCACCGCGAGATTCCGTCGGCGATCGTCGACGCCACGCTCTGGGAACTGCGTGACCAGAGCACCACGCCCAATCACCCACTCAAACCGCGGCATCTGAAGCTGCACGACCTGTTCCCGGAAAGTATCTGGGCCGAAACGGATGTGGTGACCGGACGGCGCCTGATCCTCGGCAATGCCGACGTCCGCCTGTCCTACGTCATTGCCGGCGCGGCATCGCCCCTGTACCGCAACGCAATCGGCGACGAGATGGTCTACATCGAATCCGGTGAAGCCACTGTCGAAACGGTATTCGGCGCACTCGAAGCACGCGAAGGCGACTACGTCCTCATCCCGATGTCCACGACGCATCGCTGGATCCCCAAGGGCGACAAGCCACTACGCGCCTACGCGATCGAAGCGAACAGCCACATCGTTCCGCCCAAGCGTTACCTCTCACGATTCGGCCAGTTGCTCGAGAACGCACCGTTCTGCGAGCGCGACCTACACGGACCCACGGCTCCCCTGATCGCCGAAGGTACCGATGTGGAGGTCTTGGTCAAGCACCGGACGTCGGCCGGCATCGTGGGAACCCGCATGGTCTACCCGACGCATCCCTTCGACGTGGTCGGCTGGGACGGTTGCCTGTACCCGTACACGTTCAACATCTCCGACTACGAACCCATCACCGGCCGCGTTCACCAGCCGCCGCCGGCGCATCAGGCGTTCGAGGGCAACAACTTCGTGATCTGTAACTTCGTGCCACGCAAGGTCGACTACCACCCGCTGTCGATTCCCGTGCCGTACTACCACTCCAATGTCGACTCCGACGAGATCATGTTCTATTGCGGCGGCGACTACGAAGCACGCAAGGGTTCCGGCATCGGCCAGGGTTCCATCTCGGTTCATCCCGGCGGACACGCACACGGCCCGCAGCCAGGAGCGTACGAGCGCAGCATCGGTGCAGAGTTCTTCGACGAGCTGGCCGTCATGGTCGACACGTTCCGGCCGCTCGAACTCGGCGAAGGCGCATTGGCCTGCGAAGATGACAACTACGCCTGGAGTTGGGCCGGACGGGGGCCTGCACAATGACCGTCATCTCCCCACTTCTGCGCGGTCTGTGCGACGACGCCGCCCTGTTCCCACCCGGCAATGCTCCTCTCGCCGAAGCAGTTCCATCGCATCAGTCCTACCTCGAAGCCGGCTACTCAGCATTGGTCGGCCCGTTCGTCTTCCCCGCGCCGCGATTGGACGAACTCTCCGCTCACGTTTCTACCGATCATCCTCTGGCACTGAGTCTCACGGTTCCTGCCGGCCCGGACGCCGTCGCGGCCGCAGTGGCAAAGGCCTTGGCCATCCCCGGCGTCGACGTCGTAGCGGTGGAGGTTGGAACACCTTCCGGCGTAGCGGCCGATCATGCTTTCGACGAGCTGGCGCGCATTCACGCCGCGTATCCCTACATCGACATCTTTGTCGAGGTTCCCCGCGACGATCGACGCGACAGCTACATTGCCGCGCTGGAAAAGGCCGGTTACAGCGCGAAGTTCCGCACCGGCGGCGTTCAGGCCGAGGCGTATCCCGACGAGAACGAACTCGCTGACGCCATCATTTCCGTTGTCCGCGCTGGTATTCCGTTCAAGGCCACCGCAGGGCTGCATCATGCCGTACGGAACACAGATCCCGACACGGGTTTCGAGCAGCACGGCTTCCTCAACATCCTGTCGGCAGTCGGCGCTGCGGCGACCGGCGCAGATCGGTCCGATGTAGTTGCCGCACTGGCAGAACGTGACGGAACCACTATCGCACACAGCGTGTCCGAACTCGATGACCAGGACGTGCGTCGACGCTTCCTCTCGTTCGGCACCTGCAGCATCTCGGACCCCCTGACCGAACTCGAAGACCTGGGACTGATCAACCGGTCCGAGAAGACAGAAGGAACACTCACATGACCATGACGACCATCAACATTCCCGCCGACTCGCTCTTCGGGCTCGACAATCTGCCATACGGTGTGTTCTCCCCCGCAGGCGGCGCTCCGCGTGTCGGCGTTCGAGTGGGTGACTCTGTCATCGACCTTGCAGTGGCACTGGGCGATTCCGTCTTCTCGGAACCGACATTGAACGCGTTCATGGCACAAGGCCGCGATCGCTGGGTATCCGTGCGCAACCAGATCACCGAACTTGCAACCGGAGAAATCCCCTCCGACGCAGTCTTTTCCATCGACTCCGTCGAGATGCATCTGCCGATCACAGTCGCCGACTACGTCGACTTCTACGCTTCGGAGAATCACGCCACCAACCTCGGCCGCCTCTTCCGCCCGGATTCCGCTCCCCTGATGCCCAACTGGAAGCACCTTCCCGTGGGCTACCACGGGCGTTCGAGCACCGTCGTCGTATCCGGCACCGACATCATTCGTCCCTGTGGCCAGCGCAAGAGCCCTGACCAGGCGAACCCGGATTTCGGACCGTCGCGCCGCCTCGACATCGAGGCCGAGATGGGATTCATCGTCGGAACCCCTTCGAAGATGGGCGATTCCATCACGCCTGACGAATTTGCCGACCACGTCTTCGGAGCCGTTGTCGTGAACGACTGGTCTGCCCGCGACATTCAGGCGTGGGAATACGTCCCGCTTGGCCCCAACCTGGGCAAGAGCTTTGCCACGTCCATCTCCCCGTGGGTCGTCCCGCTTCTCGCTCTCGAAGCTGCCCGCATCGACACTCCCGTCCAGGATCCCGAACCCCTCCCCTACCTGCGCGGCGAGGAAAAGTGGGGACTCGACATCGACCTCGCTGTCGAGTGGAACGGTCACGTCGTCTCCCGTCCGCCGTACGCGCAGATGTACTGGTCACCCGCGCAGATGTTGGCCCACACCACCATCAACGGAGCGGTCGCGAGTACCGGCGATCTCTTTGCGTCCGGAACCATCTCGGGCCCCGAGAAGAACCAGCGCGGCGCCTTCATCGAACTGACCTGGGGCGGAAAAGAACCCGTCGCTGTCGGCGACGAGACTCGCACCTTCCTCGAAGACGGAGATGTCATCTCCATCTCGGCCACCGCACCAGCAGCCGGCGGTTCACGCATCGGGTTCGGTGAGGTCAGCGCACGTATCCTCCCGGCCACGCAGGCAGATCGATAAGCACAACCACATAGCTCGACTCGACGCCGCACAGGTCCCCGCTATTTCGGTGGGACTCCTGTGCGGCGTCGTCGTCGTTCCGGTCGCACCGCGCTCTTCGTTCGCCCCTGGGAGATTCCAGCGGGACCCCCTGACAGCTGCCGCATCCACCTTAGGTAAGGTTCGCCTAACTCACAGGGAGTACACAGCTGGTTCCCAGGTCTCGGACGACTGCGCCTGCTGTGCCGACTCCGTTGGCCGACACCGAGAACGGATTGACGATGACGCTTCTCCAGCGCAGTAGGACTTCACTTGCCCGCACGGTTCTGGGTGAGGACAACTACCGCCGTGTGCTCCGAGCAATCAATGATCGGCGGCAGAAGCCGCGCGTCGGCAAGGTTCGTTTCGGCGACCTCCGAAGGATCGAGCCGATCTGCCGTGAATACGGTTTCGAGCGTGGACGTCCGATCGATCGCTTCTACATCGAGGGCTTTCTCGACACGAACAGCCACCTGATCACCGGATCCGTGCTGGAGATCGGCGAGCGGACCTACACCGAGGCTTTCGGTGAGGGTGTCACCCGTTCGGACATGCTGCACGTCGCAGACGTGGAAGACGCGACCTACGTCGCCGATCTCACCGACGCACCGAACGTGCCGAGCAACACCTACGACTGCATCATCCTGACGCAGACGTTGCAGATGATCTTCGACACGAACGCCGCAGTGGCGACGCTCCATCGCATTCTCAAGCCCGGCGGCGTGGTGCTGTGCACCGTGCCCGGCATCAGTCAGATCGCCGACCCGGTGTGGAACTCGACCTGGTACTGGTCGTTCACGGAATTGGCCGTGAATCGACTGTTCGACGGCCCCTTCCCCCGCGAGAGCGTCGACGTGCGGGCGTTCGGCAATGTGCTGTCGGCTACCGCCTTCCTGCACGGCATGGCCGACCGCGAACTGAAGAGGCAGGAACTGAACGTCTTCGACCCCGAGTACCCCGTCATCGTGACGGTCGCGGCACGCAAGGGCGACGATGTCGAGGCGTGACGCCCTCGCCCGGATGCTCCGGCTACGCACCCGGAAACAACGGCGCCGCGGCGGCATCCTGATGTACCACTGCATCAGCGAGGAGATCTACGACCCCTGGGCAATCTGCGTCTCCCCGAACGCATTCGACGACCAGATGGCAGTACTCGCCCAGGCGCGTGCCGCCGTCGACCTCGCGAACTTTGCGGGCAGCGATGCCTACACGCGCACCGGTTCCCAGTTGGCCGTGACATTCGACGACGGTTACGTCGACAATCTTGTCGCCGCATTGCCGGTACTCGAGCGTTACGAGATTCCGGCGACCATCTTTGTCATCGGAAACGCCGTCGGTCGCACCCGCGAATTCTGGTGGGACGGTTTGCAACGCGCCGTGCCGAGCGGTGAACCACTACCGGATCGGCTGGATTTTCCGTTCGGAAAAGGCCGGCGGACCTTCACGCTGAACGAGCGCCCCGGCGACAGCGCGACGAATGCGCGCTGGCGTGCCGACAGCGGCGAGATCACAACCTCCCGTCAAGCGTTGTTTCGCGCGCTCTGGGACGCAATCGTCGTGCTGGAGCCGACCGAGCAGGACGACGCGATCGATCATGTGCTGGCCTGGGGAGGTCGAATGGCGACGACGCCAACGTCGCGAGTGGCCCTCGACGCGGAACAGTTCGCGCAACTCGCAGATCACCCGCTGATCACCCTCGGCAGTCACACGCTCGACCACGTCTCGTTGACAGACCTTCCGGCCGATCGACAGCGCACGCAGATCAGCGCCGGACACCGCAAGATCGAGGAGCTGTCCGGCCGTCCGATCACTCGATTCTCGTACCCGTACGGGCGTTTCGACGACACTGCCCGGGCTGCGGTCCGCGAACTCGGCATCGACGTCGCGTGCACCAGCGTGCCTATGCCTGCGATCGGCAGTGACGACCCCTGCGCCTTACCGCGGGTACAGGCCACCGAGATGGACGGCGACCAGTTCACCCGATGGCTGCGCGAAGACTACGGACTTATCCGAGGGCAGCTGCTCCAGTAACACGATCGGCCGCAGCCGGAAGTACTTACGGCTCGATCACCACCAGCAAGTCACCACCCTCCACCTGTGCCAACGGTGCAACGGCGAGCCTGGCCACCGTACCGGCGCATGGCACGGTGATCGAGGCCTCCATCTTCATCGCCTCGATCGTGGCAACCGTGTCACCAGCCGAGACCTTCTGCCCCGGTTCGACAGTCAATGTCACCACTCCGGCAAATGGTGCGGGAACGTGCCCAGGAACGCTCCGGTCAGCCTTCTCTGCAGCCGGAACGGTGTCGGCGACGCTCCGGTCTCGGACCGAAACCGGCCTCAGTTGACCGTTGAGGATGCACATCACCGTCCGGAACCCGCGCTCGTCCGGCTCGGAGATCGCTTCGAGTCCGATGATCAGTTCCACGCCAGGTTCGAGTTTCACGCGATGTTCCTCGCCGCGGCGCAAACCGTAGAAGAACTGATTTGCGGAAAGCCTCGAGGTGTCGCCGTAATGCTCGAGGTGTTCCAGGTAGTCCCGTGTCGGACCGGGGAACAACAACCGATTCAACGTCGACCGGACTTCCCCGGATTCTCCGTCAAGCGCTTTCGTATCCTCGACGGACAGCTTCACCTCGGGCTTTGCCGGACCACGGCCTTCCAATGCCCTGGTACGGAACGGCTCCGGCCAACCTGCCGGCGGAGTACCCAATTCGCCACGCAGAAAGCCGATCACCGATTCGGGGATATCGAACTTCGCAGGATCTGCAGCAAACTCATCGGCGCTCACTCCCGCACCCACCAGGTGAAGAGCCAAGTCGCCGACCACCTTCGATGACGGCGTCACCTTGACGAGACGCCCCAGCATCCGGTCTGCCGCCGCATACTTCGACTCGACATCCTCGAAACGTTCACCTAGACCCAATGCCGTTGCCTGGGTGCGTAGATTGGACAGCTGGCCACCGGGAATCTCGTGTGTGTAGACCCGGCCGGTCGGCGCCGGAACACCGGACTCGAACGGTGAGTACACCTTTCGCAATGACTCCCAGTAGGGTTCCAGGTTGCACACGGCCGCAAGATCAATTCCAGTGTCGTACTCGGAGTGAGCCGCGGCAGCCACGATCGCCGACAACGCCGGCTGACTGGTGGTTCCGGCCATCGGAGCAGAGGCGCCGTCCACCGCGTCGGCGCCGGCCTGCCACGCCGCCAGGTAAGTCGCGAGCTGTCCGCCCGGAGTGTCGTGGGTGTGGACGTGCACCGGAAGGTCGAAGTTGCTCCGCAGTGCGGAAACGAGAGTCGCGGCGGCAGGTGCCCGAAGCAATCCTGCCATGTCCTTGATCGCGAGAACGTGAGCTCCCGCTTCCACGATCTCCTCCGCGAGGCGGAGGTAGTAGTCGAGCGTGTAGAGCTTCTCCGCAGGATTCGACAGGTCACCGGTGTAACTGAGCGCCACCTCCGCGACTGTCGTGCCGGTCTCGCGGACTGCGTCGATGGCCGGTCGCATCTGATCTATGTTGTTGAGAGCGTCGAAGATTCGGAAGATATCGACGCCGGTACGGGCAGCTTCCTCCACGAACGCGGTGGTCACCTTTTCCGGATACGGCGTGTACCCGACGGTGTTACGGCCACGCAGCAACATCTGTAAGCAGATATTCGGAACTGCTTCACGCAACGCCGCGAGCCTCTCCCATGGATCTTCCTTCAAGAAGCGGAGCGCCACATCATAAGTTGCACCACCCCAAGCCTCGATGGACAACAGTTCCGGAGTCATCCGAGACACATGGCCGGCCACCGCGAGGAGACCGCTGGTACGAACCCTGGTCGCGAGAAGTGACTGATGCGCGTCACGGAATGTGGTATCCGTGACGGCCACGGCATTCTGCTGACGCAAGGCAGCAGCAAAACCGGCCGGACCCAACTCCACAAGTCGCTGCTTGGAACCGTCTTTCGGTGTCGTGGTCAGGTCGATTTTCGGGAGTTTGTCGTGCGGATAGCCCTGCGACGGCCGCTTTCCGTTCGGCTGGTTCACCGTCACGTCGGCGAGATAGGTGAGGATCTTCGTTCCCCGGTCTGCCGATACCCGCGACGTGAGAAGCCGGGGACGTTCCTCGATGAACGATGTTGTCACCTCGCCCGCACGGAAGTCCGCGTCGTCTAGAACTGCTTGCAGGAAGGGGATATTGGTGGAAACTCCACGAATGCGGAATTCGGTGACTGCGCGCCTGGCCCGAGAGATGGCTGTGGGGAGATCGCGTCCGCGGCAGGTCAGCTTCACCAACATGGAATCGAAATGAGCGCCGACTTCCGCACCGAGTGTCGTGCCGCCGTCGAGGCGGACCCCGGCACCACCCGGTGTGCGGTAAGCGGTGATGCGCCCGGTGTCCGGCCGAAAGCCGTTTGCCGGGTCCTCGGTAGTGATGCGCAATTGAAGTGCGGCGCCGCGCAGAACGATCGACTCCTGCCGAAGTCCCAGATCGGCGAGGGTCTCACCCGAAGCGATTCGGAGCTGAGCCTGAACCAGATCGACGTCCGTGACTTCTTCGGTGACAGTGTGCTCCACCTGGATTCGCGGGTTCATCTCGATGAACACGTGGTTGCCACGAGTGTCGAGCAGGAACTCGACAGTGCCGGCACACGAGTAGTTGATGGCTTTCGCAAAGGCCACGGCATCGGCACAGATCTTCTCGCGCAGTCCGGCCGGAAGGTTTGGAGCAGGCGCAATTTCTACGACCTTCTGATGGCGTCGTTGCACACTGCAGTCGCGCTCGAACAGGTGGATAAAGTTGCCCTCGCCGTCAGCGAGGATCTGCACTTCGATATGGCGTGGGTCGACCACTGCCTGCTCGAGGAACACGGTGGCGTCGCCGAACGCCGACTCAGCTTCTCGGGCAGCAGCTTCGATCGATTCGCGCAACTGTGAGCGTTCGGCGACGCGGCGCATCCCCCGCCCGCCGCCACCAGCTACGGCCTTCACGAAGATCGGGAACTCCATCGACTCCGCAGCTTTCATCAGTGCGTCGATGTCGGTGGACGGTTCGGAAGACTCGAGAACCGGCAGTCCCGCTGCTCGCGCTGCTGCGATTGCGCGTGCCTTGTTTCCCGTCAACTCCAACACCTCGGCCGACGGCCCCACGAACGTGATACCCGCCTCGGCGCATGCTGCTGCAAGTTCGGGGTTCTCCGAAAGGAATCCGTATCCGGGGTAGATCGCGTCGGCACCGGCCTTCCGGGCGGCGGCAATTACCTCCGGAACCGACAGGTAGGCGCGGACAGGGTGCCCCTTCTCCCCAATCTGATAACTCTCGTCGGCTTTGGACCGGTGGATCGAGTTTCGATCCTCGTACGGGAACACGGCCACCGTTCCGGCGCCTAGTTCGTAGGCGGCCCGGAATGCGCGGATCGCGATTTCGCCTCGGTTGGCGACAAGCACTTTGGAGAACATGGAGATAAAACCTTCGCTGTCGGGTGTTCTGTGCGGCGAAACACGCATGGCCCGCACGTATCGTGCGGGCCATGCAGGGGGCGTCGACGAGGCCAGGAGACGGTGATGCCAGAACCGAACCTCACCGACGCAGTCTGAAGGTGTCAGGCCACGACCGTTCGCTGCGGCACGCCGGAGTACTGGCTCAGCGGCCTGATCAGGGCGTTGGACTGCCCCTGCTCGATAATGTGCGCCGTCCACCCGGTGATTCGACTCATCACGAAGATGGGAGTGAACATCTCGACGTCGAAGCCCATGAGGTAATAAGCGGGACCCGTGGGGAAGTCGAGATTCGGCTTGATTCCGGTGGCACTGACCATCGTCTTCTCGAGGATCTCGTACATCTGCACCCACTTCTCACCGTCGGTTACTTCCGCAACGTCGATGAGGGCCTGTTTCATGGTGGGAACCCGCGAGTCGCCGTTCTTGTAGACACGGTGTCCGAAGCCCATCACTTTGTCCTTGGCGGCCAACTTGGCCGACATCCATGCCTCCGCACGATCGGGATCGTCGATCTCGAGCATGTCGTGCATGACGGCTTCGTTTGCACCGCCATGCAACGAGCCCTTGAGAGCACCGATGGCCGCCGTGACAGCGCTGTAGATGTCGGACAGCGTCGAGGTCACGACACGAGCCGCAAACGTCGAGGCGTTAAAGCTGTGCTCTGCGTAGAGAATCAGGGATACTTCGAATGCTTTGACGATTGCCTCGTCCGGTACCGCGCCGAAGCACATGTTGAGGAAGTTCTCGGCAAAACCCAGTTCGGACTGCGGCGGGGTGGGATCCTGGCCACGACGACGACGGAAGTCGGCTGCGACAATCGTCGGCAGAACTGCCGTCATTCGAAGCGCCTTCGCAAGATTCTCTGGCGCCGAATTATCGTCCTCCGCTGGATCTTCGGCCCCGAGATAGCTGATGGCAGTGCGAACCACGTCCATCGGATGACAGTTGTCCGGCATCTTCGTCAGCAACGAGAGCAATGACCGATCAGCGCGACGGGCCGCACGCTCACGTAGACACAGCAATTCGAGTTGCTCCGGAGTTGGCAGTTCGCCATACCAGAGCAGGTACGCAACTTCTTCGAAGCTGCAGTTGGCGGCAAGATCCTGCACCGCATAACCGCGATACGTCAACGAATTCGTCTCGGGCACCACCTTGGAGATCGCCGTCGTGTCAACGACAACTCCCGCCAAACCCTTGTAGATCGTCGGAATCTGTTCGGTCATGTCCTACTCCCCTCCACGCTGAAATTGAAAATGCCACTGTCGAATTCGTTGTAACGTTCGTATTCGAGAAGCTCGTAGAGACGGCTGCGGTGCTGCATCTCACCGAGCAGGCCTTCCTGAGTGCCTTCTGCATGAATCTCGCGAAGTCCCTTTTCGATGGCGAACATCGCCAGCCGGAGGGTGGTCACGGGGTAGATGACGGCGTTGAAGCCGATCTCTTCCAACGTCTTTGCCGAGATGAGATTCGACTTTCCGAACTCGGTCATGTTGGCGAGCAGCGGAACGTCGACTGCCGCGCGAAACTTCTCGAAGTCGGCCTCGGTGGCGAGAGCCTCCGTGAAGATCAGATCGGCGCCGGCATCGGCGTAGGCCTTGGCACGCTCGATCGCGGCATCGATACCGTCGATTCCCGCGGCGTCGGTTCGGGCGCAGATCACGAAGTTCGGATCACGGCGCGCAGACACGGCCGCCCGAATACGTCGCACCATGTCCTCGGTAGGCACAATCGCCTTGCCGTCGAGGTGCCCGCAACGCTTGGGGTTGATCTGATCTTCGAGATGCAGACCGGCAATGCCGTCGTCCTCGAAGATCGTGACCGTGCGGGCCGCACTCATTGGCTCACCGAATCCGGTGTCCGCGTCGATGAGCGTCGGAAGATCGGTGACGCGGGCAATTTGCTTGCTGTGGCCGGCCACCTCGGTGAGCGTGGTCAGTCCGATATCGGGAAGCGCCAGCCCGGCAGAATAGGCCCCGCCGGAAACGTAGACACCTTCGAACCCGATTTCCTGAATGAGCTTGGCCGTCAACGGATTGATGGCACCAGGTAGTCGCTGAATCTTACCCGACGTCAAGCCTGCCCGGAAAGCGATGCGCTTGTCCGCGGCGGACGTCGAGGCTGCGATGAGACCCGTCATCAGAAGATCCCCTTGGTGACCTTGGGCGCCCGAGCGAGTACGTCGTCGGAGACAGCGAAGGTGAGCTGGTTCAGCTCACCCGCCTTCAGCTCTGCAGTGCGCTGCGCAGCGTCGAGGAAGCGGTCCTGCTCGCCCGGCTCGATGACGCCCTCGGCGAGGGTGCGGAACTTTGCGATGTACTGATCGCGAGCGAACGGACGCGCGCCCAACGGATGTGCGTCGGCCACGGCGAGTTCGTCGATGATGACCTCACCGCTCTCGAGAGTGATCTCGGCGCGGGCACCAAATGCCTTCTCGTCCGGATCGATCGAGTGGTAGCGGCGGGTCCATTCGGGGTCTTCACGCGTGGAGATCTTGTTCCACAACTCGATCGTGTCCGGGCGCTGTGCACGCTCGGGAGCATAGGAATGCTCGTGATGCCATGTACCGTCCTGCAAGGCCACAGCGAAGGTGTACATCACCGAGTGGTCAAGTGTCTCACGCGAAGCAGTGGGATCGAACTTCTGCGGATCACCGGAACCCGTGCCGATCACGACGTGCGTGTGGTGACTGGTGTGCAGGACGATCGACGCGATCTGATCGAGATCGCCTACACGGGAACGCATCCGACGTGCGAGGTCGATCGGAGCCTGGCTCTGGTACTCCGCGGAATGTTCCTTGGTGTAGGAATCGAGGATCGCACGCTTCGACTCACCGGTACCGGGCAGCGGAACGTGGTATTCCTTCTCGGGTCCGCCGAGCATCCACGCAATGACGCCGTCTTCGCCTTCCCAGATCGGCGAGGGGGCACCTTCCCCGCGCATCGCACGGTCAACAGCTTCGACGGCAACCTTGCCGGCCAACGCCGGGGCGTATGCCTTCCAGCTGGAAATTTCGCCCTTGCGGGACTGACGGGTGGCCGTCGTCAGGTGCAGTGCCTGACCGATCGCCTGGTAGACCGTCTCGGTGTCGAGGCCGAGCAGGGTTCCGATACCGGCGGCGGCCGAGGGGCCGAGGTGAGCGACATGGTCGATCTTGTGCTCGTGCAGGCAGATTGCCTTAACCAGGTCGATCTGGATTTCGTATCCCGTTGCAAGTCCGCGGATCAGGTCCTTGCCGTCGCGCCCCGTGTGCTGGGCCACCGCGAGGATCGGTGGAATGTTGTCACCGGGATGCGAGTACTCAGCGGCGAGGAAGGTGTCGTGGAAGTCGAGTTCACGAACTGCGACGCCATTGGCCCACGCTGCCCATTCCGGTGAGAAGGTGCCACTGACACCGAAGACCGTAGCGCCGGGGATATAGGGATGAGCCTGTGCCTGCGCACGGGCATTGACGACCGGACGGCGCACCAGGGAGGCCGCGGCGACGGATGCATTGTCGATGATTCTGTTGACGATCATGTCGGCAGTCGCATCGGCAACCTCGACGGAATCTGTCGCAACTTCCGCGATCTTCCACGCCAGATGCTCATCCTTGGGGAACTCTTCGGCCGAGCGGCGAGTGCGTACGAGATGCGTCTTCATGATCCTCTTTCCACGTGTTTCGGTATCTATTTGCACGCTACGCAGCGCGGAGGACCCCACAAAAGGGCTTGCATATGCCGATTTGTGCAACAGCGACCTTGCAAAGTTGCGAACGTTGCGAACTTCGCCTCGGTAGTGTGATCTTTCATCAGTACCGAGGAGATTCGATGAAAAAGATGTACGCGGGCGCCCGTCTACGGCGCCTCCGAGACGAGCGCAACCTGTCACAGTCCGCGCTCGCGAAGGTGCTCGGACTCTCCCCGAGTTACGTCAATCAACTCGAGAACGATCAACGTCCGCTGACCGTCCCGGTTCTGTTGAAACTCAATTCCGAATTCGACCTCGATGTCCAGTTCTTCGCGTCGGACTCCGATGCGCGTCTGGTTGCCGATGTCCACGAAGCTCTCGCCGAGACATCGGAATCCGGTGAGGTATCCCTGGCCGAAGTGGACGAGTTGGTAGCCCGGATGCCGGCCGTCGGACGTACGTTGGTGATGCTGCACAGACGATTGCATGCCGCTACGGAGCAACTCGATCAATTCTCGACACAATTGTCCGGTGATGCAGTACCCGAGACCGCCCTGATGCCCATGCCGTACGAAGAGGTCCGCGACTTCTTCTACGATCGCCGCAATCACATCTCAGCCCTCGACGACACCGCGGAAAGGCTGTTTGTCGACAACGCATTGTCGATCGGAGCACTCGATCTTCAGCTGGCCAGGCTGTTGCGCGATCAACACGGCGTTACGGTCCGAATCCGCACCGATGAGCCGGACAAGTTGGGGCCCAAACGGTTCTACGACGCCGACAAGTCGATTCTCACCCTGGCCCGCCGGCTCTCCGCCGGGCAACGCGCCTTCCAGATAGCCATGCAATTGGCCTTCTTCACCCAGGCAGATCTCATTGATTCGATTGTGGCAGAAGATGAATCGTTGACCGCAGAGTCGGCTGCGCTGGCCCGCGTCGGGCTGGCCCACTATTTTGCCGGTGCGCTACTGCTTCCTTACACGCACTTCCTGAACTCTGCCGAGAAACTGCGCTACGACATCGAACTTCTGAGTCTGAAATTCGAGGTCGGGTTCGAGACGATCTGTCACCGACTCTCCACTCTGCAGCGGCACGGACAACGGGGCATACCCTTCTTCTTCGTGCGAACCGATCGCGCCGGAAACATCTCGAAGCGTCAGTCCGCCACGGCATTCCACTTCTCACGGGTGGGCGGAAGCTGCCCTCTGTGGGTGGTGCACGAAGCATTCGCCGGCCCGGGCCGCATCCTCACCCAGGTCGCGAAGATGCCGGACGGGCGAACGTATCTGTGGATTGCGCGCACTACTCACAGCGGCGGCCTTGGCTATCTTGCCCCTGAGCGTAATTTTGCCATCGGGCTCGGCTGCGACATCGCCTACGCCGACCGCATGGTCTATTCACGCGGCATTCAGACGGATGACCCCGCTACCATCGTTCCGATCGGGGCAGGATGCAAGGTGTGCGACCGACCGTCGTGCGCTCAACGCGCGTTTCCTCAGCTGGGCCGACCGGTATCGGTGAGCGAAAACAGCAGTAGCCATCTACCTTATCCGCAGGAGTGATCGTGACAACAGTTTGATTCAGGCTGATCCGATGTCCGAAAATCCTTGCCACACAACCCTCCACGGATAACACTGGGACTCAACCATCTTCGAGCGATCGAGAGTCCTGGCTCCCCGACGTCGCAGCAACCCCCTCTTTTCGAGGTGTGGGTGCTTTCTGCCAGGTCCGATGGAGGATTTGTGAACGCCGACCGCCCCCGCACGTCAGTGCGGAATGCCGCAGTCATCGTGATCGTGGGCGGCGGTCCTCGAGGCACCGGAGTACTCGAACGCATCCTCGCGCAGGAAGCGGTGAACGCAGACCCGACGCCGCTCGAGATTCATGTGGTCGACCTATATCCAGCAGGTGCCGGACGCATCTGGCGTGGCAGCCAAGCCCCCCTCTTGTGGATGAACTCCACCACCGCCGATGTCACGATGTTCACCGACAGCACGACAACCGTCGACGGCCCGATCGTGCCAGGTCCGACCCTGGCCGAGTGGGTCGCCCAGAACGCAGACGACCTCCGCGCTTTTCCCGAAATCGCGGACGAGGTACCGACCGTCACACCCGCGTCGTTTGCGTCGAGATCCTTGCAAAGCCGCTACTTGCATTGGGTATTCCAGTCGGCTGTGGACTCGGCACCGCTGCACGTCGACGTTCGGATTCATCGTCGATCAGTGGTCGACATCGAGGACACGGACGGTGCGCAAATCGTCCATCTGGACAACGGTGACGTGATCGAAGCAACAGGTGTCCTGTTGGCTCAGGGCCATCCGGACGCGTTGGCTGCTCCGCGGGAGATTCAACTGCGGGACTTCTCCTCCGAACACCACTTGACCTACGTCGGTCCCGGATACACCGCAGACCTCGACGCCGACGTCATTGCCGAAGGTGAGCCGGTGTTGATCGCGGGCCTCGGGCTGGCGTTCATCGACTGGATGGTGCTCCTCGCCGAGAGTCGCGGTGGTGTCTTCGAACGAGCCGACAACGGCAGCCTCGTGTACTCACCGTCAGGTCGGGAACCTCTGCTGTATGCAGGATCTCGCCGAGGAGTTCCCTACCACTCCAAGATCTCGTACTCGATTGAAGACGCTCGACCGCCGCTACCGAGGTTCTTCACCGCGGATCTGGTGCCTGGCGATGGCCCACTGAACTTCCACGAAGATATCTGGCCGTTGGCCTCGAAGGAACTGGCGGGCGCGCACTATTACGAACTGTTTTCTGCACATCCGGAACGGACTGTGGGCACGTGGGAAGAATTCGACTCCGAATTTACCTCACTGAGTTGGGGATCGCCGCGTCTGGACGAATTGATCGAGAACGCCGTGCCGAAAGCGGAAGACCGAATCGACCTGGAGCAGCTCAACCGTCCACTCGGCGGCGAGCGTTACGACGGATTGGACGCAGTTCAGAAACGGATCGGTGAGTACATTGCCGCCGATATCTCGCGCAGATCGGATCCGTATTTCAGCGCCGATGCCGCTGTCTTCTCGGCACTGCTGTCCTCGTACATGACCGTCGGAGAGCTGTTGCGCCGTGGCCGAATTCCGGCGGAATCTGTCGCCAAGGACGTCGAGGGCTGGCTACATTCCTTCTTCAGCTTCATCGCCAGTGGTCCGCCGCCGGAGCGACTCGAACAACTGCTGGCACTCAATGAAGCAGGCATAGTGCAGTTCCTGGGCCCCGACACCGTTTTCTCCACCGAGATAGATCCGTCGACCGGAGACGGATTGTTTGTCGCGCGCAGCGCGTCCCATACCGACATCGTGGCTACGCGCACCCTCATCGAAGCGCGCTTGCCCGTTGCCTCCATCAGTGCAAGCGGCGACGCACTGCTGCGTTCCCTGCACCGGCGCGGCGAGGCAGTTGAACTACGGGCCACCGTTGACAGCGCAGCAAAGCTGGCCGTGGACGGGACGTCGCGAATCTGCCACGCCGACAACACAGTCCATCCCCGTCGATTCGCTGTCGGACCTTGGGTTGCCGGCCACAACTGGTCTGCGGCTTTCCCCCGTCCGCGCACCAATGCAGGGTTCTTCCGGCACAACGACGCGCTGGCAGCGGAGATCTTGGGCGCAGCGCGCCTGTGCGCCTTTCCGGTAGCGTCCACTACCGGAAAGGCGCACGGGGGCGAAGGCCCTAGCTGAACACCAACTCACCCTCGTCAACCGCGACGGTGATGCTGCCGCCCTCTACGAGAAGATCGTCGAGCAGCATGTCGGCGATCTTGTCGTCGACAACCCGCTGGATGGAGCGGCGAAGCGGCCGGGCCCCGAACTCGGGCTGGTGACCGTGCTCGGCAATCCAGTCCACCGCGTCAGATGTGAACTCGATCTCGATACCCTTGGACTGCAACCGCTTACGACTGTCCTCGAGCAGCAGGTCCGTGATCCGGTGCAATTGCTCGGTGTCGAGCTTACGGAAGATCACGATCTCGTCGATACGGTTGAGGAACTCAGGTCGCATCGACTCGCGCAGCCGAGCCATCACACGATCACGCAGCGGCTTCTCAGCCGACTCTGCGTCACCGGTGATGAAACCGAGTCCACCGGACTTGCTCGAAATGATGTCCGAGCCGAGGTTGCTGGTCATGATCACGACGGTGTTCTTGAAGTCCACCGTGCGACCCTGGCCGTCGGTCAGACGTCCGTCGTCGAGCACTTGGAGCAAGGTGTTGAACACGTCCGGGTGCGCCTTCTCGATCTCGTCGAGCAGGATCACCGAGTACGGGTTACGACGCACCTGTTCCGTGAGCTGTCCGGCCTCGCCGTAGCCGACGTATCCGGGAGGTGCACCGACCAACCTGCTGACCGTGTGCCTCTCGCCGAACTCACTCATGTCGAAGCGCAGCATCTTGTTCTCGTCACCGAAGAGTGTGGCAGCCAAAGCTTTTGCGAGCTCTGTCTTACCGACACCGGTGGGTCCGAGGAACAGGAAGCTACCGACGGGGCGATTCGGGTCGCTCATACCGGTACGGCTGCGACGCACCGCGCGTGCGATTGCGCGCACAGCATCGTCCTGACCGACCACCCGACTGTGCAGTTCCTCTTCCAGCCGACGCAGGCGATCCTTCTCTGCCTGAGTCATCTGGCTGGCCGGGATACCCGTTGCGCGAGCGACAACTTCGGCAATCTGCTCCGCAGTCACGTCCGGTGTTTCCTCCGCAACGGGAGCCTGGGTCCCCGCCCTTTCGAGACGCTGTGTGACATTGTTGATCTCGTCACGCAGCTGCGACGCCTTCTCGTACAATTCGTCGGCGACGGCTTTCTCCTTGTCGCTCTCGAGCTGCTCGAGACGTTGCTGCAGAGCGGCGGTGTCCACGGTGGCCGTCTTCAAACGAAGCCGGGCGCCGGCCTGGTCGATCAAGTCGATTGCCTTGTCCGGCAAGAATCTGTCGCCGATGTAGCGAGCCGACAGTTCCACCGCAGCCGTGATCGCCTCGTCGGTGTAGTGCACCTTGTGGTGATCCTCGTAGCGACTACGCAAGCCACTCAAGATCGCGATAGCGTCCTCGATCGACGGCTCCCCCACCTGAACAGGCTGGAAGCGACGCTCGAGAGCCGGATCCTTCTCGATGTGCTTGCGGTATTCGTCGAGCGTGGTGGCACCGACGATGTGCAATTCACCGCGAGCGAGCTTGGGCTTGAGGATGTTTCCGGCATCCATCGCACCTTCGGCGCCGCCGCCGGCACCTGCAATGGTGTGCATCTCGTCGATGAACACGATCAGCTCGTCCTTGTTGGCGGTGATCTCGTCGATGACCTTGGTGAGGCGTTCCTCGAAGTCACCGCGGTACCGAGTGCCCGAGACCATGCTGGACAGTTCGAGCTGGACAATTCTCTTGCCCACCAACGAGTCCGGCACTTCACCGTCGACGATGCGCTGAGCCAGACCCTCCACGATGGCGGTCTTACCGACACCGGCTTCGCCCACCAGAACAGGGTTGTTCTTGGTGCGACGCGAGAGAATCTCGATGGTCTGTTCGATCTCGTCGGCGCGGCCGATCACCGGATCGACGCCGCCGTTTCGGGCGCGATCGGTGAGGTCCACCCCGAACTTGTCGAGCATCGGAGTGTCGGAGTCACTTTCCTCGGCAGGCGCATTGGGATTCCGAACGGCGTTCTGCAACTTCTCCGGCGTCACACCGGCGGAAGCGAGCAGACGACCGGGAACGTGATCCATGTCGCCGGCCAACGCGATGAAGAGGTGTTCGGGGTCGATGTAGGTCGATCCCAGTGCCCGAGCCAACTGATGTGCCTCGAGTAGTGCTGTCTTTACGGCGCTACTGAGCACGGGCGCAGTGAAGCCACCCTGCTCACGACCTTGTGGGAGCCGCTGGTCGATTGCCTCGACCACGGCTTTCGGGTCGGCCCCGGCGCGCTGCATGAGCGTGCGGACCGGATCCTGCTCCGCCATGACGCGGAGAACGTGCAGTGCATCGAGATCCGAATCACCGCGAGCAGACGCTGCGCGAGCAGCCTCAGCCATGAGTTGCTGGGTGGCCCTGCTCATGAGCCGGGAAAGGTCGATGCGACCGGGACCCTCGGGCCCGAAGAATGCTGGCATTCCGAAGCCTCCTAATAGTAAGTTGAGCGTTCTTGACTCAAGTAACGTGCTCGGAGGCCGATCAATTCCCGAAGGCGTGGATTTCTTTCAACATCGGAAGCAAACTCGAGATTCCCGCTCGACCGACGACGCCGCAGGGCGATTGTGCGGACGCGCGCTCGATCATCCGCGCGGGCGCACATTCGGCGCGCGGGACGGCTCGAGCGAGATCGTTAACAAATCAGACTGTCCGGTACCCGCAAATCCTTGTGATCGTAAAGTGCCCGCATGGCGATGGGATCGTCGGAAGCGCAGACTCGGGGCGATCTCGTCCACCGACAGGTTCCGACGACCCGTTTGCCTGGTTCCCGGGCAGTGGTCAACGGAGCTGCATCCAATGCGAGTAGCCGTTGAAACAGAACGTTTGCCGGTCGGATCTGGTTTTCGTCGAATCTGTCCGCGGACAGATTCAGCGACTGCGCATCGGTGAGTTGGACGACCAGGTAGGGAACTACTCGGCAAATGTCCACGGGATCGACGGCGAGCAGCTCGAGCGACGGCACATCCACCCCGTCGAGTCCGGTTACGG
This sequence comes from Rhodococcus sp. WS3, assembly GCF_003797085.1. Taxonomy (NCBI): domain Bacteria; kingdom Bacillati; phylum Actinomycetota; class Actinomycetes; order Mycobacteriales; family Nocardiaceae; genus Rhodococcus; species Rhodococcus sp. WS3. The sequence continues at coordinate 645,017 of NZ_RKMA01000003.1, forward strand.
TCCGGGCATCGTGTAGTCAAGGTCTGGTTCCACGAGGGCGAGCCTAAGCGGGGTTTCTCGTTTGTACTCGATCCCACAGCTTCTCGATCGGCGACGAGAGCAGGAGAAGGAACAGCGGGAAATACGACGTCGCCGGAACGAGCACACTGACGAGCAGTGCCACCACCAGTATCAGGAAAGTGACAATCTCGGCCGTGAAATTCGGTTTGGCACCCTCCTCACTCAACGACGGCTTGCGGACCAGACCCCACGCGACCACTGCCAGGCACGCAGCGCTGGCGGCCATAGTCCCGATGTAGAGAGCCCTGGTTCCCAGATCCTGCGACGGCGCCGCCACCAACGCCGTCGGGAAGGGCAAGAACACGATGGTCAGCACCCACAGCCCCAATCCGCGCACAACCACCTTGTCTGCGTCGATCACAAAACGAAGCAGCCGATGCTGCGACCACCACAGCCGGAAGATCACCAGAAAGCTCAGCGCGAAGGAGTAGAACTGTGCAGCGTTCTCGTGCAGTAATTCGGACGTGGTGCCATGGTGGTCGGCGGTCAGTTCGACCAACGGTAGAACGAGCAGCGTGATCGCGATGGCGACGATCGCGTCGATAAATGTGACGTAGCGCTCGAAGTAGCGGGTTCGTTCGGCAAGCTCAGCCATTGCGGAAGCATATGCCTCACAACAAGAAACAGACCGGCGACGCCAAATTCACGCAGAACACACATTTAACGAATCAAATTCGTTAGACCTCTTGACTGACGCGATACTCGTCCCCATACTTAACGAATCGCATTCATTAAGTGACTCGCATCACGCCGCCAAAGGGTCGGTTCCGCTGCCCCTTCTTCAGGACATGGAGTTGTCCTAGTGCCAATCAACGCTTCCGCGAACACGGAGTTCGATCGGGTTCCGCTCACCGCCGGCCGCGGCGCTGCTGTTTTCAGCATCGGCGTCATCGGGTTCATCACCGCCAACCTCATCCCTCTGATGATCGTCGCAATGGTCGATGACCTCGGCGTCACCGAATCGGCTGCCGGGGCTGTCCTGACCGCATCGCTGCTGGTCTGCGCCATCACGTGCCTCGCCACCACTCGTCTCGCGGCGGGTCGGCATCGTCATCTGCTCGGCCGCGTGAGCCTGATCGCGATGGCCGCCGCGTTTGGCGTCGCGGCCATTGCCCCGACGACGGTGATCGCCTGCGCCTCGATTGTGATCGGAGGCCTGGGAGCTGGCGGTGCTGCGTCAGTCGGAGGCGCAGCGCTGGCCGCGCTCGCGAATCCTGACCGTGTATCCAGCATCAGTGGGCTGGTGAACCGGGTGGTCGTCACCGGCGTTCTCGCTCTCGTTCCCATCCTCGGTACGCATATGACCAACGCTTTCGGTATCGTCGCCGTCCTGGCCCTGGCCACCGCAACGACAGTGACCTGGTTGCCGCCGTCGCCGGTGACACTGTCGCCGGTGAAAGTGGACTCCACAAAGTCGGCCACAGCTTCACCGAGCGGAGTCAGTGCGAAGCGGATGACCGTCGCAGGAACTGCATTTCTTGCAATGCTTGCTGTCTGGGCAATCAGCGAGGATTCACTGTGGGCAGTGCTCGGGATCATGGGCGCCGAACACGCGGGGCTCTCGGAGCAGCAACTAGGGCTTGCACTCAGCGCATCCACGGCCGGCGGCGTAGTGGCAGCAATTACCTTGACCGCGTTGGGCTCTCGCGTCAACCGTACAGCGTCGATATCAGTTCTGCTGGCACTCGGCGCAGTCTTGAAACTGTCTGCTTGTCTCGCAACCGATTCCACGATCTACCTCATTCTGGTGGTCGCCTGGAACACGACCTACGCAGCCACCTTCATCGTGCTGGTAGCAATCTCGGCCGCTCTCGACGCCGCGGGACGGTGGTCGGCACCGCTGCTGGGCACCTATCTCATCGGCTCCGCGTTTGCGCCGTTGTTCGGAACGTGGGTCACGGCGAGCCTCGGCTATCCGACCTTCGGTGTCATCATCTCGGGAATCAGCTTCATTCTGCTGGTCCCGCTCGCCTTGGTATCTCGCCTGTCCGCGCACACCGAGGGTGCGTATCGTCACCACAGCGCCGCTATCACCACCGCCGTCATCGCGTAAGGATCACGAAAAGTCATGAATGAGCGCATCACTCACTACCGCAACGGGAAGATTTTCACTGCCGCCGAGGGCGGCTGGGCCGAATCGCTGGTCGTCAAGGATCAGCAGCTCATTTTCTCGGGAGAGTCCGAGTTCGCGGAAATCCTTGCCCCTGACGCCGAAGTGGTCGATCTCCAAGGCGCCGTTGTACTTCCCGGTTTTGTCGACGCGCATACCCATTTGATCATGATGGGATTCTCACTGCAGAAGCTCGATTTACTCGACGCCACCAGTGTTGCCGACATTCAGGCCGGCATCCGCCAATTCGCGGAATCGAACCCCGATGCACCTCGTCTGCTTGGACGCAGTTGGCTGTTCTCGGCACTCGGTGGGCAACACCCGACGCGGGAAATGATCGACGCCGTCGTGCCCGACCGTCCGGTGTACCTCGATGCCAACGATCTACATTCTGTCTGGGTGAACAGCGCGGCGCTACGAGAACTCGGCATCGATGCCGACACGCCCGACCCGATCGGTGGTCGCATCGATCGAGACCCGAGCAACGGAGAAGCAACCGGAATGCTGTACGAGACTGCGGTGATGCTCTACGTGTGGCCGAAGCTGGCTGCACTCGCAACCGACGAGGACCGGGACATTGCCCTGGCGCTCGCGTTCCGCCGTTATCTCGAAGACGGCGTAACCGGCGCAGTGGACATGGCGCTCGGCCCGGACGAATTAGCTTGTCTGGAAAGAGCATTGGACGCGGGGAACGGAACTCTGCCGTTGCGGGTCGCTGCACATTGGCTGATGACGCGTGAGGACAATGACGCCGATAACGTCAGGCAAGTTCACGACGTCATCGAGTTGCACGATCGCATCCAAGGTCCGTGGCTCGCCGTCGCGGGCATCAAGATCATCATCGACGGTGTGATCGACAGCTGCACTGCTGCAATGAAAGAGCCGTATTCGGACGGCACCAACGCCGAGCCCATCTGGGACCTGGAGTCATTGATACCTGTCGTGACCGCCGCCGACGCCGCAGGCCTGCAAATCGCCATGCATGCCATCGGCGACGAGGCATCCGAGATCGGTTTGACGGCACTCGAATACGCGATAGCCACCAACGGGGATATTCCCCGGCGGCATCGGATGGAACATCTGGAGTCGATCACCCGAGACAACGTCGAGCGCCTTGCCCGACTCGGTGTGGTCGCCTCGATGCAACCAGTTCATGCGGATCCTGCTATTCAAGAAAACTGGCGTGCAATGCTCGGCGACTACCGTGTCAATCGCGCCTACCCGTGGCCCGAATTCACCGAGGCCGGTGCGGTTCTCGCCTTGGGATCGGACGCGCCGACTGCGCCTCACCCACCGCTGCCTAACATGTTCATCGCCACCACTCGCATGTCTGCCATCGACCCGTCACTGCCACCCAACCTCCCGCAGTACGCACTTCCACTCGCGGAAGCTCTCGCACACGCCACTCGGGACGCGGCCTACTCGTGCCGGTGGGAAAACGTGACCGGCCAACTGGTTCGGGGCAAAGCTGCCGATTTTGTCGTATTGAAACAAGATCCGTTCGCAGAAGGTGTCGACTCACTCCTCACCACCGAGATCGCCATGACTGTTGTTGCCGGGTCGGTTCGCTACGCCAATTCCGCGCAAAACCCCTAGTAGCCCAACTGCATTCACAGCACCTTCGACAAAATTCCCACCAGATCGGCGGGTTCGTCGACGTACAGGCTGATCCTGTCGACAAATCCGCTCCGGCGGTATCGCGGGATCAACGCCGGAAGTTCGACGTGGATCGGTTGTCGCAGAACCACATCGACGTTGGTTCCGTCGAGATTCGGCAACGTCAACCGACTGCCTTCTATCTCCGGCGTTGTTGTGTCGAACCGACGCACACACGCCGCCGACGCCATAGACTCTCGGTCGATCGAAGCGACAACTGTTCCGGATTGTCGCACCACGAACCGTGTGTCCGTCACGAAATGTGGATGAACCCGATGCAGAGCCAGGTAGCCGAACAGCACCACCAACGACCACACGGACGCCACTGCAAGAATCACACTGAGCCACATCCATGGCACAAGAATGTGCAGTACCGCCATTTCGATGACGGTGGCAACGCCGAAAGCGACAGGAAGAACCAATGATCCACCGCTGGATCGAACAACGACGGCGCCTTGCTCCACAACTGCGTCACGGCCACGAATCCAGAGCCACAACGCCCCAAGTTTTGTGTTCGAGAATGTCATCGCCCCTCACCTTCGTCGGCTATTCGCGCCACGAGCGCGCGCTGAACCCGCAGTACTACCTCACGTTGCGCCGGGTCCGGAACAACATCGTCGAGCGAGACGGGCATGCCTAGCCCGACGTCGGACTGGGCTAATTGTCTGCTCGTCGAATTGGGCCAGGATGCTGCAGGCGAGCTGCTCAATCGCGCTCTCGACCGAAACCGGCTCCTTCCCTTCGATACTCGACCAGTCCGACAGCGACGCGAGGTAACGGGAACGCTTCTCGTCATCCGCGATCACCGACGCATAGGAGTGTAAAAACTGCTCGGGAGCACTTCCCGTCATTGCCAGCACCTCGAGAAGATCTCGTTCACGCTCGAGCGCGCGCTGCACTCCCGGCGACGACGCGGTATCGACGGCCTCGGTCAGAGCTGACGCAACTTCCGTAGGCAAGGCAGACACAGTGCGGCCGCTCTCGGCGTCCGCGAGCATCGACGTCAGTCCGACATGCCGGCGCGCCAGTTTTGCCTGTTCGACTTCCACTGCCCCGATCAACGCTCGGAGATCGGCAACGGTATCGCTCACCCCTTCTCCCGAGGTGTCTGCGGCGAACAACGCCGCTATCGAACCCAACGGAACACCCCGCTCGGCCAACCAGCGAATGCGGACCAACCGTACGACGTCGTCCATCGTGTACTCGCGGTACCCGTTTGCCCGCCGGACGGGTTCCGCGAGCAATCCGAGCCGATGGTAGTGCCGCACAGTCCTCGGTGTGGTCTGAGCAGCCTCCGCTAGCTGTCCTATTCGCATGAAAACAGTGTCAACCATGACGTAGCGTCAAGGTCAAGATTCGTTGGCAATATCGCTGGAGCACAACTGTGCCCCAGCGACAATGTAGCTGGGGCACAGTCATCCCTCGTGCCGAGTTAGCCGTTGACACCCAACTCACGCAGGCGCGCCTTGTACAGTTCGACGTTGCCGAGCTTGACGTCCTCGTAACCACGAACCATGTCCGGGAGAGCCGCGATGTCGACGGCGCGGTCATAACCTTCGGCGCCCAAGGCGCGGGACAGATCCGCGACGATGGTCTCGTACTGGTCGAGCAGTTCACGCTCGACCTTGCGAACGTGCATGTAGCCGAACGGATCGAGCTTGGTGCCGCGGAGCTTCTTGCCCTTCGCCAGAACCTTCAGCGCGACATGCGACTTCGGCCCGAACCCGATCTTCTTCTTGCGACCCATCACCTTGAGAATCGGCGGGTGCAGTTTGTATGTCAGGTTCTCCCCTGCAGGCACCTGGGACTTGACCTCGTCGATGAAGGCGGGATCGACCAGCATGCGAGCAACTTCGTACTCGTCCTTGTACGCGGTGAACTTGAACAGGCCACGGGCGACCGCTTCACTGAAGTCGGTGCGTTCGGTGGCGGCCCGCTCTGCGGTCCAGACTGCCTGAACCTGATCGATGTACCGCGCAGCGACCTTGACGGACTGGAACTCGATGAGCTGCGCCGCACGCAGTTCCACCAGTCGCAGGGTTTCACCAGCCAAGGTTGTCCCGGCGAACATGTGTGCCGGTGCGACGACCGGTGTGCGGACGGACTTGGCAGGCGTCGTGACGGCCTCGAACGCAATCGTGTCGGCAATTGCCGCGCGGCCCCAGCGGAATGCGGCGATATTTGCTTCCACCGCAACACCGTTGATGCCGATCGCCTCTTCGATGGCCTCAGCCGGAAGACGAAGTCCCCCGCTTTGGTAAGCCGCACCGATGAGCAGGAAGTTGGCTGCTGCCGTGTTACCGAACAACTCCTGGGCCGCGGCAAGTGCATCGAACGAACGCAGCGTCCGCGAGACCTTGTCCAGGCGAGCCAAGAGGGAGGACTCCTCCGGGTAGCGAACATCCTTGTCGTAGACCATGTCTCCGGTCGGCGTCTGCGACGTCGAGGCGATGGAGATGGTCGACTCGTGGTTGCCGTAATCGAGGTTCTTGTTGTCGGTCGCGGTCAGCAGGTCGAAGGCAACGATGCAATCCGCACTACCCGGGGTGAGCCGGTTGGACGGCTCGAGCGCTCCGGAACTGAAACGCAAGTGGGAGACAACGGGTCCGGCTTTCTGACTGAGACCGATCTGGTCAAGGCTCTCGACCTCGAGGCCGGCGCGCAGCGCTGCTGTTGCCAGCACCTGGTTGACGGTGACGATGCCGGTACCGCCGATACCCGCGAGGAAAACATTCTGGGTTGTGGTGAGCGGGCCCAGATCAGGATCTGCGACCACTGGCGGGACCGGACGAGCGGCCTTGGGAGCCTTCTTTCCGGGAACCAGTTCGACGGTCACGAACGAAGGGCAATCGCCGTCCATGCAGGTGTAGTCGGTGTTGCACGACGTCTGGTCGATCTTCGTCTTGCGACCGTACTCGGTGTCCACCGGCTGAACAGACAGGCAATTCGACTTCACGCCGCAGTCGCCGCAGCCTTCGCACACCGCTTCGTTGATGACGACGCGGGTGTTGCGGGTGGGCAACGTGCCACGCTTGCGCTGACGCCGCGCGTCGGCCGCACAGTGCTGGTCGTAGATCAGGACCGTGACGCCCTTGATCTCGCGAAGTTCCTTCTGCGCCTCGTCGAGACGATCGCGGTGCCAGAGTTTGGTGCCCTTGGCCAGGGCACGCTTGCTGTGCCGGCCCGGATCGTCCGCACAGATGATGATCTGCTTGACGCCCTCGGTGGTCAGCTTGTGGCTGAGTTGAGCAACGGAGAGGGCACCTTCTGCGTCCTGCGCACCGGTCATCGCCACTACCTCGTTGTAGAGCAACTTGTAGGTGATGTTCACGCCTGCAGCGATGCACGCCTGAACAGCCAATTGACCGGAATGGAAGAAGGTGCCGTCGCCGATGTTCTGGAACAGGTGAGGCACGTCGGTGAACGGTGCCTGCCCGATCCACTGGCTGCCCTCGCCGCCCATCTGCGTCAAACCGGTGACAGCGCTGTCCTCACGGCCGGACATGGTGACGAGTGTGTGGCAACCGATTCCGCCGCCGCCGATGGAACCCTCGGGGATTGCGGTGGAACGGTTGTGGGGGCACCCACTGCAGAAGTACGCGGTTCGCTTGGCGGAGAGCACGTTCAGCGACAGCGGAGCCGGGAGGGTGCGCTTGAGCTCGACGTGCGGCTTGAGTACGCGGCGCAACGGGGCGAGCAACCGGCCTGCGGTGAGCTCACCACTCGCGGGCATGAGCAGACGGCCCTGGCCGTCGCGCTTACCGATGATGCGAGGCGCATCATCGATTCCGTAGAGGATCTCTCGAATCTGAGCCTCGATGAATGCCGTCTTGTCCTCGACCACGATGATCTGCTCGAGTCCGGTTGCGAACTCTCGCACCGACTCCCCCACCACCGGGTACGGCATACCGATACGGAGCAGCCGAATTCCCGCACGATGCAGGGCCGCATCGTCGACACCCAGGTCTGTCAGAGCCTGACGTACGGAGTCGAATGTGGTTCCGGTAGCGGCAATTCCGATCTTGGCACCTGACGGGTCAACCTCGATCACATCAAGCTTGTTCGCGGCGCCGTAGGCCTGCACCAGATCCCACCGGGGTCCGTACAAGTCGGCTTCTGCGATGACGCTGTCCGGCGGCGCCGCCATCTGACGCTGCTTGTAGACAAACGGCTTGCCCTCGAACTGCACCTCGGGCACCACGATGTCGAAGTCGGCGATGCTGCCGTCAACCGTCCACGCGCCGTCCGCTACGTCGGCAACGATCTTCAGGGCCACAACACAACCGGATGCGCGTGAAAGCGCCACCGCGTGCATGCCCATCGTGATGATTTCTTCGGCGTTGCGGGGGAACAGAACCGGTACGCCCATTGCTGCGAGGGAGCGCTCACTCACTGCGGGTACGGTCGACGATTTGGATGCAGGATCGTCGCCCACCAGAAGGACGACGCCGCCCCTGGGGTTGACGCCGTACATGTTCGCGTGGCGGATGGTATCGGTAGCGCGGTCGACGCCGGGCCCCTTGCCGTACCAGATGCCGGTCACGCCGTCGTGGGTCGCGGTTCCTGCAGGAAGGTCTGTTTGGCTACCCCACACCGCGGTGGCCGCAAGTTCCTCGTTGAAGCCCGGTATGAAGGTGATGTCGTGCTCGGCGAGCACCTTGGGCATCCCGTGGAGCATCTTGTCCACTCCACCGAGGGGACTCCCCTGGTACCCGGAGACAAAGGTGGCGATCCGCTTGCCTGCGCGGATGTCGCGGACATGCTGTTCGACGAATCCGCGAGCGATTGCCTGAACACCGGTCAGCAACACCGGACCCGATCCCGACCGGTACCGATCGTCGAGGTCATAGGGCTTGGTCTGGGCTACGCCCGACACCAGTTCAGTCATCGTGACCACCGTTCCTGTCTTCAGCACATTTCGTTCTGTTCAGGTGATCGTTATCGAGGTATGAGAAAGCGTCAACAGAGGACGCTCGAACTATTCAATACGATCATCAAGTGAGCTGGATCACCCTGGTTAGTTCATCGAATCGGTCAGCTGGAGACGCGTTCGTGACGACCGCGGAAATCAGGTGCAAAATTCCCCTTGACCTTGACGTTACGTCAACTTACACAATGGATACAGCGCACCGATAGAGGAAGGGAGTGGAAAACAGTGACCGAATGGTCCATCCAAGAGCTTGCCAAAGCTGCGGGAACCACCAGCAGAACGCTGCGCCACTACGGCGACCTGGGACTACTGAAACCCCATCGAACGGGAGCAGGTGGATACCGCTTCTACGACGACACAGCACTGGTTCGGCTTCAGCGAATCCTGCTACTGCGTGAACTCGGCCTAGGACTGCCGGTCATAGCGGAGATTCTGGGCGGCGAACGAGACACAACAACCGCCCTGCACACTCACCTCGAACTGCTCGAACAAGAACGCGCCCGGATTTGTCGCCAGATCGATTCGGTGACAACAACATTGATAAAGACCGAGAAAGGAATACCACTCATGCCTGAAGAAGTGTTCGACGGCTTCGACCACGCTCAATACAAAGACGAGGTAATCGAACGGTGGGGTAGCGACGTATACACCAGCAGCGACAAGTGGTGGCGCTCGATGTCCGAGCAGGAGAAGACGTCTCACCTGAACGCGCACAAAGACATCGCCGCGGCGTTCGGCAAAGCCGCAGCAGACGGGCTCGGACCCGAATCCGACACCGTCCAGGCCATCACCCACCGCCAGTTCAACTGGGTCAAAACCGGTTGGCAGGGAAAGACTCCCAGCGCCGACGCATTTATCGGACTGGGACAGATGTACGTCGACGATCCACGATTCCGCGCCAACTACGACGTCCACGGTCCGGGTACGGCAGAGCTGATCCGCGAAGCGATGGCCGTGTACGCGGAGACCAACCTACGGTGAGAACCGTTGGCGCACCGGTTCTGCGCCGAGCAAGGAGAGCCGGTGTGCCGCGGCAACCGCCTCGTCACGCGAATGGACACCGAGCTTTCGGTACAACCGCCGAATGTGACTTTTCATCGTGTTCTGGGTGACAAAGAGCTTCCGGGCGATATCGGCGATGGGCAGTCCGTCCGACAATCCGCGGAGCACTTCTGCCTCACGCCTGCTGAGGACCAGGCGTTCGATTGTCGGGGGATACATCTCTACCGCTTCGGATTCGAGAAAAGCGACAACAGAGCTGCTACGTGATGGTGCGCGCATTTCGAGATCCTCGATCACTCGTCGCGGAATTGTCGAGAACGCGGAAAGAGCACCGGTGCGCTCGACCAATTCACAAGCCCTGGACCAGGAATCGCCGGCATCCGACCACTCGCCCAAACTGTGATATGCCGCGGTTTCTACCAGTTTCGCCTCGGTATGCACCCTGGGATAGAAATCTGCGCTCCAGTCGATTGCCCGGCATAGTTGCAGGGCTCGCTCAGGGTTCCCCGTCAGAAAGTAGGCACGTGCCGCCGAGACCTGCACTATCGGCAAGCGGTTCCCGAGAACCGCAGCCTCGCCAATTGCCTTGGCGCCTTCACCGGCGGCCAGGAGCAAATCGATGCGCGCGGCGCTCAGCATTGCAGCACCGCTCGAGACGCCACAGTTGACGGGCGGTTCGTTTGCGGCGCCGGCGCGTTGAAGAGTGACCAGCCCCGCGAAAGGATCGCGCCGAGCCAATGCCCACCGCGTCCTGGCATACGCTTCGAAGGCCCACACGTCGCCAGCCGGCGAGATACCGTCGAGAATCTCGATCGCCGCAGCAGCCGCGGAAAGATCCAACGTATCCAACGCAATCAAGAGCCGGGCGATTGCGCCGCCGATATGGGACGGCGGTCCCAGCCACCCGGGAACGTCGGGTTCTACCCCTTCCGCGAGAAGCCATTGCGACGCCTCCGAAAGTCTGCCGCGCAGAACCTCATTGAGCGCCGCATTGCCGGCTGAATGTCGCGCAACAAAACGTGGACCGCTGTGAAGCGCATCCTGGTATGCGATCGCCAATTGTGTGGCTGCGTCGTCGACATTGCCGACAAGTTGAAATGCGACACCCCAGATCAGACGCAGAGCTGGTAGCTGACTTCTGAACTCGTCGATCCGGCCGACATCCAGATAGTCCGCGATATCGACGAGAGTGCGTGCGACGTCGGCTGATCGCCCGTGCTCTCCCGATGCGCGCAACACGATAACTTGAACCGTTCCGCTGTTCAGTTGGGCGAGCACGTCGGTCATCGCAGCGACGTCCGCAAGTTCCGAGGATTCCGTGTTGTAGGTGTCGAGATCCACGGAGGGTGTACGCAACCGGAACTCCAGCATGTCGCGCCCGACCTGCATGGAACGACTTGCCGACATGATCTCTTCCGGCATGGACCACATAGCTTTTCGGAGCAACCCGGAATGCGCTACCAGGAGATCCGCCCAGTGCCGGCTGAGAATGGCAGCGACCTCCGACCAGTCCTGCGCGTCGATTGCGTAGTGGACCGCATCGGCGATATCACCGTGGTCGAGGCAATACCGCGACAGTAGGAGCAACCGCTCCCTGGAAGCACCGCCGGTTTCGTCGTCGATCCTCATCAGCGCTTCACGAACGGCAGGAGGAAAATACCAATTCTCCCGATGCCGGTCGCGGAACAACAAGGCGGACGATTCGAGCCGATTCATCAGCGGGACAACGTCGACCCCCGGGACCAACAACTGCGCTGTTGCCACGGTAACAGTCCGCGCCGCAGCGATTCGAAGCGTGAAATTCGACAACTCGGTACGCGCAGCCTTCGGAGGCACCTGGCGCTTTGTGTAGCCGTAGAGCGCCAGATCGATGCGCTGCATAATTATCTCGCGGCTACGGGAGCGCTCCGGAAGCCCGCTCACGACATCCACAGCCACCTTCATCAGCGCGGGTACACCCGCCAACCGCCCGCAGATCGAGTGGACAACATCGGCAGGCACGGCAATACCGGCTCCGGAAAACAGTGCCACCGCTTCGTCCGGTGTGTATCGCAAATCGTCTACGGTCAGGCTCTCCTCGATGCGGACGTTGTCCAGGACCTCCACGGATGCTCGATCTTGCAGTGTGACAATTATTTTCAATCCCGGCACGTCGTCGATCAGGGCAGTGAGCCGCTCACCGAGGCCATGCCCCTCGATCAGATCCACCCGGTTGAACACCACCACGAACGGCACCGTCGATGCCGCAAGATACTCGCGCATCTCGCGTTCGGGGTGCGCGTGATTATCCGCGAGCCTCGGAACTGCCTCGCAGGAATCCTGAATGACGGTCAGCGCCTTGTCCCAGTAGTCGATGTGATTTGTGGGCGCATCAGGCGCAGGCACCCACACCACCGGCCGATTCGGCAATGGAGCCGGGGCCGACAACCACAACCCGGCGAGTGCGGTTTTACCAAACCCGCGGGGAGCGTCGAGAACAGTCAATCCCGACGGCGATTGCATCAGCTTGACGAGTCGAGCACGGGGCGTCGACGACGCGGCCCCCAGCAGCCTGCGGCGCACGGAGACACGACTTCTGGGCTTGCGGTCGATCGGATCCGACTTCGATCCGGGCACTACGCGAGCCCTACTGCGGGCACGCCCCGAAACCGGGAGGCAAACCCCCGGCCCGAGCAGAAATTCCACACAGATCCGCGCACAGTATCGACCATAGGCCCATGTCCACCGCAGTGTGAATGCGAAGCGTCTCCACTTCATGCCCGTTTTGTCTCACATTGTGGCGCCGATCACTTATCTCTGCTATTTTCCGGAAAGCGCCCCTGACCTGGCCTATTTCACATAACATCCCCCGCGTGCCCATGATTGAGCCCCGGATTGACATATCCACGGGATTTGTGGACGCGGCGGACCGTGACGACTACTGGCGAGCAGCGACTCGGCCCTTCTACGTCACCGAACGCGCCGGCCGAGATGTCCCACTTCACGGGACGATCTCGGGTACTGCCACCGGGACGTCACTGATCGGCGAGACCACCGTCAACAGTCAGAACTACGTACGAAACCGTCGACTGATCACGGAAAGCGAACTGGACGATCACTACGTGGTCCAGGCGTGGACAGCCGGCGCGATGGGCGGCGACGCCGACGGTGTCGACTTCCTCGTCCGGACGAACGAGGTCTCGTTTGTCGATTTAGGCAAACCGCTTCGCGCGAGCGTCCGGACACACTCGCAGCTCACTGCCCGCACGATCAGTCTGGTTGTGCCGCGTGCACTCGTCGAGGCCTCGTCGCACGGTCGCTCCTTGCACGGCACCGTCCTGACGGGCACGCCCGCGGTAGTTTTCTCGCAGTGCCTGCAGTCGATCTCGGACGCACTCCCCCACCTCGACTTCGCTGGCGCGGCGCAGTACGAAAACGTTGTCGAATCGCTGCTGAAAGCCAGTGTGGGGCACGTTGCACCCGAGCAACAACTTCGAGCACCTCCGGAGGATCTTCGAGCGCGCGCCCTGGTGTACATTCTCGATCATCTCGGCGAGAGTTGGCTCAGCCCTACGACAATCTGCGTTGCACTGGCAGTCTCCCGGGCGCAGCTCTACCGTGCGTTCAACGACGACGGTGGGATTGCGCAGGTGATCCGCCGTAAGCGACTAGAACATGCGTACCGCGAACTGACGACACCGGATTCCGCCGACGCGTCCGTCGAAGATATCTCTCGCCGTTGGGGATTCACGTCAAAACCGCACTTCGTACGAGCCTTCGAGGCTTACTACGGCACTACTCCGAGCAGAGTGCGGCTCGAAGGCCGGCGCACGATCGGGAATCCGTCGATCAACCGCATTCACCGCCACCTGACATCATTGTCTACTGGAACTGCTTGAGAGCCCTGATCTTGTTCATCACGTCGAGGGCAGCAACCTTGTACGCCTCAGACAGCGTCGGGTAGTTGAAGACCGCATCCACAAGGTATTCCACGGTACCGCCGCACCCCATGACCGCCTGTCCGATGTGGACGAGATCTGTTGCTCCCGAACCGAAGATGTGAACCCCGAGTAACTTGAGGTCGTCCGTGGATACCAGAATTTTCAGCATTCCGTATGAGTCGCCGGCGATCTGACCGCGGGCAAGTTCGCGGTAGCGCGACACCCCGACCTCGTACGGCACCGATTCCTCGGTCAAGTCGACCTCGGTTGCGCCGACGTATGACACCTCGGGAATCGAGTAGATGCCGATAGGCTGCAAGTCCATCAACTTCGCGCCAGGTTCTTCGAACGCGTGATACGCCGCCAGTCGACCCTGATCCATGGAAGTGGCTGCAAGAGCCGGGAATCCGATGACATCGCCGACGGCGTAAATGTGCTCGACCTTGGTGCGGAAATTCTCGTCCACGTAAATTCGGCCGCGGTCGTCGGCCTCGAGTCCGGCATTCTCCAATGCCAGAGGCGCGGTAAGACCTTGACGCCCAGCCGAATACATGACGGTTTCGGCTGGAATCTGCTTGCCGCTACCCAACGTGGTGAGAGTTCCGTTGGCGCCGACGTCGACGGCAGTCACCTCCTCACCGAATCGAAACGTCACCGCCAGATCCCGCAAGTGATACCGAAGCGATTCGATGATCTCAGGGTCGCAGAAATCCAGCATCGAGGTTCGTTTCTCCACGACGGTGACCTTGGTGCCGAGCGCTGCGAACATCGACGCGTATTCGATGCCGATAACCCCCGCGCCGACCACGACCATGGTGCCGGGAATGGACGTCAGATTCAGGATTCCGTCGGAATCGAGAACTCGGTGGCTGTCGAACGAGACGCCCGCCGGACGCGCAGGCAGTGTGCCCGTGGCGATCACGACGAACTTCGCGGTAATCGTCATCTTGTCGCCGCGCGAAGCATCCTCGACGAGGATGGTGTGCGCGTCGACAAATGACCCGACCCCGACCAGCAGTTCGACGCGGTTACGCAAGAGTTGTGATCTCACCACCTCGATCTCCTTGGTGATGACATGCTGCGTTCGAGCCAACAGATCCGCCGGTGTGATGTTCCCCTTCACCCGGTAGCTCGCGCCGTACAGTTCGCGCTGATTCATGCCGGTCAGATAGAGAACCGCCTCCCGCAACGTCTTCGACGGAATGGTGCCGGTATTGACACACACTCCCCCGAGCATGTTCCCCTTCTCGACCATGGCCACTCGTTTACCCAGCTTGGCGGCCGCGATTGCCGCCTTCTGCCCGCCCGGGCCGGAGCCGATGACAACCAGGTCATATTCCGTCGAATCGCTCATCGTTCAGAAGTACCGTCCACACGCGTCGGACAGGTGGCAGGCGTGTCAATACTCCGTGAACGACCGCAGGCGCCCAAGATAGATTTTGCACAGCTAGGTTGTGCACAACTAAACTGTGCGCTACAGTGTTTTTTGTGACCAACCCGCTCGCCCTCGAACACCAACTCTGCTTCGCCCTCTACTCGGCGTCGCGAGCAACCACGGCCGCCTACCGAACCATGCTGGAGGACCTGGGAATTACGTATCCCCAGTATCTGGTCCTGCTGACACTGTGGGAACGCGACGGCCGCGGCGTTCGGGATATCTGCGACGCCCTTGATCTCGACACCGGCACTCTCTCGCCGCTCCTCAAGCGACTGGAAAGCCAAGGGCTCATCGAGCGCCGACGCCTGACCAGTGACGAGCGCCGCGTCGAGATTCACCTGACCGAGAGCGGTTTGGCACTGCGCAGCAAGGCAGAAGACATACCCCGCACGCTCGCCGAGGCAACGGGACTTGATCTCGACGAACTGGTGAAACTCCGGGAAGTCCTGGTCCGGCTAGGCAAGCACCTTCAAACATCCAACGCTGTCGACGGAAAGAAGAAGCCATGAACATCGTGTACACCGCAGAAGCACTGGCCACCGGCGAAGGTCGCAACGGCCACGCCCGCACCTCCGACGGACGCCTCGATCTCGGCCTGGCCATCCCGAAGGAAATGGGCGGCAGCGGCGACGGCACCAATCCCGAGCAGCTCTTTGCCGCCGGATATGCGGCGTGCTTCCACTCTGCACTGCAGATGGTCGCCCGAGCGGAGAAAGCCAATGTTGCGGACTCTGCGGTAGGCGCTCGCGTCGGCATCGGCCCGAACGACGCCGGCGGTTTCGGACTTGCTGTGACGCTTGAAGTTTCACTTCCCCATTTGCCCCATGAACAGGCCGTCGAGCTGACGGAGAAGGCGCACCAGGTGTGCCCGTACTCCAACGCAACTCGCGGCAACATCGAGGTCACCCTCGAAGTAAGTAAGGACGATTAATGAGTTCCACCCCCACAATCAGCCGCGAGATCCACCTTGCATCCCGGCCGAACGGTTGGCCGACCCCCGAGAACTTCTCCACAGTCGAGGTCGAGCTTCCCGAACTCGAAGACGGCCAGATCCTGGTGCGCAACATCGCGATCTCGGTCGATCCGTACATGCGTGGACGCATGAACGACGTGAAGTCGTACCTGCCGCCCTTCCAGATCGGCGCAGCTCTCGACGGGGGCGCAGTCGGAGAGGTTATCGCCTCGAAGTCCGCCGATCGCACTGTCGGAGACGTTGTTGTCCACGGCCTCGGGTGGCGCGAGTACGCGATTCTCGACGGGACAGCCGTCACTCCCGCTGATACGTCCATTGCCCCAGCCACGGCCTACCTCGGTGCGCTCGGCATGACGGGCCTCACCGCGTACGCGGGACTGACAGCTGTTGCCGAGTTCAAAGAAGGTGACACCGTATTCGTCTCCGGCGCAGCAGGAGCCGTCGGATCACTGGTCGGCCAGATCGCAAAGCTCCTGGGTGCCAAGCGTGTGATCGGCAGCGCGGGTTCTCCGGCGAAGGTCGCTCGTCTCCTCGAACTCGGCTTCGATGCCGCGTTCGACTATCACGACGGACCGGTCACCGAACTTCTCGCTGCTGCCGCACCCGACGGAATCGACGTCTACTTCGACAACGTCGGCGGTGAACATCTCGAGGCGGCTATCGACGCCATGAATTCTGGCGGCCGAATCGCGATGTGCGGAGCCATCGCTCAGTACAACACCACCGAAAAGCCCACTGCCCCCAGCAACTTGGCGGCAGCGATCGGCAAGCAGCTCACATTGCGCGGATTCCTGGTTGGCGGATACCGCCATCTCGGCCCCGAGTTCCGCACCCACATGGCGGGGTGGCTCGCCGACAACAAGATTGCGTGGGACGAGACCATAGTCGAAGGTCTCGACAATGCCCCGCAGGCGTTCATCGATCTGATGCGCGGCGCGAACACCGGCAAGATGGTTGTCACGCTGTAACTGCGGAACTGCTGTAACAGCGGAACTGCTGCGATGGCCGCGAATCCCACTGGGTTCGCGGCCATCGGCGTCACAGTCCGAACGACACTCCGGTCAACTTCTCGGAAAGCGTCCACAGGCCCGCTGCGGTCTCGGTATCGTGCGATTTCTTGTTCGAGCCAACAACTTTCGGGTATCCACGCTGCTCGAACGGACCGTCCGGGCCGATATAGCTGCCGCCGAATGCATCAGGAACGGTTGCCGCATACAGCTCCGGCAATGCGCCCATCTCCGCAGACTGCGCGATGATCCGGTTGCCGATGCCCATGAGCTTGTCGAAGACGGACTCGGTGTGGCCCTGCAGGTTTGTCGACGCATACCCCGGATGCGACGCCAATGCCTTGAGCGGCGAACCCGACGCAGCCAGTTTGCGTTGAAGTTCGTACGTGAACAGCAGATTGGCGAGTTTGGACTGCCCGTACGCCAGCCACCGGTTGTACTTGCGATGCTCGAAGTTGAGATCATCGAGATCGACGGTTCCCAGTTGGTGCAGTGCGCTCGACATCGTCACGACACGATCCGTCAGCTTGTCCTTCAGCAAGCCGGTGAGCGCAAAATGCCCCAGATGGTTTGTGCCGATCTGCATTTCGAAACCGTCGACAGTCCGGCGAAACGGTATCGCCATGACACCGGCGTTGTTTACCAGAACGTCGACGGCGTCGGTGGCGTCGGCAAATGCCCGCACCGACGCGAGATCCGCAAGATCGAGTTGCCGTACCACCGCGTTGGAACCGATCTCCGCCGCAATGGGTTCAGCCTTCGATGTGTCGCGGCACGCAAGTACTACGGTTGCGCCCGCTTTGCCCAATGCCCGTGCAACTACCTCCCCCAACCCACTGTTGGCCCCGGTCACCACAAACGTGCGGCCGGTCTGATCGACAACGTCTTCTGCAGTCCACTTGGTCATGAAATCCAGCGTACGTGTGTTACCAGCCGGTAGGGAGTGCTGATTTTCGTCACGATTTCCGTTTTGCCTTGGTCGGCTTGGCACCAGGAAGAGGCGCTGTGGACGCGGAGCCTGGCGGGATCTGCACATCTGCCTCGCGCTGCTCCGCCGCAATCCGGCCGTACACAAAATGCTGTTGCGCGAATGTCCAGCAGTTGTTGCTCACAAAATAGATCAGGATCGCGACCGGCACAAACGCACCGAAGGCAACCACTCCGACCGGAAACACCCACAACGCGAGTTTGTTCATGATCGCCGTTTGCGGGTTGACGGTCCCGGTGTCCACCTGCCTCGCGATAGATGCCCGCGACGTGAAGTGCGTCGCCACCGCGGCAAAGATCATCAGCGGAACTGCGACCAGAACTATGGACAGCCGGGTCACATCGCCAAACGCCTCCAATTGCGCGGCCGGACTCGAAATCATCGCCGACAGCGGCGCCCCGAACAGCTTCGCATCGAGAAACGACTGCACATCCGAGGCACTGAAAAAGTAGTTCGCAGTGTTCGCGTTGTCGGCGATGGACATGGGTTCGGTAGGGCTGAGGAACGGGACGTGGGTAGCCGCTCCCGTCCGATTGAACGACCGCAGAACGTGATACAGGCCGATGAAGACCGGAGCCTGAATAAGCATCGGCAAACATCCGAGCAGCGGGCTGTAGTTGTGTTCTTTCTGGAGCTTTGCCATCTCCGCGGCAAGCTTCTGATTGTCGCCGGCGTACTTCTTCTGCAATGCCTTGATCTGCGGTTGTAATTTCTGCATCACCAACTGCGTGCGGACCTGTTTGACAAACGGTTTGAAAAGAATCGCTCGGAGCGTGAAGACGAGAAACACCACGGACAGTGCCCAGACGACACCGCTGTCGGGTGCTCCCGAAACCAGGGAGAAAACCTTGTGCCAGAACCACAAGATTCCGGATACGGGGTAATAGATGAAATCAAGCATGATGAATGAACCTCACCAAGAGGCACGCTCGAGCAGAATGCGAGCGCGGGGAATGGTCGTGGGCTGAGCTTCGCTGACCGACCTACGACGGGTTTCTCACCCGCGCAGCGTCAGACTACAGACCGATTCCCGGAGCTCGGGGCTGCGGACGCCCCGGGGCGTCCGGGCTGCTCTGCCTGCGGAAAGACCCACGCAGACAACGCTCGTCACGGGCCGGCCCACTCGACGAGCGCGCAAACAGTTGCAGAAGTTCGCTGCGGGGCGACGTCGCCAACGCGGCAACAACAAAAACCGCAATCGCGGTTCCCAGAACCGCGGCACTGCCCGATGAACCGAGCGGCGGAGTAGCGAGCATAGCGATGAACGGCAGCAGAAGCAGCAACAACGATCGCGTCGCCGTTCCCTGCCTGTTCATGGATTCGAAGATACACGGTAGTTGGCGGTCAACCGACGAGTTCTGTGGCCGAATCGGAAAGCACGTGCGTCAGTAACTGCCCGAACAGTTCGGCGTCGTCGATCAGCCAGTTGTGGTTGCCACGAACTTCGTGAACTCGAGGATCTACGAGGGCGGCACGAATCGCGTCGAAGCTTGCGCGTGGGATCACCTGATCGCCGACGCTCCACAGCATCGACACCGGCATCGCACGTTCTGCCATCGTTTCGAACAGTGCGATGAGATCGGCGTTCCTGGCCAGGTTCGCCGTGCGCCACAACGAACCGGCATTGCGGACCGCATTGGGAACTACTTCGTCCAACAGCAACTGCATAGGTCCACGGGCCGGGAAGGTCGCAATCGCTTCAGCTATCGCCGAGCCGCACCAATTCAACAGCGGTCGCTGACGGATCGGGTACTCGCGCCCGGACGAATGTGACCACGCACCACCACCGACCGAGTTCACCAACACCAGCTGGGAAACCAGGGTCGGGCGATCATGTGCCACCGCTGCCGCCACTCCACCACCGAACGAATGTCCCACGACGGTTACCGGACTGTTCACCCCGATCGCGTCGAGAAATCGACCCACCCACTTCGCGTAGCCGTCAAAAGTGCGATCGCTCGGCTCGAGTTCTGCGCTGCCGCCGAGTCCGGGAAGTGTGGGCGCGATCACGCGAAAACCCCTATTGACCAGCGATGCAAGCGACGAACGATACGCACGCGGCGACAAGCCCCACCCATGCAGAAAAACAACCAACTCGCCGTCCCCGCCTGCCGCGAAGTCCACGCGTCGCGAGTCGACCACGGCTGTGTCCCATTCGATGGACGCATTGGGGTCGGCGGTGTTGACGGGCATGATCGGATCCAGTTTCTCGGTCGGAAAGTGCGGTTGGCACTCGGTCGACCTCGACACTGCCGTGCATCCGACGTCTGAGCGACGGCCGAACTACCTGGATCGGTACCTGGATTTGTACCTGCATTTCGGGCACTGCGGTGACGACCTGGTGTTTTGCAGTAGAAGCCCTCACGGCCGATCTACGGATCGCGCAGCGCCTTGCGATTCCTCTTCGTGTGCGTGAGAAACTGCCCACGCCGCGATCTGCGCCCGGGAATTGAATCCCAGTTTTGTCAGCACATGCTCCACGTGCCCCTGAGCGGTGCGCACCGAGATGAAGAGGCGCTCTGCGATAGCGCGGTTCGTGAGGCCCTGAGCCACGAGTTCCGCAACTTGCTGCTCGCGGCGTGTGAGTCGAATTGCTTCGGTCGACGCTGCAGCCGGGGCGCTGCGACGCTCGTCGAGTGCATACGCAACAGCTTCCATTTCGGACATCACAAAGCCTCTGTGAAACTCCCTGTCGAAAGCACTCTCCCCCAGAGCCTTTCGAGCACTCTTCATCGCCTTGTCGCGGAAACCCGACAACCTCGAGAGCCCGGTGAGCGGCCGCCCGATCTTCTGCCAGCACATCTCCGCGGCGCCGAGCAGAATCGCTGCATGCTTCCAATCACGTTGCGCTACAGCAGTCCACGCCAACGATTCAACACACCATGCGGCGTTCATCGAAGAATTGTCAGTTCGCAAACTACGTGTCGAATAGTCACTCGCACGCGCGAAGTCACCCCGAAGCCACGCAACGAGTCCGAGAAACCCCAGTGTCTGGGCCTGATACGTCACTTCGTGCAGGGGCACGGTGATCTCGAGACACTCGTCGAAACACTCCACCGCGCGCTCCAGAGAACCGGCAAGAATATATGCGAGACCGAGGACGCCCAAACCGATCACCACGTACTGCAGATCTTCGTCGAAGCGAGACATCGCCAGAGCAGATTCCAATTTCACTGTAGCAGTGTCGAATTCACCCGCAGATGCATTGACGTACCCGTCCGCCCACGCTGCCAGGGCTCGCGAACGCACGTCTCCCACGACCTCGGCAAGGCGCCAACCCTCGTCGACCAATTCGCGTGCACGCAAGTAATCGCCCTGCATCGCATGCGCCGCTGCGCCTCCGCACAAGACGTCCGCGCGATACATGTCCGTCTCGGCGGCTGTGGCGTCAAGGGTTCGATCAGCCCAGTACCGCAGCGGGCCGATCAGGCCGTCAGCCACCCACAGTTGGTACAAGGCGGCAACTATTCGAGTCGCAGACCGCACCTGTCCTGGCGTCGAAATCGAAAACTCCAGCGCGTCGTCGACATTGCGCTGTTCACGCCTCAACCATGCGATCCATTCGGCCTGCCTGCTGCTGATCCAGTCGGAATCCGCTCGGACAGCAAGATCTTCGAACCAATCGCGATGGCGGCGATGCACGTCGAACTGTTCCCCGGTGGCCTCCAACTTTTCACTCCCGTACTCCCGGAGAAGATCGAGAAGACGGTAGCGAACGACACCGTCGGATTCCTCACGAATGAGGATGGACTTCTCGACCAAGCCGGTGACGATATCGAGCACTTCCGTCGAACTCATGTCCTGCCCGCACACACCTTCGGCAGCATCGAGGTCGAACCCACCCGAGAACACGCTCAGCCTTCCCCACAACCGTTGTTCCAGCGGCGAGCACAGGTCATAGCTCCAATCAATCGACAAACGAAGCGTCTGCTGACGACTCGGTGCGCCACGTCCACCCAAGGTGAGGAAACGGTAACGATCCGAGAGCCGATTCATGATCTGCTCCACAGACATACCCCGCAGACGGGCGGCCGCCAACTCGATCGGCAACGGCAATCCGTCCAGATCCTGGCAAATCCGAGCAACAGCATCCTTGTTCTCGTCGGTCAGCACAAAGCCCGGAACAACGGACGCCGCGCGCTCGGTGAACAGCGACACGGATTCGTACTGGGCAAGGCCCTCGAATTCGCGCGACTGTTGCTGTGGCGTCGTGAGCGAGGGAACTCGCATCGTCACCTCACCGCCCATTCCCAGCGATTCTCGACTCGTCGCCAGAATCTTCACCCCGGCGCACCGACGCAGAATCTCACCGGCAAACCGCGCAACAGAATCCACCAGGTGTTCACAGTTGTCGAGCACCAACAGCAGACTCCGGTCCGCGCAGTAGTCGATGATCGCGTGCAGCGGATCCGACGAGACCGGCCGCACACCGAGCCTCACTGCGACGTAGTCGTCGAGTAATTTCGGATCAGTCTGCTCGCCCAGTTCCACCAACCAGACCCCGTCGCGGAACGCTCGCTGCACCGTGCTCGCCAGACGGATGGCCAGTCGTGTTTTACCTACTCCGCCGGCGCCAGTCAAGGTCAGTAGACGCGAGTCCTCGAACAACCTTCTGGCCTCGGACAACTCACGTCGACGACCGACAAAACTGGTCAGCTCATGGGGCAGATTCCCGATCACGCGCTGATCGGCTTCGCCGCGCACAGCGGGTGCCATCGACCGTCTCGCTTTCTGCGATTGCAATAAGACCAACGCTACCCCCGCGATCAGCACCCGGAGAAGCGCTCACCGCTGCTCGTGGTCGGAGAATCGCGACTCGCTCTCCTGCGCATTCGACACCACCCAAGCCGCGATCTGCGCTCTCGAGGTGAATCCCAGTTTTGTCAGCACGTGCTCTACGTGCCCCTGGGCAGTGCGCACCGAAATGAAGAGGTTCTCTGCAATCGCGCGGTTGGTCAGGCCCCTGGCAACAAGTTCTGCGACCTGCCACTCCCGACGAGTGAGTCGAATTGCTTCGGTCGACGCTGCAGCCGGGGCGCTGCGATGCTCGTCGAGTGCATACGCAACAGCTTCCATTTCGGACATCACAAAGCCTCTGTGAACTCCCTACCGAAAGCACTCTCCCCCAGATCATTTCGGGTATCCTGATTGGCATTGTCGCGGTACCGCGACAACGTGGAGAGTCCGGTGAGCGGCCGTCCGATCTTCTGCCAGTACATCGCCGCGGCGCCAAGCATAACCGCTGCATGCTTCCAATCACGTTGCGCTGCAGCAGTCCAGGCCAACAATTCAACACACCAAGCGGCGTTCATCGAAGAATTGTCAGTTCGTAGACTACGTCTCGAATAGTCAGTCGCGTGCGCGAAATCATTCCGAAGCCACGCCACGAGCCCGAGAAACCCAAATGCCTGGCGGCGTACGAACTCTAGCTGCGCAGGACGCCCTCCCTAGGCGGGATGGACAGCCTTCCAATGCTCAGCAATGTCGATCCGACGCGAAATCCACACCTTCTCATGTGACTGCACGTGGTCGAGGAATCGCTCGAGGGCCGCAGCGCGGGCGGGGCGGCCGACTATGCGGCAGTGCAATCCGACCGACAGCATTTTCGGTGCCCCGGCGGTCCCCTCGGCGTAGAGCACGTCGAAGGCGTCACGCAGATGCGCGAAAAACTGATCTCCACTGGGAAAGCCGGCCGGAGAGGCGAATCGCATGTCATTGGTGTCGAGTGTGTACGGAACCACCAGATGCTTCACCGACTCCTCGCCTCGAGGCACGTCGACCCAATACGGCAGGTCGTCGGCGTACGAATCCGAGTCGTAGACAAATCCGCCATGCTCTACAACCAGCTCACGGGTGTTCGGTGAATCACGTCCGGTGTACCACCCGAGCGGGGCGGACCCAGTCAGGTTCCGAAGGATGTCGACGGCTTCGGCCATATCCGCGCGCTCGCGTTCGATGCCTGACGACTGATACGACAACCACCGCAGTCCGTGGCACGCGATCTCGTGACCGAGTTCACCAAAAGCGCTGACCGCCTCAGGGTTACGCTGCATGGCACGCGCCACCGCAAAAATTGTCAGCGGGAGATTGCGTCGCTCGAAGATCCCGAGAACTCGCCACAATCCGGCGCGAGATCCGTACTCGTACAGCGATTCCATGCTCATGTGGCGGTTCGGAAACGCCTCTGCCGGAGTCATTTCCGACAGAAACGTCTCCGAGACGTCATCACCGTCGAGGACGTTACGCTCGCCGCCCTCTTCGTAGTTGAGCACGAACTGGACCGCAATCCGCGCGTCGCCGGGCCAATGCGGGTGGGGAGGATTCTTGCCGTACCCCACCATGTCACGCGGATAGTTGTTCATGGCAACAACTTTACCGTCATTGTCCGTCGAGCACAGCTCGAGCTGCCGGTGTCAGAGTTCCGAAAACACGCAGTCGAGCGAGCCCGCCGTCCGGGAAGACATCCAACCGTACATCGGTTACCGGGACGTCGCTCTCGATCAGGAAGCGATGACGCGTATCCGGCCGGAACGTGGTGCGCGGCAACAATTCGATCCATTCGCCGCTCGGCGTGCGTCCAGTTAGCGCGCCGGCGCCTGGAGCGTTGCCGAGGAAGTACGACGTGTCGATCTCGACAAAACTCAGCGAACCTTCGCCGGCGAGTTGCACTTGCACCCAATCGTTTCCGTCGTCGCGGCGACGCGCAGTCTCCCAGCCGTCACCCATCGATGCTGCTCGACCGGGGAACAGAATGTTCTGCGGCGAGCTGTAGAACATGTTGGAACAGTCGGTTACTCGTCCACCGTTCTCGAGCGCTGCAAGATCGAGCGGCCCGGCATCGAGGAACCGTGGGTCCGGGCGTGCTTCACCGTGCACACGGAAGCGGGCAACGCCGCCGTCCGGGTAGATGGTGAGCTTGACGTGGGTCCAGCGCTGATCCGAGCTCACGTCGAACGGATTCTCCGAGTCACCAGAGACTGCGGCGCGCTCGACAATCGTCTGCCACTGCGCCGAGAGCGCCAACTCTGCCGGATCCGGATACCCGTCGACACTGATCGCTTCCACCGAAATCTCGGGCGGGTAATTGCCCTTGAACCACGCAGTATCAACCACAACGCCGTGGACGACGCCCGGAACACCGAGTCGAACAATCGCTTCGTCGTGGCCGGCGACGCGACGTCGACGGGTTTCCCAACCGTCGTAGACCTGCCCTTTATGGCCGAATGTCGCGGGTTGGTATCCCGCCTTACCCGGTCGAATCAACGCTTCACGCTCGGCAAATGCTTCGTCATTCGCCCAGATCACAGCGCCGCCAAGCGTCCGCAACGCCAAGTCCGGATAAGCGGTGAAATCAGTGGTTGTCATAGATTCAGTTCACTCCTGTGTTGACAGTGGTTCGTCCCACCAAGCTTCGTAGCGAGGCTGTATCGGCAGAGGGCGCAAGAGCAAGAACGCCGGCCTCGGCAAAGGCACCCGCGTCCAGCCCGCGCAGGACAACGGCAGCCAATGCCTGCGCTGTTGCCGGCTCGTCCATCGCACTCCCACCCTGACGATCGAGGTAGGCCTGAATTCGCGGCGCTGCGGCGGTCAAGGCTCCGCGGTAGAAGTTTGTCGTCGCGAGCCATCGCGTCACCAGATGCCCGGGATGCATGTCCCAGCCCTGGTAGTAGCCACGCTCGAGCGATCGCATGACAAGCCGATGATGCCGAGTGATGGCGTCGTGAATCATGTCCGGCGTTCCCACCGGGGCAATCTGCGTGGAACCGTCGCACACCCACACCCCGGTCTGAGCGGCGGCGGCGAGCATCACCGCCTTGGCATGATCTGCAACGGGATGCTCGAGCGATTGAAAGCGCGATGCGATTCCGCACGCGGCACTGTAATCGTAAGTACCGTAGTGCAATCCGGTCAGTCGACCCTCACTGCTGTGAATAGCCGGCGCAACCGCAATGGTTCCGTCCGCAGCAATCACAGCCTGGGGACTTTCGATCTGCAGCTCGAATCGAAGGGATCCCGTCGCCAACCCGTGGACCTTCTCCAACTCCTCGCACAACAGCACCGTCGCGGTAACCTGCTCTACCGCACGAAGTTTGGGAACGGTGAATACAAATCCAGCTGGCACTCCACCGGCGGCGTCCAGAACCAATTCGAGAGTGCGAATGGATCGCCGACGCTCACTCGCCGGCATTCCTTTGAACCTGATGCCGCACCAACTCGGACCGTTCGGGTCCGCACTGATCGCTGCCAGGGTCCGACCTGCGTTCCGCGCGGCGGCATCCTCTTCCTGGTCCTCGCGTCGCCCGTATCCGTCTTCGAAATCGATCCGTAAGTCCTGGACGGGTGTGCGACCCAACAGAACACGGACATCGTCGAGTGCATTCTCGGTGTCGAGATCGGCAAGAACATCAACATGGGCATCAAGCAGTTCGATTGCCTGCTCACCCCACGACCGCGGAGTATCGACACCTGCGTCGGCAGCACTGACGTACACGGTGTGCACCGGTTGAATCTCGTCGCGGTTGCCGGGGTACTGGCTTGCGAGTCTCGAATCGACGGGGTCGAGCAACTGTGCCAATCTGTCGTGAACAGCTGTGGGAAGGCGAGGCTCGGTCATCGACCAATAGTCGCAGACTGTGGGTTAGCTCGCAGTTTCGTTCAGGTTACGTCGGCACGCTTATCCGTAACATCAACGCCCGAATACGCAGGTCAGCACTGTGCGGTGTTCGACGTCACAAGCTTGATTCTCGATTACCCACGCCCGATCTGTCGTGGATGGCTCGAATACCCGGCCAGAGCGCTACCGTCGAAGATGTGTCTCGATCTCCGCTCCCCGTCCGCGACGGCCTCAACCCCAGCCGCATCCGTCAACCCGACACGGGAACGTGGGAAACCACGCTCGACTATCTACTCGAGCGGTTCCCGCAGGACGCTGTGCGACTGCGGGAGAAAGTTGCCGCCCGCGAGGTTGTTGACGAGAAAGGCGTCGGAATCGACGAAAAAACCGCGTTTGCGCCTCGCCGCTTCGTCTATCTGTACCGCGACCCGCCAATCGAAGCACGAGTTCCTTTCGAGATCGACATCCTGTACCGCGACGACAACATCCTCGTTGTCGACAAGCCTCATTTTCTGGCCAGCACTCCGCGCGGACGCTACATCGCGGAATCCGCGTTGGTTCGACTTCGCCGAGACCTCGACCTCCCCGAGCTCAGTCCGGCGCATCGACTCGATCGCGTAACTGCCGGGCTGCTCCTCTTCACCGTGCACCAGCAGGCCAGGCGCGGCTACCAGACGATGTTCGCCGATCGCCTCGTCTCCAAGGAATACGAAGCAATCGCACGCTACGACGCCGACGTCGCGACGCCTACCGTCGTGCGAAGCCGCATCGTGAAGGAACGCGGAGTACTCAAAGCCCGCGAGATCGACGGCGATCCCAACAGCGAATCGCGTATCGAACTGATCGAAACTCACGGCGAGTTTGCGCGCTATCGACTGATTCCCCATACCGGCAAGACGCACCAACTCCGTCTGCACATGACATCGGTGGGACTACCCATCCACGGCGACAACTTCTACCCGGATTTTTACGATGTTGCTGCAGAAGACTATTCGAACCCACTCCGCCTGCTGTCCCGTGTGCTCGAGTTCGACGACCCCGTCAGCGGCGAAACCCGCCGATTCGAAAGCCGCCTGACGCTCGCATGGCCAACCTGAAAGCGCTCGCCCTTCCCTGCGCCATCGTTACCGACAAGGATGGACGCAGTTACATCGCACCGCACAAGGAGATCAGATGAGCAAGACCGATGCAGTACCCGGAGCTGTCCAGGAAGTCGAGCGCAAGTACGAAGCACCTGCAGAGCAGGAAGTTCCGGCACTGGACAACCTGCCCGGGGTAGCCGGCGCACCGGTCCACGACTCGATCCAACTCTCCGCAACGTACTTCGACACCGCCGACTATCGGTTGCTCGCCGAGAAGATCACGCTGCGCAAACGTGAGGGTGGCGACGACGCCGGCTGGCATATGAAACTTCCTGGCGCCGGTGATGCCCGAACCGAAATCCAACTGCCGCCCGACGACGGAACTGTCGTACCCGAAGCATTGTCAACGCTGGTCCGAGCGATCATTCGTGGCAACGACCTGGTACCCGTCGCCCTGATCATCACCGACCGCGAGCGCACCAGGCTCAACGACGCCGACGGCACGCTTCTCGCCGAAGTTGTTTCGGACACCGTAATTGCCTGCAAAGCAGACGGATCCGGAGAGTCCACGTGGCAAGAAGTCGAGGTCGAGCAAGGAGCGGGCGGGCAACCACTGGCCGATGCCATCGAAACCCTGCTGTTCGGCGCCGGCCTCGAGCGCTCGGAAAGCCCGTCCAAGCTGAAACGTGCGCTTGGCACCTCCGTGACACCGCACTCCGCACCCGAAGCCACCACCACGAAGTCACCCACCCCTCGGATACTGCTGCGCAACTACCTGATCGAACAGATCCGCGCACTCACCGACGCGGATCTCGGAACCCGTAGGCGCAGCGAGGAAGCCGTTCACGACTTTCGCGTCGCCGCGCGTCGGATTCGCAGCGCACTGCAGTCGTACGCCGGACAGTCACCGCGGACCGATGCACTTGTCGACGACCTACGGTGGTTGGGCGGCAAGTTCGGTGATGCCCGCGACGTCGAGGTGCAGTGGCAGCGACTGGTCGACCGCCTCGGCGAAATCGACATGCCCGAGCAGGAAGCCGTACGGGCCCGGATCGACGAATACTTCTCTGCCCGAGCAGAAACCGCCCAGGGAATTGCACTCGACACACTGAATTCCGAACGTTATCTGACCTTGCTCGAGAACCTCGACGCGTACGTCGTCGATCTGGAATTCGACGCGATCGGTCGACGCACCGACAAGAAGATCTCCTCCAAGGAACTGGCGAACACCCTGCAGCATCTCTCGCACAAGGTCGGTAAACGAGTCGACAAAGTCGCCGAAGCGACGTCACGCGCGGACCGCGACGAGAAAATCCATCGAGCGCGCAAGGGCGCCAAGCGGATGAAGTACGCGATCGAAGTGATGAAACCGTCGAACAAGCATCGCGCCAAACGAGCGCTCAAGCATTTCAACCACTTCCAGGATGTTCTCGGCGAGCACCAGGATTCCGTTGTCGCCGGTCACCATCTGCTGGAAATGGCGTCGGAGCACGAGCACACCTCACTCACCAGTTTCAGCTTGGGAATGGTGTACCGACGCGAACTCGACATCGCCGACGAGCAAGCCGCACTACTCGAGAAGACATGGAAGGAAGCAGCAAAATCATCAGCAACGCTGTGGCGATGAGACATCATCGGAACAGTTGACGGATCTCGAGCCACCTGAGGGAGTAAGCATGGACACACTTGCCGGACACCAGGACATCGTTGTCGGCGTCGACGGTTCCGAGGCATCGATCGGTGCCGCGAAATGGGCCGCGGCCGTTGCTCAGGTGGTCAATGCACGGCTGATCCTGGCGCATGCGCTGCCTCAGGAAGGCCCGATCTACAGCCCCGCCGCCGTGATGTTGCAGTCACAGTTCCTCAATCAGATCCGCGAGGACGGCGAAGCAATCATCGCGGCGGCGTCCAGCGCTGTGGCAGAGAAATTCCCTTCGCTGGATATCGAGTCCAACATCGCGCCAGGTCCTCCGACAACACATATCCTCGAATCGGCCGGCACAGCTCGGTTGATCGTCATGGGTTCCACCGGAGCCGGCGCTCTGCGCTCACGTCTACTCGGATCGACCGCCCTCAAGGTCGCCAACCATGCAACCTCCCCGGTCACCGTCTGGCGGGGAACCGTCGAAAACCCCGGGCCTGATCAGAGACCCGTCGTGGTCGGTATCGACGGAAGTCCGTTGAGCAAGAAGGCCGTCGAACATGCCTTCTGGTTTGCCGACGAGTTCGAAGCACCCCTCATTGCGGTGCACACGTGGCAAGGTGCCTCGACCTTCCGTGAAGGTGGCGCCGGGATCCTCATCGACTGGGAAGCCGTCGAACAAGAGGAGTCCGCGTTGTTGGCCGAAAACCTTGCCGGAATGGCCGAGCAGTATCCCGACGTGCCGGTCACTCGTATCAGCGAACCCGGCGCGGCCGCCCCGGTCATGCTGAAATACGCCGACGACGCCCAACTTCTGGTGGTCGGCAGCCACGGCCGAAGCGCAATGGCCGGCGCAGTGATGGGATCGACCAGCCAGAACCTGCTGCACCATGCTCCGTGCCCGGTGATGGTCGCTCGCGCCTGACTGCTGTGCGCCTTTGTCAACCGCCCGCGGTTAACAAAGGCGCACAGCTCAATCGAGCCCGGTACCCACCAACTGGCCGACGCCGTACGTCACAGCCATCGCCAAGGCGCCGCCGAGAACCACCCGCAAGATCGCTCGGGTCTTACGGGCGCCGCCGAGCGTCGCGCTGATCGTGCCGGTCAACGCCAGCGCGACAAGCACCGCGAAAAACGCTATGGGAACCCGGGTTCCCGTTGGCGGCAAGAGAATCGCGATCAACGGAATGGCTGCACCAATGGTGAAGGACACCGCCGACGAGATTGCTGCGTGCCAGGGGTTCGTCAGATCGTTCGGATCAATCTTCAACTCGACTTCGACGTGCGCCGCGAATGCGTCGTGTGCGGTGAGTTCCTCAGCTACCTTGGTGGCGGTCTCGGTGCTCAAACCCTTTGCCTCGTAGTTCGAGACAAGTTCCGCGAACTCCTGCTCGGGCATTTCCAGCAGTTCTCGTTTCTCTTTCTTCAGCAGCGCACGCTCGGTATCGCGTTGCGCGCTGACAGAGACGTATTCACCGAGAGCCATCGACACCGCTCCGGCGACCAAGCCCGCAAAGCCTGCGGTGAAGATCGCGGAACGTTCGGTTGTCGCGGCTGCGACACCGATCACCAATCCCGCAGTGGACACGATGCCGTCGTTCGCTCCGAGAACCCCGGCGCGAAGCCAGTTCAAACGGTTGTTGAGGCTGGGGATCTGCGGTTCGGATCCGTCACTCGGCACTTCTCCGGCCACCTGCACGCTATCGGACATAACACTGAGATTAGGGTTCCGCTCCCGTCTGCGATAGCAATCTGAGCCTGTCCTACCCGCGCCAACCAAGCACTTGCTAGGTTGAATGCGAAGACCATCCACCGCGGAACCCGGGAGACAACCATGAATGCAGTGCGCACCGTTTTGATCAGCGGCGGAACCGGCGGTATCGGCTCTGCAATCGCCCGCACACTCGCCGCCCGCGGACACGACGTCGCCTTCACCTATCGCAGCAATGCGGATGCCGCCGAACAGCTGTGCACAGAAATCCGATCACTCGGAGTCCGCGCACTTTCCTACCCGATGGATCTCGATAGCGAATCGTCCATTGCCGCGGCGGCGCGGTCCGCGATCGACGACCTCGGATCATTGACAACTCTTGTGCACGCAGCGGGACCACACGTTCCGATGACCCACCTGTCGCGAGTCTCCCCCACCACGTTCGCCGAGCAGTTGAATCAAGAAGCCGCAGCATTCTTTACCCTTGTACACACAGTCTTACCGGCGCTGCGCGCATCGTCGGGATCCGTCGTGGCAGTCACCACAGCAGCAACCGACCGCTTCCCGGTCCGCGACGGGCTCTCGGCTGGCACCAAAGGCGCTGTGGAACAACTGGTCCGCGGCTTTGCCGCCGAAGAAGGGCGATACGGCGTTCGCTTCAACGCCGTCGGCCCCGGCATGCTGACCGACGGCATGGCCGAAAGACTCATCGCGTCAGCCGATCTCGATCCAGCCGCTCTCGACATCACCATGAGTCGAATTCCGCTGAAGCGATTCGGGTCCGCGACCGACATCGCCGAAGCCGTACATTTCCTAGCGAGCGATGCCGCCGGTTTCATCAGCGGCCAGAAACTCAACGTCGACGGCGGATACTCCGTCTGACGGGCTACCCGCCCAACTTACGAAACACCAAGCGCACGGCAAGTTCCAAGTGCGCCATCACCTGATCGCTGGTCATCCGGCCGGCGACCCACGACACGAGAGAAGACATCCAGACGTCGTTGATGACCTTCACCGCATCCATCTGCTGCTCGGAAATCTCCTCGACACCGATCGACTTCGCGAACATCTCCGTCACGACGTCACCCAGTGCGTTGAGTTCCGGGGTCGCCGACGCGTCCGCAAACATGTACGCGCGAACCAGCGCCTCGTAACGAGGATGATCGGTCTCGAGGATTTCCGTGTTCTTCCTCAACACGAACAGAATTCGATCCGACGGAGTTTCCCCCGGGATTTCGTAGTCGTGGAACCTGTCGCGCAGACCCTCGAACATCCATACCAACGCCACGACCAGCATGTGATTCTTCGACGGGAAGTACCGATACACCGTCCCGATCGCCACGCCGGCCCGCTCGGCAACCGACCTCATCTGGACCGCGTCATACCCACCCTCGGACGCGGATTCCATTGCAGCGTCGACAATCCGATGGAAACGTGCTCTCTGCGACGGCGTCGTACGACGCCCGATCACCGAGCTTCGTTCCACCACAGACTGATCCAGCTTATCGCCACCTGCCATGCCCACAACCTTCTCCGACGCCGATTTCAGATTCCAATGTAGTCGCCTACCGGGGATCCCGACGCCCGACGGTAATCAGGAAGCGCGCCGGGGACGGGTGCCGCCGCGATACTGACGGTCGTCGTCACCGTCACGTCGGACGGAACGTCGTCGATCGGGTTGACTGCTCCGGCGTGGTTCCGGCTGCGCCGGCCGCCTGCGTTCTTGCTGTGGGGATCGGCGCGCTTGCTCTCCTCGACGTTGCTGCTGCGGGCGTTCGCGCACTCGACCCTGCGGCGCCTTCTTCGGCTTCTTGGCTTCACCGAATCGAGGTTTGCCGAACACGAAGGGCACCCAGCCACGGCTTGCGCTTTCGAGCGACGCGACCGCCTCCGGCTCACGGAACGCAGCGTGCGCGATCAGCCCGAACATCAGCAGTGTCGTGATCATCGACGTACCGCCGGCCGAAATGAGCGGCAGCTGCAACCCGGTGACGGGAATGAGCCCGACCACGTACGCGATGTTGATGAAGGCCTGCATCACGATCAACGTCGTCGCAGTTGCCGTCATGACCTTGAGGAAGGGATCTGTGGACCGCTTGGCGATCCTCAGCCCGACAACGAGGACAGCAGCAAAGAGCGCCACCACGATGAGCGCACCGATCAGGCCGAGTTCTTCCCCGATAACCGCGAAGATGAAGTCGTTGTGTGCCTGCGGAAGATAACTCCACTTCGCGTCGGACTGCCCGAGTCCACGACCGAAGATACCGCCGTTCGCCAACGCATATTTTGCCTGAGTGCTCTGAAAATTCAGTCCCTGCGGATCCAAGTCCGGATTGAGATAGGCCTTGATTCGATCCGAGCGGTAGCCGGCAGTAAGCGCTAGGACAAGGAACGCCACCCCGGACCCCACGGTCAACATGACAAACGTTCGCAACCGGAACAGCCCGAACCACAGCACCGACATGAAGATGATGCCGATGGTGATCGTGGTGCCGAGGTCCTTCTCCAACACGACAAGAATCAGGACGAGAAGCGTCGTGCCACCGATGACCGGCAGAGCCCGGTTGACGTCGATACGTGCGTTGAGGAACGACGCCACCGTCGCTGCCGACCAAATTGCAAGGGCCAGCTTCGCAAGTTCCGACGGCTGGAATGAAATTCCAGCGACAACAAACCAGCTACGCGCACCCATTTGTTCCGAACCGATTCCCGGAATAAGGACCAGCACAAGCAGTATCAGGCAGAAGATCAGAAGCCAGGGCGAATATTTGCGCATCAGCTCGGTCGGAACTCGCACGACGGCCACAAACAGGACCAGACCGATGGCGGCAAACATGCACTGCGGCCAGAACCGCGCGTACGACGTACCGGACAGGACATACGATTCGACGCTCGACGACGACAGCACCATCAGCAAACCGAAAGCCACGATCAGGACGACCAAGCCGACGATCATGTGGAAGTCGGACAACGGCCGACTGGTCCACGTCGTGGCGCGGGCGCGGAACTTCATCGACTCGCGGCCAGCTTTATCCGAGGAGCTGCGCGAGTTAGCTGATTCGCTGCTCCCACGACGCTTCCCTTTGCCATCGCTCCGATCGGTCACCACACCAGTATCGTCCCACGACTTCTAACTCGTGGGTAACACTGGTCTCACAGGCCACACCGTTATCACAGTGTGCTCTTACTTTTCCGGTTACCTCGTCGAGCTAGCGCATTCGGAATGACGACAAAGAGACACTCGAGCACGATTGCAACGACGGCGCCGACAACGATGCCCTGAGTCGCTAACTGCACTACGAGTTCCGGCCACACCCCGACAAGCGACCCGGTGAGCGCCGGCACTCCGAGTCCTGCCATCAGCGCGAGCGGGGCAATCAGATTGTGCGTCGAGTTACCACGATCACGAAACGCTGCCTGCGCCCCGGTAATGACGACCGTCGCGGCCGCGGGTAGGAAGAGTCCACCGATGACCGGCGCCGGCGTCGTGACCAGAACTGCCGCGACTTTGGGAAACATCGCGAGTGCGATCATCATCAACGCGGCAACACGGACCACAAATCTGCTTCCGATGCCGGTAATCCGAACGACACCAAGATTCTGGGCGTACGCGGTCGTACCGAACCCGCCGAACAGAGCCGACAACATCGAGCCTCCTGCCTCGCCCGCCACACCCGCGTTGATCTGTCGGGCCGTCAGAGGGAGTCGCGTCAGACGCGCTGTTGCTTCGTAGATCCCTATCGCCTCGACGACGGCCACGAAGAACACGATGCACATGGTCACGGTGATGCCGAGATCAAAGGTCAACGATCCGTACGGCAGTAGCGTCGGGAATCGAAGCCACGGTGCCGCCGACACACCGGAGAAGTCGAGACGCCCCAACGCGAACGCGAGGAGGTTTCCCACGACAAGTGCGATCAGAAAGCAGAATGAGCGAAATTTGCCGGTGAACATTCCGCCAAGAACGACAACAGCGGTGGTCACGGTAGCGATGAGAATCGTCGAGGGCGTAGCAAAGTTCTCGGTGCCTGGCATACCGAAGAATTCCTGGATAGTGAACCCGGCCAACGACAGCCCTACCAGCAGAATGATTGTCCCCGTGACAGCGGAACTCAATACTCTGCGAATCTTCCCGAGAACGCCTGTAGCAGCAGCCAACAGAACAATTGCGGCGCCGATCAACAAACCGGTACCCGCGGCGGCGAGGGAACCCGCCTTCGCATATGCGATCGCCAACGGAGAGAAAGCCGACGACGGCCCCTCCACCACAGGTAGTTTGACCAGCTTGGTGGTCTGCAGGAGCGTTGCAACTCCAGCCGCCAGGAGCGTCGCCGTCAGGAGATTGGTGGACAGAGCAGCTCCGAGACCTGCTGCACTACCGATGAACAGCGGATCGAGCCAGACGTTCGAGACGAGCAACTGCTGCGCGCCTAAAGCGACCTTCCTCGGCAAGGGAATCGATTGTTCGGTATCGATCGTGAGATTCTGATCGGCACCCTCGACTGACAGGTTGCCGTCCGTACTTTCATGTGACAAAGACATGGGTGATCTCGATTCGAGTCAGGTTTCGTGTGGAGGACTGAAAAGTGAAGGAAAAGCTGTCGTTTCAGAGAAGCGACTGCATCCGGCGTGCATGAGTGTCGTGCGTTCGTAAAACGCCGGCCACAGCCGAATCGCACAATTGCCCACCGTCGACCAGGACCTTGCCTGCGACGACCGTCGTACCTGCTCGCGCAGGTCCACACCGAAGCCAGGCTTCGACGGGATCTGTCAGCGCACCCGCCAAAGCCAACGGCTCTGCTTCCCACACAACAAGATCCGCGCAGGCGCCGACGCGCAAGTGGCCGATCTCGTCATCCCACCCCAGGCAGGTGGCACTACCTCGCGTTGCCATGTCCAGGACATCGCGCGCAGTCATCGATGCCGGCCCATTCCTGAACCGACCGAGCAACAACGCAGTTCGCGATTCGAGCCACATCGACCCGTGATCAGTGGACGCCGATCCATCACATCCGAGTCCGACCGGCATACCGATGCCGCGCAACAACGACGCATCGGCACTGCCACCACCGATCATCATGTTGGAACTGGGGCACTGGACCGCGCTGACTCCGGCTGCAGCCAGACGAAGCTGCTCGGATGAACTCGGATAGATGAAATGCGCTACCCACGTACGTGATCCGGCCCATCCTGTTCGTTCGAGATATTCGACCGGAGTACACCCGTATGTCTGAAGGCAATACGCATGCTCGTCCATGTCCTCGGCGAGATGACTGTGCAGGCGGACGTCGTACGCCTCGGCCAGTTCTGCGCTCTCACGCATCAGTTCTTCTGTCACCGAAAATGGTGAGCAGGGAGCTAGAGCTACACGAGTCAGCGCACCTGGATTGGGATCGTGATACTTCTCGATCAGTCTCACGCTGTCGGCGAGAATCGTATCTTTGTCCTGAACAACAGATTTCGGAGGAAGTCCGCCGTCCACAGTAGAGCGGGTCATCGAACCTCGCGTTGCAAGGAACCTGAATCCGAGTTGGGTGGCCGCCTGAATTTGTGCGTCGATCAACTCTGGTCTCGGATGGACATACATGTGATCCATCGACGTCGTGCAGCCTCCCAGGAGAAGCTCCGCCATCGCCACATAAGTCGACGCGTGTACTGCTTCCGGTTCGAGTTTCGACCAGATGGGATACAGAGTTGTCAGCCACTCGAACAGAGTGCCGTTCACCGCAGGCGCGAAGGACCTCGTGAGGTTCTGATACATGTGGTGGTGTGCGTTGACCAAGCCTGGAGTGACCAAACGTCCTGCGGCATTTATCTTCCGATCTGCGCTGGGCTCGGCTGATCCAGTAGGACCGAAGGAATGAACGCGTCCATCCACAACCGCCAACCAGCCGTCTGCCAGTTCGGTATTGCGGTCAATGTACAGATACGCGTGAGTGATCAGAAGATCTACATGAATGTGTGGCGACATCGATTCGCACCGCTCTTCTCTCGGGACGTAGACAGGGCGCAACGAACCGCGCAACAGTTGCGCGGGGCGTCACCCTGTTCCTGCGGCTGCGAACCACAGGATCGTCACCGCGTCAGAACCTGAGCGGGCGGGCCGGCCGCAGATCAGCGTCTGCGACTACACACAGTTTCCAGATCGAATTGGTCGGCGGCATTGCTCTCGTGTAAAACCGGCGTTACTCCTTCACCTACGCAGAAAACCCTGATGCGACACTTGGGGTGCGACCCAAAAAGAGCCCCGCCCGACTCACGTCGGACGGGGCTCTCGGTGCGCGCTGGAACGCTACTTCGCGCCCATCCATGCCTGATCGAACAGCATGATGCCGGTTGCAGTCGGAACCACACCGTGCACGTTCTTCTGCCAAGCCCAGAAAGAAGCCAATCCACCGACCGGTGCCGACGGAACCGTCTCGTTCCACAGGGTCTGAATCTTGCTGATCACGGCAAGCGCCGACGCGTTGTCCTTCGCCTGCTGCAGATCCGCGATCAACTGATCCATAGCGGGATTGGCGTAACCCGCAGTGTTGGACTTCGACGTGCTGTTGGTAGTCGAGTACAGACCGAGATCGGGAATCGACTCGTACAGACCGATACCGGCGTGAGCGAGGTCGAAATCGTTCTTGACGTAGACGTTCTGAACGATGTCGCCGGCATTGTTCGCAAGAATCAGGTTCACCTCGAACCCGACGGCCTGAAGCAGAGACTGCACAGCCAAACCGATCGCATGGTCCTTCGGCTCGCTGAGCACGATGTAGTTGAGCGTGCCGTTGTATCCGTCGGCCTTGGCTTGGCTCAGAAGTTCCTTGGCCTTGGCGGGGTCGTACGCGATACCCGGGGTGTCGACGTGCCACTGCGACGTCGTTCCGAACAGCTCCGAACCCGGGAGACCTTCACCGTTCTCCGCGCGCTGATCGATCAGCTCCGGATCCAGTGCGTAACCGATAGCCTGGCGGACGCGAACATCCGAACCCGGCCGGCCCTCGCGGTTGTTGATGATCTCAGCACTGCCGGCATTGAGGACATCGATGTAACCGGGGTAGCCGGCGGACTTGGCGGAGTTGATCGCCGACGTCAGACCGCGAATGTAAGCCACGTCCAGCTGGCCGCTGTTCAACGATTCGAGATTGGCCTGCGGGCCGTTCAGCGCAACCATGCGAAGCTGCTCGAGCTTGGGAGCACCGCCGTAATAGGCGGGGTTGGCCTTGAAGATTCGCTCGATGCTCGGGCTGAAGACGCCTTCGGTGAACGGTCCGGCGCCAACGGCGGTGAACTTGTCACCCTGTTGTGAGCTGGGGGCGACGATCATTCCATGGCCGAGTGCCAGCATCGAGGGAAAACGCATCCACGGCGTGTTCAGGTTGAATACAACGGTAGCCGCGTCCGAGGCTTCCATCGAAGCGACCGATGCGACCCACAGCTCTGCGCCGTTGCCCTTACCCGCGTTGTACCGGTCGATGCTCGCGATGACAGCGTTAGCGTCGAGTGCGGTTCCGTCACTGAACTTCACGCCGTCGCGCAGCTTCAAGGTCCAGGTCTTGCCGTCGTCGTTGGTTTCGAGTGACTTGGCCAACTTCGGTTCGAATTCACCGGTCGCCGTGTCGTAGCTCACCAGAACGTCGTACACCGCCGCCAGGGCTTCGCCGCCGGAACCGCCGCGTGCTGCAACCTTGGTCGGGTCCAGCGACGATGCGAGGACCTGGACACCGTACGTCAGGGTGCCGCCTGCAACCGGCGTGCCCGCATCGCCTTGTTCATTGATCATTCCGGTGACGATCGACGCCGATCCGGTGTCACCGTCGGTAGTGCCGCCGTCGTCGTTGTTGCTTGCACAGCCGGCGAGCAGAATGCCGGCTCCGAACAATGCAACCGCTGTGCGGCTGAATTTCCCGACGCGTCGGGACCTCGAGTGAGTCACGTCGACCATCACTTCCTTCTTGCGCAGAGAAGGAGGTCCGGACTTCGCGAAGAATGCCGGACCGCCCGCGGCCCTGGAATGGGCGCTGCGGCTAATAGTGATGCTCGACAAGTAGTGACGCACGGCACGTTCCCGCTGACCGGTACCAAATTCGACCTAATCCGACCGACCAGTTGAAGAATCGAATCGGGCAATAGAAAAAGCTCCAGCTTCGTCGTTTCGAGAACGAGAATCTGGAGCTTGATTTATCGAGTTGTGGTGGCCAGGGCCGGGATCGAACCGGCGACCTTCCGCTTTTCAGGCGGACGCTCGTACCAACTGAGCTACCTGGCCGGACGGCACCCGAACCGAATGCCTATCGCACTGCATTGCCCTCAGCCGATTGGCTGAGAACAATGCTTTGCGACCCTGACGGGACTCGAACCCGCGACCTCCGCCGTGACAGGGCGGCGCGCTAACCAACTGCGCCACAGGGCCTTGCTTTTTCCTTGCTGTGAAACCGTACTACATCTTCTCGCTGCTCCCAAACCACTGTCCTAGCTGGGTATTTCTGCAACTCAAAGCGTGTCGTGCGGGTCAAACCATACTGCATCGTTTCGCTTTCGCAAAACGTACCCCCTACGGGATTCGAACCCGCGCTACCGCCTTGAAAGGGCGGCGTCCTAGGCCGCTAGACGAAGGGGGCGCGCCGGATCACTCCGAGCAAGTACCCCCTCCGGCATTCCGTTGGGAGCTTGGATAGCTTAGGACACACCACGGGAAAAACTCAAATCGCCAGGTCAGCGAGTAAAAATGACCCTATTCCCGCAGGTAGGACTCGACCGTCGCCCAACCCTCGCGATGAAAATTCTCGATCCAATCCGAGCTGGCCATCCCTTCGAGCACTACTTCGAGCGCTTCCTCGAACCAGAGCGCAAGGTCACCACTCTGCGACGTCAGATCCGCCATGTAGCGCTGACCGGCAAGGCTTGCGGCCAGGACACGCGTGAACTTCTCAGGCTCGACGCCTTCACGCAACAAACCTTCGGCCTTCGCGCGCGTCGCGAACTCGAATGCCGAGCGTCCCCATACCTGACCGGCACCCGACTTCACGTCGGCATAGAACTCCGGCTCGATAATCAGCCTGAACTCCGCCTGCACGATCACGTTGGTTCGAAACAGCGTGGCAATGTCGAGCACGAGGCCATGAAGAAGCTGAAACGGTTCAAGGTCCGTCCGTTTCAACCACTGATCGGTGACGTCCGTGAACATCTCCATCGCAGCGGTCAAGATCGCTCTTGCCAACTCTTCTTTCGATTGAAAATGGAAGTACATCGCGCCTTTGGTGGCACGGGAGCCTTCAAGGATCGTATTCACCGACGCTGCGGCGTAACCGCGCTTGGCGAACTCGATTGCAGCCGCTTCGACCAGGGCGGCGCGGGTACGCCGCGCACGCTCTTGTTGACGTGCCATATGCGGTGTTATGCCTCTCGCCGAGTCGATATCCCAAAGGTGCCGCCTGCGACACCCACAATCCCCCGGAAGCTCACAATATCCCCTCCGGATTCGCCACGTAAGCCTTACCGCGACACCCACCAAAAGTACTAGTGGTGTCATTCGATCAGATGACACCGAAAAAGCAAGCACACCCCCGGAACACACCGGGTGGTATCGTTCTGGCCGCTCGGGTGCGGCACAGGGGGTGCGCATCCGAGCTTCTCTGTTTCGAGCCCATGTTCGAACCGATGCCTAAGCACCCATAACACCGAGACTTCGCTGTCAAGCCTAAGAAGATTAAACAACCACAGTTACTATTTGTTCACAATATGTGGACGAAAATCGGACATTGACCGATAAACTACACAGTTAGGTTGCCTAATATTCATGGGCGACCGAGGAGCGGCAATGACCCAGCACGAGATCGACGCTCTAGCGGAGGACCTCGGAGTTTTCGCACGACGCCTGCATAGCGAACGGATTGGGCCCCACCTCAGTGCCACCCACGTCCACGCTCTCGGACATCTCGACCGCCACGGACCCATGACGGCCAAATCCCTCGCGCAACTCGAGCGCGTCACGCCTCAATCGGTCGCCAAAGCGATTGCAACGCTCCAAGCTCGGGGCCTGGTAACCCGGCGATCCGATCCATCCGACGGCCGCGCGCACCTCATCGATCTGACCGACGCCGGCGCGTCCGCACTCCGCGATGATCGACGTCTGAGGAATCGATGGCTTACCGAAGCGATCCACGCCGAGTGCACCGACGCCGAACGTGATCTCCTTTGGATCGCCGGCAGAATCCTGCGACGCGTCGGAAACTCACCTCTCGCACCGCCTGACACGCTTCCATAGCGCTCAGACAGGCTCGGCCACAGCAGCTCTCCGCGGCAATCACACGTTTGTGAATATGTCATCAGGATCCCGGAATCACCCATTTGACGGGGGCGGTGTTTTCACCTGCTTCGCGGTCTGGTTAGACTCTGCGCCGCGCCCCTATAGCTCAGTTGGTAGAGCTACGGACTTTTAATCCGCAGGTCGTAGGTTCGAGTCCTACTGGGGGCACCAAACAACAGTCCGGCACCTCTTCGGAGAATGTCGGGCTGTTTTTTGTTTGCCCGCACGACGGAGTGCGGTACTACATTCGCTCGAGATTTTCGGAAACATCCCGTTTGATACTTTTACCTCGTGAGGTCCAACCCCTCGGATTCGCTCTCGACAAGCACCGCAGCCCTGCCCCTCGCAGCGGAAACTGTTGTGCGCGAATGACTCGACGCAAACACCGCAGGGAGCCGGCGCACAGATGTCTGACACCGATACGAGAAATCGGGTAGATCCACAACCCCCGCACTACGAACCCGACGACCGATGGGTTCCAGTAGACCGGCGATGGTTGGGCCTCGACCGTGCCACTCTGATTCCCGCCGCAGTCGTGATCGCGTTTGCACTCGTCATGGCGTTTGTCCTACCCACAATCAACGATTCGGTGTCCTACGACGACGAAGTCGTGGCCGGAGATGTCATGGAACTCGACGGTGGAATAACCTTCGTTCCCGTCCCCGGCTGGGGCATCACCGCAGGAGTTCGCGACACCGATACCCCGATAACCGGCACCTACCCGGATGTCGCGAGGGTGACCAACGGGGCCGTCTCCTTCACCGTCAAAACAGCACCGTTCACCGGCGACGCGCGCGAACTGCTCGAGCAGATCAAGACGACCACCGATGCGCTTGCGTCTGGGGAGTCGTTCAGAGTCAACGGTGAACCCACCGTGATCATCACCGAAAGCGGCCATCGCGGGGTCATGGCTGGGTACTCGAATTCCACCGCTGACGGCGTCATCGCTGCCTTTGTGATCGACGGAGTGGGTGTCAGCGCGATTGCCGTCGGCCCGAGCAACATCGACCCCTCGACCACCGAAGCTATTGCTCGCATGATCGTCAGCATCAGCCAACGACCCGGAGAGGGCTCATGATGACCATGTCCACTGTGCAGTCGACAGGCGATTCGAACGCCACCCGTGTCTCGGCAATCGAAAACTCCGGATGGGGACGGTCGTTCACCTTCTACCAACCGCGCAATGCCGCGTTCTGGGTGTACCTGCTGTTGGTGACCACCGGAGTCTTCCAGTTCTTCTCGATGCTGGCCTCCAGTGCCGGCGCCTACGGCGAGGCCATCGGACTCTCCGTCGTGCTGTTCAGCGCGTACGGTGCGGCGTTCTGGTGGTTCACGCACCACATCGACCGGTATGCACGCCAACCGGCAAAACTGATCGTCGTG
The DNA here is from genome assembly GCF_003797085.1 of Rhodococcus sp. WS3. Lineage (NCBI taxonomy): Bacteria > Bacillati > Actinomycetota > Actinomycetes > Mycobacteriales > Nocardiaceae > Rhodococcus > Rhodococcus sp. WS3. The sequence continues at coordinate 687,830 of NZ_RKMA01000003.1, forward strand.
GCCTTTCTGTGGGGGAGCTTTGCTGCTACCTGGGGAATGGCCGCGCATGCAAACGACGCCATTCTCGCGTTGTACGCCAAGATGTTCGGGCAAGCCTGGGCGGCCGACTGGGGAGCAGGCCTGGCGGCGCCGTTTACCGAAGAGACCGCCAAGGGTCTGGGACTCGTCCTGTTGATAGCCTTGGCCTCCCGCTTCGTGCGCACCGCGTTTGACGGGTTCATTCTCGGTGCGTTCATCGGACTCGGTTTCCAGCTCTTCGAAGACGTTGTCTACGCCTTGAATTCGGCAGGTTCACAATTCGGTGCCAATCAGATCGACGCCGCGATGACGACCATTGTGATGCGGATGGTTGTCGGAGTTGCCGCACACACGTTGTACAGCGCAATCTTCTGCGCCGGGCTCGTCTACCTTCTCGGCCGACCTGCCGAGCCGCGGCGACTCGGCCGAGGCATCGCACTGATGGCAACGGCGATGCTTCTGCACGGCCTCTGGGACTCTGCCGCCGCTCTTGCACAGGGCAGCGCACTCATGTTCCCACTGCTCTTCGTACTCATCGTCGTCGCACTTGTCTTGGTGTTGCGGGTGTTTCGGTTGACCGTTCCGCGTGAACGTCATTTCTTGCACGACATTCTGGCACCGGAAGCCGAACATGGCGTGATCACCGATGACGAGCTCACAGCAGTGTGCGGCAACCACAAGGCCCGCAGGGCCTTCCGCAGATCCGCAGGAACCCGCGCCGATCGCAAACGAAATGGATATGTGCTCGAAGCAACGGCAGATCTCGCCGATGCTCTGGCCTATTCCCGCGGAAACAACACTGACCGAGTCGAATTTGCACGATCCGAAGTAGCCCGGATCAGAAGCGGTCGGCCGTCGATCAAGGCCTGACCTACGCACCGTCAGGAACTGCGAATCAAGCGCCGGACTGCGTCAACGGCAGTCTGCCTTCGCAGCGCCGGCGCTCTCGACGACCCAGGTCTCACGTCACCGCCGCTATGCGGAAGGGCCAGGGTTCTGGCAATTTCGGTGATCACGATCAGCAATTCCGCCGGGTTCCAGCTGGGATCGATATGCCCGTCGGCTTGGCCCTGGCGAATCTCCGCAATTTTCGGGCGCAGCGTGTTGCGTCGAATGTCGTGGTAACTCACAGTTTCGGGCGCTTCGAGATCCGCCCATTCCTGCAACCGGGCATTCTCGGGGTGCGCGAGGTAGTTGTCGAACAGTCGACCGGTGTACGCAGGTAAGTCGTCTCCACGTAAGGCGGTCTCGGCCGTGGTCTCGACGGTCCACTGCGCCATGACCGCGGAGAAAAGATCTTCCTTGCTCGCGAAGTACGCGTACAGGCGGTCTTTGCTCGCTCGCGCGTCCTTGGCGATGCGGTTGATACGAGCGCCCGCAAACCCGTATCGGGCAAATTCTTCCTTGGCGGATGCAAGAATGCGGTCCCTGGTCGCTTCCCCGGCTGAACGCATGCGCACATCCTAGATCGATTCCACCGTTGCCGAACCACCCGGTTCGGCGTAGCGTCCAGAGTTCACGAACAAATTGGTTCGGGAAAAACTCTCAACGCCGTTCCACAAGGAGAACCATGAACCTCGACGACGCCCGTAGCGCTTTCGCAAAGCTCCGCGAGCAGGAAAACGATGTCTCCCCCACAGAACTCGATGAAGTGTGGGCTGCTTTGGAGACCGTCGACGCAGCGGACATCCTCGGCGAATGGAAAGGTGACGACTTCGCTACCGGCCACCGTCTCCACGACAAACTCGTGGCAAGCCGCTGGTTCGGAAAAACCTTCAACTCGGTCGAGGACGCAAAACCACTGATCTGCCGAGACGAGAACGGGAACCTCTACTCTGACATCAAGGGCGGCAACGGAGAAGCGAGCCTCTGGAACATCGAGTTCCGCGACGAAGTCACCGCAACGATGGTCTACGACGGCGCACCGATCTTCGACCATTTCAAGAAGGTCGACGACACAACGCTCATGGGAATCATGAACGGAAAATCGAATCTGGTCCTCGACAACGGCAAGCACTATTACTTCCTCCTCGAGCGAGTGTGATTCGCCCGGAGAAGAATTCGATGTCCACTCGGAAAATGAGCGCCGCGCTCTCGCACGGCCCCGACTCCCCTTTTGCCCTCGAGACCGTCGAGATCGAGGAACCCCGCGCCGACGAGATCCTCGTGCGGATAGTCGCAACAGGTCTGTGCCACACGGATCTGTTCACCAAGTCAGCACTACCGAAAAAACTCGGCCCCTGCGTGTTCGGCCACGAGGGCGCGGGGATCGTCGAGGCCGTCGGCTCGTCGATCACCCATATCTTCGAAGGCGATCACGTGCTGCTGAGCTATCGAAGCTGCGGAGCGTGCCGCCAATGCCGAAGTGGGCATCGGGCGTATTGCGAACGCTCACATCGACTCAACAGCTCAGGTGCGCGCACCGACGGTTCGGCACCTATCACCCAGAACGGCACTCCGATCAGGTCCGCGTTCTTCGGTCAGTCGAGTTTCGCGCAATACGCCATCACCACAGCCGACAACACCGTCGTCGTTGATCCTGCGGTTGATCTGACCGTCGTAGCTCCGCTCGGCTGCGGGTTTCAAACCGGCGGCGGCGCAGTTCTGAATACTCTTCGCCCCGAACCCGACTCGACGTTTGTGGTCTTCGGAGCTGGCAGCGTCGGATTCGCAGCTCTCCTCGCGGCGCGAGCAGTGGGGGTTTCCACGCTGGTTGCCGTCGACCCGGTACCCGAACGTAGGAAGCTGGCCGAAGAGTTCGGCGCAGTTGTTGTCGATCCCGGCTCCGACGACGTTGTGGCAGCGGTGCGCGACGCCACCGACGGCGGATCGACTCATTCCCTCGACACCACCGGAATCGGTGCGGTTGTCAATCAGGGCGTGACATCACTTCGCGGCCGCGGAACACTGGTCGTGGTTGGGCTCGGAGCCCACGACCTCACCGTGAACATGGGCGACATCATGTTGAACGGGAAGACTATTCGAGGATGCGTCGAGGGTGATTCCGACATAGCTACGTTCATTCCCCGGCTTGTTGATCTCTACACCGCCGGACAATTTCCGATCGACCGACTGGTGACGCCCTATGCGTTCGCAGACATCAACAGAGCCGTCACAGATCAGGCAGCTGGAAAAGTAATCAAGCCTGTTCTGTTCTGGTAGGTCACATTTCGGGAGCCGGAGCCTCGCCCTTGCTCTGCGGTTCGTGCTGCTTCAGGTCGCCGCGCATCTTGTCGATTTCTTTGCCACGCTTCTTGTACCTGTAGCCCAGGAACACGATGCCGACGAACAGCGCGACACCGATGATCGCGCCGAGTACCGAGGCGCCGCGGAATCCAGGACCGTCGACGTCGAGGACTCGCTCGCCGGCGTGCGCAGCATTGCTGTTTCCGAGAACGATGCTCAGCGTCAGCAAGTTGGGCAAAGCAAAAATCACACCGAGCACCAAAGCACCGATCTGCATCGGCCGCGCATGTTTCCGTTTCCGCACCTGCCAGATTGCGCGGAAGAAGAGCAGCGGGACCAACGTACACACGAGTCCGAACATCACGCCCCACGCAATGCCGCCACTGAAACTGCCGTCGGCGAGCGACGCAATCCGCTGAGACCACCAGCGTGGGAGGTACGCGGCGAGAATGAAGTAGGTGATGACCAGAACGACGGCCGCCACGCCGATCATGATGGCCTTTTTCGCCCATGGCGGCATGCCGGATGTCGTGGCAGCCGATGGTGCTTGCTGTGTCGTCATGACCAATCCTCGTCTAATCGGCGTACGTGTCGTCACGAATCTATCGGGTTACCGCCCGCAGCATCCCCGTCGAGCACTATTCGAGCCAGCTTTTTCGGCGCAACCAGGGTGTACGAGGTGTAGATCCATTCCTCGAGTTGATCCCAGTACTCTCCCTCGATCCTGCCACTGAGATCGAGAGCAACCCAACCGTGCCGACCCAACCCGTACCCTGCCGCAGTTGCTCGTGATTCGGTCGCGACCACCGCCTCGGCTTCCGGTTTGCTCAGCTTGATCGTGAGCGACGTGGCATCGGCGTTGCAGAACACGAAGTTCTTGCCACGCACTCGAAAGGTGGGATGCCCGTCCCACGCTTCGATGTCGACGCGCTGTGCTTCGGGAAGGCTCAGCGAGATCTCTTCGAGTCGACGCATATTGTCCGCCATGGTGACATTGTGCATGGTCAACTCAGGCCGTCCAGGAAAAGCCTGTCGAAAGCACGCGCGTCGTCGCTAGGCTCGTAACTCGACCGCGTTAGACGTTCACCGATCCTTCGGGAGAGTGATATGCGCACGTTTGTACATGTGGTTCTGCTGATCTGCGGTATCGCCGTGACGGTCGGCTCGTTCATGTCGATATTGGCCGGAGTGAAACCCGCAGATGTCCGTCTCGAAGACTTACGAGATGGCTTTCCAGCCGGCTGGGCTATCGAGCAGATCGCCGATCAGTCCGCACCGTTCTACCGATCCATGATGATTCTTCTTCTCGGGTCCGGCGTGGCGATCTTGATTGCGGCAGTGTTCGGTTCACGCCTCGCGGCGTGGATCGGAGTGATTGTCGGACTCGCCAGTCTTGGCACCTTCTATTACCGCGTCAATGAGCAATTCGACAACATCATCAGGGAAAACTACTCCACGATCCTGACGAATCAGACAGGATTCATTCTGACCGTCGGCGGCCTCGCACTTGCGCTTCTCGTATGTCTGGTCCCCCGAGAAAAAACCCAACGATGACACCTCCGCAACATCCGAGCTACCGACGGTCTCGAACATTCACTAGTGTCTGCATCAACCGGGTGCTGACAAGTAGGACCCCAGAAAAGTAGGGCATCGAATGGCTTCGCTTGACGACCTTCTCTCACAGATCCCGATCGACCAGATCGCGCAGCAACTCGGCGTAGATCAGGCAACCGCGGAAACTGCTGTGAAATCGGCACTTCCCACGCTGGTCAGCGGTCTCGGCGCCAATGCCGACAGCGAGGCCGGCGCGGCGTCGCTCGAAAGCGCGTTGCAGTCGCACGCCAACACCACGATCCTCGACGACGGCATCGACATCAGCAAGGTCGACACCGCTGACGGTCAGAAGATCGTGGCAAACATCTTCGGCAACAACACCGATCAGGTGGCCAGCACGCTGGGTAGCGTCGGCGGCGGAAACGATCTGGTGAAGCAGCTACTCCCGATTCTCGCGCCGATCGTGCTGGCGTACCTCGCCAAGCAGTTCACAGGCGGCGGATCGGCAGCTCAGACGCAGGCTGCCGGGGGCGGCGGCATCGGAGATCTTCTGGGCGGACTTCTCGGCGGCGGAAACTCCAGCGGCGGCATCGGCGGAGCACTCGGCGGTCTCCTCGGCGGCTCCGGTGGCGGCGGCATCGGCGATCTGCTGGGCGGACTCCTCGGCGGCGGCAAGAAGTAGGCGATAACCCCAGTTGCGGCGGCCGAAGTGCCGCCGCAACTGGAATCAGTCAACCCTGGTGGACCGAAACATCCTCAGCGACAATCCCATTGCCACCACAAGCAAACAGGCGACAAAGATGCTGACGCCATTCCAGCCGCCCACCGCAAAGGCTGAACCTGCCAGAACGCCGGCAACGGATGAACCGGCGTAGTAGGCAAACAGGTAGAGCGCCGACGCTTCCGCCCGATGGACTCGGGCAAGTCGGCCGACCCACCCACTGGCTACGGAATGCGCGGCAAAGAACCCTCCGGTGAAGAGCAACATCCCCACCAACGTCAGCGCGAGGTTGTCGGGGACGGTCAACGCGAGACCTAGCGCTGTCACCGATACGGAGCCAAGCAACACCCACCGCTGCCCAACTCTGTCCGCGGCAGCGCCGGCCGCAGTCGATGTCACGGTTCCCGCGAGATAGAACAGAAATACCAGCCCCACCACCGCCTCGGACAGGCCGAAAGGTGCTGCAGCGAGACGAAACCCGAGGAAGTTGTAGACGGAAACAAATGCGCCCATCACAATGAAACCCAGCGCGAAAAGCGTCCGCAGCGCCGAGTTCGCAAGGTGAACGCGCAGATTCGACATTAGCCGTCGCACAGATACCGGTTGTGGCTGGAAGAATTGCGACTCCGGCAGGGTCCTGGTCATGACGATCGCAAAGACCGTCGAGAGCAGTGCGACCGCAAAAAGCGCCCAGTGCCAAGAACTTACGTCGACCACTGCAGCCGGGATCAACCGTCCGATCAATCCGCCGACGGTGGTGCCCGCAACGTAGCGCCCCATCGCTGCGCCTAAATCCTTCGGGTCGATCTCCTCCGCGAGATACGCCATGGCAACCGCCGGAATTCCCGCCAGCGCAGCGCCTTGGAACGCTCGGCCCACCAGCAGAATCTCGATTGTCGGACTCATCGGCAGCAGGAGACCGATCACGCACGACGTGATTGCCGAGAAGATCATGACGCGGGTCCGGCCGAAGCGTGCGGACAATGCACTCGCCGGAATGATCGCCAATGCAACCATGCCAGTGGTCACCGAAACGGACAGGGCCGAAACCGCGGGCGAGACTCCGAAAGAGTGCGAAAACGCAGGCAGTAGTGCCTGAGCCGAGTACATCGACACAAATGTCGTCAAACCCGCTGCAAACAATGCAAGCGTCACCGCGCGGTATCCGGCGGATCCCCGGCGGTACGACGCGATTCCTGCGCCGGCTTCTGTTCCTGCGCTGATTTCTACCGACATGCTCATCGACACGACCTCCGGCAAGAATCTTCCGCGCCCATGACAACAAAAGAAAATGCATTAATTTGCTGTTCTACATACCTCCGAGACATATAGGCTTCCACCTGTGATGTTGTCGGACGATCTCGAGTGGTTTGTCGTGCTGGCTGAAACCCAACAGGTCACGGCGACGGCGGATATCACTCACCTGTCGCAGCCCACGCTCTCTCGCAAACTCGCACGGCTCGAACGATCCGTTGGTGTGCCGCTCTTCGACCGACACGGCCGTCGGCTCACACTCAATCGGTACGGCCGCATCCTCTACGAACATGCAACCAGCGCCCTGAACACACTCCATTCCGCGTTGCGCCAGATCGACGCCCTGGCCGGGCCAGACACCGGAACGGTGCGACTCGACTTCCTCCATTCGTTCGGAACCTGGTTGATTCCGCGCATGATTCGGGCATATCGAACCGAACATCCGGGTGTTCGCTTCGAACTCCATCAGGATCGAGCGCAGTTCCTGAGTGATCGCGTTATCACCGGCGACGCCGATTTGGCGCTTGTGTCGCCGCAGCCGGACAACCCTCGACTCGCATGGACTCAGATAGCGCAGCAAAAACTTGCCCTCGCCGTTCCGCTCGGACATCGTTTCGCGGACCTGCCCGAGGTCGATCTGGCCGACGCTGCGGGCGAGCAATTCATCGGAATGCAGCTGGACTTCGGCATGCGGCGAATTCTCGACGAGATGTGTGCCGCGGCCGGATTCACCCCGGATTTCGTCTTCGAGAGCAGTGAGCTGGCAACTGTGGGCGGGTTGGTGTCCGCATCCCTGGGCGTGGCCGTCATGCCGATTCAGGATCCGCCCATCTGGGCAGAGGGAATCGTGTTCGTTCCCCTTGCCGGCGCAACACGCAAGATCGGGCTTGTCTGGACCGAGAATCGGGAATTGTCGAGGCCAGCGCGCGATTTCCGTGATTTTGTCCGCGAAAATATGTGGTCCTGAAACTCACACGTACAGCCAAACCGGCAGGTATGATCTCGGCAACAAGCGAATGGAACGCATCGGACAATTCAGACTGCGTCCATCTTCCGTCCACGTACGCTGGCTACGACTCGGTAACATTCGCGCAGGGGGATCAGTTCATGTCGATCAGGCCAAACCTACGGTACCGTAGGCTGGAGCGAAGTCGGGCATTCACTCAACACGGAGGCAAATAAATGACGAGGATTCTGACGCAGCTCGAACTGCTGACAGAACTGCAGCCGGTTGCCGAAGAGAACGTCAACCGGCACATCTCCATGGCAAAGGAATGGCACCCGCACGACTACGTCCCGTGGGACGAGGGTCGCAACTTCGCAGCCATGGGCGGCGAAGACTGGAGTCTCGAACAATCCCGGCTCGGCGAGGTCGCCCGAGCTGCGATGATCACCAACCTCCTCACCGAGGACAACCTGCCGTCGTACCACCGCGAGATCGCCGAGAACTTCTCGCAGGACGGAGCCTGGGGCACCTGGGTCGGCCGCTGGACCGCCGAGGAGAATCGCCACGGAATCGTGATGCGCGACTACCTGGTTGTCACGCGCGCCGTCGATCCCGTCGAGCTCGAGCGCTACCGCATGGAACACATGATCACCGGCTACAACCCGCCCATCCCGGACGACGGAGCCGGCGTTCTCCACTCTGTCGCGTACGTCACCTTCCAGGAACTCGCGACTCGCGTCAGCCACCGCAACACCGGCAAGGCCTGCAACGAGCCGATCGCCGACAAGATGCTTCAGCGCATCGCCGCCGACGAGAACCTGCACATGATCTTCTACCGCAACATCTGTGCCGCCGCTCTCGATCTTGCACCTGATCAGACACTGAAGTCCGTGTCGAACATCGTGCAGAATTTCCAGATGCCCGGTGCTGGGATGCCCAACTTCCGTCGCAACGGCGTTTTGATGGCCAAGCACGGAATCTACGATCTCCGTCAGCACCTCGACGAGGTCATCTGGCCCGTTCTGCGCAAGTGGAACATCTTCGAGCGCAACGACTTCAGCGCCGAAGGCGAGAACACTCGCGAAGAACTGGCTGCCTTCCTCGAGACACTTGCCGCCCAGGCGACAAAGTTCGAGGAGCAGCGCGATCGCATGCTCGCCCGCGAAGCCGCCAAGCGTGAACAGCAGGCCTCTTAGTTTCACCAGCTATTCTGTGCCCGGTACCGGATTCGGTACCGGGCACTTTCACTTGTCAGAAATATTTGTTCAGAGGTAGTCATGTCTTCCCTTCGTATCGGTTCACTCGAGCTGCACAGCCCCGTGGTCCTCGCGCCCATGGCCGGCGTCACCAATGTCGCTTTCCGCACGCTCTGTCGTGAACTCGAACTCGAACGTGCAGGCAGCACCTCCGGGCTCTACGTGTGTGAGATGGTCACTGCCCGCGCGCTCGTAGAGCGCCAGCCGGCCACCATGCACATGACCACCTTCGGCCCCACCGAGACTCCGCGGTCCCTGCAGCTCTACACCGTCGACCCGGACACGACCTACGCTGCGGCCAAAATGATCGTCGACGAGAACATGGCCGACCACATCGACATGAACTTCGGCTGCCCAGTGCCGAAAGTCACTCGAAAAGGTGGCGGCTCCGCGCTCCCCTACAAGCGTCGACTGTTCGGACAGATCGTCGCAGCTGCCGTTCGCGCCACCGAGGGCACCGACATTCCTGTCACGGTGAAGATGCGCGTCGGTATCGACGCGGACCATCACACGCACCTCGACGCGGGTCGCATCGCCGCTGCCGAGGGCGCCGCCGCAATTGCCTTGCACGCGCGCACCGCGTCGCAGCGCTACTCCGGGACGGCCGACTGGAACGAGATCGCCCGCCTGAAGGAACACGTTCCCGACGTTCCGATTCTCGGAAACGGCGACATCTTCGACGCGTCCGACGCCGCCCGCATGATGGACGAGACCGGCTGTGACGGCGTTGTCGTCGGACGCGGATGCCTGGGCCGTCCATGGCTGTTTGCAGAGCTCAGCGCGGCTCTCAACGGTCAGCCCATCGCAACGCCTCCGACGCTCGGCGAGGTCACCACGATCATCGCCCGCCACGCCCAGCTCCTCGCCGCACACCACGGCGAGATGAAGGGCTTGCGTGAACTCCGCAAGCACGTGTCCTGGTATCTGCGCGGATTCCCGGTCGGGTCGGACCTGCGCGTGTCGATGGCACTGGTCAGCACCCTGACCGAACTCGACGAACTGCTGGCCCAGCTGGACAGCTCCGTTCCATTCCCGAAGGACGCCGAAGGTCCCCGCGGCCGGCAGGGTTCCCCCGGTCAGGTCGCCCTGCCCGAGGGCTGGCTCGATGATCCCGAGGACGATCTGGTGCCGGTCGGAGCGGACATCATGCATTCGGGCGGATAACGCATTGCTGTGAATTCGGGCAATTCGCCAAGTTTCTGAGTGAATAACTCAGGATCCACCAGTAATATGGCTCCAGCTTCGTCAACAGCAGTTGGACGGCGCACGACAAGAGACGCACTGTCCGTATCGGCAGTCAACGACGAGACAGGTTGCATCGGTGGGTGATGATCACGACTCGGGCCCGCCTTCGCCCGAAAGCCGCGCCCCGTGGGAGCGCCCCCTCGCAGATCAGCGATACCGCAATCGTCGTTCGTCTAAACCCGAACCCACTGGCGCGCCACAGTCCGACGCCCCGCCGTCAGAGCGTCGGGGCAGTGAACGCTTCGGCCGATTCGGTCGACGTGACGCACCACCGAGCGACAGCATCTCCGTCGCAGAACTCGTCCAACGAGTCGGCGATACAGCCGGCCAGCGTGTAGTCGAACCGCCGGCCCCGAAAAAGAGCAGCCCGGCAGCGCCACCTGTTGACTCGAGGCCTCCCATCAGGCCCCCCGACAAACCGCTGCCCCCCGAAAAGCCGCTGCCTCCCCCACCGATCGCACCGGCCGCGGCCGAATGGATCAGCAGCGACCCGCCATCCTCCGCTTCTCCGCGTGTCGTCAGCGAAACCGGTGGTAGTCGGCTTGCGCTGAACAAGATTCGACGCCGCCAGCGTATGAAGACGTTCAGCCGATCCGCGGTCGCATTTCTTGCCGTGATGTCACTGACCATGACTGGCGTCGTCTGGGGCTACCTTCGCACCACCGAAGGAAAGTTCGAGCAGATCGCTGCGCTCGACACCAACTCCGACGACATCGTCGACGCGGGCGGCCAGCTCGGCGACGAAACCTATCTGATCGTCGGCACCGATACCAGGGCCGGCGCAAGTGGTGAGATCGGCGCCGGCACCGTCGAGGACGCCGAAGGCGCCCGGGCCGACACCGTGATGCTGGTCAACATCCCCGCCGACCGCAGCCGCGTCGTCGCCGTCTCGTTTCCCCGCGACCTCGACGTCGACCGGCCGGTCTGCCAGGGCTGGGACAACAGTTCCGGGACGTACACCAGCGAGTCCTTCCCCGCTGCCTCTGGCGACAAACTCAACGCGACCTACGCCCTGGGTGGCCCGAAGTGTCTGGTCAAGGTCATCCAGAAAATGTCCGGACTCAAGATCGGCCACTTCGTCGGCATGGACTTCGCCGGATTCGAGAGCATGGTCGACACAGTTGGCGGGGTCAACATCTGCACCCCGGTTCCCATCGAAGACGGCATTCTGGGCACTGTCCTCGCAAACAGCGGAAACCAGGTACTCGACGGCCGGACCGCGCTGAACTACGTCCGCGCCAGGCATGTCGAAGCCGAGGGCAACGGCGACTACGGGCGCATCACGCGGCAACAGAAGTTCCTGTCCGCGCTGCTGCGCTCGGCACTGTCCAACAATGTGCTGCTCAATCCCAGCAAGCTCAACGGGTTCATCAACGCATTCACGCAGGACACGTTTGTCGAGAACATCGATACAAAATCCCTGGTCACGCTGGGTCGATCATTGCAGAACGTCGATGCGGGCGCCGTCACCTTCCTGACCGTGCCCACCGACGGCACCAACGACTGGGGCAATGAAATCCCCCGGACCGACGAGATCAAAGCACTGTTCCAGGCAATCATCGACGACGAGCCGCTTCCGGGCGAAGAGCGTGACACAGATACCGACAAGACATCGACCAGCTCAGCGCCCTCCACCGCCACGACGCCGGTGCCCGAGGCAACACTCGTGTCGGCAATGAGTCCGTACAACATCTACATCGACGTTTCGAACGCGTCAGGTGTTTCGGGCCAGGCCGCGACCGCTGCCGACCAACTTGCTGCATACGGATTCCAGATCTCCACGATCGGGAATTTCAGTGCAGCGACGGGACTGGCCAATGTCCAGGCCTCAGCGACTGTGGTGCGGTATGCGGCCGGTTACGAAGCCGAGGCCGCCACCGTCGCATCCGCAATTCCCGGAGCCGTACTCGTTCTCACCCCGAGCATGGGCGACATGGTCGAACTTGTCATCGGCAGCGATTTTTCCGGCACAGTCGTAGCGCCGGCAGATCCGGGAACCTCGTTGTCCGCAGAACCGTCATCGGTGGACACCAGCGTGTCGACGTCACTGCCCTCCGACATTGCCTCAGTCAACGCCGGAGACACAGCCTGCATCTGACGCTGCGGTGATCATCTGCATCTGACGCTGCGGTAATCATTTCGCACGACGCTGCGGTGATCATTCACCTTGCGTTCACCTGTCGCTTGTGACTTGGTCTTTCACTGCACGTAGGCTCTGACCTCATGCGCGTGGCTTACAACGAACAGATGACCGAGCTTGCAGACTTGCTCGGCGAGATGGCAGGACTGGCAGGCACCGCCATGGAGCGAGCCACCCAGTCACTGCTCCAAGCAGACCTGACCCTGGCCGAGCAGGTGATCGGCGAACACGACCGGATCACCGAACTCAGCACCCTTTGCGAGGAGCGCGCCTTCGCGCTGCTCGCCTTGCAGGCTCCCGTTGCCGGCGATCTCCGCTCCGTCGTCAGCGGAATCCAGATCGTCGCCGATATCGACCGCATGGGCGCCCTTGCCCTGCATGTCGCCAAGATTGCGCGTCGTCGCCATCCCAACCACGTCCTCCCCGAGGTCGTCAACGGCTACTTCGCCGAGATGGGCCGCATCGCCGTCAGTATCGGTGCCGCGGCAAAGGAAGTCCTCGAGACCCGTGATCCCGAGCGTGCAGCCCGTCTGCGCGAAGAGGACGAGGCGATGGACGACCTGCACCGTCACCTGTTCACGGTCCTCATGGATCGTGACTGGAAGTACGGGGTTGCAGCGGCAGTCGACATCACGTTGCTCGGTCGCTTCTACGAGCGCTTTGCAGACCACGCTGTCGAGGTCGGACGCCGAGTGATCTTCCTCGTTACCGGCAAGCTGCCCGAAGAGCCCGAATCCACCGAAAAGGTCGACAAACTGACCGCCTACCCGGATCTGTAACCACTCCCCGTCACGAGCAGAAGGCGGCCGCGCATGTGCGTGGCCGCCTTTCTGTTATGTCCCTTCAGTGAGAACCCAGCCATTCGTCCAACGTCGGCCCGGCGCTGATCGAGTCCGCTCCCGGCAGGAGAGCACCGCTGCGCATTGCCTTGCCTGCTCCTGGCATGGATACCGGGATCAGCAACTTCCGCGTGCCTCGACGACGCAGTATTTTCCTCGTCATCTCCGGGATCTCGAGGACTTCCGGACCGGCGAGATCAGCAGTGCGACCCGACGGCCCCTTCTCCGCTGCCTGCACCAACGCCTTCGCAACGGTCTTGGCAGCGACGGGCTTCGATCTCATTCGCGGTACGAGGGCCAACGGGCCGAAACCCATGAGCGACACCGTCTTCTCGCCGAACTCGAACCACTGCGTGGATCGCAGAATCGTGAACGGGATGCCCGACGCGCTGACTGCGCGTTCCTGCGCAGCCTTACCCTGGTAGTACCCGAATGCCTTCAATCGCGGATCGTCACAGTTGACGATCGAGAGCACAACATGGTGCTTTACTCCTGCCGCATTCTCTGCTGCGGCAATGTTCTGCGCCGCGGCCTCGAAGAATGCGACGGCCTTCTTTGCACTGTTGGTGACGTGGTCACTGACATCGACAACCGCGTCGACACCCGCGAGAGCTCCGGCCAGCCCGGCACCAGTGCTGATATCGACGCCGGTCGAGCGGGCCGCGATCACCACGTCGTGGCCCGCCGCCTCGGCTTCCGCAACTACGAGCTTGCCCATCAAACCTGTCCCACCGAGCACTGCTATCCGCATGATGTCTCCTCGACGTTCGCCTCTCTCCTCATCTTGGACGACAACGGCCTCCAGGTGTGAGAGTCTCGCGCGGAGTCTTACGTCACGGCAGGAATCTAGTCCTCCGTGAACCGACTCGCCACGCGTGCACGCCAATCCAAGCTGATGTGGTCCAAGGCCGCAGACACCTCATGCGCCTGGTCTGCAACAGCCCGGGCCAGCATGCCCGGACCGGCCAGGGGGCTCACATGCCCCTCGGCCGCGTCCGAGGTCTTCATCCCCAGCAACATGGTGGTGCCGATAACCCGATGTCCTCCCAGAACACCGGGACGGGAACGATCGGGAACACTTCGCAAGTCCAGAGTCTCCACCAGAAGCGGCGTCCCGTCGACGGTGATGCGCTGATCCGAACGCAGTGCGCCACCGATCTCACCGGTACGGCCGAACACCACCATCTCGTCGAGCAGGGCAACCGCGTCCGGCTGCAGCGAAATGTCAATTCGCCGAGCGACATCCGCGCCGCCGGCTACCACGAAGGGCGCCGCTCGCCATACCAAAGCGCCGCGGGCACCCACCGTCGCCGAAGCCGTCCACGATGCGTGACCGCCGCGGGCGTTGTACGCCACGGTGCCGGACGGCTCGAGCACCTCGAGGAACGCTCCCGGCGCCACGTCGAACTCGATGCGTAGGTCGTCGCCGGCCAACAGTGTCGCGCTGTGTCCTACCAGGGCAACGCGCACGTGCAACCCGTGAGCACTCACCAGGCGTGGCGCCAGGAAATCCCCGGAGATCAACTCTTTGGCAACAGCGGTGCCGCCCACTCGCTCGACGACGACCCGCGTAGCTCCCGCAGTCATCAGTGAGCGTGAGAGTGACTGTGCCCGTGACCGTGTCCGTGGTCGTGGTCTTCTTCATCGGCGTGGAAGTGCGGTGCCATCGGTCCCGGGTCCTGGGGCACATGATTGCCCTCGCGGTGAGCCGCGATGACCTTGCGCAGCCACGCGCTGAGCTGATCGATCGTGGCGTGGTCCTTCTGGCTGAGCGCGAGGACGGGCAGTCCGTCGCGTGCTGCTGTTGCATCGGCAACCATTTGAACGGCATCGACGTCGACATACGGAGCCAGGTCGATCTTGTTGACCACCAACAGATCTGCGCGCTCGATTCCGGGTCCACCCTTACGCGCGACATCGCCGCCGCCGGCAACATCGATGCAGAAGATCTGCGCATCGACGAGTGCGGGACTGAACGTCGCAGTGAGGTTGTCGCCGCCGCTCTCCACGATCACCATGTCGAGGGGATGAAATTCGCGCTCGAGGTCTTCCACCGCAATCAGATTGGGTGTCACGTCGTCACGGATCGCCGTGTGCGGGCACGCCCCGGTCTCGACTGCGACGATGCGCTCGATCGGCAGGACGTTTGCGGCGCGCAACAGTCGCGCGTCCTCATCGGTGTAGATGTCGTTGGTGACAACCGCGATCTCGAACTCCGACGCGAGCTCGCGGCAGATGGTGGCGATCAGGGTGCTTTTGCCAGTGCCGACCGGGCCGGCAACACCGAGCCTCAAACCTCTTGCAGCAGTTGCGGTATCGGTGGTTGTGTTCAGATTGTCAAGCACGGAAAATCCTCCTGGATCGAGCGTGGTGTTCGAGTGACCATTGTTCGACCAACGGTCCTGTTGTTGCAGGTATAGCCGAGGCACTCTCGACCGCGACGGCTGCCGCGGCGACGGTCTCGATGGTCGGGGCCGCCCGAAGCAGCCATTCGACCGGTTCTGCCGGATCTACCGGCAGTAGTTTCAGCGCCGCCGACGCGACGGTTTGCGCGTCGTCGTACAGGCAAGATCGCGCCGCCGCCAGATCGTCCATGCCGGAGACGGCGGTGAACACTCCCAATGCCAACGGCCGCATCGGATGCCCCGGTAGCGCCATGAGAAGTTTCACCGCGGGGTGCCCCGGCCACAACCGCGACGCCAACCTGGCCAGCCCACGTCCGAGCTGGATGGACGCCTCACGCAGCGGCGCGCTGGGCGTGCGAGCGAGCAATTCGTTCGAGATGGCCTCGAGTTCACCTGCACTACCCTCACTTACGGCCCAGCGCCGCGTGATCACCGTTGCGGCGGCTTCGACCAGCCCGACCGTCTCGAGTCGACCTCGAATGAAATCCGGAACCTGACTTTGGTGCAGGCCGGCCGCCAATGCCGGTTCCAGCCCGGACGAGTGCGCGTGCCCACCGGTAGGCAGACGCCCGTCTGCCAGGAGCATCGACGCTATCTCGGCGGACATCATCTCAACTCGCACCGGGCATCAGAACAGCATGTAGCGCTGAGCCATCGGCACTACATCGACGGGATTGGGTTGAATCAGATCACCGTCGACCTTGATGGCAAAGGTCTCCGGGTCGACGTCGATGGACGGTAGTGCCGTGTTGTTCGGCATGTCGGCTTTGGTGAGGTGACGCGTCGGGCGGATCGCGGTGAGCGTGCGAGTGAGCCCGAGTCGGCCTGCCAACCCGTCCTCGATTGCCATCGGGGAGACGAAGGTTGTGGACAGGTGTGGAGCCGAACCCGGTGCGGACGCCATTGCGGGACGCACGAACACCGGCTGCGGGGTCGGAATCGCGGCATTGGGATCTCCCAGCGGCGCAGCGACTATCGCGCCACCCTTGATGACCGCGGCCGGGCGCACGCCGAAGAACGCGGGATCCCACAGGACCAGGTCGGCCATTTTGCCGGCCTCGACCGAACCGATTTCGTGATCGATACCGTGCGCCACTGCCGGGCAGATCGTGTACTTCGCGACGTATCGACGGGCACGCTCGTTGTCGGCGGGCATCGACGAGCCCAGCTTGCCGTGCTGCGCCTTCATCACGTGCGCTACCTGCCAGGTTCGCAGGGTCACCTCACCGATCCGGCCCATGGCCTGAGCGTCGGACGACGTGATGGAGATTGCGCCGATATCGTGCAGGAAATCCTCTGCCGCAATGGTTGTCGGGCGGATACGAGACTCTGCGAACGCAAGATCCTCCGGCACCCGGGGGTTGAGCGCGTGGCACACGATGAGCATGTCGAGATGCTCGGCAACCGTGTTGACGGTGTGCGGCAACGTCGGATTGGTCGATGCCGGAAGAACATTCGCTTCACCGGCCGTCACGATAATGTCGGGAGCGTGCCCACCGCCTGCGCCTTCAGCGTGGAATACGTGAATGCCTCGACCGGCGATAGCGTCCAAAGTGTGCTGTACGTAGCCGGTTTCGTTGAGGCTGTCGGCATGGAGTGCCACCTGGAGACCGAATTCGTCGGCAGCGCGCAAGGCTGCGTCGATCGCGGCGGGGGTGGAACCCCAGTCCTCGTGCACCTTGAATCCACCGGCCCCGGCGAGCGCTTCCTGACGAAGCGCCTCGTGGCTGACGGTGCTGCCCTTGCCCAGGAGCAACACGTTGAGCGGAATGTGGTCGAGCGCGCGGTGCATCATCGTGAGCGACCACGCACCGGGGGTGACCGTGGTGGCCTTGGTGGCCTCGGTCGGTCCGGTTCCACCGCCGGCAATTGTTGTCGTGCCGGTGGCGAGCGCTTCCAGCATCTCGATCTCACTGAGAATATGAACGTGCGTATCGATCGCCCCAGCGGTGAGAATCCTTCCCTCCCCGGCGATCACGTCGGTGCTCGGTCCGATGAGCAGCTTGGGATGCACGCCGTTCATGATGTCGGGGTTACCCGACTTCCCGATCGCCACGATGCGGCCGTCACGAATTCCGACGTCTGCCCGGACAATTCCCCAGTGATCGAGAATCACCGCATTGGTGATGACCACGTCGAGTGCGCCCTGATCCCGGGTGGTTGTGCCCTGCCCCATGGATTCACGGATGCTCTTGCCACCGCCGAACACCATTTCGTCGCCGGTTGCGGTGTAGTCATGTTCGATCTCGATCCAGATGTCGGTATCTGCCAACCGGATCTGGTCGCCCGCGGTGGGGCCGAACAGCGACGCGTATCCACGCCGATCCATCGTGCTCACTACGCGGTCACCTCGTCTGTGTCGTCACTCTGCGCTGCGTCGTCTGTCGCTACTGCGCCATCCGTGGCCGCGATGTCACTGATGCGAACATTCACCGACGACGCCCGAAGCGGTTCCTCCACCTCGACGCCCGGTGTCCCGAACGGCAACACCGGTTTGGGTTCGCGCGCATGGGTGGGCAGTTGGTCGCCGGATCCGATCTGCAGGCCGGGAACTCGCTTGAGTCCACCGAGTTCGATCAGCGTCACCGTGCGAGAGACGCCGGGCTCGAAACGCACCGAGGTCCCGGACGGAATATCGAGCCGAAACCCGTCGGCCGCTTTGCGATCGAATGTCAGCGCCGGGTTGGCCGCCGGGAGGTGCAGATGCGATCCGATCTGGATAGGTCGATCGCCGTCGTTGACGACAACAAGCGTGATCCTGTGAGCATCTGCGCCGAACTCGAGCGGTTCGGAAGACACCCGCACTTCGCCGGGAATCATCGGATGGGCTCCGTCACGGTGACCAGCTTGCGACCATCCGGGAAAGTGGCCTCCACCTGGATATTTGCAATCATCTCGGGTACCCCTTCCATGACGTCGTCGCGCGTGAGCACCTGGCGACCGGCGTTCATCAGTTCCGCAACCGTCATACCGTCACGCGCCCGCTCGAGAATCCAACACGAGATCAGCGCCATCGCTTCGGGGTAATTCAGAAGTACCCCGCGCTCGCGTCGATCGCGAGCGACCATGCCCGCAACGCTCAACAGCAGCTTTTCGGTATCTGAAGGGGTGAGGTGCACTGACTAGCCCTTCCGGTTGTGGAACGAAAAATGATCTGGCACTGTGCTGACGACGCAGATTCGACAGCACACTGTTGGGCGAGATTAGCATTGCCCGAAGCGTCGCCAGTATCTACGAGATTCACACTGTCGGCCACTCCGCCGCCCGATGGACGCACTTGCGCTGCTCATCGAATTATTCGCGCGCCCAACGATGCTCGGCACTGCGGGCCGAAGTGGGAACTATCACCACCACCAAAAAGTTTCACCCCCGTCTCCTGTTGGAAACGGGGGTGAAACATGGTCGTGCAGTGTCTATCCGAAGCGGTTTATCCGAAGCGGCCCGAGATGTAGTCCTCAGTGGCCTTCTGCGTCGGGTTGGAGAAGATCTTCTCGGTGTCGTCGATCTCGACGAGCTGACCCGGCTTGCCGGTTGCCTCTAGGTTGAAGAACGCGGTCTGATCACTCACGCGAGCAGCTTGCTGCATGTTGTGCGTGACGATGACGATGGTGAAGTCCTTCTTGAGTTCGGTGATCAAGTCTTCGATCGCCAAAGTCGAGATGGGGTCGAGAGCCGAGCACGGCTCGTCCATGAGCAGGACGTCGGGCGAGACCGCGATGGCCCGCGCGATGCACAGACGCTGCTGCTGGCCGCCTGAGAGTCCTCCACCGGGCTTGTCGAGGCGATCCTTGACCTCGTTCCACAGGTTGGCTCCGCGCAGGGACCGCTCGGCAACCTCGTCGAGGCGCTTCTTGTTGCGCTCACCCTGCAACTTCAACCCGGCGACGACGTTGTCCTTGATGGACATGGTCGGGAACGGGTTGGGTCGCTGGAACACCATGCCGATGGTCTTGCGAACGCCGACCGGATCGACGTTGGAGCCGTAGATGTCCTCACCGTCGAGCAACACGGAACCTTCGACGCGCGCACCGGGAATGACCTCGTGCATGCGATTGAGGGACCGGAGCACGGTCGACTTACCGCAACCGGACGGACCGATGAACGCGGTGACGCTCCGAGGTGGGACGGAGAGGCCGACATCGGCAACGGCGTGGAACTTGCCGTAGTAGATGTTGACGTCCTTGAGATCCAGACGCTTGGCCATTACCGGCTCCCTACTGAGTTGTTAATGCTGTCGAGTACAAACATGTTCTGTGGCCGCGTCACTTGCTGCGGACCTGTGAGAAGTGACCGATCAGCTTGGCGACGATGTTGAGAATCGCGATCAGCAGGATCAAAGTCAGGGCGGCACCCCAGATGCGGTTGGTGCCGGCGTCGGTCGGGTTGTTCATCTCGGCGACCATGAGCGAAGGCAGCGTGCCCATTTCGCCGTTGAACAGGTCGAAGTTGATGAACGGTGCATAGCCGACGAGGATCAGCAGCGGCGCGGTCTCACCGAGTACGCGGGCCAGGGCCAGCATGACGCCGGTGATGATGCCGGGAAGTGCCGTCGGCAGAACGATTTTCGAGATGGTCTTCCACTTGGGAACACCGAGCGCGTACGACGCCTCACGCAGGTCCATGGGAACGATGCGAAGCATTTCCTCGGTGGATCGGATGACGACCGGGACCATCAGCAGCACCAGCGCGAGCGAGACGGCAAATGCCGACTTGGGGAATCCGAACGTCGCGATCCACAGTGCGTAGATGAACAGCGCGGCCACGATGGACGGAACACCACTGAGGATGTC
The DNA here is from genome assembly GCF_003797085.1 of Rhodococcus sp. WS3. Lineage (NCBI taxonomy): Bacteria > Bacillati > Actinomycetota > Actinomycetes > Mycobacteriales > Nocardiaceae > Rhodococcus > Rhodococcus sp. WS3. The sequence continues at coordinate 708,184 of NZ_RKMA01000003.1, forward strand.
GACCATGAAGGTCGTGAGCTTGCCGAGCTTGGACTTACGGTCTGCGTACTCCACCAGGTAGATGGCAACAAAGATTCCGAGCGGGATCGAGAAGACCGCGCACACAATGCCTTGCATCAAGGTGCCGACCAGTGCGTGATAGACACCGCCACCGGACGCCGACGCTGTCAGTCCGCTCATCGAGTTCGTGAACCAGGTCGCAGACGTCAACGCGGGCAGACCCTTTGCGATCACCGTGTAGAGCACCCAGACCAACGGAATGAGGGCAACCAGAACGGCGAGGCTGACCAGGATCGTCGCAGTGACGTCCGTGGCCCGACGCTTTGCTCCGACGCCTTGGAAGGTGGGCGCCTTGACCGGGCGGTCCAGAGTGGTGCTCATGGGTCAGTCCTTCTTTCCGGCGATCACGGCGCGGGCAGCAGCGTTGACCACGAAGGTCAGGACGAACAGCACCAGACCGGCTGCGATGTACGCACCCGCTTGGATGTCGTTGTTGAACTCCGCGTAACCGAGGGCAATCTTGGAGGCGATGGTCGATCCGCCGTCGAACAGGGACCAGCCGAATGCCTGCGAGGTGGTGCGCAGGATCAGGTACAGGGCCATGGTCTCACCGAGTGCGCGACCGAGACCGAGCATCGATCCGCTGATGTAGCCGGACTTACCGAACGGAATGACGGTGGTGCGCACAACTTCCCAACGGGTCGCACCGAGCGCGAGTGCGGCTTCGATCTGCGAGCGCGGGGTCTGGATGAACACCTCGCGGGTCACCGCGGTGATGACGGGAAGAATCATGACGGCCAGCACGATGCCGGCGGTGAAGATGGTGCCGCCGCCGGTGATGGAACCGCTGCCGTCGGCGAAGAGGGGGAACCAGCCGAGAGTGTCGTTGAGCCACACGGCAACCGGAGTGATCGCCGGAGCGAACACGAGCAGGCCCCACAGTCCGTAGACGATGGACGGGACTGCCGCGAGCAGGTCGATCGTGTAGGACAGCGGACGCGTGAGCCACTTAGGCGAGTACGACGTCAGGAAGATCGCGATACCGAGCGCGATCGGCATCGCCAGCACCAGAGCGAACAGCGACACCAGGACCGTGACCTGGAAGAGGTCGAGAACACCGAACGCCATCGCGTTGATGTCCTGCGTGACCCATTCACGGCTGGTCAGGAAGTTGACCTGGTTGCGGCTCAACGCAGGGACGGCGCGCCAGATCAGGAAGGCACCGATCGCCGCGATGACTACGGTGATGAAGATGGCCGAACCCGAAGCCAGCGAACTGAAGATGCGGTCACCCGGTCGGGTCACGGTCTTGCTGCTACCGCCGGCCGGACCGTCGTCCTTCGGTGGCTGCTCGACTTCTGAAGCCTTGATGGAAGTAATCGTGTCCTCCGTGATGCCGTTCGGACCGCCCACCCCGGCTCCGCTGGTTGCGGAGCCGGAGGAACGAGATGCTGATGTGATGGGCGCGTCGCTCATGTGCGCTCACATTCCTTCACGTTTGAATGTAGATCCATGGGCTTGTCCGTACGAGTCCGCGGTCGAATCAGCCGATGGCTGAGATCGACGCGTTCAGACGGTCCTGCACGTTTGCCGGCAGCGGGACGTAACCCTGCTCGGCAAGGTTGGCCTGTCCCTCGTTCGCGGCACTCGTCAGGAACGACTTCACAGCGGCAGACGTATCAGCGTCGTAGCCCTTGGAGCAGACGATGGAGTACGTCGCGAGAACCAGCGGGTAGGCGCCGGCTTCGTTGGTCTTGAAGATCGACGCGAGGTCGAGCGTCAGGTCGCCGGTTGCGTCCGACTTGAACTTCGCGCCGGAGATCGACGCGGCAGCAGTGTCATTGGTCAGTGCAACAGCTTCGGTGCCCGTGTTGATCTCGGCCATCGACAGCTTGTTCTGATCGGCAAACGACTTCTCGACGTAGGTGATGGAGCCCGGTGCCGTCGAAACTGCCTGAGCGACTCCGGCCGAACCCTTGGCGCCCTCACCGACGCCACCGGTGAAGTCAGAACCGGCACCCGAGGTCCAGGCACCGTTCGATGCTGCCTCGAGGTACTTCTGGAAGTTGTCCGTGGTTCCCGAGGAATCGGAGCGGATCACGGGCGTGACCTTCAGATCGGGAAGCTTCGCGTCCGGATTGAGGGCAGCGATGGCCGGATCGTTCCAGTTGGTGATGCCGCCGTTGAAGATCTTGGCAAGAACCTCGGCATTGAGCACGAGGTTGTCGACGCCGTCGAGGTTGAAGGCCACCGCGATCGGACCGAAAACGAGGGGAAGGTTCCAGGCTTCGCCGCCGACGCAACGCTCCTTGGCCTTGTCCGCCTGCTCGTCCTTGATCGCCGAGTCGGAGCCGGCGAAGTCGATCTGGCCGGCGATGAACTGGGTGCGGCCGTCACCCGAACCACTGGGGTTGTAAGCAACGTTGACTGTCTTGCCCTTTTCCTGGCAGACAGCGATGTACGTGGCGACGAACTGATCCATCGCGTTCTTCTGCGCCGATGAACCAGCCGCAGAGATCTTTTCCTTGCCTTCACATGTTGCAGTCGAAGCGGATGTGTCCACACCACTCGACGATGCGTTGTTGTCGCTGCCACATGCTGCCAAGGTCATAGCACCCACGGCCACTACGCCGAGCAGAGCACCACTGCGCTTGAAATTCACCTTCGGTCCTCCGGAAATAGCTACCGCCGGGCCCACGATCAGGCGGCGACATGAGATGCAGCGCATTACTGCATCAGGCAGCGCGGCGCTGCCCATAGAGAAAAGTAGGGGGGCGCGGTGTCCGGCTGGACCACACAAAGTGAACGGAGCATGAACAGACCGGAGATTTATTCGAGTCGTCCGAGAAAGTCAGGAATTTCGGGCATAGGCCATGTCGGTGTGGAACTTTTCGAAGCCCAGTTTCTCGTACGTGTTGAGGGCTGCCGTGTTGTCTCCCTCGACGTACAGGAGAACCGTATCGAGACCCCGCTCACGCAGGTAGTGCATGCCGGCGAGCGTCAGAACCCGACCGAGCCCGCGTCCCTGCGCCGCCGGATCGATACCGACGACGTACACCTCACCGAGCTCCGGTTCGTCGCCCTCGGGCGGATGAACCTTGGTCCAGTGAAACCCCAGAAGCGTGTTCGGATCGGTGTCCGCAAACGCCAGAAACAACCCGGCGGGATCGAACCACCCCTCGGCGGTTCGCTCATCGATCTCCGCTTGCGTCCAGCCACCTTGCTCGGGATGCCACGAGAATGCGGCGTTGTTGACCCGCAAGATCTCGGAATCGTCTTCGCGGCCGCGGTACGTCCTCAGCGAAACACCTTCCGGAACAACAATTTCCGGAAGCTGCGGAGCACCGAGTGGTCTGCGCAACTGGAGGAGTTCACGAACACTGACCAGATCCAGACTCTTGGCGAACTCCACTGCCGCGTCGATGTTTCCGTGCGCCCAGACTCGCGTTCCCGGTCGGCCTTCGTCGAAAACCGAAGCGGCAAGGCCAGTTCCGATACCTTGCCGCCTGTGAGCAGGATCCACGACGAGTTCCGCCATGTCCGGGTGCTCGTCCGAACCGGCTTGCAGTTGGGCGTATCCGACAACAACACCGTCGTCGAGGATCACGAGGTGCCGAGCCTGACCACGGCCGGCAATCGCGTGCCGACCCTGCTCGGAAACCGGCGCCTTGCCGTCGAACTCCGTTGCACGGTCGACAAGTCCCGACACCTGCCGAGCCTGATCCGGCGTCAGCACATCGCTCCAACTCATGTCACAACACCGATCCGTCCGCAGCCTCGTAATCGACATCGTCGTCCTCGAATCGAATCGGCGCCGCAGCCCCGTTCTTGGAACGCGTCGGGCGAACCGCCTTGTATCCGACATTTCGGACTGTACCGATCAAGGATTCGTATTCGGTGCCGAGCTTGGCCCGCAACCGACGCACGTGAACATCCACGGTCCGGGTGCCACCGAAGAAGTCGTAACCCCACACCTCTTGCAACAACTGCGCACGAGTGAACACCCGTCCCGCATGCTGCGCGAGGTACTTGAGCAGTTCGAATTCCTTGTAAGTCAAATCAAGGGGCCGTCCACGCAGTCGTGCCGTGTACGTCCCCTCGTCGATAACCAATTCGCCCAGCGTGATCTTTCCTGACGCTTCGGGACTGGCAACGCCGCCACTGCGGGCGAGCAACAACCGCAATCGGGCGTCCACCTCAGCGGGTCCCGTACCGGGCAGGAGAATGTCGTCCAACCCCCAGTCCGCGTTGACGGCAACAAGCCCGCCCTCGGTCAGGACAGCCACGACCGGCACGGCAGATCCCGTACTTCCCAGCAATCGACACAACCCTCGTGCGGCAGCCAGATCGGTGCGTGCGTCGACCAACGCGATGTCGGCCGAACTTGCCTCGAGCAGCGACGAAACCTCAGTGGGAGCAGGCCTAACCGAGTGCGCCAGCAGCGCCAACGCCGGAAGAACTGCATCCGGGTTGGGGTCGGAGGTGAGGAGAAGCAGCTCCACACGGCCTCCTATCTAGTAGCCCGCGCACCCCGGACAGGGCGACGCTCTGGTAGTTCGACCCTTTTGGTCGGTCCCTACATTAGCGTGCGCGCCGTTGGGACCGTCGCACCGAACCTACGACGGAGTCCGTCACAATGGTGCTGTGCGCAAACTGATCATCGGCATCGTCTTCCTCCTCGGCCTCGGACTGGTCGCCGATTTCGGTGCCGCCGCGTACGCGGAATACCGAGTTTCCCGCGAGCTACGAGCCGGCGCATCACTCGATGCCGACCCCGAAGTCACGTTCAACGGCTTCCCGTTCCTCACGCAAGCGCTGGGCGGCAAGTACGAAGACGTCTACATCCGGGCAACCGGAGTCCAGAGCAACATCGTCGGCGAAGTCACCGTCGAAGCGGATCTGCGGGGCGTCACCGTCCCGTTCTCGGACCTGGTCAACGGCAGGGTGACCGAACTTCCCGTCGACAAGCTTGACGGCAGAATGGGCATCAACGCCACGGACCTCGGCAAGCTCCTCGATATACCTGACCTGCAGGTTTCCTCTCCTCCTGCCGACAAGTCCGACGGTACGGGCGGCAGCGGCGGTACCGGGGCGAGCACCGCGGGCGCGATCGTTCTGAGCGGAACGGTCCCCGTCGGCCCCATCGACACCGCGGTCAGCGTTCAGGCCAACCTCGTGCTCGAGGGAGATCAGGTCAAGATCGTGGCAAGCAATCTCTACTTCGGCCCCGAAGGCGAAGCGAACTTCTCGATCCCGGCGGTTCTCGAGCCGATCGTCCTCGGCATGTTCAGCTACACCATCGATCCACAGTCACTTCCCTTCAATCTGAAGCCGAGCCTCGTCTACGCAGAAGGCGGTCGCATAGTGATCGAAGGCAGCACGGAAAACACAGTCATCAACCTCGCAGATCTGCAGAACCAATGACCGGTATCACAGTTCTACTCATCGCCCTCGTCGCCGTTGTCGCGGTCGGACTGCTCCTCAAATCACGCAGCGGAGCCGTTCGAGCCAGCGGCTCGGGTACCTCCGAAGCCGTCGGCAGCCGCATCGAACTCCTCGCCGCAGCAGGTATAGCGCCCGACTCCGGACCAGTCGTCCTGCATTTCTCCGCAGACTGGTGTGGTCCGTGCAGCGCCGTCCGCCGCGTCGTCGATCAGGTGGTGACCACAATGGCAAACGCCCCTCATCCACCCGTCGACGTTGAACTCGACATCGACAAGAACCCGGCGCTTGCGCGTGAGATGAGCGTCCTGTCGTTGCCGACCACCTTTATCCTCGACCGCGACCTGGTGGAACGATTCCGAGTGTCCGGGGTGCCGTCCACCGCGGACCTCACAAGCGCGCTCGCGCCCTTCTCAACACCCGGTACCCCAAATTCGCCGTCTGCAGGGTAAACTCCCAACCGTGCAAACCCGCCACGAGCTCATGCTCACCCGACGCCGCGCAGTAGACCTGTGCCGCCTCGGTGGTTGTTGCTGTTCTTGTTGCTGATCACCCAGCGCTCAGCCTTCGCTGAGATTCGAGCCTTTCGCTCACGTGATCACTCTCGCCGATAACGGGCCTTCCAGCCCACATATCTCCGAGCCTGAAGCCTGAAATTCTCGGCCCAGGCAGGCACCATGCAACCAACGCAGGAGCACACCCGATGTCCACCACCACTTCGCAATCCGAGCAGGTCGACGTGCGCGGTCCGCGGTTCGCCGCGTGGATCACCACCGCGATACTTGTTCTGACACTGATCCTTTCAACATTCTCTCTGCCCGCCGCCACCGCACTGTTGGCACTGCAGGCAATAGTCTTCGCGATCGGCGCCGTCACCGGACCCAAGCGCAGCCCGTACGGACTGATCTTCGGCAAACTCGTCGCCCCTCGCATCTCACCCGTGCGCGAACGTGAACCTGTTGCGCCGTTGCGCTTCGCACAGTTCGTCGGCTTTGTCTTCGCGCTCGCCGGGACCGTCGGATTCCTTGCCGGATCCACCGTCGTCGGCACAGTCGCCACAGGATTTGCCCTGTTCGCTGCTCTTCTGAACGCAGCCTTCGGCATCTGCCTCGGCTGCCAGATCTACCCACTCGTAACGCGATTCCGCACAATCGGAAGAGCAACCACCGCGTGAAAGCGCATCACCGGTGACCCCACCGGACACATACCCCCGCAAGACCATATCGAGCACGACCACATCGAAAGGAACACCATGGCTCGCTCCGACGTCCTAGTCTCCGCCGACTGGGCGCAGCAGAACCTCAACGCCCCCAAGACCGTTTTTGTCGAGGTGGACGAGGACACCAGTGCATACGACGGCGGCCACATCGAAGGTGCAGTCCGGCTCGACTGGCGCAAGGACCTCCAGGACAGCGTCCGCCGTGACTTCCTGAACCAGGAGCAGTTCTCAGACCTCCTCTCGGCCAAGGGAATCGCCAACGACGACACCGTCGTCCTCTACGGTGGCAACAACAACTGGTTCGCCGCTTACGCCTACTGGTACTTCAAGCTGTACGGCCACAAGGACATCAAGCTCATCGACGGTGGCCGCAAGAAGTGGGAACTCGACGGGCGCGAGCTGTCCAAGGACGAAGTAACCCGTCCCGCAACGCAGTACAAGGCCGAGGCACCCGACTTCTCGATCCGCGCATTCCGCGACGAGGTCATCTCCTCCATCGGCTCCGTCAACCTCGTCGACGTCCGTAGCCCCGACGAGTTCTCCGGCAAGATCCTCGCACCCGCGCACCTTCCGCAGGAGCAGGCTCAGCAGCGTGGCCATGTCCCCACAGCGATCAACATCCCGTGGAGCACCACCGCCAACGAAGACGGCACCTTCAAGTCCGACGACGACCTTGCAAAGCTCTACGCGGACAAGGGCTTCGACGACACCAAGAACACCATTGCCTACTGCCGCATCGGTGAGCGTTCGAGCCACACCTGGTTCGTACTGCAGGAAATCCTCGGCAAGAGCAACGTCAAGAACTACGACGGCAGCTGGGTCGAATACGGCTCACTCGTCGGCGCACCGATCGAATTGGGAGCATAGAACATGTGCGGAGCACCTACTCAGGGTCAGACCCTGCCTGCCGGCGTCGACGTCGAGAAGGAAACCGTCATCACCGGCCGTGTCCTCGCGGCTGACGGCCAGCCCATCGGCGGCGCATTCGTGCGCTTGCTCGACGGCTCCGACGAATTCACCGCCGAGGTCGTCGCGTCCGCTACCGGCGACTTCCGTTTCTTCGCCGCCCCCGGATCCTGGACTGTGCGTGCACTCTCCAGCTCCGGCAACGGCACAAGCGCCGTGAACCCCGAAACATCGGGCGTCCACAACGTGGATGTCACGGTCAGCAAGTAAGTTCCGGACTCACCGGCAAAGGTCCCGCATCCCAGGAGGATGCGGGACCTTTTCTTGTCGTTTGATTTGTCACAGCCTCCCGATTTTTCCGGCAGGTCGAGGCCGTCTAAGATAGGCACGTGGTCATCTTCTTCGAGGTACTTCTCGCACTCGCATCCGTCATGATCGCTTGGTTCTCCGTGTACGTCGTTTACCGTTTGGTCACCGACGAATCGTGAGTCAAGCTCCGGGATCAGGGTCTGACGCGACAGCTGACGATTCCACCGCTTCAGGTGCCATCAGGCGCGGAAGCGGGGATGAGGCAGTCGCAATAGCTGTCGAACGTTCCAAGTCGACAGCTTCACTCAACATTCCCACTCTCCCGGATCTCCCGGTCCCCGAGGACACCGCAAATCTGCGACTCGGCCCGGACATCAATCCCGCCCTTCTCGCCCTGCTGCCGCTTGTCGGCGTCTGGCGCGGCGAAGGCGAAGGGCACGACCCGGAAACGGGCGACTACCCCTTCGGACAACAAATCGTCATCTCCCACGACGGTGGCCCCTACCTGTGCTGGGAATCCCGATCCTGGGTTCTCGATGCCGAGGGCAACTACACCAAGCCAGACACGCGCGAAAGCGGCTACTGGCGCATGGGCGGCGACGGCATCCCCGGCAGCGTGAACGAGGAAGTAGTCGAACTACTCCTCACCCACAGCTCAGGCGTCGTCGAAATGTACTACGGAACCGCGCTCACCCAGTCCTCGTGGGAGCTCGCGACCGACGTCGTGATCCGCAGCCAGTCCGGTGCACTGTACGGCGGCGCAAAGCGCCTTTACGGCATCGTCGAAGGTGGCGACCTCGCATACGTCGAGGAGCGAATCCTCGCGGACGGCGCGCTCGAACCGCGCTACTCGGCGCGGCTCACCCGCTACATCGGCTAACTGCTGCCCACCGCACGAAGCGACCCCCGAGCCATACCCACGCTTTCGCGTGGGTCCCGGTCGGACTGATCGGGGGCTCGGGGGTCGGGTGGCTGCCCGGGATTCGCCGGCCGCTCCTGCGGTAAGTGAATTCCGTCAGCGATTGCGGCTAGCTGGCAGCCACCTCACGCGTCCGTCTGTACTTCAATTTCAGACCACCTCCTTCCTTGTGTACAGGAGAAAGTACGCCCACTTCACCGCGACGGCAATCTATTTTCCGCCGAAATATTTCCGACGCATATCACCTGGTCAGCTCCAGTGTGTTCCGGAAGTTGATGGGTGACGACCACGACGGTCCGATGCGGAGCCAGCAGAGTGCCGTCTCGTCCGAGCAGTTCACGCAGCACCTCCGCGCCGGCTTCGGCATCCATGTGTTCGGTTGGTTCGTCGAGCAGCAGGATTTGCGCGGGTGAGACGACTGCCCGGGCCAGCAGCAAACGCCGACGCTCGCCGCCTGAGACTGCTCGCATGCCGCCGACGAGAACGGTGTCGAGTCCGTCGGGCAGGTGAGCGAGCCACTCCCCCAGGCCGACGTCACCGAGTACTGTCGCCGCGGCGGTAGGCGTGAGATCGCCGCGCGCTACTCGCAGATTTTCGAGCACGGAGGTCTCGAAGAGATGTGCGTCTTCTGCGAAGAACCCGATGTGTCGGCGAAGCTCTGCTGGTTCGATCTCTGAAATCGGAACGCCGCCAGCGGAAATTGTCCCCGATACCGGTGGGAGGAGCCCCGCCATCGTCATCAGGGCCGTTGTCTTTCCTGATCCGCTTTGGCCGATCAACGCGATCCGCGCGCCGGGACGCACCTCGAACGTGAGTGGCGCGGTGACGTTGCCTCCAGGCCACCCAGCGCAGAGTCCGTCGACTGTCAGGACATCCGACTCGGGCCACGCGTTGTCGCCCTCTGCGATCTCCTCGTCTGCGCGGTCGAGTACCGCCATGATTCGCGCCGACGCCAACCGGGCTTTGGTCAATGCCACTGCAGCAGTGGGCAGAGCCGCAGTTCCCTCGAACGCCGAGAGCGGGAGCAATACCAGGATGCCCAGTGCCATCGGTGTCATGTCGGTATTCCCGTAGAGCACGATGCCGATGAGCAGCGACGCCAGGACGCTGACTCCCACTGCGAGAGGTGTTGCGGCAGCGGCAAATGCGCTCGGCACCGCAGCGCGGTCGGTAGCATCGACTACGTCGCCTTCGGCCGACACCGCGTCGGACACGGCAGCGTCCAAACGTCCCGCCACTCGAAGCTCGGCAGAATGATCGAGCGCGGTGACCGCTGACGCACTGAATCGCACAGCAGCAGAAGAGCTGTCGGATTCAGCAATTCGAGCAGCGCGGGCCGATAACCAGGGAGCCAGGATTCCGGAGACCGCGAGCGCGATCGCCAAGACCATTGCCGCCGGCACGGAGATGAACATCAAGATGCCCACGGCGGAAACGGCAAGAATAGCCGATACAGCTATGGGGACAAGTGCTTTCACCACCACATCACCAACTGCATCGACGTCGGCTCCGGTACGCGCAAGCAAGTCGCCACGGCGCAGGCCGGCGGCCGCAGCCGGGTTACCCGCTGCAAGACGCGCGTATATCTGGGCCCGCGCGGACGTTGTCCCGCGCAGCGCAACATCGTGCGTCGTGAGACGCTCCAAGTAGCGGAATACACCCCGGGAGATACCCAGAGCACGCACGGCGACAACAGCAACGCTGAGATCCAGTACCGGCGGCATTTCCCAGGCCCTGGTGATCAACCAGGCCGACAGCGCCGCCAACGCCAGAGCACTGCCGAGCGTCGCCACTCCGGCCGCGACAGCGATGAGTACGCGTCGTGGTTGCAGTTCGAGGAGACCCAGAGCGCGCAGCAACGGATCGCGGTGGTCAGTTCTCATGTGCGTGCACCTCGATGATCTGATCTGCGACGGCAAGCACGCTGGGGCGATGTCCGATGACTATGACGGTGTCGCCGCCCTTCGCTCGCGCTCGCAATGCATCCAGGACCGTAGTTTCCGAATCCGCGTCCAGGTGGGCGGTGGGTTCGTCCAGCACAAGGACGGGCCGATCGGACGACAGCACACGTGTCAGTGCCAGCCGCTGCCGCTGCCCGAGCGAGAGACCGACACCCCCGGCCCCCACCACGGTATCGAGACCTGACGACAGTTCGGCAAGAACTCCGTCGAACCCTGTGGCCACAGAAGAATTGTGCAGCGCATCGGAGTCGATGGGTCCGGTGAGTTCGAGGTTTTCCCGAATGGTTCCCGGCACCATGACCGGATGTTGCGGCAGCCAAGCGATCTGCGCCCACCACGTATTCTCGTCGAGTTGTCGAACGTCCGTTCCGCCGACGCTCACAAAACCACCGCTGGGTTCGATCAACCCGAGCAGGGCCTGCGCCGCGCTCGACTTGCCGGAACCATTTGCTCCGGTGAGCACGGTGATCGCACCGGGTCGCACCACTCCCGAAAGCTCGTACGGCGCAACACCACCACGCGAATTCACGCTCAGCGTGTCGAAAACGATGTCCGTGCCGCGCGCATCAACCACGACTGCGCCGCCGACGGGTGCAGAGGTGTCCGCTTCGATGACACTGAAAGCTTTGTCCGCAGCCGCCATTCCGTCCTCGGCCGCGTGAAATTGCATTCCCACCATCCGCAACGGCAGATACACCTCCGGGGCAAGAATCAACGCAACGACGCCCGGCTCCAGCGACATGTCCCCGTACACGAGCCGCAAGCCGATACTGACTGCGACCAACGCAACACTCAGCGTTGCAAGGAATTCCAACACCATCGACGAAAGGAAGGCGACCCGCAGCGCGGACATCGTGGTGCGGCGATGCGAATCGCCCAGTTCCCGAACCCGCTCGGCCGGACCGTCTTGGCGACCCAGCGCTCGCAACGTGGGTAAACCCGAGAGGAGATCGAGCAATTGCGACGACAACGTTGTCATCGCAGCCAGGGTCTTCTCGGACTTACCCTTTGTCAGCAATCCGATCAGGATCATGAAGATCGGAATCAAAGGCAACGTGATCAAGATGATCACTGCCGACGTCATATCTTGCAGGGCAATAACTATCAGCGTGATCGGGGTCAGAGTCACCGACAGGATCAACGACGGCAGATAACCCGTCAGATACGGAGCCAGACCGTCGACACCACGGGTGAGAACCGTAGCGATTTCATCTCGACGTGGGTCGAGATCGCGGGGACTCATCGCCGTCGCCGACGTGAGCACACCCTCCTTGATCTCGGCCACCACACGGGTCGACGCGCGGTGAGCAAACCGCGCTTGCAGCCAGGTTCCCAGTATCCGAATCCCGACAGCGCCTGCGAGGACACCGAGTTCGGTTGTCCACGAAGAAATATCGACGGTTCGGGTGGTGATGACTCCGGCCAGCACCCGGCCGATCATGAGCGCCGAGACAATGACCATCACGACGTTGATCATCGACAGGGCGACTGTCAGAATCAGATATCCACGCGCAGAGGCGGAATGCCGCCACAGGCGCGGATCGATCGGTCCGCGGCGACGCTCCCGAGTGGTGGGAACGTCGCCTACCTCGATTGTCACTTGAATTCGACCGTCACTTCTTTCGAGGCACTGATGCCGGATTTACCACGTCTTGGCTTTGAACTTCAGCCCGATCGACGGTGGAATCTGCTTGGTGGAGATGCGTTGACGGAATACCCAGTACGTCCAGCCCTGGTAGATGATCACGATCGGCGTCATGAACGCCGCGGCCCATGTCATCACCTTGAGCGTGTACGGACTCGACGACGCGTTCTCGATGGTCAAGCTGTACGCCGGATCCAGCGTCGACGGCATGACATTCGGGAACAGGGAGCCGAACAGCAGCACGACGGTCGCGATGACGGCCACCGTGGTGAGCACGAACGCCCACCCTTCCATTTCAGCGCGGGTCAGGAAGATAACGCCGATCAATGCTGCTGCCGCAGCGGCAACCAGAATCCACGTCCATCCCTTGCCGTATGCAAGCTGGGTCCACAGTACAAATGCGCCGGCCACCGGAACCGCCGGAATCGCGAGTCGGGCAGCAATTTTCACCGCATCTTCGCGAACCTCGTCGGCGCTCTTGAGTGCCAGGAACACTGCGCCGTGCAGCGCGAACACCAGAGCAGTGGTCAGGCCGCCGAGCAATGCGTACGGGTTGAGCAGATCGAAGAATCCTGAAACGACCTGCTTGTCGGCATTGATCTCCACGCCCCGAACGATGTTCGCGAATGCCACGCCCCACAGAACTGCGGGAACCCAGGAGCCGAAAATAATGCCCCAGTCGCAACGCTGACGCCATTTGTCGTCGTCGATCTTGCTTCGCCATTCGATGGCAACGATGCGAACGATCAAGGCCACCAGGATGATCAGCAGCGGTAGGTAGAAGCCGGAGAACAACGTCGCGTACCACTCGGGGAACGCGGCGAACAACGCACCACCGGCCGTGATGAGCCACACTTCGTTTCCGTCCCAGACCGGACCGATGGTGTTGAGCGCAACGCGTCGACGCGTATCTGCCGGTAGGCCACTGCCTCTGCCGACAATCGGCATGAGCATTCCGACACCGAAATCGAAGCCTTCGAGGACGAAGTAGCCGACGAACAGTACTGCGACGAGCACGAACCATACTTCTTGAAGTCCCATGATCGCCTCCTAGTACGCGAACGACAGTTGTTTGGGCTTGTCCGGATCTTCCGGCTCTTCGTGGTCGGTATCTCCCGGCGGATGCATGTCGTGTTCCAACGGGCCTTCCTTCGCGTATCGCACGATCAGCTTGAACCAGACGACACCCAAAGCGCCGTACAGGAGGGTGAAGGTGATCAACGAGACCCAGACCGTTGCCGACGCGTGGTCCGAAACACCTTGGTCGACAGTGAGTCTGATCATGTCCACGCCGGTCGGGTTGGGATGCACCACCCAGGGCTGGCGGCCCATCTCGGTGAAGATCCAGCCCGCACTGTTGGCGAGGAACGGCATGGGAATCGCGACGAGGCTCAGGATTCCGAACCACTTCTGGTCCGGTACCCGACCCCGGCGGGTTACCCACAGACCGGCAAGTGCCAAGGCTGCGGAACCGGCGGCGAGGCCGATCATCGCGCGGAATGACCAGTACGTGACAAAGAGATTCGGACGGTAGTTGCCGGGGCCGAAGTCCTGCTCGGCCTGCTCCTGCAGCTGGTTGACGCCTTGAAGCTCGACACCGGTGAACTTGCCCTCGGCCAGCCACGGAAGAACGAACGGCACCTTGATTACGTGAGTCACGCTGTCGCAGTTGTTGTGAGTTCCGATGGTCAGGAGTGAGAAATCCGGATCCATCTCGGTCTCACACAGCGACTCTGCCGACGCCATCTTCATGGGTTGTTGTTGGAACATGAGCTTGCCTTGGACGTCGCCGGTGTAGATGACGCCGATGCCGGCAATGATGATCACCAGCAACGCGAATCGGGCACCGGGACGGTACATCGTCCTGGCATCGGTTTCGAGCTTTGTCGCCTCCGCTGGGCCGACGGTCTTGGTGCGGCGCATGTTTCGCACCATCCACCAACCACAGATGCCGGCGACAAAGGTTCCCGCAGTCAAGAAGGCACCTGCTACTGCGTGCGGGAATGCGGCAAGAGCGGTGTTGTTGGTCAACAACTCCCAGATGCTGGTGAGCTCAGCACGACCCGTCTCCGGGTTGTACACCGCTCCGACAGGGTGCTGCATGAACGAGTTGGCTGCGATGATGAAGAACGCCGACGCGTTGACGCCGATCGCCACGAGCCAAATACATGCCAGGTGAACAAGTTTGGGTAGCCTGCCCCAACCGAAGATCCACAGCCCGATGAATACGGACTCCATGAAGAAGGCCACAAGACCTTCGAGAGCCAGCGGTGCACCGAAGACGTCGCCGACAAATCGTGAGTACTCACTCCAGTTCATACCGAACTGGAATTCCTGCACGATGCCGGTAGCTACGCCGATGGCAAAGTTGATGAGGAACAGCTTGCCGAAGAACTTGGTGAGTCGGTACCAATGATCTTTTTTGGTCACGACCCACATGGTTTGCATGATCGCGATCATCGGAGCCAATCCGATGGTCAGCGGAACAAAGATGAAGTGATAGACGGTAGTTATACCGAACTGCCACCTGGAGACGTCCAAAGTATCCATTGGCTACTCCGAGAGTAGGGCCCTGGGACAGGCTTCGGGGTTCGAGACGCGGGCGTTCGCTCGGCCCCTGCGGACACGGTACTGCTGTCCGGTTTGGACCGCAGGACTTTGCTACTACTCAAGGTAGTAGAGACCGTCGAGGATTCCTATTCGCCCATTTCGGCCCCGCTCTCTAGTCGACGGCCCGTTCGACCAACTTCGTGAATTCGGCAGCGACTTTAGGCTCTGGTAAAGCAAAGCCATCCAGTGTAGTGACGCGCGCTGCCAGCGTGACGCTCGAAACCATCCACACACCGTCCGCTGCGATCAAGTCCGCAGGTCGCAGGGTTTCGTAACGACTGTCGAAGCCCGCTCCCTTGGCGACGTCGAACAGAGCACGCTGTGTTGTGCCCATCAAAATGCCCTGAGCGGGCGGCGGTGTGATCAAAGTCCTGTCCCGCACGACCACCACCGTCGAACGCGGCCCTTCCAACACATTGCCCTCCGAACTGACGAAGATCACATCATCGGCCCCCAAAGTGCCGGCGTAGCGCAGTGCAGCCATGTTGGTTGCGTAGGACAACGTCTTCGCTCCCAGCAACTGCCACGGCGCGCGTGCCGACAAATCCACCGAGAATCCGCGTTCGAGCGTGATCACCGACAAACCCGCTTCTCGCACCTGCCGCACCCGATCCGCCACCGGTCCGACCATCACGAAAGCCGTCGGCTTGTCCCCACTCTCGCGCCCGCGCGTCAGGACGAGACGCAACGCGCCTTCCTTCTCGCTGCCCCACTCCTCGACGGCCATCTCGATCGCCAGACGCCAGTCGTCCAGTATCGGGGCAGGCAAACCCAATGCCTCGGCGCTGAGAACCAGTCGGCTCAGGTGAGCTTCGACTACCCGCGCTCGGCCACCCCGAACCAACAACGTCTCGAATACCCCGTCGCCCCGCACGACAGCCAAGTCGTCAGCATGGAGAAAGGGTGCGTCAGCATCGAGCACCTCATGGTCGAGAGTTACCAATACGCGATCAGCCATACCCTCAACACTAGCGACGGAAAACACCGCTCACGCCCCGCACTCGACCAACGCGCGGACCACACTCCTAGACTGGTGACGTGGTCGACAACGCTCTTGTGCCCAACAGCCCACTCATGACTGCCCCCGGTGCGGTCGCAGCCCCGGACGGATCGGTCGACATCGGTGTCGCGTGGCATCACGGCGATCCACTCGGTGAGCAACGGACTGCGCAGCGCGACGCGATCGTCGTCGATCGCAGCCACCGATTTGTCATCGCCATTCCCGGCGACGAGCGACTCACCTGGCTGCACACCATTTCGAGCCAGCACGTTGCCGCGCTCCCCGACGGGAAGAGCGCCGAGAATCTCAGCCTCGACATCAACGGCCGCGTCGAGCACCACTTTGTCCAGACGGACCTCGGCGGCGTCACCTGGATCGACACCGAGGCCGATCGAGGCCCCGCACTCCTCGCCTTTCTGAAGAAGATGGTGTTCTGGTCCAAGGCCGAACCCCGCGACGGCAACGAACTTGCCGTTCTCAGCATTCTCGGGCCGAAAGCCGCCTCGGTCCTCGACGCCGTCGGCACGAGTGCGCCCGTCGACGTGTACGACGCGCATGCCCTGCCAGGCGGCGGCTTCGTCCGTCGGATGCCGTGGCCGACCGAAGACTCCTTCGATCTCCTCGTACCCCGCGAGCACTTGGCAGCCTGGTGGACCAAGCTCACCGACGCCGGCGCCACACCCGCCGGAACCTGGGCCTTCGAGGCCCTTCGTGTGGAAGCCGTCCGCCCCCGAATCGGGCTCGACACCGACGAGAAGACCATCCCGCATGAGGTTCGGTGGATCGGCGGCCCAGACGAACACGGCGCGGTCCACCTCGAGAAGGGCTGCTACCGCGGTCAGGAAACCGTCGCGCGCGTGCACAACCTCGGCAAGCCGCCGCGTCACCTCGTTCTCCTGCACCTCGACGGAAGCGCCGAAGCCCTCCCCGAACCGGGCGACCCCGTCACAGCCGGTGGCCGCGCAGTGGGCCGCGTCGGAACCGTCGTCAATCATCACGAGCTCGGGCCTATCGCGCTCGCACTGGTCAAGCGCAACGTCCCCGCTGGGACCGAATTAGTTGCCGGTCCCAGCGCCGCGTCGATCGATCCGGACTCGATAGTCGACGACAACGCACCTCAGGCCGGACGTGAAGCCGTCAACCGATTGCGCGGGAAGTGACCGGCATCGTGGACGCCGTGTGCGTCGTACATGCCGAACGCGACAGCGGCGTCAAACGCGTGACTCGAACCGCAATCGACAAACGATCCGTCGACGGCCGGGTCCCCTTGGGCCGACTCGGCCTCGGCGGCGACTATGTCTGCGACACCGAATTCCACGGCGGCGCGTATCAAGCCGTCTACGCGTACGACCATGCCGAAGCGCAGCGTTGGTCGACGGAGTTGGGCCGACCTCTCCATCCCGGTTGGTTCGGTGAGAACCTTCGCCTCAGCGGTATCGCCGTGACCGACGCGGTCATCGGCGAACGTTGGCACATCACCGGAGCGGACTCGTCCGATGTGGTGGAACTCGAAGTCACCGGGCCCCGCGTGCCGTGTGGCACCTTCGGACTCTGGTCGGGCGAGAAGGGCTGGGTCAAGCGGTTCACCCAGCGAGCCGATGTCGGCGCGTATCTGCGAGTGAACCGAACGGGCACACTCGCAGCCGGCGATACGGTCACGCGAGTGCACGTCCCCGATCACGGCGTCACGGTTCGACAAGTATTCACAGGCGCAGATCCCGAACATCTGCGGCAACTGTTGAACGGTCACCACGATCTTGCGCCGAACGTCCTCGAGCGGATCAGCACATTCGTCGAACGAGCGGAAACACAGGTGCATTCGTGAGCATTGAACTGGTCGAAGTTGTCCGCTCCGGATTCCGCGAGTGTGTACACCGCGGATCGGCCGTCATCCTCGACGCCAACGGCGACCTGGTTGTGGGGGTGGGCGAAATCCACACACCCATCTATCCCCGCTCGGCAAACAAGCCGCTGCAGGCCGTCGCAGCGCTCCGCAACGGCTTCGAACCAAGCAGCCCGGAGGAACTGGCCGTCGCGGCGTCGTCGCATGCCGGTGAAGCCGACCACATCGAACTCGTCGAGGGCCTACTCGAACGTTACGACCTCCGCGTAGATCAATTGCAGTGCCCTGCAGATCTGCCAGGCAACGAACTGGCCCGCGCCGAGCTGATTGCCGCAGGCCAGCTCCCCAGCCCGATCTACATGACCTGTTCGGGCAAGCACTCCGCGATGCTCGCCACGTGCGTGGTGAACGACTGGCCGCTCGAGACGTACATGGAACCGACACATCCCCTGCAACTCGCCATCGCGGAGACGATCTTCGATCTCAGCGGCGAGGAGGAGCAGGAGTTGGGAATCGACGGCTGCGGCCTGCCGATCGTGCCACTCTCGCTCTCGAATCTGGCTCGAGCTTTCGGTCGACTGCCGTCGGCGACGCCTGATTCCCCGGAACGCGCTGTCGCCGACGCCGTGCGAGCCAACCCATTCCTCGTCTCCGGAACCGGGCGCAACGATCAGCGTCTGATGTCCGCGGTGCGCGGCCTGTTCACCAAGACCGGATACGACGGTATCTACGCGGGAGCCCTCCCCGACGGTTCGGCGTTTGCTCTCAAGATCGACGACGGACACGAGCGGGCGCTGCTTCCGTTGGCCGCCGCACTACTCAAGCGGATGAATACCGAATGGACCGAAGAATTGGCGGCTCTGGCGTCGGCTCCGGTGTTCGGCGGGGATGCCCGCGTGGGCACGATTCGAGCGATTCCGGGGAACTTCTGAGTAGTTCCGGGAAAACTTTTGCGCAGTTCTAACAAAGTTCTGAGCAGTTCTGTCAGCATCCTGGCAGCTCGCGGCCATAGTGAGAGCAAACAGACACGGCGACGAGGGCCACGTGGAAGCGGAAGCGACTTTTCCAGGCTAGAGTGTGTGTCAGGAAACTTACACACTCAAACGGGGCCGCCAAATTCCCCAGGCCGCCCCGCGAAAGCGCGAGGGGGTCAGCCATGGGCCGCGGCCGGGCTAAGGCAAAGCAGACCAAGGTTGCACGCGAATTGAAGTACAGCGTACCGACCACGGATTTCGATAGCCTGCAACGAGAGCTCGCAGGTGGATCGACCAACTCGCATCGGAGCAGTGTCCGATCGGACCAGACTTCCGATAGGGAAGGGCATTCGCGAGAGGACGACTACGACGACTGGCGGCGTTGACCGCGCACTGCCATCTGCGCAGACTGTGAAATGAGGAAGAGCTGATCGCTCTTCCTCATTTTTGCGTGCTTCTTCCAGGTGCTCGATCCGCACAAAAAAGCTGCCCCACCGAACTGAATCGGTGGGGCAGCTTTGTGGTCTTACCGGCTTAGAAGCGCGGGTGATCTCCGGCCAGGAACGCACGCTCTGCTGCGGCGTCCGAGGCCTTCTTGATGCTTCCCAGCGTCCAGCAGTCGATGTGGCGTGCGGTGAGCACGGCCAGCGCACGATCGACGTCCTCAGGAGCGACGACGGCAACCATGCCGACACCCATGTTGAAGGTCTGCTCCATCTCGGCGCGCTCGACGCGTCCGCGCTGCGCGATCATCGCGAAGACTGCCGCGGGGCTCCACGTTCCACGATCGAGTTCGGCAACGAGTCCCTTGGGCATGACGCGTCCGAGGTTGTTCGCGAGGCCGCCACCGGTGACGTGGCAGAAGGTGCGGACGTCGGTCTCGGCAGCGAGGGCCAGGCAGTCCTTGGCGTAGATCTTGGTGGGCTCGAGGAGCTCCTCACCGAGGGTGCGGCCGAACTCGTCGACGTGTGCGTTCAGGTTCATGCGGTCGATCTCGAGAAGCACCTTGCGGGCCAGTGAGTAACCGTTGGAGTGCAGACCCGAGGATCCCATGGCGATGACAACGTCGCCGGGACGGACGCGGTCCGGTCCGAGCAGCTTCTCCGCTTCGACGACGCCCACGCCGGTGGCGGAGAGGTCGTAGTCACCATCGGCCATGATGCCGGGGTGCTCGGCGGTCTCGCCGCCAAGCAGCGCGCAGCCGGCCTGAATGCAGCCCTCGGCGATGCCGCCCACGATCTCGGCAACTCGCTCGGGAATCACGCGTCCGACGGCGATGTAGTCCTGAAGGAAGAGCGGCTCGGCGCCACAGACGACGAGGTCGTCGACAACCATCGCGACGAGGTCGAGGCCGACGGTGTCGTGCTTGTCCATCGCCTGAGCGACGGCCAGCTTGGTTCCGACGCCGTCGGTGGAAGCAGCGAGGACAGGCTCCTTGTAGTCACCCTTGAGCGAGAACAATCCGGCGAATCCGCCGAGGCCGCCCATGACCTCGGGGCGGCTGGCCTTCTTGGCCATGGGGGCGAAGAGTTCCACCGCCCGGTCGCCGGCGGCGATATCGACTCCTGCTGCTGCGTAGGAGGCGCCTGCTGTGCGGTGACTGTCCTCGGTCATCGGATTACTACTCCAGCCCTAGTATTTCTCGCGCACGTTTTCTCCGTGCACAGGTATGTGTTGTGTAATCCTCGCGACGTGCCGAGGCGGTCGACTCGAGCGAACAAGACCCTCAGCGCACACAAATACCGACGATTACGCCCTTACGCTACCGGACACAGGCAGCTGACGAGACCTCGCGTACCGTTCGCGCTCAGTTCTGGAGCTGCGAACCGATCGAGGTGTGCAGCGCCCGCAGACTGTTCTGCCCGAGTGCAACAGTCTCCGACTGGATGTGCCGCAGGAGGTGTCCGTCGTTGAGAACCTTCTCGCTCGACTGGATCAGCACCGTTCCGGCGCCGGTGAAATCGAACTGTTTCTCTTCACCCGTATTCGCACCGAACATGGTTCCCCGCACCGAACCGAGGAAGCTCTGCATCCAGTCGGCGTCGAAGTGGTGGGACGGCGACGGGCAGTCAGCCCAGCCGACGAGAGCCTGTGGATCGATCCGCAACGGAGGTTCGGCAAACATGACCGGACCGTTGGACGACGCCAGAAACTTCCCGGTACCGAGCAACGTCAAAAAGCCTGGCACGATTGACTGTTTGAGTTCGAGCCCGTTCTCGAAGGCAAGCAGGTTGGCAGCGCGGATCGTGAGGTTGCCGTCGTCGAGATCGTAGGAATTGATGTTGAATCCCCGGTCGCCCAGAATCAGCTTGCCTTGGCCCTGGGCGATTACCCAGTCGTCCGCGTACAGCGGCGACGAGAATCTGGCCGCCACCATCGCCGACATGCTCGTGCGTCCGAGCGGCTCGAAATTGACCATGCCGTAGTACGCGATCATTGCGCCTTTGGACGTGAACCAGGGCTGCCCGGTCAGCTCGATGCAGAAGGCGTAGTCATTCCCCGGGACGTTGTCGTTCGCAGGCAGAGATGCCGGAGTGTGAATTTCGATACTCATTCGATTTCTCCCTCAGAACTTCTGCTCGGACGCCTGAACCCAGACGGTGCCCATACCGGTCATCTTCAGCTGAATGGACTCCCCCGAGCCCTTGCCGACGGCTTCACGCCAGCCGACGTTGGCGGAGATGTCGACGGTGATCTGCCCGAGGTGGCACACGTACGCCTGTGGGTCCACCACAACTTGGGGATTGTTCGGACCGACCTGCAGAGGAATTGCCCCGCCGTGCGAGAGCACCGCGACGCTTCCCTGCCCGTGCAGTTGTGTCGTGAACAGTCCTTGCCCTGTCATCGCACCGCGGACGGCGCCGCGAACACCACCTTGCGACGTCAAGGCCACGATCGAACTTTGCAGGTAGGCGTCATGCGCTAGAAGACGATCTGCTTCCACGGTGAGCATGGACGAGCCGTCCAGATGGATCACGTCGACGTACAGTCCGGCGTGACCGTAGTGGACCTCGCCCTGTCCTTCTGCCGCCATCATGCGTGCATGTTCGCCCGACATCATCCGGCCGGCCATGCCCGCGATGCCACCCATATTCGGCATCGCACCAGGACCGCCGCCCATGCTGTGCGGGACGAATCTGACGTCGCCGGTGTAGTAGAGCATCGATCCGGTTCGGGCCAGCACGTTCTGCCCTGGAACGAGAGTCGACTTGACGACCTTGCTGTTCACCTTTTCCAACGGCATGGTTCAGCGCTCCTCGGGCTGGATGTAGACGACGCCGGATCCGTCGAAGCGCAGCGAGAACGCCTCACCGCTGCCACCGCCGATCGCGGACCGCCAGGTGACGTCGGTGACGAAGCTCTGATTCAGTTGTCCGCGGTGGGCGACAAAGGCGTCGGGGTCGGCAACAAGCGGGTACTGCGGGCTGACTTCGAGGGCGATGATCGGCCCGCCCTTCGACAGCACGGCCACCAGACCGGTGCCGCTGACAACTGTCGTGAACAATCCCTGGCCGGAGCCGGCGCCGCGGAGGCCGGCAAATTTCACGTCGGTGCGTAGCTGTCCCACGATTGCCAACAGCTGTGATGCTTCTACGTGGAGAGCGTCGTTGTTGAGTTCGATGATCGTGATGTCCTGGGCGTCCACGGCGAAGTAAACGGTGCCTTGACCACTGACTTCCATCAAGGACAGCGACTCTCCGGCTGCCTTCTGTTTGAGCGCAGCGCGGATTCCACCGCCTCCGCCCATTCCGGCGTTCTTGAAGGTGACCGCACCCTCGTACGCCACCATAGATCCGCTGATCGCTTTGATGGTGTCCCCCATCAAGTCCGCGACCAGGACTCGATGCCCATCCATTCTCAGTTGCGCCACGAGGGCACTATGCCAGATAGCCGCGACACTTGACGTGACCGGAAACATAAAAAAATTTGCCGCCCCGACAATCGGGGCGGCAAATTATCCGTTTCGGCGGATTACGGGCGGCTGAGTGCGCTCGCGTTGTCGTTGTCGCGCGTGGCAGCCGAACCGGCCGCACTCTCGAGCATGCCTTCGAGGACGTTCTTACCCATCGACGTCTCCTTCGGGAGCGCAATCGGGTAGGTGCCGTCGAAGCAGGCAGCACAGAGACGGCTTGCGGGCTGCTCGGTAGCCGCGATCATGCCTTCGGTGGAGATGTAGCCGAGGCTGTCCGCTCCGATGGAACGACGCACACCGTCGAGCATCTCCTCGAACGTGGCATCCTGTCCGCCTGCTCCGTTGGCGATCAATTCGGCCGGTGAGGCGAAGTCGATGCCGTAGAAGCATGGCCACTTGACCGGCGGCGAAGCGATGCGGACGTGAATTTCGAGGGCGCCGGCTTCGCGGAGCATCCGGATGAGCGCACGCTGCGTGTTGCCGCGGACGATCGAATCATCCACCACAACAAGCCGTTTGCCGCGGATAACTTCCTTGAGCGGGTTGAGCTTGAGCCTGATGCCGAGCTGACGAATGGTCTGCGACGGCTGGATGAAGGTACGGCCGACGTAGGCGTTCTTCATCAGTCCCTGGCCGTAGGGGATGCCTGAACCCTGTGCGTACCCGACTGCTGCGGGAGTGCCGGACTCGGGAACCGGAATGACCAAGTCACCCTCGGCAGGATGCTCGCTGGCGAGCAGGCGGCCGATTTCGACGCGGGTCGAGTGGACCGAACGGCCACCGATCACGCTGTCGGGACGGGCGAGGTAGACGTATTCGAAGACGCAACCCTTGGGCGTCGGGTTCGCGAAACGGGAGGAGCGGACGCCGTCGGCGTCGATCGCGAGCAGCTCACCGGGTTCGATGTCGCGGACGAACGACGCGCCCACGATGTCGAGGGCTGCGGTCTCGCTGGCAACCACCCAACCGCGATCCAGGCGACCGAGGCAGAGCGGACGAATTCCGTGTGGATCACGCGCTGCGTAGAGCGTGTGCTCGTCCATGAAGGTGAGGCAGAACGCGCCTTCCAGAGTGGGAAGCAGTTCCATGGCGGCCTGCTCGATGGTGCTGTCGCCGGCAGCGTGTGCCAGCAGACCACCGATGAGGTCGGAGTCGGAAGTCGCAGCGTTTGGGCGCTTGTCGTTGACCAGGCCGGCTGCGCGAGTGCGGCTCGCGAGTTCAGCGGTGTTCACCAGGTTGCCGTTGTGGCCGAGGGCGATGCCCGTGCCTGCCGTCGTGGTGCGGAAGATGGGCTGCGCGTTCTCCCACGTCGTGGACCCGGTCGTGGAGTAGCGGCAATGTCCGACGGCGACGTGACCTGGCATCGCTGCGAGGGTCTGCTCGTCGAACACCTGGCTGACCAGGCCGAGATCCTTGAACACCAGCACCTGGGAGCCGTCGGCCACCGCAATGCCGGCAGCTTCCTGACCACGGTGTTGTAGCGCATACAGTCCGTAATACGTGAGCTTCGCCACATCCTCTCCCGGCGCCCAGACGCCGAATACACCGCATTCTTCGCGGGGCTCGTTCTCGTCCTCGTCGGACGGGTTCGTAGCGAGGAGATTTGGACTGTTGACCGACAGATCGGCACGAGTCACGTGGCGCTCCCTTTGTGGGCAGGGGTTGGGGGGCATACACAGTCTACGGCCAATTCTCCTCGTGCCTTGCCCAGGGCAACCTTGCCTTGAATCGGACCGATCAGTCTCTGCAGTCGCCGCGGCGAATTTCAGCGATGGCTCACGGCGCGCCACTCAGTTCGGAGCCCCGCAACCGACTACTCCGTATTCGCCGAAAAAGATATCGCCTGGAAGGATCTCCACTGATGAGCCGACCGTTCTCATTCTCGAATTGAGCGTCGTGATCGCCCGGTCGATCCACCTGCACCATGTCAGGGCTGCATCAGTCGCTCGCGAGAGATTCGGACCCCACTACGACGTCAACCCCCTACTGAGTGTTTCGTCAGCTAACCGTTCGTAGCTTGATGTCACAATCGCAGTAGCGGCAACCAGTGCGCAATTTCGGGAGCCCGACTGCCGGATGCATCAACCCGGCCGTCAGCGGCAGCTTCACCGAACTCGAGCAGGCCGGTCACCATCAACAACCATGTACGAGTATCGGTTTCGACGACGTTGGGTGGGGTTCCGCGAGTGTGACGCGGACCTTCGATGCATTGCACCGCGACAAAGGGTGGGACCCGCACCTCGACGCTCGATCCAGGAGCAATCTGTTCGAGAGTGCGCGCACTCATCTTCACTGCCGCACCGAGTTCAGCACGAGAAGGCTTCGGAAGCTCCGGATCTCGAAGCCAAGGTCCGACAGCAAGAATCGCGGCACGAAATTCTGCGGGGTCGACCGCGCGGCGCGGTGGCATCAGTTCACTCCCTGTCCATTGGTGGCGATTCGAACGGCAAGTGCTCCACCAGCATTGGTCGCCAGGTGCAGTAACGCCGGCGCGAGGACGCTGCCACCTCGGCGGTGCAGCCACTCGAACAGCAACGCCGACGCGCCCGTAAAGGCCACTGCGGCAGGGACATTGTCGCCGGCGCCGCGCGCCGGCGCGACGTGCCACAACCCGAAGGTGAGAGCATGCACGGCCTGCGCTGTTGGGCGGTTCAGTTCACGATTCCAGACTGCGGACATAGCGCTGCGGAACAACAATTCTTCGGACAACACCGTACCGAACGGGATATGCAGGATGATCCATTCGAGGAAGTCTTCGCGACCGTCCGCGCGCTCGTCGGCAGCGAGGGTCGCGCGCAACGACGGAACGGCCAAGGCAACGCTGTAACCGGTAAGGACTGCCCCGGCCGCAGCTCCCCCGAACTGCGCACCGCCACGAATACCGGTGTGGGCCAAACCCAATTCCTCACGGCTGTAACCGCGCGCCCGAAGGACTCCGATGGCCGAGCACCCCACCACGGTGTTGACCACTGCCCGCGCGCGGGGTGAAAGTCCGAACGCCGGGAGCACCGCATTGCTCCACGTGATCGCAGCTACCGAGAGCGCAATCGACGCTACTCCCCTCATTTCTCCGGGCCTTGAGACTGCAACGCGGCAACCAGTGACGCCCGCACTCGCTCGGTGTCTGCCGCCGTCCAGCCTTCTGGTTGAGCGACGCTGACCCAGCCGTCGAGCACGGTGGTTCCGTAGTTGTGGCCGTGCCCGTCCGGAACACCCGCAGCATTACCGAGATCTGCAGAGACCTGCCAGAACGTGACGATCGGGAACCATTTCATCGACGGTGACCGGTCGAATCCAGGAATCTCCTTCAACCACGGTGGCCGGTTGAACATGAGGTCGGGCGACCACCACACCACCGGATCCGATGGGTGCTGGATGAACAGCACATGGGGGTCCGGCCACACCATTGCGGCGGTCGGAATGTCTTCGGCTCGATCCGCAAACCGGACCCCAGCCAGACCGTCAGCGTAGACGGGAGCCACTTCGGTTGTGCCGGGGTCGCGTCGTTGCACAATCGAACGCCACAGCGACGTGGCGTTTGGCGGGCCCACCCACAAGATTCCGTCAGCGGTCTCGCGGGCGGCTTGAAGAGTGTCGAAAGCTCCAGCGCCGGCCATGACGCCGAGGCTTTCGCCGTAAACCATGAACTTGGGTCTGGTGGCTTCCGGTTCCTGGAGCCATCTTTCGTGAACCCGCTCGATCAAGAGGCGTCCGGCAGCTTGCGCCTTTTCCTGATCTGCGAGGAAAGAGATCCAGCTCGGCAGATACGAGTACTGGCTGGCGACCAGCGCCGTATCGCCGTTTCCGACCAACTCGATCGCTTGCGCAGCGGTGGGATTCACCCAACCGGTACCGGTCGTCGGAATGACAACGAGCACCTTGCGCTGGAAAGCGCCGGTCCGCTCGAGTTCCTTGATGACCAGATCCATGCGCTCATCCGGATCTTCGGCACTTTCCAAGCCCGCATACACGCGGATGGGGTCCGTCGCGGGCTTGCCGTTAGCCGCTTCGAGTTCCTGTGCGTTCAATCCGCGTGAGACGAAGTTCCGTCCCTCGAACCCCAATGTGTCCCAGGGCGCGGCAGATTCGGGGCTGCCCGATTTCATCGGATCCTGTGGTTCTACGACGCCGTCGCGCGTGGTGGAGTTCTGCAGACTGAAAATCGAGTTGGTCGCGGCGTAGATTCCGCGCACCAGTACGCCGTCGACCAACATGAAGAACAGAACCGTCACAACCACAACGCCGACGCCGTTGGCAACCGACCGCGACCAGCGGAAGCGTCGCATCAGCACGCGCGCAATGAGTTTCACCAGATCGTGAAGCAACCGCCACAACGCGATCAGTGAACCACCGATGAGCACGCTCAGGCCGAGAGTGCGAATGTATCCGCTGGTGGTGGTGCCTTCCGCGTCGGTCAGCGCGGCGATTTCGCGCTGCCACCCCGCGGCGTAGACGAGCATGATGATCGAGGCAACGATCGACGCGACCGGAACAAAGATCTTGATCGCGCTCGGCACCGGTTCGGGAAGAGGCCACCAGCGACGGCCACTGAGCAAATACCGCTCCACGGCCCACCCGATTGCCGTTCCGACGCCGTAACCGATGGCCGAGTTGATACCGCCGATCAAACCTTGGAACAGCCAATCACGCGGCAACAGCGAAGGAGTCAGCGACCAGCAGAAGAAGAACGCGGCAAACGCAATGCCGGTGAAGTCGAGTTTGAGGAGCCCCCACGCCCACTCGGTGAAGGGATTGTCGAGCTTCTCGAGAGATGCGGGAACAGCCAGCCGCAGGTGGTGTTCCTGCGGCTGGCTGTCAGAAGAAGTCAGTTCTCCGGAATCGACCATCTATCACCCGAACAGGGCAGGCAGCGTTCCCTCGAAGGCCTCACGGAGCTTGGCCATCGTGACGGAGAAGTGTCCCTGAATCTCCACGGAGTCGCTGCCCTCGTCGACGACGCCGATACGCGTCCACGGCAAGCCGCGAGCGGTGCACATTCCGGTGAAGCGCGTTTCCTCGGTGCGCGGAACCGCCACCAGGACGCGACCCGAGGACTCGGAGAAGAGTGCCACGAACGGGTCGGCATCTTCGGGAAGCAGGATGCGGCAGCCGGTTTCGCCGGCCAGTGCTGCTTCGATTACTGCCTGCGCCAGTCCACCTTCGGACAGGTCGTGGGCTGCGGTGACGAGGCCGTCACGCGACGACGCGAGCAGGATGTCGGCGAGAAGCTGCTCACGGGCGAGGTCGACCTTCGGCGGCACGCCACCGAGATGGCCGTGCTCGACCTGCGACCAGATGGAACCGTCGAACTCGTCGTGGGTGTCGCCGAGCAGGATCAGCGTCTCGCCGGGCTCGAGTCCGAGGCCCGTCGGGATACGGCGGTGAACGTCGTCGATCACACCGAGGACGGCAACCACCGGTGTCGGCAGGATCGGCGTGGTGCCGGTCTGGTTGTAGAAGCTGACGTTGCCGCCGGTGACCGGGATTCCGAGTGTGGCGCAACCATCTGCGAGGCCGCGAACGGCCTGCTGGAACTGCCACATGACGCCCGGGTCTTCGGGGGAACCGAAGTTGAGGCAGTTGGAGACGGCCTTGGGCGTTGCGCCCGTGACTGCCACGTTGCGGAATGCCTCTGCGAGAGCGAGCTGCGCACCGGTGTACGGGTCGAGCGCGGTGTAGCGGCCCGAGGCGTCGGTGGACAGCGCGATTCCGCGGCCGGTCTTCTCGTCGATGCGGATGACGCCGCCGTCGGCGTTCTCGGCCAGAACGGTGTTTCCGCGGACGTAGCGGTCGTACTGCTCGGTGATCCACTTGCGGCTGCATAGCGCAGGCGAAGCAATCATCTTCAGCAGGGTGGCTTCGAGTTCTTCATCCGTCTCGGGACGCTTGAGGCCTGCGGTGGTGTTCGCGATCAACGCGTCCTGGGTGGCCGGACGCTCGACGGGACGGTGGTAGACCGGGCCCTCGTGAGCGACGGTGCGCGGGGGAACGTCGACGACGGTCTCGCCGTGCCAGGAGATGGTGAGGTGCTCACCGTCGGTGACCTCGCCGATGTCGGTGGCCAGGACGTCCCACTTCTTGCAGACCTCCATGAACGCGTCGACGTTCTCGGGCGTCACCACGGCGCACATGCGCTCCTGCGATTCGCTGGAGAGAACCTCGGCCGGGGTCATTCCGGTGGCACGCATCGGAACCTTTTCGAGGTTGATGTGCATTCCGCCGTCACCTGCTGCAGCCAGCTCGGAGGTGGCGCAGGACAGTCCGGCGCCGCCGAGGTCCTGGATACCGACAACGAGTCCGGCCTTG
The DNA here is from genome assembly GCF_003797085.1 of Rhodococcus sp. WS3. NCBI lineage: Bacteria > Bacillati > Actinomycetota > Actinomycetes > Mycobacteriales > Nocardiaceae > Rhodococcus > Rhodococcus sp. WS3. The sequence goes on from NZ_RKMA01000003.1 coordinate 737,231, forward strand.
TAAAGGTCGAGGCAGCACTCGATGAGCACCTTCTCGGTGAAGGGGTCGCCCACCTGAACCGCAGGGAGCTTCTTACGACCGCCACCGTCACCGTCGAACGTTGCCGACGCGAGAACCGAGACGCCGCCGATGCCGTCGAGACCGGTTCGTGCGCCGAACAGGATGATCTTGTTGCCTGCACCCGAAGCAAAGGCAAGGTGCAGATCCTCGACGCGCATGACGCCGGCAGCGAGGGCGTTGACCAGTGGGTTACCGGCATAGGACTCGTCGAAGACGGTCTCGCCGCCGATGTTGGGGAGGCCGAGGGAGTTTCCGTAACCACCGACACCGCGCACGACACCGTCGACGACGCGACGGGTATCGGGGGCGTCAGCAGCGCCGAAACGCAGCTGATCCATGACGGCGATCGGCCGGGCACCCATTGCCATGATGTCGCGGACGATGCCGCCGACGCCGGTTGCCGCACCCTGGTATGGCTCGACGTAGGACGGGTGGTTGTGGCTCTCGACCTTGAACGTGACTGCCCAACCGTCGCCGATGTCGACGACGCCGGCGTTCTCACCGATACCGGCCAGCATGTTGGCGCGCATCTCGTCGGTGGTGGTCTTGCCGAAGTAGCCGAGGTGGACCTTGGAGGACTTGTACGAGCAGTGCTCGCTCCACATCACCGAGTACATCGCCAGTTCGGCGTCCGTGGGACGGCGACCCAGGATCTCCTTGATGCGGGCATATTCGTCGTCCTTGAGACCTAGCTCCTTGAACGGCTGAGCGGCATCGGGATCAGCCGATGCGTGCGTGACGGTATCGACCTGATGAGCAGACACTGGAGAGGGGTCCCTTCCCTACGGGAGTCAAGAGCGAGCCGGCGCGGAGCGGGACACCACAAATGTGCCCAACGAAAGAACGTGCCGGGAGACAGTCTATCGGGGTGGGCCGACGACTTCCGCAGACGGCGGCACCGACGCGAGCAGTGGGTCTTCGAAGTCGTCCCCGTCACACTCGTTTACGGTTTCGGTAACCGGTCGGTTTTTATTTTCGGTCCGGTGTCGCTTGGTACTCGAACGGAAGGTTTCCCCATGCCACAGGATGTGCGTCAGTCGGACGTCACGGCTCAATCCCAGTCGGTGACGACCCCGCTGACTCCCGCGGCGATTTTCCTGGTTGCGACGGTGAATCCTGGCGGCGAGGACACAACGCGCGCATTGCTCGCCGATGTGGCCGGCCTGCAGCGGTCGGTGGGTCTGCGCGTTCCCGGTTCCGGTTTGGACGTGGTGACCAGCATCGGTTCGGACGTCTGGGATCGTTTGTTCGCCGGTCCACGGCCCGCCTTGCTACGACCGTTCACGGCTCTGCAGGGAGACGTCCATCACGCGCCGTCGACGCCCGGAGATCTGCTCTTCCACATTCGTGCGATGAGCATGGACGCGTGCTTCGAGGTAGCTCGTCAGATCACGAAGCGCCTGCACGGCGCGGCAACTGTCGTCGACGAGATTCACGGTTTCCAGTATTTCGAGAACCGCGACCTCATCGGCTTCGTGGACGGAACCGAGAACCCGTCGGGCCGCGCCGCGATCGCTGCCGTGACCGTCGGCGACGAAGATCCCGATTTCTCGGGCGGCAGTTACGTCCACATCCAGCGATACATCCACAACATGCGTGAGTGGGAAGCGATCACAGTCGACGAACAGGAACGCGTCATCGGCCGCACCAAACTCGAGGACATCGAGATGTCCAAGGACGTCATGCCGGCCAACTCACACGTCGCGCTCAACGCGATCAAGGACGACGACGGCAACTCCCTCGAAATTCTGCGCGCCAACATGCCCTACGGACGCCTCGGTGATGACGAGATCGGCACATTCTTCATCGGGTACTGCGCCACTCCCGCCATCACCGAGCGCATGTTGGAGAACATGTTCCTCGGCTCACCGCGCGGTAACTACGACCGCCTTCTCGACTTCTCGACAGCCGTGACGGGTTCGATGTTCTTCACCCCGACCACGGAATTCTTCGAGAAACTCCCCGCTATGGCCTCTAACTCCTTGGTGTAAGAAATGCGCCGAGAGCGTCCGCATACATCGTGATGTCGGCGGCGCCCATCAACTCGCGAGCCGAGTGCATTGCGAGCTGAGGCGCCCCGACGTCCACGGTGGACAGCCCGGTACGCGATGCGGTGATCGGTCCGATGGTAGAACCGCACGGCAGATCAGCCCGATGCACATAGCGCTGCAACGGAACTCCCGCTTGGTCGCAGGCAAGCGCGAACTCACCGGCACCTGCAGCGTCCGTCGCGTATCGCAGATTCTGGTTGACCTTGAGTACCGGACCACCGTTGATCTCGATGCGGTGCGCGGGTTCGTGACGTTCTGGGTAGTTGGGATGCGTCGCGTGCGCCATGTCGCCGGATGCGCACACCGAACCTGCCATCGCCTGTAGGAATTCGCCGCGCCCACCGCCGCGGCCCAACACTATTCGTTCGAGGACCGTGTTGAGCAGATCCGAGAACGCACCGCGATCCGACATGCTGCCCACCTCTTCGTGATCGAAGAGCGCAAGCACGGGCACATGGCTCCCCGGAGATTCGGCGGCGGCTAGAAGTGCTTGTGTCCCGGCATAACACGTGCCCTGGTTGTCGAGCCGCGGCGCACTGACGAGCTCTTTGCCCAGGCCAACCACAGCGCTCGGCGCCAGGTCGTGAGTCATCAACTCCCAACCCAGAACGGATGATTCAGCCACTCCGGCCCGATCGGCGACAAATCCGATGAAGGACTTGGGCTTGGTGCCCACACCCCAGATTCCGTTGACATGCCGCTGCGGATCCAGTGTGACGCCCTTCCGGTCCTCGGACAGATGGATCGCCAACTGCGGGACGCGAAGAATCGGGTCGTCGATGCGAACCAGCTTCTGCTCCACAGTGTTTCCCACCCGAACACTCACACGGCCGGAAATACCGAGATCGCGATCAAGCCACGAGTTCAGCAAAGCTCCGCCATACGGCTCGAGGCCTACCATCTGCCAGCCCGCCGACGTCAGATCCGGATGCTGCTTCACCCGCAAGTTCGGGCTGTCGGTATGACCACCGACGATGCGGAACGGCGCGGAATCGCTGACTCCGTCGGTACTCCACGCGATCAGTGAACCGCCCCGCACCAGGAAATACCGTCCCGGCTCCGACGGCCACGCCTGGGTCTCCTGCAGTTCCACAAATCCGCTGGCTGTGAGCTGCGACGCCACTGTTGCACACACGTGGAACGGTGACGGCGACGAATCAACGAAACTACACAGGCCAGTAGCGTCGGCCCCGGTCAGAGAAGGGTGGGAAGTCATGTCCTTCATCATGCCCGACTAGCCACCACTCAGCTGTGGGCGCCGGACACACAGAACTGGTTGCCGTCTGGGTCTGTCAGTGTCACCCAGCGGAATCCGTCCATGTTCTCGCGGTGATGCTCAGAAGCGCCGGCCTCGATCAGCCGCGACACTTCAGCGTCGAGATCCTCGCTGGACAGATCGAGGTGGATTCGGTTCTTTCCGGCCGTGGGATCCGGGACTTTCTGGAAGGCAAAATTGGTGGAGGCGCCGGGGACCTCGACGACGTAGAACCATCCGTCGTTCTCCTGTGTGACGCTGCCGCCCAACTGCTCAGCCCACCATCGCGCGAGTGGACCTGGATCAAGGCTGTCGAATGTGATCATTCCCAGAGTCAGTGTCATGGGCCAACGGTAAAGGAAGGCACCGACAATTGAGGAAGATTCTCTCACTTCTGAGAGACCGCAACCGGAATGCTTGCGGCACCGATCGCGGCGGCAACGACGGCGATCGCTCCGAGAATCAGGTAGGCGTGGGCATAACTCCCGGACCACATCGAGAGCACGCTGCCGGCCCACGGCCCGAGCGCCATGGCAATGACGATCGGCGCCGACATGATTCCGCTCAGACGGCCGTAGTGCTCTCTTCCCCATCGATCGGTAATCGCAGTGGCCTGGATGAGGGTGAAGATTCCGCGGACCAATCCCGCGCCGATTGCCAGACCGATCAATACGGTGGCCACGCCAGTGAGACCTAGTCCGGCGGTGCTCAGTCCGGCGACTGCAATAACGGATACGGTGCGCATACGAACGGTCGTTCGTGCCGCAAACGGCAGATAGAAGAGTCGGCCGACAACCTGGCCGGCGCCGCCCAACCCGAGCGTCAGAGCGGCAAGACCGGGACTGAAACCTCGTTCGATCAACAGCAGCACAAGATTGAACACTCCCGCCGACGCGGCAAACGCCCCGGCTGCGAGAGCAATGGCGAGTGCCAGAAACGCAGGACTGCGGACGGCGTTTCGGAAATCGGCTGGGTGCGCCCCGGCAAGGCGAACCGGTTCGGGCCACGAACCTCGCAAACCCCAGATATGCCCGGGGATAGTAACTGCAGCCAAAATGAGCGCGAGAACCAAGTACGTTGTGCGCCAACCGAATCGATCGTCAAGAGCAGCGGAAATCGGCGCGAATACCGTGCTGGCCAAACCGGCGGCAAGTGTGAGAATCATCAGCGCTTTGACGTGGCCGTCACCGTACCAACGCGTCAACGCGGCGAATGCCGGTGGATACAGCACCGCCCCCATAGCGACTCCTGCGAGTACCCACCCGGCAAAAAAGACAGGGATCGTAGGTGCTGTCGCAATGGCGACAACCGCAGGGACCGCAAGCACCGAACCCGTGGTCATGACCCAGCGGGGCCCGTGTCGGTCAAGGACTCGCCCGACCGGAATCCCGACTGCGGCAGCAATCAGCTGACTGACGGAAAACGCAGCCACGATCACCGTGATCGACCATCCGGTGTCGCGTGAGATCGACACCGACAGAACAGGAAACGCGTAGTACAGGATTCCCCAACTGGTAATTTCTGTCAGGCACAACGCCGCCAGGACCCGCCGCAGACCCGAAGGAGCGAGGGCAACGGACGGATCCTCGACGGTGGTCATCGGTTGGGTTCTATCCGCAGGAGTTGGCACTACCGGCGCGGCCGGAGAGTGAAATCAGTTGCGGAGCCGGTGTAGCGCAGCAACCACCTTCACTTTCCGCTGTATCGGGTTCGTCGAAAACTCCTGCCCCACCGCAGACTCCGGTTTCCGGGAGAATCAACTCCACCCGGGCAGCAGCTTCGTGATCACCGGCAAGTTCGGCGGCGATGCTGCGAACCTGCTCGTATCCGGTCATGGCCAAGAACGTCGGCGCGCGGCCGTAGCTCTTCATCCCCGCCAGGTACACACCCGGTTCGGGGTGTCGAAGTTCCTTCGCGCCATGGGGATACACCGTGCCGCAGGAGTGGACGTTCGGGTCGATCAGCGGCGCGAGCTGTGTCGGTGCCTGCAATACGGGGTCGAGACCGAGGCGGATTTCCGAGAGCCAGGACAAATCAGGACGGAAGCCGGTCAATGCGACGACATTGTCGACGTTCTCGACCCGGTGACCGCCATCGGAGATCAGCGACACCTGGCCGTCCCCCGCGGATTCGACACTTGCGGTGCGGAATCCGGCGACCAGTGTGAGGAGCCCGTCGTCGACGGCCTTCTTCGCGCGCAGTCCGAGCGCACCGCGAGCGGGCAGCTCGTCAGACTCGCCGCCGCCGAACGCGGAACCGACATTCCCCCGCCGGACCACCCAGGTGATTCGGGTGCCCTCCGCCTCGAGTGCGGCCAGAGCGACCATCGCCGTCAGCGCCGAATGACCGCTGCCCGCGATGACGGTGTGCTTTCCCGCGAAACGTGCGCGCACGGCCTCGTCGTCGAGATCGGGGACACGGTACGTGATCACATCCCCGGCCGCATTTTCCCCGAGCGCCGGCAAACCTTCCCCGCCAAGAGGATTGGGTTCTCCCCAGGTCCCTGACGCATCGACAACACCTTGAGCGAAGACTCGATCCTCGGTCCCGTCGGTACGACGAATATGAATCGAGAGGGGTTCCGAGTCCCGGCCGTCGTCAACGACCAGGTCGCGGCCGCGCCGGGCAACGCCGACCACCTCGGTGCCAAACTGGACCACATCGCCGAGGGCTTTGGCGAGCGGCTCGAGGTAGAGCCGTCGCCATTGTTGCCCAGTCGGGTAAGTATCGGCGTCGGGCGAGTTCCATCCCTTCTGCTCGAGCAGGCGCCGAGCCGCCGGGTCGACAAGTTCGGACCAACGCGAAAACAGCCGCACGTGATTCCATTCGGATATCGCTGCGCCCGCCACCTCGCCGCGCTCGAACACCAGCGGTGCGAGGCCGCGCTCGCGCAACTGCGCAGCGGCAGCGAGACCGATCGGTCCGGCTCCGATCACCACAACAGGTAGTTCATCCATCACCAACACTCCTTCATCGACAGTCATCAATATTTAATCCGACTATATTGACGAACGTCGATGAATGCAACCATCGACCGTTATCGATATAGTGTGAATATGACATCGCTGCAGACTCCGGCCGTTCGCATCGGCGATTCGGCTCAGGGCCAGATCGGTTCGAACCTGATCGAACAGAGTGACGCCGACACGTATGCACAGTGGTTCGCTTGCCTGGCCGAGCCGATGCGGGTCCGACTCCTGCACCGGGTCGCGAGCGCTTCCGGCGGGATTACCGTCGGCGCACTCGCAGAAGCTCTGGGAATCGGACAACCAACCGTTTCCCACCATCTACGCAAGCTCGCCGACGTGGGATTCGTAGATCTGCGCAAGGATGGAACCAGCACCGTTGTTGCGATGAGTCCGACGTGCTGCGTTGCCTTGCCGCAGCCGGCCGACATCGTCATGGGAGTTCTCGCGCCGCGGCCCTGCTGCCCGACCGATCTGCCCGACGACGTCACCGTGCGGGCGATGGCCGACAAAGACTGGGACGCGGTCCTACGGATCTACGGCGAAGGGATCGACACCCGCAACGCCACCTTCGCCGTCGAGGTTCCTACCCGCGAGCAACTCGATGTGCAGTGGCTGCCAAAACACCGCTGGGTCGCGACCATCGACGATCTCGTCGTGGGATGGGCGACTCTGAGCCAAGCCTCCGGGAGAGACTGCTACCGCGGGGTTGCCGAGAATTCCGTCTATGTAGCCGACGGGATGCGTGGCCGAGGCGTCGGAAAAGCACTGCTACGCAAGCAGGTTATGTCCGCCGACGATGACGGCTTCTGGACCTTGCAGACCTCGATCTTCCCCGAAAACCGCGCTTCGATCTCACTGCATCACTCCGCCGGGTTCCGCACCGTCGGCATCCGCGAGAAGATCGCCCAACTCGACGGCATCTGGCGCGACACCGTTCTTCTCGAACGGAGATCAGCGGCCGAGTCCGCCTGAGGTCTTCGAGCGACGGTTCGGCCATCGCCGAATTGCGCCCTATTTCGACATCTGTCAATATTGACGAATGTCGAATCAAGACGTGCCGGAATCCGACGCGTGCTGCACCCCACTTGTCCGCGAACCGTTGACCGAGGACTGGGCCGGTGACTTGGCCCGGATGTTCAAGGCACTCGGCGACCCCGTGCGACTGCGCCTGTTGAGCCTGGTGGCCAGCCACAAGGGTGGAGAAGCCTGCGTCTGCGACATTTCCGACACGTTCGATCTGTCTCAGCCGACAATCTCGCATCACCTCAAGGTGCTGCGCCAGGCCGGACTGCTCGACTGCGAACGACGTGGCACCTGGGTGTACTACTGGGTTGTTCCTGCTGCACTACGACAGCTTTCAGCGGTTCTCCTGGTCGAAGGATCCGCCGCAGACGAATGCGCCGAGGTCACGGCATGAGCAACGCTGCCACAACCAAGAATCCAGCCGTTGTCGGCAAACTCTCCACTCTCGACCGATTTCTTCCGGCGTGGATCGGTGTCGCGATGGTTGCCGGACTGCTCCTGGGCCGTTGGGTTCCAGGCTTGAACACAGCAATCGAAAAGGTGCAGATCGACGGTATCTCGCTGCCGATCGCGCTGGGCTTGCTGATCATGATGTATCCCGTACTCGCGAAAGTCCGATACGACCGCCTCGACACCGTCACCGGCGACAAGAAACTCCTTGCCGGATCGCTGTTCCTGAACTGGATCCTCGGACCGGCACTGATGTTCGCCCTTGCCTGGCTTTTCCTGCCCGACCTCCCCGAATACCGGACGGGTCTGATCATCGTCGGTCTGGCCCGCTGTATCGCAATGGTCATCATCTGGAACGACCTGGCCTGCGGAGACCGCGAAGCCGCCGCGGTATTGGTAGCCATCAACTCGGTGTTCCAGGTAGTCATGTTCGCCGTGCTCGGCTGGTTCTACCTCTCGGTTCTGCCCGGGTGGCTCGGCCTCGAGCAGACAACGATCGATACGTCACCGTGGCAGATCGCCAAATCCGTGCTGATCTTTCTCGGCATCCCGTTGCTCGCCGGCTTCCTGTCCCGCTTTTTCGGTGAGCGGTCGAAAGGCCGAGACTGGTACGACAACACGTTCATTCCCAAGATCAGCCCGTGGGCGCTCTACGGTCTGCTGTTCACTATCGTTGTCCTGTTTTCGCTGCAAGGCGAGCAGATCACTTCGCAGCCGTGGGACGTCGTCCGCATAGCGCTTCCCCTGCTGGCTTACTTCGCTCTGATGTGGGGCGGAGGCTACATCCTCGGTGCCACAATGGGATTGGGATACAAACGCACCACAACACTCGCGTTCACCGCAGCCGGCAACAACTTCGAATTGGCAATCGCCGTTGCCATCGCCACGTACGGCGCCACGTCCGGCCAAGCACTCGCCGGTGTTGTCGGCCCACTGATCGAGGTACCGGTGCTGGTCGGCTTGGTCTACGTCTCACTCGCTCTACGTAAACGCTTTGCCACCCAGGATATTTCACTCGAATCTGCCGACTCTACAAACGCATCGTCCTAGAGTTGCTTCGTGAAAGGAACCCGAAACTCATGTCCGACAAGCCCAGCGTTCTGTTCGTGTGCGTCCACAATGCCGGCCGGTCACAGATGGCGGCCGGATTCCTGAATCATTTCGCCGCCGATGCCATCGAGGTTCGCTCAGCCGGATCCGCGCCGGCCGAGAGCGTCAATTCCGCTGCGGTCGAAGCGATGGCGGAGCTAGGTATCGATATCTCCGACCAAACTCCGAAGATTCTCACCGCCGATGCAGTGCAGAATTCGGACGTTGTCATCACGATGGGTTGCGGTGATACTTGCCCGGTCTTCCCGGGTACAAGCTACCGAGACTGGGTTCTCGATGATCCGGCTGGAGCGGGCATCGACGCCGTCCGACCTATCCGGGACAAGATCAAGGCCCATGTACAGGCACTTGTCGACGAACTCACGGCCCAACCGGTCTAGCTGCTACTACCTAAACTGCAGTGTGGTTCTCGCTGCGTTCCGACTGCGCCAAGTGAGCACACGCCTGCACCAACAGTGCAAGTGACTCACTGGACAACCCCTCCGCGACACGCATGAATCGCAGCGCCCAGACGTCCGATACCTCGACCTCGTTGCTGCCACCCATCTCGCCCAACCATTCCAGGACGATCTTCCGGGGGTCTTGCCCCAGGAGTTCGCGACCATCGGTCAGCACTCCACCAGCCATCTCCCACTGAGCATCCGAGCAGGACAACACTGCCGCAAGGTGCCCACGAGTGAGTACCGTCCCCGATTCGGCCGCCGATTGGAACAGGACACCAAGGCGATCTGCTAAACCCCCGCCGCCGTATTGCCGATTGTCATTGTCGGACAACCCATTCGAGCTGCCGAGACTGATTGCCTGACGAGACATGGGAACGCCTTCCATGATGCTACCTCCACCGATTTCGCAATAACGGTCTTGTCACAACGGTCATCCATACGCCATCGGATGCCGTAGACATTCAGCCTGTCCACCAGGCTTACCGTTACAGGTTACCCAGATCTGTAAAGAAACGGCAAGTGTTTTGTTACATTCGCCCGAAAACTTCTTTTGTAGTGAACTATCTACATACAACAAAGTACCGGTTGGTATGTATACAACTATGCCCGGTACCTGCCGGGTAAGTACCGTGAGAACTCGAGTAGGACTACGCATCCAGCCAAGGCGCTCGGACCTGCAGACTTATTGTCATGAGCACACCGACAACACCCTCGAAGAGCACCGCCGCATTTTTTGCACAGGCCGGAATAGCGTTTGCCGTGAGCTTCGTAGGCACCCTCGTGGGCATCGCCTACCTACCGATCGACGCCTGGCAGCGCGGATTCCTCGGCATGTCTCTACTGTTTCTGGTGACCAGCACATTCACCTTGGCAAAGGTGATTCGCGATCAGCAGGAAGCCTCCACCGTCCGGGTTCGTATGGATGAAGCCAGGCTCGACAAACTGATCGCGGAACACGATCCATTCAAAGCTGCGGCGTGAGGACTTTCGACTCCCCCGCGGGGACGGGTGGTTGCCGCAGATCCAACCGTCGAAGCAATTGAGCGTTGACCGCAACCACCACGGTCGATACCGACATCAGGATTGCCCCCACTTCCATGGGCAGCACGAACCCGGCAGGCGCCAGCACACCCGCAGCCAAGGGAACCGAAATTGCGTTGTAACCCGCTGCCCACCACAAGTTCTGAACCATTTTCCGGTAGGTTGCGTGCGACAACTCGATAACCGAGGCTACCGCTCGCGGATCATCGCTCGCCAGAACAACTCCCCCCGACGCGATCGCCACGTCAGTGCCGGCGCCACTGGCGATACCGACATCGGCCTGGGCCAACGCCCCATCACGACGTTGTCCCTCAATACATGCAGCACCGTCGAGCCTTCACCCAACCAGTGATCGCTACCTGAAATCACCTCAGCCACGGATTCCGACCCGCACCATCACCGTGCTGGTGATTGCGTGTCCGCACGCGCTGGGGCTGGCAATCCCGTTAGTAGGGTCGATTGCCACGGAACATGCTGCGCGAGCGGGGATTCTGATTACCGACCGCATGGCGCTCGAGAACATGCGCAGGCCACAGTGCCCGCAACCACCTGATCACCGATTGTGCGCCGCACCGTTTTCGACTCACCGGTGATCATGGACTCGTCCATGTCCTGAACGTATGCCCGAATCAACACCTCGACAATCGCGGGCACCGCTACAAGGCGGCCAGCATCGCTTGCATCTGCACAATCTCGGCCTGCTGAGCAGCGATGATCTCTTCTGCCAGCTTCTCGGCAGTTGGATCCAACCCGGAGTCGAGTTCGGTCTGCGACATGGTGATCGCGCCGGTGTGATGTTCGATCATCATGGTCAGCCACATCTTGTCGAACTCGACACCCTGGGCATCCATCATCGCGGCCATGTCGTCATCCGACATCATGCCCGGCATGTCTGCCATCCCTACCCCGTGACCGGAATGGTCCATGCCGCCTGTGGGGTTGGACGCCGGGTCGGGGCGCCCCCACTGTGTCAGCATTTCCGACATCTGCTGCATTTCCGGGTCCTGAGCAGCTTCGATCTGCGCTGCCAGCGCGATCAATTCAGCGTTATCCGTCCGCCCCTCAACCATTTTTGCCATGTCGAGCGCCTGGGCGTGGTGCGGGTACATCCCCTCCAAGAACTCGATGTCCGCTGCGTTGACTCCCTGCGGGACCGCAGTCTGGGAGGCGGATATCGATGTCTCCGCCGCAGTTGTGGGCGCCGAATCACCGCCGTCCGAACAACCGGCGATCACCAACGCACCTGCTGCCAAGACGGGAACAAACTTCACATAACCACTCTTGAGAGAGAACACCACGACAACACTCCTGAAAATCCGACTTCACACGAAACTTATTACTGTGCAACGGCTTCGGAAATTGAAACCTTCGAAGCGTGCGTCCACCACCCTACCGACGAGAGTGCGCCGAAGCCCGTGATAACCGATCGAAACGGAGTACCTTCATCGAATCTTCACAGTCCACCTGAAGGCGCCGATATCGCCTCGCTGCTGGGCTAACCTGACAACATGAACTCCGAATCCGGACACTCACGCGCCGAGGGAGCCGACCGCGTCCTGGTGGTCGAGGACGAACCGGCACTCGCCAAGGTGGTAGCCAATTACCTTGCACGCGAAGGTTTTCACGTTCGCATCGCGCATGACGGTCCGACCGCCGTCGCGGCTGCCCATGATTTCGAACCTTCGCTTGTCGTTCTGGATCTGATGCTTCCCGGATTCGACGGCATGGAAGTCTGCCGACGAATCCGCAGTTTCTCCGATGCCTACATTCTGATGTTGTCGGCCCGCGGCGACGAGTCCGACAAGGTCGCGGGACTCGCAGCCGGTGCGGACGACTACGTGGTCAAACCCTTCGGACCGCGCGAACTTGTCGCGCGCGTCAAAGCGCTTCTGCGTAGACCCCGGGCGTCGAGCCTGATGTCCGAACCGTTGCCGACGCCGGACGGCCTCGATATCGACCTCATCGCGCGGACCGTGCGCGTCGACGGAGCGCCCGTAGAACTCACCCCCACCGAGTTCGAACTTCTCACTGCCCTGGCGACCAGACCCGACGCCGCCCTGAGCCGAAGCGACATCATCACGGCAGTCTGGGGTTCCTCGTGGTTCGGCGATCAGCACATCGTCGACGTCCACATCCGCGCGCTCCGACGCAAACTCGGCGACGACGCAGCAGATCCCCGTTTCATCCGGACCGTGCGCGGTATGGGTTATGCATTGAGGTCGTCATGAACCGCCTCGGCCTGCGCGGCAGGTTGCTGGTCGCTCAGATTGTCGTTCTGCTGGCCTGTTGCGTGACGATCGCTGCGGTCGCTGTCGCAATCGCGGCTCCTCTGTTCCACAATCACCTCGCGATGGCCGGGATCGAAGACGACAACGTCCGCCTGCACACCGAAGAAGCCTTCAGCCAAACAATATTCGTGGCACTGTTGAGCGGCATAGCGGTTGCACTCGTCGGCGCGAGTATCGCTGCGGTGTACGTCGTTCGGCGGATTACCGCACCTATCAGTCGACTCGCGGTCGCGGCGCAGAGCGTCGCCGAAGGCAAGTACGACGTCCACATCGAGCATTCGGATGTCGACTCGGATTTCACGCGCCTGGAAGGCGCATTCTCCGACATGGCCGAGCGACTTGATCATTCCGATCGCGTCCGTAAGCGCCTGTTGGCGGATCTGGCCCACGAATTACGCACTCCGGTATCAACTTTGGCAGCTTACGTGGACGGCCTCGAGGATGGTGTGCTCGAGGCCGATGGCACGTCATGGGCAGTGATGCGCGATCAACTGGAACGACTGCGACGGCTCGCTCATGATCTCTCCGATGTTTCGGCGGCCGACGAGCACGCCCTGGATCTCATTCTCGCAGCCGACGACCTCAGCGATATCGTCTGCAGCACAACAACTGCGGTCGCACCACGGTTCGAGGAACGCGCCGTGACGCTGTCCACGGCAACACCTGCGCACCCGGTGAGAGTTCGCGTCGATCGCCAGCGGATCGAACAAATTCTGACCAACCTTCTCGAGAATGCATTGCGGCACACGCCAGGCGGGGGAAGCGTCGCCGTAGCCGTCACAGAATCGCCCGACCACGTTTCGGTAGCTGTCAGCGACACCGGTGAGGGCATCCCGGAGGATCAACTAGAGTCTGTGTTCGACAGGTTTCATCGCGGCGAGAGTTCCGACGGTTCCGGATTGGGACTCACCATTGCGCGGAGTCTCGCACGCGCCCACGGCGGCTCGTTGACGGCTCGGCCGAATCCGCTCGGCGGCACCATCCTCGAACTTGCACTGCCCGGGCAACTCGCATCAGACACATGAAAAACAGCGCCCGCCAACCAGGTGAACTGGTGGGCGGGCGCTGCCGAAAAGATGTATCAGGCGTTGACGATTGAATCCAATGCCGAGTAGAACAAACCGAGTCCGTCGTCACTGGGGCCGGTGAGAGCCTCGGTGGCGTGCTCGGGGTGCGGCATGAGTCCGACGACGCGACCGTTGGCGGAGGAAATACCCGCAATACGACGCTGTGAGCCGTTGGGGTTCTCTTCCGAGTAACGGAATACGACGCGGCCTTCGCCTTCGAGTTCGTCGAGAACGTTCTCGGATGCCTGAAAGCGACCTTCACCCGACTTGAGGGGGATGAGGATCTGCGCGCCGGCCTCGTAACGTGAAGACCAGGCCGTGTTGGTGGCTTCGACGGTCAGCCACTCGTCGCGGCAGATGAAGTGCAGACCCTGGTTGCGGGTGAGGGCTCCGGGGAGCAAACCAGCTTCGCAGAGGATCTGGAAGCCGTTGCAGATGCCGAGGACGGGCATGCCGCCCTTGGCTGCTTCGACAACCTTGCCCATGGCCGGAGCGAACCGTGCGATCGCACCACAGCGAAGGTAATCGCCGTAGGAGAATCCACCGGGGACGATGACTGCGTCGACGCCCTTGAGGTCGGCGTCGCCGTGCCACAGTGCCACAGCTTCACCGCCGGCCAAGTTCACCGCGCGAGCTGCGTCGACGTCGTCGAGTGTGCCCGGGAAGGTGATGACTCCGATTCGTGCGCTCATGCCTCGACTCGCCTGACGGTCCAATCCTCGATCACCGTGTTGGCCAGTAGGCCTTCGGCGATCTTCTCGAGCTCGGCATCTTCGACGCTGCCGTCGATTTCCAACTCGAACCGCTTGCCCTGACGGACATCGGATACTCCTGCAAAGCCCAGGCGAGACAGTGCCCCGACAATGGCCTGTCCCTGGGGGTCGAGAATCTCGGCCTTGGGCATGACTTCGACGACGACACGGGCCACGTGCTGCTCCTCGGTACTAGTGCGCGAACCCAGAGTGAAACACCGGGTATCGACGAGTTTACCGGGCGCAGTCTGGAACCTTCGCATCGAGTGAGAGCTGGGGTGACGCCCACCACCTGTAAAAGGCATACTCGAAATCATGCGACTGACACATTTTGGCCATTCCTGTGTACTTGTCGAATTGAACGGTTCGAAAATCCTCTTCGATCCGGGCAATTTCTCGCACGGTTTCGAGGGCGTGACCGGCCTCGACGCCATTCTCGTAACGCATCAGCACCCGGATCACGCGGATCCAGAGCGTCTGCCCGCTCTCGTCGACGCGAATCCCGACGCGGCTTTGTACAGCGATCCGCAAACTGCGGCCAAGCTCGGTGGCCGGTGGAATGCCGTTCGGGCGGGTGAGCACTTCAGCATCGGTGAGGTTCAGGTGACCGGCGCAGGCGGCGAGCACGCGATCATTCATCCCGATCTGCCGATGATCGACAACACTGCTTTCCTACTCGGCGATGCCGTCAATCCGGCACAGTTCATGCACCCGGGTGACTCGTTGGTCGTGCCCGAGCAGTCCGTTGATGTTCTTGCTTTGCCTGCCGCTGCGCCGTGGTTGAAGATCTGGGAAGCCGTCGACTATCTCCGAGCGGTAGCTCCTCGTGTCGCGGTGCCTATTCATCAGGGCATACTCCGCGAGGAGGCATCGGGCATCTTCTACGGTCGTTACTCCGACATGGCCCCCGCCGGCACCGAGTTCCGCGTGCTCGACGAGGAGTCCGACGTCGAGATTGCGTAGCTGGAGTTTTCCGAGGCGAGTTTCTTCTATGCCTTCACCTTGACGATGATCCAGCCGGTGCTTGTCCCACCATTCGCGTCGGTAAGGGTGTAGAGAATCTTGTCGGTGCCCGTCTTCGTTCCGGCTTTGAACACCACCTTGCCGTTTTCGAGCTTCACGGTGCCACCGAGCAGTGACGTTGCCTCGACGCCGGTCACGGAGATCGAATCTCCGTTGCTGTCATGATCATTCGCGACTGCGTCGATCGTGGCCGTAGCACCGGATCGAACTTCTGCGGTGTCGAGTGCTGCGTAGGGCGGCAACGCGGTCGCGGTGTACCGGCCCAGGTCATCGAGTCGAGCTGACGCGACCTCGGCGGCATCGACGATGGCAGCAAATTCTGTTCCGTCGAAGCGGGCCAGATCATTGCCGTTCATGATCGTGCGGCCCTCCGCGCTACCTCCGTGGTAGTCATCGGCGTAAAAATTGTGTCCCAGTTCGTGACGGAGTACCCGGGAGAAGTTACCGTCGCCTTCCGCGCCGACGTGCGCGTAGCTGTGATCGGTGAGGAACTTGGAGTAGTAGGCGTTTCCGCCACCGGACTTGCACACGACTGTCGCCTGATCGACGGTGGTGCCGACTTTGTCGGACCACTCGCTCTCGAGAGCATCAAAGTTTTCGCAGGAGGTCTTGTACGGATCACTGGCTGCATCGGCCCGCAGCACGACTTGACCGACGACCGGCCGAATTCCCACGTCCCTCATCCAGATCACTGCAGTTCGCGCGATGGATTCCTCGACGCGATCCAATGCAACTGCAGGACTGCCGTTGCCGTGAGCGGAGTACCACTCCCCGCTCAGATCCAATCCGATGTCGAACTGCTTCATGGTTTTTCCCACTGATGCAGCCGACGCGGGCGCGATAGCAGCGGTTGGCCATGTGGGGGCCGCGTCGATCGGCGCGGAGGTACGGCCCACTACCGACGAGCCGACAAAATCGATAGAGGCGCCTCGATCGAAGATCACCTGTCCACGAAGGGTTCCGGTGGAGTCGACGATGGCGGCAACAACTGCGTCTGGACGACCGTCGATGCTTCCGAGATACGAACGTGGTGCAGGCAACTCCGAATCAACAAGGGCGCCACCGGATTTCTGCACGGCCATACGAAAATCCTTGCCGCGCAGATCTACCTTGTCCAACCGCAACGTCAAGGACGAGCCCTGATCATCGACGGTTGCAACGAGGGCGCCCTGGCCCGATTCGCTCGATCCGCCATCCAGGCTGCCAGTGGACAGCGAACCCAGGTCGACCGGTGCCGCAGTTGCCACAGTGGGTACCAGTGCCGCGCAGGCGAGTGCGCCCACTGCCGCGACAATACGTCGATTAGTCGACTTCGAGAACACTCGTGCGCGCATGGTTGTATCCCAGCCCGATCTACTAGCGGTAAATTAACTGGAAGCACCGTAGCACCGAACCGAGGCGTCGACCACACCCCCGAAAATGATTGTCCACTTTGCCCGCAAATTGTTGAGAGTCCGAAAATACCGTCGCTGATCACATAAAAGGTATTGAACGTACATTCCGGCGCGCGGCCGAGAACTCAACTGACCAATCCAGCTACTCAATAGTTGCCATGAAGGCAATCTACGCTGCGCCCAGTTCCGACGCCGATGAGTTCCACCGGTACACATTCGATGTCGCTTCATGGAAGAGCGCAAGGTCGATCGCGTCGAGCATCGCCCGACGCGGCCCTTCGTTCCCCAACTGCTTGGCCGAAATCGACAGTCGGACAAGGCCGCCGCGCTTTGCGCTGCGGCCGGCCCCGAGGATCAGGGCTCGGCACCACCACGGTTCGACTTTGAAACCCTCACCGATTCCGAGCACACGACCTCGCTGCGATGTTCCTCGCGCAAGGTCGTGCACGGCGCCGAGTCCGGCCATCGAGCGAAATCCGGCCTCCGGCAACACCGACATCGCTCCGGTGGAGGCCACCCAGCGGGGCGGAGCGAACACTCTGGTGCGCAATCCTGCCTGCTCCAACACTCGATCTGCTGCCAGCAGACGGAGTTTTGCCTCATGCCTGGACAGCGTCGCGAACTCCGCGCGTCGACGCTTGGTCGCCGCCTGATCGTAACCGTGCAATACGACGGCATCCCCGTGCTCGCGGCGTTCACGCAGCCAGGCCGCGGTGACGGCGTCGTCGGCGAGTCGGTATTTGTCTTTGAGCCTGGGTGCCACGAGGAGGGAAAGCCGCACTCCCCTTGCATCCATCTCGTCTGCGAATCCCGCAGCGAGATAACATGTCTCGTCTCTGATTCCGGACACTGACACGATCAGTTCAGCAGACATACCTCTGATGGTGGCAGCTCCGGGTGAACAACACACTGCCGCCGGATGATCATCCGGCGGCAGGTGGTGGTCAGTTGTGCGGCAGAACCGCTTCGATGGCGGCAATGACCTCGGGAGCGTCCGGCTCGGTGCGCGGACGGAAACGGTTGACGACGGTTCCGTCCGGCGCGATGAGGAACTTTTCGAAGTTCCACTGAATGTCGCCGGCTTCGCCGTCTGCATCGGGAGTCTTGGTGAGTTCTGCGTACAGCGGGTGACGGTTCTCGCCGTTGACCTCGATCTTCTCCATCATCGGGAACGTGACGCCGTAGGTGGTGGAGCAGAAGGATTGGATCTCTTCGGCGGTGCCCGGTTCCTGGCCCATGAACTGGTTGCACGGGATACCGATCACGGTCAGGCCGCGATCTGCGTACTCACTCGCCAGCTTCTCGAGCGTGGCGTACTGCGGGGTGAGGCCGCACTTGGACGCGACGTTGACAACGAGCACTGCCCGGCCGCCGTATTCGCCCAGCGAAGTGGGTACGCCGCCGAGGGTGTTGATCACGATGTTCTGTACTGGAGTTGTCATGATGTCCAACTTAGCGACTATCTCGCCCACCGCTACGTCGATGCTCCGAGAATGCGATCGAGGTCGTCCAGAACGGTGAGCCCCACCGAGCGGTCCGACGCCGGTGATCCAGTACGACATGTCGACCAGGGCACTTCCGGCCACGTAAGTCCATTGCCGAAGAGTGACCTAAAGGGGCCACCGCTTCGGGGTGTTTGATGCCCAAATGTTCGTTATGTTCGCGAAGTGGTTACTTTCTGGTGCCATGCCGCACGGTGCGGGGACCAAATTGTGAAGGCCAAATAGATGACGACTCTTGATTCTCGCTCTGGGTGGACTCGCCTTGGTAGCGCCCGCCTCGCCGCCCTGGTCGGCGGGATCACGCTTGCCGCTTCCATGACGTTCGGTACCGCGGTCGGACCTGCGTCAGCAGAAACCGCCGCCGAATTCCTTGCCAGTCGGTGCGCAAATTACATCGCCAACCCCCAACCCTACGAGGCCGCCAGAAGCCATTGTGATGGGGCGGACCTGTCCGGCGTAGACCTGTCCGGCGTGGACCTGTCCTGGGCGTTCCTGACCGAAGCGAACCTCGCCGACACTGACCTCACCGGAACTGACCTGCACGGCGCCTACATGGCTGACGCGAACCTGGCCAACGCAACCCTGACCGGCGCGAACATGGACTCCGCGTACCTGGGTCAAGCGAACCTGACCGGCGCGAACCTGGCCAGCGCGAACCTCACCGACGCTGACCTGACCAGCGCGAACCTCACCGACGCTGACCTCACCGGCGCGAACCTCACCGAAGCGAACCTGACCCGCGCGAACCTCACCGGCGCGAACCTGACCGGCGCGAACCTGACCGACCTGAACCTGACCGGCTCAGCTCTAGTGCCTGCCGACATCACTGTGGACGTTATGGATGCCGGATGGTCGTACGACGGGGCCTACGTAACATGGGCCACTCCCAGTATGCCCACCGGAGTGGAATTCGGCGCCTGTGACTATCCCTCCGGGACAAAGTTTCCCACCGAGCTCACGGTCGTGAAATGCGACGTCGCCACTTCCTCCAGCGGCAGTTATGGCTACTTCACCGTCTACGTCATCCCCGGACCGAACTGGGGCGAACCACCCGTCACCGGATCCCTTGGCTCTCTGAACTCGTTCTTCGGCAGCTGACCTTCCCGACAGTGCACGCGTCATCAGTGCAGGCTACCCCTCAAAAACATTGTCCTCCAAACCCTTCCGTAGGGGTGGAGGACTACCGTTCGGGTTTCTCTCACCGATCAGTGTCCGAGAAAAGATCGGTTGACGGACACAGCAGCTTCGATGGGAACACAGTCGAGCAATCAACTCAGCCTCCCTCAGAGCTACCGGTCACTGCCCGGCCGGGCAGTACCCACTGTTCCAAGCAGTGCATCGGCGAGGGGGTCTGCCGTGCTGACGCCTGCGGCTACACCCCGAAGCAGAGCGTCGAAATCAGCGGCGACGATGGTGACCTCCTCGAACTCCGGCTCTCCCCCACGGACAACCTGACCGTCCGGTGCGATCGCCAGGTACTCGTACCCATCGCGTACCGACAGCAGGACCGGGAGGTGAGTGGACCAGAAGGCGTTGATCGCCACGCGCTCAGCCGGCCCGGAAGCACCCGCCAGACTCTCATGCCGAAACGCATCCCAGGGAAAGGCCTCATCGCTGATGCCAACTCCGCCGGCATAGTTCTCCGCCGAGAGAAACCACACCTGGTCGTCGGAACTGGCAAGCACGGAGAACGAACTCGCCCACACGATGAGTTGATCACAAGCGCCGACCAGCGGTTGCGGAACGGGGGCAGAGGCCGATCGAGTAGGTTCTTCGCGAACCCAACCTGCGATCGACAGCGCGGCGGTTGCGTCGAGGTGAAGGCACATGGCCCCACGGTAGGTCAGGCCGTCTCGCACCATTAGCGCCGGTCGGAAACGTTCGATTCTGGACGGCGGTCTGTGGGAATGAGCCGTGCTCCGCTCCGGCATCGCGATTTAAGCACCCACCGATGTCAGGAAGGCGAATCGACATGACGGAAAGCCTGCCACGAACGAGGAACGAGACCGCCGCACGGTGAGTGCGACGGTCTCGTTCGTCATTCTCCGACCAGGATCACTGATCTGAAGTACGGGTTCCGCTCCAGCGCAAGGGTCAAACCTCTAGTGGTGGCTCACGAAGGACTGCTGGGTGCCAGTCGGCGCGGTTTCGAGTTTGTGCTGTTCGGCTTCGTCCTCGTCGTCCAGCATGGTCGCCTCGTTGAACGGAATCTTGCCGTCCAGAACATCGACGACGCGTTCCTTGTCTATGGTCTTCGTCCAGGAGCCGACGAGCAGGGTGGCGACTGCGTTGCCCGAGAAGTTGGTGAGAGCGCGAGCCTCGGACATGAAGCGGTCGATACCGACAATCAGGCCGACCCCGTCGAGTAGTTCGGGACGGTGACTTTGCAGGCCGCCTGCGAGGGTCGCGAGTCCGGCGCCACTGACTCCGGCTGCGCCCTTCGACGCGATGATCATGAACACCAGCAGCGAGAGCTGCTCACCGAACGCGAGTGGCTGACCCATCGCGTCGGCGATGAAGATGGAGGCCATGGTCAGGTAGATCGCGGTTCCGTCGAGGTTGAAGGAGTAGCCGGTCGGGACGACGATGCCGACGGTGGAGCGTTCGACGCCCACGTGCTCCATCTTGGCGATCAAACGCGGGAGTGCCGACTCGGAGGACGACGTCGCGAAGATGAGCAGGTATTCGCGGGCCAAGTACTTGACCAGCTTGAAGATGTTGAATCCGGTGACGGCGCGCAGCAGGGTGCCGAGGACACCGAAGATGAAGATCAAGCAGGTCAGGTAGAAGCCGATCATCAGTGTTCCGAGCTGGACCACTGCATTCAGGCCGGTCTGGCCGACCACGCCGGCGATGGCACCGAAGGCACCGATCGGGGCGAGCCACAGGATCATGGTCAGGATCTTGAAGACCAGCTTCTGCAGGTGACCGATGCCCTTGAGGATCGGTTCACCGGACTTGCCGAGCGACTGGATCGCGAAGCCGACGAGCAGGGCGACAAACAGTGTCTGCAGCACGCTGCCCGCGGTCAGGGACGACAGCAACGACGTCGGGATGATCGACGCGACGAAGTCCCACGTTCCACCGGCACTGTGCGCTGCCGTGGTGAGCTTCTCGACGGACGCCGGGTTCGGCTCGATGTTCAGGCCGCTGCCCGGGTTGAGGAGATTACCGACACCCAGGCCGATCGCCAGGGCAACAGTGGACATACCGATGAAGTAGGCGAGCGCCAGTCCGCCGACCTTGCCCACCTTGGCTGCTGCGCGCACCGAGCCGATGCCGAGCACAATGGTGCAGAAAATGACCGGGCTGATCATCATCTTGATCAAGCTGACGAACAACGTGCCCAACACGGCGACCGACTTGCCGAATTCGGGCGCGAGCCAACCGACGAGAATGCCTCCGATGACGGCGACGATGACGCTCATGTAGAGCCAATGCGTCTTGTCGCGCTTTGCCGGAGTGCCCTTCGGCTGGGGTGAATCGTTTACTGTCCCTGTTGCCGTGACGCTCATGGGGATGTCCTTTGATGGAAATCAGTGAAGTGATGGGGATCACTCGAGTTCGTGGAGAATTCTTGTTGGAAATGTGTAGGGCGTGAAGTTTGTGTTCATAACGTTCAGGAGTAACCGATGGTCCAACGACGCAGTCGCCGACGCATGAGCGTCGCCCGGCAGATACTGCTGCTGCAGCTTGCACTGTTGTCGCTGGTCATCGGCGCGGGAGCGGCACTGGCCGTAGTGGACGAGCGAGGTGACAGCGACGACGCCATTAGTCGGCAGGTGAGCTCGATCGCCGAGACACTGGCCTTGACGGACTCCACCGCGCAGGCGCTCTCCAGCGACGACCCGACCGCGATTCTGCAACCGCAGACCGAGAAAATTCGCATGGCCACCGGCGTCGACTTCATCGTGGTGATGGCGCCCGATCGCACCCGGTACACCCATACCAGTCCCGAACTGATCGGCGAATTGTTCACCGGCAACATCGACCGGGCGCTGGCAGGTGAGACGTTCACCGAGACGTACGCAGGTTCGTTGGGCCCGTCGATTCGCGCGGTCACACCGGTGTACGACGCGAGTGGGACGCTTGTCGGTTTGGTGGCTGTCGGCGTCACCCGAGAGGAGATCAGCAAGCAATTCGCCCAGAGCATTCCGACCATCCTGACAATTGCTGCCGCGGGATTGATTGCAGCTGTTTTGAGTTCGTTGTTGGTAAGTCGGCGAATCAGACGTCAGACCCTGGGTCTGGCACCCGACGAACTGCTCACGATGTACGAGCATCACGACGCCGTTCTCCACAGCATCGGTGAGGGACTGGTGGTCATCGGTCGGGGACGGGGCGGGACGGCTCAGGTGGACATAGTCAACGACGAAGCGCGTCGCCTTCTCGATCTACCGGAAGGCCGAGTCGATCTGTCCTCGATTCCGGCCACGTTGCGGGATGTCGACGCAAGTTCAGCCACTGATCAGGTCCATCTCACCGATCAACGAATACTCGTGGTCAATCAGCACCCGGTTGAGTGGGAGGGCAAGCGAATTGGCACAGTTCTGACTATTCGCGATCACACCGAATTGCAGAATGTTCTCGGCGAACTCGATTCGGTTCGCGATTTTGCAGAATCGCTGCGCTCGCAGGCCCACGAGAGCGCCAACCGCCTGCACACCATCATCACGATGGTGGAGCTTGGAAAATACGACGAGGCGGTTTCCTTTGCCACCAACGAATTACGGCTGTCTCAGCAGTTGATCGATCGTCTCGTCAATGCCGTTCAGGAACCGGCTCTGGCCGCTCTGTTGCTCGGAAAACTCAGTGAGGCGACCGAACGCGGAGTGGAGTTGACCGTCACCGAGGACACCGCACTCGGTGCTCTCACGCCGCTCACGTCCCGTGAGTTGGTCACACTGGTCGGCAATCTGGTGGACAATGCCATTGACGCCTCGCGGACCAGCGAGCAGCCGTGGGTGGAAGTGACGGTCATGGAAGAGGATTCGACAATGGTGGTTGCGGTGGCCGACAGTGGGCCAGGCATGACGCCCGATGCGCTCGAAAGGGCCAAGGAGCGTGGATATTCCACCAAATCCGGATCCCGCGGCATCGGCCTCGCGTTGGTTTCGCAGATCGTGAAACGCCACGGCGGCACCTTCGTGAGCGAGCCTGGGCTGGGTTCCATGCTGGTCGTGCGCATCCCGCTACGGCAGGCACAGCGGTGATCCGGGTACTCGTGGTGGACGACGAACCACTGATCGCGCAGGCGCACCGATCCTATGTGGAGCGAGTGCCGGGGTTTGTCGTGCACGGTGTGGTTCACAGCGGTCAGGCCACTCTGCGAGCGGTCACGGAAGCGCACGCGGCGGGTGAGTCCATCGATCTGGTGCTCCTCGACATCGGCCTACCGGACGCAAGCGGACTCGATGTTGCATCGGCGCTCGGTGGGTTGCGTCCGAGCCCCGACATCATTGCGGTGACCTCCGCGCGCGACCTCGATGTGGTGCGAACCGCCGTTGCCCGCGGAATTGTTCTCTACCTGCTCAAACCGTTCACGTTTGCGGCATTCCGCGACAAGCTCGAACGGTATGTGGAGTACCGCGCAGCGCTGCCCGCCGGCGAATCCGCAGCGAGTCAATACGACATCGATCGCGCGATGGCCGCACTACGCACCTCCGACGATCGGGCCGCGTCGGCGAAGGGCTTTGCCTCCCAGACGCTCGGACTCGTATCGGCGTGCGTTCGGGATACCGACACTCCGCTCACCGCAGCAGAAGTTGCCGCTTCCGTCGGCGTATCCCGGGTGACAGCGTGGCGCTACCTCGAAAAACTGGCAGACGACGGTCTGCTCACCCGGGAAACCGAATACGGACGTGCTGGGCGCCCCCAGGTCCGTTACCGCAGAAGCTAGTTCGCCGCCCCGACAGTGTCGAGGACCCACGCGAACTCGAAGGCAACTTCCTTCCACTTCTCGTAACGACCGCTGACACCACCGTGTCCTGCGCTCATCTCGGTCTTGAGAAGTAGTGGAGCGTCGCCGGTCTTGGTGGCACGCAGTTTCGCGACCCACTTTGCCGGTTCGACGTACAGCACTCGGGTGTCGTTGATACTGGTGATCGCCAGAATCGCCGGGTAGTCCTTGGCTTCCACGTTCTCGTATGGACTGTACGAGTGCATGTACTCGTAGACGGCCTTGTTGTGCAAGGGATTTCCCCACTCGTCCCACTCGATGACCGTCAGCGGCAGCGACGGGTCGAGGATGGACGTCAGCGGATCCACAAACGGCACATTCGCAAGAATGCCGGCAAAGAGTTCCGGTGCGAGGTTGGCTACAGCACCCATGAGTAGGCCACCCGCGCTACCACCGTCGGCAACCATACGATCGGCGGCGGTGACGCCGGTATCGATCAAATGCCGTGCACAGGAGACGAAGTCGGTAAACGTGTTCTTCTTGGTGAGAGTCTTGCCGTTCTCGTACCAATGCCGGCCCATCTCACCGCCGCCGCGTACATGCGCGACAACAAACACAACACCGCGATCGAGTAGCGACAACCGCGCAACCGAGAACGACGGGTCGATGCTGGCCTCGTAGGAACCGTAGCCGTACAACAGCAACGGCGCCGGACCTTCGGGGGCGCCGGCCTTGCGAACGATCGAGAGCGGAATGCGGGTACCGTCCTCGGCCACTGCCCAATCGCGTCGCTGCACGTAGTTCTTCGCGTCGAAATCGCCGAGCACGGGCTGCGACTTCCGCAGCGCCAGTTCACCACTGGCGACGTAGTAGTCGTACACCTGACCGGGAGTGATGAAAGACGTGAAGCCCAACCGGATGGTGGGCTGCGCCCATTCCGGATTCGATCCCATTCCGATACTGAAGAGCTCTTCGTCGAAATCGATCTCGTGACGCTCGCCGTAGCCGTCGGCTGTCAACGGCCACACGGCAACTCGGGTCAACGCCTCGCGGCGGTAACTCAGCACGATGTGGCCGGCAAAAGCCTCGGCTTCTTCCAGCCGCACGTCGTCGCTGTGCGCGATCAACGTCGTCATGTTCGTCGGATCCGATACCGGAGCCTCCACCAGCACGAAGTTCTCGGCCTTCACACCGTCCACTACGTCGTTGTGGAGGATGAGGAAGCGGTCTTCTCCCCCGATCACGGCATGCTCCGCGCCGTATTCGACGCCTTCACGACGCGGAATGATCACACGGAAGTCACCTTCCGGGTTGGCCGATTCGAGGATCCAGCCCTCGCTGGTCACCTTGGAACCGACCCAGATCACCAGGTACTTCTCGCTGCGCGTCGAACCGACCGACACCCAGTACCGCTCATCCGGTTCGTGGAACACCGAAACATCTTGGCTCTGCGGCGTTCCCAGCTTGTGGCGCCACACGGTGTCCGGACGCCAGGATTCGTCGACAGTCATGTAGAAGACATGGCTGTGATCAAGTGCCCAGGTTGCGCCGGGAGCGGTGTCGGGAATCTCGTCACCGAGGATTTCCCCGGTCTCGAGGTTCTTGAACCGCAGAGTGTACCGCTCGTCACCGACGACGTCCACGGAGTACGCCAGCAGGGTGCCGTCCTCGCTGATGGAAAACGCGCCGAGAGAGAAGAAGTCGTGCCCTTCTGCCTCGAGGTTGCCGTCCATGAGGATCTGTTCGCCGTCCAGTTCAACCCCGGGGGTCAAGTTGGGCGGCGTCCAGTCACCGTCGTCGGCGATCGGGCAACGGCAGTGAACGTTGTACGACTTACCTTCGACGCTACGGGCGTAGTACCACCACTTACCCATCCGGGTGGGTACCGACATATCCGTTTCCTGGGTGCGCGATTTGATCTCCTGGAAGATCTTCTCGCGCAACGGCTCCAGATGCGCCGTCTGCTCCTCGGTATACGCATTCTCGGCTTCGAGATACGCCACTACCTCGGCGTTGTCCTTGTCCCGCAGCCACTCGTACTCGTCGACGAACGTGTGTCCGTGATGGGTGCGTTCGGTGGGAACCTTCTTCGCGACCGGCGGGACGAGGCTCATGCGCTGGGACCGACCCAATCTGCGAAGGACAATCCGGAAATACGTTCGTACGCTTCGATGTAGCGCGCACGGGTCGCGTCGACAATCTCCTGCGGCAAAGCCGGCGGCGGGGTATCGGACGCCCGATCCCATCCGGATTCGGGGCCGGTCAGCCAGTCGCGAACGAACTGCTTGTCGAAGCTCGGCTGAACCTTGCCAGGCTCGTAGCCTTCGAGTGGCCAGTACCGCGAGGAATCAGGTGTCAGCACCTCGTCGGCCAGCACGAGATTGCCGCCCCCGTCGAGACCGAACTCGAGCTTGGTGTCGGCGAGGATGATTCCGCGATCAGCGGCAAAATTGGATGCTCGCGCATACACGTCGAGGGTGTCCTCACGAAGCTGAATCGCGAGCGTCTGACCGACCTTCTCCACTACCTGATCAAAGCTGATGTTCTCGTCGTGATCTCCGAGAGCAGCCTTGGACGCCGGGGTGAAGATCGGATCGGGCAAGCGTGACGCTTCCACGAGGCCCTCCGGAAGGTTGACGCCGCACACCGCGCCGGTCTTCTGGTAATCGACCAGACCGGAACCTGTGAGGAATCCTCGGACCACACATTCGACGGGAATCATGTCGAGCGAGCGCACAACCAGCGCACGCCCGAGAACCTCTTCGGGGATGCGGTCGTCGTCCGGCTCACCTGCGAGGTGATTGTTGCCGCCGAGGACGTTGAAGAAGAACACGCTCATCGCGGTGAGGACGCGGCCTTTGTCCGGAATCGGCGTGCTGAGCACGTGATCGTAGGCCGAGATCCGATCACTCGCGACCAGCAGCAAGTGCTCGTCGTCGATCGTGTAAAGGTCACGGACCTTGCCACCGGCCAGATGAGTGTAGGAATCAAGTGTAGGACGCACGCTTATCACCCTATCGGGCGTTCGCAGTTCGTACAGAACCCTGGTAGCCAGGACGGGTACAGAGACTCCCCGTTCGGGGAGCCGTCTGCCCTGCTTAACCGGATAATGCAGCTAGCCAGGCCCGGTGCGCGAGAGGCCGCCGTCACAGTTGATGAACTGCCGTTTGCAGACAACCCCGCCGAAGCAGATCTCCCATTGGGTGGGAGGCACATCAAATTTGCGGGTTTCGCGGGTCCACACTCGATTCAGAGCCTCTCGCGAATTCAGATTCCCTCTCCACGAAGGACTTTCACATGTCACGAACTTCACGCAACACCGGCGTCCGTGCCGTCGCAGCACTGGCGATCTCGAGCAGTCTCCTGATAGGCGGCGCTGCACTTGCCCAGGCTGCTCCCCAGCCGCCCGTCGGCTCGCTCGACTTCGGCTCTTTGGATTTCGGCAGCTCACAGCAGGTTGCCGATGCTCCGCGCCTGGTGGGTATCGACAACTTCCGCGACGTCGCCGGGACCGGATCCGGGTACTCGGGCTCCTTCGGCCAACACGTCAACAAGGGTGTTTTCTACCGAGCCAATGCCATCACACCGAAGGGCGCCGACATGGCTGCCTTGGAGTCACTCGGATTGACCAAGGTCTACGACCTGCGAACCGCAGCCGAAATCGCCGACAAGCCGGATGTTCTGCCTGCCGGGGTCGCTTACGAGAACATCCCGGTCCTGGCCGGCGACATCTACCAGATGGCATTCCAGATCAAGTCGCCCGAAGAAGCCCGGTCGTTGATGCAGGATGCGAACCGCGCGTTCGTCACGGGCACCGCAGAACGGGCCGGATTCACTCAACTGCTCACGTCGCTCGCGGAAACCGATGGGCCACAGGTCTTTCACTGCACCGCCGGTAAGGACCGCACCGGCTGGGCCTCGATGTTGCTTCTGAGCATCGCCGGCGTCGACCGCGCCACGATCATGAGTGATTACATGCTGACCAACGAGTACTCGACCGAAAGCATCAAGGCAACACTCGCGTACATCTCCAGCGTGGCTGGTCCGGCAGTGGCAACCAATATGGAGCCTCTCCTCGGAGTCGAGGCCGGTTACATCGAAGCCGGACTCGATCAAGTGGAATCCTCGTACGGAACCATCGACCGCTACCTGACCGAGGGCCTCGGACTCAGTCGGTCGACTATCGCAACGCTGAAGGCAAAGCTGCTCGGATAAGTGCACTCTCACGTGGTGTTCGTCGCCGCTTCGCGCAGGCGGACACCACGTGCTCTTATCGAACCCGTGAATCTCTCACCATATTGTTCCGATACGCCCAGATGACAATCTGCACCCGCGTGCGGACATCGAGTTTCCGGCAGATATTGCCGATATGCGATTTCACCGTGCTCAGTTCGAGTTTCATCGCGTCGGCCACCTCACCGTTACCCAACCCACTCGAAAGTAGCTGGACCACTTCCATTTCCCGAACGCTCAATCCGTGGTCGGGAAATTCGACTGGGGCAGACGGTTTACGACGCGCGAATTCGGCGACCATTCTGCGGGTGAGCTTCGGCGACAATACCGAGCCACCGTCTGCGGCGGCAATGACCGCGTCCACCAAATCGTCCGGGTCGGTGTCTTTGAGCAGGAACCCGACCGCGCCTAGGTCGAGCGCACCAAAAACGTACTCGTCGAGGTCGAACGTCGTTACGACGATAATGCGAGTTTTCGGGAATTCCTTCAGAACCTCGAAAGTCGCAGTCAGCCCGTCACCATGCGGCATGCGAATGTCCATGAGAACCACGTCCGGTTGAAGCAATCGGACTCGCTGAAGTGCTTCGAATCCCGATGCCGCATGGCCGACGACCTCGATGCGAGGGTGATCGGTGAGGAAAAGCTCGAACCCTTGACGGACAACCTGCTGATCGTCGGCGATGAGAACTCTAATCACGCGATCATCCTCCAGCTCGGTGGTATTTAAACCACGTTATCGATCTCGATGATGACAGACGCACAGTTACGCCGATTTGCCGGATTGCCCGTTTACGTTCGATAACCGCGGTATATTTCGGCCTCACCGGACCAGAGTGATATCTCCCAGTTTCCGACTTCGATCGAAATAGGGTTCCAGCGGACCGTA
This sequence comes from Rhodococcus sp. WS3, assembly GCF_003797085.1. Lineage (NCBI taxonomy): Bacteria > Bacillati > Actinomycetota > Actinomycetes > Mycobacteriales > Nocardiaceae > Rhodococcus > Rhodococcus sp. WS3. Next base: position 766,677 of record NZ_RKMA01000003.1, read on the forward strand.
GAAGCGGAAATACGAGAACCATGATGTGCATCATCGGCGATACCACCAGCAGTCGGCCCCACGGTAGCTCGATAACCAAAGTCCCCGAAGCACCCACGTCGGGTGAACTACTGGATCAGGGCGTCTCGGATGACAGCAGCCGTACTGTCGAGAACTGACCTGGTGGGTGTGCGCGGAATTGCACGAAGCCCGAAACCGTCGCCCCGATTGCGCGGAATGACGTGCAGATGAACATGGAAAACTTCCTGCCCTGCAACGGCTCCGTCGGAGAGATGCAGGTTCACCCCGTCGACGGGCAGATGTCCGGTACGCATCGCTGTGGCGATCTTTTGCGCGACTGCAAATATCCTGGCACCTTCGTCGAAATCGAGGGTCGACAAGCCGCTGGCATGACGCTTCGGCACCACCAGGAGATGCCCCGACGTGAACGGCCGAATATCCATGAAGGCAAGTACATTCGCGTCGTCGTAGACAACACTTGCCTCGGCTTCGCCGGCGATGATGGAGCAGAAGATGCAGTTCATGGTCTTCGACCCTGTGCGCCTTTTCGGCAGTGGTCACTACCAGAAAGGCGCACGGGGGCGTAGCCCCTACAGAATCGGCGACGGCGCGTATGCCGCAGCTTCAGGATTGGCGTCGACAAGCTTCTGTACCTCGGCCACTACGGCGTCGACCTGAGCCGACGCAGCACCGATGAAGGCCGCCTTGTCCGCGAGTGCCTCGTCGAGGGCAGCGCGATCCAGGGGAAGGCGGTCGTCCGCAGCGAGGCGATCGAGCAGATCGGGTTCCTTGCCCTCTTCACGCATCGCGAGTGCCACGGCGACAGCATTTTCCTTGATGGCTTCGTGCGCGGTCTCACGTCCGACACCGGCGCGAACTGCTGCCATGAGTACACGCGTCGTTGCGAGGAACGGCAGGTAGCGGGTCAGTTCCTTCTCGATGACGGCCGGGTACGCGCCCATTTCGGCGAGCACGGTCAGGAACGTCTCGAACATGCCGTCGATCGCAAAGAATGCGTCAGGCAATGCGACTCGGCGAATGACGGAGCAGAAGACGTCGCCTTCGTTCCACTGAGCGCCCGCCATCTCGGCAGCCATGGACCCGTAGCCGCGCAGGATGACCTGTAGGCCGTTGACGCGCTCGCACGAGCGGGTGTTCATCTTGTGCGGCATCGCGGAGCTGCCGACCTGGCCCGGCTGGAATCCTTCGGTCACCAGTTCGTGGCCGGCCATCAGACGGATGGTGTGAGCGAACGACGACGGCGCTGCGCCCACCTGAACGAGCGCGGAGATGACGTCGTGATCGAGCGAGCGCGGGTAGATCTGGCCGACGCTGGTGAGAACGTTGGTGAACCCGAGGTGCTCGGCAACCTTCGTCTCGAGCTGCTCGAGCTTCGCCGCATCACCGTCCAGAAGGTCGAGCATGTCCTGAGCCGTACCCATCGGGCCCTTGATTCCGCGCAGCGGGTAACGGTCGATCAGCTCACGCAGACGGGTCAGCCCGACCAACAGTTCGTCGGCTGCGGAAGCAAAACGCTTGCCCAATGTCGTCGCCTGAGCTGCGACGTTGTGCGAGCGTCCGGCCATCACGATGGACGAGTACTCGGCAGCGCGCTCACCCAGACGGGCGGCGACGGCGATGCCGTGGCTGTAGACGTGCTCGAGTGAGCGGACGATCTGCAACTGCTCGACGTTCTCGGTGAGGTCGCGGCTGGTCATGCCCTTGTGAACCTGCTCGTGACCGGCAAGAGCGTTGAACTCCTCGATACGTGCCTTCACGTCGTGGCGGGTGACGCGCTCACGATCCGCGATGGACGCAAGATCGACGTTGTCGATGACTCGCTCGTAATCGGCAATAGCGTCGGCCGGAATGTCGATGCCCAGCTCAGCCTGTGCCCGCAACACCGCCACCCACAACTGTCGTTCGAGCACGATCTTGTACTCGGGAGACCACAGAGCTGCAAGCTCCGGGCTGGCGTAACGGTTGGCAAGGACATTCGGGATGCGGCTCACGAGGCCTCAGTCTAACGGTGCGTGAACAGTGCTGTTACCCCTACGCAGGTGGGGCCATCACGTCGATGGATTCGAGGAGCATTCCGCGCGCCAATCCACGAGGGTCGGGGTCGTACTCCCCCAGGGCCGAGATCATGGCGCCGTCGACCATCGCAACAAGGCGTCGCAACTGCCCTTCCGAGCTGGTGCGACCTGACCGTGCCAATGCCTCGGTGAGCGCCTCGTCCAGTTGCGCGCGAAGTCGCAACTGCACTTCACGCAGTGCCGGGTGGCGGGCGCACGCCACAAATCTCTCGTACCGCGCGATCAAACGTTCCCGGCTCTCCGGCCGCTTCTCGTCCTCGCCGAGTAGCACCTCCACCAGCAGGTCGACGGTGGACTCCGGGCCCCGGCGACGCTGAGTCACCGCGGCAACCCGGGCGCGCACGGCATCCATGTCCGCGTTGCCGTTCAACTCGACGGCACACGCAATGAGATCGTCGAGTGAGTCGAAGTAATAGGTTGTCGAGGCCAGCGGAAGACCGGCCCTGGCAGCGACCGCGCGATGACGAACCGCGTCGAATCCACCCTCCAGCAAAAGTTCAGCAGCAGACGCCACCAACGCTTGGCGGCGTTTTGCTCCCTTGGGTGTTGCGGCTCCCGACACGTTTCCATCGTGCCAGGAGCAGCAGTGTCGGCACCGGAAAACAGCCCGAACGTCCTGTTGATTGTTACGTGAGCCACGTTTCGAGGCGTCGCAGCGCCTCTTCGATATCCGCCGTGGCACCGGCAAACGAGAGACGAACCATCCGATCTCCGTGCACCGTGTCGAAGTCGATTCCCGGCGCAAGCGCAACTCCGGTATCTGTCAGCAACCGCGAGCACCAGGCAGTTGCGCCCTCGTCGCCGCACAGATGCCCGATATCGGCGTACACGTAGAAAGCGCCGTCCGCAGGAGCAAGTTCGGTGATGCCGAGCTTCGGCAGGCCTGTCAGCAGAAGTTCACGGTTGAGCGCGTACCGCTCGACGTGGCCGTCCAGCTCGATCTTCGCTTCCGCCGAGAACGCTTCGATTGCGGCGTACTGCGAAATTGCGGGCGGGCACACGGTCATGTTCGACGCCAGTCTCTGTAGCGGGCGACGCAGGTAAGTGGGCACCAGCATCCAGCCGAGACGCCACCCGGTCATGGAGAAGTACTTGGACACCGAGCCGATGACTACGGATTCGCGGGACGTCTCCCAGGCACTCGACGTCTGCTGGTCTCCGTAGCCGATGCCGTGATAGATCTCGTCGGAAATCAGCAATGTTCCGTTCTTGTCGCACCACTTCGCCAGTGCGGCAAGCTCTTCGGGTGCGATGACGGTACCCGTCGGGTTGGCGGGGCTGGCAACGATCAGTCCGGCCGGCGGCGTCGGCAGCGCGTCGAGCATCTCGACGGTCGGCTGGTACCTGGTAGCTGGGCCACAATCGAGTTCCACGACGTTACATCCCAGCGCCGCAAGCGTATTGCGGTAGGCCGGGTACCCTGGACGCGCCACGACGACGGTATCGCCCTCGTCGAACGCCGCCAGGAACAGCAAGGTGAATGCACCCGAAGATCCGGTGGTGACAACGACGTCATCGGCGTCGACGGTGATTCCCGAACTCTGCGCGTGGTACCGGGCGATGGCCTCACGAAGCGGAAGGATGCCGAACGTCTCGGTGTATCCCAACAGTTCTGTGCCGAGGATCTCGCGCGTTGCGGCCAGCACCGGGGTGGGCGCGGGCGTCGACGGCTGGCCGGCCGCCAGCGTCAGGACGTCACCATGAGTCCGCTGACGTTCGGTGGCAGCTTTCCACACGTCCATGACGTGGAAAGTCTGGATGTTCGATCGACGAGATTCTGAGCGCACACCTCGACGGTAGTCGGTACGGGCAATCGGGTGTCAGCGGGTTCTCGATCAGTAGCATTACGGTCTGGAAAGCCACCTGAGAGAATCGAAGCGATGACACAGGCACACAGCGACTTCCCATTGACGGCAGACGAGTTACGCACAGTGGCAAGGTTCGCCGCCGAAAGCGCTCAACAGCTACTGCCCTATTTCGAGGCCGAAGCACCCGACGACCCACGCCCGCGAGCTGCACTCGACGCCGCACGGGCTTTCGCCGACGGAGCGCCGAGAACGATCTTGCAGCGCGTCGCCGCCCTCGATGCACACCGGGCTGCACAGGAGATCACGAGCGAGGCCGGGCAGCTCGCGGCACGGGCCTGCGGTGACGCCGCAGCTGCTGCCTACCTGCACCCCATCGCGAGAGCGACGCAAGTCGGCCACATCTTGCGAGCGGCGGCGTGTGCCGCCCGAGTAGCCGAACTCGAGGCGGGCGGCGATGAAGCCGCCGCAGCACAGTCCATAAAGTCGACCTGCGATCGCGCGACCTCTGTGCTGGTCGACGTCCTCGGGCGATACCCGACTGCCCCGATAGGGAAGAACAGGCTTGCCCAACTCATGAGCACGCTCGACAGCTCCCTACGCCACCTCGAAACCTAGCGACGAATCACTCTCTCCTAAAACATTTTTCGATTCAATCAAGCTAATTTCCGAGTTGTGCGGAAAACCACGCAACCGTGCCATCCCACTGATCTGTCGGTACAGCAAGATGCTGCTCACCCACCCGCTCCAGCGAGACATGCAACGACTCCCCAGTTCGCCAAGCAAGGATCTCGTAAGTTCCACCCGGAACGTGTACCTGAGTGGTGCGCTCCGGATGCTCGACGACGGCGCTGTCCGCGAACTGGGCCGCCATCGTCAGATCCGTGAACGACGGGACAAAAAGCACTCCATCGGTAACATCGATCCGGGCAGATGCGCCGTCGTCGGGAACACGTTTCGGGTGACCGAGCCTGACATTCACCTCTGTGCCATCGGCCTCCGGGCCCACGAATACAACAAATGCCGACGCGAGCCGACGCGCGGCCGCAAAATGCTCCAACAGTTGCGGCAGGCTCCAGTCCTCGTCCACAAAACCCTCGTAGGTCGAAGCGTTCACCAACGCGAAGAAGCCGTCTTCGTCCACCTGAATCTCACCGACCACACGAAGGTCTTGCGAACCACTTGGCACGTTTCCCATTGCAATCCCCCGACTATCGGACACCAACGACACCACACGATAAGTGATCCTCAGTTGAAAGGATGCTGAGAAGGATCTTGCATACTTCCTTCCCTGGGCGAGACTGGACGGCATGAACTTCGCGTCGTCGATTCTCCATCCCTCACAGTGGAGTGTTCGTATCCGCTCGACTGTGGCGTCGACGCTGGTCATAGCGTTCTGCCTGGTAGCAGCGGGGTGCGCGCTCATACTTCTTCTCGCACACTCGCTTCAACTGTCGGCGCAGGACACCGCGGACACTCGCGCCACTCAACTCGTACAGGAACTCACAGCGGAAAGCGCAGCCGATCTCGATCCGTCCTTGCTCTCGACGGACAGCCAGGTCGGGATCGTTCAGATCGTCGGTCCGGATCATCGAGTTCTGGTGCAGTCCCCCGGTACCGGAAACCAACGACTTTCCCAAAAGACGCTCGAACCCGGAGACGCTGCGTCGCTCGGTCGCGTCGAAGTGGACGACAACGGCGACTACTGGCTTATCGGCCGCGGCGTCGCGACACCTACCGGGCCTGTCACCGTCTTTGTCGGGGCGGACCGAGAACCCGTCGAATCCGTAGTGACCGCTGTGGCAATACTTTTGGCGGTGGTGGGACCGTTTGTTCTCGGGTTGGCCGCTTTCGCGACGTACCGCCTCGTGGGTTCAGCACTGGCCCCCGTGGAACGTATTCGATCCAGGGTGGCGTCGATCTCGAGCGGAAGCCGCGGCGAACGAGTGCCAGTTCCGTCGGGAAACGACGAGATTGCCCGCCTCGCAAGGACAATGAACGACATGTTGGCCCGCCTCGACGAAGGCGCACAAGCACAGCAACGGTTTGTCAGCGACGCCTCCCACGAACTTCGAAGCCCGTTGTCCACCATCACAACTGCTCTCGAACTTGCACATCGACGCCCCGAACTACTCGACGATGCCTTGATCGAAGATGCATTGCTGCCCGAGGCCCGTCGAATGCGCCAACTCATCGACGACCTTCTGACACTTGCCCGTTCCGACGAGAGCAACGCCGAACACCCATGGGCCGTAGTCGATGTCGATTTGGATGACATCCTTCTCACCGAAAAGACCCGAATCGCCGGGATCTCGAGCCTCACAGTGACAGTGGAGATTGCGCCGGTTCGAGTCAGCGGTGACCCACGTTCGCTGACCCGGTTGGTGCGCAACCTCGTCGACAATGCCATCAGACATGCTGGGTCGCAGGTGTGGCTGCACTGCTTCCACAGCAAGGACGGCGCACACATCGTGATCGAGGACGACGGACCGGGCATACCCGAGGCCGAACGTCTGCGAATATTCGACCGGTTCGTCAGGCTCGATTCCCCGCGCTCGCGGCAGGGTGGCGGCACCGGCCTGGGATTGGCCATCGCGTCGGATATCACCGCCGCGCATGGTGGAACTATCACAATGAGTGAAAGGTTCGGTGGTGGAAGTAGATTCGAGATTGTGATCCCGAAGACCGAAGACTGACCTTCAGTCCGATTCGCTCACAAATCGGTACCCGACACCTCGCACCGTCTCGATACTGTGTTTCCCGAACGGTACGTCAACCTTCTTACGCAAGTATCCGATGTAGACCTCGACGATGTTTTCGTCGCCTTCGTAATTGATATCCCAGACGGATCTGACGATCTCGCGCTTCGTCACGACAACTCCGCTGTTACGCATCAGGAATTCGAGAACGCTGTACTCGCGTGGTGTGAGCGTCAATTCGGTTGCACCCCGGCTCACTTGGTGGCGAGCTGGATCGAGCGCAAGGTCGCCAACGGTCAGTACCGTCGGGCGTTGTGGAGCACCGCGCCGTACCAGAGCGCGCAGGCGCGCGAGAAGCACGACAAAGGAAAAAGGTTTGACCAGGTAGTCGTCGGCACCGAGGTCGAATGCGTCGGCCAGGTCGTATTCCCCGTCTTTCGCCGACAACATGAGGATCGGAGTCCAGACCGCACGCGCGCGCAGGTCACGCACAATGTCGTAACCGTGTTTCCCGGGGAGCATGATGTCGAGAACTATCACGTCGAACTCGTTGCTACACGCAGTGACAAACCCGTCGTCACCATTGTGTTCGACAGTGGTCACAAAGCCTTCGGCCACTAGCCCCCGCCGAATCGTCTCAGCCAGGCGCACCTCGTCCTCGACCACCAGCACTCGCACCACAGGCTCCATTTCCGTCGATACCGAAACCAGTAGACCAGATCCCGCACTGTTACCGAATGTGCATTCAGCGTTTCTTCAGCATCGTCTCGGCAGACTTCGGGCTATGCCTGCAACTGTCTCGGCCGTGCGAACCGCGGTCACCGAAGTGCTGACCGAAAGCTCCAGCGCAGAAATTGCTGTGACTGCTGTCGTCTTGGCTTCCGCTCTGTTCGCTTTCGGTTCGATCTACCAGGCGTCGACGCTGCGATCGAGCGTCATTCGCGCAACCGGATTGAAAGTCGCTCTGGTAACCCTCTCCGTTGCCGTGATGCACAACGGGTGGTTGTCCCGATTCGACGGCCCTGTGACGGAATGGATGATCGCGCATCGAAGCCACGGACTCAACCAGATTGCAGTGGCCGTGACCGATCTCGGAAGTCCAGTTGCGACAGCAATTCTCGGGATCGGAGCCGGCGCCGTTCTTTCGTGGCAGGCCCGCTCGGTGATTCCCGGGATCGTCGTAGTCGGCACCGTCGGTTCGGCCGCGGTGGCGAGCACCGTGATGAAGGCCGTAGTCGCTCGCGAGCGACCCCCGACAGCTTCTCAGGTTCTCCTCGAGACCGATCATTCCTTTCCCTCCGGACATGTAACGGGCACTGGGGCATTGATCGGCATCGTTGTTCTACTTGTTGCGATGCAGCACACACCTTCAGTCAAACGGCTGTTGATGCTCGTGGCTGTCGTTGTCACTCTTGTCGTGGCGCTCACTCGGTTGTACCTGGGCGTGCACTGGCTCACCGATGTTGTTGCCGGCGCAGCTCTCGCGACTTTCGCCGTCACGATCGGCGGCGCGGCGTTCCGGTATCTCGACAACCGATCACGCCCGAAACACGACGCCCTCACACCGTCGACTTCGGCGGACCCGAGAATTGCTGCTGCGGAATATCGCACGTTGTGAACACGGCATGAAGAATCATGTCGACGATGTGCCACCAGCAGGTTCAGGCACCGCCCCAGAGGCTTGGACCCGATGCAACACCGGGTCCAAGCTCTTGCCGCTCAGGTTCCTATTCGGATAATCCCAATCAGGAACCAGTTCATTTCTTGCGGTGTGTCTTTCAGGCGTTCCCTGTCCGGGGGCAACCGACGGACTGCGGGTAAAGGGTGAAGTGGCGGCATGCTCACGACCCGGAATCGGCAGCGAGCCAGGCGTTCCCGAAGAGCATGATTCCGTCCGCGCTCGGCGTGATCTCGTGCACGTTCTTTCTCCACGTGACGAGGACCTTACCGGCACCGATAGTGGCCAAGGGCGCCGTGTCGTTGACGAGGGTTTGGACCTTCTCGAGAACGGCGAGTCGGTCGGCGTCGTTGGGCGCAGTCTGCAGTTGGGCGAGCAGCTGGTCCATCTCCGCGTTCTTGTAGCCGAGTACGTTCGACGGGGACTCGCTGTGGAAATTGCCGTACATTCTCACGAACGGCGACTCCTCGAGAACACTGAATCCCCCGTGAGCGACATCGAAGTCGTGGTCGGCATACAGTCTCTTGACCAGGTCGGTAATGCTTGGGCTGTAAGAGATTTCGACGGTGAACCCGACGGCCTGCAACATGGACTGGTAGGCGAGGGCATTTCGCTGGGTCTCGGCACTGTTCGATCCGACGTAAGTGAGCTTGCCGTCGTAGCCGTCGGCTTTGGCCTCGGCGAGGTATTTCTTCGCGGCTTCGGGATCGTAGCCGGCAGCTGCAACCGTGCCGTGCCACTGGGACCACGACTGGAACATGTCGCTACCGGGCATGCCGTAGCCGTCCTCGGCCCGCTCGTTGTAGACGGCGGGGTTGATCGCGGCAACGATCGCCTTGCGCACTCGCTCGTCGGATGCTGCGCGGCCCTCTCGCTGGTTGATCAGACCGATGGTTCCCAGACTGACGGTGTGGATGTAGCCGATGTCGCCGGCAGCCAGTGCGTTGTGGACGGCCTCTGATCGTCGAACGTACGCTGCGTCGATGCCGCCACTGTGGAGCGCTTCGAGTTTGGCTTGTTCGCCCTGGATAACCGGGAAGCGCAACTTCGCCAGGCGAGGTTGTCCGTTCCAGTAAGTCGAACTCGCCGCGAGAACCAATTCTTCCTGGGATGCAAACTTTTCCACGGTGAACGGCCCTGCACCGACAGGGGTGAACGTCCCGGTCGCCATGGACGAGGGCGCGACGATCATGCCCGGTCCGGTGGTGAACATGATCGGGAACTCGTTCCAGGGCTGCTTCAGGGTGAAGACCACCGTCGCCGGGTCCGGTGATGTCATGTCTGCGACGGAAGCCTTCCATACCTGTGTCTGCAGACCGTTCTTCTCCAGGTAGCGATTGATGCTCCATTGCACCGCGTCCGCATCGAGAGGGGTACCGTCGCTGAATTTCGCATCGGGTCGCAGCTTCAATGTCCAGACGGTGTTGTCGCCATTCACTGCCAGAGACTGCGCCAACTGGGGCTTGTATTCCTTGGCGTCCGTGTCGTAGCGAATCAACAGGTCGTAGATGGCGGCCATCTCACTACCTCCGGTTGCCCCGCTGTCCTGGCGGTTGACCGGGTCCAGGCTGCTGATTCCGGAGAGCGTGGCATAGGACAGCGTGCCACCGGAGGTAGGTTCGCCGCCGTCTGGTTGTTTGCCGACCAGGCCGGACGTCACACCGGACGCATCGGTCGCCGAATCAGTGGTAGCGGCACATCCGGAAAGCAGCACCACGGTAGCTGCCAACGCAGTGAACATGGTGCCTGCACGTGCAAGAGACGGTCGTCTCATCTTTTTCTAACCTTCTTTTCGAAAGTCGCGGAGCGACAGGGAATTTGGCGGTGATGACACCTGGTTCTGAACGCCCGTCACATCGTGACTATTGCGCGGCCGAGAACTCTGCCGGCTGCGAGGTCACTGACAGCTCGGTCGATGTCCTCGAGGATGTAGCGGTTGGTGACGAGCGTGTTGAGATCGAGCAGGCCTTCGGTGTGCCAGTCGAGGAACGTCCCGATGTCGTCTTGGCCGCAGCCGCCTGCGGTGGTTCCGACAAGTTGCTTCTGACCGCCGATGAGACCGGCGAGGTTGAGTTCGGTGAGGCCCTTGGGGAGTCCGACGAGGACTACCGTGCCACCTCGCCGACCGCCGACTCGACCGGCGCGCACACTGTCGAGGGCTTGCACGGTGGTGGAGGTGAGCCCGACGCAGTCCACGGCGATGTCGACCCCTCCCGTCAGTTCGACGATAGCTGCGGCGGGGTTGTCCGTCACCGAAGCATCGATGGTGTCGGTGGCTCCGAATTGTTTGGCGAAGGCGAGCTTTTCGGCATCGAGATCGACTGCAACGATGCGTGACGCGCCACGGATCGATGCAGCGGCGACGGCGGACAGGCCGACTCCACCGGCGCCGAACACCGCGACCGTGTTGCCGGGTTCGACGGGGGCAGCATTGCAGAGGGCGCCCGCACCGGTGACAACCGCACAGCCGACAACCGAGACGACGTCCTCACGCGATTCGGGAGGTAACGGCATTACATACAGTTCGTCGACCAGTGCGTGTTCGGCCCAGGTGTAGACGTTGGGTGAGTGAGCTGTGCGTCCGTCGGGAAGATCGATCGAAGCGCGGGTGGGAATGCGGTCGTCGGTGCGGGGCACCCACGTGATCATCGCGGCCTCGCCGGCCGCGATGTGGGTGACGGCGGATCCGGTGGCGAGGACGGTGCCGTACCCCTCATGTCCGAACAACATCGGTTCGGCGTGATCGGCGTGCATCCAGAACAGCTGGCTTTGGCACACGCCGGTGGCATGGATCTGCACGAGAACGTCATGCGGGCCGGGGTCGGGCAGCGTCACCTCGCGTAGAGCGAGGGGGCCGTCGGTCGCGTCTTGGACGATGATGCGGGTGTTCATTGGCATGAGTGGTCTCCAAAGTTGGGGTGGGAGGGATGACGTCAGATTCCCGGCCACGGCCCGGGCAGGGGGGTATTGGCGGTACGAAGCGTGACGCGTTTTGTTCGGGTGCAGCCAGAGACCGCATCATCGCCATAGGCGCCACCGAGACCGCTCTGTTTGAAACCGCCGAACGGCAGCCCCGAGTCCAGCATGAGATTCGAATTACCGTGCACGACACCGGCTTCGATTCCCTCGCTCATCCGGATCATCCGACCCAGGTCGCGGGTCCACACATAGGACGAGAGCCCGAATTCTGTGGCGTTCGCGAGTTCGAGTGCCTGCGCCTCGGTCTCGAAGGTCAGCACGCTGAGCACCGGACCGAAGATCTCTTGGCTCGCGACTGTCATCGCAGGGTCGACTTGGTCGATCAGCGTCGGGGCGATGTAGAACCCACGTTGCTGTGTTGTCACCCGGTCGCCGCCGAGCACGATCCGCGCTCCTTCGCTGCGCGCGGTGTCAAGGAATCCGAGGATCTTTTCGTGCTGACCGCTGCTGACGACGGGGCCGACCTGTGTTTGCGGATCGAGTGGATCACCGACACGCACCTTGCTCATACGCGCGGCCACTTCTGCCACGAAATCCTTCGCGATAGAAGCATGGACGAGGAGCCGACTGCCGGCGGCGCACACCTGGCCTGCGTTGTTCAAGATGCCGAGGACCGTTGCGCGAGCAGCCGAGTCGAGGTCTGCGTCGTCGAATACGATGATCGGCGATTTTCCGCCCATCTCGAGGGTGAGCTTTTTGAATGTATCGGCGGCCGCGCGGGCGATGTGCTGTCCGGTCGGGACGGACCCTGTGAACGAAATCCCGGCCACGTCCGGGTCCGAGCACAGGGCGCCGCCGGTGGCGCCGCCTCCGACGACCACCTGGAGAACGCCGGTCGGTATGCCCGCCTGTACGGCAAGTTCGGCCAACCGGATCGCTGAGCGCGGGGAGAGCTCTGACGGCTTGACAATGACGGAGTTACCGCAGGCAAGAGGTGGACAGGCCCGCGCCATGAACGAATGAGCCGGCGCGTTCCACGGCAGCACCACCACATAGGTACCGAGGGCCTCGAGCCGCGTGTAGGAGAACTGGCCGGGCACATCGCCGAACTGCTGACCGACAAGCTTGTCTGCCTTGCCTGCCCAGTACCGGGCGTGGCGGGCGCCACGGCGGGCCTGAGCACGTGCATCGGAGAGCACTTTGCCGGTGTCCTCGGTATCGAGCCGTCCGAGCTCGGCGCAGTCGTCCTCGACCAGTTGGGCCCAGCGCCACAACAGCTCGCTGCGCTGTTCACCGGCCATCGCAGCCCACACCCGCTGCGCCTCGGTTGCGCGGTCGACGGCGGCAGCGCATTCGTCCGCGCCGTCAATTGTGAGCTCGGCTGCAACCTCCTCGGTGGCCGGATTGATCACCCTCAGGGTGTCAGGGACGGTGGAGATGGGGGACATCGAACCAACTTTCTGTGCGTCGTTCATTTCGGTGATCGAATAAGCTTGTAAGGCAGTGGGTTACGAGAATTCGACGCAGACGTCAGATGACTCCGTCGGCGCGCAAGCCAGCGAGCTCACTGTCGTCCAGGTGTAGAAGCTGGGCCAGAATCTCGTCGGTGTGTTCCCCGAGGCCTGGCCCCAGAGTGCGAATCGTGCCCGGGGTGGCGCTCATTTTGGGAAAGGGAGCGGCCATCGGCAGCTCGCCGTATTCGATGTCGTCGACGGTCACGATGGTGCCGCGTTCGCGATAGTGCGGGTCGGACGCGATATCGGCGATGCTCATGAGCGGCGCCGCAGGCACATCAGCGTCGCTGAGTAACTTGACTGCGCCGTCGGCAGTCTGGCCAGCGACCCATTCGGCGATGATCGGATACAAGTGCTGTTGGTTCGCGACTCGGTCCGCTCTCGTGGCAAACCGTCGATCGGTCGCGAGGTGGGGTTGGCCGATCACCGTGGCGAACTTGCGAAAGAGGGCGTCGGTGCCGGCGTGCAGTGATATGCGGCGACCGTCGGCCGTGTCGAAGTCACTGGCCGGCACGATGCCGAGATTGCGGTTGCCGGCGCGTTCACGTACATGTCCTTCAGCGCCGTAGGTCAGCAGTGCGTTCTCGCACGCGCGGAACCCTGCTTCGTACAGGCCTAGGTCGATGATCTGTCCGGGGCCACCGTGCTGGTCGCGGTGATACAGGGCGGTTACGGCAGCGAACGCGGCGAGATATGCGGACATGTAATCGATCACCGAGTAGCCGGACCGCACCGGGTCTCGCTCGGGTTCTCCGGTGACGTAGGTCAGTCCGGAGAATGCGCTCGCGATGCGATCGAATGCGCCCCGGTCGCGATATGGCCCGGTCAGGCCGTAGCCGGTGATGCACACAATGATGGCGCGGGGGTTGATCTCGGCCATCGTCTCGGGACTCAATCCCCACTTTTCCAGTGTGGGGGGACGGTAGTTCGTCACGATCACGTCGAAATGCGGGAGCATCCCACGGATCAGCTGACGACCCCGCTCGGTGCGCAGGTCGACGGTCACCGATTTCTTGTTTCGTCCTTCTTGCACCCACTGCAGTGATCGCAGGGAATTACTCTCGCCGCCTCCACGAATGAAGTCACCTGTGCCGGGTTCCTCGATCTTGACGACCTCGGCGCCGAAGTCGCCGAGGTACGTGGCGGTCACTGGCGCAGCCAGGACCGTTGCCATATCCAGGACGCGGATTCCCTTGAGGGGTAGCGCAGTTTCGGTCATGTTCCACCTATTAACGGTTCGTTATTAACGTTTGGTAGGTGTGGACTGTATCTTGTGAAGTGAGTCACGGCAAGCGGTGCTCGTGAACGCTTCGAGGAAGGCTGGGAGCATGGAGAACATGTCCGAAAGAGATGCTTCGACCCCCATCCGGCGCCCACGAGGCACCAGAGAAGAAACCGAGAACGAGCTGATCGACGCAGTGCTGCGACTGCTCAAGCGCGATGGCGTTCTGGCAGGAATCACGCTGCGCGAGGTCGCTAAAGAGGCCGGGGTCAACCACGGGCAGATCTATCACTACTTCGGCACCCGCCGAGGACTGCTGCGCGCCGCGATTATGCGACTACTCGAAGGCAATCGCCCGGACCCGAAAACGCACTGGGACCAACCATTTGCAGACCGTCGCCGGGCCATGTGGCAGATCGCCCTGTCCAAGCGCGATTTCGTCAAGCTCGAGGCGCTCCTCGCCCTCGACGAGGATCCTGACTTTCAGATCTTCCCGGGTCTCGACGCCACTCGTATTGCGCTCGAACGGGACAAGAAGACGGGCGAACTCCCTGCCGACGCGGACGGCGATGTGATGCACGCGCTCAGTGCTGCAACGTATCTCGGATACGGCATATTTCGTGAGAGTATCGCCCGCGACCTCGGGATCGACGCCGTCGAGCTCGACAGCCGCGCTTCCGCGGTGTTCGACCTGATGCTCGACGGGCTACGCGGCGGCCATCAATAACGTATCGCCGGAGAACTGTCGCGTCTCGCGCCGGACGACATCGACACGACAGACCCTCCCCCGCCACCGTTACCGATGACGCGAGGGTCGCAAACGCCACGTACCCCATAGAAACCAAGGTCATTCCATAACCCAGACGTATTGATCATTCCTCCGCATTGTCAACCAAAGGCAGTTAGCGTGAATTCAATTGTCCGCTATTGCCGGAGGTGAGCATGTCGGCGTTTCGATCCATGCTGGTTGTGGTGGCTGGCCTGGCACTACTGATCGGCTCATCCCGTGCCACTGCGACAGCTGAGCCTCAGTATCCCGTTCCCTATGACCTCTTCGTTCAGGACTCGGTCCGCGATCCATACGGATCCGCGGCGGGCTCGAATGATTGGAACTGTGTACCTTCGGCCGCACATCCAGAGCCTGTGGTTCTTCTACACGGATTGGGTGCCAACCGGTTCAATATGTTCACCACAATCTCACCGTTGCTAGCCAACGAGGGATACTGCGTTTTTGCGCCGACGTTCGGGGAAAACGCGAGCCTACCGGCGCCGTTCGATTCGGTGGGCGGCCTGGGACGACTCGAGGACAGCGCCGCAGAGGTTGGGGAATTCGTCGAGCGTGTTCGCACTGCCACAGGCGCGCAGAAGGTCAGCATTGTTGGCGTTTCCGAGGGCACCCTCGTTGGCAACTATTACGTCAAATACTTTGGCGGAGCGCACGTTGTGGATAAATTTGTATCACTGGGTCCAGCCTGGAGGGGAACTCTGGGTACTGGTCCGAACGGCGACGGCCAGTGGATCCTTGATTTGGCCCCCGACGACGCACGGACTTTGATTCCGTTCTGCGCTGGTTGCCCACAAGGGCTTCCGGCGTCAGATTTCCTGGCGAAACTGTGGGCGAGTGACGCAGGGAGTTATGCAGGCCTCTACGCGCCAAGCGTAACGTACACCAACATCATGACCCGGTACGACCAACTGGTGATCCCGTACACCAGTGGATATGCCGAGGCTCCTAATGCTACGAATATCTTTGTGCAGGATGAATGTTCGCTGGACTTCTCGGACCATCTTGCCATTGCGGCATCACGGGTTGCGACAGGGCACGTGCTCAACGCCTTGGACTCGGAGAGTACCCGCGCCGTGCCCTGCGTATTGGTGACTCCGTTTCACGGGGGTTGATTCGCTCGCGGATTCACCGACAACATTATCCGATCAAGCTTTTGAACTTATCGATTCCCGCCGAAGAGCTGAATAGCAGTGCAAATACATGGTTTTCGATCAAATCTCCGTCAAACCTGTCCGATATGTCCCTAGGAATCGAAATTATGTTCGACTAAAATTAGTTCATGGACAGTCGGGAGGCGTGGCAATACGACGGCGGGGGCCTCAAGACCGAGGTACTCGACCTCGCGCGCGCCCGGCACCAAATGCAGTCCCGCATGGTCGTGATGATCACGGAAATGTTCACCCGCGACACACTCGGCGGCAAAGGATTCCGGGCCATCGCGCAGTGGCTGCACCTGTCCACGAATCTCGAGATCGGTGAATGCGGCCAGTTGGTGGGCCTGGCGCGGTTGTTCATGCTCGAACCTGTTGTCGGACAATCTTTTCACGACGGTGACATCGACGCGTTGAAAGCGCGTCAGGTCGCCCACTTCTGCCAGCACCCGCCCAAGAACATGAGCCTCGCCGACGTCGAGAAAGCCCGCGAGATCCTCCTGACCCTCGCCTCGAAAAAGGTCACCGACTGCGATTCCGTCCGCGCCGCGATCCGGCGGATTCAGAAGCAGTACGGCAACCGTGCCGACGGAGTGCCGGCCGGTGAAGATTCCGAGCTCAACGAGTTCTACGCCTCCCGTGGTTTGTACGGGCGAGTCAGCGTGAAAGGTGACCTCGACGCCGTCAACGGCGCCCGTCTCATCGCACTACTGTCCGCCCTCTCGGCGCCCACCCCGGAGAAGGACGGCGTGAAAGACGAACGCACCCCGGCACTTCGACGCGCCGACGGATTCTGTGAAATGCTGCGCCGCTACGAAGCCGCGGGTCTCGGTCCCGTCGAAGGCGGCGTGAAACCGCACCTGACGATCACCGCCACCGCAAAAGACATGACCGATCTTCAGGCCCTCAAAGACATGTTGCCTTCCACCGAGGAACTCGGGTACGCGATCACCAACTGGGCCGGCCCCATCAGCCTCGACACCGCCCGAATGCTGGCCTGCGACTGCGAGGTCACCCGAATCCTCCTCGATAGCAACGGTGTTCCGCTCAATCACGGCATGAAAGCGCGCCTTGCCAGCGTCCCGCAGCGGCGGGCCCTGACAGTTCGGGACGGCGGATGTGCCTTCCCCGGTTGCGGCACCCCGCCAGGCTGGTGCGACGCCCACCATCTGATCCACTGGCTCGATGACGGCCCAACGGACCTCGACAACCTGATCCTGCTGTGCGGTCACCACCATCGGATGATGCATCACACCGAGTGGCGAGTCGACATCGGAGACGACCGAAAAACCCGGTTCTATCCGCCAATGTCCGTGGATCCGTATCAAGTTCCCGTTCCCGGGAACACACCGCCAACAGCGGCCTGAAAAACCAACGTGTGCACCGGGGCAGAAACATGCCCCGGTGCACATTGCTGCTGAGCTAGTGCATGTCGTTCGCGATGATGTTCTCGATATTCCGTTCCGCCAGAGCGGTAATGGTGACAAACGGATTCACACCGACGTTGCCTGGAACCAGGGAGCCATCCATGACATAGAGTCCCGGATACTCGGGAAGCCGGCCGTAATTGTCGGTCGCCTTACCCAGCACGCACCCGCCGAGCGGGTGGTAGGTCAGTTGATCGCCCCACGTCTGGACCGGACCGAAAAGATCGGTGCGATAGATAGTGCCTTCCTTCTTGTTGATCTTGTCGAACACCTTCTTGGCCATGGTGATCGACGGTTGATTCTGGGAGCGTTGCCAATTCAGTCCAACCTTGCCGGTGGTGGAGTTGAACTGGAATTGCGCACGTTCGGGATTCTTGGCAATTGCCAGGTACAGGCTCACCCATAGCTCGGTCCCGGCCGGGAACGGTGCAATCTCCGCGAATACAGGTGCTGTGGAATCGGCCCAGTTGTCGATACCCATCACCGGTATCGACGCTTGCTTTGCCCCTGTCGCGTCCCACATGTGGTTGGCGCGGGCCACCATCACGTTACCGTTGTGGCCCCATTCCTGGCCGACGGCTCCCGGTAGGTTCGCAAGTTGCCCTTGCGCTTTCATCGACACGAGTAACTTGCTGGTTCCGATGCTGCCCGCTGCAAAGAAGACCTTGTCGGCAACAACCGTCTTGGTTCCGACGGTGTTTCCCTGCTCGTTGATCTGGTTCATCACTACCTGATACCCACCGCCGGTTGCTGCCGGCGACACACTGGTCACGACGTGCAGTGCGGAAATCGTCAGGCGTCCGGTTGCCGACGCCGCCGCGAGGTAGGTCTTGTCGAGGGACTTCTTGCCCGCGTTGTTTCCGAAAATGACCTCGGACGCCAGGGCGGACTTGGCAACCGCCCCCGAAGCCTCCTGCTTCATGTAGTTGAAGTCGTAGACGTTAGGAACGAATGTTGTTGTGTAACCCGATCTCTCGGCGGTCTTCCGGCCGGTTCTCGCGAATGCGTAATACTCGGTCGACTCGAACCAGGCAGGATCGATATTGTTCACACCCAGCGCAGCGTTGGCCCGCGGGAAGTAGGTCGAGTACATCTCTTCGGAATCGACACCGGGAAGGATTTCCTCGAAGTAGTTGCGCTTCGGCGTCACCGCCATTCCGCCGTTGACAAGCGATCCGCCGCCCACCCCGCGACCCTGGTAGACCTTGATCCCACCGAAGTCCTCGGCGTCGAGAACGCCGACGTATCGGCTGATGTTCTTGTCGATCGAACCGCCCGAGAAGTGCGAAACCGGTTGTACTGTGCGATCTCTGAGCCAGAATGAACGACCATCCGGCGAGAGCGTCGGGCAGAAGATCTTACCGTCGGATCCCGGGGTGGTCCAGGATCGGCCCATCTCGACCATGTGCGTGTCGATACCGGCCTGCGTCAATCGCAGTGCTGCGACTGCTCCGCCGTAGCCACTACCTATCACCAGGGCCGGAACGCGGTCACCGTCACTCAGCGCCCGTCGGGGCGAGGCCGCTGCCGTCGTCCACGACGAAGACAATGCGGCAGCGCCTACAGCTAATCCTGTTGCGGCAAGGAAGTTTCTACGCGTCAGCCCGGAAGTGGTACGCGCGTATCGGTCCTTGGATCCAGCTCGAATGCTCAAGTGACTCCTTCTTGTTCGGTTGGCCCCCGCGCAGAGATATACCGTTCCCGAACAACTCCGATGAGCAATACCCGTCGGTAACATCGAGCAGTCGTTCATTTCAAACAAAAGTGACCGGTGAACACACGGTTCACCGGTCACTTAAGGAAGATGTGGATCAGGGAAGAGCGATACGCCCCTCGACGGCACCGAGGCCGATATCGGTTCGGAAATGCCCACCGGGAAGCTTCACGAGTGCAATCTTCGCGTAGGCGTCGTCGCGTGCTTCGGCAAGATCCTTACCCACTCCGACAACACTCAGCACACGACCGCCGGCCGACACCACGGCGCCGTCGTCACGCTTTTTTGTGCCGGCATGGAGAACGCCCTCGGCGTCCGCTCCGGTGATCACGTCACCTGTGCGCGGCGTCGCCGGGTAGTTCTCTGCGGCAATCACGACTGTGACGGCACTGCCGTCGCGCCACTGCAACGGACCAACGGAATCAAGCGTGCCGGTGGACGCGGCGTTGAGCAATCCGCCCAGCGGCGTTTCGAGCAGCGCCAGAACTGCCTGCGTTTCCGGGTCACCGAATCGGCAGTTGAACTCGACCACGGCCGGTCCGTTGACACCCATCGCGAGGCCGGCGTAGAGGAGGCCGGTGAAACCGCTGCCCCGTGCAACCAACTCCGCGGCGACAGGCTTCACGACGTCGTCGACGATCTGCGTGACCATCGCGTCCGGCAACCACGGCAACGGGGTGTACGCACCCATGCCGCCGGTGTTGGGTCCGCTGTCACCGTCGCCGACGCGCTTGTGATCCTGCGCGGGCAGCAATGGAACAACCGTCTCTCCGTCGACGAGGCAGAAGAGCGACACCTCGGGTCCGTCGAGGAATGATTCGAGCAAGACCGGGTGGCCACTCTCGAGCAGTTCGGCAGCGTGGTCACGCGCTGCGCCGCGGTCGGTCGTAACTACGACGCCCTTGCCAGCGGCCAGTCCGTCGTCCTTGACCACCCAGTTGGGGCCGAAACGATCGAGGGCCTCGTCGAGCTTGGCGGGATTGTCGACGATCTCACTGTGAGCGGTCTTGACACCGGCAACAGCCATGACGTCCTTGGCAAAAGCCTTGGAACCTTCGATGCGGGCTGCGTCGGCAGAAGGCCCGAAGCAGGCGATACCGGCTGCTCGCACCGCATCGGCGACACCGAGTACCAGCGGAACCTCAGGACCGATGACAACGAGGTCTGCCTCGACCTTTTTCGCCAACGCAGTGACAGCCTCGCCCGACGCGACGTCGACCGGGTGTTGCTCGGCGATCTTGGCGATACCGGCATTACCGGGCGCGCAGATCAGGGCCGTGACACCTGGATCGCGAGCAAGAGAGAGAAGGAGGGCATGTTCACGGGCTCCGGAGCCGATTACGAGTACGCGCACGTGAACAGACTACGGCCCCACACCGGTGCGTCTCGCAGCGTGTGCCACCTGGGGGTTCCCGGTACACAAGACAGAACAAGGTCGCGCAGTCCGATCGGGTTGACCGGACTGCGCGACCCCGCCGACGGTGCGTGTCAGACCGTCAGGTCGTAGAGAGTCACTCCATCCACTGTGGTCGCCGTGAAGTTCTCGGTCACCCATGTCGAGATCGCGGTGGCCGTTCCTTCGGCGTTCATACCGCCGCCCATTCCGCCGCCTGCGATGAAGAAGTGAATCTTCCCGTCCGCCACGTACTGCTTGAACTGCTCGAGCGTCGGCGACGGATCGCTACCGTTGAAGCCGCCGATCGCCATGACCGGAGACTCCGTCGCGAGTTGGTATCCCGACGCACTGTTCGACCCGATTGCCGCCGCTACCCAGGTGAACTGGTCGGCGTTCTCCTCGAGCTTCTCCACCACAGCCGCACCGGGGGTGCTGCCCCGCAGGAGCCCACCTGCCGAACCGCCCATGCCACCTCGAGCGCCGTCGATTGCAGTCCCCGGCGTGACAGCAACTCCCGGGGTTGCGCCGGCACCTGGGGCCTGACCCATTCCGGTGGGCGGTGTACCCATGGCGGCGCCCGCGCCGCCAGTAGGTCGGGTGGCGCCCGCGCCGCCAGTAGGTCGGGTGCCACCGTCGCCTGCTCCACCAAATCCCCCGCGACCATCACCCGGTCCACCCATTCCACCTTGAACACCGGGGCCGGCGGAGACTATCGAACCGGTGTGCGGAGTGTTGATCGTGTCGATCGCATAGGCGCTCGGCCCGGCGAGTCCCGTGAACAGCGCCGCGAGTACCACCGCTACTGCCAGTCGTCCCCGAGTGATCGCGGGAATCAGCATCGCCGCCGCGGCAACAATGCCGACCGCAAGAATGGTCCACCGCAGCCACGGGACAAACGACGGTGCGCGTCCCAGCAATACCCATGCCATCGCCACAGTTGCCGCCAGTGAAACAGCCAGGACGATACGAACCCACACAGTTTCGCGGCGACGCCACAAGAGCACGGAGCCCGATCCGACCAGCGCGGCAATCGCCGGGGCCAGCGCGACCGTGTAGTAGGCGTGGAAAATTCCGGCCATGAAGCTGAAGGTCAGTCCGGTTACCAGCAACCAGAGACCCCACACGATGAACGACGCGCGCTGCGTGTCGACACGAGGTGCCTTACCCCGCACTACGATTCCGGCAACAAGCAAAATGAGTGCTGCCGGAATCAGCCAGGCTATCTGGCCGCCCTGGGCCGATTCGAAAAGCCGCGTGATGCCAGTGGTACCCCACATGCCGCCACCGCCGCCTGCGCCACCCGGTGCCGCTCCACCCCCGCCGACGCTGCCGGTCTCGTTGCCGCTCAATCGGCCCAATCCGTTGTAGCCGAGCGTCAATTCGAGAATGGAGTTGTTTTGCGAACCGCCGATCCACGGACGCGAATCAGCCGGCCACAGTTCCACGATCGCCAACCACCAACCGGCAGAAACGATCAGACCGCCGAGTGCGGCAAACAGTTGCAGAACCCGCCTGCCCAACTTCGGAGGACCCGCGATCAGGTAGGTCGACGCCAACGGCGGGACGACAAGCATGACTTGCAACTGCTTGGTCAGGAAGCCGAAGCCACAGAACACACCGACCAGCACGAGCCACCGGGTTCGGCCGTCTTCGACGGCTCTCATCATCGCCCATACTGCCGCGATCATGAGGAGAACCAGCAGCGCGTCGGGGTTGTTGAACCGGAACATCAGTGCGGCAACAGGAGTGAGCGCCAGAACCAGCCCAGCGAGGAGTCCCGCGGCGGCGCCGAAGTACCGGCGAACGGTAGCCCACAACAGCGCGACCGAACCGACACCGAGCAACGCCTGCGGCACCAACATCGCCCACGAACTGAGCCCGAAGATGCGCACGGACAACGACATGAGCCACAGCGACATCGGCGGCTTGTCGACGGTAATCGAGTTGGCCGCGTCCGAAGAGCCGAAGAAGAAAGCCTTCCACGACACCGAACCAGCTTGCACCGCAGCGGCATAGAACGAGTTCGCCCAACCGGAAGCTCCCAACCCCCAGATGTAGGCAACACCGGTACCCACAAGAAGCGCACCCAAAGCCCACGGCTCCCAGCGCACGGAACGTGGCGGTTCGGGAAGAGGCGCGACGACACTCTCCTGTTCGACAGTGGCGGTCATCGAGTAACTCCTACAGGTTGTGCGGAACGGAATACCCAGCGAAGTGCAACAAATCGACTCACTGTGGCAACAAGATTGGCGATGACCAGGACGGCCAACTCGATATGTTTGGATGCGCCAGGGGCCGCGGAATGCAGCACGAACAACGATCCACTGGTGAGAAGGAGCCCGAACGCGAATACCAGCAGACCTTGTGCCTGATGGCGCCCGGAACCTTCCGAACCTCGGATACCGAAGGTGAAGGCACGATTGGCCGTGGTGTTGAATACCGCAGTCACCAGCAGTGCAACTGCGTTTGCCCACTGGGCACCCATCACCGAGTGCAGTGCGAGGTACAGGAGTGCGTAGGCCAGGGTCGAGACAACACCGACAACGGCAAACCTGGCCAACTGCCCGACCATCCCGCGTGGCACACCGGGAACCAGCGGCTCCCGTCCGAAGCTTGCCCGAAGGTCCGCCAGCGGCAGAGATCCGCTCGACAGTGCTCGGCCCACGCGCACTACTCCTTTGATATCGGCAACTGCGGTGGCAACGATGTCGACTCGGCTGTCGGGGTCGTCGACCCAGTCCACCGGTACCTCGTGGATTCGCATCCCGGACCGCTCGGCCAATACGAGCAGTTCCGTGTCGAAGAACCATCCTGTGTCCTCCACCAACGGAAGCAGTTGGCGCGCAACATCGAGGCGCATCGCCTTGAATCCGCACTGGGCGTCGGAGAACCGGGCGTGCAGTGCGCTGCGCAGAATGAGGTTGTAACTGCGTGAGATGAACTCACGTTTGGGGCCGCGAACGACCCGCGACGAACGTGCCAACCGGGATCCGATCGCGATATCCGAATGCCCGGACACCAACGGTGCGATCAGCGGCATCAATGCATTGAGATCGGTGGAGAGATCCACGTCCATGTACGCGACAATGTCGGCGTCGGACGCACTCCATACCTGCCGCAGCGCCCGACCCCGCCCCTTCTCGTCCAGGTGCACAACTCGGACGTCGTCGAATTCCTCGGCGAGAGAGCGTCCGATTGCCAATGTTCCGTCGACACTGGCGTTGTCGGCGATTGTTATCCGCGCCGGATAGGGAACGTGGGTTCGTAGGTGGTGGCGCAACCGCCGAACGCACGTGGCGAGGCCGGCTTCCTCGTTGTACACCGGGACCACCACGTCCAGCACTACCGCCGTCGTGGAACGTCCCCCAGCGTCCGTGGCGCCCACGGTCTGCATGGCTTCTGTCGTCATGCGTCTCAGAATCGCCCGCTACGCCGTGATCACTCTGGACACGGGCTGGGAGTTTCCTGGCAACCAGATTCCCAGTCGACGAGCTTTCCTGCCAACCGACGGGTTTCCTGCCAAACACTGTGCGGGATAGCCTTTGACCTATGCCTTCAGTATTCAGCGCCATCATCAACGGGGACCTACCTGGCCGTTTTGTGTGGGAGGACGACGACGTCGTTGCCTTCCTTACTATCGCGCCGGTGACACAGGGCCATGTACTGGTAGTTCCTCGTACCGAGGTAGATCAGTGGCAGGACGTCGATCCCGAACTTTTTGCCAAAGTGACCACAGTTGCACGCACGATGGGACAGGCCGTACGCAAAGCGTTCGACGCGCCGCGCGCCGGGCTCCTGATCGCCGGTTTGGAAGTGCCGCATCTGCACGTCCATGTTTTTCCCGCATACACAATGGGAAATTTCGACATCAGTGGCGCCGATCCGTCGCCGTCGCCTGAATCTCTCGAAGACGCCCAAGCACGTCTGAAGGCAGCACTTCGCGAAATCGGACATACGAGCAACGTTTCAGCGCGCTGACGGTTAACTGTGAGAGTTGCCGCAATGTCCGATCCAGTGTTGCGGCCGTCCACTTTATTCCGTTTATTGACGGTGACCTGCACTTCCACATTCCGAACAGTCCGTTTACGTTGTCGCACAACAACGAGTTTCGCTGCTACCGTTGAGCGCTGGTCGCAGGACCAGCGCCCAACGGGACACACCAGTTGGGACCATTCGGAGGAACGGAAGCAATGCAGGAACGCGCCAAAATCAGTCGCCAGCAGATTCTCCGCGGCGCGGCTGACCGTTTCGAAATCTCTGGGTACGGCAGCACCAGCATGAATGACATCGTGTCCGCGTCACGGATGACCAAGGGCGCGGTTTACTTTCACTTCTCCTCCAAAGACGAACTTGCCCAGGCCGTCATCGACGAGCAGCATCGCATTTCCCTGGCATCGTTCTCTGCAGCTGCGTCTACCGGCGCCCCGGCATTGGAGCAGGTCATCATGGTCTGCAACGAGATCGCTCGACAATTGATCTCCGATCCAGTCGTTCGCGCCGGCATCCGACTCACCTTGGAGCTCAATACTGCCGACGGCCCCTTCGAGCCCTATCTCACCTGGATTCGAGAACTTCAAAGGCTGGCCGACATCGCGCAGCAAGAAGGCGATATCCGGCAAGACGTCACACCCGAATCCGTAGGTCGTGTTGTCACGGCGACATTCACGGGCGTGCAAATGGTCTCGAACGTGCTGACGCGTCGAGCGGATCTCTCGGAGCGCATCGACGAGTTGTTCGTACTGCTCCTTGCCGGTGTGGTCTCGGAGAAGCGTCGCGGCGACATCGACACCCTGGTGAGAACCCGCCTCGAGTCCTACGTCGCCTGACCGGACTTTCCTCGAACTCGGCAGCGGTGGGTCGCGCACTCCGCGTGTGGCACTCGACACGCCGAACGTCGATTACCACTTGTCTCGTACAAGCGTGCAAGTTCGTCGAGAAGTGCCTGTCGCTGGACTTGTTCGAAGATAACGCAGGTAATCGTTCTTTTTTCACCTTCGGCGGCAGCAGTTTTCACGATCTTGTCGCCCCGGAACTACCTCGTGACCGGTCTGGCGCCAACAACGTTCGAGTGGTGTTGCGCAGTGGATGCTACACAGTTTTCTCTCCAGGTCAGTCTTCGTGGGGCTCGCGAGGCAGTTCGACCCGGAAGGTCGCACCCTCGCCGGGCGCGCTGGTCACCGAGACGGTTCCGTGGTGCGCAGCGACCAACGCGGACACGATCGACAGACCGAGACCCGCACCGCCGGTTTCCCTCGTGCGGGACGTGTCCGCGCGATAGAACCTTTCGAAAATTCGTGCCGCGTCTTCCTCACTGAGCCCTTGGCCGGTATCCGAAACCTCGATGACCACAGTGTCTTCGGTAGTCCCCAATCGAATGACGATCTCAGCGTCCGGCGGAGTGTGCTTGACTGCATTTCCGACCAGGTTCGCGACTACTTGGCGCAGGCGGGCCTGATCCCCGACAACCTCGGGGGTCCCCGGCCCACCCGTCATCGCCAGTGTGACGCTCCGATCGGGCGCGATGGCCCGCGCCGCTTGAATCGAATCTGCCACAACGGCAAGGAGATCCACCGTCTTGTTGTCCAGTGGACGTTGCTCGTCGAGTCGCGCGAGCATCAGGAGGTCTTCGACCAGCAAGCCCATCCTCGACGCTTCCCCTTCGATGCGATTCATCAGTGTGGCCGTATCCGTCATGGCACCTTGGCGATACAGTTCCGAGAACCCGCGGATGGTAGTCAGCGGAGTGCGCAATTCATGGCTCGCATCGCCGACAAAACGTCGCATACGCTCTTCCGAGCGGCGTGCCGATTCTTCTGACGCCTCCGTTGCAGCAAAGGCCCGCTGAATCTGGGCCAGCATTCCGTTGAGCGCCACCGACAATCGACCGATTTCGGTACGATCGTCCCTTTCTGGAACACGTCGGTGGAGATCGCCCGCGGCAATGGCTGCTGCAGTTTCCTCAACTTCTACCAAAGGCCGAAGACTACGACGGACGACGAAGTAGGCTGCACCGCCGAGTATGAGTAACACCACCACACCGATCCCGAACTGGAGACCGATCAGGTCGTCGACAGTCTGCTCGATATCCGTCATGCGGACGCCGATTGTGGTGGTTGTTCCGTCTCGAACAGTGGAGAGCACGCGCCACTTCACATCCGAACCGTCCGTCGAACCTGTCGTGACCGGCCCGTTCGTCGCGTCGACAGACAGGTCCGGCGTGGTCGACGACGATTGGTCGTTCAGGGTGATGATTTTTCCGTCCGCAGTCACCGTGCGCACGAAGAACGGGCTCGGCGGACGGGTATTCGGGCCGACGGCGCTGGGCGGCTGGACATCTCGCGAATGCGGCTTTGCCCAACCGTCGATGGCCTCGTACAGAGTCCGATCGGTACGCTGCGTCAGCGAGTTCTCGAGCGCAGACGTCACCGCCACTCCGGATGCGAGCAAACCCATTCCAGCCAGAATGAGTAGCGCGGCTACAAGCGTGAATCGGAGCGGAAGCGCATGCACACGGAATCGCCCTCCCGAGGAAGGCTTTTCGGTCTGCGACTGCGAAGTCATCGCCGAGGTTCGCGCATCACGTACCCGACGCCACGCAACGTGTGGATCAACGGAGTCTCACCCGTGTCGACTTTGCGTCGAAGGTAGGAAACATAGGACTCGACCACACCCACCTCGCCGCCGAAGTCGTAGTTCCAGACGTGATCGAGGATGCGCGGCTTGCTCAGGACAGTGCCGGCATTGACCATGAAGTACCGCAGCAGAGTGAACTCCGTCGGAGACAGCGATACCAACTCTCCGTTCTTCCACACTTCACGCGTGTCGTCGTCAAGTTCGATGTCCGCGAACGTAACCCGAGGGGACTGCTCCGGCGCAACTCCGCGCCCTGCTCGGCGCAGTATGACGCGCAACCGCGTCACCACTTCCTCGAGGCTGAACGGCTTGGTCACGTAATCATCAGCACCCAACGTGAGGCCGGTAATCTTGTCGTCCAACGCGTCCTTCGCTGTCAGAAAAAGCACCGGTGCGTCGACGCCGTCCGCACGCAACCGTCGCAGCAGTCCGAAGCCATCCATTCCGGGCATCATGACGTCCAAGATGATCGCGTCGGGACGGAATGTTCGCGCCACGTCGAGACCTTCGGCACCACTGGATGCGGTGGCAACCTCAAAACCTTGAAAACGGAGGCTCACGGAGAGCAACTCCACGATGGTGGGCTCGTCGTCGACAACGAGGATGCGGGCTTCACTTGGCTTATCGATCACAAAAACGATCTTCTCCCCTCCTACTGGATTCACGCTGCGTGTTCCCTGGGAAGTTCCTGTGAACGGTTTCGGATGTGACTGGTCTGACCGCCCGAATCAGCCTTCGACCTGCGTTCCGTTGCTATCGTGAAGTAAGTCGGTAACGACATCCGGACGAGCACACCGTACCCGGCCAGCGACAAGACGGTGTTAGGAGTGTTCGTCATGGCATGGATCGTGCTCGTAATTTCCGGAATCTTCGAAGCTGTGTGGGCCACCGCACTGGGCAAATCCGATGGATTCAGCAAGCTGTCACCCACCATCGTGTTCATACTCGGTCTGATCGTCAGCATGGCCGGTCTTGCGTACGCAATGCGGACGCTTCCGATCGGCACTGCGTACGCAATCTGGGTCGGCATCGGCGCCGCGCTGACCGTCGGATACGCCATGATCACGGGTACCGAGTCCTCGTCGATCGTCAAAGTCCTGTTGATTCTGGTCATCATCGGAGCGGTGGTCGGCCTCAAGGTTCTGCACTGACGTTCTTCTGCACTGACGCTCGCATTATCCGGGCGAGTATTTGTGTGTGACCGGTTACAGTTATTCAATGAGACTGGTCGAGATACTCACGCTACCCGTGCGCGCGGGCATCGCCGCCGCAGAAATCAGCCTGGGTATTGCCGAACTGACAGTGACAACCGTACGAGTTGTCATCTCGAACCCAAGCGCCGCGACGGTCGGCGCGGCATCTCTGGCAAATCCGCGCGGGCCGTTGCAGATGATTCAACAGTTGTCGTCACTGACAGCGGACGACCGTCCCATCGGGCAGGCTCTCGCCGCCGGCGGGCCACTCGATCGACTGTTGGCCCCCGGCGGTCCTGTCGACAAGTTGACTGCACCGGACGGAACACTTGAACGCCTTCTAGCTCCAGGTGGCCCGCTCGAACGCGTGCTCGCGCCGGGCGGCCCGCTGGACCGAGTGCTCGCCGAGGACGGCGCGTTGGAGCGACTGCTTGCACCCGGTGGGCTACTCGACCGGATGACGGCCGAAGACGGCCCATTGGAAAGATTGACGGCCCAGGACGGCGCGGTGGAGCGCCTCACCGCAAAGAACGGCGTCATCGATCGCGCACTGGCAGAAAACGGAATCCTCGAAACGCTGCTCGCAGAGAACGGCGCATTCGAAAGACTTATCGCCGAGGGTGGTCCACTCGATCAGATTGTTGCCCTTTCCGACACTCTGACGTCATTGGCCCCCAACCTCGAACGCATGAGTGCGAGCATCGAGATACTTCAGGACACCGTCGCGGTACTGAGTGCTGCGGTGGGCCCACTCGGAGAACTTGCCGGAAAGCTCCCCAACCGATGGCTCAAAGGCAAGAGCGAGCGGCCGATATCCGATGTAGGCATCGAACCCGCATAACGGGTTCTTACCTGCATAACAGAGTAGTTTCGCGGAGTCAGTTATTGATCACGATATTGAGATTGACGATAATTCCGCCGAAAGTCAGGATCGTGTTCGCCAGGCCGAGGGTGAATCCGCTGTTCAATGCGGCAATAAGTCCATTCATTGTCGTATCCCCTTCACTGTCTTCGGGTTACACGTACAAGTTTGTGCGCTGGCGCTGAGAATAGGCCATGCACGGAGCATCCGGGGACTTGACGAAGAATCTTGTACTACAGTCGCAACTTCTTACGGATGTGTTGCAGCACAACAGATTTAGAGCGAACTGGCGCATACCCATTTCTGCGCGTCGCCAAACGTCACCAGCCAATATGCTCGATGTCTGATTCGTGACAAAGGTAACGAATCCGACGGCAATCCACTCGTTCCGCGACTAAACAGACTGCAGACCAGGTATCCAGGTGCGAGAATGGGACAAATCACCCGAATTTGCGGGCCTGGAAGAAGGGTGTGCAAGTTATGACGCCGCCACACGCCGATATTTGCCATGGAACCGGTTACAGTGCAGGCACTTTCGTACTTCCAGCCCGATTGAGGGCAACCACCGACGCCCTGCGCTCACTCTATGCGCAACCCGATAAGCACACAGATGACGGGCACTTCCTCGAGCAAATCTGCAACCATGCCGTGGACATTATCGACAGCGCCCACCATGCCGGCATCACCGTCGCCGAGTCCGACTCCACCCATCGCACCGTCGCCGCGACCGACGATCTCGTCCACTCGGTCGACGAGCTGCAATTTCAGCTCGGAGTCGGGCCCGCCGTGGAATCCGCCCACGCCTCATGTGTCGTGCACGCACACTCCAGCGAAGCCAACCGTCGCTGGCCGCAATTTGCCGGTGAGGCGCGGCGTGCCGGAGTATCGAGCTTCCTCTCCGCACCACTCCCCGGACAGGGGCAACCGCTCGGGACACTGAATCTGTACAGCCGCGACCAGTACGGATTCACCGATGCCGACGCTGCAATCATCGAACTCTTTGCCCTCACGGCGTACTTCGCGTTGCGCAGTTCGCATCGACTCGAGCTTGCCCGAGCACGCACGAGGGACCTCGAACTCGCCCTCGAATCCCGAGGCGTGATCGAGCAGGCAAAAGGCATCATCATGGGCACCAGACACGTCACCGCCGACGACGCCTTCTCGCTCCTCATCCAAGAATCCCAGACGAGCAACATCAAACTTCGTGTAGTCGCGCAACAACACATCGCCGCTGCGATCAACCCGAGCCAGGCCAACGCGGATACCCACGACACCAGGCCGTCCGCCAACTAGGTCCACCACCAAAAAGGGCGCCCCTCGGCTGATTGCCGGGTGGACGCCCTCTGTATTGGAGCCTCCTGTCGGGATTGAACCGACGACCTTTCGCTTACAAGGCGAGTGCTCTACCACTGAGCTAAGGAGGCGAAGTCGCACGCGTCGCCGCGAACGATCTTTGCGGAGCCATCATATCCAAGCCGTCACGGTGGCCGCGCGCGGGTCACATTAGATACCGTGGGCCCCATGAGCACCCCGCAGAGTCGACCACCGACGCGCCGCCCTTGATGTCGAAACTCGCCGAGGCCCTCGACCGTTTGACCGGCCACCGCCAGGCCACGCTGGACACGGTCACGTCGGCACCCGCGCCTCTACAACCGATCGACCTGACCGACGACGCAGTGGTGGCCGAAGTCCTCGACCTGGCAGTTCGGGTCGGCGAGGTGCTCCTCGCATCGGGAACGGCGGCGATGGACACCGCCGAACAGGTTCAGTTCATCGCAGCGACCTACGGTTTGGCTCAGTGCGATGTCGATGTCACGTACAACTCGATCGTTCTGTCCGCGTATCGAGGACCGACCCGCCCGCCGGCCAGCACGATGCGTATCGTCCACTACCGCTCGATGGACTTCACCCGCCTCGCTGCGGTGGACCGTCTGACGCGTCGCATCAGACGCGAGGCCATCACCCCGAATCAGGCCCACGAGGCACTGACGACGATCACAACCGCGCCCCATCCGTACAGTCGCTGGACCGCAACTCTGGCGTGGTCTGCGATGGCCGCGTCGGTGTCCGTGCTCCTCGGCGGCGGACTCCTGGTTGCCACGGTGTCATTCCTGACGACGATGGTGATCGACCGAGTTAACCGGGTTCTCAACCGTTTCGGATTGCCGTTCTTCTTCCAGCAGGTGATGGGCGGCCTGATCGCCGCTGCCCCGGCCGCAACCCTGTACACCTTTCAGGAACAGTTGGGGATCAGCATCAGACCGTCGCTGATCATCGCGGCCGGGGTGGTGGTTCTGCTCTCGGGGCTGTCGTTGGTCGGCTCGGTGCAGGACGCAATCATGGGCGCGCCCATCACCGCAGTGGCACGTTTCTTCGAAGTCGTGATGATGACGGGCGGCATCATCGCCGGCGTCGCGATCTCGTTGCGCGTCACCGGAATGTTGGGCTCGACGTTGCCACCGATCAACGTCGAAGCCTCCCCGATCACCCAGCTTCCGGTGCTGATGCTCTCCGGCGCATTCGCGTCGGTGTTCTACGCACTTGCCTGTTATGCGGAAAGGCGAGCGTTGACAGCCGCCTTCCTCGGCGGCGCGGCGGGCAGTGGTGTCTCGATCTACGTGCAGACACTCGACGTCGGGCCAGTCATCGCGGCTGCAATCGCAGCGACGGTCGTCGGCCTCGCCGGTGGTTTGATGGCGCGCCGGGCACTGACTCCGCCGCTTGTCGTGGCCGTCGCAGGCATTACGCCACTGCTTCCCGGTCTCTCGCTGTACAAGGGGCTCTATTCGTTGCTCAACGATCAGGTGCTGGTCGGGTTGACTGCCCTGTTGTCGGCCTTCGGTATCGGTTGCGCATTGGCCGCGGGCGTCACACTCGGCGAGTGGGTGGCCCGTACGCTACGACGCCCCCGGATTCTCATGCGTGTGGACTCACTGCGTCGTCCCATGGTCCGAAAGCGGAAACGCCGCACGCCGGCAGCCAGCAGGTAGAACTAGCCGAACGCGAAAAGCTGGGCACCTATGTCGGTGCCCAGCTTTTGTCGCGTGTTCCAGGAACGGATCAGCTCTCCGAGCTGCGTCCTGCTGCAGCCTGGTCTGCTTCCATCGCCTCGCGCAGACTCTTGGGACGCATGTCGGTCCAGTTCTTCTCCACGTACTCGAGGCACGCTGCCCGGCTCTCTTCGCCGAACACCACACGCCAGCCCGCAGGGACCTCGGAGAACGTGGGCCACAGCGAATGCTGGTCCTCGTCGTTCACCAGCACGTAGAAGCGTCCGTCTTCGTCATCGAAAGGATTAGTGCTCATCTCGCCTCACTTGTTACGTACGTTTCTTGTGCGCTCAGACTAGCAAGCGCACCGGTCGTCTTCTGGTTGCTCAGAACGGACGCCAGAATCTCGCCTGCACGTACCGCGACGTTCGACAACAGCGACGACGTCAGTCCGTGTGTCCGTTCCGTACCACCCTGCAGGTAGATACCGCCCGTCACGTCATCCGTTACAGCCATACGATAGTCCCGACTTACGGTACGCGGAACGGACGAATCAGACACGAGATCGCCCAACAACGTATCCAGCGGGGCCGCAGTGAAGCCGGTAGCGAGGACCAGTGCGTCGCACTCGAGTGTCTCGGTGAGTCCGTCGAGATTGCTACGAACGGTCAGTTCGATGCCGGATTCGGATTCGGTGGCACTCGTGATCTCCGACGCCTTGTGCATGAACAACCGGCGCGGACCGCGGACCATTTCCTGATACTCGGTGGCATAGAGGCTGTTGATCAATTCGATGTCGACAACCGAGTAATTGGTACTGCGGTGCAGCGCCAGAATCCGCTCACGCTCGGCGGCACTTGCACCGTGCAGAGCGTCGACGGCTTCCGGATCGAAGATGCGGTTGGCATACGGACTGTCGTCGGCGGGGCTGTATCCGTAACGAGAAAAGACACTGTGCACTTCTGCGTTCGGGTAGTGGGAATGCAGGTAGTCGACGATCTCCGCGGCACTCTGGCCTGCGCCGAGGACAACAAACCGGTTGTGTGTCGGTGCCGGCATCGCGTCGAGATGGAACAGGAACTGATGGTTGTGGAAACAGCGGGAGGACAGTTGCGCCCAGTCGGGAATCCGCTCCACCAGACCAGCAGCGACCACGACGTTTCGCGCAGTGACCACGGTCCCATCGTCTAGCCGAACGTCGAAACGGTCGACAATGCCGTCGCCGTTTCGATTTCCGTCGACTGCTTCGACCGCGGTTCCGAAACTCACGTCTGCATCAACCCGACAAGCGGCCCAGCACAGGTAATCGTTGAACTCGTGACGCGTCGGGAAGAAAGTCTGGTGATTGACAAAATCGACGAGGCGCCCGTGCTCGTGAAGGTAGGAGAAGAAGCTGTATCCGCTCTGGGGATTGCGGAACGTCACCAAATCCTTGGGGAAGGCAATTTGCATAGTGGCTCCGTCGAGGAGCATTCCCGGGTGCCAGGCGAACTCGTCCTGCTTCTCGAAGAATCGTGCGGTGACACGATCAACTGCTGCACAGTTTGCGTTGTGTTCCTCGATTGCGATTGCCAAGGCGAGGTTGGCGGGGCCGAACCCGATTCCGACAATATCGACAGTGAGAGATGCAGCACTGAAGTCACTCGGTGATTCACTCATACAGGTTGTCCATCCCCGACATCACGACCAGGCGGCCGATCATCGATCCCAAGTCAGAAGCAAAGGCTATCCTTAATTAGGTGAGGGTATCAACATGTCGACCCATCGCATAGCGCTTGGCGCCCTGCCACAATGCGACGCACGTCATAGTTTGTCGGCCAGGGTGCGAATCGCCTGTTCAGCGCCGGTCCCACGGACCGAACTCGAGCAGAATATCTATCGCAAAGCCGTCATCTTGGGCACGCACCACATGTTCGAGCGCATAGACGCGGAAGCCTTCGGCAGCTCGCGCTAGATCGGAAATGCCCGGCAGGATGTCCGGCTCAGGCGGACCGCCGACCCCTCGGTGATAGTTCTCGATCGAATGCCCGAGGTACATCACTCGCCCACCCGGCGCGACCCACCCGGCGACGCGTCGCAAAGTGTCGACAAGTTCAGCGAGCGGAAGATGCAGAAAGCTCACCAGAACCAGGTCAACGTCACTTTCCGTTGTCCATGACGTCGCATCACCGACTTCCCATTTGACGGCACTGTCCACGTCCGCCGACCGCGCACGGTCGATCGCCACCGACGAGTAGTCGACACCGGTCACCGACCAACCGTGCTCCGCCAGCCAGCGGGCATGACGCCCGTCGCCGCACGCCAGGTCGACGGCAGTTCCCGGGTCCAGGTCGGCCACACGCGTAGCCACCGTTCCGGCCGGGTCGATCCCCCACGGCTGCGTCACTGCTCTGTACCGCTCGTCCCAATCCGATGCATCCATGCGCGTCTCCTCACTTTCCGAACGAGTGTCTTCATCTTCCGGCCGAAATCGACGCCTCAGCCGCTCTCCGCCGACAGCCTAAGCCGACATCGGTACCGCACTTCTCATGGTCCGAGATGTGACAACAAGATACCCCCAGGGGTATACATGAAAGCAATTCGCAAATACCCCCACCCGTATCAGGAGTTGGAATGACGACCGCAACAAGCGCCGATTCGGCGCCACCCGACCAGGGCGCACGCGACGGAGCACTCGCCCGACTCGGACGCACCATGGCCACGCATACCCGCTGGGTTATCGGCATCTGGTTGATCGCCCTCGTGGCACTTGGCGCCGCAGCACCAAGTGTCTTCACGTCATTGGCCGGCGCAGGTTGGCAAGCGAACGGGTCGGAATCGGTACAGGTCCGGGAGTTGGCAGAGCAGCATTTCGGCGGAAATTCCTCGGCCGCAGTCCAGGTTGTCGTGCATTCGGATTCGCAGCAGATCAGCGATCCGGAGTTGCAGGACACCCTCGCCCGCGCAACGGCACTGTTCGCCGAAGACAGTCGATTCGGTGACGTTGTCGCACCACAACCCGGCATGACGATCAGCCCCGACGGACACACCGGCATCCTGATTGCCGGCGCCAACGCGAGTACAGACGACATGGTGAGCGCCATCGACCAACTCGGAGGAAAACTCTCCGACCTCTCGACCAACGAGATCGAGGTGTACCCGACCGGCGCGTCGGCGTTGTGGAGCGATTTCAACAAGGCCAATCACGAAGCCATGATCAAGGCCGAAATGATGTCGTGGCCAGTCACTCTCGCGATCATGGTGCTGGCTTTCGGTTCCCTGGTCGCAGCCGGATTGCCACTGCTTTTGACCCTCGCAGGTCTCGTCGCGTCGGCCGGCGGACTGGTGATTCTCAACGAGATCACGCCGATCTCGGTGTGGGCCATGAACTTCGCGATGATGTTTGCCCTTGCACTCGGCATCGACTACGCCCTGTTCCTCGTTGCCAGATTCCGCGACGCGCTACGAAAGAACCCCGACCCCCGAGCCGCTGTTGCCGAAACAATGGACACCGCAGGCAAAGCCGTCGTTCTCTCCGGCCTGACAGTCCTCGTCAGCCTCACGGCGGTTCTGATCGTTCCCGCACCCGCAGTGCGCACGATGGCGGTGGGAATCATGCTCGCAGTGATCTTCGTTCTCGCTGCAACGCTGACCCTGCTCCCTGCAGTGCTCGGCACAATCGGTGCAAAGGTCAACGCCGGCTCACTCCCGTACGCGCGGCGCCAGCAACACCGTTCCCCACTGTTCGCGTCGTGGGCGTCACTGCTGCACCGGCATCCCTGGCCGTTCGGCATCGGTGCACTACTGATTCTGATTGCGCTCATCATCCCCGTCTTCGGACTGAAAGTGGCCATGCCGTCCATCGCGGTGGTTCCCGAGGACGCTCCGGTCCGCCAGGGATACGAATTGGTACAGCAGCAGTTCGGTGACGGCGCTCCCGGAATGCTGCAAATTGTCACGACCGCCGAGGACGCAGAAGGGACAGCACGCGTTGCCGAATCCGTCGACGGCATAGCGATGCTCACTCCGGCACAACCCTCGGCAGATGGTTCTGATCTGGTTATGCTGCAGGCGGTTCCGAGCGTCGACCCGTCAGATCCCGCGATGGAGAGCATCCTCGCCGACCTGCGAGAGCGACTACCCGAATCTGCGCGTGTCGGGGGCGCCCCAGCCGAGAATCTCGATCTTCAGCAAGCATTGAACGACTACCTGCCGATCGTGATTGCCGTGATTCTGACACTCGGATTCGCCCTACTGCTGATCGCACTGCAGGCACCGCTCATCGCCGTCATCGGCACGCTGGTGAGTCTGCTGTCCACCGGCGCGGCATTCGGTGTCGCGAAGCTGATATTTCAGGACGGCCACGGATCCGGCCTGCTCGGCTTCGAACCTCAAGGCTTCTTGAACGGGTGGGGTCCGGTGTTCTTCTTCGCGATGATCTTTGCGATTGCGATGGACTACACCGTCTTCCTCCTCTCGAGCGCCAAGGAACACTACGAGCGAACCGGCGATCCCAAGATCGCTCATATCGACGGACTGGCGCACTCCGGCCGAGTGATCGCAGCAGCGGCTGCCGTGATGGTGGCCGTATTCTTCACCTTCGCGTTGGCAGACCCCTTGCCGCCGAAGGAGATGGGAATCATCCTCGGCGTCGCGGTCGTACTCGACGCCGTCCTCGTCCGCCTGGTTCTTCTTCCGGTTGCGCTGCGCCTGACCGGCAAGGCGGCGTGGTGGTCACCCACGTGGCTGCGCGGGGTTCTGCCGAAGATCAGCTTCTCGCACGGCTAGATCATGTACCCGACATCACTGTTTACCAGATACCCCTAGGGGTATGCTGAATTGAAGACGACAGAAGGAGAACTCCCATGGATATCGCTCTTGGCACCAAGGTCAGCGGAACATTCGACGACGTCGTGGCCCGCACTCGCGGAGCCCTATCGGATCAAGGTTTCGGCATCCTCACCGAAATCGACATGCAAGCAACCCTCAAGGCCAAACTCGGTGAAGACATGGAGAAGTACCTGATCCTGGGTGCCTGCAATCCACAGCTCGCGCACCGCGCCGTTGGGGTCGATCGCCAAATCGGTCTACTGCTGCCGTGCAATGTCGTGGTTCGCGAAGACACGTCGGCCGAAGATTCGTTCTACGTCGAGGCCATGAATCCGGATGTCATGGTGCAGGTTTCCGACGAAAGCGGACTCGAGGCGGTCGCGACCGAGGCGGCCACCAAACTACGCGCCGCAATCAGCGCACTCTGAGGCTTCGATCGTGAAGGATTCTGTTCGCTGCGCGAGCAGAATCCTTCACGATCGGCCGCCATGCCCCCCGGGGTACTCTCGTCCGAGTACGAACATTCGAGAAAGGGCCACGATGACCGGCGACGAAGAGAGCATTGCGCTCGTATTGAACAGACTGCGCCGCGCTCACGGCCAGCTCGCCGGAGTGATCACGATGATCGAGAGCGGCCGTGACTGCAAGGACGTAGTCACCCAATTGGCCGCGGTCTCGAAGGCACTCGACCGGGCAGGCTTCAAGATCGTTGCCTCCGGTCTGCGTGAATGCATGACCGGTGCCGAAGGCAAGGACCCTCTTACCGAAGCCGAACTCGAGAAACTGTTCCTCGCACTGGCCTGAGCGGTTATCCGGCCAGGAAGTCGATCAGCACCTTGTTCACGGCATCCGGTCGCTCGAGGTAACCGTAGTGACCGGTGTCCGGGATCTCTTCGTACGTCGCGGTAGCGATGCAGTCTGCAACCTCGCGGGAAAGGAAGGGCGGAATCATCCGGTCATCGGCGAAGGCAACGGACAGGCAGGGACGCATGATCGCCCGGTACTCACTACGGCGATCGAACGAGCGATCCATGTTCAGCTGAGCTCGAACGCCGGGTGCTGTTGTGCCACCGGAGAATTCGAAAATGTCCAGCCAGTCCCGGGCTGAGCGCTCGTCAGCCAAAGTAGTGGGCGACAGGTTCATCACTGCTGTTACTGCCGCTCGATACTTTGCGGGCAACTCGACGCCACTGTCGACCAACTCGCGCTCCCCCTCGGACAGCGTCTGCTGGAAGTGATCCATCCGAGCATGGCCGGCGAGGAACACTGCCTTGCGGACCAGGTCCGGACGGGCCAACGTGAGTTCCTGAGCCACTCGGGCACCCATCGACGTTCCGATCACGTACGCAGGGCCGCCACCGAGATGCTCGATCAATCCTGCGGTGTCGGCAACCATGTCCGGCATCGTGATACCGCTGACGCTCTCACCGGACGGCGCGATTCCACGGTTGTCGAAGGTGCAGACGCGGTACCCCGCCGCAACGAGTGCGGGGGTCTGGTGAAGATCCCACACCCGCCCAGGACTTCCAGTACCCATGATGAGCACCACCAGATCCCCATCACCTTTGACCTGGTAATTGATCGGGATTCCGTTGATAGTGGCGACCGTCATAGCTGCCTTCCTCCTCGTGTTCTGCCGCTGCATTTCTCAGCCTGATTTCGGGTTGACCGAAGCTCCCCCGCTTGCGGCAACACTATCGCGTCTCGCGACCTTCCCATGCTGTCCACAGGTGCGCGTACCGCCCGCCCGCAGCCACCAGCTCGAGGTGCGGCCCCTCCTCCACGATCCGTCCGTGCTCGAGCACGATCACCCGGTCCGCTGCCGCCGCTTGCGTAAGTCGGTGAGCGACAACAAGAGTGGTCCGCCCGGCCGTCGCCGCATCAGCAGCTGCCTCCAATTCGCGGGCACCAGCACTTCCGGCCTCCGCCGTCGCCTCGTCCAGCACCGCAACAGCCGGGTCGGCCAAAACCAACCGGGCCAACGCCAACTGTTGTGCCTGCGACGCCGTCATCTCGTGCCCACCTTCGCCGACAACGGTTGCAAGACCGTCACTCAAGGCCGCCACCCACGCAGACGCCCCGACGGTCTTCAGCGCCGACATCACGTCCTCCTCGGACGCTTCGGGCGCTGCGAGACGCAGGTCCTCGATCAGCGAGCCGGCAAATACGTGCACTTCCTGACTGACAATGCCGATGTGGCGTCGTAGGTCAGCGACGCCGGCCAACGCAACACCACCGATCAGCACGCTTCCCGACGTCGGTGCCCACGATCCGGCGGCGATCGCCGCCACCGTCGACTTCCCGGCACCGGTCGAGCCGACCAGCGCCACCCGCTCCCCCGCGGCCAGAGTGAGACTGACGCCGTGGAGAACCTCGCGGCCGTCGTAGCTGTGCCTGATGTCCCGCAATGTCAGTGAGCGATCGTGAGGTTCGGCCACGTCGATGTCGGCGCGGTCGGGTTCCGGGATATCCACGACACCCACAAGGCGTGCGAGGCTCGCGCCCGCCGACTGCACTTCGTCGAAGGTGTAGAGAAGCGAACCGATCGGATTGAACAGGCGGTGGAACAGCAATGCTGCCGTTGTGGTCTGGCCGACAGTCACGATGTCGTCGCGCACCAGCAGGAACCCGACAACAAGGATCATGGACAGGCCCACGAACTCGGCCCGGTTCCCGCGCCCGGCGAACCTGGTGAACAGGCCGAACACTCCCACCGCAAGATCGCGGGCCTTCGCCGACGCGTCGTCGATCCGTCCGAGGTGCTCCTTCTCCAGGCTGTAGGCCCGCACCGTCCGGACACCTTGCACGCTGCTGATCAATGCCTGCGAACGTGCACCCATCGCCACACGCTCGGCCGCATAGATCGGCGCCGATCGTGGCAGGTACCACTTCAGCGCCATCGCGTACATCGGGAGCGCCACCAGACCGGCCAGTCCCAGACGCCAGTCCAGACCGAGCATGGTCACCATGCTGAGCGCGACCAGCAGAACGGCTCCGATCAGGTTCGGAATCACCTCGGAGACTGCCTTGGCGATCACGGCAACGTCATCGCCGACGCGAGAAAGCAGATCACCCTTACCGACCTTCTCCAGCGTCGGCACAGGCAACCGCAGTGCCCGGTCGACGGTGCGCTCGCGTAGATCCGCGAGGATGTTCTCACCCAGCCTCTTGACCAGATACGACGCGTATCCCGTGAAAACACCACCAACGACGGCCGCCGACGCGATGATCGCCACCACCGTCAGAATTGTCGACGTGGGAGCACCCTCACGAACCCGATCGACCAGGACACCGAACACATAGATCGGTACCAACGCCATCGCGGCCGCTGCGGCCGACACCGCCACAACAAGAAAACTCTGCAGCTTCCGCTGCACCAACTCCGACCTCAACCACTGCCAGGTTTCGCGCCCGCCCGCGATCGGCAGCAGTTCGCGTGTCTCTTTCCCGGTCATCGCAGAACCGCCCCTCGATAGTCGGTGTCGTGGTGAGCGAGTTCGGCATGCGTCCCCTGTGCCACTACTACTCCCCGATCCAGAACGACCACACGATCCGTTGCCGCCAGCAACGCCGGGCTGCTCGTGATCAGGATCGTGGTGTGCAGCGCTGTTCCGCTGTGGCGCAATTCCGCGATGCCTGCCGCAATCGACGCTTCCGTTACCGCGTCCACCGCGGTTGTCGGATCATGCAGCACCAGCACGGGCGCCTTCGTGAGCAACGCGCGTGCCAGCGCGACCCGTTGCCGTTGACCGCCGGACAGGCTGGCTCCGCGGTCGGTGACCTCGAGGTCGAGTCCATGGGGATGGGAGTCGACGACATCGGCGGCGGCCGAGGCAGCCAGCACCTCCCCCAGATCCGAGGACTGCGCATCGCCTGCGCCAGCTGCGAGATTGGAGCCAAGCGAACCCCCGAACAGATCGGTCAGGTGCGGTTCCACCAGCACGGTGCGCCTGGCCAGTGCCAAGTCCATGTCCTGCAGCGAAATTCCGCCGATCCGCACAGAACCTCGGTACTCGTGTGCGCCCGGTTGCCCGGACAGCACCGTGGCCAGCGCCTCGGCGTCCTGCGGTTGGTACGCCACGACCCCCAACAATTCGCCGGCGTCGCAGTGCAGATCGACGCCGCCGAGTGAACGGAATTGCAGCCCTTCGAGAGTCAGATCGTAGCCCGGTGTCTCGGTCACCGAGCCCGGGGTCAGGATCGGATCGGCGTCGAGCACCAACGCCAACCGATCGGACGACGCGCGGGCAACCGCAAAATATCCGGGGAGAGAAGCAAGCAGGCCGAGCGGTTCGAGAAAGAACTGCGCCAGTCCGACCACGGTGATCAACTCCCCCACCGAGATTCGGCCCTGCAATGCGAAGTAGCCGGCACAACCGGCGATCCCCACAGCAAGCAAAGCGCTGACCGTCGCCGACACACCGGTGTAGATCGCAGTGGCCTTTGCCGTGTGGACCGCAGATGCGAGGGCTTCGCGACTTGCACCGCGATAGCGATCGGACGCCGACTTCTCCGCGCCGATGCCGCGGAGCGGCCGCAGTCCACTCACCAAGTCCGTTGCCATTGCCGATGCCCGGGCGATCGACGCCTGCTTCCCCGTCGCGCGGGACGTGATCAGCGGCGCCGACAGTTGCAGTAGACCGAGAATGACCGGGGTGCCGATCAACACCGCCAGCCCCAGCGTGACGTCGATCCACAGCAACGCGACAGCCGACGCCACCGCGGCGGTCAGTGCCGCTGCTGCCCGCGGCACGATGTCGGCTATCCAGGACGCCTGTTCCGCGTCGGACGTCGATACCGTGAGCAATTCGCCGGATCGCAGGTTCGTGTGTACACCTCGCGGGTCGAGAACGCGGTGTGCCACTTCGAGGCGCAATCTGTGTGCCTCCTGCTGCATCGCCGTCACGATGAACCGAGCACCGAACCGCCAGGCTGCGGTGAGCACGAGAAACAACGCACCGAGCGCACAGATCGACACGACGAGCGTGGTGGTGTCCGAAGTCTCGATTGCCCGATCGATGATGACACCGATCGAAATCGGCACCGCGGTTTCGGCGAGTTGATGCAGGCACACCAGAACGGTGCCGATGGCCAGCGGTCCCCGATTACGCACGAGAACTCGACGCAAAATCGCAGCCCCACTGCTTTTACCTGCGCCTGATTCACCCGAATCGACGGCTTCACTCACCTGGGTCGTGCTCATGGAACTCCAAGCATTGATAGGGACGAGAATGTCCGGTAGACACAGAAGTAAGTCGACCCTAATGCATGAGCAACTAGCGTTGACGTGCCCAGTTCTCATAGAGTCGCTGTAGAACCATTGCTTGCGGAACCATTGCTTGCGCCGTGCAGGCAAGCACGAGAGGAACATGATGTCTGAGAAGACGACCGTCGAAGCCGAAGTCGAGATCCCGGACGAGGAAATCGAGACCGTAGCCGAGGAAACCGCCCGTATGGCACAGCGCGTTGTCGCTGCGTACGCGGAAGACGCCGACGAGTGCAGGATGCTGCTCTCGATGCTCGGAATCAGCCCCGTCAGCAAGCTCGACTGAATCTCGATCGAGTCTCTCACCTATACCTAACGAGAAGGAACCACGTGTCTGTCAGTCCGGAATCGGCCAGCTCAATCCCCTCTGACGACGCAGTTGCTCTCTCCGCAGAGAAGACCGTGTCCGGGCAGGCCGAGTTCGTCGTAGTAGCGAACCGCCTGCCCGTCGACCTGGAGCGGTTGCCAGACGGTTCCACAAGATGGAAGCGCAGTCCCGGTGGTTTGGTCACCGCTCTCGAACCGATCTTGCGTAGCAAGCAAGGTGCGTGGGTCGGCTGGGCCGGTGTTGCCGACGCCGACATGGACCCCATTGTCGAAGACGGACTGGAGCTGTACCCGGTACCGCTCAGCGCCACCGAGATCAACGAATACTACGAAGGCTTCTCCAACGCCACGCTCTGGCCGCTCTATCACGACGTCATCGTCAAGCCCGAGTACCACCGCGAATGGTGGAACGCGTACGTCGAGATCAACCGCCGCTTCGCCGAAGCCACCGCCAAGGCTGCGGCCCACGGCGCGACGGTCTGGATCCAGGACTACCAACTTCAACTCGTACCGAAGATGCTGCGGATGCTGCGCCCCGACCTCACCATCGGGTTCTTCCTGCACATTCCGTTCCCGCCGGTCGAACTGTTCATGCAGATGCCGTGGCGAACCGAGATCATCGAAGGCCTCCTCGGCGCCGACCTCATCGGTTTCCACCTTCCCGGCGGCGCACAGAACTTCCTCTTCCTCGCCAGGCGGCTTGCGGGACAACAAACTTCACGCGGCAACGTCGGCGTCCGCTCCAAACTTGGTGTTGTGCAGGTGGGTTTCCGCACCGTCCGCGTCGGCGCGTTCCCCATCTCCATCGACTCCGGCAAGCTCGACGAGCGATCACGCTCCAAGGCAATTCGCGACCGCGCCAAGCAGATTCGCAAAGAAATCGGCAACCCCAAGAAGATCATGCTCGGCGTCGACCGCCTCGATTACACCAAGGGCATCGACGT
Source organism: Rhodococcus sp. WS3 (assembly GCF_003797085.1). Lineage (NCBI taxonomy): Bacteria > Bacillati > Actinomycetota > Actinomycetes > Mycobacteriales > Nocardiaceae > Rhodococcus > Rhodococcus sp. WS3. The sequence goes on from NZ_RKMA01000003.1 coordinate 810,109, forward strand.
CCGGTTGAACGCACTGCACGAACTACTCATCGACGGACGGATAGATCCCGCCGATACCGTCATGATCCAGTTGGCAACTCCCAGCCGCGAGCGCGTCGAAAGCTACGTCCAGATGCGCGGCGACATCGAGCAGATGGTCTCCCGCATCAACGGCGAGTTCAGTGAAGTCGGCCGCCCTGTTGTCCACTACATCCACCGACCGGTCGACCGCGACGAACTCATTGCGTTTTTTGTTGCCGCCGACCTCATGTTGGTCACCCCACTTCGCGACGGCATGAACCTGGTTGCCAAGGAATACGTAGCGTGCCGCAGCGACCTGGGCGGCGCTCTACTGCTCAGCGAATTCACCGGTGCGGCAGCAGAATTGCGTCAGGCATTCCTGTGCAACCCCCATGACCTCGACGACGTCAAGGACTCCATGGTGGAAGCACTGAACCAGCCGAAGGAAGACGGACGACGCCACATGCGCGCCCTGCGCCGTCAGGTACTCACTCATGACGTGGACCGTTGGGCTCACTCGTTCCTCGACGCTCTCGCGCACGGCGGCGCTGCGGGGCCGGCACTGATCGCACCGGACGAGAACCACGAAATCGACGACAACAACTGAGTACGCCGGCATGAAACAACCCGGCCGAGGGGACTCCCTCGGCCGGGTTGTTTCATGTCGAGCATGTGTCGATCAGAACGGCTGAACGCTATTCACCAACCAGCGACCATCCTGCTTCTCCAGCCCCATCTTGACGCGGCTGCCACTGGCGACTGCCTCCGGCGAATCCTTCGACGTCGTAATCTGATTGAGGAAGAGCATCGTGGTGGCGGTATCCGGTGCGGCATCGAGAACTGCCGCGCCCTGTACGACAACCTGGACGGTCAGCGCCTTCTCCTGCGCGCCGGGAATGATGACCGACTCGATCAACTCGGTGAACTGATTCTGGAAATCGCCGGTCAATCCTTCTGTTGCCGAGTGCAATTGCTGATCGACATTGTTGTGGTCGTACTGGAACATCGCGACTGCCTGGTCCGAGGACACTTGCACCACTTCTTCTCTGGTGTTGTCCGTGGCCGCCAGATCCCGAGTTCCGTCCGGACCGAAGTACAGATACGCCGACAAGCCTGCCAGTGCAATCGCCAGCGCGCTGATCACGCACAAGACGATGGTCAATGGTGACACGCGCGCGGACGTCGCGCCTGTAGCTGTAGTTGCTGGGTCTGTCGTCTCCGGGGTCATGGCACAAACTCCACATTCGAGGCAAGGAGCTGCCCGTCGGTATCGCACATGGTGATTCGCAGGCGATAGTTGCGTTCCTCGGGCTCGGGTTGCTCCGCGTTTTTCTGCATTGCACGCACCGCGACGAGCGAGGTTCCACAATCGCCGTCGATCTTTTCCAACCCGGCTTCGAGGATCTCGCCGTCCGTCTGGACGCCTACCTGTCCGAGAACGTCGACAAACGAGTCCTTACGTCCGTCGAGTTGCGATTGAAATTCCTCGGTGGTGCCGGCCAAGAACTTGTCGAGATCGGCGCCCGCAGTCTCCGAATGCAGAGTCGTCAGGTTGAGCGCTGTGGTCCGCGCACCGGCGATATATGCAGACCGTTCTTCCTCAGCGCTGGAGGCCTTACTGCGATCCACCAAGAGCAGTACAGACACCACCGCAAACACCAGCGCGACAATGGATGCCAGGACTATCCCGCCGACCAACTTCCGGGACTTCGGTGGCTTTGTTGCCGGAGCCGAACCCTCGGAATCCGGTAACACCGCCGCAGGTGCCTTCGGCTCTTCAGCCTGCGACTTCGGTGCACTGACACTCGCTTCGGTTTTGGTCAGTGCGACAGGTTGTTCAACCGGTTTCTCACTGGGCACTGGCTTTTCACTGGGCACTGGCTTTTCACTGGGCACTGCCGTTTCACTGGAAACTACCGTCGACGCTGCGTCTGTATCGGCGCCGGTCGGTCCGGCGCTCCGGGACGCGCGACGGCGCACCCGCTGCTTGGGTTCTTCTTCGTTCATCAACCTTGCTGACCCTTCATGAACTCTTCGAGACTGATGTCTCCGCCGGCACCGAGTTTCGGCTGCGAGTACGTCCTCCCGTCGGGTCCTATGTACGTGCCTGTAGTCGGATCGTACCGACGTGCGGTGACGCCAGGTTCCGACGCATAGGAACTGGGGGTCGCGGTGATCGGTTGCGGCGGCCCGGTCTGCGGATTGGTACCCAGGGGCTCGTAACCGGTCCGGCACTGTTCCACTGTCGCGGCGCGGCGCCCCGGGAATTCGGCGCAGGGCAGGTTGCGTGCTCCGCGCACGGCGATCGGCGAGTCCTGGGCTATGCGGCAGAACAGATCCGACGGAGTTGCGATCGGTGATTCGTCTGCGGGACTGCGCCACTCCTCGGCGGGGAGGAATCCTGTGGTGCACGGCGGCGGATCGTTGACTTCGAGGTGGAAGTCGACCAAGGCGCCATCCGCGGGGTTTCCGGAGCCGGCGACCGTAACGAGCGCTGCGGACAGCGGTGGGTAGATGACAAGGATCTGCTCGATTGCGTTGTTGTACAACACCCCGACCTCACCGACGGACACCAGGTTCGCCAAGAGAATCGGCAATGTGGGTTGAAGATCCTGGAGAAGTGCATTGGCCTCGGACGCCGCTGCCGGGCCCTTCTGGATAATCGCCCGCAGATCCGGGTCACTGGCTCGCAACTGGTCTGTGAAGGTCACCAGATCGCTTGTCCACGAACGGATAGCGTCGCTGCTGACAATCTGGGTGTCGAGCAGCGGTCCGGCCTGCTCGATCAGCGTCTTGGTGGCGTCGGAGTTGTTGTTCGCTTCTTCGACGAACAGGCGAGCCGAGTCGATCAGCTTCTGCAGATCCGGTCCCGCACCGTTGAACGCCTTGAAGGATTCGTCGATGACGGTCTTGAGTTTTGTGTCGGAGATGCTCTGCAGCAACAGATCTGCCTGATCGAGTAACGCGCCGACATCCTGGGGCACGGAACTGCGGTCAACCGGTATGACGGAGCCGTTCTCCAGATGACCGGATACGACGATGGCACCGGAGGAGTCGGTGTGCGGGATCAGATCGACAAACTGCTCGCCGATCGCGGACACGCTTTTGACCACGGCGTCGACGTCAGCCGGAATCTCGACTCCGCTGTCCATGGACAACTGGGCGTTCACACCGGTTTGCGACAACTCGACGGCCTTCACGACGCCGACGCTCTGGCCGCGGTACGTCACATTGGAGTTCTTGTACAAACCACCGGTGGACGGTAATTCGACGGTGACGGCGTAGCGTCCGATCCCGATCATCGCTGGAACACGTACGTATTGTGTTGCCATCACGACCAGACCGATGACGGTCAATACCGCGAAGATGACAAGCTGGATGCGGACGAACTTTGTGAGCATCATGGTGCTGGTGCCCCCTGAGGAAGTCCTGGAATGGTGATCGGCGGAAGTCCCGGGATCGTGATGGTGTTCGGGTCCGCCGCGGGAGCCTCTGCTGCCGGAGCCGGAGCTGCGGGAGCCGGAGCTGCTGCCGGCCTGAGTGGATCACTCAACGGGTTGCCTGCCTGCCCGCCCAGCCCCGCTTGCGTGCCGAGAACACCTTCCGGGCCCCCTAGGGAACCTGCCAGCGGTGTACCGGTGAGGAAGTTCGCGTCGAGTCGCGGCAGCGTCAAGTCGATGGTCATGGCCAGGTTGGCGTAATCGCCTCGAATGACGTTGTCGATTCCGTTTTGCGGGAACGGGAACGTGAGCAGAACCCCGAGCACCTGCGTCAGCGCATTACCGGAATCGGCAAGTGCTTTCAGAGTTGGCGACAGCGACCGAACATTGGTGGCAAAATCCTCGCCGCTTTCGTTGATGACGCGACTGGCCACCTCACTCAGGCCGCCGAGGGACGTCAACGCGTTGGTGATGTCCTGACGTTGTGCCACCAGGATGTCCAGTGCCGGGGGGATTCCGTCGAGCGCCTTGTTCAGAGTGTCACGTTGCGCCTCGACGGTGTACGACAGCCGGTCGATACCTTCCATCGCCGAAATGATGTCTCCGCGTTGCTTGTCGAGGCTTCCGACGAGCTGATCGAGTTGCGGGAGCAAGTCGCGAACAGCATCCTCTCGCCCGATGAGTGCCGCGTTCAATTCCGTGGTGATGTCCTGCACCTGTGCTAGTCCGCCACCGTTCAGTACGACGGACAACGAAGACAGCGTCTGCTCGGTGGTCGGGTAGGCACCCGCTCGTTCGAGGGGAATGACGTCGCCGGCCTCGAGACGCCCCTCCGGCGCCTCCTCGACCGGCGGAGCCAGTTCGATGTGCTGCGATCCGAGCAAACTGGTCTGCCCGATCTTCGCGGTCGCGTTGGCGGGCAACTCGACCTCGGGGTTGAGCGACACCGTCACCAGAGCATGCCAGCCCTGGACCTCGATATTGGAGACGCTCCCCACGGCCACGTCGTCCACCCGGACAGGTGAATTCTGCGACAGGGTTGTGACATTGGGCATCTCGATCTGAACCTCGTACGACCCCTCGCCTCGGCCCTGGGTGCCGGGCATCGGCACGGAGTTCAGCCCGTTCCATTCACAACCACTGGCGCCGAGAGCAACGCCGACGGCTAACGTCACCACTACTGCTTTACCTCTGGCGCGCATCAGTTGCCTCCCCCCATGTTGAAGAGTTCGGTGAGGTCCTTGGGCACGGACGGCATCGGCACGCCGTTCAACGGATCTGCTGCCGCCTGCGGGGCCGACGCGGCCTGACCCGGACTTGCCGCCGCTTCCAAACCGGGCTCCGTGTACACGATCTGGTCCGGGAAGGCCTGGACTCCGGAGACCGGGTTGAAGAGGAATCCCGGGTAATTCATGATGAGCGTGCTGAGCACCGGGCCGAGATACTCCTTACACAGGTCGGCACTTCTCTCAGCTGGACCGGTATCGATGGCTTGAATGGATCCGCAGATCCACTGAATCGGATTCTTGAAGTTACTCAGTGCAATTGCACCGGTCATGCTGCCCTGCGCCGGCTTGTAGATCTGGTAGAAGTTGGCCAGCGATGTCGGGCCCGAGTGGAGCACCTGTTCGATCTCGGGGCGCTTGTCGGTCAGGACCTGGGTCGCGTCGGCCAACCGCGCCACCGATTCACTCAGAGCTGCCTGATTGTCGTTGACAAACCGCTGGACGTCACCCACCGCGAGGTCGAGATCGCTGAGGGCCGTGCCCAATTCGTCGGAGCTGCTTGCGAGAACACTGCTGACCGAAGCGAGATGTCCGCTGAATTGCACGATCTGCTCGTTGCTCGAGGACAGCGCGGTGACAAACGCCTGCAGGTTACGGATGGTGGAGAAGAGATCCGTCCGGCCTTCAGACAGTGTGTGCATGGTGGCGGACAACTCGCGCAACGTCATCCGAATGGATTTTCCGTTGCCCTCGAGGTTGTCGCCGAGCGTATTGATGAAGCGTCCCAATGAACCTTCGTCGTCGATACCTTCCGGGCCTAGTGCCTCGGAGAGTTTGGCAAGTTCCGTTTTGATCTCGTCCCACTCGACCGGGACCGCGGTGCGTTCGATCGGAATAACGCCACCGTCTGGCATCTGGTCACCACCGGAATACACCGGGGTCAGCTGAACGAACCGCGCAGAAACGAGGCTCTGCGCGACGATGAGAGCCTGAGCGTCCGCTGGTACGTCGACGCCGCGGTCGACAGCCATCTCGACGTAGGTGTCCTGATCTCGAGGCTCGATCTTCGTGACCTTGCCGACGTTGACGCCGAGTACGCGGACGACGTCGCCTTCGTACAGTCCCGTCGTGGACACGAAGTGGGCGGAGATCTTGGTCTTGCCCAGTCCCGGAATCAGAAGGTAAGCCGCGGCCGCGACGAGTAGCACGACCAGCGCCGCAGCGCCGATCAGTACCCACTTATTACGCGAGCCGGTGGAGGCTGTTGTGTCGGTCATTCTCCTGGCCCCCTGATCGTCGGCGGAATCCCGGGAAAGAAGTCCTCGAGATCCGACGGAATTTGTTCGGGATCAACGCTGCTGTCCACCAGGGTCTTCCACCAGTTACTGGGAAGAATGTTGATGATGAAGGCGTCGAAGAACGGTCCGCTTGCCACGGTCTCGCCGAGTGCCGTGATGTACGGGCCGAGGCCGTCGAGCGCGCCGGAGATGTTGTCCTTGTTGTTCTGAAGAACCTCGGCAACAGAATTCAGCTTCTCGAGGGTGGGACCCATCTGGGCCTCGTTCTCCACAACCAACCCCGAGAGCTGACGTGATACCGCTGAGGTGTTGACGATCAGCTCACTGATCGCGTCACGGCGCAAGCTCAGCTCACCGAACAGCTTGTTTCCGTCCACCAGCAGAGAGTCGATCTGCCCGCTGCGATCCGCGAGAATCTTGGTGACATCCTCAGCGCGCGAGAGCAATTGGAGCAAACTTTCGTCTCGCGCGTTGATGCTCTGCGAGAGCCGAGTCATGCCGTCGAGGGCTCCCCGCAACTCCGGCGGGGTGTCGGCAAGCGTATCCGAGATCGCGTTGAGAGAATCGTTGATCTGTTCTGTGTCGAGTTCCGCCGCGGTGGTACCGAGATCCCCGAGTGCTTCGTTGAGTGAGTACGGAGAGTTGGTGCGTTCCAAGGGGATCGGCGTACCGGTGCGCAACAGCCCCGGCCCCTCGGACCGAACGGCCAGCGACTTGCGGCCAAGCACGGTATTCGTCTTGATGTCGGCTGACGTCTGTTCTCCGAGTGCAATGCCGTCCTGGACGGTGAAGGTGACCAGCACGCTTTGATCGTCGAGTTCGACCTCGCTGACCTTGCCGACGTTGACGCCTGCCAGCGTCACGTTGTCACCGGCAACCAAACCGCCTGCGTCGGCGAAGTAAGCGGAGTGCCGGATACCGCCGGACAGGAACTGGAGCTGATCGTATTGCAGTGTGGCACCGACCGTCGCGACAGCCAGGACCAGACCGACGACGCCGATCTGTACGGGATTTCGTTCACGGGCAGGACTCATTGTGTCTTCGCGCACCTTCCCGTGGTCTGTACTGCCGTGGGCAGGACGATCGTGGTTCCGTCAGGGCCGGAGAATTTGAAGGTGTTGGCGCACAGATAGAACTGGAAGAACGAACCGTAGGTTCCGACGCGGATCAGCTTCTGGTAGTCCGAGGGCAGACGCGCGAGTGCGGTGTTGATGTCTTCCTTGCCCAGATCGAGTTGTGTCATCGTGCGGTTGGTTTCACCGATCAACGTCTGAATGTCCGGACGGGTAGCTCCCAGTAGCGCCGCAAGATCCCCTGTTGCACCCGCGATTTCGGTGATCGAATTTGCGATCGGACCGCTGTCCTGCGCCAGACCACTCACCAACTGCTGGAGTTGATCGATCGTGGTGGAGAACTGATCGCCCTTGTCATTGATCGTCCCGAGAACGTCGTTGAGATTGGTGATCACGTCACCGATCAACTGGTCGCGATCCGCGAGCGTATTGGTGAACGAATTGGTGTTTCCCAGAAGAGAAACCAGAGTTCCGCCCTGGCCTTGCAGGACATGAAGCAGCGCTCCTGACAGATCGTTGACTTGCTGAGGATCCAGCGCGCGCAGGAGCGGCTTGAAACCACCGAGCAACAGATCCAGGTCCAGAGCGGGCGATGTCTGATCAACCGGAATCGAACCGCCGGACGACAAAGATTCGGTCGAACCGGTGCCTTCCAGTAGCTCCATGTAGCGATCGCCGACCAGGTTCTCGTAGCGGACCGTCGCTTTGGTGCTCTTCATCAACGAGTACTGGGTATCGACGTCGAAGCTGACTTCAGCCTGGTTGGAATCATCGATGGACACGCCCGTCACGGATCCGACCGGAACACCGGCGATCCGCACCTTGTCGCCGGACTTCAGACCGGAAACATCGGCGAACGTGGCGTGAAAACCGTTGCTACTGCTGAATCGCACCTGACTGAACACGATGGCCAGTCCGGCAAAAATCACCGACATGACGAGTGTGAAGATCAAGAGCTTTACCGTTGTCGGTCTCATCACTCCCCGTCCTGTTCGTAAGAGTCCCCGAAGAGGAACTGGAAGATCGTCGGAACCGTCACCTCGAACTCCGTGTTGGGCACGAACGGCACGTTTCCGGTGTTGGTGACCGCAAACGGGGCCTTACCGTCGACCTTCGGATCGAAGGTGGGGAAGCCGTAACAATTCGGGCCGCCCGATGCGGCAACCTTGGGAAGGGACTCCGGATTGGTGTACGCCTTTGCACCCCACATGAAGCTCGCACTGAGCATCAAGGCCGCTTTGTCACCGGTGCCGGCCATGGGCTCGAATTTGATGCGCCCGTCGTTCAATCCGACGAGGAAGCACGTCAGACCGGGTGAGTATTCCTCGAGCAGCGTCGTGGTTGCCGTCAGGGTGTCCAGGGACGTGGTGAGGTCCTGCTCGTTGTCGGTCAGCAAGGCGTTACCGGTGTTGGCGAGGCCGGTGATGTTGAGCAACAGCAGATCCAGGTTGGCCTGCTCGGCCACGATGGAACCACTTGTAGTGGTTGCGTTGTCGAGGATGCGCAGTAGGTCCGGTGCCACGTCCGCGTACAGGTTGGTGACCGTGGCCGCGCTCGCCAGATCCTCTTGCAGTTGCGGCAGCGTGGGATTCATCTTCTGCAAGTAGGTGTCGCCCAATTCGAGAACCTCGCCGAGTGCTTCGCCGCGGCCGTTGAGTGCCGTCGAAATAGCACCGAGTGTTGCGTTCAGCTTTTCCGGCTCGACCTGGGCCAGTACCTCCGAAAGATGTTCGAACACACTGTTGAACTCGACGGTCACGCTGTCGGAGGTAATGACCGCACCTTCTTGAATGGGCTGTGTCGACGGATCGTCCGGGATGACGATGTTGACGTACTTGGCTCCGAAGACGGTGGTGGACTTGATCTCCACGCCGGCGTTGGACGGAATCTTCGACATCTGGTCGGGATACATCGCCAGTTGCAGACTCGCTTGATCTCCGTCGAGGGAAATCGATTCGACGCTGCCCACCTGCACGCCGCGCAATTTCACCTTGGCGTCCGGTTCCATGACAAGACCGGCGCGAGCGGACATCACGGTGATGGGGGTGCTCTCGGTGAAGCCGCCCGCAAACATGGTGAGTGCGACGGCCACGATTGCCGCGAGTCCGAGGATCAAACCGGCCGCGGCAAGTTTCTTGTGCCACCTGGGAACTGTCATTCTCTCCGTCCCCTATCCCGACAAGTTGAAGTTGCCGGACCCACCGTAAATGGCGAGTGAGATGAGCAGGGTGACGGTGACAACCGCAATCAGTGAGGCGCGCACCGCATTACCCACGGAGACGCCGACGCCGACCGGGCCACCGGTCGCGTTGAAGCCGTAGTAGGTGTGAATCAACATGACCGCTAGGGCCATGACTATCGCTTGCGCAAACGACCACAATATGTCCGTGGGTATCAGAAAGGTTGTGAAGTAATGGTCGTACACACCGCCGGACTGGTTGTACAGGTACACCGTCGCAAAACGGCTGGCCATGAACGACGCAATCACTGCCAGCGAGTACAACGGGATGATGGCGATCATGCCGGCCATGACACGGGTGCTGACCAGATACGGGATGGACGGGATGGCCATCGTCTCCAGGGCGTCGATCTCCTCCGACACACGCATCGCTCCGAGTTGCGCGGTGGAGCCGGCACCGATGGTGGCGGCCAAACCGATTCCCGCGATGACGGGTGCGGCGATACGAACGTTGATGAACGCTGCGAAGAATCCCGTCAGTGCCTCGACGCCGATGTTTCCGAGCGAGCTGTAGCCCTGCACGGCGATGGTGGCTCCGGTGAAGAGAGTCAGGAAGCCGACGATCACGACGGTGCCACCGATGACGGCCAGTGCTCCGGTTCCCATGCTGATCTCGGCGATCAAGCGAAGTGTCTCGCGTGGATAACGCATCAAAGCCTTTGGTGCGTGTCCGATTGCTTTCGCGAAGAACAGTGCCTGATCACCGATGCTGTCGACGCCGCGAGAGACGGATCGAATCTGCCGCCGAGTTCGCGGGAAACGCCCTGCTGCTGCCAATGCCATCAGTACGCCTCCCGTCCGTCGTGGTGTGTCACAGTTCTCCTGCTCGCCGTGCGCCTCATCCGGCCGTCAACTTGATACCGATGGTGGTGATGAGCACATTGACGACGAACAGCGCCATGAAGGCGAACACGACGGTCTGGTTGACGGCGTCGCCGACGCTCTTGGCGCCGCCCTTGACGTTGAGCCCGAGATACGAGGCGACAAGTCCGGCGATCATGCCGAAGAGTCCAGCCTTGACCATCGAGAGCATCAGCTCGCCGAATCCGGTCAGCAAGGTGATGCCGTTGACAAATGCTCCGGGGTTGACGTCCTGGATGAATACCGAGAACACAAAACCGCCGAGGATGCCGATGGTAATGACCAGGCCGTTGAGCAGCAGGGCCACTCCGGTGGACGCAAGCACCCGAGGCACAACAAGCCGCTGGATCGGATTGATGCCGAGCACTCTCATCGCGTCGATTTCTTCGCGGATGGTACGGGCGGAGAGGTCCGCGCAGATTGCGGTGGCGCCGGCGCCGGCGACGATGAGGACTGTCACGATGGGGCCGACCTGTGTGACGGTGCCGAGCGCGGCTCCCGCACCGCTGAGGTCGGCAGCGCCGATCTCCCGCAACAGGATGTTGATGGTGAAGCTGACGAGCACGGTGAACGGGATGGCGACCAGCACGGTGGGGACCATCGAGACCCGGGCTACGAACCAGGCCTGATCGATGAATTCCTGACGCTGGAAGGGACGAGAAAAGACTGCCCGCAAGGTTTCCGCTGACATCTGAAAGAAGCCACCGACCGCCCGTAATGGCACCTCGACGAGGTCTACCATCCGTCCTCCTCGTCTCTTGTTGCCGCAACACTGTCTGTTTGCATAGTCCAGCCCCCGACAGCTTGTGACTCAGGTCATATTAACTAGAACGTGTTCACCTGTCAAAAACGGGCGCATATCACCGGGAATAGCCAAATTTCACGACCGGGAAACCCTGCATCGAACACACCTCATACTGTCCGCCATTTGCGGACAAATGATCGAAATATCATGCAAGTTAATACTTTTGGTGGATGATCAACATCGGCGATGCCGTCAACAATCAGAAAACGCGCGCTCCGTTCGCGGGTTCTACCACCCTGCCCATGACGCGCGAAATTAGAACACAGTCCACTTTTTTGAAGACCGACAGTCTCGTATTCGCGACAAATCAGTCATTCGGACATGTGACCATGCTCTTTCTACCAAAAAACACGACGACAACGGCGATATCTGTGAATTTGAGTTTCGTGTCGTGGGCAAGCCGGCAGCAACTCGCGTCAGCCCAACTCCCGAAGAGCTGCAGAAGCCGAGAACATCGTGGCGGGATCCCGGTCGGCAAAGTAATCACCGATCGCGACGGACAACGACTCGGGCGACCAGGCCGCCCCGTCGGCGTCGAACCGCCGCTCCACCACGGGCGCCGCCATCAGCGCGACCATGGGGCCGTAGACGATAAAGACCTGACCGTTGACTGCGTCTGCTGCCGGCGATGCCAGATACGACACCAACGAGGCCACATGCTCGGGTGAGAGCGGATCGATGCCCTCGTCCGGCGCGTCACCGAAAACACCCTCGGTCATCGACGTCCGTGCCCGTGGGCAGATGGCATTGGCGCGCACCCCGTATCGAGACAACCCGCGAGCGGCGGAGAGAGTCAGCGCCGTGATGCCCGCTTTGGCGGCACCGTAATTCGGCTGACCTTCCGGCCCCAGCAATCCCGCTTCGGACGACGTATTGACGATGCGCCCGTATACCGGCGCGCCGGCTTCCTTCGACTTGGTGCGCCAATACGCAGCGGCGTTGCGGCACAACAGAAAATGTCCACGCAGATGGACTTCGAGTACCAGATCCCAGTCTTCGTCGGACATGTTGAACAGCATCCGATCGCGGACGACTCCGGCGTTGTTGACTACGATGTCGACACTGCCGAACTGGCCTTGCGCCTTCTCCATGAGCGCGTCCGCCGTGGAACGTTCGCCGACATTGCCGGCAACAAATTCGACCTTGGCGCCCAGGCTACGAATCTCGTCGAGAGTTGCTTCGACGGCCTCGTTCGGCGCCAGATCGTTGACAACCACCGACGCGCCGGCTTTCGCCAGGGCGATGGCCTCGAACTTTCCGAGTCCCGATCCGGCACCGGTCACGATGGCGACCTTGCCTTCGAGACTGGTGTCCTCGCTCTTCACAGCATTCATCGACGCGTTCTCCCAGTTCTGTGCGATCGTGAACCCGACCGTCTCGGCGGAGCCTGTCGGGCCTCACGACTTCGCAACTTTAGAACGTGTTCCTGTTTTGGGCAATAGCCCTCACGGATGTTCCGTCAATGCGGCGCGTGGGCACTGGGCGATCGCGGAACGAACATCCTCCCAGCGATCCTCCGGTGGACGCGCCGAACTGATCACCAACTCCTCGTTGTCGTCGAGGTCGAAAATATCGGGGGCGATACCGACGCAGACTCCGTTGGCCTCACAACGGTCCAGATCAACCCTGACCTCCATGGGTATTCCTCTTCTCTACTCACACATTTGGGCGCCACAGACTAGTGGAGAAACGGGCATCGCAGGGCTGCGCTCCGCACCGTTCCTGCCATAACACTAGAACCTGTTCCACCTCGTGTGCAATGATTCGGAAAAGTAGCAGAAACGAGTGCCTGGATTCGCCCACGTGCGTGCCACGCCCGGAGAACCTGCCTATAGAACCTGTGCCAGATAGTCGATTTGTATCTCTACTTCGAGAGGCAACCATGCACATCACCTACACACCTGAGCAACAAGCGCTTCAGGAGGAGTTGCGCGCGTACTTTGCTCAACTGATGACCCCGGCACGCCGGGAAGCCCTCGCAGCCACCACCGGCGAGTACGGCGAAGGAAACGTCTACCGCGAAGTTGTGGCACAGATGGGCCAGGACGGCTGGCTCACGCTCGGCTGGCCCAAGGAGTACGGCGGGCAGGAACGATCCGCCATGGACCAGCTGATCTTCACCGACGAAGCTGCGATCGCCGGAGCGCCGGTGCCCTTCCTGACCATCAACTCCGTGGCCCCGACAATCATGCATTTCGGCACCGAGGAGCAGAAGGCGTTCTTCTTGCCGAAGATCTCGCGCGGCGAACTGCATTTTGCCATCGGGTATTCCGAGCCCGGAGCCGGAACCGACCTGGCATCGCTGCGCACATCCGCCGTCAAGGACGGCGACGACTACATCATCAACGGCCAGAAGATGTGGACAAGCCTCATCCAGTACGCGGACTACATCTGGCTCGCCTGCCGCACCGATCCGGAAGCCAAGAAGCACAAGGGAATCAGCATGCTGATCGTCCCCACCACCGCCGAAGGATTCTCCTACACGCCGGTGCACACCATGGCCGGACCGGACACCAGCGCCACCTACTACCAGGATGTGCGTGTTCCGGCGTCGTCGATCGTCGGTGAGGAACACGGCGGCTGGGGCCTGATCACCAATCAGCTCAATCACGAACGTGTTGCGCTTACCTCGGCCGGTCCGATTCTGACGGCGCAGCGCGAGGTCCGCGAGTGGGCCCAGAACACCAAGCTTCCCGACGGCCGACGCATGATCGATCAGGAATGGGTGCAGATCAACCTGGCGCGGGTTCATGCCAAGGCCGAGTACCTGAAACTGATGAACTGGGAAATCGCGTCGACCACCGATCACGCTCCTGGCCCGGAAGCGGCGTCGGCCAATAAGGTGTTCGGCACCGAATTCGCCACCGAGGCTTACCGATTGCTGATGGAAATCCTCGGAACGTCGGCCGTCATCCGGCAGAACTCCCCCGGCGCGGTCCTACGTGGACGAATCGAACGGATGCACCGTTCCTCGTTGATCCTGACGTTCGGCGGCGGCACAAACGAAGTGCAGCGCGACATCATCGGTATGACGGCCCTGGGCTTGCCGCCCTCAAAGCGATAAGGACACCTCGCGACATGGATTTCACCTTCACCGAGGCCCAGAACGATCTGGCCGGCCTCACCCGCGGAATTGTCACCGAACTGGTCACCAACGACCGCCTCCGTGAACTCGACGCAGCGCAGGACCGCACCGACCGCACACTGTGGGCGGCGCTCGCATCGTCCGGCGTTCTCAGCGCAGCCTTGCCGGAATCGGTGGGCGGAGACGGATTTGGTGTGCTCGAGCAGTGCAGCATTCTTGTCGAATTGGGCCGGGCTGTTGCGCCGGTGCCGTATCTGACGTCCATCGTGTCGTCCGCCGCCGCGATCGCGGAATTCGGCGACGACACCCAGCGCGCCGACTGGGCTGCGCCCGCAGCACGCGGCGAGAAGATCCTGACAGCAGCGCTGTCCGAAGAATGGGGCGACAATCCGGCTCTCCCGTTCACGCGTGCGAACCGAACGGAAACCGGTTGGGAGCTGACCGGCACGAAGATCGTGGTCGACAGCGCACCGATAGCCGACCTCTTCCTGGTCCCCGCAAGCACCGACGACGGTGTTGTCGTGTTCCTGGTGCAGCCGGGCGACGTCGGTGTCAGTGTCACAAGGCAGTCGATAGTCGACTTCGGCAGCGCAGGCCAGGTCGATCTCGATGCGGTCCAACTACCGGACGACCGGGTGCTCGGCTCGGTGGCTCGGGGCTCCGAGATCAGCGAATGGATCGTCGAACGTGCCCGACTCGGTTCCAGCGCATACCAATACGGTGTACTCGATCAGGCCCTGAAATTGACCGCGGAATACGCGCGCGAGCGAGTCCAGTTCGGTCGCCCGATCGGCAGCTTCCAGGCTGTGGCTCAACGACTGGCCGACGGGTACATCGACGTCAAGGGAGTGCGTCTGACTCTCTGGGCAGCGGCCTGGCAGCTGAGCGAATCTCTCCCTGCCAGCGAGTCCGTCAAGACCGCGAAGTTCTGGGCAGCCGACGCCGGCCATCGCGTCGCACACACCGCCGTCCACGTCCACGGCGGCGTCGGATTGGACGAGGATCACCCGATCCACCGGTACTTCCTCGCTGCCAAGCGTCACGAATTCCTGCTCGGCAACACCACCGATCTGCTGCGCAGTCTCGGTAAGGAACTCGCTGACGAGCCCGCATGAGCTTGTCTCATTAAGCGGAGTCCCACCAAGCGGAATACCCGGACCTGGTCCTCGACGAATCGGTAATGATGCAATTATGAGTGAGAGCCCCACCGTTTCAGATCTGCTCCTCGAAGTCAGTGAGATCGACTCGTACGGCATCCGATTCGAGGACCAGGTCATCACCTGGCGCGAGCATATCCAGGCCTCGTTCGACCGCGCCGCGATGCTCGATGCTGTGCTCGACCACGAGCGTCCACGACACTTCGGTTTGTTGATGGAGAACATTCCGGAGTTCTCACTGATGTTGGGCGCCGCGGCCTTCTCCGGCACGGTGCTGGCCGGACTCAACACAACAAGGCGGGGGCCGGCGCTGGCTCGAGATATCGCATTGGCCGACTGCCAGATCATCTTCACCGAGAACAGTCAGGCGCACCTTCTCGACGGGGTCGACCTCGGCGACGTTCGGGTAATCAACGTCGACTCGCCGGAGTGGGCGGAACTGTTGGCGCCCTTCGCCCGTTCCCCGCACAACGCCTGCGCAGTCTCTCCCGACGACCTGATGATGCTCATCTTCACCTCTGGGACCAGCGGCGATCCCAAGGCTGTTCGTTGCACGCACTCCAAGATCGCAGATCCCGCGATCATGCTCGGCGATCGATTCGAACTCGGGCCGAGCGATGTCATCTACATGGCAATGCCGATGTTCCATTCCAACGCGATCATGGCAGCGTGGGCAATCGCGTTGCACCGCAAGTGCGCAATTGCCATGCGTCGCAAGTTCTCCGCTTCGGGATTCCTCCCTGACGTCCGCAAGTACGGCATCACCTACTCCAACTACGTCGGCAAACCGCTTTCCTTCATCGCCGCGACACCCGAGCAGCCCGACGATCACGACAACACTCTGAAGATCATGTACGGCAACGAGGGTGCCGCTCCCGCAGTCGCCACGTTTGTCCGTCGCTTCGGCGCGCGCGTCATCGACGGTTTCGGTTCCACCGAGGGTGGAGTGTCCATCGGCGCAGCACCTGTCCCCCGCGCCGGCACTCTGGGACTGCTCCCCGAAGGCGTGAAGATTCTTCACCCCGAAACCGGAGCTCCCTGCCCGCCTGCAGAATTCGACGCAGATGGCCGGATCGTCAACGCAGACGAGGCAACCGGCGAAATGGTCAACGTGACCGGTCCGGGAGCCTTCGCCGGGTACTACAAGAACCCCGAAGCCGACGCCGAACGTATGCGCAACGGTCAGTACTGGACCGGCGACCTCGCGTACGCCGACGCCGACGGATACGTCTACTTCGCGGGCCGCAGTTCCGGGTGGCTGCGCGTCGACGGCGAGAACATCGGCGCCGCCCCCATCGAACGCGCGCTGACCGCCTACCCCGGCTTTGCGCAGGTGTCCGTCTACGCAGTCCCGGACAGCGATGTCGGCGACCGAGTGATGGCGTCGGTCATCCCGGTAGGTGATGTCAGCAACTTCGATCCCGAAGCGGTTGCCGCATACATAGATTCACGTCCTGAGCTGGGTCCGAAGCAGAAGCCCACACTCATCCGGGTCTGCAGCGAATTTCCCCGGACCGCAACCTTCAAAGTTGTCACCCGCACCCAGAGCGCGGAGCGCTGGAATACCAGCGATCCGGTCTGGATCCGTCAACGCGGTGAGGCCGAATTCCAGTTGCTCACACCGGAGCGGGCGCTCACTCTCGAGAAAGTCACGGTCGGAGCACAGTGAAGGTGCGACGTCGGCTCAGTAGTGTTGCGCGAGCGGCTTGTGCGCTGACACCGTCTTGTAGAACTCGGTGAGCTGAAGCTTCGACGCCGCGGCTTCGTCGACGACAACTGTTGCGTGTGGGTGCAATTGAAGAACCGATGCGGGACAGACCGCGGCGAGGGGTCCTTCGACCGCTGCGGCGATCGCGTCTGCCTTGTGTTCTCCGGTTGCGATCATCACAAGATGCCCTGCGTCGCAGATCGTTCCGAGACCCTGGGTGATGACGTGGCGCGGAACGTCGTCGAGGCTCTCGAAGAATCGTGCGTTGTCTATCCGGGTCTGTTCGGTCAACGTTTTCACCCGTGTGCGTGAGGTCAGCGACGACGTCGGCTCGTTGAATCCGATGTGGCCGTTTGCCCCGATGCCGAGGAGTTGTACATCCACCGGACCGTTGGCGGCGATCGCGCGATCGTAGGCCGCGGCGGCGCCGAACGGGTCTCCGGTAGTTCCGTTCGGACTGAACACGCGAGCACTGTCGAGGTCAAGGTGATTGACCAGCTCGGTCCGGATTACCTGCGCATAGGACTCGGGGTGTCCATCCGGGAGGCCGACGTACTCGTCGAGCAGAAAAGCCTGCAGGCCGGCAAAACTCAAGCCTTCCTCGCGGTGGCGCCTCGCAAGTTCGCGGTAGACGGAGAGCGGCGACGATCCAGTTGCCAAGCCCAAAGTTCGTGCGCCGGAGCGTACTGCGTGGTCGAAGATATCGGCGACAACCGTGCCGG
The DNA here is from genome assembly GCF_003797085.1 of Rhodococcus sp. WS3. NCBI lineage: Bacteria > Bacillati > Actinomycetota > Actinomycetes > Mycobacteriales > Nocardiaceae > Rhodococcus > Rhodococcus sp. WS3. Next base: position 827,723 of record NZ_RKMA01000003.1, read on the forward strand.
CTGTATCCGCGTCGTTGACGATGACAATTTCCATCGGAGTTCTTCCCCTCAGCTTTCCATGGTGTTCGTAAGCCAGTTTCCCGAAGCCATGACTGCTCGGGGCAAAAGTTTTTTGTCGGTAACGACAAGATCGGCGCGGCATCCCGGGACGAGGTCGCCGACAATCCCGGTCAGTCCCAACAGCGCAGCGGGAGTTGCAGTTGCGGCGGTGACCGCCGAGAGCAGATCAACGCCGGCATCGAGCACCGTCCGCCGCACGATGTCCATCAGTCTGCTGGTACCGCCGGCTATAGCAGTGTCGCCTTGTCCGGCAAGTCGGGCCACTCCGTCGACAACGTCCACGTCGAGTGGACCGAGCGGGTACCGCCCATCCGGCATACCTGCTGCCGCCATGGCGTCGGAGACCAGAGCAATCTGATGTGGGCCGACAAGATCGAACACCGTGGAGACAGTTTCATCGGCCAGATGGACACCGTCGCCGACCAACTCGACCACCATCTGGCCACGGGCTGCGGCCGCCAGGCAGGCAGCCACTGTGCCAGGCTCACGGTGGTGCATAGGCGCCATTCCGTTGAAAAGGTGTGTGGCACTGAGCGGTGCCTGAGCGGAATGCGCGATCGAGCGGGTGGCGGTGGGATTGGACGCGTCGGTGTGACCGATGCTGACCACTACGCCGTTCTCGGTCAGCATGGTCGACAGTTCGGCAAAATGCGCGGTCTCGGGTGCGATGGTCATCGAACGGATGTGACCGCGCCCGGCAGCCAACAGCGACTCGAGCAGGGCTGGATCGCCATCGAGAATGCTTGCAGGATCCTGTGCACCACAACGCAGTACCGACAGGAACGGACCTTCCAGATGGATTCCGGCGAGCGTGCCGCGCTCCACAAGCGACGCCAGCAATTCGATGCGGCGATGCAAGACATTCGGCGGCGCCGACACCAACGACCCGATCACCGAGGTTGTTCCGTTGTGTCGGTGGTGATCCGCCGCTGCGGTGGAACCGTCGCGATCGGCTTCCGGGAAACCGAATCCGCCGGCCCCATGGCAGTGCACGTCCACGAGACCGGGAATGATCGTCGTGCCCGGATCAGCAGGTTCCGGGAGTTGGTCCGTCCGCTCCGACGCAGGCCCGGCCCACACCACTCGATCACCGGACGTCTCGACAACTCCGTCGGCCAGCATGCGGCCTCCGGTGATCAGCTTTCCACGCAGGATCACGACATCACCTGTGTTGCAACAGAACTGTCCATGTCGGCGATCCCCAACTCGCGAAGTACCGCGTCCGCGAGCACATAGTGCCCGTTCTCGTTCGGATGGAACGCATCAGCCAAGAGTGACGGCGGCGGACCCTCAGGTGAATCCGCGAACCACTGCTCGTAGTGATCGATGAAGATCGCGCGCGTCGACGCGGCAACCTGGCGGGTCATCTCGACGTAGTCGATCAGCGCGGATCGCGTCGGCGCGTTCGGGACGTCGATGGGCGGCGGCGTCTGCAGAATCGGAACGGCACCGAGCGCACGTGAGCGGAAGATGATGTCGGACAGGTCTTCCCGGAATCGTTCGAGATCGACGCCGCCGCCGAGAGCGTCGTTGGTGCCGAGCATGATCAGCACCACCGACGGCTCGAAGATCTCGATGCGATGGGCAAATCCGTCACGGACGTCGGACGAGCGGTTACCGCTCACGCCGGTGTTGATCACAATGTGATTGAACAACGACATCTCGCCACGGATGCGTTCCGCAAAGTGTTCGACGTAGCTGCGCTGCCCGTTTGTGTGAGCCAAACCCTGCGTGATGCTGTCGCCGGTGAACACCCACCGGATCGGTGTGGACGAATCTTTCAGCAGTGCTTCGACTCTGCGACGCTCAGCCGTCATCGACCATCGCTCCGAGCGCCCGCGATCGCCTTGGCGAACGTCGCGGTAATGAAGGCTGGATCGGTGATCGCGGTACCCACCACTACCGAATCCGCACCAAGCGCAATCGCCTGCGCTGCATGCTCCGGGCTGTGGTAGCGACCTTCCGCGATCAGCACTGCATCGGGAAGTGCGTTCCTCAGTTCCGAGATCAGCTCCAGATCGGGACCACTGAGCCGTCGACTGTTCTCGGTGTAACCGGCAAGGGTACTCGAGATGATGTCGGCACCGGCCTCTGCGGCCGCAATGCCATCTTCGAGCGTTCCACAATCAGCCATCACCAGAGCGCCTCGCGCATGGACTGCCTCGACGGTATCCGCGAATGTCAATCCGTCCGGGCGTTGGCGCAATGTCGCGTCGGCTGCAACGATTTGCGCACCGGCGTCGACAACGTCCAACGCTGATTCTCGTGTCGGAGTGATGAACACCCCGGAGGATCCGATCTTCGTCAGACCGATCACCGGCACCGTCACAGCAGCGGCGACAGCGGCGACGTCGGGTGTTCCGCCCACTCCGCCGCAGCGAATCGCGGCAGCGCCGCCGTCGACGGCAGCCCTGGCCATCCGCTCGATTGTTGCCGTGTCACGCAGCGCGTGCCCATGGCCAGCCTGGCACGAGACGACCAGCTTTCCGCTGATGATCTTCAGTAACTCGTCGAGTGTCATCGTGATACCTCTGTTCGTGTTGCGGCGGCAAGCAGTCCGGCGCCCACCAATGGTGCGTCGGTGCCCAACCGTGCCGGGAGAATGGCGGTCTCGGCGATCGGCTTCATCGCTTCGACGCGGAATGCCGACATCAAGGGCGACAGCAGATCTGCTCCGATCTGAGCGGCGCCGCCGCCGATCACGATCACCTCGGGATCGAAGGCCGTTGCCACTCCGGCCAGAACCCGGCCGAGTAGTTCACCCGCATCGGTGATCACTGCGCGGGCAATCGGGTCACCCGAGTGCATCAGTGCAACCACCTTCTGCAGAGGCTGCACGGGAACACCAGCCCTGGCGGCATACTCGGCAGCCATGGCGGGTCCGGAGGCAACCGCTTCGAGGTGATCGGTGCGGCCGCAGCCACAGCCGATGGCCCCGGCCGCGGGAACGAGCAGATGTGCCAGTTCGCCTGCCGTGCCGTGAGCGCCATGACGGAGTTGACCGCCGATGGACAGCGCGCCACCGATGCCGGTGCCGATCGAGACGAACAACACGGAACTCCGACCGTGGCCGGCACCGATCATGTTCTCCCCGTGTGCCATAACTCGCACGTCGTTGTCCACGGTCACCGGCAGCGACGTACGCGCTTCGAGCTCACTGCGCACCTCTGCGCCCATCCACCCGGGCAGGATGTCGGAAGCGAACACCACTCGACCACTGGACCGATCGACGATTCCCGGTGCACCAACACCGATTCCGTCAACGGTGTGTGTGACGCGTAACTGGTCGATCAGTGCAGCTGTAGTGTCGAGCACCGCATCTCGGCCCGCCGCCGGTGTTGCTGCGCGAACGGATTCCAGTACTTCACCTGAAGAGGTAACCACGGCTGCAGCTACTTTGGTGCCCCCGATGTCGACACCGATCCAACGCTCCTGCCCGTGCGTCATCGTCAGATCAGTCCGGCGCGTTCGAGAATGACCTTGATGGTTGCGGCCTCGGACTCGTCGAGAGACAGCATCGGAGCGCACATCGTGTTGCCCGAGATGACACCGCGCAGAGCCAGTGCAGTCTTGAAGGCGCCCAATCCGGCAGCACCTGCACTGACGCGGCCCGGCGTCGGCGCGTCGACGATGGAGAAGAGATCCGTGAGCCGGTCCTGCTCGACCTTGGCGGCAGCCCAGTCGCCGGCCTGCGCGGCGCGCCACAACCGGACGTAGCCGTGGGGATCGACGTTTGCCAGGCCGGGCACCGCACCTGATGCACCCATGAGCAGGCAGCCGTCGACTACAACCTCGTGGCCGGTGAAGACGGCAAAGTTCTCCAGACCGACGGACTGACGCAGCAGCATGCGGAAGCTGACGTCGTCGCCGCTCGAATCCTTGACACCGGCAATGACACCTTCGCGGCCGAGCTCGACCAGCATTGCGGTGGAAAGCTTGCTGTGAACACGGACCGGAACGTCGTAGGCAAACAGCGGAAGGTCCACTGCCGCATGGATGGAGCGGAAGTGCGTGGCCGTCTCTTCGGCGTTGGTGATCGCGTAGAAGGGAGCTGTCGCGACGATGGCGTCTGCACCGGCCTCACGTGCCTGCTCGGCAACGGCGATGACGCGGTTCGTCGTCATGTCGTTGACACCGACCAACACCGGCAACTGGCCGCCGACATGTCCGATGGCCGTCTGCACAACCTGGGCGCGCTGAGCGTCGGTCAGGTAGCCGACCTCGCCCGAGGAACCGAGGATGAACAGGCCGTCGACGCCCGCCTCGATCTGCATCGACAGGAGGCGCTCGAGCGACTTCGTGTCGACGTCACCGTCAATGGTCAAGGGTGTGACGATCGGAGGAACAATTCCGCTGAAGGTCGTGGTGTCCGTGCTCATGGGGTCTCCGTACGTTGATTATCGGATTAAATTGCGGGGCAAAACACTTGAAGGTTGATCACACGGAAACCGGCTGCCCGCACGCGGCGGACCGGTAGGCGGCGTCGATCACGCGCATCGATGCGCGAGCGTCGGCAACCGAGTAATCGGGGTTGATCCGGTTCGGCAGTCGATCGAGTAGGTGAGCGAGGAAGCTCGACACCGCATTGTCGGATCCGAAACCCCCGATGGGTAGTGCGGTGACATCACCGGAAGCACCGAACTGCATGAGCGCTGGTTTGTCGTCGTCCGAACTGGCGTAACCGTGCGATCCGAGGACTCGAACCGTTGCGGTATTGGCACCGAAACCTGGTGCTGCGGGGATTCTTCCGACTGTGACGGTCGCAGTGACGCCGTGTGCCAGCGCGAGTGAAATGAGCGCGGTGTCTTCCACACCGAACTTCTCGTGTGCGCCGCCGTACAACGTGCTTGTCTCCGCGTACACCTCGGTGACGTCGAGTCCGGTGAGGTAACGGAGGTAGTCGGCGGCGTATCCAAGGAAGTTCACAACTTCTCCCCCGCCGGACAGTGCCGGGTCGACAACTAACTCCGGCCGTTCCACGGATGTCGCAAAATGTGTTCCGCTGGCGAGGAACTCGATGTCCACGTGGCGTGGAAGTCCGAGGTTTCCCGCGTCGATCCAGCGGCGCAGTCTCCGCAGGGCGGGTGAATGCGTGCGGTTTACTACGGTGCAGATGCGCCCGTTTGCCTCAGCTGCTTCCTGAACCGCCGCGGCTTCTGTCTCGTCGATTCCCACCGGCTTGTCCACGAGGACATCAAGTCCCGCGTTCAAGGCAGCTATAGCGAGCCTCGCATGCCGAGTCGGTTCGCTGCAGATCACTGCCAGATCGATCCGGTCGGGGTCGAGAAGCTCACCGAGGTCGTCGATCCACGCGATGTCGGCGGCAGCGGCCATCTTCATTCCGTCTTCGCGGATCCAGTCGGGCACCGATGATTCGTCGGCGACACCGACCAGGTGCACGCGGGGGTCGGCTCGCAACAAGTCCGCGTAGGACCCGGCATGCCTTACGCCGCTGATGAATCCGACACGGATCGAACCAGTGCTGGTCATTGCTGCCCTCCGATTGCAACGGCGCGCCCGGTATCAAGCGATTGTTGCGCGGCGACGGCTGTGGCGAGCGCCGCGCGCACCTGCCAGTTCTTGACCAACGGCGTCTGAGAACCGTCAAGAGTGCCGATCCAGTGGCGCATCTGATGCGTCATGGCGTCTTCGATCGACGACGGCGGCGCGTTGGTGGTGTCGGACATGAGCCCCGGATCATCGCCCGTGTCGTGCGCGAGAGTGCCCTGCGTGCCCGAGACGACGATGCGACGCACCATCTTTCCCGATTGTGGCAGCGCGTACGCCAACTCGATCAACGCCAAGGAACCGTCCTCGAAGCGGACGGTCAGATGGAAGCTGTCATGAACGGGCATGCCGGCGGCAAACGTCGGAAAGCTGCGAGCGAACACGCGAATCGGCTTGCGGTCGATCAGCCAGGTCACCAGATCGAGTGCGTGCGTTCCGTTGTGAACGGGATGCCCACCGGAGCGTTCCTTGTCGTGTTGCCACCCGCGCCAGCCGCCCGGCCAGACGTGGCCGGTGTACCAACTCAAATGGATCAAGCGGGGATCCCCGATAGCGCCCTGCGCGACGGAAGCGCCGATCGAGGTGATCGACGGCTGGAACCGCACGGTCTGACCGACCATCAACGACGTACCGTTGCCTTCGGTCGCTGCAACCATGGCGTCGAAGTCGGCGACGCTCAGCGCGGCCGGCTTCTCCACGTGGACATGCTTTCCCGCACGGCCTGCTGCAATCGTCACCGGCGCATGATCCGGAGTTGCCCCGACGACGTTGACAGCCGTGATCGACGGATCTGCCAGAACTCGGTCCAGGTCGGTGCTCGCCTGCGCGCCCGGTGCGAGGGCAGCCACCGATGCAGCCCGGTTCAAGTCACTACCGACTACGTAGGCGACCTCCACTGTCGGCAGGCCGGCGAGCGAACGTACGTGGTCCCGCGCGATTCCGCCGCTGCCGATCACGGCAACGCGGACGCTCATCGCGCAGCTCGAATGTCCGCGGGCTCGGCTTGTCCGAGACGCACCTGCTGCGCCACGACCAGCGCTCGGTCGGTGTCCGCCGTGAGGGGCGATTCGGCGCCGGAATCGAGAACCCGTGCGATCTCGTCGATTTCGTGGCGGATCGCGGCCTGCATCCACACCGACGACGCCCCGCCGCCGGAGTTGTACTTCTGCGTCTTGGTTGCCGAGTCGATCAAGGACTGATTCTCGTCCGCGTCGTCGAAGATGGGCCAGGATTCGACAACCTGACCTCCGGTGAAGCGCTGCACAACTCCGGTACGGAAATCCGCCCGAAGCGCGCCGTCCGATCCGTTGACCGTCAGATCCCACGACGACGTGTGCGAGCGGGTCGAGATCGTGTGGGTGCCTACCGCGCCGTTGGCGAACTTCACGACCGTCGTCCGGAATCCGTCGTCCGGTGTCGCGGTGCTCGACACGCCGTCGACGTCACCGCCGAGCCAGCACATCAAATCCAGTTCGTGAATCTCGTGAGTGAGTTCGCCGCCGGTCTGACTCTTGTCGAGCTTCCACCACTGTGGGTCCGCGCCGGCGGTGTCTATCCACCGGGACCTCGATGTCTCGATGGCATTGACGTCACCGATGTCTCCGGACCGGACCGACGCGGCCAGGGCTCGCACACCCGGCATCATCCGCATGATGTGTCCGACCATGAGCGTCGAACCGTTGGTGTCGGCGCACTCGATCATGCCGCGAGCTTCGGAGAGCTCGACTGCGAGTGGCTTCTCCACGAACACTGCCTTGCCCTGTGTCAGTGCGGCAAGTGCCGGTTCCGCATGGGTGTGATTGGGCGTCGCGACTACAACAAGGTCGATCGTCGCGTCAGCCGCCACCGCACCGTGATCGTTGGTGGGGGTCGCACCGAATTCTCCCGCGGCTTCCGTCGCCCGCGCTATATCTCGGTCGCAGAGCATCGTGAGTTCGAAACGTGGATGGGCAGCAAACTCGCGTGCGAGTGAACTACCGAAGAATCCGCAACCGACCACGCCGACTTTGTATCGGGTCATGAAGTCTCCAAAGATTGGATAAGGGATGTCCTATGTTATACGGCCAGTGTGATCGACCGTCAATTCGAGGTCGGTAACACAGTCTTCATCTATGCAGGTGAGAGCACTAAATGGTGAATGAAACTCGCCGAAATACGAAATTTCTCCCCGCGAGTTCTCACGACTCTCTAGACGCGTTCTGATCCACAATGTAGGTTACGCAACATCGGACGTCGAACATAGGACATCCCCTATCCCACCCGAGATGTCCCGCTCCCCGCCTTGGAGGCCGCCTTGAAGAACCAACGACCGCTGAGCTCCGCCATCACCCGCCGGGACCTGTTCCGGTACACCGGCCTGCTCGGAGCAGCTGCAGGTATCACCGCAACACTCGCAGCGTGCGGCGGCGGCCCCTCGTCGACCTCGGTCGTGGGCGGCTCCTCGTCCACGGGCGACCTCACCACTGCCATCGGTTACGGAAACGACCAGAGTTTCGATCCGATGCAGACCGCATCCGGCTTCCTGATGGCCGCGGTCAACCACGTGTACGAAGGCCTGCTCGAGAACGATCCGGCCACCGGTGAGACGTATGCCGCGCTGGCGAAGACTGTTCCCACCGACGCCACCGCGTCGAGCTGGACCATGCAGATCCGCGACGGCGCCACCTGGCACGACGGCACCCCGGTCACCTCGGACGACGTTGTCTTCAGCTTCGAGCGCATTCTCGATCCCCAGCAGAACGTGCTGATCCGCGCCTTCTTCTCTTCCTGGTTGCAGTCCGTCACCAAGGTCGACGATCAGACCGTGACGCTCAACTTCAACTACCCGTTCAGCGCTGCCGCTCAACGCCTTTCGATTGCCAAGATCATGCCCAAGCATGTCTTCGACGGTCACTGGGACGAAGCCAAGTCCGGCGCGCTCGTGGTCGGCTCCGGTCCGTACAAGGTGACCAGCCATACTCCCAAGAGCAACACGGCATTCGAGGCCTTCCCCGCGTACAACGGCCCGCGTCCGGCCAACTTCTCGACCATGAACTGGCTGTCCATCGTCGACACGTCCTCGCGTATCGCACGAGTGTCGGGCAACAATGCCGGCGCTCAGCTCGCCGACAACATCCCCGTTGCGAACGTCCCGACGCTGACGTCCGGTGGACGTACCGTCGAGGGCAATCCGGGCATGAACCTGATGTACCTGCTCTTCGACACGACGCAGGCACCGTTCGACGACGTCCGCGTTCGCCAGGCGATGTTCTACGCGCTCAACACTCCGAAGATGATCGAGATCGCCCTGGGCGGCAAGGCCGCTCCGGCCACGAGCTACCTGTACGAGCGCAATCCCGACTACTCGCGCGCGTCCACCGTCTACTCGTACGATCCGGACAAGGCACGCTCGCTCCTCGCTGCCGCCGGCGTCAGCGGACTCGACCTCACGTTGCTCTCCACCAACGTCAGCTGGCTCGCCGATTGCCTCCCAACGATCAAAGAGTCCTGGGACGCAGTCGGATTCAACACCACGCTCGAGCCGCAGGACACCAGTGCGATGGTCAGCAAGCTCAACAGTGGCCAGAAGTTCCAGATCGCGGCCGGCACGTCCAACCCGCAGGCTTTCGGATCCGACGTCGACCTTCTCGTTCGCTACACGTACAGCAAGGGCGGCCTGTGGACCAAGACGTACGCCAAGTGGGACGATACGCCGCAGGCTCAGAAGATCTACGCCACGATGGACGAGGCAACTCGCGAGACGGACCCCGCCAAGCGCAGCACCCTCGTGCAGTCGTACCTGAACCAGATCGCCGAAAACGCGGTCTACTACCCGGTTCTGCATCAGGAACTGGTGACCGCGTGGGATCCGCAGAAGATCACCGACGTCACCCCGCTGCCGTACCCCGGCGTCAACCTGCTTGCGGCAAAGCCGGCCTGATCGCCCGCGCGCGGCAATTTCCCGTCAACTGAGAGATCCCCCGATGGCCAGAGTCCTCCCCATGCTGATCAGGCGATTACTGATACTGATCCCCCTGATCCTCGGCATCATCGCGTTTGTTTTCATCGTGATGCAGTTCGCGCCCACCGATCCCGCAACGGCGGCGTTCAACGGTGGTAACCCGACGGCAGAACAGTTGCAGCAGTTCAAGGAAGAGAACGGACTGCTCGACCCACTGCCGCTGCAGTACGTCCACTTCGTCACCGATCTCCTCAGTGGGAACATGGGTGACAGCCTGATTTCCGGTACCCCGGTACTGGATTCGATCTCCACGGCACTGCCGCTGACGATTCAACTCACTGTTCTGGGCCTGGTGATCGCCATCGTGCTCTCACTGATCTTCGGTGTCACCAGCGCCCTGTTCCGTGATCGTTGGCCAGATCAGGTCATCCGGGTGGTTTCACTCGCCGGCGTCGCCGCACCGTCATTCTGGTTGGCGCTGCTCATGATTCAGTATCTAGCTGTCAAACTCGGGTGGTTCCCCACCGGCGGCTACGTCAATCCGGCCGACTCGGTCACGGACTGGCTGTGGTACATGGCGCTCCCCGCCTTGTCTCTGTCACTCCCCGTCGCGGCTCAACTCACCCGCATCATCCGCACGTCCATGGTCGAGGAATTGGACAAGGATTACGTCCGCACGGCCATCGGAAGCGGCCTGCCCTACCCCGTGGTGATCGGGCGAAACGTGTTGCGTAACGCGCTGATCAACCCGCTCACCGTTCTGGGTCTGCGCGTCGGGTATCTCTTGGGTGGCGCCGTTGTCATCGAGCAGATCTTCGGCCTTCCCGGCATGGGTCAGCTCATGATCAACGGCGTCACCAACGGCGACCCCGCAGTTGTCCAGGGTGTTGTCATCGTCATCGCAGTCGGTTTCGTCGTCGTCAACCTCGCGGTCGACATCCTCTACCTGCTTGTCAATCCACGACTTCGGAGCGCAGCATGATGAGAAGAAAACTCACCGAGAAGCTTTCGCGTCCCGGTATCACCTTTTCACGGTTTCCCCTCTCCGCCTGGCTCTCGATGGCCGTCCTCGCGATCATCGTCCTCGCCTGCCTGTTCGCACCGCTCATCACGCAGTACAGCCCGCTCGAACAAGCTGTGGGTACGTCCGGCCCCAGCGCGGAACACTGGTTCGGCCAGGACAGTCTCGGCCGAGATCTGTTCAGCCGCTTGCTTTACGGCGGACGCTGGTCACTGACTATCGGCCTCGGGTCCACCTTCCTGGCACTGTGCGCCGGCGCCCTCATCGGTTCGGTGGCCGCAACCAGCCGAAAGTCCGTCGACGAGACCATCATGCGTGTGCTCGACGTCGTCATGGCGTTCCCGGGCATCGCGCTCGCAGCCGTCCTCGTTGCAGCGTTCGGCGGTTCGATCCCCGTCCTCATCGTCACCATCGCCTTCCTCTACACCCCGATGGTTGCGCGTGTCGTTCGCGCCAACGTGCTCGCCCAGTACGGCGAGGATTACGTCGCCGCTGAAAAAGTCATCGGGGCAAGCACTTCCCACATCGTCGTCAAGCACGTCGTCACCAACTGCGCTGCCCCTGTTCTCGTGTTCTGCACGGTCATGGTTGCCGACGCCATCGTGCTCGAAGCCAGCCTGTCGTTCATCGGCGCGGGCGTGCGACCACCGGACCCGTCGTGGGGATCGGTAATCGCCGACGGCAAGAACATGGTCCTGCTCGGTGGTTGGTGGGCAACGGTGTTCCCCGGTCTGCTGATTCTTCTGACCGTGCTCTCCCTGAACGTCCTCGCCGAGGGTCTCACCGACGCGATGGCTGATCCGAGCCTGAAGAAGACCAAGAAGACAGCTCTCGAATCAGCCAGCACCGCCGCTGCGGAGGAAACGTCCAACGAGCTCATCCTGGAAGAAGAGGCCGCGCGAGACGCCGAATCACTGGTTGTCAGTGATGACTTCGCCGACTCGAGTGTCATTGTCACCAAGGCGCTGAAACCGGTCGTCGCGCCGACGCCACTCGAAACGCACCTGAAAATCCTGGCGGAAACCGAACGGACACGCACCGATCGTCTTGTCTACGAAGGCGACGCCGCTCCACTGCTCGAGGTACGCAATCTGACGATCCGTTTCCCGGAACGCTACGGCGACACCGCAATCGTCGACAACGTCAGCTTCACGGTCCGTCCGAACGAGACGATGGCTCTGGTCGGCGAATCAGGCTGTGGCAAGTCGCTGACGTCACTGGCGATCATGGGCCTGCTGCCCAAGACCGCAGTGGTGACCGGTGAGATCCTCTTCGACGGCGTCAACGTCCTCGAACTGAACAACCGGGAACGAAACAAGCTTCGCGGACACGACATGGCCATGATCTACCAGGACGCACTCAGCTCCCTGAACCCGGCAATGTTGATCCGCGCCCAGTTCAAGCAGCTCACCAAAAGAGGCGGAACACGTACCGCCGAGGAACTTCTCGAACTTGTCGGACTCGACCCGGTTCGCACGCTTGCCAGCTACCCGCACGAGTTGTCGGGTGGTCAACGCCAGCGCGTCCTCATCGCGATGTCGCTCACGCGTAGCCCGCGCCTGATCGTCGCCGACGAGCCCACCACTGCTCTCGACGTCACCGTCCAGGCTCAGGTTGTGGACCTGCTCAACGATCTGCGGGAAAAGCTCGGCTTTGCGATGGTTTTCGTGAGCCACGATCTTGCACTCGTTGCTTCGCTCGCCCACAAGATCACGGTGATGTACGCCGGTCAGGTCGTCGAGTCTGCGCCCACCAGCGATCTGCTCATCGATCCGCGTCACGAATACACCCAGGGCCTCCTCGGCGCCGTTCTCTCCATCGAGGACGAGGCTCCGCGGCTCCACCAGATCCAGGGAACCGTGCCGTCGCCCGGCAGCTTCGCCACCGGTGACCGTTTTGCCGAACGTTCCCTGCGTCCGGATTCCGATCCCCACCGAAAGCCCGAGATGGTTCGGATCGGCGGGACCGAGCACTGGTTCGCCAACCAGTCCGCGGCACCCGTATCCGCAGAATCGGAATTGGAGAGCGTGCGATGACCACAGCCGAAACACCCATCCTGGAACTGAAGAACATTCACGTCGTCCACAAGACTCGTTCGGGATCGTTGTTCAAACCCGGAACCGTGCACGCCGTCAACGATGTCAGTATCGCCGTGCGACGAGGGACGACGATCGGCATCGTGGGCGAGTCCGGTTGCGGCAAGTCGACGCTCGCGAAGGTCATGGTCGGACTGCAGAAGCCGACGTCGGGCGACGTCGTCTTTCGTGGACAGAGTGCTCTGACCCGATCGGCGTCGGTCCGCAAGGAATTCGGGCGCGCTATCTCCATCGTGTTCCAGGACCCGGCCACCGCGCTCAATGCGCGAATGACGGTGGCCGACATCCTCACCGATCCACTCGACGTACACGGCATCGGGAATCGTTCCACCCGCTCTGCTCGGGTCCGCGAACTGGTCGGACTGGTCGGGCTTCCCCAATCCGCGCTCGAAGTCATCCCGAGTCAGATCTCGGGCGGACAGCGCCAGCGCGTTGCCATCGCCCGTGCTCTGGCACTCGAACCGGACGTGATCGTCGCCGACGAGCCGACATCCGCGCTCGACGTGTCGGTGCGCGCGCAGATCCTGAATTTGCTCAGCGACATCAAGGCACGACTCGGGCTGGGAATGGTCTTCATCTCGCACGATATCCAGACCGTTCGCTACGTCTCCGACAGCATTGTCGTGATGAATGCCGGGCGGATCGTTGAACAGGGAACAGCGCAGGAAGTGTTCGACAACCCGTCAGACGCCTACACCGCAAAACTGCTCGGCGCGGCCCCAAGCCTGCTGCAACGCACCGTGGATGCGTGATACCCGATGGAGTCGACAAGCGGACATAGGATGAAGGACGTTCAATTCGGAAAAGGGGAATCGATGTCTGTTCGGAGTGGCACACCGCGTGCTCGTTTCAGCGCGCAGAACCGCATGCGCGCACTTCAATCAGACATCATGAACCTGATCCTGGATCGTCGGCTCTCCCCCGGTGATCCGATGCCCACCGAGGCGGAACTCTCCGAAGAACTGGGAATCGGCAGGAACACTCTGCGCGAGGCTCTCAAGGTTCTGCAGGCCTTGGGCGTCGTCGAAATCCGGCACGGTTTCGGAATGTTCGTCGCTCCGAGTAACTTCGACGCTCTGGCCGACGGCCTGACGTTCCGGGGCAGATTGTCACTTCAGGGCACCGGCCACGAAGCGATGGAATTGGTCGATATCCGTCAGGCTCTCGAAACCGGTCTGATCGGCGCCGCAATGGCAGAGATGACCACCGAGGACCACGACGCTCTCGACGAACTCGTCACAGGGATGGAAGTCCGCGCAGCAGCCGGAAAGAATTTCTCCGATATCGATGCGACTTTCCACAGCCGGTTGTATTCACCGCTCGACAATCAGGTGCTTGCACAATTGATGGATGTCTTCTGGCAGGTGTACAGCGAAATCCAGCAGGCAATCGGGCATTCGGATACACCGCTCGTCGATATAGCGTCGAAGCATCGCGCAATTCTCGACGCTATTCGTACCGGCGATGCCATCGAAGCTGCGCACACTCTCGACGTGCATTTCGGTGGTCTACGACAGCGGATCGGAAACCTGCACGCGAACACATCGACCTAGGACATTCAAGGCAGCATTGATCTTCGACACGGTATCTCCCATGCCGACAGATCTTGCGGCAAAATTACAAGTATGAAGAATCCGAACCTGACGCCATCGCGCATCCTCGCGTTGGTCGCCGCCGCTGCCCTGGTCATTTTCGTGATCGCCCGTCGTCGAGACGACGGCGGCGTGCTCAGTCGCGGAGAATGGCTGGCCGACAACGTCGGACCGGACGACTTGGCGGGCTGAAACAACAAAAGGCTCTCGGCCACTGTGGCCGAGAGCCTTTTGCTCTGTCTGCTATTTCATGGAGCTGCTATTTCATGGAGTCGAGACGCGCACGCGCATCTTCGAATCCGGAAACCAACTCCGCCATAACCTCGGCGACCGGACGGATCTCGTTCATCCGCCCCACGATCTGACCGACCGGCATTGCGACGACGTCAGGATTCTCCGACGCCGAAATACGTTGGTGCGCATCACTGACCAGAAGATTCTGCAACGGCATCGGCAACGCGTCGGGTGCGCCGGGCTTCGACCACGCTTCGGTCCACTTCGTCTTGAGCAACCGCGCCGGCTTGCCCGAATAGATCCGGGACCGAACGGTGTCCGCCGACGTCGCTTTCAGCAATGCACGTTGAATTGCCGACGGCCCCTCCCCTGACGCGCTGCCCAGTTTGTACTCCGACGTGGTGAGCCAGTACGAACCCATCCACACTCCGGACGCACCGAGCGCAAGAGCTGCAGCCACCTGTCGACCGCTTCCGATTCCGCCGGCAGCCAACACGGCCGCAGAGTCACCGAGGGCGTCGACGATTTCGGGAACCAGCACCATGGAGGCGATCTCACCGGTATGCCCGCCGGCTTCGTAGCCCTGGGCGATCACGATGTCGACGCCGTTCTCCACATGACGACGGGCATGTTCGACAGCACCGGCCAGCGCCGCGACCGGGACCCCCTTTGCATGAGCCTGATCGATGACATCTTTCGGCGGTGAACCAAGAGCATTGGCGATCAAGGCAATTCGATGCCCCAGAGCAACATCGACGTGCGAGCGGGCAACGGAGTGCAGCCAGCCCAACACACCAGTGGCATGTTCGACGTCGTCGGACAACGGCGGCACACCGAGCTCGTCGAGGGTGCGATCGACAAACGCGCGGTGCTCGGCCGGGATCAACTTGTCGAGATCGATCGCGCCGCCCTCGGTGGGAACCTTTGCGGGCATGACGATGTCGACGCCGTACGGCTTACCGTCGGTGTTCTCGTCCATCCAGGTCAGGGCAGCTTCGAGTTCTTCGGGATCGTTGAATCGCACGCAACCCAGGACTCCGAGTCCACCGGCGCGAGAGATCGCAGCCGCTACGTGCTCCGACGGCGTGAATCCGAAGATCGGGTATTCGATACCGAACTTGTCGGCAAGATCGGATCGCATCAGGCTTCCACGCTCTCTGCACTGTTTGCCTCGGGAGCACCGTTGCCGTTGTGGTCGTCGGCCTCACGGGATTCTGTTTCGGCCTTCGCCCACCGGTAGTCCGGCTTGCCTGCCGGGTTGCGCTTGATCTGGTCGACAAACCACACGCTGCGCGGAACCTTGTATCCGGCAATCTCTTTGCGTGCTGCTGTGGCGATGTCGTGCAGCGTCGGAGACGTACCTTCACGAACCTGAACCACCGCGGCAACTCGTTGCCCGAAACGCTCGTCCGGGACACCGACCACCAGCACGTCGAAGATGTCGGGGTGCGCCTTCAACGCGCCTTCGACCTCTTCCGGGTACACCTTCTCGCCGCCGCTGTTGATGGATACCGAACCACGTCCGAGCATCGTGACCGTGCCGTCGGCTTCGACCTGCGCGTAGTCGCCGGGAATCGAGTACCGAACACCATTGATGGTGCGGAACGTCTCGGCCGTCTTGACCTCGTCCTTGTAGTAACCGAGCGGGATGTTGCCCCTGCGCGCAAGCATGCCGCGCTGACCCGATCCCGGTTCGACCTCGTTGCCGTCGTCGCCGAGAACCGTTGTGGAGGCGTCGATCTTGACCGTCGGACCGCCAGTGTGCTTCTGCCCCTTGGAGAGAACCGCCAAGCCGCCGAAGCCGGTCTCCGACGCTCCGATGGAGTCCGTGAGCAGACGGTTGGGCAGCAGCTCCAGGAACTGCTCCTGAATGCTCGGCGAGAAGAGCGCCGCGCTGCTTGCCATGACGTACAGCGACGAAAGATCGTAAGGCTCACCCGTTTCCGGGTTTCCGGCTATCAACGCGTCGAGCATCGGTCGAGCCATCGCGTCGCCGGTGATGAAGATGAGGTTGACCTTGTGCTTGTCGATGTTCTGCCACACCTCGTGGGCGTCGAACTCAGGGTGCATCAAACAGGTTCCGCCGCCGAAGAGACTGTGGAACACCGCCGACTGCGAGCCGCCGTGGATCATCGGAGGAATCGGATAGCGAACCATGCTCGGGTTGGCGGCGCCGACCTTCGCCATCTCGTACTCGTCCTCGACCGCAACTCCGGTGACGAAGTTGATGCCACCACCGAGCACGCGCCACCAGTCTTCGTGGCGCCACATGACGCCCTTCGGGCTACCCGTCGTGCCGCCGGTGTAGAGCATGAAGATGTCGTCGTTGCTGCGATCCTCGAAATCGCGCTCGCCCGAACTCTGCGCCAGTGCGGCTTCGTACTCGATGCCGAACGACGAGTAGTCGCCGTCGGTGCCGTCTTCGATGACGACAACCGACTTGACGAGGGGCGCGTTCGGGAGAACGTTCTTGATCTTGTCTGCGTATCGACGCTCGGCGACCAGCGCAACCATGTCCGAATTGTCGAAGATGTATTGCAACTCGTTCTCGACGTAGCGGTAGTTGATGTTGACCATCACCGCCCGGATCTTGAAGATCGCGACCATGGCCTCGATTGCCTCGATGACATTGCGGCAGTAGATGCCGACCTTGTCACCCGGCTTCACGCCATGTTCGCGCAGGTAGTGACCGAGCCTGTTGGCGCGGTCCTCGAGTTGCGCGTACGTCACCTCCCGATCATCGGAGACCAGTGCAACCCGGTCCGGAACGAGGTCGATCGAGTGCTCTACGAAGTCTGCGATGTTAAGGGCCACGCCCTTCAAAGTAGAACGTGTTACCTTTTCTGGCAAGACCCAATTTGAGAGCCAGCTCACAGACGCCCCAGGAGCCATCAGTGTCCTCTACGACGACCGAAAAATCCGACACTTCGGAAACTGCACCGCACTGCCTCGTGGAGAAACGCGGTCACGTCCTGATCATCACCATGAATCGCCCCGAGCGGAAGAACGCCATCACCGGCGACATGATGGCGATCATGGTCGACGCCTGGGATCAGGTCGACAACGACCCAGACATCCGCGTCGCCGTCCTCACCGGAGCCGGGGGCGATTTCTGCGCCGGCGCCGACCTCAAGAACATGTCCGCCAAACCCCCGGGAGACGCCTTTGCCGGCGGCGGCGTCGACATGTCCAAAATCGAAGGTCTCCTCAAAGGCCGACGGCTCACCAAGCCCCTCATCGCAGCCGTCGAAGGCGCCGCCATCGCCGGCGGAACCGAAATCCTGCAAGGCACCGACATCCGTGTTGCCGGCGAAAGCGCCAAATTCGGAGTGTCCGAAGCCAAGTGGGGACTCTTTCCGCTCGGCGGTTCAGCAGTGCGCCTGGTCCGACAGATTCCGTACACCATCGCCGCGGATATTCTGCTCACCGGACGCCACATCAAAGCCCCGGAAGCCAAGGAAATCGGTCTCATCGGCCACGTCGTCCCGGACGGTCAGGCTCTCGACAAGGCACTCGAACTTGCCGACCTCATCTCCGCCAACGGACCTCTCGCAGTCCAGGCGATCCTCAAGACCATCCGCGACACCGAGGGCATGCACGAGGAAGAAGCCTTCCGCATCGACGCGGAGCTGGGCATGAAGGTCTTCATGAGCGCGGACGCAAAGGAAGGCCCCCGAGCCTTCGGCGAGAAGCGGGCGCCCAAGTTCAAGGGAGTCTGAGGCTCCTCCCACTCCCCTTTTCGAGCGAACGTACCTTTCGGCGCATCCAAGGCGACGAAAGGTACGTTCGCTTGGTCTGTTTCGGTCCACTTCGTCCCGCTTATGCTGATTCTGATCAGTTCATGACGGCGGACACTTGTGGTCGCGGACGAGAGCAAGCAAGCGCAAAATGTCTCTTGAGGTCGTCGATGACACGTTCAGGGTCGGTGCGCAGCGCGCTCGGCACCGTGGGAAGCACGATAATTCCGGCGTTTTGCATCCGCGTCCGACGCTCGACCGTGCGTTTGTAGTCCGTCGGCGACAAGTGCCACTCCAACGAATCGATGTCCCACGCGAATGCGACGGAGTCGATCCATCCATCCGGAATCGCGATGAATTTTCCGTCCGCGTCGCGTATCTCTTGGTTGAACAACATGTCGGGCAGACCACTTCGCTTCCACAATTCGCGCGCCTCGATTTCCGGGACGGAATGCAGATTGGCGTTCACCTCACGCAACACTGCCCGAGGAAGGGCGGACCCACGACAACTTCCCGCATCGAGTTCCTTGGCGAGTTCACGCACCGACGCATCACCTCGTTGAATGACCTCCGCAATCAGCGCCCGAGTAGGACCGATGCCCCTACATCGCCGGGCCGCGTCGAGCAGTGAACGCGGAAGCGGCGCACAACGCAGGCCGCTCCGCGTCTCTGGTTCAGGTAGCCGAATAGTGCGCTCCGCCACCACAAATCCGACCGACTGCGCACGTCGATGGATCGGTATCAGAACCTGCACGTCACCCGAATTGCTGCGATATCCGTACTCTGCCAATGCGGACCGACCCGTGAGCATCGCGTCGGCGCCACTGAACATCAGCGCGGCTACCGCCCGCTGCCGTGGGGTCGGCTGCCCGTTTCCGAGCATGATGACCCCGGGAAGTATCCGTTGCCACGGCCCGCCGGCTCGGCATCTGCCGTGAACGGCTGAGTTCGACACTCGTAGTCTCGCCAACTCCGACACTCGGATTACTCCGCTCGTGCTGGCTCGGTAAATCTCATCGGGGTCCCGCCCCCACTCGCCTCGACGCATGAGTGCAGCATGACGCACAAGTCACCCTCACCATCGACGGCGACCTGGGGTTTTACCGGCACCTGTGGATAACTTTCGCGGTGCGAAAGTGGCGTTGATCGCCTCAGATGCGCTGAAAGGTACGTTCGCTCAAAAAATGTCAGCCCCGCACCGCTGCCGCCAATTCCCGCACATGATCGGCGTCGCGACAGGTCACGAGGAGCATCGTGACGCCGGCCTCTTCCCAGCGCTTCACGCCGGCCCGAACTTCGTCGAGGTTGCCGATGATCATGGTCTCGGTGACCATTTCGTCGGGGACGACCGCCGCAGCTTCTTCCTTGCGACCGGACATGAAGAGCCGGCCGATCTCGTCGACCTCCTTCTCGTAACCCATGCGCTTGTAGACCTGGGCGTGAAAGTTCAACTCCGGTGCGCCCATTCCGCCCACGTAGAGGGCTGTCATGGGTTTGAGCTTGGCGATGGCTGCTGCGCGATCGTCCGTGACGATGACCTGGCAGGTGGCAGCTACCTCGAAGTCTTCACGGCTACGACGCGCTCCGGCGCGCGCGAATCCTTCGTCAAGCCACTTGTTGTACATCGGTGCGAGCCTCGGGGTGTAGTAGATGGCTAGCCAACCGTCGGCGATTTCGCCGGCGAGGGCAACATTCTTGGGTCCTTCGGCGCCGAGCCAAATGGGGATGTCGGCGCGCAATGGATGCGTAATCGCCTTGAGCGGCTTGCCAAGACCCGAACTTCCGGGCCCGTTGTACGGCAGCGGGTAGTGCGGTCCGGAGCTGGCGACGGGTTTTTCGCGAGCGAGGACCTGGCGGATGATGTCCACGTATTCACGGGTGCGCGCGAGCGGCTTTTCGAACGGTTGCCCGTACCACCCTTCGACAACCTGCGGCCCGGATACGCCGAGCCCCAGGATGGTCCGACCACCACTGAGATGATCGAGTGTGAGCGCGTGCATTGCGCAACTGGTGGGCGTGCGTGCAGAGATCTGGACGACGGACGTGCCCAACCGAAGGTTCTCTGTTCGCGATCCCCACCAGGCGAGTGGCGTGAAAGCGTCGGACCCCCAGGACTCCGCGGCGAAGACCGAATCGAAGCCCGCGTTCTCGGCTGCTTCGATCAGTTCCGGAGCGTTCGTGGGGGGCTGTGCGCCCCAGTATCCGAGTTGCAACCCAAGCTTCATCTTGCGCCTCCACGTCTCCGGTGATCAGAAGTGACCCTTGCCACAATCTCTAGAACCTGTTCTACTCGATCTTGTGACCATCGGAAAGAGCGGGGTGGCCGAAAAGCCACTGAGCGCACCACTGAATCTCCATTTCGACTACACCAGATCGACGGGGCCGACCATCGGCGCATTCGTAACTGCCTTGCGTGATCGCAAGGTGATCGGGGCGCGCGGGTCGAACGGTCGAGTTTTTGTGCCGCCACCCGAATTCGATCCGGATACCGCCGAACCACTCACAGACTTCGTCGGAGTGTCCGACGGCGGAACCGTCGTGAGTTGGTCGTGGATGCCGGAACCGATCGACGGGCAGCCGCTCACGAAGCCGTTCGCGTGGGCCCTCATCAAGCTCGACGGCGCAGACACCGCAATGCTTCACGCGGTCGACGTCGACTCCCCCAGCGCAATCAGCACCGGTATGCGAGTGCGCGCTCGGTGGGCGTCGGAGCGAGTCGGTCAGATCACGGACATCGAGTGCTTCGAGCCTGGCGAAAGCGAAAATGGTATCGCCTCAGTCGATTCGAGCGCGGATCCAGTCACAATGATCACGACGCCTATCGACTTGAACTTCATGCACTCCGCGTCGGCTGAGGAGAGCTTCTACCTCCGCGGGCTCGCCGAGGGCAAACTCATCGGCGGACGTAGCGGCCCGGGCGACAAGGTCTACATCCCCCCGCGCGGTGCCAACCCCACCAACGGATTTCCGACGAAGGAACAGATCGAACTACCGGACAAGGGCACTGTCACGACGTTCTGCATCGTCAACGTTCCGTTTCTCGGCCAGCGGATCAAGCCCCCGTACGTCGCGGCTTACGTGCTGCTCGATGGCGCGGACATTCCGTTCCTGCATCTGATCTTGGAATGCGACGCGGCCGACGTGCGCATGGGGATGCGCGTCGAGGCCAAGTGGAAGCCACGCGAGGAGTGGGGTTACACGCTCGAAAACATCGAATACTTCAGGCCGACCGGTGAACCCGACGCCGAGTACTCCACCTTCCAACACCACCTGTGAGGGCTTCTGACATGACTTCTGCAGACATCGCAGTGGTGGGCTTTGCACAAGCCCCGCACGTACGCGAGACCCACGGCACCACCAACGGCGTCGAAATGCTGGTCCCCTGTTTCCAGCAACTGTACAAAGACCTGGGAATCACCAAATCCGATATCGGTTTCTGGTGCTCGGGATCTTCCGATTATCTTGCCGGACGATCGTTTTCCTTCATCTCGGCTATCGACTCCATCGGTGCCGTTCCGCCCATCAACGAGTCCCACGTCGAGATGGACGCGGCCTGGGCGTTCTACGAGGCCTGGATCAAGATCTTGACGGGTGAGGTCGATACCGCACTCGTGTACGGCTTCGGCAAGTCGTCCGCAGGACACCTGCGCAAAATCCTCACCATGCAACTCGATCCTTATCTTGTTGCGCCACTGTGGCCCGACTCGGTATCCATTGCCGGACTGCAGGCACGACTCGGTATCGACGCAGGCAAGTGGACGCACGAGGATATGGCCGAGGTAACCGCTCGTAGCCGTCGTCACGCGATGAGCAATCCCAACGCGCAGCTCGCCGGCGAGGTCGATATCGAGGCTTTGCTTGCCAGTCCCTTCCTCGCAGATCCGTTGCGCGCCCACGATTGTGCGCCCATTACCGACGGAGCAGCCGCTATCGTTCTGGCATCCGGCACCCGCGCTCGTGACCTGTGCGAGCGCCCGGCCTGGATTTCCGGCATCGAACACCGCATCGACTCTCCGAACCTCGGAGCACGTGATCTCACGACATCACCGTCGACGGCATCCGCCGCGAAGGCTGCTACGGGCGGCGATGTCAGCAACATCGACATCGCCGAACTCCACGCACCGTTCAGCCATCAGGAACTGATCCTCAAAGAGGCAATCGGTCTCACGGATGCAACGACGATCAACCCGTCTGGTGGCCCACTGAGCGGCAACCCGATGTTTGCGGGTGGTCTCGAACGTATCGGTTACGCAGCGCAGGCAATTTGGGGAGGCCAGGCGAATCGCGCACTGGCCCATGCAACCAGCGGCCCAGTGCTGCAACAGAACCTGGTAGCAGTATTGGAGGGACGGAACTGATGGCCGGAACGCCACAACTCGCGGCCGTGCTCGGCACCGGCCAGACTCATTACGTCGCAAAGCGTCACGACGTGTCGATGGCCGGCTTGGTCCGCGAAGCGATCGACGCCGCGATGCTCGACGCACATGTCGGCTGGGACGACATCGACGCCGTGGTGATCGGCAAGGCCCCCGACTTGTTCGAGGGATCGATGATGCCGGAACTCGCCATGTCGGATGCTCTCGGCGCCAACGGGAAACCGTTGCTTCGTGTCCACACTGCCGGGTCTGTCGGTGGTTCGACAGCGATCGTGGCATCGAGCCTCGTCAAATCCGGAGTTCACAAACGGGTTCTGACGGTTTCGTGGGAGAAGCAGTCGGAGTCGAATGCGATGTGGGCACTGTCCACGCCGATTCCCTTCAACATGCCGGTCGGCGCCGGGGCCGGCGGTTACTTTGCGCCGCACGTCCGTTCGTATATCCGTCGCTCGGGGGCACCCTCGCACATCGGTGCCATTGTTGCCGCAAAAGACCGTCTCAACGGCAGCATCAACCCGTACGCGCACCTCAAGCAGCCCGATATCACCGTCGAATCCGTTCAGGCGTCACAAATGCTGTGGGATCCCATTCGCTACGACGAGACGTGCCCGTCCTCTGACGGCGCGTGCGCGCTGGTGATCGGCAACGAAGAGGCCGCCGCCGAGGTCGAGGCTCGAGGCCGTACCGTCGCGTGGATTCATGCAACGGCGATGCGCACCGAGCCGACAACCTACGCGGGTCGCGACCAGGTCAACCCCCAGGCCGGACGCGATGCTGCGGCAGCGCTCTGGAAGGCCGCCGGAATCACGGATCCGCTCAGCGAGATCGACTGCGCCGAAATCTATGTGCCGTTCTCCTGGTTCGAACCGATGTGGCTCGAGAACCTCGGATTTGCCGAGGAAGGACAGGGCTGGAAGCTCACCGAAGCCGGCGAAACAGCTATCGGCGGCAAGCTCCCCGTCAATCCGTCGGGCGGGGTTCTCTCGTCCAACCCGATCGGCGCGTCCGGCATGATTCGGTTTGCCGAATCCGCGATGCAGGTAATGCGCAGGGCAGGCGACCACCAGGTAGCCGATGCACGCAAGGCCCTCGGTCACGCGTACGGCGGTGGCTCACAGTACTTCGCGATGTGGGTCGTCGGCTCCGAACGCCCCACCACGTAAACACGCCAACCGTCGATCAGGGAGAAGTCGAGAATGAAGTACACCGTCGGGGTTGCGATGAACCCCTTGGATCAGCTGCCCGGTATCGCCAAAACCGCTGAAGAGTGCGGCTTTACGTCCATTGCATTGCCGGATTCACTGTTCTTCATGGAAACCCAGACGGCGGACTACCCGTACACGCCGGACGGGTCTCGGATGTGGACTGCCGAAACCCCCTGGGTCGATCCGCTGATCGCCGCCGCCGCGATGGGCGCTGTCACCGAAAAAATCGAGTTCTACACGCAGGTACTGAAGCTGGGTAGCCGTAATCCGGTGCTCCTCGCCCGCCAAGTGGGGTCCGTCGCCGCTTTGACGAACAACCGTTTCGGCTTCGGCGTCGGAATCGGCTGGGCTCCGGAAGAATTCGAGTGGTGTGGGGCTCCCTACGAGCGTCGCGGTGCCCGGGTAGACGAGATGATCGACGTCATCAAGCTGATCCTCGGCGGCGGTATGGTCGAGTACCACGGCGAGTTCTTCGATTTCGATCGCCTACAGATGAGTCCGACTCCCACCAAACCGGTTCCGTTCTACGTCGGTGGCCACACCGAGGTTGCTCTCAAGCGCGCGGCGCGGGTGGGTGACGGCTGGACGTCGGCGATGATCAAGTTCGACGATCTGGTCGGCGTCATCGCCAGACTGCGCGAACTGCGCGCCGAGTACGGCAAGGAGAACGAACCGTACGAGATCCAGACCGTATGCGTCGACCGGTTCGGAAAAGACGGCTACGCCGAACTCGAGGACGCCGGTGTCACCGACATCATCACGGTTCCTTGGGTTTTCGACGGCATCGGCTTCGACGCACCACTCGAGGCAAAACAGGATTCCATGCGCAGGTTCGCCGAGAAATACATTCAGTGAGGGAAACGATGACCACCGAACATCCCGCCCGTGTAGCGGGCAATGCATCGCGGGCAGCGGCAAGTGGGAAGAACAAGGAAGCCTGGCTGGATCTCTTTGCCGAGGACGGCTGGGTCGAAGATCCCGTCGGCCCGTCGGGCTTCGATCCCGAGGGCAAAGGCCATCACGGCCGCGAAGCCATTTCCAAGTTCTACGACATGACGATCGCCACGACGGAGTCGCTCGAATTCCTCATCGACGATTCCCTGGTGTGCGGTAACGAGAACGTCAACATCGGGAAGATTCGGAGCACGGTTGGTGGCATGGTCGTCGATGCGGAAGGCGTGTTTGTCTACCGCGTCAACGACGAGGGCAAAATCCAGTCACTTCGCGCATTCTGGGAAGTGGAGCGCGCCATGAAAACAGCTCGCAAAGCCTGACCGAACAAAACGATCAAGTGAGGGCTCCGGTCATATTGACCGGAGCCCTCACTGTTGCGTCGGATTCACGAAAATGGTTTCCTGGTTCTTATCGTCGCGTGTCGATGGCGGACTGCGCCAGGCATGGAGGCGTCGTACCCCAAGGGTTCTTCAATGACCATTTCGTTCAATCACACCATCATCGCCGCAAAAGACCGACAAGAGTCTGCGTGGTTCTTCACTCACATGTTCGGTCTTCCGGATCCTGTGCCGGCCGGATACTTCCTCTCCGTCGAACTCGAGCACGGAGTAATGCTGGACTACGCGCAGGTCGACGAAGGCGCTGAGATTTCACCGCAGCACTACGCATTCCTGGTATCCGAGAACGACTTCGACGGAATCTACCAGCGGATACTCGATCTGAGACTCGATCATTGGGCCGATCCGCGGAAATCGAGCACCGGCTTCAACACCAATGACGGTGGGCGCGGTGTCTACTTCCTCGACCCGTCGGGGCACTTCCTGGAAGCCATCACAAAACCGTACGGGGGCTGAAACAACCCGCCCCCGGAACTACAAACGGTGGCGCCTGCGGGAGATGAGGGATCCCACAGACGCCACCGTAGTTCCAAGTAGCCAGCTAGTGGCTCCTCAGAACGTCAACTGTAGTTCTGTGCAGTCGAAAGCGCAGCGCCAACCTTCGATTCCGTACACATACCTACATACACATACTTACCTGCCGGTTACCCTCTCAGTATAGGGCTGGTTCAGTGTTTGACCGGACAGCCGCCGGTCTTGTAATCAACCTGAAACTCTTTGATGCCGTTGAGCCAGCCCGAGCGCAGACGACGAGGATCTCCGAGCCGGCTGATGTCGGGAAGATGATCGGCGATCGCGTTGAAGATCAAGTCGATTTCGAGGCGAGCCAGATTCGCGCCGACGCAGTAGTGCGCACCGGTGCCGCCGAATCCGAGGTGCGGATTGGGGTCGCGCATGATGTCGAACTTCGTCGGGTTCTCGAAGACGTCTTCATCGAAGTTGGCCGACGCGTACATCATCACGACGCGATCACCCTTCTTGATCTGCTGTCCACCGAGCTCGGTGTCCTCGAGAGCGGTGCGCTGGAAGGACGTGACCGGCGTGGCCCAACGAACGATCTCGTCGGCAGCCGTCTTGGGACGCTCCTTCTTGTACAGCTCCCACTGGTCGGGATTGTCCAGGAACGCCACCATGCCATGTGTGATCGCATTGCGAGTGGTCTCGTTTCCCGCGACCGCAAGAAGGATCACGAAGAAGCCGAATTCCTCA
The DNA here is from genome assembly GCF_003797085.1 of Rhodococcus sp. WS3. NCBI lineage: Bacteria > Bacillati > Actinomycetota > Actinomycetes > Mycobacteriales > Nocardiaceae > Rhodococcus > Rhodococcus sp. WS3. Next base: position 854,053 of record NZ_RKMA01000003.1, read on the forward strand.
GGGGAGAGCTCATTTCCGTCGATGTCAGCTTCGATGAGCTTGGTGACGATGTCATCGGCGGGACACTTCTTGCGCTGATCCGCCATCTGGTACGCGTACCCGAGAATCTCCATCGACGCGGCCTGCGGATCGATGTCGAACTCCGGGTCGTCGTACGACGTCATCTGGTTGGACCAGTCGAAGAGCTTCATACGGTCTTCCTGCGGCACACCGAGAAGCTCGGCAATCGCCTGCAACGGAAGTTCCGACGCCACCTGAGTGACGAAGTCTCCGGCACCACTCTCGGCAGCGGTCTTCACGATCTGCTCGGCACGCTCGGTCAGTTCGTCGCGCAGGCTGTTGATCGCTCGCGGCGTGAACCCGCGCGAAATCAGCTTGCGGAGTTTGGTGTGCTCGGGAGCATCCTTGTTGATCAGGATGAATCGCTGCATTTCGACGTTCTCACGCGGGATGTCGTCGGCAAAACGCGGGATCGCGGTGTTCTCGTGGGTCGAGAAGATGTCACTGCGCTGCGAGACGTCCTTGACCTCTTCATGCCGAGTGACCACCCAGTAGCCCTCGTCCTGGAACCCGCCGATCTCCGGCGGCTGCGGATTCCACCACACGGGAGCGGTCTTACGCAGCTGAGCAAATTCCTCGAAAGGCATCCGCTCTGCGTAGATGTCGGGGTCCGTGAAGTCGATCCCCTTGGGGATTGCGGGCTGTGCCACTGATGTCTCCTGCCATGAGCCTTTTCATCACCGAGGTGATGACCATCCGTAATGTGGAACACGTTCTACTTACATTGAAACACAAGCCTGCTTACTAGGAAAGGAAACAGTAGACACCTCTTGCTTCTTGCTAAGAACTTGTTCTACTTTTTCAATACAAGGAAAGGAACCCACCGTGGGCACACCAGTAATCGTCGAGGCCGTCCGCACACCGATCGGTAAGCGTGGAGGCTGGCTCGCCGGCCTGCACGCTGCCGAAATTCTCGGAGCTGCTCAGAAGGGTCTTCTCGATCGCTCGGGAATCGACCCGATGTTGATCGAGCAGGTGATCGGCGGCTGCGTCACCCAAGCCGGCGCACAGTCCAACAACATCACCCGCACCGCATGGCTGCACGCCGGACTGCCATGGCAGACCGGTGCCACAACCGTCGACTGCCAGTGTGGATCCGCTCAGCAGGCCAATCATCTGATCGCCGGCTTGATCTCCACCGGCGCGATCGACGCCGGAATCGCCTGCGGCATCGAAGCGATGAGCCAGGTCCCGCTTGGGGCCAATGTCGGAACTCTCGCCGGACCACGCCGTCCCGCCACCTGGGACATCGACATGCCCGACCAGTTCGGAGCCGCCGAGCGCATCGCACGTCGCCGCGGACTGACCCGTGAGGACCTCGAAGCTCTCGGCGTCCGCTCCCAGGCCCTCGCCAAGCAGGCCTGGGAAGAAGGCCGCTTCGACCGCGAGGTGCTCGAACTGTCCGCACCCCAGGTCGACAAGGAAGGCAACCTGACCGGCGAGACCAAGCTGGTCAATCGCGATCAGGGTCTGCGTGACACGACGGCCGAGTCCCTGGCTCGGTTGAAGCCGGTCATGGAGGGCGCAATCCACACTGCCGGAACGTCTTCGCAGATCTCCGACGGTGCAGCTGCCGTCCTGCTCATGGACGAGGACAAGGCCCGCGCTCTCGGCTTGAAGCCACGCGCCCGCATCGTCGCGCAGGCCCTCGTCGGATCCGAACCCGAGTTCCACCTCGACGGTCCGGTTCAGGCCACGACCCGCGTACTCGAGAAGAGCGGCATGAAGATCGGCGATCTCGATCTGTTCGAGGTCAACGAGGCCTTCGCTTCGGTTGCACTGTCCTGGGCGCAGGTTCACGGACCGGATTTCGACAACGTCAACGTCAACGGCGGCGCGCTTGCACTCGGCCATCCGGTCGGCAGCACCGGTTCGCGGCTGATCACGACGGCTCTGCACGAACTCGAGCGGCGCGACGGTTCGACTGCGTTGATCACGATGTGCGCGGGCGGCGCACTGGCAACCGGCACGATCATCGAGCGCATCTGACATGAGTACTCCCCCAGCTAAACCCAAGGGACTCGACGCTCCGGTGACAGTCACGATCATCAAGTGGATGTCGAAAGCCAACGTCGCGATGTATCGGGCGACCGACGGAATGCTGGGCAGCAAGTGGCGGGTCGGCAGCGCGTTTCCACGCGGGCTGCCGATCTGCCTGCTCACAACCACTGGCCGAAAGTCGGGCGAGGAACGGATCAGTCCGCTGCTTTTTCTCGAGGACGACGACAACGTGATTCTGGTGGCGTCACAAGGCGGTCTGCCGAAGAACCCGATGTGGTACCTCAACGTCAAGGCCGATCCTGTGGTGACCGTCCAGATCAAGTCGCGCGTGCAGTCGATGAAAGCTCGTGTCGCCACAGACGAGGAACGCGCCCGACTCTGGCCCAAACTGGTCGCGATGTACGCAGACTTCGACAATTACCAAGCCTGGACGGATCGGGTTATCCCGGTCGTCGTCTGTGAGCCGCTCGCAAACAAGTGAACAACTTGTTTACAACGAAGTGTTTACATTGCCAACGGATCGTGCAAACCTGAAAAGCATGACCGATGACCCATTTCGACCGATCGAGCCCGGCCGTGAGCGCGCACATCGCGAGTACGCCGGGCTCTTTCGCATCAACGAACGCCACGGATCAACAGAGGGCCAACGCGCCAGGCAATCCCTCCCCCACATGCTCGAACCGTACGGCGCGATCCGCGTCGTCGGCGGCCTCGCCGCGGGCAGCAGCACACGCGAACCCGGTGAACCGGACGTCGACGACGCCGACATCATGGCCGCCTTGAGTCTCATCCCCAAGGCTCGCGCCGAAATGGACCAGGACGAAGCGCTCTTCCTCGCGCTCGCACGCAAACGCGGAATGACGTGGCAGGACATCGCGTTCGGACTCGGGCTCGGCAGCACCCAGGCTGCACGTCAGCGCTACGAACGGCTCGTCCGCCGCACCACAGGCTGAACACGTGCCATAACGTGCAAGGTGGAGCACTATTGACCAGTACGGTCCGCACGGCAATCGTTTGTAGCCTCGAACAACGTAGCCTCGAACAGCAAGGAGTCGCATTTATGACGACGCACATTCAAGATCAGATCCTGGACCGTCGCGAGCTCACCGCCGCACTTGTTCGCGCCTTGGAACGCCGACACGAGGTCCTGGACGCCGTTGTCGACAGCGCCGATCATCAGGCAGCAGTCGCGACGGTTGCAGAACTGCTCGGGACGTCGGAGTCCAACGCGGAAGCCGTGTTGGGCCTCAAGTTCAGCGCACTGACCAAGGCGGCACGCGACCGTATCCAGGGCGAACTCGAGAACCTCGACGCCACCTTGGAATGGACCGCCGTGGATCGCCCCGCAAGCAGCGGCGCGAACTTCAACCTGCGCCCGTTCACCGACAGCACCGACGATGCCGCACTGTTCGCAGAACGCTCCACGGAGCAGTTCGACGACGGCGGCGCTCCGTGGGCTTCGGATCGCGTCGAATCGGAGCGCGCTGCAGGCTTGGGGCGGATCGACGACGAAAGCGCGGCTTGGTTTGTCGCCGAGGATCTTTCGCCTGATACCCCGAAGAGTGTCGGCCTGGTTTTCGGTGAGCTCACCGATCAGGAAGTGAACGTCGCGATCTGGATCGCTCCGCAGGCACGGAAGAAGGGCTACGGCACCGCGTGCATCAAGCACGCTCGCCGCGAACTTGCAGCCGAGTTCCCCGGCACTGTTCTGGTGGTTCGGGCGAAGGCTTAGCGGTAAGCCCCTGTGCGCCTTTTTGGTAGTGGTCGCTACCAAAAAGGCGCACAGGGCCGAAGGCCCTACCGCGCATACATGATCACGCCAACCCCGACCAGGCAGATCAGCGCGCCGGCGATATCGAAACGGTCAGGGCGGAAGCCGTCCATCACCACTGCCCACAGCAAGGATCCAGCGACAAATATGCCGCCGTACGCGGCCAGGATTCGACCGAAGTTCGCGTCGGGCTGCATCGTCGCGACCAGCCCGTACAGGCCGAGTGAGATCACGCCGAGGCCGACCCAGATCCAGCCTTTGTTCTCGCGAATTCCCTGCCACACCAGCCAGGCTCCACCGATTTCGAGTACGGCGGCAAGAACGAACAGCAGAAGCGAACGAGCAACGGTCATGCCCAGAACTGTAAGGCGCTTCTAGCGGTTCCAGTCACCCAGTCCGTCGGCGCCGCTGAGGATTCCACCGGCAGTGTTCTGCACGATCACGGGGTCGCCCTTGCCTGCGTTCTCGAAGAACCACTTGGCGTTCTCGGTACTGACGTTGAGGCAGCCATGGCTCACGTTGGTGAATCCCTGTTGCGCAACGGACCACGGTGCCGCGTGGACGAAGATTCCACTGTAGGAAATTCGTGACGCGTATTCGACGTAGGTCCGGTAGCCCTCGGGTGAATCGATCGGAACGCCGTAGGTGGACGAATCCATGTACATGTCACGCAGTTGCTCACCGACGATGTACGTGCCGTTGGGGGTTTCGTGGCCCGGCTTGCCGAACGACGTCGGCATGGTGCGCACCACTTCACCGTTGCGAGTGATGGTGATCTGCTTCGTGTTGTCGTCCGCAACCGTGACGAGCGCATCGCCGATGTTGAACGTGGAATGCGAATCCCCGGCGTCGACGGTCACCGCGATGTTCGCGGGCCAGAACTGCGTCGGCTTCCACCGCACCTGGCTGTTGTTGATCCAGTAGAAGTTTCCCTCGACCGGCGGATTGGTGGTGACGCGAATTGCACGTTCCGCGGTGGCGCGGTCGTCGATCGATTCGTTGAAACGAATGATGATCGGCTGAGCGATTCCGACACGCTCACCGTTGGACGGGTTGACCGACGGTGCCGAGAAGTTGGGAACCGGGGCGGGAATCTGATCCGCCGTGCCCATGAAACCCGGGAGCGCCGGATCAAGGCCGGCAACACCGGCGACGACGGGTACTGGAATCTCCGGACCACCGGGAAAGAGCGGGAAAGCCGCTGCCGGTCCGGCAAATGTGAGGCCTGCAGCCACTACTCCGACAACCGCTACAGCTATCCGGGATGTCCGACGCACTCGCTTGCTGACCATCTCACTACTTTCCTTCGACAACGTGCATTTGCTGGTCATGCGAGGCTGGCGTCGATACCCGCCTGGCATCGACGCCAACGCGCCATTCGGAGCAAACCGCACAATTCCCTTGTAATTAACACATAAAACGAGAAATCCAGCAATACGAAGGTTCGCTGAACCGTAGCTGTCAACGCTCAGGGAGCACGGTGTTCCAGGTTTGGCGGCGTCCACTTCGGTGAATCCGCTTTTCAGCTTCCGTACCCGACGGGATCGCCTTTTCCGTTCTGCGACGGAGGTGCACGTGAACTGGAGCACCGCAGTTCCGGACAGTGCGCTGTGGCTGGCGAAGGCTTATACGATCACCGCCGCCGCCCTCGCGATCACGGCAATTCTGCTGGCCCGCTTCACTGCCTGGGGCAGCCAGTTTCGACGGATGGCCTGGCCGTACTTCAACCCCAGGCGCAGCCCCGTTCCAATACTGATTCTTGCAGTACTGCTGCTGCTCACGGTGTGGGCTGTGCGCGTGACGGTGTTGTTCTCCTACTGGTACAAGGATTTCTACGACACGATTCAGAACCTCGACGAAGCCGGGTTCTGGCACTATCTCAGAGTGTTCGCCGTCCTGGCGGTCATCCACGTCGTGAGTTCGCTCCTCACGTACTTCGTCGGCCAGGCCCTCGACATCAAGTGGCGCATCTGGCTCAACAACACCCTGACCGACGATTGGCTCGACGGTCTTGCGTACTACCGCGGCGAGTTCCTGCATAACCCGATCGACAATCCGGATCAGCGCATCCAGACCGATATCACCTCGTTCGTGACCTATTCCCGCACGTTGTCGATGGGTGCGGTCACCGCGATGGTGTCGATAGTGAGCTTTACCGCGATCCTGTGGAATCTCTCCGGACCCCTGACCATTTTCGGTACCGAGATTCCGCGCGCGATGATCTTCCTGGTCTACATCTACGTATTGGTGACCACCGCGCTGGCATTCTGGATCGGCCGACCGCTGATCATGTTGAACTTCCTGAACGAGAAGCTCGGCGCGACCTTTCGCTATGCCTTGGTGCGATTGCGGGAGTATGGCGAAAGTATCGCGTTCTATCGCGGCGAGGACGTCGAACGTCGCACGCTCGCAACACGCTTCGCTGCGGTGATCCGCAACATGTGGGCCATCGTGTTCCGGACGCTGAAGTTCAGTGGCTTCAATCTCGCCGTGAACCAGACCGCAGTCATCTTCCCGTTCTTGGTGCAGGGCTCTCGGTTGTTCAAGGGACAGGTCACTTTCGGCGACGTCATGCAAACCGCGCAGGCGTTCGGCCAAGTCCACGAATCTTTGTCGTTCTTCCGTGAGTCGTACGCCGATTTCGCGAGCTTTCGCGCCACCCTCATACGCTTGACCGGCCTCGCCGACGCCGACAAGCGAGCCCGGGCACTACCGACGCTCGACGTTTCAGACGCCGGAGATCAGCTTGTCATCCGAAAACTCCACGTATGCAAGCCTTCCGGAGAGACTTTGATCGCCGAGCTGGATCTGACACTCGATCACGGCGACGCCCTGCTCGTCAAAGGTGCGTCGGGAAGCGGTAAGACCACCTTGCTGCGAAGCATCGCACAACTGTGGCCTTACGCGGACGGTTCGGTTACCCGGCCGGTGGGTAGGTCGCTTTTCCTTTCCCAGCGCCCGTACCTGCCGCTGGGGTCGTTGCGTACGGGACTGGCGTATCCGGATCGTTCGATCGCCAAGGACAGCAGGCTCCGAGCGGTACTTGACCAGGTGCATCTTCCGCATTTGACCGACCGTCTCGACGAAGTAGCCGATTGGACCCGAATCCTCTCTCCGGGCGAACAACAGCGACTGGCGTTCGCCCGGGTAGTTCTGGCCAAGCCCCGCACCGTGTTCCTCGACGAAGCGACATCCGCGATCGACGAAGGCCTCGAGTACACGCTCTACCGCATGCTGCGCAGCGAACTGCCCGACAGCATTATGGTCAGCGTGGGACACCGCAGCACGCTCAACGTCTTTCACAATCGCCAACTCGAACTGCAGGGTTCGGGACAGTGGTCTCTCACCGAGCACGTAGGTTGAACGATCTCCGCTAGCTTTCCTCGCGAGCGGCCGCAAGCATCGATTCGATCGAAATGAGCTTGGTTCGCGGACGACCGACAGCCGCCCCGGATGCGCGCTCGGCCTTGTCGATCCGCTGCCAACCTTGGTAGTCCACCTGATCCGGTGACCTGTCGGCCAGAAGTACCGTCAACTTCTCCGCTTCCGCACTTGGCGTTGCAAGGCGCCCAGCTGCGAAGTCGTCAAAAATCATGGACACGGTTTCAGCCGAGCAGTACTTGTTCGTGCCGATCACACCGGTCGGGCCACGCTTGATCCACCCCGCAGCGTAGACGCCGGGCATGGGCATCCCCGATTCCGGATCGATCACGCGGCCGTTCTCGTTGGGGATCACGCCTCGAGCATCGTCGAACGGTAGGTCCGCGACGGGCGTTCCTCGATAACCGACCGAACGCAATACCAGTCCGGTGTCGAGGGCCTCGGTTTCCTCGGTGGGCCGTGCGGACAGTTGACCGGTGGGTGTTGCGACCAGTTGGTTCTTCACGATGCGAACCTGCTCGACACTGCCGTCGCCGAGGATCTCGACCGGGGAGGTGAGGAATCGCAGAACTATGCGCTTACGTGTGGGATCGGCTGTGCGCGAGGCAAATTCCTGGGCCTGCTTCACCTTGAGTAACACCGACGGCTCTGCGGCGTCGCTCTCGACAAAAGCCCGACTCGAATCGTCGAGTTCTGCCTCCACCGGATCCACAATGACGTCCACATCCGCCATCTGGCCCAGCGCCAGCAATTCGGGGTTGGTGTACGCGGCCTGCGCCGGACCTCGACGACCGAGAATCACCACTTCACGAATATTGCTGTTGCGCAACGCTTCGAGGGCATGATCCGCAAGGTCTGTCTTGGCCAGAACCTCCGGGTCGGTGACGAGGATGCGGGCGACGTCGAGTGCAACGTTGCCGTTGCCGACGATGACGGCCCGCTCCCCGGACAGATCGAAACTGCGATCGGCGTAACTCGGATGACCGTTGTACCAGGCCACGAATTCGGTTGCAGCATGGCTTCCCGGAAGATCTTCGCCCGGGATATCGAGCTTGCGATCACCTGCCGCACCTACCGCGTAGATCACCGCATGATGATGCTCGAGCAGTTCGGTATGCGAAATATGATTGCCCACCTCGACATTGAAGTGGCAGTGCACCGTCTTCTTCGACACGACAGCGCGGAACTGGTCGGTGACGCCCTTGGTACCCGGATGATCGGGAGCCACGCCTGCTCGGACCAACCCGTACGGCGTCGGTAGGCGATCGAAAATGTCGACCTCGACCCGCGGCTTGCCGGCCAGTTCCATCGCCGCGTAACACGCCGCCGGCCCTGAACCGACGATGGCGACCCGCAGCGTCCCCAACTCGGGAGCGATCTTGGCCATGGTGATCGGCTCCGGCCAGTCCGGCCCCATCGGATGCTTCTCGAAGTACGACGCGTTCATCTCGAGGTACGGCGCGTCGGCTTCAGCAAGTTCGTTGTCGGAGTAGATGGCATCGACCGGGCACTCATCCACACACGCACCGCAGTCGATGCAGGTGTCCGGGTCGATGTAGAGCATTTCGGTGGTGGCGAACTGGGCTTCGTCAGGCGTCGGATGAATGCAGTTGACCGGGCACACGTCCACACATGAGGCGTCGTTACAGCACGGCTGCGTGATCACATACGCCATTAGCTCTCCCCTATCCATGAATCAAACAATCACATCTACTTTCCAGACTATAACTTGTCCGATTTGACGCGAGAACGGATGTCAGATCTCGCCATTGCGTTTCAACAGGGCAACTGCCGAAACCGTGGCATGACCACGCCATTCAAGTGCGGCGGCGGGTGAGTAACTGTCGAAATCCACCATCCATCCGCCGTCCTTGCACTGCCTCGCCGCCAATGCGGACAGTTCCTCCTCGATCACTTCCGCACTGAACAGCGTGCGGGTCGGGCCTGAAGGAGACGGCGAGAAATCGAGCGGACGCATGTACTCGTCGACAGCTCCCCCGTCCACGTGCACCAATCCGTCCGGAGGAATGAGCGCACCGAGTTTTGCCACCAACCGGACCTCGTTCGCCGCATCGAGGAACTGCAACGCAAATGCCAATTCGAGAGCACTCAACGTCTCGGCACGCTCGATCGCACCCAGGCAGAACCGAACCGCCGAATCGAGCCAGGGATGTTTGGCCACTGCGGAATCGAATTCGGCTACCCGCAACGCCGTGGCGCACACGATGGCCGTGATCTGCAACGACGATTCCGATGGATCCGCGTCGACCCAGAACGATGCGCACCCAGCCGGTTCGGAAATCGGAAGAGCAAAGGGCAGACCACCGTCGACGGTCGATACCGTCTGCAGCCAGTCACACAATTCCAGGGCCCGCGGGGTCACCGCGGCGACATCGGCAAAAACCTCGAACGCATGCAGTGCTCCACCGGGTTGGCTACCTGGCGAACGCAGGTCCGGCTCGAGACCCCAGCCGTATCCGCCGTCGGGATTTCGGTAGCCGTCGACCGCCGCCAATGCAGCATCTCGATCACCTTGCCCCAGAACTAAATTCAACCGGTGACGGTCGAGTATCCGGCCGTTGCCGGCCAGAAATCGTGTTGTTGCCGCAAGATCTACGACCATTTTCACCTCACTCGTTATCCCCGACGCGCGAGCTCCTGTGCTTCGGCTCCCAGCCTGGCGAGACGAAGGTCGCCAAGTGCTGTTACGGCACTACCCAATCGGTTGGTCGTGAAACCCAACGACAAGCCGCTGTCGAGGTCGGCATACGCGCCCGAACCACCGACGCCGTAGTGTCCGATGGCATTTCGCGGTTGACGCCGTGCCGCGATGATCGGCGGGTGGTAACCCAGCGCCCAATTGGGCCGAACCGCGAGTACGTAGTCACGTTCTCGCGTTTGAATGGTCGCCATCTGATCGATGGTCGACTCTTTCAGGAACCGCTTTCCGTCGAGCATGCCGCCGTTGGCGATTGCCGCATACATCCTCGCCAGCGCCCGCGCGCTGAAGACTCCGTTCCAACCGGGCATCACTGTGTCATGCACCGCCGGATTACGAACCATCACGTCGAATCCGTCGGGCATCGCAGCCTCGGCCAGACCGCGAGTAGGGCCGACATGAGAGAGAACCGTAGACGCAAACGCCCAGTTGAGACCCGCTGGATTGATGTGCGGAAACAGCTTCGCGATACGCGTCCGCTCAGAGATGGGTACGCGGAACCAGAATTCGTCGACACCGAGCGGCTTCGCGATCTCCGCCTCGACGACGTCCGTGAAGGGCAGTCCCGTCACCCGTGCAACCAATTCGGCGACCAACCATCCGTATGTCACCGCGTGATATCCGGGGCCCTTCAGCCGGCGCGGATCCGGCTTGCTCGCAGCCAGTGCGGCAACAACTGCGTCGTAGTCCATGAGATCGAGCGGATTGCGCATCAATCCACGCACCTTGTGCAGGCCGGCGCGATGCGTCATCAAGTCAGAAACGGTGATCTTGTCTTTGCCAGCGGCACCGAACTCGGGCCAGTACTGCGCGACCGGCGCGTCGTAATCGATCAATCCACGCTCAGCCAAACGATGTACGACGGTACTGGCCACACCCTTGCCCGTAGAGAACGAGAGTGAGATGGTGTCGTGGTCCCAGCGGCGGTCACGGTCGGCATATCCGGCCCAGATGTCGAGAACTTTCTCGCCGTCCTGGTACGCAACCAAAGCGCCGCCGCCTTGCTGCGGTTGCCGGTACATCGCAAAGAACCGGTCTGCCAGTGGCAGGAATCGACGATCGACGTACAGTTCGGTCCGCGCCGGCACCTCTGTGTGTACGAGTGAACCGCGCCGTGCGTTTGCAGTCATCGCGTCCTCCGATCCCCGTTTGATCACGGCAGCTGCCCTGATCGACCCACCACAGCTTTACATCTTTGTGACCGGTGTCACGAAGTGAACTGTAGTGCGGGGCACCGTCACGGCAGCGTCCAGGTCGAAATTCCATCGCTGAAACATCCCTGAGCAGTCGCGATATTGAAAACCAGCGCAGGACCCCCGGCGCAGATTGCGCCAACGTCGGCATCACCGACAGCAGCGCGACCGCCTGGGCCTGCCAGGACGACCGCAAACGGCGATGCGGTGCGCCCGAGAGCTAACGAATCCCGCCCGAAAGCAACGGCAGCAAGCATTCCACCGCGAGTTTCCGCGGCCGCGACGCCACCGAACATCGCAAGCCCAGCAGACGTGCCGCCGTCGCGCGAGTCTGCGGCCCCTACTCCGTCACCTTCGACATGCGAGATGGCGGAACTGCCCGCATCGGCAACCGCCCGGCACGCCGACGACCCGTCCACCAGAGTCTGATCGAGCCCTCTCGCAGAGCAGTCCAATGTTGCGGCCGACGCCTGCGAAGTAGCGCCGACAATGCTCAGAACTGCGATTATCCCGCCGCCCACTATCAATCCTGTAACCCGTGCGCCCCGGTGATCCATTTCAACCTCACAATGCACTCGCGAGTCTCGGATTTGTCCGATTCAGACGCTACTCGGTTTCTGTCTGCTTCCGATCTCGATCGCGACTCGGTTGTACCCGTTTCGGTTCACCCGGCATTTTGGGGTAGTTGGGCGGATATGGGAGGTCTCCCAATCCTGCTGCGATGTCCTTCTCGAACATTTCCAGGAGAACATCGAGTTCAAAGGCCTTCTCGTGCATCGCTGCCATGGGATCACCGCGGTCGGCGAGCAGATTCGGGACCGTCGCGATAGTGCAGTCGTCGGGGTGTACGTCGCGCAGTTCGTCCCACGTCACCGGCGTAGACACGGTTGCAATCGGAGTTTTGCGCGCAGAATAGGCCGCGGCAATCGTTCTGTCCCTGGCATTTTGGTTGAAGTCGATGAAGATCCGCTCACCACGTTCTTCCTTCCACCAGGCCGTTGTCGCCCGATCGCCGCTGCGTCGTTCGACTTCACGAGCCAGTGCAATTCCCGCGTGTCGAACCTCGATGAAATCCCAACGCGGCGCGAGCGGAATGTAGACGTGCAGGCCCCGTCCACCGGACGTCTTGGGGAACCCTTCCAGGCCCAGTTCCGAGAGAAGTGGACGCAGTACCTCGTCGGCGATCGCGACGGCCTCCGCAAAACCGGTTCCGGGCTGCGGATCAAGATCGATCCGCAATTCGTCGGGATGATCGGTGTCCGGGCAGCGCACTGCCCACGGATGAAACGTGATGGTTCCGAGGTTTGCCGCCCACACGATGTTGGCAGCGTTCTGCACTCGGAGGACGTCGGCCTTGCGCCCGGACGGAAACGTCACCTCACAGGATTCGACATGTTCAGGTCGTTTTGCCGGCAATCGTTTCTGGTAGACCTCTTCGCCCTCGATACCGTCGGGAAAGCGTTGCAGGTGTGTCGGTCGATCCTTCAGGGCGGCCACCGCGGCGCCCTGCAACGCCACTGTGCGGTAGTACTCCACAAGATGACGCTTGGTCCCGCCGTCGGTGCCCAATTGCGGATAGTAGATCTTGTCGGGGCTGGAGAGACGGACCGCGATTCCGTCGACATCCAGTTCCACTGCCGGACTGGCCATCACACACCACCTGCAAGGACATCCGCGAAGTCGTACCGCACCGGAACCTCCAACTGATCGAACGTGCACTCGTCGGGAACCCGATCCGGACGCCACCGCAGAAAGCGCGCTGCGTGCCGGAAGCGTTCCCCTTCCATTTGGTCGTACGCCACTTCCAATACCCGCTCCGGGCGGAGCGGGACCCACGAGCGATCGGCCGCCGACTTCCATCGACTTGCCTCGCCTTCCGCCACCACGTCGTCACCGACGCGTAGTGGTTCGAGTTCTTCCAGCAACTCGATTCGCCGCGCCGCGGTGAATGCCGAAGCGCCACCGACCATCTTCAAATCGGAGCCGTCGAACAAACCCAGCAGCATCGAACCGATACCCGGTTGACTCTTGTGCGGACGGTATCCGAGCAGTACGACATCCGCGGTTCTGGCGTGCTTGACCTTGATCATCTCGCGCTTGTTCGGCAGGTAGGGGCCGACCAGCTTCTTGGCGATCACACCGTCAAGACCAGCGCCTTCGAACATCTCGAACCACCGCATCGCCTCACCGCTGTCGAAAGTTGCAGCTGTGACATGACAGCTCGGACCGCCGCCGATCGTGTCGACCAGCAATGCGCGTCGAACGGTGAAATCTTCGGAGGCTACGTCCCGATCTCCCAACGCCAACAGGTCGAATCCGACAAATTGCGCTGGTGTCTGTTCGGCGAGCAGCGTCACTCGACTGGCTGCGGGGTGGATGCGCTCGGACAGCGCTTCCCAACTCAGCCGCGTCACGCCGTTCACTTCCCGGGGCACGACAAGCTCGCCGTCCACCACACATTTGTCCGGCAGTTCCGCCTTCACCGCTTCGACGATTTCGGGGAAGTACCGAGCCAGGTCTTTTCCTCCGCGTGAACCGAGGACTACCTCGTCCCCGTCGCGGAAGATTATCGACCGAAAGCCATCCCATTTCGGTTCGTACGACCACGTCGGCTGGTCGGATTCGGGTTGTACCGGCACTGTCGTAGCGGCCTTCGCCAACATCGGGGCGAGCGGCGGCATCTGAGGGAGGTCCACCCACTCATACTGACAGCCCGATTCGCTATTCGACTAGCAGTGAAGTGGAATAGAGCCCGAATAATCCAAGATCAGCAAGGGAGACTTGAATGTCCGGAATCGTCGGACGGCTGTGCACAGCACTGATCGCGACGTCTGCAATCGCCATTTTCGCCACTGGGTGCGGATCTGACGTCGAGCCTAAAGCCATCGCGGAATCATCATCCACCGTGGCAGATTCGACCACCACGTCAGCGAGCACCACCACCTCGAAGATCGACGGCCAAGAGGGCACCGACGCGGGCGGCGACGTGGATATCGACGTGAACATCGGCGACTGCGTCAAGATCGGCGGCACCACGAACGACGCCGAAATCGACCACGCCGTGTGCGGCAGCGACGAATCCAACTACAAGGTTGTCGCCAAAGCCCCCACGTCGGATGAGTGCGCGTCCGACATCGATCAGACCTACTACGAGACTCTGCTCGGCCAGGAACAGGGCGCGGTCTGTCTCGACATCGACTGGGTCGTCGGCGGATGCATGGATCTAGGACCGGGTGGCCTCGACGACGAGCCGGCCCGTATCGACTGCGCCGATTCGGGAAGCGACGTAGTCCAGGTAATCGAAATCCTCCAGGGTTCGACGTCCATCGAAGATTGTGGTTCCGAAGCAGATTCGGGATTCGAGCACGCCGAACGCAAGTTCACCGTTTGCACGGCAACGCTCTAACCTGTTGTGCGCCTTTATCAACCGCCCGCGGTTGATAAAGGCGCACGGTCAGAGCCAGCCTCGCCGCTTGAAAATCGTGTAGAGACTTCCACACGTCAGCACCATCATCGAGAGCGCAAACGGATAGCCCAACTGCCAGTGAAGTTCCGGGATGTCGTCGAAGTTCATGCCGTACACAGTTCCGATCAGTGTCGGGGCAAAGAGAATTGCCGCCCAGGCCGACACTTTCTTGATCTCCTCGTTCTGCGCGTAACTCGCCTGCGTGAGATTTCGCATTTCCTCGTTCTGATTCTGCGATACCAAGGTTGCATTGACGGTCAGGATGTTTCCCAACAGTTGACGGAACCCGTCGGCCTGCTCGACCACTGTTGTCGCGTGGTCGGTGACATCGCGAAGATAGCGCTGCAGTTCTTCGTCCGTGTGGTATTTGTCGAATCCTGCCGACAGCCCACGCAGCATGCCGAGCAACGGCCGTGTGGCTCTCTGGAATTCGATCACTTCACGGGTCAATTCGTAGATACGACGCGACACTCCGGGATCGCCGCTGAATACCTCGGTCTCGATCTCGTCGATGTCGTTCTGCAGGCCGGCGACAACCGGCGCATAGCCGTCGACGACGGCGTCGAGGATTGCGTAGAGAACAGCTTCGGTCCCCAGACGGAGGAGATCGGGATCGTTCTCCATTCTGGTTCGCACGGCCGTGAGATCCGGTGATTCACTGTGGCGGACAGTAAGAACGAAGTTGGGACCGCAGAACACATGCAGTTCACCGAATTCGACGCGTTCGGTCTCGTCGCGATAGCGCGCAGCGCGCAACACGACAAAGAGTGTCTCACCGTATCGCTCGAGCTTGGGACGTTGATGTGCGGCAATCGCGTCTTCGACAGCCAACTCGTGAAGGTCGAAATGCTGTGCTGCAGCGTACAATTGAGTGTCGTCGGGACGGTACAGCCCAATCCATGCCATCGACTGCGAATCCGGCAGGCACGACAACGCTTCGGCGAGGGTGGACGGCGACGCGATCCGAGCTCCGTCGCGGTACACACCACTATTCACGACCGTGGCTTCCACAGGCGCAATCGCATCGGTCGTTGCGGCCTTCACGACGGTGCGGGCGACGGGCGTGTGACCGGTTCGACTATCACCGAAACCTGCCGAGCGACGCGGGAAGGACGACCGGCGGGACTTGAATTCAGACATGCTGCAACAGCTTTCAAGGAAGAGTGAACGGCCAAGGCGCGCTTCACAGCGAAGCAGAGGCCGATGAACACACGATGAAGCTGCAGCAAAATACCCGGCGACCCGGGCGGTCTACAGCTTCAGTTGGTACTCGGAGGTTGGCCACGCATTACAAGCCACACCTCCTCTTCCCTGAATTACTGCTCGTTCGCCATGCGCTCGGACGGCGCACGACGCCCACACATTACCCCTCTTCCGAGAACGGGACAAACCAAGGATTTTCGCCAGTTAGAGAGTGATCGCGTCCAGCCTGAGTTTGATGAAGTCGGCCGACACGACGGGTTCCAGGCCGGAGACTCTCCCGATCGGCAACTCCAACGGGGTGACTACCGCATCGTGATTGAGTTCGTAGAAGTAGATGAGCGAGACCAGATCTTCCTCCGGAGCGTCCGACTGGGGAGGAAGTACACGGTGCCGGCCCGACGGCCAGCGTTTCCCACTCCAGTACTCGAGGAGGTCTCCGATGTTTACCGTCAACGCTTCCGCGTCGTACGGGGCGTCTTCCCATCCGCCTTCGTCCGTGTACACCTGCAGTCCACCGGATCCGAGCTCACGATCGAGAACTGTCACCGTTCCGAAGTCTGTGTGCGGACCGATGCGGAACTGTCCCGGCTCAGGCTCACCCACGACGCTCATCGGTGGGTAATGGTTGATGTTGCACGTCCACGTGGGGAGGTCGGCAAGCCCGTCGAACGGGTTGTTCGCCAAACCCAGTGCAGCTGCGAACATCTCCAGCAAATCGTCCGACAGTCGACGCATCTGCGCGGTGTAGACGGTCAAGAGTTCGTGTAGCTCGGCAACCTCGCGCGGCCAGACGTTGGAGAGAAACCAGACGTCGTCGACCAGCGGATCGCCCGTCCGAGTTTCAGCCCCGATCGCAAAGGTCTCCTTGAGATCCGGCGGGGTCTCGGTTCCCTCCGAGTAGCCGTTGGCCTCCATCCCCGGGCCGATCCATCCGCGTTCACCGACTATTGCGGCGTACTTTGCTTTGGTCGACTCGGGTAGCGCAAAGAACTTCCGGGCCGCGGCTCGCACGTCTGCGGCAAGTTCGCGGGTGATCCCATGCCCGCGCACGAGAAGGAAGCCCGCACGTTGCAGCCCTTCGTCCACCTCACGCGCGACAGCTTCAGCGCCCGGACCGCCCGCCCGCCAGAGGGAAATATCCACGGTCGATACAGCCTTCATTCCGCTACTCCGATGTCTTCGTTCCACAGTGCCGGGTTTGTTTCGATGAACTCGGTCATCAAATCGATGCAGTGTTGATCTCGCAGAACGGTGACAGACACCCCGTTTTCGCGGAGCCACTCGTGCCCACCGGTAAATGTCACGCTTTCACCGACGATCACGGATCCGATGTTGAACTGACGCACGAGCCCGCTGCAGTACCAGCACGGCGAGAGCGTGGTGACCATGATGGTCTGCCGGTAGTCACGTTGCCTTCCGGCCGCACGAAAGGCGTCGGTTTCACCGTGCACCGACGGATCGTCGTGCTGGACTCGACGGTTTCGTCCACTACCGAGAAGGGTGCCGTCAGACGCGAAGAGTGCCGCACCGATGGGAATTCCGCCCTCACTGCGGCCGAGTTCGGCCTCGGATATCGCTGCCTGCAACATTGTCTGGGGGTCGAGAGCGCGGGAAGCGCTCGTCACAGTCGTCGACATCCCTCTACTTTCTGCTGTTCGGACTACATCCACAACTGACACATTGTTGTAACGAGCCGCCCTTATGGTGGACATACTGTCGCCCAGAGTGAGGAACGCCGAACCGATGTCTCTGACCGTGCGCGAGCTACTCGACAACCAGTTCCGTGGGGCCGATCCACAGGTTCTGGCCGGTGGCAGTCAGTTGGGCCGTGTGGTCCGCTGGGTCCATTCGAGCGAGATCTACGAGATCAGCCCGTTGCTGTCCGGGGACGAGTTGTTGCTCACCACCGGCTTGGGTCTGTCCGGGGTCGATCCGGGGACCAGGCGGCACTATCTGCGAGAGGTCGGGAACCGAAACGTCGCCGGAGTTGCCGTAGAACTCGGCCGAACCTTCGACGCGATTCCGTCGGACATGATCGAGGAAGCGGCGATCATGGGAATGCCGCTGATCGCACTCCGGACTGTTGTCCCTTTCATCGAACTGTGTCAGAACGCAAATACCGAAATCATTTCGCGTGAAGTCGCTGTGCTGCGCCTGGGAAATGATCTCGCTCGCGTGCTCGAACTCGAGTTGATGGCGGGCAGTGGTGTGGCCACTCTGCTCGAGCGCATCAGTGACGTAACGGGGTGCCCTTTGATCGTGACAAGCGGCAGTGGCGCCCTCGTCGCAGCACATGGCGTCGACGACGATCGGTCCGCCTGGCGTGCCGCTGACGCCGGAACTGCCACTGCCGCTATCCATTCCAGAGACGGAGCCTGGGGGACTCTGACGGCCGGGCCTGGTTCGACACTGAATCCGGCAACGTTGCACGGGCTGTTGCAACGCTCAGCCGGTTCATTGGGGCTGGCACTGACCTATTCGGGAAACCTAACCGGTCGTCCCCAGCGGGCGGCCGCTACTCTCGTGTCGGATCTGCTGGAGCGCACCGACGTACGGCAGATCGACCTTCGCGTCAGATCCGCGGCCGCTGGGTTCCATCCCACTCCCGGCCACCGCGTCGTTGCGATCGCGATCGACTCCCCTGGTTCGCGAATCGCCACTCGCCTCCTCGATTCCGCGGCCAAACTCCTCGGCCAACCGAACTTGGGAGCCGAAGTACATGCCAGCACGTTCGGTCTTGTTGCAGTGCCGGCCAAGACGATCGATGCTGTCGGTGCCGTGAGTGCGGCATTCGGAACATCCCTGTCGTCCAACATCACCGACGGAGTCACGGTGGTGATCGGAGACCCGTGTGCGTTCACTCCGTCCGAGGTCAGTGCGGCACTTCATGCTGCCCGATCAGGGCTTCGCCTTGCGACGTCGGCTCGTCGGACCTGGCTCGCCGGGCGCGTGGTGACAACCACTCGTGAACTGGCCCCGGAACTCGCGGTGGACCAGTTGCCGGTGGACGTTCGGGAGCGGATGGTTGCCGTCGTCGCTCCCCTGATTTCCTGGGACGACACCCATTCGAGTGATCTCACCAGAACACTCGAGGTTCATCTCCGTCATGGTTGCAGCGCAACACGTTCGGCGGCTGCGCTGCACCTGGGCCGGCAATCGCTCTATCAGCGACTCGACCGTATCCGGGCGCTACTCGGATACGACCCGTCGACGCCGTCGATGTACGCGACTCTGCTTCTAGCGCTGTGCGCTCACCGGCTTGTCGCGCGAGATCTTCGAACCGTTGACGAGGAGGTAAAGCCCGCCCGCGATGACAAATCCCACGAAGAACGTAATGTCGCCCAGCTCGGGGACTGACCGTACGACGTACCCGACAAACTTCTCTTGGTTGGAGAACAGCAGAACCGAGGTGAGGAGTGCGATCACGAAAGCTGAGAATCCACCCCCGTTGGTGTGTTCCGGGTCGTAGAGGAGATTGTCGATGCGCTGCCCGCGGCGCAGGTATTGGTCGGCGAACATGATGCCGAGCCACGGACCGATCCAGTAGGCGACGACAAGGAGGAAAGCTTCGTAGCTTGCTGCTGCGTCGGCGAGTGCCCACCACGCAACCAGGAATCCGACAACTCCGAAAACCATCGCGACCATGGCTCGCTGCGTTTTCACCGGGAGTTTCAATCCGATGGTCACAAAGGCCATCGAGCCGGAGTAGACATTGAGCGCATTCGCGGCGACGGCACCGAGCGCGATGGCCAGTAGCGTCAGATTGGCAAGTGCCGAAGGAAGATTGGATGTGAACGCGTCGGCGGGGTTATCCGACGACGGCGCGCCGATCGTGACCGATGCCGCACCGACCACCGACAGTGCCACGCAGGAGACAAACAGTCCGGCCGACGCGAACAGACCTGTTCGGAATGTCGAGACCGACGCCGGAAGGTAGCGCGTGTAATCAGCGGCATAGGGCGTCCACCCGGCGGCGTACCCGAACGCGGTGCCCACGGTAAGGAGGAAACCGCCGAGTCCACCGACGCCGCCCTCGATCGCCGGCGCACCTGGATTGGCTTTTGTCAGAATGACAATCGCAGTGATGGCAAAGATCACGGCAAGTACGGGAAACGCATATCGCTCGAAAGCCTGAACCAGGTTGTGCCCGAAGAAAGCGAACACGGTCTGGATGACGACGATCACCAACAGTGAAGGCACCGGCGGCAATCCGGTCAGGGTGTTGAGCGCAAAAGCGCCGCTGACACTGTTGGTTGCAAACCATCCGACGCCGCACATGATCGACATGAACGCCGACGGCAGAGCGTTACCTCGGTATCCGAAACCCAATCGGCCGAGCACCATTTGCGGCACACCGTGCAACGGTCCGCGTGCCGACAGCACGAAGTGCGCGGCCGCACCGAGAGCGGTTCCGACGACCAGTCCGAGCGTCGCCTGCCAGAACGTCATCCCGAATACGGATACGGAGAGAACTCCGATGAAGACCGTGGCGAATTCGAGGTTCGGGGACATCCACGTCCAGAACAGCTGACCAGGGGTGCCGTGGCGATCCTCGTCGGGAATGAACTCGTTTCCGCCAGGTTCGACGGCAAGTACGCGATCTCCGTACTCGCGATCCACCCCGGTCTGCTCGCCGGTTACACCCTCGGTAATTGCCATAAGAGAACCTTGGGGTGCGGCGAGAGCTGCGACAACCGACAGACTGTCTGCCACGACAGTCAGTTCTACGGACAGTCTGGCGCCGCGCTAGTGTTCCGCGCGCAACCCGCCGATCAGGAGTTCGACGATCTCGTCTGCCAGCGCCTCGGTTTCGGCGACCGACTGGCCCTCGCGACGGCGATACCAGAGATCGATACCGTTAAGGCTACTGAGCAGAACCCTTGCCGCCATGCGCGGTGACGAGGCGCGGATCGAACCGTCTGCGACTCCTTCGATCATCACCTGTTCGAAAAGCTTCTCGTAGTCCAAGCGCAGAGCGTTGAGTTCGACGAGCGCCTGCTGCTGGCGCGGCTTGAGCGCCGAACTCATCTGCCCCCGCACGCCCTGGTGGATTGCATGATGATGTCCGAGGTGCGTCATGAGATTGATCAGATGCGCCCGCGACATCGCCGCGAGCTTGACCAATCCGGTGCCGCCCGCCGCCACTTCTCCGTCGACTTCCGCTCTGAGCCTGCTCATACCCTGCTCGAAAATAGCCAGGTAGATATCGAATTTCGACCGAAAATGGTAGTAGACAAGACCCTTGGTGGCGCCGACGCGATCGGCGAGGTCGTCAATGGTCGTGGCGGCATATCCGTCTGCCGCAAATGCGTCTGCCGCGGTCTCGATGATCACCGAGCGCATATCAGGTGCGTCAGCACTCATCGTTCACCCTTCACTGCCTTGACTTGTTTCCACACTTTGACATAGTAATACTCAGTAGTATCCCAGATCAGAGAGGTTTTTCCCATGTCATTGGATTTCTCAGGCAAGGTCGCGATCATCACGGGCGCAGGCGGCGGTCTCGGCCGAGCTCACGCCATGGCGCTCGCCGCTCGCGGCGCACGCGTTGTGGTCAATGACATGGGCGGATCCGTCAACGGCAGTGGCGGCGCCGATACCGCAGCCGCGAAGGTAGTAGCCGAAATCGAGACTCTTGGCGGCGAAGCGCTTGCAGATCACTGCGACATCACCGACGCCGACGCAGTTGCCGCCATGGTCGCCGCTGCTATCGAGAAGTGGGGGCGCGTCGACATCCTCATCAACAACGCCGGCATCCTGCGCGACAAGTCGTTCATCAAGGCCGACTTGGACGACTTCCGCAAGGTCATCGACGTTCACCTCATGGGTTCGGTCATCGTGTCCAAGGCTGTCTGGCCGCACATGGTCGAGCAGAACTACGGCCGTATTCTCATGACCACATCCGCGTCGGGCATCTACGGCAACTTCGGCCAGGCCAACTACGGCGCCGCCAAGTCGGGCGTCGTCGGTTTGATGAACGTGTTGTCCATCGAAGGTGAGCGCAAGGGCATTCGAGTGAACTCACTTGCCCCGACAGCGGCTACCCGCATGACCGAGGACCTGCTCGACGAGAAGACCCTTGCACTCCTTGCTCCCGAGTCGATCTCACCGGGCGCGCTGTTCATGGTCTCCGAGGACGCACCAACCAAGACGATCCTCAGCGCCGGCGCCGGCGTGTTCGCGATCGCCCGGATGGAGGAGTCGCAGGGCGTCTACATCCCGCAGGAGGCGCTCTCGCCCGAGGTGGTCGCCGAACGCTGGGCTGAAATCAGTGACATGACCAACTCGATCCAGGTAGCCGCTGCATTCGATCAGACCCACCGTTTCGTAGGGAAAGCAGTGGCCGAGCAACCTTCAGCCTGAGCGACCTCCCTGCCCGTAGAGTGTGATCGTGCGTACGAGCAGCGGAGTATCGATAGTCGACATCGTCGACAGACTCGGTATGACGTTCCTGCGCGGCGGTAGTCGCGTCACCAGCGCCCGCACGTTCAGCCATGTAGTCCTGCACGAGGGCCCGCAGTCGGTCCGCGGCAGCGCCGGCGCTGTCGTTCTCGGCGCCGGCCTTGTCGGCACCGTCGACATCGCCACGGCGATAAGGGAATACGGTGCCGCCGGCGCCGCAGCGCTGATCGTCAAAGAGCCACTGAACATCGTCGACGACGTTGCTCTGGCGCTCGACGACGCCGACATCGCACTACTCGGCATGATCAAGGATGCGAGCTGGCTCCAGAGCGCATCCTTGATCAACGAGATCCTGGAATCCGGAACTCGCGGTGATCAGACGTCGACCGCCGAAGCCGATCTGTTCGATCTTGCCAATTCGATCGCACACGTGATGAACGGTCCTGTCACGATCGAGAATCCGTCCAGCCGCATCCTCGCATTCTCGGCGGATCAGGCGCGCGGCGACGAGGCCCGCAAACAGAGCGTTCTCGGTCACCAAGTGCCGCAGCACTATTCCGACCAGCTCCGGTCCTTGGGTGTCTTCAATCGGATCTACGGATCTGCCCTGCCGGTCTTCCTGCCCAGCATCGGGCCCGGCGTCAGACCCCGGGTCGGCATGAGAATCCATGCGGCAACGCAGATTCTCGGATCGATCTGGGTGATAGTGGACGAAGAGCCCAACGATGTGCAGGTCAAAGCACTGGTCGAAGCCGCCACCGTAGCTGCGATGAGCATGCTCCGTGCCAGGCTTGCGGCCGATTCTGCCAAGCGACTGCGTCGTAGTGAGGTAATCACGTTGCTCGACGGTGGAACTGCGGCCAAAGCGGCCGCCGAGAGACTCGGATACGGACGCGCCAAGGCGACAGTGCTTGCCGCTGCCTTCCGATCCAATACGGATGTGCCGGTGGACGCCGAAGCCGACGTCGACAATCTCGCCTCGTCGTTCAATACTTTTCTGCACCAATCATTTCCGATGTCGATTGCGGCTCCGATCGGCGGCACGGTCTACGCCGTCGTCCCGCACACCCGGAAACAGACCGACGACGACTACATACGGCACATCGCGTCCGAGTTCGCCGACCGGAGTCGATCCCAGAGATCTGTTGTCATCGGGATCGGGACGACAGTGACCGGCGCGCGATCGTTGGAGACATCACGGGGTGAGGCCGACCGCGCTCTGCGGGTTCTGCGATCGAGTTGGAATTCCACACTCCGCAATGTCGCCCGGGCCGCAGATGTGCCGATCGATTCACTGTTGCTTCGTTTGTCCGATGCATTGGCCGACGAGAACGAGAAACCGTCCGGGCCGCTCGCGTTACTACAGAAGTACGACAGCGAACACGACATCAACCTCGTGGAGACTCTTCGGGCGTGGCTCGACACGTTCGGTGACATTCCCGCCGCGGCGGCTCTGATCCACGTCCATGTGAACACGTTTCGCTATCGACTCAAGAAGCTTGCCGGAATTGCCGGAATCGACCTCAATGACGCGGAGACGCGTTTCAGCCTAATGCTCCAGATTCGTCTGTTTTATCCGAATCCTTCGTAGGTCACTACAAGAACCCTCCGAATTTTCGTAGAAGACGACGATGCCCTGATCCTCTCGGTGCGACAGGATCAAGCGGTCGTCATTCATTCCGCGCCCGCTGCACGTGGTTTCGCTCGGGTCAGGCTTTCATTCTCGGAGGCACCATGAAACAACGGTCCTACGCACTACTCGCTGCCGGAACCGGCGCGGTTCTTCTGCTGTCCGCGTGTTCTTCGGGCAACGCATCAGGTTCAGGTGACGGTGGTGGTGAACCCGCTACCGACGGCACCTTCACGCTTGCGCTGGGCGCGGATCCCGGAGCGCTCAACCCACTCATGACAGCTGCGACGCCCGCACACGAACTGGCGCGGCTGAGCTACGACAATCTCGTCTACCCCAACCCCGAGACTGGCGTCACCCAGCCCTGGCTCGCCGAGAAATGGACCGAGACACCGACTTCGGTCGAGTTCACGATTCGTGACGGCGTCACCTGCTCCGACGGATCTGCGCTCACGGCTCAGACCGTCGCCGATAACATCAGCTTCATCACCGACGAATCCAAGGGATCTGCACTTCGCGGTGTCTACGTCCCGAAAACCGCGAGTGCCACAGCCGATGTCGCAGCGCGGACCGTCACCGTGTCCACCCCGGAACCGTCGCCGTTCCTCATGCTGAATCTGGCTCGCGTACCGATCATGTGCGACGCCGGACTCGACGATCCGACGGCCGCGAACAAGGCCACGATCGGTTCCGGCATGTTCACGATGACCGAGGCCGTGGCAAATGATCACTACTCGTACACTCGCCGCGACGGTTACAGCTGGGGTCCGGATGACACAACATCGTCGACGGCGGGTGTGCCGAAGGACGTGGTCGCCACAATCGTCACCAACGCCAGTACCTCCACGAATCAACTCCTGGCCGGCGATCTGAATGCTGCCGAGGTTTCCGGACCGGATCAGGATCGACTCGACTCGGCAAACCTGACCACCGTGAAACGCCCGTCGCCGGGCGGTGAGATGTTCTTCAACCACATCGCTGGAAACCCGACCAGCGACCCGGCCGTACGTAAAGCCCTTGTGCAGGCACTCAACCTCGACGACTTGACCGAGGTGTTCACCGGCGGCCGAGGCGAGCGTTCGACCAGCATGGTGTCCGTCGAACCGCGCGCATGTACATACAACTCGATCGAGGGTAACCTTCCCGACTTCGATCTCAGTGCCGCAAAGGCAACCCTCGACGCCGCCGGATGGACAGCCGGCTCCGATGGGAAGCGAAGCAAGGACGGCGCTCCGCTGAACATCCGCCTCACCTACGAGACTTTCGGCGATTCGACAAACGCTGCAGCCGACCTCGCCCAACAGGCATGGTCAGAACTCGGCGCAACCGTCGTGATCACCGGCGGCGATTCCAACAAGATCGTCGACGTACTGCTCAGTGGCAAGGACAACACCGCGTGGGACGTCGCGTGGGAGCCGATCAACGTGGCATTGCCGAGCATGCTGGTTCCGTTCCTGTCCGGACCGGCGCCTGCCGAGGGACTCAACTTCTCCTCGATCTCCAACCCCGAGTACGACGCGGCAGCCGCCAAGGCATCAGGATTGGTCGGCGACGACGCCTGTGCAGCGTGGGCTGACGCAGAATCGCAGATCATCAAGTCCGTGTCGGCGGTGCCGTTCGCAGACAAGCTCACGACTGTGTACTTCAAGAACGCCGGTCTCGCGTTCGGTCGCACGTACGTCGGTTCCGCCCTGCGGCTCTACCAGTAAGCGGTATCAGCGGCCGGGAGACTCATCGAGTCCCGGCCGCTGCCCGTGAGTAGCGCCTGCCTCCTCATTCCCGACACCTCGAAAAGACAGCCATGAGCGCAATGCGTGAAGCCGTGAAATCCGTTTCGGCGCCGATAGTTCGAACAAAACGATTCGACGCAAACAGCTGGCCGGCGTACCTCTTACGTCGTTTCGGCACCTTCGTGATTTCCCTCTGGGCACTGGTGACGGCTGCCTTTCTGATGCTCCAACTGATTCCGGGCGATCCGGTTCGGTTGGCGTTGGGGATGAACGCACCCGTCGAACTCGTGGAGTCGACGAGGTCTGCGCTTGGCTACGACCTTCCTTTGTGGCAGCAGTACTTTCGATTCATCGGCGGGTTACTGACGGGGGATCCCGGCGATTCGATCACATTGAGGACTCCGGTCCTCGAGGTGATCGGTTCACGCTTGCCCGCCACCCTCGAACTTGCCGTCCTCACCGTCATCACCGTGCTGGTGCTGGCAATTCCGATCGGGCTCGCCTTCGCGGCCCTGACGCGAGGCGGGCGCCGACGCGGAGTCGAGATCGGTTACACGGCAACGTCAGGCGCTCTTGCCGTCGTTCCCGAGTTCATGTTCGGTACAGCCCTGGTCTACCTCTTTGCCGTCACGTTCCCGATCCTGCCGGTTGCGGGACGAGGCGGCATCGAAACCTACATTCTTCCGGTTGCCGCGATGTCGATCGGAGCTACGGCCTCCATGTCTCGCATCGTTCGCGCCGAGGCACTCGGGGTCTTGGACATGGACTACATCCGGACCGCTCGCGCGAAACGAATGCCGATGGCGCGTCTGTACTTCCGCCACGCGATGCCCAATCTGCTCACCTCGACGTTGACCCTCGCCGGGCTGCTCCTGGGTGGCCTGATCGCGGGCACGGTACTCGTCGAGAGCATTTTTGCTTGGCCGGGAATGGGTTTGGCGCTGGTCAAGTCCATCACCGAGAAGGACTACCCCCTCGCTCAGACCCTGGTTGTGGTCTACGGCAGCATCGTCCTACTGGTCAACTTCATCGTCGACGTGGTGCTTGCGCTCATCGACCCACGATCCACGATCCGGGAGAACTGAGTTGAGCAGCTCACCGACAACCACTCAACGACACTGGATCGTTGCAACTCTGCGTACTCCACTCGGAATCCTGGCTGCCAGCGCTCTCGTTGCCCTGATCGCCTTGGTGATATTCGGACCGATCATCTGGGGTGACGCCGCAGTTGCCGGCAATCCGCGCGCCCTCTCACAAGGTCCAAGTTCCGAACACCTCTTCGGCACCGACGCCGGCGGACGCGACGTCTTCGCCCGAACCATGACGGCAGCCCGCTTGTCTGTCGCCATGGCTCTCGGAGCTGTAAGCCTCGGCGTCACACTCGGGATCGCCCTCGGCACACTCCCCACACTCGCTCCTCGATGGATCGGCCGAATCGTCGTGGCATTCCTCAACTTTGCGATTGCCTTCCCCGGATTGCTCCTGGCCATTTTCCTCCTGATCATCTTCGGGCAGGGTGCAGGAAGTGCGGTGATCGCGATCGGTCTCGCGATCGCGCCGGCGTTTGCACGTCTGACCTACGCACTCGCGTCGTCGGTGAACGGACGCGACTTCATCGATGCGGCCCGAATCCTCGGGATCACCAAACCTGGCTTGCTCTTCCGTCACATCCTCCCGAATATCCGTGAACCTCTCATCGTCAACGCCACCATCGCTGTGGGAACCGGTCTGGTCGTCTTTGCCGGCCTGTCCTTCCTCGGGTTGGGCATTCAGCCACCCTCGTTCGACTGGGGGCGGATGCTCAACGAAGGCCTGTCCAAGATCTTCGTGAACCCCGCTACCGCGCTGGCTCCTGGGATTGCCGTGGTTCTTGCCGGTCTGACCTTCACGTTGGTCGGCGAAGCCATCGCTCGCGGCGCAGGCGTGCGCAGTCCGCTCACCCGCGCCCTCCCGAAGTGGACGCCACTCAACGCCAGCGGCGCGGCGTCGGATTCGATACCGGAAACAGATGATGCCGTGCTCACCGTTCGGAACCTGTCGGTCGCCGTCCCCGGGAACGGTGAATGGCGTCGACCTGTCAACAACATCAGCTTCACCGTAGGACGCGGCGAGACCGTCGGCATTGTCGGCGAATCAGGATCCGGAAAGTCGCTGAGTTGCATGGCAATCGCACAACTCACCGACCACCCCACCGTGGTCGATGCCGGTCTGATCGAGTTCGACGGCACCGTGTTGATGAAGGACGGGGTACGACCGGACAACGGATCGTCACGCACCGTCGCCCGCCAGCTCGGCACTCGTCTGGCAATGGTGTTCCAGGATCCGATGTCGTCGATGAATCCGTCTCTCAAAGTCGGATATCAGGTTGCCGAGATCGGTTGGCTTCACGAAGGAATGAGCAAGTCCGAAGCCAAGAAGGCGGCGGTCGACCGCTTGACTGCAGTCAAGATCCCCGATGCCGAGCGGCGCGCACAACAGTATCCACACGAATTCTCGGGCGGCATGCGTCAGCGTGCCATGATCGCGATGGGTCTGATGGGAACACCGGCACTGATCATCGCCGACGAACCCACCACCGCCCTCGATGTCACCGTGCAACGGGAGGTTCTCGGGCTGTTGCACAACGTCCGCGAGGAAACCGGCGCCGCCATCCTCCTGATCTCCCACGACATGGCTGTCATCACGGGAATCTGTACACGGGTACTGGTCATGTTCGCCGGCGAGATAGTCGAGGACATCGCCGTAGACGACCTGATCGGCGGACGCGCACAGCATCCGTATACCAAGGCACTTCTTGCCGCGGTTCCCACCATGACCACCGATCGTGACAAGCCACTGGCCACAGTCGACGAAGCGTGGCAGGCACAGGGTTCCGGAAGCGCCGTCGACGTCGAGTTGGACGATCTGATGTCGCTCGCCGAGGAGATGCGATGAGCAATATGGAATTTCGTGAGGTCAACGTTCACCTGGGCAGTGGTTCCCGGCGATTCCACGCCGTCAAGAACGTCAGCCTCGTCATCCCGTCGGGATCGGTAGTCGGCCTCGTCGGTGAATCCGGTTCCGGCAAGTCCACTCTGGCACGTGCAGCCGTAGGACTGGCCGAGCCCAGTTCGGGTTCGATCCTGCTGGACGGTGTCGACGTCGCTCACGCGCGCGGTGCAAATGCACTACTACGCCACCGTATTCAGATGGTCTTCCAGGATCCGTATTCGTGCCTCGACCCCAGAATGACCATCGGCCAGTCCCTTGCCGAGGCCCTTCGCGCCACCGAGCGACGTGACCGGGCACGACGCGGTCGAGGAGAGCGGGCCGCCGAAGTCGCGAGGCTTCTCACCACGGTCAGCCTGCCGCCTGAAAAAGCTCACGACTACCCGGCTTCATTGTCGGGCGGTCAGAGACAACGCGTTGCCCTGGCCCGAGCGCTCGCCGCTGCGCCGTCAGTGCTGCTCGCTGATGAAATCACTTCTGCACTGGATGTTTCCGTGCAGGGTTCTGTCCTCAATCTGTTGATGGACCTACAGCGGCAGCTCGGGCTCACTGTCCTGTTCGTCAGCCACAACCTTGCCGTCATCCGGTATGTCTGCGACCACGTTGCGGTGATGTTCGGAGGTGAAATCGTCGAGCACGGCCCGGTACTCGACGTGATCGATTCTCCTCGTGAGGAGTACACCGCCACACTCCTGTCCGCCGTTCCACAACTCGGGGAGCCGATGTTCCGATGACAACACCGTCAACACCGACAACACCGACAACACCGAAGACACCTGGCCGGCGTGCGGCAACCATCGAGGACTACACCTCTGTGGTGACACCGTCCGACATCGCCGTCTCCACATCGGGCCGAATCGCCTATGTACGTACCGAATCACACCTCGACGACGACACCACTGCTCACTCGATCTGGTTGGCTTCCCCAGCGGTGCAGCTCACGGCCGGCCCCTCCGACACGTCGCCGGCGTGGCGACCAGGCTCGACGCAGTTGATATTCGTCCGACCCGATTCCGCGGGCATTCCGCAACTGTGGACGGTCGACGCGGCCGGCGGTGTGCCGAAGCAGCTGACTACCTCGGCACAATTCCCACTCGGCGCCGGAGCGCCCGTGTTCTCGCCGGACGGTGGCCGGATTGCCTTTGTCGCCTCCGTCGACCGCGCGGTATCGACGTCCACTCGTCCCCTCGTCACCCGTCGGCTCAACTACAAGGTCGACGGATCGGGTATCCGCGCGAACATACGGGCGCACCTCTTCGAACTCGACCTCACCGACGGCGCGTCTCGGTGTCTGACTGATGGCGACTGGGACGCATCCCACCACGTGTACAGCCCCGATGGGCGGGAACTGGCCTTCACCGCAGCGATGGACGACGACACCGACGTGACCATGGCTACCTCGGCATGGATCATCTCGGTCACCGAACTCCGTTCCCCTCCAAGTATGTTGGGAAAGGCAACCGGCGTGGTTGGCCCGCTGCTGTGGACGTCCGACGCCACCGCTGTGGTCGCTGTCGGCTGGCACGTCCCGGCAATCCACAACAACGAGTTACTACTGCTCCATCGCGACCGACGGGTTGCCGATCGCAGCCTCACCGCCGATCTCGATCGCAATGTGATGCCCGGTGGTACCGGATACCCGGGCGCCGCACCGGCTTTCACCGAGGACGGCACCATCGTCTTCTGCATTCGACACCACGGCTCCACGGAGCTTCACCGTCTCGATCTCGAAACAGGTTCTGTCAAGCCACTTCTGACCGGCGGCCAAACTGTGATCTCCGGACTCGCCGTTTCCGGACGCCACGCTGTCGTTGCTTTGACCACGGCAACGTCCTTCGCCGAAATCGCTACTGTCGATGTAGACACCCTCGACGTCGATCACGTCACCGATCTGAATTCGACGACAACACAGCACATCGAGTTTCCGGAAGCCACCGAGCGCTGGTTCGACATCAGCGACGGCGCCCGCGTTCAGGCCTGGATACTGCGCGATCCGAACGTCAGTGGCGCAGGCCCGCTGGTTCTCGACGTTCACGGCGGCCCGCACAATGCGTGGACCGGAACGCCGTCGTTGATGAATCCGTATCACGGCGCACTGGTCAGCCGTGGCTACACGATCCTGATGATCAACCCTCGCGGTAGCGACGGCTACGGGAATTCCTTCTTCGACGGCGTTCACGACGCGTGGGGGGAGGCTGACCGCGCTGATCTCCTCGAACCGATCGACACTCTGATCGCCGAGGGCGTTGCCGATCCAGCTCAACTGGCGGTTGTCGGCTACAGCTACGGCGGATTCATGACAGCCGCGCTGACGTCAACCACGGATAGATTTGCCGTTGCGGTTGCCGGTGGGCTCGTCTGCGACTTGGCACACATCGTGGGCGCTTCCGACGCAGGCATTCTTCTGCAGACGCTCGAATTCGATCAGTTCACTTCGCGGGCAGATGAACTCGCGCCGATTCGCCGTGTCGCGAAGGTGACGACCCCAACACTTGTCCTCCACGGCGGTAGCGACGTCCTGTGCCCGGTCAACCAGGCGGAACAGTGGTTCGGTGGACTCCGTCTGGCCGGTGTTGACACCGAACTTGTGGTCTATCCCGACGCGTCACATGCATTTGTCCTCACGGGCCGGCCGTCACACCGGGTCGATTACGCTGCCCGCCTTGTCGACTGGATCGAGCGGCACCTGTCGCCGTACCCCACACGCCGCAGTGTCGATCGAGACTACTGGCAGTACCGACTCGACACACTCACCACGAAGTACGGTGTCCCCGGAGCATCGCTGGGGATTCTGACGACCACGCGCAGCGGATTCCAGCGCACTGTCGTCTCGTCCGGAGTTGTCAGTACCCGCACGGGCGTTGCCGTCACGCCGAACACGGTGTTCCAGATGGGGTCGATCAGCAAGGTCTGGACAGCTACCCTGATCATGCAACTCGTCGAGGAAGGAAAGCTCGACCTCGATGCACCGATCCGGAAAGTCCTGCCGAACTTCGCAGTTGCCGACGAAGCCGCAAGCACGTCGATCACGACGCGTCACCTGCTGACCCATACCAGCGGAATCGACGGTGACGTATTCCTCGACAACGGGCGTGGCGACGACTGCCTGGAACATTATGTGGCAGAGCTGAAATCGGTAGTGCAGATCTTTCCGCCCGGCGCCGGCTGGTCGTACTGCAATACCGGATTTGCAATTGCCGGGCGCATCGTCGAAGTCCTGCGCGGGCAAACCTGGGATGCAGTGCTGCGGGACCGAATACTCGAGCCGCTCGAGCTGCGCCACACCACCACCTTGCCGGAGGAGACGGCGCTGCACTCTGCGGCAGTCGGCCACGTCGACGTTGCCGAAAAGACCGAGCCGACACCACACTTCCTGATCACTCGCTCCATGGGTCCGGCCGGCCTCATCACTTCCAGCGCCGAAGATCTACTATTGTTCGCACAAGATTCGATGCGTGACGATCCCGTCCTCCTGCGTCGCTCGACGCATCTCGCCATGATCGAGCAGCACATGCCCATCGGAGACGTCGCGAGCGCCGCCCACGGAATGGGAACGACCTGGCTACTCGACGATTGGGACGGGGTGCCCGTACACGGCCACAAGGGTGCGACACTCGGGCAGCAGGCATATTTGGATGTCATTCCGTCGTGCGGTGTTGCACTTGTTCTCATGACCAACGGCGGAGCGATGGACGCACTGTCGGGTGACATCCGTGCCGAAGTCGCGGAGTCGATCGCCGGCGTGAGAGCTACGGCGGAGTTCTCACCTGGCGATGCCGAAAATCGCACGACATCCTCTGCCGCTGAACTGGATACGCTGTGCGGCATCTTCCGTGATGCGGCTACCGATTTTGCGGTCGAACGAAAAGGT
This sequence comes from Rhodococcus sp. WS3, assembly GCF_003797085.1. NCBI lineage: Bacteria > Bacillati > Actinomycetota > Actinomycetes > Mycobacteriales > Nocardiaceae > Rhodococcus > Rhodococcus sp. WS3. The sequence goes on from NZ_RKMA01000003.1 coordinate 886,468, forward strand.
AACTCCCTGAAAGTCACCCGGACCGAGCACACCAATCCGTCCGGCTCCGAGGAGATCACCACATCGGTGGATCTCGATCTGCTGGAAGTTCGGCCAGGAGTCTTTGCAACCAGACTGCCGCAGATGTCGGCTTGGTCTCGGATCACGTTCTCCGGCAAGGCGAGTACGCAGTTGCTGCATTTCGGAAGCCGCGCATACCCACGGGTGAGCGAGAAATGACCGCACTACTGGAGCTCGCCGAACAGCGCCTCCCCCAGATCATCGACGACGCCCTCACGCTCATCGAAGTCGAGTCGCCGTCAAACGACCTCGACGCGGTTACCCGCAGCGCGAAGGCCACCGCGGACCTCGTCCACGAGCGACTCGGCGCGCGGGCAGAGTCCATTGTGGTCGAGGGCAGGACCCATCTGCTGGTCAACTTCGGAACGTCACCGCCACAATTGATGCTTCTCGGACACCACGACACGGTCTGGCCGATCGGCACCCTGGCGCGCCTGCCTGCAACCGTCACCGACGGCGCATTGCGGGGTCCCGGCGGGCTCGACATGAAACTTGGTGTTGTTCAGGCAATTCACGCGCTTGCCCTGGTCCGGGAGTTACACAGCGTCGACGCGCTCGACGGCGTGACACTGCTGATCACCGGGGACGAAGAAATCGGCTCACCCACTTCGCGCTCGTTGATCGAAGAATGTGCAGCGGGGGCGGTGCTCGTCCTGGAAGCCGGCGGCGACAACGGCGAGCTCAAGACTGCCCGTAAAGGTGTGTCACTGTATCGAATTCAGGTCTCCGGTCGCGCGGCTCATGCCGGCTTGGAGCCGGAAAAGGGCATCAACGCCGCAGTGGAGCTCGCTCACCTGGTCATCACCATCGCTGCAATGTCGGCCCCTGATCTGGGCACCACGGTCACACCTACAGTGCTTTCGGCCGGAACCACAACCAATACCGTTCCCGCCGAAGCATGTGTCGACATCGACGTGCGCGCGACCAGTGCGGCCGAGCAGCACCGCGTGGACTCGAACATCAGAAGCCTGTGCACACGCCATCCCGATGCGGCGATCACGGTATCGGGTGGAGTGAACCGGCCACCCCTGGAAGCGGCCATGTCTGCGACGCTGCTGGCGCTCGCGGAACATGTTGCGCTCCACAATGATCTGACTCCGCCCATAGGAATCGCCGTCGGCGGCGCCTCGGACGGGAACTTCACCGCCGGGCTCGGAATTCCCACCCTCGACGGCCTGGGCGGCGTCGGTGGTGGCGCCCATGCCGAGACCGAGCATGCACGTATATCCGCGATCGCACCGAGAACAGCACTGCTGGCAGGCATGATCCGGTCGATCACGACAGAAGGTATTTCCCGTGTCGAGTAGCCCGACAATCACGTTCCGAGAACTGGTCGACGTCCACGAAATCGACGAACTCTCCGCAGTTTTCGACAAGATCTGGGCCACCAGTCCGGGCCCTGCGCATTTCGGCACTGCGATGCTCATCGCACTCCACCACGGCGGCCACTACGTGGTCGGAGTGTTTGCCGAGGACAGTTTGATCGGCGGTTGTGTCGGCTTTTTCGTCGAACCCTTCGGCGAGGTTCTACATTCACATATCGCCGGAGTACTGCCCGAGTTCGCCGGCCAGGGAATCGGCCGCACACTCAAGTTTCATCAACGGGACTGGTGTCTGAAACGCGGGGTCCACACCATCCGGTGGACGTTCGATCCCCTCGTCGCACGGAATGCGTACTTCAACATCCAACGCCTCGGCGCGGAGCCCTCCGAATACACTCCGAACTTCTACGGCTCGATGACGGACGGCATCAATTCCGGTGATGCCACTGATCGAATGTTGGTGAGCTGGAACCTCAACGGCTCCGCCCCCGGACCGCGGTCGAGCGCGAACCTGACCGATATTGTGAAGGTGCTCCACCCCACTGCAACTGGCGAACCGCGGATGATTCAGATCCCACCCGACGCCGCCGACATCGCTGTCGGAATACCCAGGGACATAGAGCAGCTGAGAAGGATCGACCGTGCCTCTGCCTTCGTGTGGCGGCATGCCCTTCGTGAGTATCTTGCGCCGCTCGTGGCATCGCCGCAATGGCACTCGACCGGCTTCGACCCCAGCGGTTTCTACACGTTCACCACAACTCGAGCGACACCCGGAGAATGACATACCGATGCATATCGAATCCGTAGAACTGCGCGAGCTGCGCATACCGCTGGTCTCTCCGTTCACCACGTCCTTCAGCACGCAGTACGAGCGCAACACGCTGGTGATGAAGGTAACCGGCACTGCTGACGGCCCGAACGGCCCGGTCGAGACCACCGGATGGGGCGAGTGCGGCGCGCTGAGCGACCCGTACTACTCCGCCGAGTACACCGCAGGTGCGCGAATGATTCTGCGCGACTATCTGATTCCCGTACTTCGCCAGGCGCAGTCGACGGGCCCGCTGTCCGCCGAAACAGTCGGCCACGCGCTCGCCGGTATCGTCGGCCACCGGATGGCGAAGTCGACTGTCGAAATGGCTGTCCTCGACGCAGAGTTGCGGGCACGCGGTCAGTCGTTCGCCCGTTACCTCGGTGCCACTCGCACACGGGTGCCTTCCGGAGTATCGGTAGGCATCCAGGACAGCATTCCCCAGTTGCTCGGGACCGTCGGCAACTACCTGTCGCAGGGCTACGTCCGCATCAAACTGAAGATCAAACCTGGCTGGGATGTCGAACCGGTTGCCGCAGTACGCAAGGAATTCGGCTACGACGTTCCCCTGCAGGTCGACGCCAATGCCGCCTACACCCTCGTCGACGCCCCATTACTGCGCCGGCTGGACGAATTTGCACTGCTCCTCATCGAACAGCCACTGGCCGAGGACGATCTGGTGCAGCACGCCGCACTTGCCGCAGCGCTCAGTACGCCCATCTGCCTCGACGAATCGGTGGAATCCGCCAAGGATGCCGCGGACGCGATCACGCTGGGCGCTGCGTCCGTCATCAACATCAAGCCGAGTCGGGTCGGCGGGTATCTGGAGGCTAAACGCATCCATGACCTGGCATCAGCCCACGGCGTCGCGGTGTGGTGCGGCGGAATGCTCGAGACGGGAATCGGCCGCGCTGCCAACACGGCGCTTGCGGCGTTGGACGGCTTCACGTTACCGGGCGATATTTCGGCATCGGACCGGTTCTACGCCGAGGACATCACCGAACCGTTTGTCATCGAGGACGGGCACATCGCTGTGCCACAAGGGCCGGGCTTCGGTGTGACTCCGCACCTGGAGGTGCTGGAGCGATTTACTGTCGGGACCGACTTAATGTAGGTCGAGAGGGTTCGGGCCAGTTCTTGTCGGTGCCTGCGTGCATAGTGAACCGGACATGAACTTGAACACCGAAAGGCCCCCGATGAACAACTGGTCCGATCGCCCGATCTGCGCGTTCGACCTCGAGACCACGGGGCGCGATCCATCCACAGCCCGGATCGTCAGCGCGTGTGTTGCCGTCGTGGATGGCTCGAGTGTGGAAACGCGCACGTGGTTACTCGACCCGGGCGTCGATATTCCGGCCGGTGCCATCGCTATTCACGGCATCACCACCGAATATGCGGCTGAGCACGGTCAGGACTACGCCGAGGGCTACGAGGAGATCCGTGAGGCTCTCCACAATTCGTGGGCACGTGATCATTCGGTTGTTGCGTTCAACGCGTCCTACGACCTCACGGTCATGCACTCCGAAGGCCTACGAATCGGCAAACCGGCGCTGGTTCCCGGCTTGGTTGTCGATCCCTACGTGATCGATCGCGCGATGGACAAGTTCCGCAAGGGAAAACGAACGTTGTCTGCGGTCTGCGAGTTCTACGGAATTACACTCGAATCCGCGCACGAGGCAGAGGCCGACGCGATGGCCGCGGCAGCTCTGGCACGAGAACTAGCACTGCGTTTTCCGGAGATCAACGATCTTGATCTCATGGTCGATCAGGCACAGTGGCACGCCGAACGTCAACGGGATTTTGCCGAGTTTCTGAGCAGTCAAGGGAAAGACGTGTCAGATGTGAACGGCCAGTGGCCTATTCATTTCGTAGCTTGACACCTGTGCGGACAGGTCACAATCTCTGCGAAACCTGCTTGCGTAGTTCTTCTCGTGATCGTTTGCCGGTGTGCGTTGTCGGGAACATCTCCAGCTCGACAAAGATGCGCGGCACCTTGTAGGCACTTAACCGTTCCTTGCAGAAATCGATCAGATCCTCGGAATCGACGGAGTATCCGTGGACCGGAATGATGCAGGCAACCAGCCGTTGGCCTTGCCGTTGGTCGGCCACGCCGATCACCGCGACTTCGAGGATCAACGGGTGATCCATCAATACCGTCTCCACTTCTTGCGGGTAGACGTTGAAGCCGCTGACGATCACCGTGTCTTTTGCCCGCGAGACGATATACAGGTGCCCCTCGTCGTCCGACCAACCGATGTCGCCGGTTCGCAACCAACCGTCACCGTCTACTGCGTCGTCGGGCGTTGATTCCGGATCGTCTACCCCTCGCAGATATCCGTGCATGATGTTGTACCCGGAGCAGAGAACGTGGCCGTCCTCGTCGGGGGGAAGCGGATAGCCGTAGTCGTCGACAATCCGAATTTCGAGTCCGTCGACGGGGGTCAACATCGCGAGCGAACCCGATTCGCCTTCGGTGATACTGCCCATGGCGACGGTTCCACAGGCTTCGGTAAGCCCGTAGCCGACAACCATATTCACGATTCCGAGTTCACGGCAGGCTCCGCGCATGCGGTCGAGCGGTACTTCGGAACCGCCGCTCACCGCCATTCTGCATACCAACCCGATGTCGTCGCGGCCACTGCCGACCAGATCGAAGAGGATGGTCGGCGGCCCCATCACCACGCTGACGCGGTCACGGACGATCACATCGGCAAGGTCGGCTCTGTCGTAGTGTTCGACGACGCGCACCGAGGCACCGGCGCACATTGCGGTCAGCAGCACACCGTTGAAACCGAACGAATGTGCAAACGGGACGGCACCGATCACTCGATCCGCACTGGTCAGCTCGAGCCGGTCTGCCACTGCCGAGTACAACCGCGACAGCTGTCCGTGGGTCATGGGAACTTGCTTGGACACCCCGGTCGAGCCGGAGGTCGAGAGAATCACCGCGATGTCGTCGGGCCCCGCTGCCGGTCTATCCGGGTGAGGGGCGGTAGTTCTGGCGGCTGCCATGATGTCGGCGATCCGTGGTTGGTCGACTACGAGCGCCGGTTCGGTGACATCAAGGATCCGTGAATATTCGGGACCACTGACACCGTGGCCCACCGGAACAACGGTTGCCCCAGCGCACAGTATCCCGAGTGCGATACAGACCCAGTCGGTGGTATTCCGGCCGCTGAGGACCACCCGTGCACCCGGTCGCACACCGGAATCTGCCAGAACAGCGGCCACTCGCAGTGCCTGATCGGTCAGTTCGCCGTAGGTGATCTCCTGGCAGCCGTCGAGCAATGCCACCCGGTCTCCGCACCGGTGTGCCAAATCCACACAGAGCGCGTCGAGCGTCGATACCAAAAGATCACGCGGCATATCTGCATTGAAACACTCGGCCGACGTAGGCTTGACGCCTCTCCCGCTCAGTGGTCCTACGGGAGCGGCACGCAGACAGCTGTTCACAGGCACCTTCTACGACATATTGCCAGCATATTTCTAACCGAAATACTCTCTTTAGGTCTACCGCCAGGTAATCTTTCGACTATGGCAAAGGACAAAACACCTGCAGACGCGCCCACTCTGCGACCGACAAGTTGGGCCGTCCTGGGTCTGCTGTCCTTCGGATCCGAACTCTCCGGTTACGACCTCAAGAAATGGGCCGACTGGAGCCTGCGATTCTTCTACTGGGCACCGTCGTACAGTCAGATCTACAGCGAACTGCGTAATCTCGAGGCGCACGGCTTTGCCACGTCCCGCGTGGTGAGCACAAACGACGTCAAGAGTAAGCGCCTGTACGCGATCACTCCGGCCGGAACCGACGCGGTAGCGACGTGGGCAAACGAATCGCCGGTCGAACCCGCAGTGCTCAAACACGGCGTAATGCTCAGGATGTGGCTCGGCCATCTGGCCGACCCTGACAAACTGCAATCGGCACTCACCGAACATCGCGACCAGTCCGAGAAGATGCGCATCCGCGCAATTGCCGACGCCGAAGGCGCGTCCGAAGAAGCTGGATGGGCATATCCCGAACTGGTGCTGCGATGGTCCGAGATGTACTACGAATCAGAGCGTGACCGCGCAAACTGGATGTTGGAGAACATTTCTCGACTCGGATCCGACAAATCCAGCGCCGGCAAAGCACGCCGGAAGAAGCCTGAACCCCGTACCCCGGACGAGCTCCGCAAACACGAAGACTAATGCTCGTATCGCTCTGATACTGAAGGTGTCAGAGCGCTCGAGGCCGATATCTCAGCAGTGCGATACAGGGCGGTATCTCAGCAGCGTGATGTCTCGATCCGGATAGTCGCAGAACACGGGTTCTACGCGCATACCGACAGTCAGTTCCAGATCGCCGACATCGACCAGTTCGGTACTGAACCGCGGCCCCTCGTCCCACTGCACCACCGCCAACATCTGCGGCAACGCATCCGACCACGGCGGTGCTGTGGGACGGTCAGCCACCGTATAGGTGTAGAGCGTGCCCAATCCACTGATTTCACGCCACTCGAGGTCGTCGGCCAACGTGCGCGGAGCCAGCAATCTCGGATAGAAGACAAATTCGTCCGATGACGGCGAGTACTGAATCTTTATCTTGCTTTCTCGCAAAGCATTCCAGAACGGTGCGGACACCGGCGTCGGTTCCGGAAACGGCTTTTCGTTCGACATCCCTAATCTCCCTGGAGTATCAGTGCGACTTGCTCACTCATGATGCCGCCGTTCCCGGTCACGAAAGCGGTATTGCAGTCGGCAACCTGCGCCGCCCCGGATCGGCCCATCACCTGACGTACGCCGTCGCATACGTGGTGCATCCCGCCCGCCATTCCTGCTTGCCCGTAGGATAATTGGCCGCCGGCGGTATTCAACGGGAAGTCCCCTCGGAAGGTCAGGTCTCTCGACGACACGAACTCCATACCCTTCCCCTTCTCACAGAAGCCCGCATCTTCGAGGCTCATCACCACCGTGATCGTGTAACAGTCGTAGATCGACGCGACATCGATTGCCGAGCGTGAGATACCCGCCATGTCGAATGCCGTGTCCGCAGCCTTCGCAATCGGGGTGCGCACCATGTCTTCTGCATAGGTCGGTGTCTTGAACGACAGGTGTTCGCCAAACCCCTTGACCCAGACCGGCCTGTTGCGACCGCGACGCGCGATGTCAGCGTTCGCCACGACAATGCCTGCTCCACCTTGCACCCGCATCACAACCTCGAGCATCCGAATGGGATCGGCGATCATCGGACTCGCCAGAACGTCGTCGATCGTGATCGGCTTTCCATGGAACACCGCACCGGGAGTACTGCAGGCGTTGGTTCGCTGGTCCACCGCGATCTTGGCGGTGGCACGGTCGTCGTACCCGAATTCCGACGCATACCGCCGAGCGATCTGGGCGTACGGCGCGTTCTGGCCGAGATTACCGTACGGAATTTCGAATTCGGCTTGAGGAGAACCGAACTTGCCACTCGAGGCACCGAGATACCCTGGATCCACAGCGGGCTGAATCTGCGACTTCGGTGTCATGAACGACCCAGGAACAATGACCAGTACCGCGTCGCAGATACCGAGTTCGACGGCTGCGGCAGCTCGCCACACCATCCCTGCCGCCGTTGCGCCGCCGAGGTCTACTCGCTCACCGAAGTTCAAGGGAATCCCGAGATACTCGGACAACGTGGCCGGGGCAAACATATCGGATTCCGCAATACCATGCGTGACAAGACCATTGATCTGCGACGCCTTCAGACCCGCATCCTCGATTGCCAGCTTCGAGAGCATTGCCCACTGCTCGATGGTGAACAACTCAGGACGGGTCTGCTTGCGCTGGGCGGGCAATTCACAGAACCCGACGATGGCGGCCTCACCGCGCAGTCCCGCCATCAGGACGCTCCGGCGGAGACAGCACTGTCACGGCGTGGCAGCAGCACGGTGGCCGTTCCCGGCATCAGCACCTCACCACCCCGCACTCCGGCAAGTTCCAAATCGACCAGCGCTCTACCGTTCTCGTCGCGTTTACCGGTCACTGTCCCCGTGAATTCCAACGGCTCGCCGGGAAAGGCCACAGCCCGGTTCGAGGCCGAGAAGTTCACCAACGATCCCCCGCCACCGATCCAGTCGGTGACAACGCGCGCCAGAAGCGCCGCCTGAAGCGGGCCCTGTACAACGACGTCCTGATAGCCCTCGACGTCGACAGCCCAACTCCGGTCGTAGTGAATGCGGTGCCCGTTGTACGTCGCTGCGCTGAAGAGGAACATCTGCAGTGCAGTGACACTGACAGCCAACACCGGAATCGTGTCGCCGGTGTTGATATCATCGAAATATACTTGTGTTGACATAACTTTCAACTCCTCGCGCTACGGTCGGGCGATCATCGAGGTGGTCGCTTCGGCAACAACCTCGTCGTTCTGATTGGTATACGTGGTCTTCCACGTCACCAGGACGAATCGGCCGGACCGACCGCGCTTCTCAACCACCGAATCCACGACGCGCACACTGGTGATCACATCTCCGTCGTAGGCCGACCGAAGAAAGGTAGTGTTCTCGCCACCTGCCATTCGCTTGGGGCACAACGGGAAAACAAGATTCCCGGAGGCAGCACCGGATGAGCCGTCTACCCGAAGTTCCGGTATCGGCGTCACCCCGAGAATCGCGTACTGCAAATACAGCGGCGGAGCGACAATATCGCGATAGCCGTGCTCACGGGCATACTTGCTGTCGAAGTACACCGGGTTGGTTTCGCCGACGGCCACAGCCCACCGTTGCCAGTCCCGCGCGACCACAGCTCCGCTCGCCTGGGAGACCACCTCCCCGACACGCTCGGCAACACTGTCGGGGATCAGAGATTCCGAATCCGGAATCACGGCTACGTTTTCAGTCATGTTCTTTCTCTCTCACGCTATTTGATGGTCGGTGACCAGTCCGGAATTCTCGAGTTCGGCATACTTCTCATCGGAATAGCCGAGGATCTTCTTGTAGACGTACTCGTTGTCTTCACCGAACCCTGGGAGTACCCGTCCGAATGCCAGATCGAATCCCTCTACCCGCCAGGGATGTCCTGGATACCGATAGGTTCCCACCGACGGATGTGACCGCTCCTGGAACCAGTCACGCTCGCGCAGATGACGGTCTTCGAGCAATCCGGTTTCGCTCATCACTTCACCTGCGGGAACGGCACACTCCTGCAACACCGAAACAACCTCGGAAGCCGACATCGAGCGGGCCCACCTCGCAATTCGATCCCTGATCGACGCGGAGTTTGTCCGTCTGGCGACTGTATCGGCGCCCATTTCGGCAAGTTCGTCCCCGCCGATTACCGAGGCCAATGCCGTCCACTCGCGATCGCTGCGAACGGATATCGCCACCCACCGATCCTCATCCGCACTGAGGTAAACATCCTGTAGCACATGAGGATCGGAGTTGCCGAGGATCTCCGGAACTCTCCCGTTCACCTGCGCGTCGAGCACGAACTCCCCGATCTCCGCCATGACGTTCTCCGCCTGCGCAAACTCGACAAGTCCCCCAACGCCGGTGTGCTCGCGGTCCAACAGCGCGGCCATCACCGCAAAGGCCAAACCTGCCGGAGCTGCCTCGTCCATGTGGTAGTTCTCGCCGGCCGAGTCGGCTTCCTCACCCTCGTAACCGTCCATCGCGGCAATCCCCACCAGCGAGTTGAAATTGGGGCCGTAACCGAGATAGTCACTCATCGGTCCGGCCATTCCGAGGGGTGGCATGCGAGCGACGATCAATCGAGGGTTGAGTGCGAGCAAACGCTCGTGCCCAAGCCCCAACTTCTCGAGAGTTCCGTTGGAATTGTTCTCCACCAGAACATCACTGACTTTGATCAGTTCGATCACAGCTGCGTGTCCCTCAGCGGTATCGAGATTCATGCACGCCGACAGTTTGTTCCGGGAATGCCAGTTGAAGAGAGCTGTGCGGTCGTACGGTCGCTCGCCGGGATCCTTCTCCGGATAGGTGCCGCCGTGATACCCGGTCTGCGCGATCGATTCCTTCGTTGTCTTTGCCGAAACTTGTCGGCTGACGCGGTTGTTCCCCTCCACACGTATCACTTCTGCGCCCAAGTCCCCCAGCATCGCTGTCGCTCCGGGGCCGGACCACACAACCGTCAGGTCGACAACACGAATCCCTTCGAGCGGATAACTCATACTCGCTCCCCTGTTTGTGTCAGTGACTCACGGATCTGTGGGCCGTGCTGGTCGAGAGTTGGTGCGGTATGACGCAACTGGTACCCATTGGCCATCCGCCACGGCGCACCCGTGTACTCCAACGTGCCCGCAACCGGATGTGTACCGCTGACAAATGCGCCTCGGCTACGAAAGTGATCGTGACTCAACAATTCCGAGACGTCGAGATACGCCGTGACGGGAATACGTGCCGCCTCGCACTGTTCCATGATGGCGACTTTGGGCCGCTGCGCGAACCACTCGGTGACATATTCCATGAACTCGTCACGATCCCTTCCCATGATCGTCTCGCGCCCGTGGTACCGCGTATGGAACGCGTCGTCGTGCTCGCCGACTATGTCGACCAACCGATTCCAGAAAGCCTGATTGGTCACGTACAGCATCACAAATCCGTCCTTGGCCCGGAACGGTCCGGTGAACGTCGCGCCGTGCCGGTGCGGGCTTCGCACTCCGCGTGGAGCATTCATGCCGGAATACGCTGCCGAAACGAGGTACGACGCTCGCCGGTCGGCGCCGGCGAGCAGAACCTCCTGCCCGGACACGTCGATCACGGAACCTTCTCCTGTGCGCTTGGCGCTGAAGATTCCCGCCATCGTGGCTTCGCCGGCGGTACGGCCGATCGTGTAGTGCTCGAGCATTCCCGGTTTACGCAACGGCGCACGATCAGCCGCACCAGTTGCGTTCATCGGGCCACCGGCAGCCTGAAGGACCAGGCCGCTCGCTTCACGATCCCGGTACGGTCCGGTCTGGCCGAAAGCACTGATCCGCGTGATCACCAGCGATGGGTTGCGCGCGTGCAGCACTTCCGGTCCCAGGCCCAATTTCTCCAGCTGGCCGGGACGGAAGGACTCCACCACCGCGTCCGCCGTGTCCACGAGGTTCAGGAGAACCTCCCGATCGGAATCCGAGGTCAAGTCGAGGACAAGCGATTTCTTGTTGGTGTTCAGATGCAGGAAGAGTGCGCTTCGCTCGACGTTCGGAACGTCGCCGGGGAACGGTCCCCACGCCCGCGTCAAGCTGCCCGTCTCCGGCTTTTCGACTTTGACAACGTCCGCACCAAAATCTGCGAACATCTTTGTTGCGTATTCTCCTGCCACCCACCTCGACAAATCCACGATCCGAAGATCCTGAAGTGCCTGCCGCGGTCCGGGTTTCGCTTCGCTAGGCAAGGTTCAGCTCCTTCTGCAGCCAACCCGCCGCAATATCTGCTGTGCCGTATCGGATTTCCGTGACCTTCGCCCGCTCAGACCACAGGTGCAAATCAGTCTCGAGGACGTATCCCATACCACCGTGCAATTGATGTGCATCCAGGGTCGCACGCTTGTAGGCCTCGTTGCACTGCATTTTTGCAATCGCGACCGCACGGGTGGCGGATTCACCGCGAGCCACCCACCACACCGCGTGCGCGGCAGCCAAGCGGGCACCTTCGAGCGCGATGTGCATGTCCGCGACAATGTGTTGTGCGGCTTGGAAACTACCGATCGGACGCCCGAACTGCTCGCGCTGGGCAATGTAGTCGACAGTGCGATCCAGAACTGCGGCGCCGCCGCCTGCCATCTCCATGCATTGAAGCGCCACTGCCGCATTGGCGACCCACCGAAGATCGTCGGCGCTCAGCCCATTTCCGCTGCCCCCGAGAGAAACGGCCGCGTCCGAGGCGAACACGTCGACAAGTTCGACGCGAGATAGCCTCTCTCCGGACATGTTCGACAATGGGACGGCATTCCAACCTTCGGCTGTCGGCTCGACGAAGGCGCAGATCAACCGTTCCGGTTCGGCAAACACCGATGTGCGAGCGGTCACGAGAACCACGTCGGACATCGAGGCGTTCACGGCAAATGGCAGGGTTCCGTTGAGCAGCCACCCACCCGGAGCTGGTGTTGCGGTCAGAGTGGGTCGAATATCGCCGGCGTCCCCGGGATTCCAGGCGGCAACGCCGGCGCGAAGGCGACCTTCGGCCAGCGCAGGCAGATAACGCCTGCGTTGTTCCGACGTAGCCAGTCGCCCGACGGCAATACCGAATTGCAGTGTGCTGTAGACAATCGACGGGCAGAGAACCCGACCGGCCTCCCGAAAGAACACACCGAGTTCGTACAGGCTGGCTCCACCGCCGCCGTATTCTTCATCGATCGCCAGGCCAAGTACACCAACCTCGGCAAGCGCCGTCATCAGTTTGTCCGGGCTGCTTTCGGACATCGGCTCTGCCAGTTCTCGTACCACACTGATCGGGCATTGTTTGGCCAGGACGGCAGCCGACATTGCCTGCAGATCGAGTTGGTCTTGGTTAGCAACAAGTTTCATCGGCAAACTCCTACGCCGTCAAGGAAGGTCGGAATCATGTCAGCGTCCGTAACTCGGTAGAGAGTGCCCGCGCTGGGCGATAACATCTCGCAGAACTTCGTTGGCTCCGGCACCGAATCGCAGCAGTGGCGCGGCGCGGTACAGTCGCTCGAATTTTCCTGCCATCACTGCGTGAGGGTCCGATCCCGCGATCAAACCTGCCGGACCGAGCATCGCCGTGCCGACATCGGCAATCCGTTGTCTGAGTTCACTGGAGAAAATCTTCTCGACGCTGACGAGCACCGACGGAATGGTTCCACTTTCCAGCAGCGACGACGCCTCGAATCCCATGAGCTGCGCGAGTTCGACATCCGCATCCAACTGAGCGAGCTTGCGTCGTACATCTGCGTTGTCGAGCGGACGTGTTCCGTCTTCTCGGATCTCCCGCGCGAGAATCAACAGATCGTCGACGGCTCTGCGCAGGTCGCCTGCATTCGTGAGGGCACCACGTTCGAGATCCAGTGCACCGGTGATGTACTTCCATCCCTTGTCGACTTCACCGATCAGGTTGGTCGCTGGAACACGGACGTTGTCGAAGAACGTCTCGTTGGTTCGATATCCGGACCACGCGGTGATCGGACGAATCACAACACCGGGAGCGTCGATCGGCACGATGATCACCGAGATACCCTTGTGTTTGGGCACCTCGGTATTGGTGCGAACACACAGCCATTCGTGAGTGACGCGCTGCGCCATACTGTTCCAGATCTTGGAACCGTTGATCACCCACTCGTCACCCTCACGCACCGCCCGGGTTTTCAGACTCGCAAGGTCTGTTCCGGCATTGGGTTCGGAATAACCGACGGCGCAGGTCAGTTCACCGCGTGCAATGGGCGGCAGGAATTCTTCCCGGTTCTGTTGCGTGCCGTGGCGCATGATCATCGGAGCCACCGACGTAACGGTCAAGTCCGGTCCCGGCACGCCCCAGTACTCGAATTCGCTGACCAGAAGATGCTGATACACCGCACCGAGACCAAGCCCACCGAACTCCTTGGGCCAATTGAGCCCGAACCACCCTTTTGCCCCGATCTTCCGGCGAAAGGCCGTGAGCTCGCCGCCGATGAACTCGAGATCGTGCTCGGCCATCTCCGCGCGCAGTTCCGGTGTGACATTGTCGCGAAGGAACGTGCGTATCTCCTCTCGCCACGCTCGCTGATCTGCGTCTAGTTCAAAATCCATGGGTATCCGTTCCGGAGTGGCTGATGGCCGCAGAGCCTTGGTTGTTCATTGGGAGGCCTGAAGGCTCTCGGCCAGTTCAGGATCCGAGCGCAACGCAGCGCGCACCGCAGCCTCCCAGAAGCCGTGGTAGCTGTTTCCGTCACTACCGGCCATTCGATCGAGCCACCAGTCGGGCAGAGCTGTCTTCTCCGGTCCACCGGCCACCCGGATCATCCAGGCATTCTTACAACGTTGTTCGAGAGCGACCGCCCGCAAATAGACTGCTGCGGCGGTACTTCCGGTGACAAAAACGCCATGTCCTGCCAGGAGTGCGCGATCAGCGGGCCCGATCGACCGGATCGCGGCCTCGGCTGCCTCCATGTTGTCGACGCCGCCGTCGTACTCGTCGACCAGCACTACCTCGCCGCCGCCGAGGCTGGAACTCTGATCGTAAGCGGGTGGAACCTCGCCCAGATCAGCCCAGACCGTTCCGAACTCCGAATGATTGTGTAGCGCAATGCCGACATCGGGACGTGCTCGGTGAAGCGCAAGGTGCAGAGGAATTCCCAGTGGGACAGGCCAATCACCCTGTAGGACATTGCCGTCGATGTCGATGCGAATGATGTCGGCGGGGAGGATCTCCTCCCAGGTGAGCAGCCACGGGTTGCACAGCATGGTGCCGTCACCGAGGTTGTACGTGATATGCCCGGCGAGATGATCCCGGTATCCCTCCGCCCACAGGGCGCGTGCAAGCAGAACTATCTCCTCCGCCGGCGTCAGGTTCGGGATCAATTGATCGACACTGGGTTTGAACTTCTTCACAGCAACCTCTCGGTAGTGCACTGGACCGCCAGCGGGAAGGAAAGTGCGAACTTTCAGGAAGATCGCCTTCACGGCAAGTATCTCTATGTGATACTGTGTATCAATTCTTTAATCAGAGTAGGGGTGATTCAGATCGCAGTCAAGACAATCAGTGGACTCACGCGCGGACTCCGCGTCATCGAAGCCATTGCTGCCCATCAGCCAATCGGCTTGACCGCGCTTTCACGGCTACTCGAGGTCGACAAAAGCGCCATGCAACGCACCCTGGCAACCCTCCATGAAGCGCAATGGATCCACCCTGTCGGCGAGGCTCCACCCCGCTGGGAGCTCTCCACCCGTTGTGTTGTCGTAGCCGGACAGGTCTACAACGGCTCGTCGCTGGCTGCCCGAGCACAACCCGTCATGACCAAGATTCGGGATACAACCGGCGAGACAGTACATCTCGCTGTCGCGGAGGAAGAACACATGATCGTCCTCGGGGTGGTTGAAGGTACCCACATGGTTCGGACAGGCCTGAAGCCCGGGGAGATACACGTACCCGAGACAAGTGCAGCGGGACGGGTCATCCACGCGTACCAGTCGCAGGAAGAACGCATGAACAGCTCGGGTCAGCCCGATCTCCTCCTCGCAGATGCCGAGTACCAGGAGATCCGCAGGCGTGGATGGGCCGCAAGCGAGGAAGCCGTCCAGCAAGGATCAACCAGCCTCGCCGCAGCGGTGCTGGATGCGTCGGGATCGCCACTGGCTGCGATCGTGATCAGTGGGCCGGCGACTCGACTCACCGAGGAGTACTTCGCGCGGTACGGCGAGCTGCTCCGATCGGCGGCGGATCAACTCGGCGGCTCCTACTGAGTGGGCTCACTCAGCGTCGCGAAGACAACCAGGGCCAGGTTCGTGCGATCGGACTGTCCCGAAAGCCCCTCCAGTGCAACAGCAGACACGAACGGAATGAGACTTCCCGACGGCAATGTACGGTCGCCGAACGCAACACTGCCGGACAACACAACTGCATACCCCCGACCCACACATTCAGCGAGTGCATCGGCGGTCAATACCCCACCGAGGTCGAGCGCAACACCGAATGCTGCGGCGCCACGTCTGGTACGGGCCAGTAGATCCAGCTTTCCCGTCTCTCCTGCGGCGTCGTCGATCGCACAGGTGAAATGTTCGCCGGCTCGCGTCTCACCTTTGACGCGTGATTCCGGCATGTAGTTCAATCCAGCGGCGGGGTCGAGCCGAAGGGTGAAGTACGACAGACCGTCGGGAGCGTCGGCGAAGATCGGCCCGTACACCGTGTACGCATCGCTGTAATGCACAGTGCCCGCGCCGATGGCGTGCCTACCGAGGCGTCCACTGCCGTCGAGAACTACCTGAAACTGATCCACCTCGTGATAGTGGGGCCGAAGCTTTTCCGCCTTCTGGCCGACAAGATACGCCTGAAAGCCCCCGGTTGCCGAACCGTCGGAGTGCTCACCTAGATAGTCACTCATCAGGAAGTCGCCGGACTCCGTGGTACGCAATATGGTTCGAGACTGTGCGGGTGCCACTGCCATCGGTGCCGATGTCATCGAATTCTCCTCAACTGACAGGTTCGGCTCGGACGCCCTCGAATTCCTGCCCACGGACAGATCGTGGAACGGGTACCGGAATAGCGTCGAGCAATGTTCGGGTGTACTCCTGCTGCGGGCGACGGAAGATGTCCTCCACCGACCCACTTTCCACAACCTCACCGCGCGCCATCACCAGCACACGATCGGCGATCACTTCGATCAACGCCAAATCATGACACACGAACAGATACGCAAGACCCAACTCCTCCTGCAGATCCCGCAACAAGTTCAGCACCTGAGCACGCACCGAAACATCCAGCGCAGCAACAGGTTCATCACAGACGATCATCTTCGGATTCAACGTCAACGCCCGAGCAATAGCAACACGCTGAAGCTGACCACCGGAAAGCTCCGCCGGATACCGGCCGAAATAACGCGAACCGATCCCCACCTTGTCCAACATCGCCGTCGCCAACTTCTCACGCTCACCCCGACCCATGTCGGTATGCACGATCAGCGGTTCCACCACAGCATCAACAACGGTCATCCGCGGATTGAGAGAACTGTGCGGATCCTGGAAAATCATCTGCATACCGCGGCGCATCGAACGCAACTCGGCAGGTTTTGCGGCTCGCACGTCAACGCCATCGAACGTGATCGAACCGGTATCCGGCTCGATCAACCGCAAGGCAATCCGGCCCACCGTCGACTTACCAGCACCCGACTCCCCGACCACGGCAAGACATTCACCGGCTTCGAGACTGAAACTGACGTCCTTGACCGCATGCGACCACTTGGTGCGACGGCCCAGAAAATCGCGGCCCGATGCAAACGACTTCGACACGTTCTTCACTTCGAGAAGACTCATCGCACACTCACTCCCTGCAGATCGAGGTCCTGCACACGCAGGCATCGCGCCTCTCCGGTCGGAACCTGCGCCATCGCAGGATGCTCCACATCGCACAGTCCCGGCGCCACATGCGGGCACCGCGGCGAGAACCGGCATCCTGTCGGCCAATCGGCCGCCGCGGGAATCCCGCCCGGGATCGCATGCAGCCGACGATCCGCATTCAGTCCCGGCTGAGGAATCGAAGCCAGCAAACCCGACGTGTACGGATGCTGGGGACGGAAGAACACTTCTTCTGCCGCAGCGTTTTCCGCGATCTCACCGGCATACATCACCACCACCCGCTGACACAATTCCGCCACCACCGCAAGATCGTGACTGACGAACAGCAACGCCACACCGGTCTGCTCCTGCAAATCCCGCAACAGATCGAGGATCTTCTCCTGCACCGTCACATCCAGCGCAGTGGTCGGCTCGTCCGCGATCAGCAACCGCGGATTGCATGCCATCACCATCGCGATCATCACACGCTGACACATGCCACCACTGAACGCGTGCGGATAATCGCCTACCCGCTCCTTCGCCCGGGGAATCTGCACCAACTCGAGCATCTCCACCGCCCGAGCCATTGCTTCCTTGCGGCTCAAACCCAAGTGCTTGCGCACGGATTCAGCGATCTGATCACCTACCGTGTAGGCCGGATTGAGACTGCGAATAGGCTGCTGAAAAATCATGCCCATCCCGGTACCGCGGAGCTTGCGCCACTCCCGTTCCGGAACCTTCGTCAGATCACGACCGTCGAATTCGATGGAACCCCGCGAAATCCGGCCGCCGGTAGCCTGCGTCAAACCCATCACCGCAAGCGAGGACACCGTCTTGCCTGATCCGGACTCACCGACCAACGCCACCGACTCGCCGGCACCGACGTCGAACGAGACACCTTCGACCGTCGTCTGCCAACCGCCTCCACCGCTGGGGAATTCGATGGTCAGATCCCGAACCCGCAACAGTGGTTCAGTGCTCGCATCGAACTGCTCTTTACGCATCAGATCAGTCATTGTCACCATTACGACTCCGTAGCAAAGATCGGCGAACACCGTCGCCCAGATAGGTGAAGGACAGGACCGTCAAGAAAATCATCACGCCGGGAGGCCACACCAGGTACGGCGCCAACTGCATATTCGACGCCGCGGTGCTGAGCATCGAACCCCAACTCGCCGCCGGAGCCTTCGCCCCGAGGCCGAGGAAACTCAGGCTCGCTTCCGCCGCAACCGCAGCACCGAGAGAGACGGAGATGACCAGCACCACCGGCGGCATCACGTTCGGAAGGATATGCCTGATAATGGTTCTGCCCGGACGGCAGCCCAACGCGATTGCGGCCTCGATGTACGTCTCGTGCCGCACATCCATCGTCGACGCCCGCGCAACCCGGAAAAACCTGGGCGCCATGACCAAACCGATGGCGAGCATCGCGTTGGTGATTCCCGAACCGAGGACCGCGACGATCGTGATCGCCAGCACCAGTGACGGAGCCGACATCAACGCATCCATCACCCGGGTGATCAGCGAATCGACCCAGCCGCCGCGATAACCGGCGATGACACCGAGTGGAAGTCCCAGGATCAGCGCCACACTCACCGCCTGCAACGACGCCGTCAACGAAATCCGCGCGCCGTAGATCAACCGGCTCAACACATCTCGGCCGTAATCATCTGTGCCGAGCAGATGATTTGCACTCGGCGGCTGCAATCGGTTGACCAGGTCCTGCACGTACGGATCGTGCGGCGCCAGAATTGGAGCGAACACCGCCATGATCACCAGAAGCAGGATGAAAATACCCGCGACCATCGTCACAGGCTTACGCAGAACAGCCTTCAAGCCTTGGCCCCTCGCAGGCCGCTCCGCCGTCTCGGATGTGGTCACTACCTTCGGATCAGTCATGCGCGAACCTTAGGGTTGAAGTAGCCGTAGGAAATGTCGACAAGCAGGTTCACCAGCACCACCACCACGGTGGTGAACAGGACAAACCCGAGCAACACCGGAATATCGTGGTTCTGGACACTGTTCACGGCCAGGGAGCCCAACCCCGGCATGCTGTAGATGATTTCGATGGTCACCGCCCCGCCCAACACTTCCGCGACACGGAAACCGAGCACCGTGACCACCGGGATGCACGCGTTCTTGAGTCCATGCTTGAACACGACACGTCCGCGCCCGAGACCCTTCGCCTCCGCGTTGAGGATGTAGTCGCTCTTGAGTACCTGCCCCAGCGACGACCGCAGCTGCAACGTCACCTCCGCCGCAGGCAACAACGCCAACGCAGTACCCGGCAAAATGAGGTGCTGAATCCACGGCACAAACCCGTCTGAGAGTGGCGCATACCCGAAGGCCGGGAAGATCTGATTGGTCACTGCGAACACCGACACCAGCACCAGACCGAACCAGAACGCGGGAATCGCGATCGCAATCGACGCCACCACATTCACCAGACGATCGACAATTCCGCCGGGACGAAGCGAGGCGACAACACCCAAGATCAACCCGATCGTCACCGCAAGCACCATCGCAAAAACAACCAGCGACAACGTCGTCGCCATCCGGCGGAAAATCAGCTCCGTCACCGACTGATTCGACAGAAACGACGTACCCAGATCACCCTGCAGAACACCGCCCACCCACCGGACGTACCGCAGAAAGATGTTGTCGTCCAAGTGAAGTGTCGACCGGATTTCGGCCAACCGCTCCGGAGTCGGATCATCGCCGGCAAGAATCGCAGCCGGATCCCCCGGCGCCAAATCGATCAACAGAAAAATCATCAAAGGCACAATCAACAACAGCGGCACCGCCGCCAGCAGCCGTCGCCCCGCGTAACGCAACATAAGCACCCCTCACCGGCGCTTACAGCCGGTCTTGTCGGCGGTTCCCCTTCGCAGGTGATGCGTCTGCGTGAATTCTTTGTCGCATCACCTGCGAAGCAGATCGGTCTATCAGCAAGATTTCTGAATCTGCAGTGCTACTTGGTCATTCCGACGTAGCGCAGATCGAAGATTCCGGTGTCAACCCACGGGATGTTGTCGGCGTTGACTACCTTGTCACTGAAGATCGTCGCGTTCGTCTGATTGCAGATCGGGACGAACATGGCCTCGGCCAGTGTCTTCGACCAGATCTCGTGGTACAGCCCGGCCCGCTCGTCCTGCGACAACGTCGGGTTGGCAGCCTTTGTCGCCAGTGCGGCGATCTCGGGATTGCCGTTACCGAAGTCGTAGGGACCCACGACAAAGGTATTGACGGTCTCAGCGGGGTCTACCTTGGGGCTGAAGCTGTTCGACACCATCGACTGGAAGGTGCCGGCGATGTAGCCGGGCTCGTTCTGGGTATTCGGAACGGGATTGAGCTCCGCCTCGAATCCTGCTGCTGCCAGCGAGGACTGAATAACGTTGGCAGGCTTTTCGGTATTTGTTCCGGCACCGAATGTCAGTGTGATCTTGGCTCCACCGGCACTGGAGACCAGGCTCTTGGCCTTGTCCACGTCGAAGGTGTACGGGTACTGGTACGACGGGTCGGCCGCCCAACTCGATTCCGGATACATCTGTCGGTACGGGGTGCAGGTTCCCGAGAAGAGCGCGCTGATGGCCTCGGGATCGATGGCGTGTGCAACAGCCTGGCGCACTTCGGGTTTCGCGAGGTCGTCACGTGCTCGCATGAAGACACCAAGCACATTGCGGAACTTCACCTTGTCGATACCCAGCACGTTGCGGTCCGCGAGCGACTGCGCCTGAACGATCTCGTTGGCCGAGCTCACCCAGCTGATATCGGTGGCGGCGGTCTGCATTCCGTTCAAACGCGTTGTCGCGTCCGGCATGGTCTTGAAGCTGATTCCACCGAGCAGTCCGGCCGCTGGATCCCAGTAGTCGCCCTGTGCACGAGTAACCTCGAGAGATTCCTCGGGTACGTAGTTGGTGACGGTGTACGGTCCGGATCCGCTCTGGCCCGGATCGTTTCGGATGTCCGTGCCGGCTTCTATGGTCTTGGGGCTGACCATCATGCCGACATTGGTGCTGAACAGCCCGGGTAGCTCCACACCGGAACCCTTGGTCAGGTTCAGCCGGGCAGTAGTCGGGTCGACAACATCGACGGACGTAATGTCGTCGAGCGCGGCGACAACAGTGCTGCCTGCCATCGTCTTTCCACGCTGGACGTTCGCGGCGAGGGCGGCGGCGTCGAACTTGGTGCCGTCGTGGAACGAGACGTCGTCTCGCAACTTCAGCTCGAGATACCCTCCGTCAGAGGAAAACTCCCACGACTCCGCAAGTCCCGGAACAAGATTTCCCTCCTTGTCCACCATGGTCAAGCGATCGAACATCGGAGTCAGGTAGCCCCAACCGCCGTAGCTGGTCTGGAGGTACGGATCGAGGTTTCTGGTCGGTGCAGACGCGGTGACGCGAAGTACGGCCGCTCGGTCGATATCTGCGGCCGATGCAGTGGAGCCGCCTGCAGTGCTGGTGCCGCCGCCCCCGCCGCATCCCGCGACGGCCAAGGCAGCCACCAGCGACACTGCGGCAATTTTGCCTTTG
Source organism: Rhodococcus sp. WS3 (assembly GCF_003797085.1). NCBI lineage: Bacteria > Bacillati > Actinomycetota > Actinomycetes > Mycobacteriales > Nocardiaceae > Rhodococcus > Rhodococcus sp. WS3. Next base: position 908,131 of record NZ_RKMA01000003.1, read on the forward strand.
CCGTTCCATTTTCCGCTCATCGAATTCCCTCTCGAGATAGATCAAAGTCGGCGAGAAACCCCACGCACACGGTCTCTTCGGCTCACAGGCAGACTAACCCGGATATGTCTATTAGGTATACGTTTTTTCGGAACTAGTTTTGACAATGGCAACCTGCACAGGAGTTATCCATCCTTGTCCCGATCACCGGGAAGGTGACTATCGAAAAACGTCTGCTCAGGAGTCTGCGTTCGCTGCTCGTCGTTGCTCCAGCACCGAACGTGTTCTCGCTCGGGCGTCCTCGTACTCTGCGACTGTTTCGCGAACTACTTCCGAAAGGGGGCTGCGTCGTTTCACTCCCGACACCGAATGGCCCGCACTCCAGACGTCGGTCCACCTTCTCGGCCCCGGTTCTGATGACCCCGGTCCGAACAGCTCGGCCGATTCTTTCACGGAGATCTGCTCGTTCAGTGTGTCGGGATCAAGCCCCTGCGCTCTGATGGACGGAGCAAGCATGTTCGTCCGCAGTCCGGTGAAAGCGTTGGTCAACACCACGTCATCCATCGTGCTCTCGACCAACATGTCCTTGTACTGCGCCGACGCCGAACTCTCGTCGCTCGCGATGAAACGTGTGCCCATGTACGCCGCGTCGAAGCCTGCCACCTCGGCAGCCCACAACGCCTGCCCGTCGGAGATTCCGCCCGCGAGAATCACTGTGCCGTCGAAGAACTCACGGACACCACGGATGAAGGCAAACGGGTTCATCCACCCCGTCTGCCCACCCGCTCCGGCCGAGAGCAGCACGAGTCCGTCCGCACCGGCTTCAACTGCCTTTTCGGCATGACGAAGCGTGCCGACGTCGGCAAAGACCGCAGCGCCGATATCGTGGAGCGGTCCGATGATCGGGGCCGGTGAGCCTACGCTCGCGATGACCATTTCCACTCGGCGGCGAACCAAGCACTCAACGTCGTCTGCCAGTCGCGGCGCTCTCATGATCAGATTGGGGCAGTACGGTGCCAGTTCTCCGCCGCTCTCCTCATTGGCACGATCAAATGTCGCCAGCCACGAATCGAGTTCCTCTGCCGTGCGCGCGTTTGCCGTCGGAAAGGCGCCGACGACGCCCGCCGCGCAGGCTGCCGACACGAGGTCCGGCCCGCTCACTCTCAGCATGGGTGCGGCGATCAGCGGAATCCGCAGTCGAGCTCCGAATCTGGTCCGAAAGCCCGGTGGCACGTCGGATTTCACTAGGGCAAGTATCCGGTGTGCACCACCGGGGCAACCGGCTCCGCATCTCGCCCACTCGACAGCCTCAGCGCACCGAGCAGCGCGTTGCGTAGTTCGCGTGGATCGATGACGTCGTCGTACGTCACCGAACTTGCCAGACGCCACGGACCTGCAGCCTCGTTCTCGATCAATGCACGCTGTGTCCGCTCGTCCGCCTTCGAGGTGCTCCCACCCACGGCAGCCGGAATACCTCCCAGCATCCCTCCCGGGAACGACAACGACACGGTTTGATTGTCGAAAGCATTCTGACCCATGACCGAGCCCCCGAATCCGAAGGCTTTGCGCACTGTCACATGCATTTTCGGCACGGTGGACCGATGCTGCGCCGCGAACATTCGAGCGCTCGCCCGCAGTATGCCGTCCCGTTCGGACTTACTTCCCGCAAGAACTCCCGGGTTGTCGGCCAGGAAGATCAACGGGATATGGAAAGCTCCGGTCATCTCGATGAACCGGCATGCCTTTTCCGCCGCGGCCACATCCAACGCACCGGCAAGCACCAGTGGCTGATTGGCGACAACGGCGACGACCCGGCCACCCATCCTTGCCAGCACTGTGATGACAGAAGAACCGTGCTGCGGTTGCAGCTCGAACAGGGTGCCCTCGTCCACCATCACGGACAACACGTCGTGCATGTCGTACGGGATACGAGGATTCGGCGGAACTACGTCGAGAAGAGAATCGAGGGAGCGCGGCGCCGCAACCGAAGTGTCAGGATCCGCCAGTGGCGCGCGACTCCACGCGTTCGACGGGAAATAGGACAGGTATTTACGCGTCAACTCGAGCGCCGAGTCTACATCCGCCGCAACATTGTCGGCGATTCCGCTCACTTCAGCGTGCACGGCGCTACCGCCGAGGTCTTCCTTTGTCACCTTCTCGGCGAGCGACGCCTCCACCAGCGGCGGGCCGGCTGTGAACATCGCGCCGTGGTCTTTGACCATGATGACAAAATCCGACATCGGTGCAGCAAGAGCTCCGTGCCCAGCCGAGGGTCCGCACACAATCGAAACCGTCGGGACCAATCCGGCAAGCTCGGCCATTGCCTGCAGATCGTTGGGCGCCGGCCGGTGTGGGTGCAGTGCGTTGGTTGCCCTGTGCCCGGCACCTTCGAGCATCATCACCAGTGGAGTGCGCTCGCGCTTGGCAAGTTCTGCGATCCGGGCGCGCTTGGTGGCCGCTGCCGTTCCGATGGATCCGCCGGCAACCGTGAAATCCTCCGAACCGACCAGCACCGGACGGCCGTCGACAAGTCCGGACCCCGCAACGAAGGCGTCGGACGGGATCGACGCGTCGCCGGCCAGTACGCCGATTTCCTGAAATGTATCCTCGTCCAGGAACTTCGATACTCGTTCGCGCGCATCAACGCGCCCGAACCGCCGGTACCGCAGTAGCTTGTCGGGGCCACCCATCTCCTGTGCAGCCCGACGACGCTCGTCGAGTGCCGTCAGCAGCGAAGTCCACGCGTGACGATTCTCCGAGACTATCGCCGGTTCGCCGTCAACGTCGAGTTGTTTACGCACGACCTTTCCGGTTGCATTGCGCGGCAACGGTTCTGTGGTCAGTCGCCATCGGGAAGGCACCTTGTACTTAGCGAGACGCTCCCGCACGTACCCGAGCAACTCTGCCTCCGAGACGGATCCCGGCTCCTCGACCACAACAATTGCGGCCACTTCTTCGCCGTAGTCCGCGTGGGGAATTCCGATCACCGCGCATTCCTGCACCGACGGGTGCTCGCTCAGGACGTTCTCCACTTCGACGGGGTAGACGTTCTCCCCACCACGCAGAATCAAGTCCGATCTACGACTGCTGACGCGGAGGTGACCATCGGCCATGAATCCCAAATCGCCTGTACGCAGCCATCCTTCATCGTCGAGCGCGGCGGCCGTCGCCGCATCGTTGTTCCAGTAGCCCACCATCACGTGCGGTCCGCGCAGGCAGATCTCACCCTCGTAACCGTCCGGGAGTCGATGACCGTTGTCGTCCCGGATCTCGACGCTCATCGTGACGACGGGGCGGCCCACGGAATCCGGGTACTCCTCCAGATCGGCGGCTGTCGCCAAGGTGGCTCCGGTCGACGACTCGGTGAGCCCGTACGTCGTCCCCAACGAACGCCCCGCCACCGGCAGCAGTTCGCGAACCTTCTCCTTCAGAGCGGTTGACGACGGCGCCGATCCCAGTGACATCGTCTTGAGCGAGGATAGATCGTATCGAGACAGATCACCATGTGAAACAAGGCGATTCGCCATGGTCGGCACAGCACCCCAGTTGGTGACCCGCTCGCGCTCGATCAATCGCAGCACGCGTTCGATCTCGAATCGCCCGCTGTAGATGACTGCGGTGTCCCCGATCGACAATCGTGGCACGGCAAGGTTGTGCAGTGACGCGATGTGGAACAGTGGATTCGACAGCAGAAACCGACGGTTCGCGGGTGGGTTTCCGAAATGCGTTGCCAAGGCATCGTTGAATCGGTGAAAGTCGTTTGCCGTGATGATGTTCCGGTGCGAGTGCGTCGCACCTTTCGGCCGCCCGGTTGTGCCACTGGTGTACAGGATGACGGCAGGGTCGTCCTCGTTGATGGCGCAGGTCGACAGTGCTGCATCGGCATGCAGTGTGGACAAGCGAGGTACGTCGATTTCGGTGGACAGCACCGGCACGCCGACCTCACCGAGCAGTTCTCGTCGTTTTGCATCGGCGACAACAAGTTTCGGAGTGGAATGCTGCATGCCGTAGTCGATCTCGGGAGCCGACCACATCGAGTTCATCCCGACCGCTATCGCCCCGAGGGACGTCGCCGCCCAGAAGGTGATGATCCACTGTGCGTTGTTCGCAGACAGAATCGCCACGCGGTCGCCCTTGCCGATCGAATACGCGCTTCGCAACTCCTCTGCCAGTGATGCCACACGAGCGAAGTGATCGGTGAAGGTAATCCGCAGTTCGTCGCACACCAGATACTCGGTGTCGCCGTGCTCGACCGACGCCGCCAGAAGCTCACGGAGCGTGTGCGCACGATTCTTGAACACCGGCATGACGTGCCCGCGCACGGGTTCTTCAGCCACCTCGAACAACTGCCCCGGGCCTGTCAGTTCTGCCACGGCCAGAGAGCGCCGATATGCCATGTCCGGTTGAACGACCATCCTTGATCCATTTCTGTGACAACGCAGTTCGATCGCGCTGGGCGGCCCCGTCCGTGTGGATCGGAGCCTGTTCGCTCCACACCGACGCAACTACTCACCACCGCTCATTGTGGATACTACGCAGAAAAGTCGTTCGATATGCGATATTTCGATTAGAAATACTTTTTGAATTTCCACGGGCTTGTCGAACGCCTCCACACACGACAAAGCGGCCCGGCAGCGGGCATGAAACCACCGCCGGACCGCTACTGCGCACTGTTATCCCTGGGTCGGCGGCCACACCGGAGCGATGGACCACGGGCGCGCCGTTTCGAGTTGCGACGCAACCTGAATCAGCACATCTTCGCGCCCGAAGGCGGCAACCAACTGGACGCCGATAGGCACACCGGCCGAGTCATGACCCATCGGCAACGAAATCGCCGGCTGACCAGAGCTGTTGAACGGACTGGTCAATCCGCTGTATCCGGCCGAGTGCTCCCAGATCGACATGGGATTTGCCGTATCGAGGAGACCAAGCGGAGCGGCCGGGCGAGCCATCGTCGGGGTCAGCAACAGGTCGTGATCGACGAAGAACGCACCGATCACCTGCGCTGCTCGCTCGAGTTCCTGCAGCGCCTTGACTACGTTGGTCGCGGTTTCGGACTTCGCGCGGTCGTAGATCATCCGAGCCATCGGTTCGAGGTCGTCGTCGCGGATTGCGCGGTTCACGGCCTCGAGTCGTGCATCGACCTCGATGGTCATCGGTATGCCCATCAACACGGAAAGCCCGGAAGTCAGTGCATCGAGCGGAAAGTCCGGGGCGCCTTCGGAAACATGGTGGCCGAGTTCTTCGAGCAGACCGGCGACGCTCGAGGTGACGGCCGCACACTCCGGGTCCACCGGCGTGCCGTCCGGTAGCGCGTTGCTCAGAGCAATCCGCAAGCGTCCGGGATCCGCGCCCACTTCCTCGACGTACGGCCGCTTCGGCGCCAGGATCACGTACGGATCGCCCACAGTGGGTCCAGCGGAAAGATCGAGGAGCAGAGCGGTGTCGCGCACACTGCGAGTAAGCGCGTGGTGAACACCCATCGGCGACGCAAACAGAGTTCGTGCCGGCGCCGTCGGGGTACGACCACGGCTCGGCTTGAGACCAACCAGGCCGCACGCAGACGCCGGGATGCGGATCGAGCCGCCGCCGTCACTGGCATGGCCCGCGGGCACGATTCCCACCGCAACAGCTACAGCCGTGCCTCCCGACGACCCACCGGGTGAGCGATCGAGTGCATACGGGTTGCGGGTGGGGCCGAACAGTGCAGGTTCGGTACTCGCATTCTTGCCGAACTCCGGAGTGTTCGTCTTACCGACAATCACCAGACCCGCACGACGGTATCGCTCGACGAGCGTCGAATCCTCCTGCGCCACAGCATCGGCGAACAAACGAGATCCGTTGGTACTCGGCAGACCCGCGACATCAAGTCCGAGGTCCTTGATCACGAACGGCACACCCTGCAGTGGGCCTTCGGGAAGACCGGCAGCGACCTCGTTCCGAGCTTCGTCGCGGCGCTCGCTGATCACTGCATTGACGGCCGGGTTCCGCTCGTCGAGCCGGTCAAGGCTGAACTCCAGGACCTCCTTGGCGGATACGTCCCCCTTGCGAATCGCCCCGGCCAGGCCCGTCATGTCACTGTTGTCGAACAAATCCTGCATCGATGCCCTCATCACTCGTGTGCTGCTTGTGCGATTGTGAGGTCCGTCATATCAACCACAACGGCGGCGGGTCTCGAGGATTCCGCTTACCGGGACAAGCGCGATGGCGGATCGCAATCAAGCAGGCCATCGCCGGTAAGGGTTCGTGAAGGCCGAAAATAACTTTCACGTCCCAGATCGGCTACGCGTCGGATTTCCCGGCCGGCCCGGGCAGCACTACGACGGGAAACTGAAAGAACGCACAGGTAACACCCTTGTACTCGCGCATGTCCACAAAATCGAAGCCAACCTTCTCGAGCACCCGCATACTCGCTCGATGTCCGGCCTCTACATGCGCGCACAGGCTACGCGACGGCAGGTCGAACGCCGGATATTCGAAGTGCCAGTCCACCAACGCCGAGGCAACCTCAGTAGCGAGACCATTCCCCCACTGATCTCGCCGAAAGGCGTACGCCAGTTCGCGACTCGAGTCGAACTCACCGAAACCCGCCCGACCGATCATGTCGCCGCCGTGGTTCTCCACGCGCCACTTGGTCCAACCCCGAGTTCTCTGTTCATCGAGATACCCGTCCAGCCGCGACTGCGCCTCGTCCCGAGTATCTGGTCGTCCGTACCCGATGAACCGCATGGTCAGGGCATCAGCGTGTAGCGCAGCGAGGTCCTCGAAGTCGGACGGGAACCAAGTCGTCAACGTCAGCCGTTCGGTATTCAGAATGATGCGACGCCCCATGCCGGTATCTTTGCACCTCTATTTGTGAGTGATCACAGAATCAGACCGTGACGACGAGCTTCGACAACCGCCTCATGACGACTTCGCACATCGAGTTTGGCCATGAGATTGCGCATGTACGTCTTGACGGTTTCGACGCTCAAGGACAGGTGCTCCGCGATTTCGGCGTTGCGCAGCCCCAACGCGACGTACCTCATCACGTCCGTTTCACGCGGCGACAGCACTATCGCACTCGCGATCTCTGCAGGCGCCGTCAAGGCCCGAAGTTTTGCCTCGACGGCGTGAACCTGCGCACTGAGTTTCTCGTCCTGCAGACCTGCCGCGATCTCACCCAACGCGAGGAAACTTTCCGTCAACGTCTCCGATATTTTTGCCTCGCGGCTCGAAACCTGTTCCACCGCAGCAGTGTCGATCATCGCGACACGACGATCAACCTCGTCGCGGATCTCGATTTCGCGTGCCAACGAGTACGACGCACGCATCATCTTGTCTGCAACAACATCTCCGATCGGCAGGTTGGCGCGCAGTCCGCCATAGAGCGCGCCGCGGGTTTTCCCTCGAACGACCACGGGAACCGCCATCAACGATTCGATTCGCTCGGTGCCGACCTCGTAGTCGTAGTCGTGGGTGATCTGAGACGAATTGGCGTAGTCCTGCACCACAGCTGTGCGCTGCTCGGCGATAGCCCGCCCACCGAGTCCGCATGCCGCGTTGATCTCGAGGTTGCGCAGCAGAGTGCTGTGCGTCCCGACGTAGCTGGTGATGGTCAAGGAGTTGCCGCTCACTCCCCCACCGAACAGGACCGGCAGTTCCGTCTGCGGCTGCAGCCGGCGCAGCGCCGCCCGCAACGCGTCGTCGTCGCTCGGCCTTAAAACCCTGTTCACGTGCACTCCTGGTCGGGAAAACGCGGATACCCACTTCGTAGGGTAGCGGCTGGTGGGCTAGCCCAATATCGTCCAACACGAGCGTTTGTAGCGCCGATCACATTCACCGTGACGGGTGAGCTGCAACGTCCGACCACGCGAACCTCGGAGGAACCCGTGTCTGCACCCGCCGCACTCACAGCCAACAACACCCCGCTCAGCCCGCTGCGCTTTCTCGAACGCAGCGCGTCGGTGTTCCCAGATCGCACCGCCGTCATTCACGGTGATCGGACGTACACCTACCGCGAGTTCGGCGACGAGGTAGCCGCTCTGGCACGTGTTTTGCGGGACCGTATCCAGCCCGGCGATCGCATCGCTTACCTGGCGCCGAACATTCCCGAAATGCTGTTTGCGCATTTTGCCGTGCCTCTGGCCGGCGGAATCCTGATCGCCCTCAACTCGCGCCTCGCCGGACCTGAACTCGAGTACATTCTCGATCACTCGGGAACCACGATCCTGTTCGTAGACTCCGAGTTCGTCGGTTCCGTCGCGTCGTCGAAAACAAACGTGCAGAGCCTGCGCGAGATCATCGAGATCCCGGACTCCACCGTCCCGTACCCGGAGGTTCCCACCGGAATCGTCACCGGGCAGTACGCCGATCTGTTGGCAGAAGGTGAAGCGATCGCCGATCAGCCACTGCATTGGGGGGTCGACGACGAGCAGCAGTGCATCGCCATCAACTACACGTCGGGTACCACCGGAAAACCCAAGGGCGTCATGTACTCCCACCGCGGCGCGTACCTGAACTCCCTCGGTGAAACCTTCCACAACGGGTTCACCGGCTCCACCAAGTACCTGTGGACACTGCCGATGTTCCACTGCAACGGTTGGTGCACACCGTGGGCAGTTACCCAGGCCGCCGGCACCCACATCTGCCTGCGCGCCGTCCGCGCCGATTCGATCTGGGATGCGATCGACAACTTGGGCGTGACCCACCTGTGCGGCGCACCAACTGTCTGCTCCACCATCGCCGACGCGGATCATGCCCACAAGGTCGACGCCCTTCGCATCACCACCGCAGGTGCTCCCCCGTCGCCGACGATCATCGGCAAGCTCGAGGACATCGGTGTGACCGTCGTCCACGTGTACGGCCTCACCGAGGTGTACGGGCCGTACACGATCTGCGAATACCAGGAAACCTGGGACGAGAAGCCACAGTCCGAGCGCGCCGCGCTGCTTTCCCGGCAGGGCGTTGGCATGGTCCAGGCGGAAAATGCACGGGTCGTCGACCCCGACATGAACGACGTTCCCGCCGACGGTCAGACCATGGGCGAGATCGTGCTCCGCGGCAACAACGTCATGCTCGGGTACTACCGTGACGAGGCCGCAACCGCGGAAGCCTTTGCCGGCGGGTGGTTCCATTCAGGAGACCTCGGCGTCATGCATCCCGACGGATACATTCAGCTCAAGGACCGCGCGAAGGACATCATCATCTCCGGCGGCGAGAACATCTCTACCGTCGAGGTGGAGCAGGCGATCATGAGCCACCCCGCCGTGATCGACGTGGCCGTCGTCGGCGTTCCGGACGAGAAGTGGGGCGAGCGTCCGAAGGCATTCGTGGTTCTGGGCAAGGGATTACAGGCATCCGCGGAAGACATCGTCGAGCACACCCGCACCTTGCTGGCCGGGTACAAGGTACCCCGCGACATCGTCTTCCCCCTCGACCTTCCCCGCACCCCGACCGGCAAGGTTCTCAAGTTCGAGCTTCGGGCGTCGAACTAACTCGGTCGTAGGGGCTCAGGGCACCGGAGTGGAACGCCGACGTAGATCGACAGGTTGTCCGTCGGACGGGAACGGCAGGGATGTGAAGTTGAGTGGGGCGACATAGTCGGCGTCGACGTGCCAGTCGAAGCGTAGGAGTAGGTGATGCACGATTGCTTTGATCTCCGCACCGGCGAAATGCATTCCGAGGCATTTGTGCACACCACCGCCAAAGGGCTCCCACGCGAATCGATGCACCTTGTCTTCGCGTCGATGCTCCGCGAAGCGGTCGGGATCGAAACACTCGGGATCAGGCCAGTACTGCGACATGTGGTGGGTGAAATGAGGAGCAACCGCGGTATACGTTCCCGCAGGCACGAAGTGCCCCTGCACTTGGGTATCGCGGATCGCTCGGCGCGCCATAACCGGTACCGGAGAGACGATTCGGAGACATTCCTTCATGACCAGATCAAGGCTGGCCAGTCCGTCGAGATCTGCATAACTCGGCGTCGACGTCCCCAACGCGAGCGACTCCGCCCGGCACCTGTCCTGCCACTGCGGGTGTTGGCCCAGGTATTGCATCATCGTGGAGATGGTGATCGTGGAGGTGTCGTGCGCGGCCATCAGGAGGAAAATCATATGGTCGATCACCTCGTCATCACTGAAGCGTTGTCCCGCTTCGGATTCGATGTGACACAGCACGGAGAACAAGTCGTCGGTTTCGCGATTTCGACGCGCCGGTAGGTAGCGACGAAAGAAAGCTTCCAGGACTCGGCGGCCGTCCAGCCCACGCTTCCATCGAGTCCCGGGTACGGGATAGCGGACCAACGAGGTTGCCGCCTGAACGCAATCGACGAAAGCCTTTTTCACCGCCGATATTTCGCTTTCGCTACTTCCTTCCGCCCCGCCCATGAAGATGTCGGTGGCGAGATCGAGGGTGAGCGTTTTCAGTGCCGCATAGGCACGAAATCCGTCAGTGGGCGTCCATGCGTCGAGTGTCGAGTCGATCGCCGGGTTGAGAACGTCGACAGTCTTCTCGAGTCGTGATCGGGTGAACGCCTGCTGCATGATTCGACGATGTCGTAGATGTTCGTCCGAATCGAGAAGCATAAGCCCACCGTGAAAGAAGGGGCCGATAAGGACCGACCACCCGTCACTGTTGACGAATGCTCGATCTTTGTTCTGCAGCACTTCTTGGCACGCGTCAGGTCCGAGAACAGCGATCCAACGCCGACCGACCATCGAAAACCAGGAGACCTCGCCGTAACGATCCCAGTTCTCTTGCATCAAGGCGAGCGGATCACGGATGTACTCGAGTGCGTGCCCGACGAAGGGCAGCCCTGAGCGGCCCGAAACCGGGTGTAACTGCGAGTGTGCGGGTGGGCGAGCCAGGATCTTGGACACTATGACCTCTACTCCCGTTCTATCTGACATTGCATCCTGTCAGATGTATGTAGTCTGCGTCACACCTGCTGTGTCTGTCAATATCGACCTATGACTCCTCCGATGCCGCGTCGATATGCCGGCCTGAGCGGCGATCAGCGGGCGGCGCTGCGGCGGGAAACCTTGCTAGAGGCAGGGCTGGAAGTATTTGCTGCCGCAGGTAATCGCGGCGCCACGATGACCGCAATTTGCGCCCAGGCCAAGTTGACGGAGCGATACTTTTACGAAAGCTTCACCAGCAGAGACGAACTCCTGCAGAAGGTATTGGACAAAATCGCCGACGAGATCCGCGACGCGGGCCTGGCCGCGCTTCGAGCGAGCACCGGGACGCTCGAGCAACGCGTACGAAATGCGATCGCGTCGTTTGTCACCCTCCTCACCGACGATCCCCGCAAGGGGCGTGTGGCAATGATCGAATCCGCTGCATACGAACCCCTCCGTGCACACCGGCGCGCGGTACTGCACGGCTTCGCGCAAATGGTCGCGGACGAGGCCACGCGAATGTACGGCGACCGAGCGTGGCCGCCACATCAAGGTCAGATCAACGGACTGCTGTTCGTGGGCGGCCTTGCCGAACTGGTCACCGCGTGGCTGAACGAGGAGATCTCCATTACGCCCAAGGAGATCGTCGAGGCGGCAACATACCAATTCACGTCCACCGCACACCGTTGAGAGACAGCCGATCCGGTTACTGCCCCATCACACCGGGTAACTAGCGTCAGGCGCAATACTTGTCCCCATGAGTGAACGCGCAGACATACCCGGAACTGACCCCGCGCAGTTTCGGGTGCACGTCGCATCTCAAGCGATCCGGTTGTTCTCGGAGAACGGCTACGAAGCCACCACCGTCGAACAGATTGCCATTGCTGCCGGGGTATCGCGGCGCACGTTCTTTCGGCAGTTCCGCTCCAAGGAAGACGTGATTTTCGCCGATCACGAATCGCTTCTCACGCATGTCGCGCAATTCCTGTCCACCGAATCCGCGGACCCGTGGGCATCAGTCTGCGAAGCAGCAGGCCTGGTCTTCGACTTCTTCCAGCAGAACCGTGATCTGTCGATGCGGCGATATCGCGTCGTGCAGCATGTTCCCGCTCTCCGCGACCGCGAACTGGTCACCGGGTTCCGGTACGAGCGACTCTTTGTCGACTATCTGCGGAGCGCTGTCCCCCGCGAACCGGTGATCGAGGTTGTCGGATTCGCAGCCGCTGTCACCGCGTGCCACAACTATCTCTTGCGCAGCATGATCAAGGGCGATTCCGACGCCACGGCCGATGCACTACGCCAAGCGCTCCTGAATGTGCGTCGTACGTACGGCGTGGCCCCTGGGTCCAAGACCAGCACTCCCGAAGAAAGGTCTGTGCTGGTAGTAGCATTTCCGCCGGGCACTTCGGCCGACGAGATCAGCAGGAAAATTCACGAACAACTCGGCTGACACGCATCGTGCACCACAACGTCACACTCCGTTTCCTTGACCTGGCACTGAGTGCCGTGTTTGACTGACGTCATTGGCACCAGTCCGCCGACGAGCCATGCTGGTTCTGTTGGCGCCGTTCGATCCACCTTCCATCAAGGAGTGCTCCCATGGCCGGAAACCCAGACTTCAATCTCTTCTCTCTGAACGAAGAGCACGACGAACTGCGGGCCGCTATCCGCGGACTCTCCGAGAAGGAAATCGCGCCGCACGCCAAGGACGTCGACGAGAACGCCCGGTTCCCCGAGGAAGCACTCACCGCACTGAACGCGTCGGGCTTCAACGCCATCCACGTCCCGGAGGCCTACGACGGCCAGGGCGCCGATTCCGTTGCCACCTGCATCGTCATCGAAGAAGTTGCCCGCGTCTGCGGCTCCTCCTCACTTATCCCCGCCGTCAACAAGCTCGGCACCATGGGCCTGATCCTCAAGGGCTCCGAAGAGCTCAAGGCCAAGGTTCTCCCGGACCTCGTGAACGGCGGAATGGCGTCGTACGCACTGTCCGAGCGCGAAGCCGGATCCGACGCAGCCGCCATGCGCACCCGCGCAAAGGCCGACGGCGACGACTGGATCCTCAACGGCTCCAAGTGCTGGATCACCAACGGCGGCAAGTCCACCTGGTACACCGTCATGGCTGTCACCGATCCGGACAAGGGTGCAAACGGCATCTCCTCCTTCATGGTCCACAAGGACGACGAGGGCTTTGTCGTCGGACCGAAGGAAAAGAAGCTCGGCATCAAGGGCTCCCCCACTGCTGAGCTGTACTTCGAGAACTGCCGCATCCCCGGCGACCGCATCATCGGCGCACCGGGCACCGGCTTCAAGACGGCACTCGAAACCCTCGACCACACGCGTCCCACCATCGGTGCACAGGCCGTCGGCCTTGCTCAGGGCGCCCTCGACGCGGCATTGGCTTACACCAAGGATCGCAAGCAGTTCGGCAAGTCCATCAGCGACTTCCAGGCTGTGCAGTTCATGCTCGCCGACATGGCAATGAAGGTCGAAGCCGCACGTCTGATGGTTTACACCTCCGCTGCTCGCGCAGAGCGCGGCGAGAAGAACCTCGGCTTCATCTCCGCTGCAGCCAAGTGCTTTGCATCCGACGTTGCCATGGAGGTCACCACCGACGCCGTTCAGCTGTTCGGCGGCGCCGGTTACACCACCGACTTCCCCGTCGAGCGCATGATGCGCGACGCCAAGATCACGCAGATCTACGAAGGCACGAATCAGATCCAGCGCGTCGTGATGTCGCGTGCGCTGTTGAAGTAAGGCGCTTCGCGCCCCTGTGCGCCTTTCTGGTAGTTCTGACTACCGGAACGGCGCACAGGGGCTTGCCCCTAATTTTGAGGAGAATTGTGGAACTTGTAGGCGTAATCGGCGGCGGCACCATGGGTGCCGGCATTGCCGAGGTATGTGCAAAAGCCGGTAGCTCGGTGCTGGTACTCGAAACCAAGGAAGAATTTGCCGCTTCCGCACGCGAGCGGATCGCCAAGTCGATCAACCGCGGCGTAGCCAAGGGCAAGATCACCCAGGAAGAAGCAGACGCCGCCATCGCTCGCGTCCGCGTCACCCTGGACATGGAAGAGTTCGCCGATCGCGATCTGGTGATCGAGGCTGCTCCCGAGATCGAAGCCCTCAAGTACGAGATCTTCGGCAAGCTCGACAAGATCGTGAAGCCGGCCGGCATCCTGGCGACCAACACGTCGTCGATCCCCGTCATCAAGATCGCCAAGGCCACCTCGCGCCCCGGCCAGGTTGTCGGCGTTCACTTCTTCAACCCCGTGCCGGTCATGCCGCTCGTCGAGATCGTGGTCAGCCTGACCACGTCCGAAGAGACTGTCCTCGCGGTCACCGACTACGCGAAGAACACGTTGCGCAAGAAGACAGTTCGCGCAGGCGACCGTTCGGGCTTCATCGTCAACGCACTGCTCATCCCGTACCTGTGCCAGGCAATCCGGATGCTCGATTCCGGCTACGCCACCGCCGAAGACATCGACGAGGCAATGAAGGGCGGCTGCGGTTACCCGATGGGCCCGCTGACGCTCCTCGACACCGTCGGCCTCGATGTTGCTCTCGCAGCGGCAGAGTCGCTGTACGCAGAGTTCGCCGAGCCGCACTACGCTCCCCCGGCACTGCTGCGCCGCATGGTCGACGCCGGCCGCCTCGGCAAGAAGACCGGTCGCGGCTTCTACGACTACGCGTAACCTGTTCGGCATTTGCATTCGGCCCCATACTTTTCCGAAGGTGTGGGGCCGAAAGTCCTTCTGTATCCTTCAGCTCTCGTAGGCAGACTTGTTGAATCTCTCCAACAATGTGACGAACGTCGACACATCCTCTGGGGACCAGTCGCCGATCGCGGTGGCGATCCGATCACGATTCACCCTGCTCGCCTCACCGAACTTTGCCGCAGCGTCCGGCGTCGGAGAGAACAGCGAGACCCGGCCGTCATCCGGATCGGATTCGGACACCACATAGCCCTGTTTGGTCAGAGCAGTCAGATTTCGACTCACGACACTTCGGTCCAAACCTGTAACCGCGATGATGGCCGCGGGCGACACCGGAAACATATCGACGACGCGCGTCATGATGACAAAAGCAGCGGGAGTCATCTCCGGTACAGCCGCACCCGCGTCGGCGATCAGCGTCTTCCGGGAACCTTGCACCAGCCGCCGGATTGCCCATTGAATCGCGTGAATATCAGCTTCAGGTTTTGTCGACCTCACCTGGTCAGCATAGGACCTTCCACGTCACCCGTTCCGCAATATAGTTGCTGAAATCAACTAAATGTGATTGACTTCGGTCACATACTTTGACGGCTAGGCGAGGAACCCCATGACGGAATCGACCGGCGAAAGCGGACCAGCGCCGACAATGTCTCGACGCCAAGTGAACGAAGCATTCGGCGGAATCCTCATCGGAATGCTTGTCGCCGTGTTGTCGACGTCGGTGATCAACACGTCCCTCCCGCGCATCGTCACCGATCTCCATGGCGATCAGACGACCCTTACCTGGGTCGTCACCGGATCACTGCTCGCAGTCACCGTCTGCACACCGATCTGGGGCAAGCTGGCCGACCTCTTCAGCCGTCGACTTCTACTGCACATCGCGCTCCTGATCTTCATGGTCGGCTCACTTGCGGCCGGTTTCGCGAGTGAACCCACACTGATGATCGCAGCGCGGCTGGTTCAGGGAATCGGAACCGGCGGGCTGATCACCCTCTCTCAGATCGCCATCTCGGACATCATCAGCCCTCGCGAACGCGGCAAGTACATGGGCGTCCTCGGGGCTGTCGTCGTGGCAGGCACCGCCGGCGGACCTCTCGTGGGCGGCCTCGTCACCGATACCATCGGCTGGCGTTGGAACTTCTACATCGTCATTCCCTTTGCGGTAGTCGCGATGATCGTCATCCAGTTGAAGCTCATCCTGCCGAGACGAAAGGGCACCGGACGGATCGACTACATCGGATCGGTCCTTCTCACTGCCGCGATCTCGACACTCCTCATCTGGCTCTCGCTCGGCGGCAAGGTATTCGAGTGGAACTCCGCGGTGTCCTGGTGCATGGGCATCGGCACCGCGGTGCTGATTGCCGTGACGCTGGTTGTCGAGAGCAAGGTGAAGTACCCCGTACTCCCCCTGCATATGTTCCGCGGAAAAACCTTCACGCTGTCGATCGTGGCCAGCGTGTGCGTCGGCATAGTCCTCTACAGCGTCGCCATCTTCATCAGCCAGTACATGCAACTCAGCCGCGGCGCATCGGCAACCGGAGCGGGCCTGATCACGCTCCCCCAAGTCGCCGGAAACCTAATCGCATCCACTGTCGTGGGTGGGCTCATCTCGCGCACCGGGCACTGGAAACCATGGCTGATCACGGGAGCATCTCTACTTACCGTGGCCAGCATCCTGCTCTCGACCTTGCGAGTCGACACCAATATCGTCGTGCTCTTTCTTGCATTGCCGCTCGTCGGTCTCGCCCTCGGCATGCTGCTGCAAAACCTTGTCCTCGTTGTACAAAATGCCACGGACGTGCGCGAGATCGGCGCGGCCAGCTCGGCCGCCGCATTCTTCCGCAGCTTGGGCGGCGTCCTTGGTGTGACGATGCTCGGAGCAGCCCTCTCTGCGCGAGTCGATACCGAAATCGAGAACGGGCTACAAGAATCCGGTATCGCGAGATCGGCAAGCGGACTGACGGAGGGGGCACTCCCGAACATCGACACGTTGTCAGATCCCGTACGCGACATCGTCGAATCGGCATACGGGCAGGGAGTCGGGGAGGTATTCCTCATTTCGATTCCGTTTGCCGTCATTGCCCTGATCTGCGTCATCTTCCTCCCGAATGCCGTTCTCGGCACCAAGACCGGTATCGAGCAACTAGCGGACATCGAGCAAGACGAGCCGGCGAGCGCCTCCACTACCCTCAAGGTTCCGTAGTCGCATCACCACTCACACGGCCGGTATCGTCGTGACCATGGCCCAACTACCTCCCGACGCGATCAGTGTCCGCGTGGACAGTTGGACGTGGGCTGTCCGCCTCTTCAAGACCCGGTCCCAGGCTGCGGCGTCGTGCCGATCCGGCCATGTGCGGGTGAACGGAACTTCGGCAAAAGCTGCTCAGCAAGTGAAAGCCGGCGACGAGGTTCGGGTACGCGTTTCGGGCGTCGAACGCATCGTGGTCGTGGTCAAGCCCATCACCAAACGAGTTGGCGCAGTGCTGGTCGACGATTGCTTGAAGGACATTTCACCGCCGCCCCCGCCCCCGGAATTGCTGGCGTCGATACCGATGCGCGATCGCGGAGCGGGCCGCCCCACCAAACGTGAACGACGCGATCTCGAGAAACTACGGGGCATCGATCTCTGAACTTCGATGGCGTCAATCTCCGCATAACCATTGACATTTCTGCCCGGTGACGCGAAAGTCGAAACATGACAACATGCGTTGTCATGTCCGCGCGAGAGACAGAGGTCACCGGAATGACCAACGATGCAGATACGGTTTCCGAGAAGTCGGTCAGCAATCCCGAGCCGCGAACACTTCGAGCTGCTCCCATCGGACCCGGCTCCCTGACGTGGTTGCACTTCGGCGACATTCGCGGCTTGCTGTACCTCGCACGCGCTGGAACCCTTCAGAATATGCATCCAGCGGTCAGCGGTGCGCTGCAAGATCATTCGAACTTCTTCACCGATCCTCTCGATCGGCTGTTCCGCTCGCTTCCCCCCATTTACGGCGTTGTGTACGACCAGAACGATCACGGCACCGGAACGCTCGTCCGTAACTTTCACACCGAACTCAAGGGAACCGACGAAACCGGCCGGCGGTATCACGCACTGACTCCGGACACTTTCTGGTGGACCCACGTTACGTTCTTCGAGGTAATCCTCGATTTCAACGAGCGGTTTGCGTACAAGAAATTCACCGAAGAACAGAAGGATCAACTCGTCCGCGAAGCCGTAACGTGGTGGCGCTGTTACGGTCTCACTGATCGGCCGGCTTTCGACAACTACGCGAGCTTTCACGCATACTGGGAAGACATGCTCGACAATCAATTGATCAATACCCACACCACCAAGTGGTCGACACGCGTCGCCGAACACCGAATCGCCCCACCACCCAAGGTGCCACGTTGGGCGTGGACGCTCATCTCGCGCCCGACGGTTGCTGCCTCGAACTGGATCTGCAAGGCACTGATGCCCGACAAGGCACGTCAGACCCTCGAATGGGAATGGACTGCGCGAGATGAGCGCATATACGTCTGGTTCGCGCGCTTTCTGACGTTGTCGGATCGTTTCTGGCATCTTCTGCCACTTCGCGCACGATATGCACCACGCGCGTATGCCGGGATCCGCAATCACGGCCTCGAAACAGGCTGACGCAGAACCGTCTTGAGCTTCTCGGGCTGCGTCCGGCGTGCATCACTGAGGTAGATCTCGTGATGATCACCGTTGAAACTCAGATTGTTCGCCGGAATGAAGGTGTGGTGCAGGCGATCCAAGGTCGGAGCTTCGTCGTCGTACGACCCGATGTGGAGGATCTGCACAGACAGGCCCTCCTCCAGTTCGAGGAACCGCACCTTGTCGAGAGCTGCGAGGTTCTTCTTTGCACCGACTGCGGTAATCGAGGCAGTGAGTTCGGCTGACGTGATCCACTCCGGTTGCGAGATCATCATCGTCCAGTCCCACGACGCTTTGTCGCGCGTTACGAACGCCTCGGGGTCGTCGGCCCGCCACAATCCTTCAAGCGGTCCCACCACATAGTCCCGGTCCAGTTCCTTCTTGCTCGCAAATTTGGTGGCATAGGACACTGCATAGAGCGCTTCGAGCGCCTCGGAGTACTCGGTGGCGGTATTGGGATCACCGTGGCCATCGACGGCAAAGTAACTGAAACGCGGCACGGTCACCAGCGAAAAATCGCGCCGACTCGGTGCATACAGTTCCTTGTATGCCTTTTTGACGTCGAACTTTTCCATGTGCCACCCACCTGGTCTCGGGTCGAGTTCCAACGCCTCGCAACCTATCCGAAGGTACCGACGTCCAAATAGCGGACCGCCGTCCCCTTGTTAATAGACCACTGGACCTTTACTCTGGACGGGGTGACTACACCACCGGCGACCGAAGTTGCCCACGTCCAGCGCCGCAAGCCACTGAGGATCGTCGCCATCAGCGCGATCGTCGCCTCGATCTTGGCATTGCTGTTCGCCTATCCCTGGTGGAGCTTGGTCATTCGACCGGACTGGCCGGGCGCCGTGACGATTATCGGCACCGTCGTGTTTGCTGCCCTCCTGATCGCCCTGCCCGCCAGCATGGTGCTGAGCAACGGACACACCGATCGTGATCGACTTCGACTGGTCGGCGATGCGCTCCTCGGAATCATCTGGGTCGTGTTCGTCTGGACATTGCTCGGCGAGGTCTTGCGGCTCGGCCTACTCGTCGGCGGGGTGGAGAACCCACTTCGCGCACGCGTTGTTGCCGTTGCGGCACTGATCATCTCGGCAGCTCTACTGATCTGGGGTTATCGCGAAGCGATGCGATTGCCACGGATAAAGCACGTGGACGTCACGATTCCGCGCCTCGGCGCCGGCATGGACAAGCTTCGTGTCGTCGCAATCACCGACACCCATTTCGGTCCGATCAACCGGGCGAAGTGGTCGTCTCGGGTTGTTGCCGCCGTCAACGAACTCGACGCGGACATCGTGGCCCATGTCGGAGACATCGCCGACGGAACAGTCGAGCAGCGACGCAACCAAACGTCTCCGCTCGCTTCGGTGGATGCCAGGCTTGCCCGCGTCTACGTGACCGGCAATCACGAGTACTTCCACGAGGCACAGGAGTGGCTCGACTACATGACGTCGATCGGCTGGGACTCGCTCCACAACCGCCACATCGTTGTCACCAAAGGCGGCGACAGCCTGGTGATCGCCGGCGTCGACGACGCCACCGCATTGGGGTCGCGACTGGAAGGGCACGGGGCGAACTTCGAGGACGCATTGACAGGAGCCGATCCTGAACTGCCCATCCTGATGCTCGCCCATCAACCGAAGCAGGTTCCCCAATCCGCTTCTGCCGGAGTTGATCTACAGC
The DNA here is from genome assembly GCF_003797085.1 of Rhodococcus sp. WS3. Classification (NCBI taxonomy): domain Bacteria; kingdom Bacillati; phylum Actinomycetota; class Actinomycetes; order Mycobacteriales; family Nocardiaceae; genus Rhodococcus; species Rhodococcus sp. WS3. The sequence goes on from NZ_RKMA01000003.1 coordinate 928,050, forward strand.
TGGCCGGACACACCCATGGCGGTCAGATCTGGCCCTTCAACTTCCTGGTCAAACTCGATCAACCGTCAGTGTCCGGACTCACCCGTCACGGCGAACGCACCCAGCTGTACACGAGCCGTGGCACAGGATTCTGGGGCCCACCGTTCCGAGTCTTCGCGCCGAGCGAGATCACCGTACTGACCTTGCACAGCTCCTGAGATGTCAGTCAGCTCGTTCGGGTTGCCGCCCGTGCAGACAACCCGACGAGTTGATTGACCAGACCTTCCCGGAGCCCCGTGGCAAACATTTCCGCGGCGGGTGGTGCGTGCATCTCACCCAGAACAACAGCCATAGACTTTGCCGGTTCAGCGTATGGCCACATTCCTGCGACGATCACCAGAGTTGCCTTGGCAAAATGTGCCGCGTCCTTATCTGCAAGATCAGGCAATTGCGAATGCACAAGTGATGCAAGCCGAGTCGTGTTGACCGCTGCACGTTTCTTGAAGTCGCGGGCGAAGTCCTCCGAAATGTTCCTCTCGAGAACACTCCCCATCACGCTCAGCAGTTCGCACAGCAAACGCTGAGGGACAAGCGATTCCGCGATGGTCGACGCCAGATGGATCTCGGCGGCAAACGGCGAGCTGTCGTCGGTCGGGATCACCGAGGCTTCCAAACCGTCGAGCCACGCCACCCAGTTCTCGTCCAGGACTTCCAGGAAGATGGCCTCACGACTGTCGAAGTACCGCAGCACATTCGACTTTGCCAGTCCGACGGTTTCACTGAGTTCACGCAAACTGATGTCTGCAACGGACCTGGATCCGAGTAGAGCGCGGGCGGTGTCGAGAATGGCGCATCGCCGAGCCTCGATCTGCTCCGGTTTGCGCGCGCGCTGAAATCCGTGAGTCGCCACCATCCGGCCAGAATATCAGACCACCAGTCTATTGTTATCTGCCCAGCGAATCAGTTCTCCGACGGAGAGCGCCGCGGCAGAGCACTCCTCGACGCCAATTCGCGGCGCAGTGCATCAGTGTCGACGGACGTGAGATCAACGCCGTGCGCCCGCGTAGCCAATGATCGAACCTCCTCGGCCAGATCCGCCACCTGTTCCGACGTCCACGCAGTGCGGCGGTTCACCGACTTCGACGATTCGTTCATCGGGGAAGTCTGACACCACCGCCTGCGCCGGGACGGCAAAACCCCTTCCGGTTACACAGGTTCAGCGCTCAGAATCCTCAGAGCCTCCGGCACTGCTTCGATCGTGATCGGTAGCGGCCCCACTCGGTCACCGTCGGCGTAAGCGATGATGCCCTCGGAGATGAGCCTGACCTTCTTGGATCGATACGTCGACACCGCGTCCAGATGGATGTGTGTTCCCTTGTAGACCCGGGGAAAGAGGCGCACCAGACGCAGCCGTGAACCATGCCCGACAACAGTCACATCCAGCAAACCGTCGGTCTTGGACGCACCAGGCGTAATGAGCATGCCGCCGCCGTAGGATCGCCCGTTACCGACTGCCACGAGCGTCGCGTCCATGGTGATCACCTCGTCGTCGAGTTCGATCCGGTACGGCAGCGGCCGCATCTTCGCCAGCTCGGCAAGCATCGCCAGGTTGTAGCGCATTCGCCCCTTGGGCCAAGTCATCTTGTTCGCCCGCTCGCTGACCAACGAGTCGAAGCCACTGGCAATGATCGTGCCTGACCACACCACGGACCCGTTGGCCAGCGTGATCTTCGCGAGGTCTGACTGCTGCACGATCCCGTTGGCAATCACGTCAGCGGCAGCTTCGGGATCACCTGTGGGAATTCCGAATTCGCGGGCGTGATCATTTCCCGTGCCCGCCGGAATGAGTCCGATCGGCGTGTCGGTCAGCGCCGCCGCTTGCAGTCCGATGCTGATGGCACCGTCTCCACCGACCACCACGAGAGCGTCGGTACCGTCTTCGATCGCCCGACGCGCCAGTTTCTTGGCGTCGTCAGCATCAGTGCCGATGATCTCGGTGACGGCAACTCCACGTTCACGCAGTCGCGCAACACCTTTGCGGCCGGCTGTGGGCGCATGCCCATGTCCCGCCATCGGATTGATCAGGACGGTTACCTTCTCGATCTGACTGCGGGTTTGGCTCAAGGAATCAGCTTTCCAGGATTGAGGATGCCGGCGGGGTCCACTGCATTCTTTACTGCGCGAAGAATATTCGCGCCCAATTCACCGATTTCGTCCTTCATCCACGGCCGATGGTCCGCACCGACAGCGTGATGATGAGTAATCGTGCCACCGGCAGCGATGATGGCGTCGCCGACTGCTGTCTTGGCCTTATGCCACTGAGCAATCGGATCTTCGGTCTGAGCGCACACCACGGTGAAGTACAGGGATGCACCGGTCTTGTATGTGTGCGAAATATGGCACATCACAAGCGGCTGGGTGCCCTGCTCGACCAATGCCTTGGTCAATGCCTCTGTGACCGACGAGCGCAGGTTCGCAAGATTGCCCCACGTCGTTGCCGTCTCGAGAGTTTCGCACAGCGCGCCGACGTCGAGCAGTGCGTCACGCAGATACGGTGCATCGAACCGTCCGTGTTCCCAACTGTTTCCAGGTTCAGCGCCGAGCGACGTTCCGCCGTGCGCGGTGAGAATTGCGCGGGCTTCAGCCATTCGCTCTGCGGTATGCGAGGCCGTGCCTTCATAGGTGGTGATGCCGAGGCAGCCACCCGTGAAGGCATTTTCGCCGATCTTGTCGGTGGTCGCCAGGTTCACGCCGCTCTCGGCTTCGTCCGACAACCGCAGCACTGTCGGTGCTGACCCTTCCTGAACAAGCTCGCGCAATGCTGCTGCGCCGGTAGCGAAGTCGGGAAAACTCCATCCCTCGCGAACCGTCGTCTCCGGAAGTCGGTGAACCCGCACTCGCACGTGCGTAATGACGCCGAAAGTACCCTCGGAGCCGACAAACAGTTCCCCGAGATCAGGACCCGCGGCCGATGCCGGCGCTCTACCGGTCTCGAGCACACCACTCGGAGTGACCACGGTGAGACCCTGGACCATATCCTCGAAACGTCCGTAACCGGCCGACGCCTGTCCCGAGGAACGCGTCGCCGCGAAACCACCGAGCGTGGCAAAGAGGAAACTTTGCGGGAAGTGTCCGACGGAGAAGCCGTACTCGTGCAGTAATTCCTCGGCGTGCGGTCCCGTTGTTCCGCCGCCGAACGTGGCGATGCCGGATTCCTCGTCCAGTGAGACAAGCTGATCGAACCGTCGAAGATCAAGAGAAAGTACCGCGTCGAACCCGTCCCGGATGGGATCCAATCCGCCGACGACGCTGGTACCGCCGCCGAACGGCACTACGGCAATCTTGTTGGCCCCGCAGTACCGCAGAACCTGCTCCACCTCGGCGTCCGTGCCGGGTGTGACTACTGCATCCGGCGCGTCCTGGGGTTCGGTGCTACGGCGACGCAACAAGTCCGGGGTGCTCTTGCCACCGGCTCGAAGAATCCGATCCGAATCCTCCGTAGTTATGTACTCCGCGCCGACCACGTCAGCCAGCGCGTCGACGTGCGCCTGAGACAGAGCGGACGGCGTCACTCGCACGTCCCCAATGGCAAGTCGGGATTGCTTCGGGGCCGATACACCAAGAAATCCGGTCAGCAAAGCTACGACCGCGTCCGACAGCTCACGCTTCTTTGCCGGATCGCCCCACGCGTCCCATTGCATCGGCGGTTGCAAGGCAGATTTCTCGGTACTCATGCCTACCAGTGTTACACATCAGTGTGATGTGTAAACATAGGTGGGTCGATCATCCCATTGTCTTGGAACCGTCGATCGCTTCGCGAAGTATGTCCGCATGGCCTGCATGCTGGGCAGTCTCGGCAATGATGTGGAGCAGCGTACGCCGGGCCGACCAGCGCGCACCAGGCTCGAACCACGGCGCAGACGGCAGCGGATGCGAGATGTCGAGACTGTCCAAGGATGCCACCAACTCATCCGTCCTCGCCGCGATCTGCTCATATTCGGCCACAATGCCGGCCAAGGTCTCGTCTCCCACCATGGCAAACTCGTCCACGCGCGCCTGAAGCATCGCCGGCGTGAATTTCGCCGGATCAACATCCCCACCCATACCGGATGGGCCTTCCAGGATGAAATCCACACATCCCCGCTCGGTGTGGGCCACATGCTTGATCAATCCGCCGAGGCACAGTTCACTCACGGTGGGCCGCGACGCTGCCTGTTCGTCGGTCAAGCCCCGAACAGTGACAAGTAGAAACCCGCGATGCTCGCGCAAGGTCTGGATAAGGTCCGCGCGCTCGCCGGTGAGGGTGCTGGTCGATGCGTTCATCGGTTCGTCCTTTGTTTGTGGGATCTTGCCTGTGAAAACAACGGTAGAACCCAATGCGGACAGAAACGGTCCTCATTAGAACTTCTCCACAAAAAAACTCCCGGCATCCGCCGATGAAGGCGAATGCCGGGAGTTCAACCGAACGGGAACGAAGATCAGACGGTGCGAGCCAAACGGTCAGCCAGCAGGCGCGTGAAGTGCGCCGGATCGCTCAACTCGCCACCCTCGGCGAGCAATGCCATCCCGTACAACAATTGCGCTGTCTCCGTAAGGTTTTCAGCAGAACCATCTGCCGCCTGCGCATCGCGCAGACCCGTTACGAGAGGATGCGACGGGTTGAGTTCGAGGATCCGCTTGCTGTGCGGAACCGGCTGCCCCGACGCCCGGTACATCTTCTCGAGCGTCGGCGACATACTGAATGCGTCGCCGACGATGCAGGCAGCCGACGTGGTGAGTCGCGTCGAGAGCCGCGTCTCCTTGATGTCGTCTGACAAGGTTTCGGTCAGCCACGTCAGCAGCGCACCGAATTCCTTTTCCTTCTCCTCACGTTCAGCCTCGGCTGCCTTCTTCTCGTCCTCGGTGTCGAGGTCGACCTCACCCTTGGCGATCGATTGGAAGGTCTTGCCGTCGAAGTCCGAAACAGCGTCGACCCACATCTCGTCGACCGGATCGGTGAGAACCAGAACCTCGAGGCCCTTGGCCTTGAAAGCCTCCATGTGCGGGGAGCTTTCGATGAGGTGGCGAGATTCGCCGGTCATGAAGTAGATCTGTTCCTGACCGTCCTTCATGCGCTCGACGTACTCGGCGAGAGTGGTCACGCCGTCTTCACTGTTGGTCGAGGCGAAAGACGAGATGTCGAGCAACGTCTTACGGTTGTCGGCATCGGCCATCAGGCCTTCTTTGAGCGCGCGGCCGAATTCGGTCCAGAAGGTCGAGTACTTTTCGGGCTCGTTTGCCTTCATGTCCTTGATCGTCGAGAGGACCTTCTTGGTCAGTCGACGACGGATCGCCGAAATCTGACGGTCCTGCTGCAGAATTTCTCGAGAGACGTTGAGCGAGAGATCTTGTGCGTCAACAACACCCTTGACGAAACGCAAGTAGTCGGGCACCAACTCTTCGCAGTCGTCCATGATGAAGACGCGCTTGACGTACAGGTGGATGCCGGCCTTGCGCTCACGCATGAAGAGATCGAACGGCGCCGTCGACGGAATGAACAGCAGCGCTTGGTATTCGAACGTACCTTCGGCCTTCATCGGGATGACCTCGAGCGGCTCGTCCCACGCATGGCTGACGTGCTTGTAGAACTCCTTGTACTCCTCCTCGGACACGTCGTCCTTGGAGCGAGTCCACAGAGCCTTCATCGAGTTGATGGTCTCGGTCTCGATGGTGACCTCGGGCTCTTCACCCTCGGCCGGCGTCGACGTGCGAGCGACATCCATACGGATGGGCCACGCGATGAAGTCGGAGTACTTCTTGACCAGTTCCTTGATCTTCCATTCCGACGTGTAGTCGTGCAGGCCGTTCTCGGAATCCTCGGGCATCAGATGCAGTGTCACGGAGCTGCCCTGCGGCGCCTCGTTCACATGCTCGAGCGTGTACGTGCCTTCGCCGGTCGACTCCCAGCGCGTCGCGTGGTCTTCACCGGCGCGGCGGGTCAGCAGCGTCACCTTGTCCGCGACCATGAACGTGGAGTAGAAACCGATACCGAACTGGCCGATCAGTTCCTCGGAAGCTGCGGCATCCTTTGCTTCCTTGAGCTTGCGACGGACCTCGGCAGTGCCGGACTTCGCGAGCGTGCCGATCAGGTCGACGACCTCGTCACGCGACATACCAATGCCGTTGTCGCGGATCGTGAGCGTGCGTGCGTCCTTGTCGATGTCGATCTCGATATGAAGATCGGAGACGTCGACGTTGAGGTCTTTGTCCTGGTATGCCTCGAGACGGAGTTTGTCCAGCGCGTCCGAAGCGTTGGAGATCAACTCACGAAGGAAACTGTCCTTGTTCGAATAGATTGAATGAACCATCAAATCCAGCAGCTGACGTGTTTCTGCTTGGAACTCGAGCTGCTCGGTATGCGCGGTCACTTCGATCCCTTTCTCTTCTTCGTTACTGGTCCCGGGGATTTTACTTGACCTCGAATGCCCAGGAACGGCGCCCGCGAATCACTTGCTGTGCGCAGCACATTCAGGCCTGCCCGCCCGACTTCTCGACCACCCATGCTGCGATCTGCGCACGCGAGTTGAATCCGAGTTTGGTGAGAATGTGCTCCACATGGCCCTGTGCGGTGCGGAGCGAGATCACCAATTTGGCAGCAATCTGTTTGTTCGTCAGTCCCTGAGCGACGAGTTCGGCGACCTCACGCTCACGTTTGGTCAGCACCACCGACGCCCCGGTGGGCGTTGTATCCAGAGGTTGCCGGCCGAGCGCAAATGCGACCGCCTCATTCATGCTCATGAGTCGACCTTGACGACGTGCCGTCCCGAATGCCTTCTCTCCCAATGCACGCCGCGTCGTCGCCGCACCTTCCTCGTGGTAAGGCTGCAGGGAGGGAAAGACGATCGTAATGCTGCCCACGGAGTGACCCAACTCCTCTGCTGCTCCCATCAGCACGGCGGCGCGTCGAGGATCCGGTTCCGCGGCGGCAATCCAGGCCAACACCTCCAGACATGCCGAGCAGGTGAGTGGATCGTTCACCTGCTCGGTGAGCTGCAACGCCTGCCCGAGCAACGCCACGGCACGATCTTGATCACCCTGCCGCCACACCGCGACAGCCATGGCCCACAGGGTGTACGACCGATAGACCGATTCCCCGTGAGATTCGCAGATCGCGAGCGCTTTTTCGTAACAGCCAACAGACCGCTTCGTTTCACCGAGCAGCTCGTACACCAACCCGAGTATCTGCAGCACGCCCACTTGCAGTGTGAGATCACCACGAGTGTCGAAAACCTCCAGTGCGCTCTCCAGCCCCGAGGATGCGCGGGGAAGATCATCGCGATAAAGCGCCAGCATCCCGTCCAACTGGTCGAGGAGTCCGTGAACAAGGGGGTCGGTGAGGTGCTCGGCAAGAGCGTGCCCCTCCTCCACCAACGCGGTTGCTGCCAAAAGATCGCCCTGCACCACTGCCAGGAGGCTGTCGGCGTGTATCGCCCAAATGCGTTCCACCGTGGGCTTTCCGGCGTCGCGAGCCAGGAAAGTATCGAGCCAATGCCGCGACTCGGTGTACAGACCGCGAGTCAGCGAGAAGTGATAAAGCGCGGTGGACATACTCAGTCCGGCAGCGACTCCGTCGTCGTTGTCGGAGAGGCAATACTCGAGCGCTTCCCGCATATTCGGAACTTCCCGGTCTAGCCGATCAATCAACTCGAGTTGCCGGGGACTGATCCATCCGGCTGCCGCGTCGAGCGCCAACTGCTGGTACCAGTCCCGGTGCCGACGACGCAGCACCTCGTACTCGCCGGTCTCGACAATCTTCTCCCGGCCGTAGTCACGGAGCGTCTCGAGCAATCGGAAGTGAACCACTGTGTCCGATTCCTCCCGGATCAGGATCGACTTGTCCACCAGCGACCCCAACGTGTCGAGCAGCCCCTCGGGTGTCAGGTCGCCACGACATATCTCCTCCGCCGCGTCGAGTTCGAAACTTCCCGCGAACACCGACAACCTGCCCCAGAGATGCTGCTCGCCGGGCGTACACAAGTCGTAGCTCCAGTCGATACTCCATCGCAAGGTCTGCTGACGCGTCGGCGCGCCCCGGCTGCCGCTGGTCAGGAGCGTGTAACGATCGTCCAGCCGCTGCAGGATCTGCTCGGGCGACATCGCGCGCAGTCGGGCAGCCGCCAGCTCGATCGCCAGCGGCAGCCCTTCCAGACGCTGGCAGATCCGGGCTACCGTCGCCTTGTTCTCCTCCGTGATTTCGAAGCCGCGCACCGCAGCGGCCGCACGTTCGGCGAACAACGTCAACGCGTCGTACCGGGGCAAGCCCCGCAGCGACGGCTCCCGATCCGGGTCGGGGACCGCTAGCGGGGACACTCGCAATACCGATTCCCCGCCGATACCCAGGGGCTCGCGCGAGGTCGTCAGAATCCGCAGCTGCGGGCACGCACGCAGCAGCACTTCGGCCAATCCCGCCACGGCATCGATCACCTGCTCGCAGTTGTCGAGGACCAGTAGCAATGTCCGAGTGGCCAGGAACTCCACCAAAATCTCCGTTAACGGCCGCGACGACTGGTCGCGCACACCGAGTTCTGCGGCCACCGCGCCGACCACAAGCGACTCGTCGTGCAACTCGCCCAGCTCGACCAGCCACACGCCATCGGCGAAATCCCGCTGGACATTGCTCGCGACCCGCAATGCGAGACGCGTCTTACCGACACCACCGATCCCCGTCAACGTCACCAGCCGGGACACCGACAGCAGATTCTTCACCTCCGCCAGCTCGGTGCGACGACCGACGAAGCTCGTCAGCTCCAGCGGCAGATTTCTATCGGCTTTCCGAGCCACCGGCGATGCGGGTGGATGCCATCGCGCCGACGGCGGCTGCGGATCCCGTGGGTCGGCCACTGGGGCGGCGCGTAGCGCCATCTCATCGACCGGCAAACCGCGGCGGACCTGCAACTCCCTAAGATTCTCACCGAGCACCGACGTAGAAGGACGGTCCCCTGGATCGCGGGACATTGCCTTCTCTATGACGGCACATACGTCGTCGGGGAAACCGTGCTCGCGCATGTCGGGTACCGGTTGCGCGGTGATCCGTAGGAACTGGGCAACAACCTGCTCGCCGCTGCGGCGCTCGAATGCCGCGTGCCCGGTGAGGGCGCTGAACAGAGTGGCCCCGAGCCCGTACACATCCGAGGCGGGACTTGGCGGTTCACCACCGAGAACCTCCGGGGCAGTGAACGCGGGCGAGCCCGTGACAGTGCCGGTCGCGGTCTTGAAACCGTCTGCAATGTGTGCGATTCCGAAGTCCGTCAGGGCCGGTTCGCCGTAGTCGGTGAGCAGAATATTGGCAGGCTTGACGTCGCGATGCAGAATGCCGAGTCGGTGCGCGGTCTCGAGCGCCCCCGCCATCTTCACCCCGAGCCGCAGGACTTCCTCCAGGTCGAGCGGGCCGTTCTCGCGAATCTTGGTGTCGACGGACCCTTGACGGTGGTAGGGCATCACCAAGTAGGGACGACCGGTATCGGTGGTTCCAACCTGCAGGACACCCACGATATTCGGATGCCCGGTCAGTCGCCCCATCGCTCGCTGTTCCCGAAAGAAGCGCGCCCGATTCTCCTCGTCGAGGTCGGCGGTAAGGACCTTCACGGCCACCGTGCGGTCCAGCCCGGCCTGCGTGCAGCGGTACACCACACCGAAGCCGCCGCGCCCGATCTCACGGGCATCGTCGAATCCCGCCTCTCGCAGCTCATCCGAAATGAACGGAAGCACGTCACGACGCGTTTGGAGTGGATCGTTCTCGTCCATGTGCTACTTCGATTCCGCGGCATCGTCGATGATGCACCGTCGCGTTACCTCTCGATAATGTGCCCACACGGGCCTGGCCGTCAACGCAGCGCACTTTCGCGACCCGGGCGCAGACGCCTCAAAAAAGGAGTGCGGTCGGAACGGACGCAGGTACCGACCAACACTCGAAATGTGAGACATATCACTTCATTTTGATGATTAGTTTCAACCCACAATGCCCTACCTGCCACCTAAGCAAACGTCCAGGTCAGTGCCCTGACATGTCGAATAGCGCCGACCGTGCCCGGGCTGTAGAACCGATAGCGAGATACTTCAATGTGACTTCGACCACGCCGAAAGTCCACGACCGATCGATAACACCCACTCGAATACCAGTTCTCGGGAAGACCTACGCGCACCAACCCCGACTTCATGAGTGAAGGACATGCATGCTGTTACCGATGGCACCCACCGATTCGCTATTTCTTCTCGGCGAGTCCCGCGAGAACCCGATGCACGTCGGTGGCCTGGCGATCTTCACCCCACCCGACGGAGCATCCGCAACCGACATGCGCGCGATGTTCGATATCGCCCTCACCGGCGGCAAAGTAGCCGAAGTGTTCCGTAAGCGGGCCCGGCGCTCCCTCACCTCGCTTGGCCAGTGGGGATGGGAAACCCTCGCCGACAACGAGATCGACATCGAGCACCATGTACGCCGCGATGCACTTCCCACCCCGGGCGGCATGACCGAACTCACCGCATTGATCTCGAGATTGCACGGCACTCTGCTCGACCGCAGCCGCCCACTATGGGAAATGCACTTGATCGAAGGGCTCACCGACGGCCGCTACGCCGTGTACACCAAGATCCACCACGCCCTCGCCGACGGAGCCAGCGCGATGAGGCTGCTCCGCGAGAGCATGAGTGAAGATCCCCACCGTCGAAACATGTCCGCCCCCTGGCAGGTTCCGCACTCACTGAGATCGGTGCCGACACCGGTCTCGGCAAAGTCCAGCGCGCAAGGATCGTCCCTACCTGCAACCTTGTGGGGAGCATCTCGGGCCGCCGTCGGTGAGGTGGCCGGACTGATACCGACGACGGTCCGCACCATGGACCGCGCCGTACGCGGCAAAGGCAGCGCTGTCTCCGTGACCGCGCCCCACTCGTTGTTCAACGTTCCGATCGGTGGAAGCCGCCACATCGCCGCCCGTTCCTTCCCTCTCGAACGGATCCGATTGCTGGCCAAGCACTCCGACGCCACCATCAACGACATCATTCTGGCAATGTCCGCCGGCACCCTCCGCCACTACCTGCACGAGCGAGACGCGCTACCGTCCGCCCCCTTGGTTGCCATGGTTCCCGTGTCATTGCGCGCCGACGACAACGCCGACGATCGCACCCCTGGCGGCAATCGCGTGGGACTGCTTATGTGCAACTTGGCAACTCACCTCGACAACCCCACAGACCGACTCGACGTGATACGCAATTGCATGAATGAAGGAAAAGACTCACTCCGCGCGATGAGTCCCGCCCAGGTGCTCGCCATGAGCGCCCTCGGAATCGCTCCCCTCGGAATGGAAATGCTTGTCGGGCAGCGGGGACCGCAGCGGCCACCGTTCAACATCATCATCTCCAATATTGCCGGTCCGCGTACACCGTTGTACTGGAACGGATTCCGTCTCGACACCCTCCACCCGCTGTCGATCCCGACAACCGGACAAGCCCTCAACATCACCTGCACCAGCAGCGACGATCAAATTTCATTCGGGCTGACCAGCTGCCGAAGAGCCGTTCCGGACCTCAACCCGCTGCTCGATCACCTAGGCACCGAACTCGAACTCCTCGAAACCGGCGCCGGCCTGTAATCCACCACTCCTGCAACGATCGCCACATCCGCAACCAGGACAGGGACATTCACCATGGGCTTCCAGATTCCGCAATCCCCGACATCCCCGATTACCGCCACGAACTCTGCCCCACGCGGTGGAGCAATCAGTACCGCAGAGATCAAAGCTCGGATGGAGGTCATGTTCGCCGACCGTGACCGGGACCGCAGGGCAAGAAATACCATCTGACACGGACTCTGAATCTTGGTGTTCTGCTTCTATAGAGAACATGCACACCGATACGACAACAACCCGACGACGAACTCTACGTCGCCTCGCGACGATTATCGGGGTGGCGGGAATCGTCGTCGGGCTTGTTGCCTTGATCGCAACGCGCCTGGCCGTAGAGCGCAATGTGGTGATTGTTCTGGCGTCCTTCGCCCCGGTGGCGATGCTTGCACCCTTGATCGGTGGGGTGGCGGCAGGCTTCGGCCGACGCTGGATCTTGTGCGCAGGATCGGCGGTAGTCCTTGGCCTGTTCGCGTGGTCGGTGGGTCCGCTGTACGTGGGTGGGCCGACCGGCGCCGCGCACGGACCGTCCATTCGAATCATGCAGGCGAACCTGATGGTCGGTTCAGCGGACCCGGAATCTCTGGTTGCCACCGTCCGCGATCGAGACGTGGACGTGTTGACGGTGCAGGAGTTGACGTCAGGTGCGGCCGACGCGCTGAAAACCGCTGGGCTCGAGGATGTTCTGCCCCACCAGTTCTTGGTTCCCTATGGCGGCGGCGGAGGTGGAGCGGGAATTTACAGTCGCTTCCCTCTGTCCGCCACACGAAGTTTGGACGGATTCTCCCCCGAAACACTCGCGGCCGAGTTGAATGTCGGCCTGGCGCAGCCGGTCACACTGTTTGCCGTCCACACCGCACCGCCGTACATCTCGCCCGCCTCGGTCTGGGCAGCGGAACAGCGCACGCTCGGCAGCTACCTGGCCGACGTCGACGGTCGCGATAACGTCATAGCGAGCGGAGATTTCAATGCAACTTACTCACACAAGGAGTTTCGTGATCTCCTCACGAACGGGTACGTCAGCGCAGCCGATCAGGTAGGTGCGGGTCTGATCCCGACCTACCCGACCGACAAGCCGTATCCCGCGATAGTCGGCATCGACCACATCCTCACCAGAGGCGCGGTGGCGACGTCACTCGAGCGTATCGACGTCAAAGGATCCGACCATCACGGTCTGATTGCCGACATCACGCTGGCGTGAAAGCTAACTGAGCAACCGCGCTTTTGCCGCCGCAAATTCTTCGTCGGACAAGACCCCCGATTGATGCAATCGACCTAGTTCCTGAAGCTTCGAGACAAGGTCGTCACCGGCCGGCGGCGCTGCCGGGGCGGCCTGCTGCTGCGGGGGCGGCGCCTGTTGCTGCTCGTACTGCTCATACTGCGCCTGCTGCTCGCTCGCCTTCCGCTGGCTACGCCGATCCATGGCATTGGACGTCGCCTTTGCCGTTCCGGCCACCACTGCTGTGCGCGCGACGGTGCCGAGCAATCCCGGCCGTCCTCTGCGTCCACCTCGAAAAACCATGCTGATCTCCTCTGCTTGAGACGATGCCTGAGCTACCTAGAGCGCCGCAGCGACTGCGGCCACTACGACGTCGTGTGGGATCTGAACATGGAGAACTACCTCGCCACCGCCTGCGCGGGCCTTGGTGGTGAAGTCTCGCGCCCACGTCTGCTCGTAGACGATGACTGCCGCTGAGGTACCTGGTTCCAGGGACTCACGAACCACGTCGAGATCCTCGTCGCTGATCAGAGCCTTTGCCTCGATCGACAGGATCGCCAGGCCGATGTCGGTGAGGTCTTCATCGACGTCGACCTGCCTGATGCTGCCATCGAGATCTTTGGCGATGTACACGAGATCGAGCAGGGTCACGAACCCACGCTCGACGATATTCTGCAATGCGGCGACGGTATCCGGGTCCACTCTCGAACCTGGGAACCCCAGCACCACCAATTCAACCGGGCCGATGTCCAATGGATCGTTCATCCATCAAGGGTGGTACGAGCGCACATGCACTCGCTTCACCCGTCGCGGATGAATTACTGCCGACGACCTCGGAGAACCTCGCGCATCGGACGGAACCGAACTCCGTCTGCCTCGAGTTGGCGTCGGGCTTTGCCCCGGGTGACAAGCACACCGATGATGCCGAGAATCCAGACCGGGTACTGAACCAACCAGGCCACCCGGAAGCCGTCGAAGGTGTAGCCGCCCATGTGGCCGAGAATCACGCCCATCACCTGGATCACGATCAACGACGCCAGGAATCCACCGATATTGACCATTCCCTGAGCGGTGCCCATCGACGAACTGGGATTGGACGTGCGGGCGTAGTCGAAGCCGATCACCGAACCCGGACCGCCGATTGAAATCACGATGATCAATATCGTCAGCAACCACAGCGGTGACGGTTCGCTGCGGGCCAGCACGATCGTCCACATCACCGCACTGCTCACCATGATGGAAAGAACGAGCCAGGATCGGCGCATCGGGTAGCGGCCGGTGAGGATGCCGAGGATGGGGCCCGCGACGATGGCGGAGATCACCGACAGTGTCAGTAGCGAACCGACTGTTGCGGCGTCGAGGCCTTGCGCCGACGACAGGTACGGAACTCCCCACAACAGCGCAAATGTCGTGATCGAGAATTGTGTACCCATGTGACTGAAGAAACCGAGGCGTGTGCCCGGACGCATCCAGACCGTCTTGATCTGGCGGCCGATCTCCTTTGCCCCGGCGGGAACCGCAACAATCTCGGTTCCCGGCGGAGAATCACGAATCAGGCTGAGCGCCAATGCAAAAGCGAGTAGCCCCAGACCGGCCGCGCTGCCGTACGCCAGCGTCCAACCGGTCCCGGTCAGCAGCAACATGAACGGCAGGGCCGAAAGTACTTGTCCCAGTTGACCGAGAATTCCCGTGAACTGTGACACCAGTGGTACCTGCCGCGGTGGGAACCACTGCGGAACCAGTCGAAGCACGGAGATGAAGGTGAGAGCGTCGCCGGCCCCGACCGCGATGCGTGCGCCAATCGCGACGGGCAGCGATTCCGTGAACGCCAACGTCAGCTGCGCACACGTCAGAATGAACGCGCCGACGCCGATCATGATGCGAGAGCCGTATCGATCGAGAAGCACTCCCGCCGGGATCTGCATACCCGCGTACACCACGATCTGCAGCACTACGAAACTGGACAGCACACTGGGAGTAATCGAGAAACGTTCTGCTGCAGCCAGACCCGAGACACCAAATGAAGTGCGGTGAAGGACGGCGATTACGTACGCGAATACACCGATACCCCACACCAACCACACTTTTTTCATCGCGCAGTTATCTTACTAGTAGTTCGCCAGGCTTACGGCTTTGACTACTCGCGGCCTTGCGAGATCCAGTTCAGATCTGCCGAACGCTCCCCTTCGGTGATGGCCGCAAGCGCGTCGAGTCGGGCGATCTGATCCTCGGTCAGCACGATGTCCAGTGCGCCGGCGTTCTCGCTCACGCGCGCCGCAAAACGAGTGCCCGGAATGGACACCGACGGCAGACCGTAATGCCGTCCCTTGGCGTCGAGCCACGCCAGTGACACCTGCGCCGGAGTGGCTCCTGATTCGGCGCCCACGTCACGCACGACGTCGAGCACCTTCTGGTTTGTCACAAGCGCTGACTCCGTGAAACGCGGGAAGCGTCGACGCAGATCGTTCTCGCCCCACTCGCTGGGATCGAACGACCCGGCGAGGAACCCTCGTCCCACGGGAGAGAACGGAACAAATCCCACGCCGAGCTCAGCGGCGGCGGGAACCACCTTGTTCTCCACGTCGCGACTCGAGATGTTCCATTCGGACTGAATCGCGGAGATGGGGTGGACCGCATAGGCGCGGCGCAGTTCGTCTCCCGTTGCTTCGGAAAGCCCGATGTGGCGGATCTTGCCGGCCTTCACCTGCTCTGCCATCGCGCCCACGGTGTCCTCGATCGGAACGCTCGGATCAACACGATGGAGGTAGTAGAGATCGACGTGGTCGACGCCGAGTCGACCGAGCGATTCCTCGAGCGCCTGTGCCACGTAGGCCGGATCGCCGTTGATCCCCCGCTGACCTGCCGACATGCCGCCCACCAACCCGAACTTGGTGGCCAACTGAACCTCGTCGCGCCGACCTTCGAGCAATTTACCCACGGCCCGCTCGCTCGCACCGTCGCCGTAGATGTTTGCAGTGTCGATGAAGGTGATCCCGATATCCACCGCATGATGAAGCGTCGCGAGTGCTTCTGCCGGATCCACCGGGCCGTACACGGGGGCTACCGACATAGCGCCGTAGCCCTGCGCGCTGACGGTCAGACCTTCGGCCAGGGTGACGGTGGAAACAGGCATGAACACTCCTCGAGATCGAATGAAGGAACAACCCTCACAGTCTGTACCGAAACTACCGGCGGCGCATTCAGGCCAGGACAGCAAGCTCCGGCAACCCCGCCACCACAACCGCGAGGTTGTAGCCTGTCATCCGCAATTCACCGTTGTCTCCGGTTCTTGCGTACTCCGCATGCCCGAAGGCGCGTTCATGTTTCACGCCGTCGGGGGTGATTCCCTCCGCTGTGGACAATCGCTGGAACTCCGTACGCGTCGGATCACCACCGAAGCGCCCGAAGCCGGCGATACTGTCCCCTTCGGCCTTCATGACGTAGACGTGCCGATCCGCGATCCCGAGATCCGCCTCCACCTTTGCTCGCACACCCGGAGATCCGTAGAACACCACATCATCGACCGATGCGCTGGCACCCCGTTGCAGCGCAAGCGAAGTCGCGAGGGAGCCGTAGGAATGGCCGAGTGCGGTGATGTGCACATCCGGGTTCGCAGCGCCCGCTCGCAGGCCGTGAAAGAAGCTCCCCAGCGCATCGGCCGCGATACCCGCTTTCGCGGAACGGCTCACGTCGAAACTTGCCCGACCGAGGTCGAATTTTCCGGGGCCGATGACTTGAGGGGCGTCGTATCCGATCCAGGCGATCGTGGCAACGCTTTCGTCACGTCCGGCACTGTGGAGCTGACGCTGTGCCTCGTCGCGCAATCGTGTTGCCTCCCCGACCATTCCGCGCAGTGAGTCCTTGACATTGGTGTTGAGCCCCGGAACGGTCACGGCAATGTGATCAGCCGTATCCGGATCGCCGATCGCTATCGCGGCAAACCCGCGCTCGCCGGAACGCATATCCATCAGGACCAGCTTACGATCGGGTTGTTCGTGCAGCAGCTCGTCCAGCGCATTCAGATCCTCGAGTTTGCGCTGCGCATACCAGAGGCCCGCACCGGTATTGCTCAAACGGCCACCGAAGTATTCGCGGTGCAGTTCCTGAGAGATACGCACCGAATCATCTTGTAGCCGTGCCCGTTCGGCCTGCACACGTCGCAGATTCACCGGACTGCGCACACCTGTCGGGATACCGTCGAGATTCGCAATCAGATCCGGCGCGCGCTGCACTATTTCTCGTCGGCGCGCCGGACTGAAACCGCGCCACTCTTCGTTGACACGAAAAGCCTTGTCCCGCAGATCCGTACCCACCTGCGACCGCACGGACAGTGCGTGGTGCAGATCCGCGGATACCAGCAGAGCTTCCCCGATCAACTCACGCGCGGCAGCCGAGAGCAGCTCTGCGTGAACGTGAAGGGGATGCCCTTCTGCAATGGGAGCGACTGCCGATACCGAACCGTCTTCGCGGATCTGTAATTCGTCGGAGGCAGCCTCCCTGCGCAACAAGTCCAGCCGTCGTCGCATGTCTCGAACACGGTGCGCAACCAGGACACCCTCGAGTCCACCGGCAAGTTGTTCGAGTGGTTCGACGTCCCACACGTCGATGTCAGTGAGATCCACTCGGGTCAGGACGAACGAGCAGCGATTCGAGCCTGAACCTCGGGTCGACGCAACGGCGGGACGGTTTGGGGTGGCTGCTTGCGCGGCGGCAGTGCACTCAGCAAACGCGTCGTGGTTTCGGTGACCTCCCGAACTGCCTGTTCAAAGGCATCACGATTGGCATCGGAGACCTTGGCAATCCCACTCACCTTACGTATGTATTGGCGAGAGGCTGCCTCGATCTCCTCCGCTGTGGCAGCTGGTTCGAGTCCTCGGAGTTCGGTGATGTTTCGGCACATAGTTCGACGATAACCGCGCTCAGCCACCTCGTCACGGACCGATACACGAATGCATCCAAATGGCCACGCAAACCCAAGCATCACGGTAGTTTCAGTAAAATTCTCCCCAAGTGACTGGAAGTGGCCACATGGACTCAGCTCTCACATCGGTCGGTCTTCCGATTGCACTCGCGATCATCATGTTCGGCCTCGGACTCTCACTGACCTTCGAGGACTTTGCCCGTGTCGCAAAAGCACCCAAAGCAGTCTCGATCGCCCTCGTCTGCCAGTTGATACTGCTGCCGGCCGCCGCGTTCGGGCTTGTCACCGCCTTCGATCTCGATCCCCTGCTCGCTGTCGGCATGATGCTCCTGGCAGCATCGCCGGGCGGCACCACAGCCAACTTGTTCAGCCACCTCTTTCGCGGCGATGTTGCGCTCAATGTGACACTCACAGCAGTAAATTCAGTAATCGCCGTGGTTACCCTGCCGGTGATCACCAACTTCGCCCTCGGCTATTTCGAACCTACCGACGCCGACGGCACCCTCGGCCTCCAGTTCACGAAGGTTGTGCAGGTTTTTGCCGTCGTCCTGATTCCGGTGGCAATCGGGATGTGGGTTCGCCTGCGCAGTAGCGCTTTTGCCCAGCGAATGGACAAGCCGGTGCGCATCGGGTCGGCCATCGTGCTGGCGCTGGTCATAGTCGGCACTGTCATATCGGAGCGCGAGAACATTGCGGACTACCTCGTCGACATCGGAGTTGTCGCAGCACTGTTCTGCCTGCTGAGTCTGTCGATCGGATACATCGTTCCCAAGCTTTTCGGTATCGAGGACCGCCAAGCCATTGCCAGTTCGATGGAAATCGGGATCCACAACAGCACCTTGGCCATCACCATTGCCGTCAGCTTGATGGACAACGTGCGTCTGGCAGTACCGGCCGCGGTCTACGGCGTCGTGATGTTCCCGTTGGCAGCGGCATTCGGTGCGGCCATCACGCGAAAATCTCGAAACATGGCCGAGATCGACTGAGATCAGCCTGTTTTCGCTAGTTCTCTTGCGCGCTGCTCAGATCTGTTCCGAGTGCCCCGGCAAGAGTGCGAAGACAGATCACACGCAGTTCTTCCTGCGGAATCAACGGTTGATCGAGCCAGTTCAGACATACGGCACGAACGAAGGCGATCCAGCCGCGCACCGCAACAGCGGCAATCTGCCTGCGCTCGTCGTCGAATCCCAGCGCGTCGAGGATCCGAATCTGTTGCTGTTCCAACTCGCGCTCGACTATTGCCCGGATACCCGCTTCAGCCGACAACGTCCCGACATTGATTGCGCGCACTCCCTTACTGTGCGACTTCACGTACGCAAAGTAGGCATCCAGCCCAGCAGCGATTTGCTCCTGGATGGGCAGCGTCGAATCCGGCGCCGTCACGTCGAGGAGGTGCTGGGACTCTCGCTCGACTATCGCCGCGAAGAAGTCGCGCTTGGTCGGAAAGTAGTGGTACATCAGCCCACGCGAGACGCCCGCGATTTCGGCGACCTCTTCGATCCAGACATCCTCGTACGACCGGTCGGCAAATAGTTGCGCACCGATATCGAGGAGTTGCGTGCGTCGCTGCTCGCGATCGAGACGCTTACGTGGGGTGACCATGGCGAACTCAGATTACTACTTGACACCGATTCAGTAAGGCGTACTTTGCGTACTAGACACCAATTCAGTAAGCGAACTCTTCTCGGGGGACAACGATGAGCGTCGACGCAACGCCGAACACGGGCGCGCCTGCTATTCCGCATCCGGCCTGGCGCCTCCCGCTCCTCGGCGACATTCTGGGTGTCAACGCCTCGACACCACTGCAGAACTCCGTGAGCATCGGCCGCGAACTCGGCCCGATCTTCGAACGCAACGTAGTCGGAAATCGCTTTGTCTTCGTATCCGGCGCAGACATGGTTGCCGACCTCTCCGATGAGTCCAGGTTTGCAAAACACCTGGCACCCGGCGTCAAAGCCCTACGAGGGATCGGCGGCGACGGACTCTTCACGGCCTACAACAGCGAACCGAACTGGGCCAAGGCCCACAATCTTCTGGCTCCCGCGTTCAGCCAGACAGCCATGCGCTCGTACCACCGCACGATGCTCGACGTGGCCGGCGAACTGGTTGCGTACTGGGACCGTCATGGCACCGACTCCCCCATCGACATCTCGGCTGACATGACCAAATTGACGCTCGAGACAATCGGTCGCACTGGGTTCAGCTACTCCTTCGATTCGTTCGAACGCGAAGAACAGCATCCGTTTGTGAAGGCGATGATCGGCACCCTGTCCCATTCACAGCGGACTACGTTCCTCAAATCCACAGCCCTCGGCCGACGCCTCGCACGGCGAGCAGACCAACGCGACGACGTGCGCAAGGCGTACATGGCCGAAGTTGTGGACGAGGTGATCCGCGCTCGGCGAGAGAGCCCCGGCGGCGCACACGAAGATCTTCTGGAACTGATGCTGCGCGCTGCCCGGGAGAATGATCCCAACCGGATCGACGAGCTGAACATCCGGCACCAGGTCGTGACATTCCTGGTCGCTGGGCATGAAACAACCTCCGGCGCTTTGTCGTTCGCGCTCTACTACCTGTCGCAGAATCCGGAGGTCTTGGCCAAAGCGCAGGCGGAAGTTGATGCCGTGTGGGGCACGGAAGAACCGGCATTCGAGAAGATCGCAAAACTGAGGTACGTCCGACGCGTCCTCGACGAATCACTGCGGCTGTGGCCGACGGCCCCGGCCTATGCCCGCGCCGCTCGGCAGGACACCACGTTGATTGGCAAATACCCGATGAAGAAGGGCGACTGGATGCTTGTCCTCATCCCGTCGCTGCACCGAGATCCCGTGTGGGGCAACAATCCGGAAGCCTTCGATCCGGACAGATTCTTGCCCGCAAACATCAAGGCGCGCCCCGCCCACACGTACAAGCCCTTCGGAACCGGCGAACGCGCTTGCATCGGAAGACAATTCGCCATCCATGAGGCAGTTCTCGTTCTGGGAACGATCCTGCAGAAGTACACCGTCGAACCGGATCCCGAGTACCGGTTGAAAGTTGTCGAGCGTCTGACCCTGATGCCGGAGGGGTTCACGCTGTCGGTTCGCCGACGCTGACCTGGCCAATCTGCGTAGGTGCCGCACTGGCTTCCGGCGCGTGCTCGGCATCGGTCAGCGTCGGCGACAAGCAGGTACCTGCCGACAAAGTCGCAGCCCAGATGTCCAGCCAGCTTGCAGCGACTGTCGGTAGGGCAACCCGACGACGTCACTTGCCCAGAGGGACTCGACGCGGAGGTCGGTGCGACCGTCGTGTGCGCCTTGACCGACCAGGGCACCGAATACGACGTGACGGGAACTGTGACCAGCGTCGACGGCGACAACGTCAAGTTCGACGTGCAGGTGGCGGATACCCCGAACTAACTGCTGTGCCGTTGTTTACCGCGGGCGGTTAACAACGGCACAGCAGATTTGTCAGAGACGCTCGATAATCGTCACATTTGCGGTGCCGCCACCCTCGCAGATGGTGAGCAGGCCGTAGCGTCCACCGGTGCGCTCGAGCTCGTTGAGCAGCGTTGCCATCAGCTTGGTGCCGGTGGCGCCGAGCGGGTGACCGAGGGCAATTGCGCCACCGTTGACGTTGACCTTGGCCGGATCCGCGCCGATTTCCTTGATCCACGCGAGGACAACGGGAGCAAAAGCCTCGTTGATCTCGACGATGTCGATGTCCTCGATGGTCAGACCCGTCTTCTCCAGCGCATGCTGCGTTGCCGGAATGGGCGCGCTGAGCATGAAGATGGGGTCGTCACCGCGAGCGCTGAGGTGATGAATCCGGGCGCGGGGCTTGAGGCCGTGCTTCTTGACGGCTTCTTCCGACGCCAGGAGCAGTGCGCTCGCTCCGTCCGAGATCTGGCTTGCGACAGCAGCTGTCATCCGGCCGTCTTCGACGAGGACGTTGAGTGACGCCATCTTCTCGAGGCTGGTCTCACGGGGGCCTTCGTCGACGGTCGCGTCGCCCATGGTGACGATCTCGTTGTCGAAACGGCCTGCTGCGATGGCGGCCTTGGCGCGCTCATGGCTCTGCAGTGCCCACTTCTCGAGGTCTTCGCGGCTGACATCCCACTTCTCGGCGATCATCTCTGCGCCCTTGAACTGCGACACTTCCTGATCGCCGTAACGCTCGGTCCAGCCGACGGAACCGGAAGAGGGAGTGTCGAATCCGTACTGCTGGCCGACGATCATGGCTGCCGAGATCGGGATCTGGCTCATGTTCTGCACGCCACCGGCGATGATCAGGTCTGCGGTGCCGGAGAGGATTGCCTGTGCACCGAAGTGGACGGCCTGCTGGCTGGAACCACACTGACGGTCCACCGTCACACCGGGAACGTGCTGCGGCAATCCTGCTGCGAGCCAAGACATGCGGGCGATGTTGCCGGCCTGGCCACCGATGGCGTCGACGCAACCGAAGATGACGTCGTCGACCTCTGCCGGATCGATACCGGTGCGCTCGACAACCGCCTTGATGACGTGTGCGCCCAAATCGATGGGGTGCACTCCCGACAGTGCGCCGCCGCGCTTACCGATCGGGGTGCGGATAGCATCGACGATGTAAACCTCGGACATGATCTTTACTCCTAGTTCGATAGTGCAGCAGTAGTTTTGGGTGCGGCAGCTGCCGCAGACGGATCAGAGAGTCCGTCGAGAACAATTGCGAGGTACTGAGCTGCAACAGTGTGCGCGGTCAATGTGCCACCCGGCCGATACCAACGCACGGCAACCCAGACGGTGTCGCGCATGAAGCGGAAGACCAGTTCGATATTGAGATCGGAGCGGAAACTTCCGTCGGCGACCCCCGCCTCGAGCACTCCCACCCACAGGTCCCGGAACTCGGTGTTGCGTTCGACCAGGTACGAGAATCGCTCGTTGGCTACCAGGTGCTTGACCTCGTCCTGATAGATCGCGACGGCCGAATGCGACGCGTCGATCGCTTCGTACGACGTGACGATCAGCGCTTCGAGCGTTGCCCGACTGTCAAGACCTGCAGCCACGATCTCGCGGTACTTGCCGAACAAGTCGTCGAGGAACTGGTGCAGAATCTCGTCGACCATCGACTCCTTGGAATCGAAATGGTGATAGAGACTGCCCGACAGTATCCCGGCTGCATCGGCAATATCGCGTACCGTCGTCGCCCGTACTCCGCGGTCGGCAAACAGGCCGGCTGCGATCGCGAGAAGTTCGTCGCGGCGACCGGATTTTCCTGCAGTGTCGTCGGAATTTCGGGATGGCGTCATGATTTCAATCCTATCCAGGGCTTCACTGTGCGCCTTTCTGGTAGTCGGTGCTACCAGAAAGGCGCACGGCAGGCCTACGCCCTCTGCGAAGAAACAGAAACGATCTCACCGGTCATGTATGTCGTGTAGTCGCTCGCCAGCATCGCGATCACCGAAGCGATTTCCCACACCTCGGCCGCGCGGCCATAGGCCTCACCGGACGCCAACTGGTCCAGCAGTTCTTCGCTGGTGACCTTCGCCAGGAAGGCATGGCGGGCGATGGACGGCGAGACGGCGTTGATGCGGACGCCGTACTCGGCAGCCTCGATCGCACTGCAACGCGTCAGGGCCATGACGCCGGCCTTGGCCGCTGCGTAATGGGCCTGCGAATGCTGTGCACGCCAGCCGAGAACCGATGCGTTGTTGACGAGAACACCGCCGTGCTCGACGCTCTTGAAGTAGCGCAGTGCGGCGCGCGTCGCACGGAACGTGCTGTTGAGGGTGATATCGATGACACGATCCCACTGGTCATCGGTCATGTCGACGACCGGTGTTTCCCCGCCGAGGCCTGCATTGTTGACCACGATGTCGATGCGACCCAGCTTCTCGGCTGCGCCGTCGAAGAGTGCGTCGACCTGTGCGGTACTGGAGACGTCGCAGATGATCGATTCGACCTGCTGGCCAGGGAATTCGGCCTTCAACTTCTCGACGGTCTCACCGAGACGACGCTCGTGGAAGTCGGAGACGAGGACGTCGCCGCCTTCCATCAGGACACGACGCGCGGTCGAGAAACCGATACCCGTTCCCGCGGCGGCGGTGATGACGGCCTTCTTGCCCTTCAGCAATCCGTGGCCCGGAGTTTCCTCCGGCGCTACGGACAAGGGCGAAACCACTGTGGAGTCAGACATTTAGCGAGCCTCTCGGGGAAGACCGAGCACACGCTCGGAAATGATGTTGCGCTGAATTTCGTTGGAGCCGCCGTAGATCGTGTCGGCGCGAGTGAAGAGGAACAGTCGCTGCCACTCGTCCAACTCGAGATGTTCGGGATCGGTGATGTCCGATGGCTGGCCTTCGGAATTCTCCCACGGTGCAACCAACGACGACGCACCTTGGACGTCCATCGAGAGCTGCCCGAGGTCGCGATGCCAGTTGGCCCACAACAGTTTTGCGACGGACGCTTCGCCGCCACCGGTTCCGGCGTCGACCGCGTCGAGAGTACGCATAGCGTGGGCGCGCATGACGCGTAGCCCGACCCAGGCGCGGGCGATCTTCTCGCGGATGTGCGGATCCTGGTCGCTGCCATTGGCCTTCGCCAGGTTTACGACGCCTTGAAGTTCGCGGGCGAACCCGATCTGCTGACCGAGTGTGGACACACCACGCTCGAAAGTGAGCAGGCCCATGGCAATCTTCCAGCCTTCGCCCGGTTCGCCGACCACGAGGTCTGCGTCCGTGACGGCGTCGTCGAAGAAGACCTCGTTGAATTCGGAGGTGCCGGTGAGCTGCTGGATGGGACGCACGGTCACACCGGGCTGATCCAAGGGCACCAGCAGGAAGCTCAGGCCCTGGTGACGCTTGGATCCGACCTCGGTGCGGCACACGACAAAGCACCACTGCGCAACGTGCGCGAGCGACGTCCACACTTTCTGGCCGTTGATGATCCACTTGCCGTCTTCGAGACGGGCCGTCGTCGAGACGTTGGCAAGGTCGGAGCCGGCTCCGGGCTCGGAGTACCCCTGCGCCCACAGCTCGCTGACCGTGTTGATGCCCGGAAGGAAGCGACGCTTCTGCTCGTCGGTTCCGTAAGCGATCAGGGTCGGACCGAGAAGTTCCTCGCCGATGTGACTGACGCGTGCCGGGGCACCCGACTTCGCGTACTCCTGATGAAAGACAACCTGCTGGGAGATGGTCGCTCCGCGGCCACCGAACTCCTTCGGCCATCCAAGGCACGTCCAGCCCGCGGCCGCGAGATGCTTGTCCCACTCGAGGCGTTGCTCGAAGAACTCATGCTCGCTGCCCGGTCCGCCCTTACCCTTGAGCTGGGCAAATTTGCCGGTCAGGTTCTCTGCCAGCCACTGCGAAACTTCTGCCGCAAACTCGTCGTCGGTCATCTGCCCGTCCGGGCTCTCGCTCTGGTCCACATATGTAAGATAACCTACCAAGCACTTGCTAGGTAGCGTGTCAGGTAGGAGTCCAGTGACCGATCAACCGAGAACCATCCCATCAGCCCTTATCAGGGCCGCCGAGGAGTTCGGTGAGCTCGCGGCAATTGCCGATGGCGACACCCGACTGACCTTTGCACAGTTGCACCAGCGTGTTCGTGATTTTGCGGGCGCACTGATCACACGTGGAGTGAAGGCAGGCGACCGTGTTGTCATCTGGGCGCCCAACACCCACCACTGGGTGATTGCACTGCTGGGCGCGCAGTACGCCGGAGCAGCAATTATCCCGATCAACACCAGATACACGGGCACCGAGGCACTCGACATCGTCGAGCGCGTCGACGCGGCTGCCCTGGTAGTCGTCGGCAAGTTCCTCAAGGCCGATCGATACCAGCAGTTGCTCGACGCTAATCCCGACCTGTCGATTCCGACGGTGATCCGCGTACCGGTAGACGGCGACGACGCTCGCGCCGGCGTCATCGAGTTCGAGGACTTCCTCGCCCTCGCGACGGACGACACCCGCACCGAAGCCGACGCTCGGGCTACAGCGGTGACGCCCGACGATGTCAGTGACATCCTCTTCACCTCCGGTACGACGGGTCGCAGCAAGGGCGCCATCAGCGCTCATCGCCAGTCGATCGGCGTCGCACAGGCATGGGGAGACAATGCCGAGGTCACTGCCGATGACAACTTCCTGATCATCAGCCCCTTCTTCCATACCTTCGGATACAAGGCCGGAATTCTGGTCTGCCTTCTCAACGGTGCAACCATCGTGCCGGTGTCCGTCTTCAACATCGACGAGACCCTGTCACTGATCAACCGCGAGAAGGTCAGCATCCTCCCGGGCGCGCCGACGATCTACCAGACGATCCTCGATCACCCCCGCCGCGGCGAGTACGACCTCTCGTCGCTGCGCATCGCCATCACGGGCGCTGCACCGGTTCCCGTCGCGTTGGTCGAGCGCATGCAAAGCGAACTGTTCGACGCAGTCCTCACCGCCTACGGCCTGACCGAAGCAGTGGTGGCCACCATGTGCCGCACCGACGACGACCCGGTCACGGTGTCCACGAGCTCGGGCCGCGCGACGGCTGATTTCGAGGTCAAGATCGGCGACCAGGGCGAGATCCTGCTTCGCGGACCGAACGTCATGCTCGGATATCTCGACGATCCCGAGTCCACAGCCAAGGCCGTCGACGCCGACGGTTGGCTGCACACCGGAGACGTCGGAACCCTCGACGAGCGTGGATATCTCGACATCACCGACCGTCTCAAGGACATGTACGTCAGCGGCGGCTTCAATGTCTACCCCGCCGAGATCGAAGGAATGCTGGCTCGCCTGCCCGGTGTCCACGAATCGGCTGCCATCGGCATTCCCGATCACCGGATGGGTGAGGTGGGCCGTGTCTACATCGCTCAGCTCGACGGTGCCGGACTGACCGAAGAATCCGTCATCGCTTTCCTCAAGGAGAAGATCGCCGGATTCAAGGTGCCGCGCGAAGTGCGCTTCGTCGATCACCTCCCTCGTAATCCCTCCGGCAAGGTCCTCAAAACAGTTCTGCGCGAGGAACAGTCATGACCGTTCCTTTCGAAGCCGATGTCGTGACCTACGAGGTCCGCGGCACTGTGGCCGTCGTGACCCTGAACCGTCCCGACTACCGCAATGCCCAGAACTCGGTGGTGACGTACGCACTCGACGCCGCTTTCCAGCGCGCTGTCGATGACGACGACGTCAAAGTCATCGTCCTGGCAGGCAACGGCCCGCACTTCAGTGCGGGACACGACCTGGGAACTCCGGGCCGCGACCATCACGTCGAGTACGAGAACAAAGCCGCCATGTGGTGGGATCACGTCGACAAGCCCGGTGGTGACCAACGTTTCGCGCGCGAGATGGAGGTGTACCTGGGAATGTGCCGCCGGTGGCGGGAGATCCCCAAACCCACAATCGCCATGGTCCAGGGCGCCTGCATCGCGGGCGGCCTGATGCTCGCATGGGTCTGCGACATGATCGTCGCCGCCGACGACGCGTTCTTCTCCGATCCCGTTGTCCGCATGGGCATCCCCGGCGTGGAGTACTTTGCCCATCCGTGGATGGTTGGCTCGAGATTTGCCAAGGAAATGCTCTTCACCGGCGATCGGTTCACCGCGCAACGTGCCTACGAAATCGGCATGGTCAACCGCGTTGTTTCCCGCGACGATCTCGAGAAGGAGACGTTTGCACTTGCCGAACGCATCTCCGAGATGCCGCGCTTCGGATTGGCACTCACCAAGAAGGCCGTCAACCAGTGTGAGGATCAGATGGGGATGCGTAACGGCATCGATTCCGTCTTCGGTCTGCATCACTTCGCTCACGCTCACAACGCCGAGGTAGGCAAAGACTCGCTTGGTGGTCTCGACGCCAAAGCTATGGCTGCCAGTGCTCGCACACCGCAGGAAGGAACAAACTAGTGGATCTCGTATTCGACGACGCCACAACCGCATTCCGTGACGAGGTCCGCTCGTTCCTGGAGGCGAATGTGCCCGCCACTCCCCTGAAGTCGATGGATACCGCCGAGGGCTTCGAAGAGCACCGTCAGTGGGAGCACACTCTCGCCGACGCCGGCTACGCCGTTGTCTCGTGGCCCAAGGAACTCGGCGGCCGCGACGCGTCGCTACTCGAGTGGGTCATCTTCGAGGAGGAGTACTACCGCTCGGGTGCACCCGGACGCGTGAGCCAGAACGGCATCTTCCTGCTGGCTCCCACACTTTTCGAACATGCAAACGCCGAGCAGCTGGCACGCATCATGCCGCGCATGGCACGCGCCGACGATATCTGGGCACAGGCCTGGTCCGAACCCGAGTCCGGTTCCGACCTCGCCAGCCTGCGTTCGAGCGCGAAGAAGGTCAACGGCGGCTGGCTGCTCAACGGCCAGAAGACGTGGAGCTCACGCGCCAGCTACGCGGACTGGGGCTTCGGACTGTTCCGCTCCGATCCGGATGCGCAGCGCCACAAGGGCATTACCTACTTCATGTTCGACCTCCGTTCGCCCGGCGTCACCGTGCGTCCGATCGATCAGCTCGACGGTGAGCCCGGCTTCGCCGAGATCTTCCTCGAAGACGTCTTTGTTCCCGACGACCCGGCCAACCCGGGTGAGTCCGGTGTGATCGGCAGCGTCAACGAAGGATGGCGCGTCGCGATGAGCACCGCCAGCAACGAGCGTGGCCTCTCGCTGCGTAGCCCCGGCCGCTTCCTCGCGACCGTCGACCGCCTTCTCGAGCTGTACAAGGCCAGCGGACGCACGGACGACAGCGCTCTGCGCAATCAGGTCGCCGACGCCTGGATCGGCGCACGCGCCTACCAGCTCAACACGTTCGGGACCGTCACCCGTCTCGCCGACGGTGGGCAACTCGGCGCCGAATCCTCGATCAACAAGGTCTTCTGGTCCGAGTGGGACATCGCTACCCACGAGACCGCCCTCGAACTGCAGGGCCCAGAAGCCGAACTGGCCGACAACTGGATGGACGGATACCTGTTCTCCCTGTCCGGCCCGATCTACGCAGGCACCAACGAGATTCAGAAAAATGTCATCGCTGAGCGGCTGCTCGGCCTACCTAAGGCGGACCGATGAGATTCGCGCTCGACTCCTCCCACCAGGACTTCGCTGCGAGCATCGATGCGTTGCTCACCAAGTCCGACATGCCCGCCGTCATCCGCTCTTGGAACGACGGTGACACCGCACCAGGCAAGAAGCTGTGGCAGCGCCTCGCCGAGACCGGCGTCAACGGACTTGTCATCGCCGAAGAGCATGACGGCCTGGGCGCCGACGCCGTCGACCTGGTTGTTGCTCTCGAGCAGCTCGGTCGCCATGCGGTACCTGGCCCGGTCGTCGAAACCATCGCAGTAGCACCGACTCTGCTGGCTTCTGTTGCACCCGAGCGTCTCTCCGCTCTTGCCGAAGGTTCGCTCGCTACGGTCGCAGCTCCCCCGCACACGCCGTTTGCGCTCGATGCCAACTCTGTTGACCTGGTTCTGCTGGCACAGGACGGCGCAGTCAGCCTCGGCGTTCCCGGCGAAGCCAAGGCGTCGGTTGACCTCTCGCGCAAGCTCTTCGAGGTATCCGCCGGCGAGTCGCTCGGCTCCGCCGACTTCTCGGCTGCCTTCGACATGGGCGCCCTCGCCACTGCTGCTCAGCTTCAGGGCCTCGGGCAGACTCTCCTCGAGGTCACCACCGAATACGCAAAGCAGCGCAAGCAGTTCGGCAAGGTCATCGGACAGTTCCAGGCCATGAAGCACCACCTGGCCGAGGTTGCCGTCGCTCTCGAAATGGCTCGCCCGCTCCTGCACGGCGCCGCGCTGTCGGTGCGCGATCAGTCGACCGATGCCTCGCGTGACATCTCCGCCGCCAAGGTTGCCTGCGGCGATGCTGCCTACAAGGCCGCTCGCGTCGGACTGCAGGTTCACGGCGCCATCGGATACACGATGGAACACGATCTCTCGCTGTGGCTCACCAAGGTACGAGCATTGCTTACCGCGTGGGGCACTCCGTCCGAGCACCGCGCCCGGGTCGTCGCATCCCTGGTTGCGTCATGAGCATCGACACCGAAGACCAGGCAGCATTGCGCGCGTCGGTACGCGATCTCCTGAGCAAGCATTCAGACTCAGCTTCCGTCCGCGCCGCCATCACCACGGACAACGGTTACGACGCCGCGCTGTGGAGCAAGCTGTGCGAGCAGATCGGCGTCGCCGCGCTGGCGATTCCCGAGGAGTTCGACGGCGTCGGAGCAAGCTTGGCGGAAGTTCATGTGGTCCAGGAAGAACTCGGACGCACGCTGACGCCGTCGCCGATGCTGGGTTCCGCGATTCTCTCTGCGCAGGCCCTGTTGCTCTCGGGCGATGCCGACGCCTGCTCGCGTCTACTCCCCGGCGTTGCTGCCGGCGAAAGCACACTTGCACTGTGCTGGGCGGGTGCGAGCGGTTGGGATTCCTTCGGAGTCTCCGCCACTGAAGACGCGTTGAACGGCACCGCTGCCTATGTCCTCGACGGACACGTCGCCGACACCTTGCTGGTGCTGACGGCCGACGGTTTCTACGAAGTCGATCCCGAAGCCGAAGGTGTTTCCCGCCGACGCGTCCCCACCATGGACCCGACTCGCACGCTCTCGGAGGTCACGTTCTCCGGTGTTCGCGGGCGGCCTCTCGCATGGTCTGCGGATCTGGTCGATCGCATCCGAACGGTCGTCTTGATTGCACTGTCCGCCGAACAGGTGGGTGCTGCCGCAGCCATCGTCGAACAGACGGTGGAATACACGAAGTCTCGCAAACAGTTCGGTCGCGCAATCGGGTCCTTCCAGGCCCTCAAGCACCGGATGGCCGACATGTACACGCTGGTCGAGACGGCACGGTCCATGACCTACGCCGCGGTGGCCACACAGTCAGCCGGTGACGCAGCGATCGCCAAGGTGTACTGCTCGGAGGCCTTCCAGCAGATCACCTCCGAAGCCGTTCAGTTGCACGGCGGAATCGCGATCACCTGGGAACACGACGCTCAGCTGTACTTCAAGCGCGCGCACAGCAGCGCGCAGTTGTTCGGCCAGCCGAGTGCATACCTGCCCGAGCTGGCAACGGCCGCTGGCCTGTAGCAACGACACCCGAAGCCCCCTCAGCCTCACAAAGGCCGAGGGGGCTTTTGTGTCGAGCACACAGCACGATCACGTTACGAAGTTGCATCTTTCGCCCTAACGCTCGCCGAAGACCTCGCAGCAGGAATACGGTCAAAGAGCTTTGGCGTCAAACTCGCTCCACCCGTGACTCATGGCGGTTGGGGAATGCATGGTCGGCGAGCAGGATTCCTCCTTTCATCTCGCGGTGACCCGACCAGCGCCGCGCTACGTACAGCCTTGCGCTGTACGTAAATTGGATTGCGGCAGTGCGTTAACTGCCACTGGTTCGCTCAGCGTCGATGCCACGTGTTCGCTCAATGGGATAACCCCTGGTTTCGAGCTTTTCTTCTCCGGAGAATCAAAAGTAGCAGCGCCGTTTTCTTCCACAGACCGGAGATTTTTCATGAACCGATTCGACAACAAGCGCGTCCTCATCAGCGGTGCCGGGTCCGGCATCGGGCAAGCCACGGTGGCTCGAATCCTGGAGGAAGGCGGCACCGTCGTTGCCGCGGATATTTCCGAAGCAGGACTCGAACTCACTCGAGCCGCAGCAGCTGCCGCCGGCCATGGCGACCGCCTCACCGTCGTCACCGTCGACATCTCGAAAGAGGACTCCGTTCGGCAACAGATCGGTTCTGCGATCACGGCGCTCGGCGGTTTGGACGTGCTCGTCAATGCCGCTGGAATTCTGCGCTCCGAACGCACCCACGAGATGTCGCTCGACTTCTGGAACACCGTCATCGGCGTCAACCTCACCGGCACCTTTCTCATGACACGCGAGGCGCTTCCCGCTCTGCTGGAAAGCGGCAGCGGTGTTGTCGTCAACTTCAGTTCCACCTCCGCGACGTTTGCCCACCCGTACATGGCGGCCTATGCGGCGTCCAAGGGCGGTATCCAATCCTTCACGCATGCACTCGCTCTCGAATACAGCAAGCAGGGACTACGTGCCGTTGCCGTCGCGCCAGGAAGCATCGCGTCGGGAATGACCTCCGACCCCGGATTCCCCGCCGACATCGACTACACGTTGCTCGGCAAGCTGCTACCGGCCATCGGTGACGGTTTTGCTCCCCCGTCCGCGGTGGCAGGCGTGATCGCGATGCTCGCATCCGACGACGGCTCCTTCGTGACCGGAACCGAAATCCGCATCGATGGCGGCACGCATATGTGATCGCCTACTGTGCGCCTTACCAACCGTCCGCGGTTAGTAAGGCGCACAGCGCGAGGCGGCATACTTGTCCGAGAGTCCCCTGGAACCCGTCCGGCGGTACGAACTTCGGTGGGAGTGCGCGATGAGTGAACAGAGTGACACTACGAATCTCGAACCTGTACTGATCAGTCCCGTCGTCAGTGGAATGATCCGCACCTGGTCCGAGGACGAGACCCGTCTGTGGAGCATCGACAATCCCGAAGGTCTTGCCGAGCTGCTCGGTCGTGGACGTATCGCCCGTACCATGATGCCGGACAACCGATCTCGAGAAATTGCCTTCCTGGACACGGAGTCAGGCACGCTGTCGGTGCAACCGCGCTTCGCCGCTTCCGACAACGCCGACGTCGCCGGGTCGTTCCAACTCGGCGATCCCATCCCCGTCGACGGAGATCCGTGGGACGAACTCGAGCTGGCACTCGCACACGTTGCTCTCTCCGCTGCGGCGCGCAGCGAATTCTGGCTGGTAGAACAGGGTGGTTGGGACGCTCCAGCGCAGCCGCATTGTCTGTTTGCCGTGATCAGCGAGGACGGCGCAGCCAATGCCGTCATGGAGGCAGCACCCGCACCCGCCGATACCGGCGTCTGGCCTGAGGTTCCCAGCGATCAACCAGGGGTTTCCGTCGCGGCGCCGGCGTCGCAGGAGACCATCGAAGCGGCAGGCATCTTCGCCACAACAGCCATCCAGACGTGGAACGTCCATCCCTGGGATGTTGCTCTGACCTTCGGAAAGCTCGAGGATTTTGCCTGATCCGCAGCCAAGTGAGTTCTACGTCTCCCGCCGCAACAGCAATCGCGGTTCGTCACAACACCCGGTATGACCACGACAGGACGACCTGCAATGGGCATACTGAGGGAACTGGGGTAACTCCCGGTCACAAATACCGTGAATCCGCGTCGGGGCGGAGATGCGGCCCTCACAACACGCGAGCGCTGGACAAACCGGCCGCTCCGAAAGGCTCAACCATGGCAACCGATCAATTGCAGACCGTTGTACTGCACGGTGACCAGCTGAAATACGTCGACCAGGGCAAAGGCCCCGTTGTCGTCCTGATCCACGGCCTTCTCGGCGCACATACCAATTGGGAACCGCAGATCGAGACGCTGTCGCGGCGCTACCGCGTCATCGCACCCGACCTGTTCGGGCACGGAGCGTCCGACAAGCCGGCCGGCGACTACTCCCTGAGTGCCCACGCCGCGACCGTGCGCGATCTCCTGGAAGCACTCGACATCCCCTCCGCCACGTTGGTCGGCCACTCCCTCGGCGGCGGTGTTGCCATGCAAGCCATGTATCTGTTCCCCGACCGCGTCGAGCGCCTGTGCCTGGTGGCCAGCGGTGGCCTGGGCCCCGAAGTCAGCCCACTCCTTCGGGCCGCAACCTTGCCCGGCAGCGAACTGGTTCTTCCCGTCCTGGCGTCCAAGACGCTGACCGACGTCACCGACAAAGCTCTCGAACTGTTCAACAAGATCGGGCTGTTCAAATTGGGTGCCAGCGCCAGTGAAGCTCGCAAGAGCCTTGCGACGGTATCCGACGCCGCAACCCGGCAGGCTTTCCTTGCCACTGCCCGCTCGGTGATCAATTACCAGGGCCAAACAGTCGCCGCAACACCACATTTCGCGAAGTTCCAGAACTTGCAGGCACTCTTGGTCTGGGGCGCCGAAGACACCATCATCCCCAACGCGCACACCGAGAACGCCCGCGCCGAACTACCCCTGGGTCGGGTCGAGATCTTCCCCCGCGCAGGACATTTCCCGCACCTGGACTACCCGGACCGGTTCGATCGCGTATTCACGGAGTTCATGACGGATTGTGGTGTGGGCTTCGGACCGAAAGCCGTCACGGGCTGAAATTGCCGCCGCGCCTCGCGTCCACTACCGATGGTCGAATAACAACACGACCGGTTCTCAGCAGCACCATGTTTGTCGAATCATCTGTTGGGTAGGGCTCTGTCAGAGGAATTCTCTTCGCACGATGTGTGACGAACAGAAGGGGCTGTCCGATGCCTTCATCACCGTACATCCCAGGCGCACCTGCTCCCAGGGCGCCGGACCTCCGAGAGCCCGTCCAACCACGCCCGCCGCTGCCTCCCAAAGAAGATCAGAGACAGCCCGAAGTACGTACTGTCGCAGGAGCCGAGCCCGCGACGGACAGCCACGGCCGGGCACAACAAGGCGAATTTCTCACGACTGCGATCGGAACTCACCTCTACAAGACCGAGAAGATCACTCACTTCGATCACGAGCACATTGCCGAGCGGGTTATGCATACGGGTGGCGCTGCCGCACACGGCAACTTCGTCGCGAACGGATCCGCCGAAAGTATCTGCAAGGCAGCACTTTTTGCCAAAGGAACACAAACCCCCACATTCGTTCGCTTCTCGACGGTACTGGGCTCACGCGGCTCAGCCGATACAGTGCGCGACACTCGCGGGTTCGCGACCAAGTTCTACACCGAGGAAGGTGTATTCGACTTGGTAGGTAACACCATTCCCGTATTCTTGCACTGGGGCTGCCGGAATCGACGACTCGGCATTCGGGGTGGTAGTTGCCCCGACCCCGGAGGAAGCAGTCACCGCCGTAACAGAACTGCTGAAAACGCACCGGGTATGGGAACGTTTTCACACTTCTTCTGCGAACTGAAAGGACAATAGAGGTGAGCACCGATCCGCAACCCGAACTCCCCATTGAACGCGGCCTCGACGACGTATGTGAGCAATTGGCAACCGCAGCAACAAGACGCGGTTTGACTGTCGCAACAGCAGAATCGCTGACCTCCGGAAATATCGCTGCGCACCTGGGAAAGGCGCCCGATGCCGGGTCTTGGTTCAGTGGTGGGATTGTCGCGTACAGTCCGGCGGTCAAGCATTCCGTGCTCCACGTTCCGGACGGCCCCGTCGTCTGTGAAGACGCGGTGCGAGTCATGGCCCACAGCACTGCAACCCTGATGGGTGCCACGCTGGCTCTGGCCGTCACCGGGGAGGCAGGCCCAGAACCCCAGGAGGACCAAGATCCTGGAACAGTGTGGTTCGGGGTTGTCGATCATGGTGTCGCCGAGACTGAGAAACAGGTATTCAGCGGCGAGCCGGAGGACATTCTCGCCGCGACAGTCGAGCATGCGATCAAACTGTTAGCGCAGCATGCCGCCGGCGGCGATCACACCAGACTGGCGAGTTAGCCGTGGTTCGAAGACGCCAATTCCTCCAGGTAGCTCGCCACCCCGTCCTCGTCGTTGCTCGCCAGCACTCGGTCTGCAAGTTCGAGAATTTCCGGTAGCGCGTTCGACGGCGCCAAGGCGGTACCTGCCCACATCAACATCGGCAGGTCGTTGACGGCGTCACCTGCGGCCGCGACCTCCGACGGGTCAATGCCTTCAGCGGCGCACAACTGTGCGAGTGCACTGGCTTTGGACACCCCGGATGCCGCCATTTCCATGTACGGGGCACCGGAATGAGTGAGTTCGACGCCGGTAATTCCGGCTGCCGCGGCGGTTCGGTAGAGATCGGAACTCGACACGTCCGGATGCCGGGCGACAATCTTCACCATCGGTTCGATCTCCAGCGGCAACGTATCGGCAAGAACCATCTCGTGGACGTGCCTGTGGTGATCCGTGAAGTCGCACAGCGCAGCGTATTCGGGTTCCGCAAAGAACTGTGTCGGCCCGACATTCGCGAACACGACGCCGGGAACGAGTGTGCGGATTTGTTCCATTGCCGTTGCCGCCAAGGATGTTTCGATCGAGACAGTATCGACGATCGTCGGTGTACCGTCGGCAAGATCTAGAATCACAGCACCGTTGGCGCACACCGCCTTACCCCGGAACCCGCAAGAGCTTGCCAACGTATGCACCGAATGCCGAGCGCGAGCCGTCGCCCACACCACTTCGATTCCCGCCAGGCGTGCGCTCTCCATCGCCTGCGCCGTCCGCTCCGAAATCGTTCGATCGGAGCGCAGCAGGGTGCCGTCGAGGTCGGTGGCAAACATTCGGATTCGGGTCACGTGAATACATGATGCCAGGCAATCCGTCGGCAGCCTCGCTAGCCTGAATACATGAGCATCCCCGACATCAGCCTGAATTCCGGAACCACGATCCCGCAACTCGGCCTAGGAGTCTGGCAGGCCACCAACGACGAAACCGAACACGCCGTGCGCTTTGCACTCGACGACGCCGGCTACCGCCACATCGACACCGCTGCCGCGTACGGCAACGAAGAGGGCGTAGGACGCGGCATCGCGGCATCATCGGTTGCCCGTGAGGACGTTTTCCTCACCACAAAGCTGTGGAACTCCGATCAGGGCTACGAACCGGCGTTGGCAGCGTTCGACACCAGCATCAAGAAATTGGGCGTCGACTATGTCGACCTGTACCTAGTCCATTGGCCGCTCCAGGACAAGGAACGACTGCTCCGCACGTGGGACGCCATGGAGAAGATCGCTGAATCAGGCCGCGCGAAGGCCGTCGGCATCTGCAACTTCGAACCCCACCACCTGCAACTTCTTGTCGATCGAGGTGGGCTGCTTCCCGCTGTGGATCAGGTGGAATTGCATCCCCATCTCCCCCAGCACGCCATTCGTGAGAAGGCTGCCGAGCACGCAATTGCGGTCGAATCGTGGAGCCCACTCGGCGGGACCAGTAACGCAGGATGGGGTCCGGCGTCGAAGCCGAACACACTTTTGACGGACCCGATCATCACCCGAATCGGTGATCGGCACAGCAAGTCGGCCGCGCAGGTACTGATCCGCTGGCATCTGCAGAACGGCCTCATCGTCATTCCGAAGTCCGTGCACGATGCCCGCATCGCGGAGAACATCGACGTCTTCGACTTCGAACTCACCGAACTCGACCTCAGCGAAATCGCCACGCTCGACGACGGCACTCGCGTCGGCGCGCATCCCGACGAACTTAATATCGGTGCGCCACAGTAATTTCCGACAGATCCTGCAGGGTTGCCATCACTCGTTCGAGGGGCTCGATGCTGCGCGTCGTCTGACACAGCGCAACGGCCCCCTCGATCGAGGCGATGGTCAGATTTGCCATCGACCTGGCCTGATCCGGCGGTGAGCCTGCCTCACCAAGCGCGGTCTCGACAAGTGTCTGCCAACCCGCCAGAACCTCGGCAGCGGCCTGCGCAACTTCGGGTTCGCTCGCCCGGGCGAGCCCACCGGCGATGATCGGACAGCCGATCGCAAAATCGGAGTTCGCGAGGTTGCGACGCCAGATATCGCCGACTGCATCGATGATGTCGGCCGGCGATCCGGTAGCCGACGCCGCACTGATCCGACGCGTGATGACGGCGCCGGCAGCTTGCACGGCCTCGACCATCAGCTGGGTTTTGCCGCCCGGAAAGTGGTGGTAGATGGACCCGCGCGGGGCGCTGCTGTGCTTGATCACGTCGTTGAACGAGGTCGCGTCGACGCCGTTGCGGCTGATCAACTCGACAGCGCTGCGGATCATCCGCTCACGCGAGCTCAGGTCTGCCATCGCAACTGCGCCTCCGTTCCTCTCGTTCATCTGTCGGGTTCATGCTACGTCCCGGAGCTAGCACCCTTTCTGCACAGTGAGCACGGTTTCCTGCCTGCTGAAGTCCATGCTCACTCGAGACAAACCGTGCTCACTCGATCCTCGCCCAGTCCACAGACCGAGACGGTTCAGCAACCATGCGGGCACTCGATGTACCATCGGCTCGTGACCTTCCCCGCCCCGCACAGCTGGTGGCCTGACCGCTGACGGTCAGCCGCAACTGTGTGCTGCCCAGACGAGATCGGGTGGTCCGCAACGCTCCAGCATTGGATCACCCGATACCGCGAACCAGGTACCGAAATCCATGAAGGAGAGTTAGTTGACCACCACCCCACTCAACCGTTCGCTCGAACCATTGGGCGTTTCCATCCCGTCGAAGGTTCCGACGCACTGGTACAACCTGGCGGCCGACCTCCCCGAACCCGTTCCCCCGCACCTGCACCCGGGCACCCGCGAGCCACTCGGTCCTGAGGACCTGGCACCGCTGTTTCCGATGAATCTCATCGCGCAGGAAGTGTCGACGGAGCGGTACATCGAGATCCCCGAGACCGTCCGCGAGATCTACGGCATGTGGAGGCCCTCCCCGCTCTTCCGCGCACACCGCCTCGAGCGAGCACTGGGAACGCCTGCCCGCATCTACTACAAGTACGAAGGCGTAAGCCCCGTCGGTTCGCACAAGCCGAATACCGCTGTGGCTCAGGCGTACTACAACGCCATCGAGGGAACCACCAAGCTCACCACCGAAACCGGTGCCGGCCAGTGGGGCGCGTCGCTGTCCTTCGCCGGCGCGCTGCTCGGACTCGACGTCGAGGTGTGGCAGGTCCGTTCGTCCTTCGACTCCAAGCCGTACCGCCGCATCCAGATGGAGGCCTACGGCGGAATCTGCCACCCGTCGCCGTCGGATCTGACGGAAGCCGGTCGCGCACTGCTGAAATCGCACCCTGACACCACGGGCTCCCTGGGCATGGCGATCAGCGAAGCAGTCGAGGTTGCCGCGCAGGATCCGAACACGCACTACTCACTCGGTAGCGTCCTGAACCACGTCATGCTGCACCAGACCGTCATCGGCCAGGAAGCCATGGTTCAGCTCGAAGAAGCCGGCGACGCCATCCCTGACACCGTATTCGGTTGCGCCGGCGGCGGTTCCAACCTCGCCGGCCTGACCTTCCCGTTCCTGGGACGGAATCTGCGTGAGGGCACCAAGACTCGTCTGGTTGCCTGCGAGCCGTCGGCCTGCCCGTCCCTCACCGAGGGCGAGTACCGCTACGACTTCGGTGACGTTGCCGGCCTGACCCCACTGCTCAAGATGCACACCCTGGGCAAGGACTTCGTTCCCCCGGCCATCCACGCCGGCGGACTGCGCTACCACGGTATGTCGCCGATGGTCTCCCATGCTGTCAACCTGGGACTGATGGATGCCATCGCCATCGATCAGGACGATGCACTGAACGCCGGTCTGATCTTCGCCCGCGCCGAGGGCATCATCCCGGCTCCGGAATCCACCCACGCAGTTGCGGGTGCGATCGCTCACGCGCGTTCCGTCACCGAACCTGAGGTGATCGTGATCGGCCTGTCCGGCAACGGTCAGCTGGATCTGCCCGCGTACTCGCCGTACGTCTGAGGCCCTGCGGGCCCTGTGCGCCTTTCTGGTAGTGCCGACTACCACAAAGGCGCACGGGGCCGAAGGCCCTAATGCACCCGAGCCGGCCGCGCAATCACCTCTAGCGCAACCAACGCGAGCACTGTCACGAGCACCGTCACCGCTACGACAACACCCGACGGGTAGCGCCAGAAGACAAGTACAGCCACGGCGATGACAACGACCAAAACGCGAAGCGCCACAATGTATTTTGCGCATATCGTCTCGATGGCGCGTGGTTCACGATCCGTACTCGGTGATCTGACAGAGTCGACTGCCTTGCTGAATCCGCGGCGCACGGCAAGCGCCGACGACGATCCACCCGTCAGATAGCCGACGATCGCAATCACGACGCCGAGAACGAAGACGGCCCGCAGGCTGGTCTTGAGCGGCAGGAGAAGGGTGTCGACGATAACCCCGGCTGACGCGGGCGACAACACGTCTGCAGGAATGTCGTCCAGGTACACCGCGCGCCCGATGCTGAGCGCGACCGCGAGGAGCGCCATCGCCACGGCAACGGTGATTCCGACCAGCGACAAAGTCCGCAGACGCGATCCCTTGGGCGCGCACCAGATTGCCCCGGCGGCGAGGATGATGATCACCCACGGAAGAACCGAGGACGCTTTGTCCAGCGCAGACACAAGACGCTGAGCCTTGACCAACTTCGGGGATTCGAAGATCACGAAGGACTTGTCGACATCGGGAATCTTGTCGGCAAAAGCAAACCCACGATCGACGAGTGCGCTGCGCGCCTTCTCGATCAGCGGGGCCAGCGAGATGCTGACCTCACCCTTGTCACTGATATCGACCGCAGCCCGCGTGTCGCCGGTCAATACCGCCGTCAAGGATTGGTGGGCTTCACGATTCGCCTCGACCCACAGATTCTCGAATGCGTCCGAGGACACCACGGAGCCGACTGTCTGGTGGATGAACGATTTTGCCTGATCAGCAATGACCGGCGCGAGACCGACCACTACCTGCGGCACCCGCTCCGCATTCTCGGTCAGCGTTGCCAACGCGTCCGCTGTCACTTTCTCGATGTCCAACTGTGAATCGATTTCATCGGTGATCCGGTCGGTGACTTCGCCCTGGATGACAGGATTCGACCCCAGCGGCGCAACAGTCTGCACGTAGCGTTCGGAATCGAGCAATTCGCTGCGTGCATAACGCGCGAGAACACCGGCGAACGACAGCACAAGAATCAAAATGAGCAAGATCCAGACGCCGATCCACCGAAGCCCCGAATGCTCAGCCCGTTGCCGCTCAGTCGGCTTGGTAGCCGCAAATTGGGCGCGTAACTTCTCGAGTTCGGCGCGTTCCGACTTACTGAGGGGTTCAGCATCAGCAGAGTCCATCTAGTGTCTCGTATCTCTCGATGAAGCATCGACAGCGGAGCATGCACAGAAGTACATACCCAGATACAAACGCACTCAATCTCACCTGAAGGTCGAGGGCTTCCAGAGGAACTTATGCAGCCATTTCAACCGTCGTAGGGACGGATGGCACGACGCAAGCCGCTGGCCCGGAGCACTTGGCGTTCGACGCCGGCGCGCACGGACTCCTCTGTTCCGATCACCCGAACATGAGTTCGCGCGCGAGTAATCGCGGTGTACAACAACTCCCGAGTGAGCAGCGACGACGCCTCGGCCGGCAACATGACGGAGACGGTGTCGTATTGACTGCCCTGGCTTCGGTGGATGGTCATCGCATAGACCGTCTGCACGGACGACAATGAGCTCGGGTGCAACTGGAAATTGTTGTCGCCGCGCTGGAAGGCTGCCATGAGCACTCCGCCCTCGCCCTCGACAATCACTCCGGTATCTCCGTTGTAGATGCCGACCTCGTAGTCGTTGGCTGTGACCAACAGCGGCTGGCCGGGATACCACTGTTCAGGATTCAGGAACTCCCCTGCCGCAGCCCCCACCCAGTCCATGGCCTGTTTTGCCCACCGACTGACGCCGTACGGGCCGTCGCGGTGTGCGCACAGAAGCCGATGCGATTCCATCGCTTTCAGCGCTCTCATCGCGTCACCCTGCTTCGCGAATCCAGTCGCGGACTCAGCGCTCGTGACGATATCGGAACGCAGCGCGTCGAGGTCTTCGGGCGCGTGAAACGACACGGCGGAATCACCGCTACGAAGAAGGCCGATAACCTCCTCTGCCTTGCCCTCCCGAACCGCGCTTGCCAACTGCGCAATGATTCCGCCGAATCGTCGGCCACGGGAAAGTTGAACTATGCCGCCGCGGAGACGTTCACGATCGTGCGCGGTGAGTGATTCGGCAGTACCTCCAGGTTCCAAGTCCGCACCGACAATGTCGGCCAGCGCCTTGTTTCCCTCCGCATTCGACGGTCGTGCAACAAGATCCGCGAGGACCGCGCCGGCATCCACCGACGTCAACTGATCCGGATCTCCGACCAACAGCAGTCGCGCGTCAGGACGCACGGCCTCGAGTAATCGAGCCATCAACGTCAACGACACCATCGACGTCTCGTCCACCACGATCACATCGAACGGCAGGCGGTTGGACGCGTTGTACTTGAACCTGCTGGCGCTGCCCCGTTGCCAGCCCAACAAACGGTGCAGCGTCATCGCCGTGAGGTCTGCCGGAAGTTTCAACTGCTCCGCCTGCTCGCGCACCGACTCCTGCAATCGCGCAGCCGCTTTGCCGGTGGGCGCAGCCAGACCGATTCGTAACTCGCTGCCGTGCTCTTCGAGAAGCAGCGCAAGAATACGTGCCACCGTGTGAGTTTTGCCGGTACCCGGGCCACCCGCGATAACCGTCGTCCAGTGTGTAAGCGACAGGGCTGCCGCAATGCGCTGACGGTCAGGGCCACTGGTATGGCCTGAATCCCCCTGAAAAGTTGTCTGCAATCGGGTGCGCGACTGTTCGGTGTCGACTGTCGGATGCGTCTCGGCTCGCTCGTCGAGCACCCGCCGAATTGTCTGCTCCTGCAAAAAGTACCGGTCCAGGTACAACAACTCTCCGTCATCGCTATCCACCAGTCGCAGCGGTCGCAACGGCCCGGCAGTTCCGCCGATCACCAAGGGGCTCAACCGCAACGCGCTGATCACCGCTTCAGGTTCCGGCCAGGGTAACGCGGCAAGTTCGGCTTCGGTGGCCCCGTCGACGCTGACATCCTGCATGCGTCGTAGATCCAGGCAAACCGATCCCGAGCGCACCGCCCGAACTGCCAACGCGGCCACCAACATCACGCCTGGCGACGGTTCCCCGCCCAGCGTGCACAATCTGACAGCAACGTGGACGTCGGCGGCCAGAAGGACCCCGGCCTCGTTGAACGTGCGCACGATCCCACGTGCTCGCTGGGCCAACTGCGCTTCGGTCATGAGAACTCCAGTACGTCAGGCGAAGATCGACCCGCGAGCAGATCCGACAACTCGACGATGAGCGCGGCCGGTGGTTTCCACTCGAAGACACCGCATTCCGGCGGACTTTCCGGTCCGAGCATCCCCCGGACAAACTGATACTGCGCTCCGCCCAGATGCCGCCCCGGATCGTAATCCGCAAGTCGCCACCGCAGATAGCGATGCAATGCAACCGAGTACAACAGAGCCTGAAGCGGGTAATGCGAGCGAATCATCTCAGCTGCCATCAGGTCCCGGGTGTAATGCGCAGCCGTGAGATCACCGCGCCCCAACCTGTTGGTCTTGTAGTCGACGATCACGAACGACGGCCCCGGAATGCGCAGTACTGCATCGATACTGCCGGTCAGGAATCCCCGCATCGGTATGGCGTCGACCCGCCCCAGGTGATCGGCATAACCCGCCAGAATGTCGTCGTGCGGCAGATGCTTTCGGAGAAGTTCGGCCACCTGACGCAGCGTGACCATCAATGACACCGGATCGTCACCACCGGCCAGCGGCAATTCGAAGTCCAACTCCGGCAGTCGATCCGAAGGATCGATTGTCGCCAGCGTTCCGAAGCCCAGTGGCGTGTGCATGACCGCAAAGAGCGCGTTCGCCAGCGCCACCGGGTCCAGGTCCGCAGCCCGCGCAGAAACCGCCTGTGCACATCGCATCTCGAGTTCGCTGCGTAAGTCCACAGCGGAGGTATCGACAACTTCGAGAATTTCGTGAACCAACGTGCCGAACGCGGCGCCCGCGGGAAGTCCGTTCATGGGCGACGGCAATGCCTCCAGCGGTGAGGCTTCCACGGGTCCGACGTCCACGAAGTCCGACGGTTCGTCGTCCTTCCCCGGATCCTCGACCTCACTGCCGGTGGTGGGCGCATGATGAGCGCCCGCCGTCAACGCCGAATACGACGTCCGGCGCCACAGCGTATCCAGGTCACGATCGAAGCGAGCTGCCTCCAACTGGTAGGTCTCCGAGACGGATTCGGACCAACGATCGACCGACGGTGGGTGCGGCCCGACCGACTCGACGGAAATCACGTCCGAGCGGTCAGCAGGCCACGATTCCAATCGCATGGCAATGGCGCCGTCATCAAGAACTTTCACCACTCGGGCGGGCTCCACGATTCCGGGTGTACGCCCGAGCAGCAACCTGTGCAATGCGGATCGTGACGTAC
Source organism: Rhodococcus sp. WS3 (assembly GCF_003797085.1). Taxonomy (NCBI): domain Bacteria; kingdom Bacillati; phylum Actinomycetota; class Actinomycetes; order Mycobacteriales; family Nocardiaceae; genus Rhodococcus; species Rhodococcus sp. WS3. The sequence goes on from NZ_RKMA01000003.1 coordinate 971,775, forward strand.
CGAATGCCGGCGCCCACCAAAGAACAAGCTGGCACTGCGCCCGGGTGAGCGCCACGTACAGCAGACGCAACTCTTCGCCCGCTCCCTCCGTTTCAGCAGTCAGCTTCCGAGTGTTGTAACCCGGCCCTTCAGCCCCACCGACGTCGAGAATCCGGCGTCCGTCGCCGTCGTGGAGCATCTGGGTCGCTGCGGCGAATCCGCCGACGCTGTCCCAACCGAAGGGCACGTACACAATCGGGAACTCGAGGCCCTTGCTGGCGTGAACCGTGGCGATCTGCACTGCCGCTGCGTCGCTGTCCAGACGTCTGCTGCGATCACTCACGCTTCCCGACGCCGGGTCCTTGATCCGATCCCCCAACCACCGTACGAGGGCGCTCAGGCCGAACGATTCTTCGGCCGCGACTCGGCCGAGCAATTGCGCCACGTGACGCAGATCGGTGAAATCACGTTCGCCGGACGGCGACGACAGGATTCTTCGCTCCAAACCTGTTTCACCTGATATTCTTTCGAACACCGCCGCAAACCCGATTCGCTGGAACAGCTCGGCAAACACTCGCAACTGCCCGGACACGGCAGCCACGACGGCGTCGCCATCGGAATCCATCGCCTCGGGCGTATGGCCCAGAATCGGCGACAGCGCAGCCAGCCGCACCCGGTCTGCACGGTGAGGCTGCTCGACGGCCTGCAACAGCCACAGCCAGTGTTTTGCGCTCGCCGTCGCGAAGACGCTGGAGCCGCCGGTCAATACAGACGGAACACCGACGAGTTCCAACGTGCCACGAATCATCTCGGCTTGCTTGTGATTACGCACCAGGACTGCAATGTCGCCGGGTACAACAGGCCGGCTCACACCACCGAGACTCAGCTCGGAACCACTCGAGAGCACGCGCACGACGTCGGCGGCCAGGTCGTCGGCAATGCGGCTCCGCAATCTGCCGACCGCGGGAAATTGCGACCGATTGAGCGGACCTGCGCCGGTGCGCGGCAGATAACGCAAACGCATCGCCGGCTGCCCGGGAAGCCGGGAAACCTTGTGCGACGACGCAACCGGATGAGCGACGATGCTGTCGTTACCCAGCGCGGCACCGCCGTACAGATGCTCGAGCGCAGCCAGCAGACCGGGGTCACTGCGCCAATTGGTAGTGAGTTCCTGATGCGAATCGGCCTGCTGTACGGCGTCGAGGTAGCTCAGCACCTCGGCTCCACGGAACGCGTAGATAGCCTGCTTGGGGTCACCGACAAGAACCAGCGTGGTGTGCCCGTGAAACGCGAGGCGCAAGATATCCCATTGCAGTGGGTCGGTGTCCTGGAATTCGTCGATCAGGACCACACGAAACTTCTCGCGCACGCGGCGGCAGGCTTCCTGTCCGTAATCGGGGTCGGCGAGCACCCCGTGCAGCAAGGTCAGGAGGTCGTTGAAGTCGCGAATCCCCCTGGCACGTTTGCGTCGTTCGACCTCGTCCCGCGCTGCCGCCGCGAACAACACCCGCTGCCCCGGGATGGTGTCCTCGTCGGCATCGGGTTCGAGTACAGCTTGCCCGTCTGCGACCGCACTCCGCGCGATCGCCAGCGCATCCTTCACAGAAAACGGTGGGGACGTATCCAGGGCGCTGTAGCGGACGAGGTAGAGATCGGACACAACCTCGTCGATCAGATCGTCGACCGATTCGACAAACGTCGCATCCGGTTCCCGCTCACCCGCGATACCCAGACCGTCGAGCATCCGCTGGCAGAAGCTGTGCGTTGTGGTCATGGTGCCGGAATCGAACTCCGCGAGTGCCTGCAGAAGTCTGCGGCGACGACGTGCCACCTCTTCGTCGTCGACAGATGCCAGAAGACGAATCAACACGTCGTCCGAGTGACGAGCACCGTCCGGGTCTGCCAGCGCAGCCGATACACCAGCGAACCGCTCACGCGTCCGCTCACGAAGCTCCTGTGTTGCAGCCCTACTGAACGTCACCAGCAGTACCTGCGAAATATCCGCCACACCTTCGGCGACACACCGAGTTGCCAGACCCACAATGGCGTAGGTCTTACCCGTGCCCGCGCTTGCTTCCAATACCGTTGTGCCCGAAGGAAGGGGGCCAAGCAGGTCGAAGTCCATGACTACTCCGCACTTTCGTTGAGCAACACGGGCAACCACAACCGGTTGGCAAGGACGCCGAACCGGGTTGGCTCCTCGGCCCAGACACATTCGTCCTCGAGTGGCGCCGTAGCGGCGAGGTCGGCAAAGGAACTGGATTCACCGAAGACGTAGACATTGCTGGGATCGTCACCGTCGCTGAATTGCCGCCCCCATGTGGCCTCGGCACTGCTCATGGCATTGTCGATCGACTGTCCGGCAAAGCGCCTTTTCGCGTATTCGGCGGTGGTATTGACCCACATCGGAATCGGACCGCGCAAGCCCCGATCGAGCAGATCGACCAACTGAAGAAGGATGTCGAGCGGGTTCTCGGGAGCGGACAGAACGGAACGTGTTGCCGCGCGCTGGTTTCCACCGCGCCCCACCGTGATCGCGTTGACCTGCCCGCGATCGCCGGCAGCGGCAAGCGCCAGCAAATTGACCCACGCGCTCACCCGATGCTTGGGCGCCAACGACGAGTACTGCGCCCGCACAATCGAATTTCCGTACAGTCCCGTCACGGTTCCGCTAAGGCGCCTACCCCCACCAAGATCGACTGCAACGTCGACGGAAGCGGCATCTCCGGCCATGTGTGGCAGTGCGAGTGACGCCAACTGATCCACTACCCACTCGATGTTGCCCAGCACAGTGCTGCCCAGTTTGTACGGCGGCAACGTGCCTCGCCGCCATTCGGCAGCCCGGAAGTCCGCCGAACTGCGTCCGGTCAAGCGAGAGAGGAGCATTCGATCTCCCAACTCCCAGGTCGCAAGCCCGTCGAGTTCCGCGTCGAGTGAATCGGCGATGTCGTCGCCGAGTTCCGGTACCCGCACACCGAGTCGCTGGCGCAGGAATCCGCGGGCCGGGTGAGTGAGGAACGATGCCAGGTCCGCGAGGTTGACGTCGCGTGGCGGTATCGACGGCAGCGACGCCGAGCGGATCGACGGCGGCGGGACCGGCGCCTGGGTGATGGCACGGGCGCCTGCCAACGCTGCGGCGTCGAAGCTGAACGGTTTTTCCACCTCGAAATTCCGTTTGTCGAATGACTGCAACGGGTGCCGGGTCACAACCTGGTCCAGGCCGTTCGGCCTCACCGCCAACTTCAGGACATCGAGCAACCCGCTGAGCGGAATAGCCGGTGGGCGGGTTGCGCCGGTCACGGGATCTGCACCGGTGTACAGCAGCAGTAGATGTTCACCGGCCGACATCACCGCGTCGAGCAGCAGTTGTCTGTCTTCGCTACGCAGATCCCGCTCCCCGACAACAGGATCGCGAGCCAGGATGTCGTCTCCGTCGACGCCGCCGGAGCGCGGAAACACCTCGTCGTCAAGTCCGAGCAGTACAACAACCCGGTGCGGTACCGACCGCATCGGCACCATGGTGCACACGGTTAATTCGCCGGTACGGAAATTGGCCCGAGTCGGCCGCCCCGCCAGACTCTTCGAAAGAAGTGCACGGATGTCGGAGAGTTGAAGTGTGGTGTCCGAACCGAACTCGACCGCACTCGCAAGAATGCGCTGGGCCGACGCACTCTGCCAGGCGTCGTCCGGTGCCGCATCGGTGAGAAGGTCCAACGCTCTGAGCAACACCCGAAGCCAATCCGACGGCGAATGGGGGCCCGCGAGATCACGCAACGAGACCGCCAGTCTGTCGATGTACTCGGCAAAGCGGCCACTGAGGTCGATGTCTGTGCTTTCGACGTCGTCAAGGGGCAATGCAAGGTCCAGCCACGCGTTTTCGGACTCGTCTGCACTGGCACCCAACAGAATACGGTCGACGGCAGTGTTGAAAGTGTTCTGCTTGAAACCGGCCAGACCGAACGTTGCCCGCTGCCTGATGTCGATGCCCCATCGCGCCCCGGCCGCCCCGGTCCACTCGCGCAGGCGCTCCAACTCGTCGTCGGAGAACGCGAATCGGGTACGTACCGGCACACTGGTGGCAAGATCGAGAACCTGGCTGGCCGTGGCGCGGCCGTCTGCCAGTTCGAGCAGAGTGCCCAGCACAGCCAGCATCGGATTTGTCTGACGCAGACCACGATCAGCAAGGCGGACGCGAAGGCGGTGACCGGGGTGCCCGTGAACACCCTGCCCGAACGCGCCACGCACCAGCGGCGCATATGTTTCGACATCCGGGCACATCACCAGGACATCACGGGGTTCGAGCGTCGGATCGTCTTCGAACAACCGCAACAGGCACTCTCGCAGGACCTCGACCTGACGAGCCGCGCCATGGCACGCGTGAACCTGTACGCTCCCATCGGGTTTCACTCCACCCGAAGGGGCACGGTCGGCCACGATGTCCGCCTGTATTGCCGCCAGAAGGGTCGGTGCGCCTGATGTGGCAGGCAGATATTCCGAAGTGAGATCGATGCTTGCCAGACTTGATTGCATTTCACGAACATCACGGGCAAGACTGGACAACAGTGGGTTCGGCGAGATCAACGCAGAGTTGTCGTCCGAACGGCGAGTGGCGACCGCCCCCGACGACAACTGGGAGCTCATCTCGTCCCACAGCGCGGGGCTTGGATGCGGCAGCCAGATGTGCACGTCACGATGGGTCGCCAAGGCCTCGAGAATCATTCGTTGATCAACTGGAAGTCGGGTGGGACCGAACACCGAAATACGTTCCGGTAGAGAAATAACAGTAGCGTCATCACTCAGCCTGCTGCACACCGACATGAGTCGCTCGGCCGGACCTGCCACGTCGATTCGATCCGCGACAACCGTCCACAACTTGGCTTGCCATTCGAAGTCCTCGGCAAGCGGTAACCCGTGGCCGTCGGTGAACCGACCGGCCGCCCACTCGATCAGCATCTGGGGACGCTGCGCCGCGTAGCTGGAGAACAGATCGGTGACATGCGACGCCGACGCAAAGCGTCGCCCCACCCCGAGCCCACGGAGATGCTTGGCAAGCACGCCGCACCATGGTTCGGAAATGGAATCATCGATGGCACCCAGAACTGTCCACACCAAGCGCGTCGGCGCCCACGGATCATTGTCCGCGCCGACACCACTCACCGTAGCGAGGACGTCGTCGGCCAGTCGAACCGGAGAGGGAAAACTGATGTTCGCGGAGATGCCGTCCTGCGAGGATTCCGTCGCAGTGCCCAATCGTGAGGAAAGCTGCTGATTGAGCCAGCGTTCCACCCCTTTTGCCGGCACAGCGACTATCTCCCGGGCAAACGGATCCGACAACGGCGAGCGGAGAAGAGTGGACAGAGCGCAGACCAATGTGTCGGCCCGCTCGGCACGATACAACTTCAGCAACCCTCGCCCCTTTCGATCCCGCGATGTCCTGAACTCGGATGCGTCCATCTCACCACGCGAGTGCGACACGAACTCGCACCCGCGGCCGCAAGCCCCTCACACAGCAGTGACGAGCAGGCAACATGCCTGCAATCGAACCTTCGTACTGTGCGGAAATGACCAGTCCCATCACCACACCTCGTCCTCTCGGAACAGGTCTCGACATATCGGGCCTCGGTAAGACCTTCACGATGGGACGGCGGTCGGTGACCGCATTGACCGACGTCTCATTGCAGACGAGCGAGGGAACTTTCCTGTCCCTGCTCGGGCCGTCCGGCTGCGGTAAGTCCACTGTCCTGCGCATCCTCGCCGGACTCGACACTCCGAGCGCGGGAACTGCGCTGGTCAACGGGCAAACGCCCGCCGAACTGACAAAACGCCGGGAACTCGGAATCGCCTTTCAGGATTCTGCTCTCCTCCCGTGGCGGACCGTGACTTCCAACATCAAGCTGCCACTCCAGGTCGCCGGAATCGATCCGGACCCGGAGTTGATAGCCGATCTGATCGCTCTTGTCGGCCTCGAAGGATTCGAGAAGGCAAAACCCGCTCAACTCTCGGGCGGTATGCGTCAACGCGTCTCGATCGCTCGCTCGCTTGTCGTCAAGCCGAGTGTCCTCCTCCTCGACGAACCATTCGGTGCGCTCGACGACATGACCCGCCAACGTCTCAACATGGAACTACTTCGAATCTGGACCGAGAAACCGGCGACAACGTTGATGGTGACTCACGGCATCTCGGAGGCGGTGTTCCTCTCGGATGTTGTTGCCGTCATGAGTCCTCGGCCCGGACGTGTCCTCGAAGTTGTTCCCATCGATCTCCCTCGTCCGCGCACCCCCGAGATGATGCGTACGCCCGAATTCCACGCGATCCACGACTACCTGTCGGGTCTCCTGTTCGGAAAAGCAGGCGTTGCATGACAATTACCGACATCGAAAATGTTGCCACCGCAGCTGCAGAACCCATTCCGACGAGGCGGCGGGGCTTCACGCGTCCCACCTGGCTCGGCGGCGCCATCGGAATCTGTGGGCTGATAGCAATCTGGTGGATTCTCGCGGCTGCCGGCGTTGCGGGCGGCACGATCCCCACACCGTGGGTTGTGATCTCGACGATGTTCGACGACGGTTGGGCGCTCTACGGCCCCAATTTCACTGTCACCGCTTACGGCGCCTTACAAGGCTTCCTGTGGGGAAACCTGCTGGCGATCACCCTGGCAGTCTTGGTTGTACTCATCCCACCGATCGAGAGTCTCGCCACTCAACTTGCGATCCTCAGCTACTGCACACCACTGCTCGCCCTCGGCCCGATCATCCTGGTGGTCTTCGGTGGACGGACCCCGACGATCTTCCTGGCGGCGATGTACTGCTTCTTCACAACCATGGTCGGAACTCTCGCCGGCCTACGATCCGCCGACAAAGCGAGCCTCGACCTGGTCGCCGCGTACGGCGGTGGGCGCTGGCAGAAGTTCACCAAAGTACAACTGGTGAGCGCACTTCCGAGCACATTTGCCGCTCTCAAGATTGCCGCGCCGTCGGCTGTCCTCGGCGCCATCCTCGGTGAGTACCTCGGCGGTGTCGACAGCGGAATCGGAGTTGCCTTGACGGCCGCGCAATCGTCGTACAACGTCCCTCGGACGTGGGGAATGGCTATCGCCGCAGCTCTGCTCGCCGGCCTGGGATACGCCCTCGTTGCCGCGGTCGCAAAGATCGTGACACCGTGGACGTCGGCTCCGGGAGCACAGAAATGACCGCGGTACGAGGAACATTCAGATTCCTCGCTCCGATCGCCATTGCGTCCGCACTGCTGCTCGTCATCTGGGTCGTCTTTCTCAACGCCTTTCCCCAAGTCGGACCGCGCGTGGGAAAAACACCGGCCGATGTGTGGGAATACCTGTTCTCCGGACCGAAATCCGCTGACGCGAGGGCCGGAATCCTCGACAATCTGCTCATCACCCTGCGCGATGCGGGTGTCGGATTTGCCGTCGGAATGACGGCCGCGATTGTCGTAGCCTCAATCTTTGTCGTATCCCGCACCGTAGAACAGACATTCATGCCGGTAGCGATGCTGCTGCGGTCCGTGCCGCTCGTCGCGATGACCCCGATCATCGTGTTGATCTTCGGACGCGGAATCGTCGGCGTCACAGTAATGGTCGCCATCGTCGTATTCTTCCCCGCACTGGTCATGATCATGGTCGGATTGCGGGCAGCGCCAACGCAAGCTCAGGACCTCATTGCCGCATACGGCGGGAGTCGTTGGACTGCACTGCGAATGGTGTCGGTTCCCTCGGCACTTCCCGCAGTGTTCGCCGCCGCGCGCGTCTCCGTGCCCGGAGCACTGATCGGAGCGCTGATCGGCGAGTGGCTCGGTAGCGGTCAAGGCCTGGGATCGAGCATGATCAAGGCGATTCCGCGCTACCAGTACAACGAGTTGTGGGCGTCCATCGTGGTGATCACGGTCGTGTCGATCATCCTTTACGCCATTGTCGGAATCTTCGAGAACCTCGCTCTGTCCCATTTCGGTCCTTCGGCAGGCAAAGCGTGAGAACTGTTAACACAACCTCAACAAATAGTGTCCGCCAAGCAAACTCGACGAAATCGACTGCCCCTAGTGTTCCGGTTCATGACGCCTTTCAAGCCCGTCCGCCAGGTGGACCGCCGAGCTTTCTTCCGTTACTCCGCACTGACCGGCATCGCTGTGGCAGGCAGCGCGTCATTGCTCGCCTGCAGTAGTGATTCCACAGCCTCGAGCGGTGGCACCTCCGACGACGGATCCGAATTCGGAACTGTTGCAGTGCAATTGTCCTGGATCAAGAACATCGAATTTGCCGGTGAATACTTCGCCCTCGACAAGGGCTACTACAAGGACGCCGGATTCGGGAACGTCGAACTTGTTGCGGGCGGCGCCGCCGGCACCGGTGTCGAAGCCGGATTGGACACCGGCAAGGTGTGGATCGGCATGTCAGCTCCGCAGCTCACCGCTCCCGCTGTTCTCGACGGACTCGAGGCGAAGATCGTCGGCGCAACCTTCCAGAAGAATCCGTTTGCGATAGTCAGTTCCGCTGCAGCACCGATTAATTCGCCGCAGGATATGATCGGCAAGAAGATCGGTGTCCAGGATTCCAACCAGCTGGTCTTCGGCGCTCTCCTGGCCGCGAACGGGCTCACCGAAAGTCAGATGACCATAGTGCCCGCTCAATTCGACCCCAGCCCACTGGCAAACGGCGAGGTAGACGGTTGGGTCTCCTACGTCACCAACGAGCCGATCACCCTGGCGGCAAAAGGTTTTCCCAACGCCCACTTCTTGTTCGCGGACTACAATCTGCCACTCGTAGCCGAATCGTTCACCGTCCTGCAATCGACCATCGACAACGAGCGAGACAAGCTCAAAGCCTTCCTGAAGGCCGAAATTCAGGGCTGGCGCGACGCTGTCGCCGATCCCGCAGAATCCGCCCGCCTCGCAGTCGAGGTGTACGGCAAGGACCAGAACCTCGAACTCGAGGAACAGACCAAGGAAGCGACCGCACAGAACGATCTTGTGGTCTCGGCCGACACCAAGGCAAACGGATTATTCACGATGACCCCGGCATTGATCGAACAGAACATCGCGGCATTGGCCAAAGCCGGACTGGAGATCTCAGCAGATCAACTGTTCGACCTGTCGATCCTCGAGGAGGTGTACGCCGAGAACCCGGATCTCATCTGACGCTACTGACCGAAGGTGAACCGCAAGTTCGCGTTGATCAGTGTGTTGATCCGTTTGCGCAAGCGGACAACCTCGGACTCTGTCGGGACCCGATCCTCCACGAACAACGTCCAACACAGTGTCGTACTGTTGCCGACCGCCTCGATGTCGAAACGGATTATCGCATCGGGGCGGTCGGGCCAGATCGAAGACCAGACCACCAACTCCGGTTCAACCGCCTCGATAATCCTCGGCTCAATCTCGTTGTCCCGCAAATCGAGCCAGTGCCGAACCGGCTCCCGATGCGGATCGATCAGAGCTTCGAACAAGAACCGCGCGGGCGGCGGCTGACTCCGGCGTCGACTCGCAACTTTGTGCATCACGCAATCCTACTGACGCCCGGAGCCGACGTGAGGCGTGTCAATCAGGGATCAGCGCGAACCGAGGTCGCCGGCTCTGTCCCAGACTTGACCGACTATCGGTGTGCGATCCGGTATGTAGCAAAGTGCATCCCGGAGTCAGTGGCCGGTGGATTCCTTTGCCGGCGAAGCGGGAACCGGAGCACCGTATTCGCTGGCAGCCCATGAGGCGAGCAGTCGCAGCGCTTGTTCGGATCCGGAGCCCGGCTCTGCGGAGTAGATGGTCAGTGTCAGGCCGGGTTCGGCCGCCATCTCGAGGCCCTCGTACGCCAGGGTGAGTTCACCGACAACTGGGTGGTGGAAGGTCTTTGACCCGGTGCCGTGGTGTCGGACATTGTGTGCACTCCACCGACGACGAAAGTCTTCACAACGGGTGCTGAGCTCGCCGATGAGGTCGTGAAGTTCCTTGTTGTGTGGGTCGCGGGCGGCTTCGGTGCGCAAGATGGCAACCGTCACCTCGGCAAAGAGGTCCCAGTCGGGGTAGAAGTCTCGTGCCCGCTCGTCGAGGAAGGTGTACCGGGCGATGTTCGGCGGCTGGCCCGGCATGTCGTAGACGTCCCCGTAGAACGCGCGGGCAAGCATGTTGCCGGCAAGGATGTCCATGCGTCCGTTGCGGACAAATGCCGGGCCGGCGGTGATCGCATCGAGGGCCCACTGCAGACTCTGGTGCGGCAGCCACGTCTTCGAATTGCGGCGCCGCGGGGGCCTGGCCACGGGACTTGCTGCATGGGCGAGATCGAACAAATGCGCACGCTCGGCATCATCAAGGCACAGTGCCTTGGCGAGACTGTCGAGCACCTCGGGTGAGGCGCCGCTGATTGCGCCGCGTTCTATCCGTGTGTAGTACTCGATGCTCACCCCGGCCAGGGTCGCGACCTCACTGCGGCGAAGCCCCTCGACCCGCCGGTTGGTTCCCGCTGGGAGTCCGACCTGTTCCGGAGTGACCAGGGCGCGACGTGAGGTCAGGAATTCCCGGACTTCCGCTCGATTGTCCATGTCTCGACGCTAGTCGAGGTCCCGGTGTCGAGGGAGTCCCTTGTAGTACCCCCACCAACCGGGACTCCCACCTGTGCGCAATGAGTGGTGTGCTGGTGATCGAGAGACGAAGGTCTCGCCTGCGACTTTCAGCGGCCGTCCACAAGGAAGAAACGAACCCACCTTGAATTCAGACACCGAGTCGATCGAAACCGTAAGCGTACTAACGCAATCCACTTCCAACGACGGTATCGTCGAGCCAACCACATCGATGCCGGCCAGACTCGTGGACTCGTCGTATCCACACGGCCGCCTACCGTTGCATGCACTGCTCGTCATGGCGCTCATGGGGTTCATCCTCATCACCACCGAAACGATGCCCGCCGGGCTCCTGCCGCAAATCGCGGGCGGCCTCAACATCGCCGAAGGGACCGCGGGACAGCTGGTCAGCGCCTACGCTCTGGGTACCGTGGTCCTCACCATCCCGGCCATAGCATTCACCCGCGGCATGCGACGCAAACCTGTGTTCCTCGTCGGCATCCTGGGATTCCTGATCGCCAACACCATCGCCGTGTTCTCCCCGGATATCGCGGCGACGTTGACGGCGAGGTTCGCAGCCGGCGCTTTCTCCGGTCTGGTGTGGGGAATGCTCGCAGGATATGCACGCCGCATCACCGCCCCGGAACTTGCCGGGCGAGCCCTCACCATTGCCTCGATCGGCACACCCCTCGGCTTGGCCATAGGAACGCCTTTCGGATCGTGGCTGGGCACAACATTCGACTGGCGCTGGTCTTTCGGAGTCATCTCCGTATTGACTATTGTCACCGCCGTCCTCGCCCTGACGATCGTTCCCGACGCCCCAGGGCAACCTGCGGAATCACGCGTCCCCCTCGTGCGGGTGTTTGCCATTCCCGGCGTCACCGTCATACTCGTCGTCATTTTTGCATGGATGCTCGCGCACAACACGCTCTACACCTACATCGCGACCTATCTACGGACCGCGAATGTGCCGATCTCCGTAGACGTGGCTCTGATGGTGTTCGGGGTTTCCGCACTGATCGGCATCGCGATCACCGGCGCCCTCATCGACCGTGTCCCTCGGCCACTGATTTTAGGCAGCCTCTTCCTCTTCCTCACCGCAGGTGTAGTTTTTGTTGCCGGAAGCCACTCGCCCGCTGCGGTGCTCGTCGCCGTTGTTCTCTGGGGAGTCGCCTTCGGCGGCGCGGCGCCACAGCTGCAAACAGCCATCAGCGCAGCAAGCGGCGAGAACGCAGACATCGCCAACTCCATGCTCGGGGTCGCGTTCAATGTCGCCATCTTCGCGGCCGGAGTCCTGGGTGCCGTACTCGTGAGCACCTTCGACGGAATGGCCCTGCCTTTCCTCATGATCGGGCTCACCGCAATCGCCGTCTCCATCGCATTCACTGCCCGCCGCACAGCATTCCCCGCCCGATAGCCCACCGTCACACTCATCCGACTGACCACACACCAGGAGATAGAACATGCACACCGTCACCGCCTACGCCGCCCCGTCTGCAACCGAACCCTTACGCCGCACACACATCGAACGCCGCGACGTCGGCCCGAGTGACGTGCTCATCGAAATCAAGTACGCCGGAATCTGCCACTCGGACATCCACACCGTCCGCGGAGATTGGGGCCCCCAGAACTACCCCCTCGCCCCCGGCCACGAAATCGCCGGCATCGTCACCGAAGTGGGCTGCGCCGTCACCAAGCACGCCGTCGGTGATCGTGTGGGTGTCGGCTGCATGGTCAACTCGTGCCGCGAATGCGTCAACTGCCGTGGCGGCGATGAGCAGTACTGCCGCGAAGGCAACATCGCGACCTACGGCAGCGTGGACCGCGACGGCACGATCACCCAGGGCGGGTACTCCACCCACGTCGTCGTCGACGAAGACTTCGTCCTTCGCGTTCCGGTGAGCATCGACCTCGCAGCGGCCGCCCCACTGCTGTGCGCCGGCATCACCACCTACTCACCACTCGAACATTGGGGCGCCGGCCCCGGCAAGAAAGTTGCCATCGTGGGGATGGGTGGACTCGGCCACATGGCCGTCCAGATCGCACACGCGCTGGGGGCCGATGTCACCGTCCTGTCCCAGACGCTGAGCAAGAAGGACGACGGCTTGCGTCTAGGTGCAGATCACTACTACGCCACCAGTGACCCGGCAACGTTCCTCGATCTCGCAGACACCTTCGATCTGATCGTGAACACCGTCAGCGCACAAATCGATATCAGCTCCTACCTGAAGTTGCTGACGCTCGACGGTTCCCTTGTCAACGTCGGCGCACCGCCGGAACCGCTTCCGGTGAACGTATTTTCGCTGATCCTGGGGCGACGCTCCTTCGCCGGGTCTGCGATCGGCGGCATCCGCGAGACCCAGGAAATGCTCGACTTCTGCGCCGAGCACGGCATCGCTCCCGAAACCGAACTCATCGCCGCCGATCAGATCAACGATGCCTACGAACGCGTCCTTGCCTCCGATGTTCGGTACCGGTTCGTCATCGATACTGCGACCCTCGTCTAGACCCCACGTTTCCGGTGTGGCCGGAGGGCAGAACTTCGGCCACACCTAGGCGATGGTCCCGTTCACTGCGGGCCGAACCTGTGAACTGCAACCGAGAAGAAGGAAAACGATGCGACGAAAGCTCCTCATCACAGGATCAGCGGCAATCGTGTTCGCCGCCGCCGGATGCACGACCCCTGCGGGGCCCGCCTCCTCGACGTCGGCAATTTCCGCCACCTTCCCACCTGGCATCGCTTCTGCTAGCAGTTCTGCCGAAGGAACCGTAGTGCGCTTCACCTCGGGTGAAACTGCAGTCGACGTCACGATCGAATCGGACAATCCCACAACCCGTGATTTCCTCTCGATGCTTCCACTCACATTGTCAGTCGAAGAATTCGCGGGAAGGGAAAAGATCAGCCAACTGCCCCGAAAACTGGAGACAGACCGCTCGCCTGGATCCGACCCCGAGGACGGTGATCTCATCTATTACGCACCGTGGGGGAATATCGGCTTCTACTACGACACCGACGGCATCGGCTACTCGGATCAGACCATTCACCTGGGCACCTACGACGGATCCGTCGAGCAGCTGAGCCGCCTCGAGGGCGGAGACGTCACCGCCGAAGTGGTCCACCAGCAGTAGATACCGAGCCAACAAACTTCTGCCCACGGGCACAGGCTGCCAGATGTGCTGAACCCCGAGAGATACTTCGCCACTATTGATTTCGAAAACGAATCCGAACAACTCTGCCGCACACATCGACCCCCGCCTCGCGGCGACAACGTGACGGCGACACCCATCCTGACCATCCACACCGACCGCGAATCCGCGGCAAACATGGAGAGCTATGACCCGCACATCATCCCGGTACACATTTATCGCCGCAGGACTCACTGTGGGCGCTCTCCTGGCCTCGTGCACCGCGCAGCCCATACCCTCCGCGACGACCTCTACTTCCTCTCACTCAACGGCGCACCCGTCTCTCGGGACATCCGTGCCCTCCCACGTCACGACAAACCTGCAAGCCCCGTGGTCGGTGGTGTTCCTCGACGGCACACCCCTGGTCAGCGAACGCGACAGCGCGCGAATCCTCGAACTCGCAGAGGACGGCACCGCACGCGAAATCGGAACGGTCACAGGCGTCACCGGCAGCGGCGAAGGTGGTCTCCTGGGTATGGCGGTCGACGATCAGAGTCGGCTGTACGTGTATTCCACAGCATCGAGTGGAAACCGCATCCAGCGGTATTCCGTGACCGGAACAGCCGGATCACTCTCGCTCGGCGAACCACAGACCATCATCGATCAGATCCCGGCCGCCGGATGGCACGACGGCGGACGGATCGCGTTCGGCCCCGACGGAATGCTGTACGCCGCAACAGGTGATGCCGGACAGCGCGGCACCGCACAGGACCCAGCCTCCCTTGCCGGGAAGATTTTACGGATGACCCCCGACGGTGATGTCCCCGAAGACAACCCGTTCCCGGACTCACTCACCTACAGCTACGGGCACCGCAACCCTCAGGGTCTGGCCTGGTCTGACGACGGAACGATGTTCGCCACCGAATTCGGACAAGACACCTGGGACGAACTGAACATCATCACCCCCGGCAGCAACTACGGGTGGCCTACTGTCGAAGGCATCGCCGACACCGACGGTTTCACCGACCCCGTACAGCAGTGGGAGCCCAGCGAGGCCAGCCCCAGTGGCATGGTCAACATTGAAGGGACACTGTTCATCGCCAATCTCCGCGGTCAGGTCCTGCGAGCTGTCCCGAGCGCCCACCCTGCCACTTCGACCGACTATTTCAGCGGCGAGTACGGCCGCATCCGCGATGTCGCCGAGTCCCCGGACGGGGACCTGTGGCTCATCACCAACAACACCGATGGCCGCGGCGAACCGGGTCCCGAGGACGACCGCATCCTCCGTGTGCATCCAAGCATGCGGTAAGAGGCATCGTCAGCCGGCAACCTGACCCCACCCGCAACCGGTTCGAGAATGATTCCGTAGCAACGGATCTGGATTGAAATCTTGAGCATCAGCACTGTCGTACGGCGCAATCGCTTCGTGTTTCATACGACTTGTCGCCGCGAATCAGAAGCATCCCCAACCATCTGCGCCGTCACCGTCCCGATCAACGTAGAAAACGTGATCCTGGCGCTCTGGTGGCACCGAAGAAGGTGAGACGGGTTTCTGAGACACATTACGATTCCACAACTGTTGCAGTCGATTTCGCTCCACTCCGGCGTCGACTAGCAACTTTGTGCATCTCGCAATCCTACTTTTAGCGATTGTTTCTCCAGATTGCAGCAGAGAGGACTGTGGCGAACGAGCACCACAGCGGATACGGAACCAGTGCAAGGCCCGCAGAGCGGTCGACGCGCCCAACTCGCATCGCCAGATCAGAACTACTGACAGCTAGGGCTGCCGCGATGACGGGTGCAGCAGCGAGTCGATGTGAGCGAAAGAAGACCCAACTCCAGCCTGCATTGACGGCGAGGTTAGCCAGTAGTGCCAGTGCCAACCTTCGTTCATCGGCACGGTCTCCCTCCTCTTGGAGTCGATCAAGTGCAATGGCGGAACTGACAGCAATATCGGCATACAAGGCGGTCCATACGACCGGAAAAACAACGGCCGGCGGTTGAAATGCCGGCTTGCGCAAGTTCCTGAACCACGATGTTTTTTCGGGGCTACGGCCGGCCGCAGACCCGACGAGAGCCGTGAGGGTGGTAAACGCTCCGGTCCTCGCCAAATTCTTCGGAAGCCGGTTCAGTAGCTGTTCGCTCATCAATCTATCCCTACCGTCGTCGGTGTGGTCGCGGTGAAGCCGAAGTCAGACCGGATTCTCATGTGCGAGTGCGCGGTAGCCTTTTGCACCGATGCGATCCACTGCCGCTTTGACCACTGCAAAAATTGCTCCCTGCAGTGCTGCGGAAATGAGAACCTCCTTGCTTGACCTGGTCAGATCGTGCGGGTCAGGCGCTTCGCCCTCGTGCGCGACACGCTTCCAAACTTGTTGAAACACAGCACCGGCGGCGATTCCGCCGAGAACACTCGTTGCGAGCGAAAGTGGAGTGGCAGCAATTCGCTGAGCGTGCTCCATGGCGGGATGATCGATCCACTTCCACTGATGACTATGTTCGACAAGCAGATTCAGCTTCGCCTGGGACAGGCAAACGGCAAGAAATGGGTGGACGGCATCATGCCTTCATGATGCCGTCGAAGTTCGCCGTCATGGGGCTGGTGTATCTGCAACGTGCGTATCTGCGAGTCGCTGCGCGCGTCGCACGTCTCGATGACTTCGCAGGGAAAGACGCCCGACAGCGACCGCGCCGAAAAACAGGATCACCGCACCGAGGCCTTCGAAGAACGCCAACTGTTGCAATGCCTGAAATCCGGGCCGGGTTGCTGTCGGGCTTCCAGGGTCTCCGATGTGCAGCACGGGCGCCAGCACCGGTCCGACGATGAACCATGCGCCGCCGACAACACCGAGCCACGCGCCGAAGCCGGCGACGGCGCGGTTGGCGCTGAACAAGAGCAGGATCCCGCCAACCACGGTCACTGCACCCGGCAACACTTCGAGCCAACCCCGAGCGGAAGTCCAGGTCCACGCCTCATCCGGCGTGAAAGAAAACGAGAAGTACGGACCCACAAACGGTATCAACGCTCCCCAGAGTCCAAGCAGAATCAGGGCCAGGCCACTGACAGCACCACGGGTGCGAGGCACCCACATCCGACCAGGCGTTGTTTCTCGAACCGGCACCGCCGCGCGATCAGAGGCTGCGTAGTCATTTGCCGGGGCTGCATCGCCTGCAGACGATTCATGCCTCTCGTGCCGAGATGCATTCTGACGAAACATGATTCCACTCCTTGTCGTGCGCGAACCAGGGGCCGCTCGATCAAGTCCCGACAAGTCGCGCGCGACTGTAGTATCGACGGATACACACGGCTAGTTGCTCTACCGCGATCACCACTCTCGGAATACCCTGAAGCCACTGTCGGCAAACGAAGAATCAGCAAGCACAATCCCACATATGCCGTGCTCCACGCATAAATCGGCGCCACCGCGTTCAGCTGATCGCGAGCATCTCGCGAAGGAAAACACTGCACACAGCATCAAGGAAGGGCGAACATGTTCGGAAATCAATCTCGATCATCCGAGGAACACATCGCCACGGCCTACCTGGTCACACACCTCTGTGGTGCAATGTTGGGTCTACAGCTCGCGAGATCGCTCGTCGACTCCTACGGATCGTGGGCGGAGGGACGGCTGGATTCGCTGCCGAACGAATTGGAGTACGAAATCGGACAGTTATTGCAACTGATCGAAGACACTCAGGAAATTTCGCTACCTCGCTATCCGGTGATCGATGCGGGATTGAATCGGCTGAGAAAACTGGTTCACATCGATGCACTGTGGCAGCGTCGTCTCGTGAAACTAGCTGCCCTGGAAGTCATGCGAACCGCGCTCTGCGGAAAAAGTGCGATGTGGGAAGTTCTGCGCGATATCCCGGCCGGCGAGACCGAGGACCAGCATCGCGAACTCAATGCACTGGTATCAAAGCAGATTTCCACGGTGACGGATCTGCACCACCGTGCCGCAACTGATGCGTTCAATCGTCCCGACTCGGAAAAGTCCCACACCGAGCACGGGTAACACCACGGACATCACCTCGGAGGCAACGTTCCGGACGAGGAACGGGTTTGCCGAAACAGAACTTCACGTACCAACTGCGTTGTCCGCGTAATACTCCTGACTGTTTACAACCACAGTCCCTAATATCCGACAATTCAAGCATTGCCGGGGGACACTCATGAGCACACCCATTCGAGAGGCCTGCTCATGCGTATACGACATCGAGTTCTACTTGCTCTGACTGCAGCTTGCGGTCTTGCGGTGACTCCCACCGTCGCGTCGGCGACACCGAGCACCGGAGTGCACGGCGAAATCCTCGGGCAGGTGACGTTCGGCGACAAGGACTATGTGCTGCGCAAAATCACTGTCGACCCGGGTGGATCCACCGGCTGGCACTTCCACGACGGTGTTCTGTACGCCGCCGTTGCCGGCGGCACCTTGAGCCACTACCGATCCGATTGCTCGGTCGACGGCTTCTATCAGACCGGTAACACCCTCATCGAACCGAGCGGATCGGATCACGTTCACATCGGCAACAATTCGCAGACCACTCCCCTGGTTCTCCTTGTCGTTTACGTCAACCCCACGGGCAGTCCCTTGTCCGAGGACGCGGCAGCGCCCAACTGCCAACTACCCGGGTAGCAGATTGGCGAGCGGGAATCGTATCGGCATCGATTCGATGCCGGACACGAAGTTGGCGGCGCGACGCGGTAGTGGTGCGTCCGTCGCCAGTTCCATCCCCGGTAAACGCTGGAAAAGCTGCTCGAACATGATCGTTCCTTCCAGCCTCGCCAGCTGATTACCCAAGCAGAAATGCGTGCCGAACCCGAACGCGACGTGTGGGTTCGGTGTCCGACCGATATCGAACTGCGGCGCATCCACGAACACAGCGTCGTCGAAGTTCGCCGACTCGAAGAGCAGCAGCATCTTCTCTCCCGCTTTCAGACGCGCACCGAAAAAATCCGTGTCGCGGGTAAGTGTGCGGGCCATGTTCTTGATCGGCGACGACCATCGCAGCATCTCTTCCATCGCCAACGGAATCATCTCCGGGTCGGCGGCCAGCGTTCGGTACTGATTTGGGTGGCGCAGTAGTTGTTCCATCCCTCCGCTGAGCACGTGGCGCGTTGTTTCGTCGCCGCCGATCAGAATCAACAACGACTCGTTGACAATTTCCTGGTCCGACAGCGCCTCTCCGTCGATCTCGCTGTGAATCAACGTGCTGATCAAGTCGTCTGCTGGGGCTGACCGACGCTCCCTGATCGTCCGGGTCATGTACTCGGTGAAATCGACGTACGCCGCCATCATCGCCTGAAGTTGCTCTGGGGAAGCGTTACTACCCAGCGCTTTCACCAAATCGTCCGACCACCGCAGGAACACCGCACGTTCTTGCGGACGCACACCGAGCATGTCGCCGATGACCGCCATCGGCAACGGCGCGGCAAGATCGGCCACGAAGTCCGCTTCCCCGCTCTCACAGACAGCATCGATCAACTGGTCACAGATCTGTCGAATCCGATCGCGTTTTGCTTCGACCTTCCTTTTGGTGAATCCGGCATTGACGAGGCGTCGACGCGTGAGGTGCTCTGGATCGTCCATGTCGATCATCTGCGGAAGCGGACCGGTTTCGGGTCTGATGCCGCCGGCATTGGAGAACAACGCAGGGTCTCGCTCGGCCGCGATGACGGCGGCGTAGCTTGCAGCGGCGGTGATGCCGTTCGCGCTGTCTCGGTACACGGGTTCGTGCTCACGCATCCACGCGTATGCGTCGCGCACATCGCCGAGATCACCGGAATAGAAGCGCCCGTCGATCAGGTCGAAGTTCGGCCGATTCGCCATCTCGCCGTCCTCTCTCGAGAAACCCTTGCCTCAACAAGTAGAACCTGTTCCTATAGAGCTCGGGGCGTTATTGCCGAAGTTCTTCGGCCCACCTCGATCCGTGTACACCGCGCAGACGACAACCGGGAGATGGACATGGGCGACAACACCGCCTTTGCAGGCAGATCGGTACTTGTGACCGGCGGCGGAAGCGGCATCGGATTCGGCATTGCCGGTGCGCTCGCCGGAGCCGGTGCCCACGTCACGATCTGCGGACGAAACAAGGACAAACTCGATGTTGCGGCCAACTCGATTCGTGCCCGCAACGGGTCCGGCTCCGTCACTGCTGTACCCACCGACATAACCGTCGAAGCCGAGGTCATCGCTGCAGTCGCATCCGCGGTCGAGGCAACGGGAACACTCGACGGCGTTGTTGCCTGCGCCGGTGGCAACGAAACCATCGCCCCGGTGACCCAACTCGACGTCGATGCGTGGCGCCGCACGGTAGACCTCAACGTGACCGGCACGATGCTGACGATCAAGCACGGCGCACGTGCCCTCGTCTCCGGAGGCGGTGGTTCCATCGTGGCGATCTCGTCGATCGCGAGCAGCAACACACATCGATGGTTCGGAGCGTACGGCGTGTCGAAATCCGGCGTCGACCATCTCGTACAGTTG
This sequence comes from Rhodococcus sp. WS3, assembly GCF_003797085.1. Lineage (NCBI taxonomy): Bacteria > Bacillati > Actinomycetota > Actinomycetes > Mycobacteriales > Nocardiaceae > Rhodococcus > Rhodococcus sp. WS3. The sequence continues at coordinate 991,924 of NZ_RKMA01000003.1, forward strand.
GCGGCAGATGAACTGGGTGCCAGCAATATTCGAGTCAATGCGATTCGTCCCGGCCTCACCCGGACCGATCTGGTCGCGCTCATCACCGACGGTGGACCGATTCTCGACGACTACATGGCCAACACTCCCCTCGCACGTGTCGGCGAAGTGGAGGACATCGCAGCACTCGCGACATTCCTCCTCGGACCGGACTCCACGTGGATCACCGGACAGATCATCAACGTCGACGGCGGTCAAATGCTGCGTCGCGGACCGGATTTCCGCTCGATGCTCGAATCCGTGTACGGCGCCGACGGACTCCGCGGGGTGGTGGCATGAGCTATACCATCCTGGGCAAGACCGTCGAGATGCCCGTAGAAGTCCGTACCGCCTCCGCGTTCATGGCGATGTTCTCCGTTTCGAGTGTTACTGCCCAGTCGATCATCAACCACACCGGACTGACCGTTCTGCAATTCCGCCCGGGGCGCGCACTGTGCGGATTGGTATTTGTCGACTACGTGGACGGAGATCTGGGACCGTACAACGAATTCGGCGTGACATACATGGTGCGAAGCCATACCGCCCCACCGGAAATTTCGGTGCTGGGCGACCTTCGTGCGCTCACGTCCGGCACAGCGGGCGCCCTCATCCATGAACTGCCCGTCGACGGCGAGTTCACCAAGGCCGCCGGCCGTGAGATCTGGGGATTCCCGAAGGTGATGGCGGAGTTCGATACCGAGCATGTCGGATCCGTCAAACGCGGTTCGGTATCTCACGACGGCAAACTCATCGCGCAGTTGAGCGTGAAGCCCGGAGTGAGCGTTCCCGGTTCGGGAGCAAACATGTCACTTGCCGCATATTCACATCTCGACGGCATCACCCGCTGTACGTCGTGGGACATGGCTCCCACCGGCGTCAAATCTCGCCCGGGTGGTGCGGAGCTCCAGCTTGGCACCCACCCGATGGCCGCCGAACTACGACGCCTCGGCCTGCCGAAACGAGCTTTGATGACAACCACGATCACCAACCTCGCCATGACATTCGGTGAGGCGACAACCATCTGACGGCGTCTGCCTCATTGCGCGAACGCGTTTGAATGCCCTCCTGCGGTGCCACCTTTGTCGGGCTCCGCAGGAGGGCTCATCCCCGGGCGCAGACTGCGACCCTCAGGGTGCGACACAGATCCCTCACAAGGGTTGCGCCAATCGATCACTGGGAGCGCAAGGCGTGTCGCAAGTTTTCTATTGTGGAACAGCTTCGGGTGAATCCGTGTGCTCCACTCTGGCATCCGGCGTTTCTCCTCACACGGGTCGAATGACCCATTCGGGTACCTGTTTTCGGGTCGTCGCGCGTCACTACCTTCGCAATCAATGCCGAGGGTCCAACCTGTTTGACGTGTAGCTTTGCCGTAGACCTACCCCGCCAAGCGACGCCGCTCGCACTACGAAAATGATTTCTCACCCGCCCCTGAACTGGCCGAAGACAATAATCCCGCGTGAGAGATCAATAGTTTCTGCGCCATGAACCAGTGGCAACTCGGTCAGTCCGTTTCCTCAGCCCGATCGCGCCAGACCCGCTGCTGACTTTCCCAGGACATGATGGTCCACCCAGAATCCTTCTGGCACAGTTGAATACCCGGCAATACCAGCAAGGCCACCCAATCGGCCAACGTGGAGTTCATCGACCAGTTGCCCTGAAAAACGTGGTACCGGTCGGCTTGGTTCGACTTGTCAAAAATTGGCGTAATCCGCGAAATAGGTATGCCACCGGGTAATTGGGCCGTTGTACGCATGTGGGCGAGGCAACAACCTAGGCGTGACTCACAAATCGTGACCATGAAACCGGAAGGAACTATCGGCACGCTCTCTCTTCACTCGAGAGGCGCTCTGTAACAAAGAAATTGGCCTGACCAATTCGGTCAATGCAAATAATTGTCCTCGGATAGCGAGAACTGTTGGCGCACTTGTTGTCAACTCATCTTCAATCGCCTTCCAGCATGGGCGATCTCGTACACCACGCTGCTCAGCAGTTGATCACCGCTGCGTGCCGCGAGATTGCCGACACCGATCAAGGAAAAGATCATGGGAAAACACAGGAAACACCATCGTTCTCACGCCACACGATTCATCACACTCGCTGCCGGAGCAGGGGCTCTGACAGCCATCGGCACCTTCGCAAACACGGGCGTAGCCAGCGCACACGACTGGTCGCAAGTGGCCATGTGCGAGAGTTCCGGAAACTGGAGCATCAACACGGGCAACGGGTTCTACGGCGGACTGCAGTTCACGCAGTCGACGTGGGATGCCCACAAGCCAGCCGGTGCACCGGCCCGTGCTGACATGGCGTCGGTCGCGGATCAAGTCGCAGCAGCAGAGGCAACACTCGACGCTCAGGGCATCGGTGCGTGGCCGGTATGTGGCACACACCTCGGCTGGGGTGGAGTCACCCCTGGTTCAGCCAACGTGATCTCATCGACACTGCCTTCTGCCGAAGAAGCCATCCACGTAGCCCCTCTTCATGCTGGTAACAGCTGCAGCTGGGAATGGCCCGTCGATGGGGTGCTCTCGCAGGGGTTCCACGCCGGACACGATGGAGCGGACTTCGCGGTCAACGTCGGAACGGTCCTCCATGCCCCGACCTCGGGCACGATCTCGGTTGCCGGACCATATGACCCCGGCGGATACGGAACCTACATCCAGCTCGAAGCCGATACCGGCGAGCAGATCCAGATGGGCCACCTCTCCGAAACGTGGGTCGGTGAAGGCGCTCACGTCGAGGCCGGCGACCAAATCGGTGCCACGGGCAATACCGGCAGCTCGACCGGCCCGCATCTGCATCTGCGCATTCACAGCGGCGGCGCCGTCGATCCCGTCGCCTTCCTGAAGTCGACAGGCGCGTGCGATACCGGGGCTAGCGTCACTCCCGGACCGACGTTCGCACCCGCGTTGAATGCTCCGGCACCAGAGCCGGCCACGTCGGCAGTCGACGACACGGTGACCGTGTCCGAAGGCGATACGCTGTTCGACCTCGCTTCGGTAAGAGGGAAGAATTGGCAAGAGGTGTGGGCCATGAATGCGTGGATCACCGATCCCGACCAGATCTTCGTGGGCGATCTGATCAAGTTCTGATGCTGGAAGTCAGTTGCTGCGGGCTCATGCCCGACTGAGCGAACGTACCTTTCGCCGCCTTGGATGCGCCGAAAGGTACGTTCGCTCAGGTGAAGTGGGGGTACGGACCTGGACAACCCGGCACTACCCGACCAGTACGCCGTCCCGCTCGGGAGCCTTCTCCGACCTGTCCATCGACGACGCGAGGAGCAGCACCATCAAACCGACTACGGTGACGGCGGCTCCCATCCAGATCGGGGAGTTGAAGCCGAGCCCGGCGGCAATGGTGAGACCACCGAGCCACGCGCCCAATGCATTTCCGACATTGAAAGCGGCGATATTGGCGCCCGATGCCATAGTCGGCGCCTCCGACGCGTAATTCATGATCCGCATCTGCAACCCTGGTACCGTCGCAAAACCGAAGGCGCCCATGAAGAACAGTGAGATCACGGTCATGACCTTGCTCTCTGCAGACGCCGCGAACACGATCAGAACGACGGTCAAGATCGCGAGAATCCAGACCAGCGCCTTCGTCAGCGAACGGTCGGCAGCCTTCCCACCGAGGACGTTGCCGACAAACAGACCGGAACCGAAAAGGATCAGCAACCACGGAACACTGGACGCTGCAAAGCCACTCACCTCGGTGAGAGTGAACGCGATGTACGTGAACGCGCCGAACATTCCGCCGTAGCCGAGAATCGTGATCGCGATCGAGAGCCACACCTGTTTGTTGCGGAAGGCTCCGAGTTCGCCGCGCAGGCCGCCGCCCGCCGTTGGTGCCGGCGTCGTAGGCACCAGAGCCGCGATCCCGATCAGCGCGACAATGCCGATGACGGTGATCGCCCAGAAGGTCGAGCGCCATCCGAACTGTTGGCCGAGCATCGTGCCGAACGGAACGCCGAGAACATTGGCAATGGTCAACCCGGAGAACATCATTGCGATGGCACCTGCACGCTTGTCCGGTGCGACCATTCCGGCGGCGACCACCGATCCGATGCCGAAGAACGCGCCGTGGCACAGGGCCGCAACGATGCGCCCACCCATCATCACCTCGTACGAGGGGGCCAGCGCGGACATCAGGTTGCCGATGATGAAGAGCACCATCAGCGAGAGTAGGACCTTCTTGCGCTCGAACCGGATGACGGCCGCGGTCACCAGAATTGCACCGATCGCGACGGACAGTGCGTAGCCGGAGATCAGGTAGCCCGCTACGGCTTCGGTGACCTCGAAATCGGCGGAGACCTCGGGCAGCAGGCCCATGATGACAAATTCGGTGAGGCCGATCCCGAACCCGCCCATAGCGAGGGCAATGAGACCCAATGGCATCTCGATGTTCCTTTCACAGATTTACGCGTAAGCCGTTAGCGGGCGTGTGCAGTAGTTGCACGCGCGCTATAAATAGTTGCACGCGCGCGCTACATGCGCAAGCTGGTAACCTGGAGCGGCAGGAATCGGACAAGGAGAATCACATGGGGATCGCCGACGACGCCGTCGAAATCCGTTCGCAAGGGTGGCGCACGCTCGCAGCGCTGCACGGCGCCCTCGACACCGAATTGGAACGCGCTCTCCAGCGTGAGCACAAACTGTCCGTCGTCGAATACACAGTCCTCGACGCGTTGAGCCGCCAAGACGGCTGGCACATGCGCATGGCCCAGTTGGCTCGCGCTGCCGCGCTGAGCAGCAGTGCCACGACGCGATTGGTCAACCGTCTCGAAGATCGTGGACTACTGACCCGAATCCTGTGCGCCGACGACCGTCGAGGCATCTACACCGAGTTGACGCCGGCCGGCCGCGAGCTTCTCGAAAGCGCACGGCCGACACACGACGCCACCCTCGAAGCCGCACTCGACGAGGCATGCAAGACACCCGAACTCGCGCCGTTGGTGCGGGCGCTCCACGAACTTCCCGTCGGCTAGAACCCTGCCGGAAGCAGGGCACGCTCGTTGATGTCCGCGACCACCTGATCGACAAACACTCCCGCGTCGACGACGGCCCGCTCATCCCGCGCCGGGATCAGAGTGTCGACGGTGCCGCCCCGCACTTCGTTGTCCCCGATCACGGCGACGTAAGAATCCCGGTGAGTACGAGCCTCACGGATGCGGCGTCCCAACGACCCTTCGGACGCAACGGCCACGCGGACATCGCGAGCCTCGAGATCTGCCCGTAGACGCTCGGCCGCATCCTGATGCCGGTCGCCGACGGGCAGGATCGAGACCTGGTTGGGCGCCAGCCACGGCGGCATCCGACCTTCGAACCTTTCGATCAAGAGCGCGGTCATACGTTCCATCGAACCCAGCAGGCCTCGATGGATCATCACCGGACGATCCTTGGTTCCGTCCTCCGCTGTGTACTCGAGCCCGAACCGCTCCGGTTGGTTGAAGTCGAGTTGGACGGTCGAGAGTGTTTCTTCGCGGCCGTTCGCATCTCGCACTTGGACGTCGATCTTGGGCCCGTAGAACGCAGCCTCTCCCTTGGCTTCCACGTAGTCGATCGAGCGCGCATTCAGTGCGCTGCGAAGTTGATCCTCGGCGGTGGCCCACTGTTCGTCGGTGCCGAGGTACTGCCCCGCTGCCCCTCCGCTCACTGCCCCTCTGATCGAAAGCCGATATTCCCGTTCGGCAATCCCGAGAGTCGAGTAGCAGTGCTCGATCGCGTCGATCGCAACGATCACTTCGGCTCGAACTTGGTCACGAGTGCAGAAGACGTGTGCGTCGTCGAGATTGATCTGCCTGACGCGGCTCAGTCCGCTGAGAACACCGGAGAGTTCGCTACGGAACATCGAGCCGAGTTCGCGAAGGCGGAAAGGGAGTTCGCGATAACTACGGCCGCGCGCGGCGAATACCTGTGCGTGATGAGGACAGTTAGCAGGACGAAGAAGAAATGATTCCCCACCTATCTGCATTTCGGGGAACATGTCTTCCGAGAACTTGGACCAATGCCCAGATCTCTCGTACAACTCCTTCTTCGCCATCACCGGGGTGTAGACACCGCGGCATCCGGACCGAGCAGCTTGCTCGGCCGCGAACTTCTCGAGTTCGCTCCTGATGATCGCGCCGTCCGGCAACCAGAGCGGAAGGCCCGCTCCGACGATGGGGGTGGTGGTGAAAAATTCCAGCTCGCGTCCGAGTTCGCGATGGTCAACGCTCATGAGAGCTCTCCAGTTAGTTCAAGGGGAGTCGCGCATCGGAGCGAAGAAACAGAACAACCCCGGGGCGATAACTCCCGGGGCGGAAAGGGTTCGGTCAGCAGGTGCTAAACGATGCGCCGGAAGGAAACCGGCGTCGTCGTGTTGTGCGCAAAGCTGACCATGTACGTCAGGTTACATTAACTTCCGACCCATCGACGGCCCGGATTGCCGGGGATCTATGCTGACGCAACTGGGAAGGCGCAGTAGTAGCGAAGGAAACACCCACGAAGAGCGAAGTTTCGGCAATCATGTCCGAACGTGAGGTTCTCGGATATGAGGAGGATGGGCGACGGTGCCGGACCACTTGCTCGAACAGTTGATCACCATTCCTTTGTTCACGGGAATCATCGGGTACATCACCAATTGGTCCGGCGTTCTGATGCTCTTCGCCCCACTCGAATTCCACGGAGTCAGAATTCCGGGCCTCAAGATCCTGTTCCCACTGCTCCCGCGCCGGGTCCAGGTAATCCCGGCGATCACCAGCGACGGCCGCTTCGGTTGGCAAGGAATTGTGCCCTCCCGGGCCGAGAAAATGGCGTCGATCGCAGTGGACAAATCGTTGGCAAAAGTGGGCAGCATCGCCGACTTCTACCGTGAACTCGATCCGGACAGCATCGCCGAACATCTGGTCACCATCTCGCGAAGCGAAGTCCGCGGCGTGGTCACCAGAATCATGACCGCCGAGAATCCTCAGCTCTGGCACAACCTTCCGAACCCGGTGAAAGAAGCCGTTTTCCGGAAGGTCGAGGAAGATCTGCCGGCCAGTGTCCGCACCATCACGGACCGCATCGAAGAGAACATCGACGAATTCATCGACGCCAAACTCATGGTGATCCGGTACCTGTCGTCGCACCCGAAACTACTCAACGACATTTTCCGGACCATGGGAAACAAAGAACTGCGATTCATGCAGAACTTCGGTTTCTACTTCGGGTTTCCGATGGGGTTTGTCCTGGTGGCCGTACTGCACTTCCTGCCGTACTGGTGGATCCTGCCCATCGGCGGCGTCATCATCGGCTACATCGTCAACTACCTCGGAATCACAATGATCTTCGAGCCCATCGCGCCCAGCCGATGGGTGCCGTGGCGGCAAGGTCTTTTCCTCAAACGACGCACCGAGATCATCGAGGGGTACGCAAAAACGCTCGCCGATCACGTCATCACACTCGAGAACATCGGCACAGAACTTCTCGAAGGACCACGCTCGGACCGAACCCGCCGAATGCTCGATCAGGTACTTCGTGAATCCGTCGACGACGCCGTCGGATGGGCACGATCCGTCGTGAAAATGACGGTCGGCTCGCAAAGCTACAAGCGTCTGCCGAGCCTCGCGACAACCGAAGTGCTCGACCTCGTTCCACGAGTATTCGAGGACGCGGCTTTTGCCGAAAGCCAGTCCGAGAAAATCCGGATATTCGTCACGGCGCAAATGAACAAACTGTCACCGGAAGACTTCAGCGAACTGCTGAGATCTGCCGTCAAACAAGATGAATGGTTGTTGTTCGTCCACGGAGCGGTACTCGGCTCGTTGGCCGGTTTCCTGCACCTCGCGATATTCGGAGTATGAGAATGAGTGAGCAGCGCGAAGAACCCACGTATGACTGGGATATCGACACGGGCACCGAAGAATCCGTCGAAAAGCGGTTGATCCGTAGCCTGGTCGGCTTGACCGCCACCACCACACTCACTTCCCTGAAAATAACGGGGTGGGCGTTGGGCACAGCGCGCGAGGCGACGCGGCAGATCGTTGCAGCCGCCGCCGACGCGGCAGCAGAGGCCGCCGAAGCCGCCAACGTTCAACCTTCGACAAAGCGAACGGCAAGTGCCGGGCCCTCCCGATCCGAAAACCTGCGATCGGCCATGCGCGCTCGCCCCACCGGTAAACAGAGCACCGAGGCCATGCTCGCGGCCCTTCGCCAGCGCGGCGACAACCTGCTCGACCGTTCCGCCGACGTCACCGACCGCGACGATCTTCACCCCGCCTACGACCGAATCCTCGACGAGATTGCACCGGACGAAGCACGCATCCTGCGCCTGCTCGCATTGTCGGGCGCACAACCGAGCGTCGACGTCCGGACAGCCCGGCCCTTCGGCGTCGGGTCGGAAATGATCGACGAAGGCCTGTCGATGATCGGCGATCTCGCCGGGTGCCGGCACCTGGATCGCACGAATGCCTACCTCAACAACCTGCACCGACTCGGGCTGGTGTCATTCTCTCGAGAACCTGTCGAAGCGGATCGATATCAGGTCGTCGAAGTCCAGCCCGCGGTGATCGACGCCGTTCGCCGCGCGGGCCGGTCCAACAAGATAGTGCGTCGTAGCATCCTGCTCACGCCGTTCGGTGAGGACTTCTGCCAGACGTGTTTTTCATTGTAGGGGCTCCGCCCCCTGTGCGCCTTTCCGGCAGTCCCCACTACCAAAAAGGCGCACAGGGGCCGCAGGCCCCTACAGCCAGGTATCTTCCGTCGTTGTTGTCAGGAACGCCTCGAGATCGTCCCGCCAATGCGCGGGGACGGTCTTGTCCGGTTCGATCCCGGTGTACTGCCCGCGATAGAACAGCAGTGGACGCTCGGTCTTGACCTCACTCATCGACGAGACCCGACCGAAGACCACGAAGTGATCGCCGCCGTCATGGACGGTTTCGACGGTGCAGTCGATGTGCGCGAGCGATTTGTCGATGATCGGTGAACCCAACGGCGACGGTGTCCAGTCGATACCGGCGAACTTGTCCGGCTCACGCGAACCGAAGCGCGCGCATACCGACTGTTGTTCCTCCGCCAACACGTTGACGGCAAACTTTCCGGTCTTCTCGATTGCCGCCCACGACCGAGAACCCTTGGTGGGGCAGAACAACACCAGGGGCGGGTCGAGGGAGAGCGCGGCAAACGACTGACACGCAAAACCCACCGGCACGCCGTCGTCGACGGTCGTGATGATGGTGACACCGGTACAGAACTGGCCCAGGACGGTACGGAACTGCCGCGGGTCGAGTGCAGGGGCACTCACGGCTTCAGTCCGACCGTGAAGTCGTGACCCCACAGACTCACTGCCGTACTTTCCCGCGCGATCCAACTCTCGTCTTCGACCTCGCGTCCCTCACAACCGAATTCGATGTCGAAGCCGCCGGGAGTCTTCATGTAGAACGAGAGCATTTCGTCGTTGACGTGGCGCCCGAGGGTCGCCGACATCTTGACCTTCTTGCGCAGCGCACGGTCAAGGCACAGTCCGACGTCGTCTGAGTTCTCCACCTCGAGCATCAGGTGCACGATGCCCGTCGGATTGGGGAACGGCAGGAACGCCAGGCTGTGGTGACGTGGGTTGCAGCCGAGGAACCTCAGCCACGCCGGATCGCCGTCAGCGGGTCGGCCGACCATTTGCGGTGGCAGACGCATCGAGTCCCGCAGTTTGAATCCGAGGACGTCGCGGTAGAAGCGCAACGACGCGTCGTCGTCATCGGTGGTGAGCACGACGTGTCCGAGCCCCTGCTCCCCCGTGACGAACTTGTGTCCATACGGGCTCACGACGCGTCGATGTTCGAGCGCTACACCGTGAAACACCTCGAGCAAGTTCCCCGAGGTGTCCTCGAACGCAATCAGCTCGACCACGCGACGGTCCTTCAACTGCTCCGACGTGCCCTCCTTGAAGGGAACCCCGGCTGCCGACAACCTGTCACGGATATCCTGCAGCTCAGCCGCATTCGCTGTCTCCCACCCGGAGACGAGCAGACGATCCGACTCGTTCGGAACGATGACCAGACGTGCCGGGAAATCGTCCATGCGAAGGTACAGCGAATCGGGGTCGACGCCCTTGCCCTCGCTCATGCCGAGAACCTTGAGCCCGTACTCGCGCCATGCGCCCATATCGGTGGCCCCGATACGCATGTATGCCAGAGATCGAATACCCATCACTTACCTCCGTCGAGCAAGAAGTCGGTTGCGAGCCGGTTGAATTCGTCGAACTTCTCGAGTTGCGCCCAGTGCCCACAACCACCGAAGACATGCAGTTGCGCGCGCGGAATCATCTTGAGCGCCACCAGTGCGCCGTCGAGCGGGTTGACGCGGTCTTCACGGCCCCAGATCAACAGCACCCGTTGGCGCAGTTTGTACGCCTCGCGCCAGAGCATGCCGAGCTCGAAGTCTCCGCTGGAGAAGGACTTACCCATCGCCTTGGCCGCAGCCAGGGACTCGGGAGTACTGGCTGCGGCAAAACGTTCGTCGACGAGTTCCGGCGTGATCAGCTTCTGATCGAAGACCATGATCCGCAGGAATGCTTCGAGGTTCTCACGTGTGGGCTGGTAGCTGAACTTCCCGAGGTTCTTGACGCCTTCGGTGGGGTCGGGTGCAAAGAGATTGACACTCAGACCGCCTGGCCCCATGAGGACCAGCCGGCCGGCACGGTCCGGGTAGTCGAGCGCAAAGCGAACAGCAGCGCCACCACCGAGCGAATTGCCCAGAAGATCAACGCGACCGGTGATCTCGAGCGTGTCCAGGAGGTCGTTGAGCGCCGACGCACTGTGCACGAAGTACTGCGGATGCTCGGTCGGCTTGTCCGACTGTCCGTAGCCGGGCTGATCGACCGCGATGACGTGAAAGTTCTTCGCCAACACCGGAATGTTGCGGGCAAAGTTCGACCACGACGACGCTCCCGGACCGCCTCCGTGCAGCAGCACGATGGTGCGATCGTTCCCGACCCCGGCTTCGTGGAAATGCAGTTTCAGGTCGGGGCGCACCTGCGCAAAACGCGACGTGGATTCGTAGGTGAACACTTCTTCGGTGGTTGTCACGGACGTCTCCCCTAGACCATCGTGTCGGTGATCGGCAGACCGAACTCGCCTGTTCCGAACATGACGTATGCGCGTTCTGGATCGTTGGCCGCGTGGACGCGTCCGGCGTGAGCGTCGCGCCAGAATCGCTGAATCGGCGTGCCGTTCTGCAGTGCTGTTGCTCCGGAGTTCTCGAAGAGCTTGTCGATGGACGCGATCGCGCGACCGGTGGCCCGGACCTGATCGCGTCGCGCTCGCAGACGCAGTTCCATCGGAACCTCTTCGCCCGCAAGGATCAACGCGTACTCGTCGGCGACATTGCCGGACAGTTGACGCCAGGCTGCATCGATGTCGCTGGATGCCTCGGCGATACGTACCTTCGCAAACGGATCGTCCTTGGACTTCTCGCCGGCAAAGGCTGCGCGAACCCGCTTGCCCTGATGCTCGACGTGCGCTTCGTAAGCGCCGTAAGCCATTCCGACGATCGGGGCCGAAATCGTAGTGGGATGAATGGTGCCCCACGGCATCCGGTAGACGGGAGCGGTGTTGTTCTCGAGTCCGGGAGCAGTCAGTTCGCTCATCGCCCGGAAGCTCAGCACGCGATGGGTCGGAACAAATACATCCTTGACCACAACGGTATTGGAGCCGGTTCCGCGCAGTCCGACCACATTCCAGACGTCGTCGATCTGGTAGTCCTCGCGGGGAATCAGGTAGCTGACAAAATCGACGGCGCGACCGTCCTTGAAGACCGGCCCGCCGAGAACTGCCCACGTTGCATGGTCGCAACCCGATGACCACGCCCACGCGCCGTTGACCTTGTATCCGCCCTCGACTACCTCACCCATACCCATGGGCGCGTAAGAGGACGAGATGCGAACGTCAGAGTCCTTGCCCCACACGTCTTCCTGGGCCTGCTGCGAGAACAGAGCCAGGTGCCAGTTGTGAACGCCGATGATCGAGGAGACCCACCCCGTCGATCCGCAGGCGCTCGCGATCTTTTTGACCGCCGAGTAGAACAGGACCGGATCGGCTTCGTATCCGCCCCACTGCTTCGGCTGCAGTAGACGGAAGAAACCCGTCTCCTGCAATGCCTTGACGGACTCGTCAGGGATACGACGAAGATCCTCGGTCTCCTGCGCCCGCTCACGTAGTGCCGGCAACAATGCGTCGAGCTTCTGCATCACCTCGTGGCTGTCATGGTTACCCACTTCGACGCTCCCGTCTGTCTCGCTCGGATAGTTCACTTACCTTTGAGACTAGAACACGTTCTCTTTTCTGTCGAGATGTCGCAAATCGCGTCATTGAGGGCCGCAATGCTGTAACAAGTGCATCCGAAATCTAGCGAAATCAGAGTTCATTCTATAACGTGTTCTATTAACAGCTAGAAGGGATGTGAGGTCACTATGGCGCAGATTCGCGAGATCGACGTGGGAACGGTGCAGACGCGGTTCGCGCGTGGATGGCATTGCCTGGGTCTTCTGAAGACCTTCAAGGACGGCAAACCGCACGCGATCGAGGCTTTCGGTACCAAGCTCGTGGTGTTCGCCGACAGCAAGGGCGATATCAAAGTCCTCGACGGGTACTGCCGACATATGGGCGGTGACCTCACCCAAGGCGAGGTCAAAGGCGATTCCATCGCGTGCCCGTTCCATGACTGGCGCTGGGGTGGAAACGGAAAGTGCACCGGCATTCCCTACGCCCGCCGCGTGCCCCCGCTCGCCCGCACCCGGGCGTGGCACACACTCGAACAGAACGCTCAGCTCTTCGTCTGGAACGACCCAGAGGGCAATCCTCCGCCCGAGGAAATCGTGATCCCTCGCATCGAGGGCGCGTACAGCGACGAGTGGACAGACTGGACCTGGAACTCCATGGTCATCGAGGGTTCCAACTGCCGCGAGATAATCGACAACGTCGTGGACATGGCGCACTTCTACTACATCCACTACGCCTTCCCGACGTACTTCAAGAACGTCTTCGAAGGTGAGATCGCCACTCAGTACCTCAACACCACGGGCCGTCCCGACATCGGAATGGCGTCCCAGTACGGCGGCGATACGCTACTTCGCTCAGAGGCTGCGTATTACGGACCGTCGTACATGGTCAATCCTCTGTGGAACAGCTACAGCGGATACGAGGTCGAAAGCGTCCTGATCAACTGCCACTACCCGATCAGCCCGGATTCATTCGTGCTGCAGTGGGGCGTGACGGTCAAGAAGCCGACGGGCGTCTCCGACGAAATGGCCGACAAGTTGGCCGGCAAGTTCACCGAGGGCATCAGCGAAGGATTCCTTCAGGACGTCGCGATCTGGAAGAACAAGACCAAGATCGAAAATCCACTCCTCTGCGAGGAGGACGGCCCCGTCTACCAGCTACGACGCTGGTACGAGCAGTTCTACGTCGACAAGGCCGACGTCACCGAGAAGATGACGCAGCGCTTCGAGTTCGAAGTGGACACCACCAAGGCCAACGAAGCCTGGCACGCTGAGGTCGAGGAAAACCTCGCCCGTCAGAAGGCCGAGAAGGAAGCCGCTGCAAAGAAGGAAGCAGAGGTTTAATCGTGAGCGCCTCGATCCGTGACCTCCGTTGGGCCAAGGCTCCGGACTTTGCCGGGCAACCGGAACGGCGGGGCGCAATCGAAGCCCAGACCGTCGAGGACAAGCAGGAATACCTCGACTCGGGGATGCAGGAAGTCGATTGCAAGACATGTGGCGCGTGCGTACTGGTTCGCAAGAACACGTACAAGCACACCAGCATTCAGTGGACCTCCGACCCGGCACGTCGGTGTCACACGTTCAAGGACGCCATCGCGTCGGGGCAGAAATCTGCACTCAAGGACGGCTGCCCGATGCTCCATGAGAGCATCGCCGACGCCGTCAGGGACGGCACAATTACGGTTCGCGACGCCGAAAACAGCTGAGCACCGCGAACAGTTGCACGAGAACTGAAATGAGGGCCGACCCCAACGGGTCGGCCCTCATTTGTCAGGTGTGGTCACAGTTCCTAGGTAACTGCTCCCGCGATCTTGAAAGCGATGACACGTTCCCAGTCAAATCCCAACTCTGTCAGAATTTCGTCTGTGTGAGCGGCGAATTCCGGTCCTGCACGCAGCTCGGGTGCAGTGACGTCGAACTGCACCGGGTTTGCGGCCAGTTCGAGTTCCCCTGCCTTGAGCAGATATTCGTTGGCCAGAACCTGCGCGTCGCTCGACACTTGCAACGAATCCTGCACAGGTGCCCACGGACCGGCAAGAGTGGCAAACTTCTCCGACCATTCCGCGAGTGTGCGGCTGCCCAGTACCTCACGCAGAATAGCCACTGCGGCTTCGGTATTGGCGGCAATCTGCTTGGAATCGGCAAAACGAGGGTCGTCGATGAGGTCGAGGCGATCGATGTGGCGACACACATCGGCCCAGTACTTGCCGGCCTGGAGCATCACGAACGAAAGGAAGCGCCCGTCCGATGTGCGGTACAACCCGGACAACGGATTGGTCAGTGCACCATGACCACCCGGCACCGGCGCCACCATGGCCTGGTCGAGATGCGCCGACAACGCAATCCCGTGTCCCATGGCCCACACGCCGCTGCCCAGGAGGGAGACGTCGACTACCGAGGTCTCGCCCGTACGTTCTCTCTTGAGCAGCGCTGCCGCAACACCGCCGGCAAGGTTCGTGCCGGAGATAGTGTCACCGAACGCCGGCCCCGGCGGGGTGATCATGCCGTCCACTCCAGGAGGAGTGAGGGTAGCGGCAATTCCGGCCCTGGCCCAGAAGGCCGTCATGTCGTACCCACCCTTGTCGGACTCGACACCGCGCGGCCCGAGTGCACTGCCGCGGGCGTAGACGATCTTCGGGTTCACGGCGCGGACGTCGTCCACGTCGATTCCGAACTTGGTCCGAGCCTGGGGCAGGAAGCTTGTGAGGAACACGTCCGCTGTGCGGATCAGTGCATCCAACACCTCTTTACCCTCGGCGGTTCCCATGTCGATGCCGATACTGCGCTTGCCTCGGTTGGCGTGCTCGACGTTGGGGTTGGGATCCCCCTCGACCTTCAACGCACCGACCTGACGAAGGCCGCGCTGTGGGTCACCGGTGACGGCGTGTTCCACCTTGACGACCTCGGCGCCCCAGTCGGCGAGCACTGCGCCCGCCGACGGAACGAAGCCGTACATCGCGACCTCGAGAACGCGGATCCCCTCGAGTGGCTTCACTTGACCACCGTCGCAAAAGCCTTGGTCTGCAGGAACTCCTCCAGTCCGGCGGTACCCATCTCACGGCCGATGCCCGACTGCTTGTAGCCACCGAACGGAACATCGGGGGTGAAGTAGTTGCCACCGTTGACGCTGAAGGTTCCGGTGCGGATACGGCGGCCGATGGCGATCGCGCGATCGTCGTCGGCACCAAGCACGCCACCGGAGAGTCCGTACTTCGAGTTGTTGGCGATCTCCACGGCATGATCGTCGTCATCGAACGGGATGACTGCGAGCACGGGCCCGAAGACCTCTTCCTGCGCAATTTCGCTGTCCGGGTGGACATTTGCCAGCAGGGTCGGCGTGTAGAAGTAGCCGGGATCGATCCGCGTGCCACCGGTCACGAGCGTCGCGCCCGCCTCGACGGCCCGCTGAACCAAACCGTCGACCTTGTCTCGCTGCTTCTCACTGATGAGCGGACCCATGTAGATCTTCGGGTTGGTCGGGTCTCCGACCGGCACGTGCGCCATCATTCCGGCCACCTTCGCGACGATCTCGTCGTGATGTGCCCGTGGCACGAGCAACCGGGTGGTGAGCGCACAACCCTGACCTGTGTTGGAGCAGATGGAGAATGCCGCGAACTGTGCAACCGTGCCGAAGTCCGCGTCCTCGAGCACAATCAATGCCGACTTCCCGCCGAGCTCGAGGAAGACCTTCTTCAGGCTCGCGCTTGCCGCAGCCATGATCGACGCGCCGACGGGTGTGGATCCGGTAAAGGTGACCACGTCCACGTCGGGGTGGGTGGTCATGATCTTGCCGGTCTCCACGTCGGACGAGGACAGTACGTTGACCACACCGGCCGGAATGTCGGTGTGATTGGCGATCAGTTCACCCAGCGCCAACGTGATGAGTGGTGTGTCCGGAGCGCCCTTGAGGACGATCGTGCAACCCGCGGCGAGCGACGGAATCAGCTTGGCAAACGCCAGCTGATTCGGGTAGTTGTACGCAATGATCGCGGAGACAACTCCGGCGGCTTCCTTCTCGATCCAGCGATTGTGCTTCTGCCCCTTGATGTCTACCTCGCCGAGTTGTTCGGTCAGCGGGTAGGTGCGCAGGAGATCAGCGTAGTAGCGAATGATGCCGATGGGCGCCTCGAGCTGGTTGCCTTGCGTATTGAGGTAGGTAGCTCCGACCTCGGCGATCGTCAGCGCACGAAACTCTTCGAGATTGTCGAGCATTGCCTGGTGCAGCTGGTCGAGGCACTTGATGCGGAATTCCACATCGGTTGCCCAGCTGGTGGTGTCGAAGGCCTTGCGCGCAGCTGCGATAGCGGCTTCTGCCTCCGCGACACCCGCATTCGGTGCGTAACCGAGGATCTCACCGGTAGCGGGGTTGATCGATGCAAACGTCTGCTCCGTTGTCACGAGCTTTCCGTCGATGAGCAAACGCCGATCGACATCCAGCACGGCGGTGCCCTCGTTGGCCGACACCGTTTCCTGAGATGACATCCGTTCTCCTCACTAAAGTATGAAAATAGAGTTCTCATATTCGAGAATATTGCATCCTGGTGGTGTGAATGTAGCAACTGTGAAGTCGTACGCATACCCCCCACCGAAAGGTTGCATTGCACCTGAGCAGTCTCTACTCGGGATCTTGCGGCCACGTCAGAGCGAGAGTAGGATTCTCCAAAATTGAATTGGAGATTCTTGTGAACCAGAATGCGCCACTCGAACGCTCACCTGTAACGACGGCAGCCCCGTCGCCGGTGAGTCACGCACTCAGGCCCGAGCCATTTCCCAGCCCAGCCCATTTCCCGGCACGGACCTGTCCCGCCGCCTTCCGTCCGCCTACGACGCAAGTTCGATCAACATCGTCGTTGCCGGCCATCCCCTATCAGCTAGTCGAAACAGCCTGAATAACAAAAAGATTCACGTGCAAACAGGAGGAATATTGTGAAGGTGAAGGTCGACCCAGAACTGTGCCAAGGGCACACACTGTGCGCCATGGCTGCACCGGATGTGTTCGAACTGAGCGACATCGACGGCCACGCTACGGCCATCGAAGGCGATGTTCCTGCCGATCTCGAGGACAAGGTGCGGGAAGCTGCCCATTCCTGCCCGGAGCAGGCCATCACCATCTTTGCGAGCAACTCCGCCTCCGAGAACGCCGACGCCAAGACGCCAGAGAGGACAGCTCCATGAGCATCGACAATGCGCCAGCGCAAGACAACCACGAGAAGCCCGTATTCCAGTTCGACCGGCACGCAGCGGACTATCGCGACAACTTCCTGGACATCACCCAGGAGATGCACTC
The DNA here is from genome assembly GCF_003797085.1 of Rhodococcus sp. WS3. Lineage (NCBI taxonomy): Bacteria > Bacillati > Actinomycetota > Actinomycetes > Mycobacteriales > Nocardiaceae > Rhodococcus > Rhodococcus sp. WS3. The sequence goes on from NZ_RKMA01000003.1 coordinate 1,009,457, forward strand.
GAAGTGTCCGATGGCCTGGTCCGATACCCACGGCGGGCACTGGGTTGCGTCGGGCGGCGACGAGGTCTTCGCTCTCGCTCGGTCCGCTGACATCTCGAATGATCACGACCTCAAGGGAGTTCGTCGTGGTTACAAGGGAATCATGATTCCGACCGCGGAACGCGCGTCCGGTGTCCGTGGCGGCATCCTGGAAATGGACGACCCCGAGCATCGCGAGTTCCGTGCGGTTCTCAACCCCTACCTGTCTCCTGCTGCCATCAAGAAGTGGGTTCCGCTGATCGACGAGGTGATCCGCGCCAGCCTCGACGAGAAGATCGAGTCCGGCAAGATCGACTTCATCGACGATCTGGCAAACATCGTCCCGGCCGTCATCACGCTGGCAATGCTCGGTATCCCCGTCGTCAAATGGTCCGTCTACTGCGAGCCGGTACACGCGGCTATGTACACCCCGCCGGATTCACCTGACATCGCCCGGATCGGTGAACTCCACCGCGCCATGGGATTGGACCTCCTCACCAATCTCCACCAGATCCGCGAGAACCCCAGGCCCGGCATGGTCGACGCGATCGCCCGAGCCACCGTCAACGGCGAAAAGCCGGACGATCTCGAACTTCTCGGGGTCCTCAGCCTGCTCATCGGCGGCGGGTTCGACACGACAACGGCGCTCACGTCACACGCACTCGAGTGGCTGTCACAGAACCCGGATCAGCGCGAGATCCTCAGCCGGGAACGCGACACCATGCTGGACTCGGCAACGGAAGAATTTCTCCGCTTCTTCTGCCCGACACCGGGCGACGGCCGCACCTTCTCCGCCGACGGCGAATTGGGCGGCGTGCAGTTCAAAGAGGGCGATCGACTCTGGCTCTCCTGGGCAATGGCCAACCGCGACCCCGAACTCTTCGAGGACCCGAATACCGTCGACCTCGAACGAACGGCCAACCGACACTTCAGTTTCGGTCTGGGAGTACACCGATGCATCGGCTCGAACCTGGCCCGAACGGTCTTCAAGCGCATGCTCGTCGCAGTGTTCGACCGGATGCCCGACTTCACGTGCGACCCCGAAGGCACCGTGCACTACGACTCCATCGGCGTCATCCAGGGCATGCGTCACCTCCCGGCGACCTTCACCCCCGGCCCGCGTCTCGGTGCCGGCCTCGACGAGACCCTCGAGAAAATCCAACTGATCGTCGACGAGCAGGGACTCGCCGCACCGATCACTGCGCAGAAGTAAGGAAACTGAAGTAAGTGACTGATTCCGCGGTAGTCGATCCGGTAAACGAGAACAAGGTAGCCGAGTCGGGGCGTCCTCTTCCCCTTGTGACCCGGCAAAACCGGTTCTACTGGACGTCCGGCGCGGATGGCCGGCTGCGCGTACAGGAGTGCGAGTCCTGTACGGCTCTCATCCATCCGCCGCAGCCGGTCTGCAGGTACTGCCGTTCACATCAGATGGGCGTGCGCGTGGTTTCCGGCTACGCCACCCTCATCGGATTCACGGTCAACGAACGCTTCAGCATGCCTGGGCTTCCGGCACCCTACGTGGTGGCTCAGGTCGCGATCGAAGACGATCCTCGGGTTCGGCTGACTACCAACGTCATCGAGTGCGATCCTGCGCAGCTGCACTTGGGCATGCGCATGGAAGTTGTCTTCCACCAGGACGGGGATGTGTGGCTCCCGTTGTTCCGGCCGACGGCCGAGCAACCAGAACCTGCGCCGCTGCCACAGGCCGAGGGTGATCCGGAAGAGATCCGGCGACGCGTGCGACCGATGTCCACCACCGTGAAGTTCGAGGACAAGGCGGCGCTCACCGGCATCGGCATGTCCGAGATCGGCCGACGCTTGATGCTCTCCCCCATGGAGCTGACGGTGCAGGCGTGCGAGCGTGCCGTCGCCGATGCCGGCCTCACGATGGACGACATCGACGGCCTCGCAAGCTATCCCGGCGCCGGACCGGTAGGGGGGTTCGGCGAGGGCGGCGGGGTGACCGGCGTCGAGGCGGCTCTCGGCATCCGGCCGACCTGGCATAACGGCGGCATTGAAACCTTCGGCCCCAGCGGCTCCGTGATCGCGGCGATGATCGCCGTCGCCAGCGGCCTTGCCCGCCACGTGCTGTGCTACCGAACCGTCTGGGAAGCCACCCACAACGAATTGATGCGTCTGGGCGAAATCAGCCCACCTGCGCCGAGTCGCACCCCGAGCTGGATGTTCCCGTTCGGGGCGACCTCCGCAGCACACACTCTCGCGCAGAATGCGCAGCGCCACTTCCACAAGTACGGCACAACTCGCGAAAGCTTGGGCTGGATTGCGCTGAACCAACGAGCCAATGCCGCACTCAATCCGAGCGCGATCTATCGCGACCCGATGACGATGGACGACTACCTCTCGGCCCGCACCATCACCACGCCATTCGGTCTCTACGACTGCGACGTACCGTGCGACGCTTCGGTCGCAGTAATCGTGTCCGCCATCGATGCAGCACACGATCTTGCCAAGCCGCCGGTACTCGTCGAAGCTGTCGGAACGCAGATTGTCGAACGTATCGAATGGGATCAGAGCACACTGACACACGAGCCTCAGGTTCTCGGCCCAGCTGCTCACCTGTGGACACGAACCACGATGCGCCCCAGTGATGTCGACGTCGCGCAACTCTACGACGGATTCTCGTTCAACTGCCTGTCCTGGATCGAAGCGCTGGGCTTCTGCGGCATCGGCGAAGCAAAGGACTTCCTCGACGGCGGCCACAACATTGCCCGCGACGGCGTGATCCCACTCAACACGCACGGTGGACAACTCTCACACGGCCGCACCCACGGCATGGGGCTGATTCACGAAGCGGTCACACAGTTGCGCGGCGAGGCCGGTGAACGTCAGGTCGTCGGCGCCAAGGTCGCCGTCGCGGCCACGGGTGGCCTGTCCCCCGGCGGCGCAATGCTCCTTCGAACGGATCGATAGTGGAGGCGCGTCAATGACGACCGCGACGATGACACCCAGCTACCACGCTCGCCGGAGCCCGGACACCCCGGCCATCGTGATGGCTTCGAGCGGTGAGGTCACGACATACGCCCAACTCGACGAACGCTCGACGCGATTTGCGCGGGCATTGCGGGCACGCGGGTTGGGCGTCGGCGACCACATCGCGATCCTGATGGAGAACAACCGCCCCTTTCTCGAAATTGCCTGGGCAGCGCAGCGATCCGGCATTCACTACACCGTGATCAACCGCCACTTACGCCCGCTCGAGGTGCAGTACGTTCTCGACGATTGTGGTGCCCGCGCGTTGATCTCGAGCGAAGCACTTGCCGACGTCGTGGCCGGCCTCGACGTCTCGCGTATTTCCATCCGGATATCGGCGCTCGGTGACATCTCCGGATTCGATCGGTACGACGACGTGCTGGCCGGCGAGACGGCCACACCACTCGACGACGAGTGCGAGGGCCGCGAAATGCTGTATTCGTCCGGGACCACCGGACGTCCCAAAGGTGTGCGTAAACCGTTGCCAGGAACGGCGTTCGGAGATCCGAGTGCCGCACCCGTCTTGATCGCCAGGGGCCTGATGGCCGGCAACACCGTCACCGATGCGGTGTACCTGTCGCCCGCACCGCTGTATCACGCTTCGCCCCTGGTCTTTTCGATGTCATGGCACCGTCTCGGCGCCACGGTCGTGGTGATGGAGAACTTCGACCCACTCCAATGCCTTGAACTGATCGAGCGTCACCGAGTGACAAGCGCGCAGTTCGTGCCGACCATGTTCGTGCGCATGCTTCGGTTGTCACCGCAGGAGCGAGCGCGATACGACCTGTCGAGCCTGCGCAACGCAATACACGGAGCGGCGCCGTGCCCGATCCTCGTGAAGCAGCAGATGCTCGACTGGTGGGGGCCGATAATCCACGAATACTATTCGGGCACCGAGGATGTCGGCGCTTCGACCATCACACCCGAGGAGTGGCTGACGCACCCCGGATCCGTCGGGCGACCGATGCAGCAATGCCACATCGTCGGCGAGGACGGGGCGGAACTCCCCGTCGGACAGGTCGGCTCGGTGTACTTCTCCGGCGGCCGTCCGTTCGAATATCACAACGATCCTGAGAAAACCGCGTCCGTCACCAACGACCGCGGGTGGCGCACACTCGGCGACATCGGACGTCTGGACGAGGACGGATACCTCTATCTGACCGACCGCGAGGCGCACACGATCATCTCGGGCGGAGTGAACATCTATCCGCAAGAAGCGGAGAACGAACTCGCCGGGCATCCTGCCGTCGCCGATGTCGCAGTCATCGGCGTACCCGACGACGAGATGGGCGAGTCGGTGAAGGCTGTTGTGCAACTGGTCGATCCAGCGGCAGCCCACGCTACCCTCGCCGCCGAACTCATCGAGTACTGCCACAAAGCGCTCGCGTCGTACAAATGCCCCCGAAGTATCGATTTTGTCGACGCCCTCCCCCGAGATCCCAACGGCAAGTTGTACAAGCGCCTGTTGCGTGACCGTTATCGGGCGAGCAACGTCACCCCTATCGCTTGACGACAGAACAGGAGACCCTCGTGCAGGGTTTGACAGACAAGGTCATTCTGATTGCCGGCGGCGCCACCGGCCTCGGCGCCGCCTCCGCGCAGCGACTGGCAAACGAGGGCGCACAGATCGTGATCGGTGATCTCAACCTCGAAGGTGCCGAAAAGACCGCTGCGGCAATAAACGAAGCCGGTGGGCGTTCCGTTGCAGCACAATTCGACATTTCCGACGACACGTCAGTCGAGAAATTGGTGGCATTCAGCGTCCGGACCTACGGCGGCCTTGACGCCGTCCATATCAATGCCGGAGATATGGGTTCGGTGTCCAAGGACACCGATATCGTCGACATCGACCTCGAGGTCTGGGACCGCACCATCGCCGTCAACCTCCGCGGCCACATGCTCGTGACCCGGCACGCCATTCCCGAACTCCTCGCACGCGGTGGCGGCACGATCGTCTATACATCGTCGATCGCTTCGTTCACGGGTGATCCGCAGCGTCCTGCCTATTCGGCAACCAAAGCCGCTATCAACTCCCTGGCCCGGCACGTCGCGTCGCGCTGGGGCCGCGACGGCATCCGCGCCAACGCCATCACTCCCGGCCTGATCCTCACCAAAGAGATCGAGGAGGGCGCGTCGCCCGAACTGCTGCAGTCGTTGATCGCGCGTTCTCGCAGTACACGGGGAGGCAGACCCAGCGACATCTCGAGCATGGTCGCCTACCTGATGTCGGATGACGGCGAGTGGATCAACGGGCAGGTCGTCAACGTCGACGGCGGCACGGTGTTGCGGTGACCGGACACAGCGAATATGTGATTCTCCGCTCGTCCAGCTATTGATTCTCAATAGCGAAAACAATATTCTCATTGCAGTAGGCGCCGCTGCCGGGCATCTCTGCGCAGCGCAGGAGAGGATTCTCAATGAACATTGACGACATGGTGATGGTCAGCATCGACGACCACGTGGTCGAACCGGCTGACATCTTCGAAAAGCACTTCCCGAAAAGCCTCATGGACCAGGCCCCCAAGCTGACGGCCCACCCCCGCAACCCCAACGTGCAGGCCTGGCTTTTCCAGGACACGGTGGTCGGCAGTTCCGGCCTGAACGCCGTCGTCTCCTGGCCCAAGGAAGAATGGGGCATGGATCCCACGGGCTACGCCGAGATGCGTCCCGGCGTCTACGACATGGACCTGCGTGTACGCGACATGGATGCCAACGGCACCTTGGCCGCAACACTTTTTGCTACCTTCCCCGGATTCGCCGGAACCCACCTTGCGAGCCTGCCGGACAAGAAGTTGTCCCTAGCGGCATCTCGGGCCTTCAATGACTGGGTCGTCGGTGAGGTACCGAATGCTCACCCCGGGCGCTTCATCCCCCTCGGCATCATCCCGTTCTTCGACGTGGAGGAATCCGTCAAGGAGATCCACCGTCTCGCCGCGATGGGTTGCCGATCCATCAGCATCCCTGAGACTCCGTACGGCGTGGGTGAGGGCTACCCCGACTTCAAGTCCGGCTACTGGGATCCGATCTTCAAGGCATGCGTCGAGACCAACATCGTCCTGAGCCTGCACATCGGTGGCGGCTTCAGCTTGGTCAAGCGCCCCGAGGGCTTCAACATCGACGACATGATGGTTCTGACACCGCTCATTTCGACTATCGCGGCAAACGACATGATGCTCAGCGGAGCCTTCCAGAAGTTCCCGGATCTCAAGGTCGCCATGAGCGAGGGTGGCGTCGGCTGGGTTGCACCGTGGCTCGACCGCGTCGAACGCCACGTCGTCAACCAGTCCTGGACCGGAACCAGCTTCCTACCCAAGGGAATGACGGCAACCGACGTGTGGCGCAAGAACTTCCTGGCGTGCTACATCACCGAGCCGAGCGGACTGAACAACCGTGACCGCCTCGGCATCGACACCATCGCCTGGGAATGCGACTACCCCCATTCCGACTCCACTTGGCCTATTTCGCCGGAGATGCTGATGGAAGAACTCGTCGACGCCAAGCTCACCGACGAGGAGATCGACAAGATCACCTTCGGAAACGTTGCCCGGTTCTTCGACTGGGATCCCTTCAAGCACATCAAGCGCGAGGACGCCACCGTGGGCGCCCTGCGTGCACGGGCAACCGATGTCGACATCAGCGAGACATCCAAGGCCGAATACCGTCGACGCTACGAGCTCGCCAACTCGTAGCCTCCATGCTTGGACAAATGCCGCCGACACCCGTGTCGGCGGCATTTGTCGTACCCACACGCGGGCGGTGCGCCTGCTGGAGAACCTCACCAGCCCAACAGGTTCGACTGGATCACACACCGACCGTCGAGGCGATCAAGAATTAGAATTTTGCCCGAAAAGAATTGCATTTTTATCAATAAGAACGCTATTCTCCAAGTAACCAAGGAGGCGCACATGGCGTGGGATTTCGAGACCGACCCCGAGTACCAAGCGAAACTGGACTGGGCGGACAAGTTCGTACGTGAAGAGGTCGAGCCGCTCGACCTGGTCTGGCCGCACGAGCAGTTCGTGCCGTTGGACGGAGCCAGGCGTAAAGCGATCGACCCGCTCAAGGAGCAGGTTCGGAAGCAAGGACTGTGGGCCACGCATCTCGGACCCGACATGGGCGGCCAGGGATACGGCGCACTCAAGCTGGCTCTGTTGAACGAGATTCTAGGTCGATCATCCTGGGCACCAATCGTATTCGGATGCCAGGCACCGGATACCGGCAATGCCGAGATCATTGCCCACTACGGCACCGAAGAGCAGAAGCGGCGTTACCTGCAGCCACTACTCGACGGCGAGATGTTCTCGACCTACTCCATGACCGAACCACAGGCCGGTGCCGACCCCGCGCAGTTCACCACGCGCGCAGTCAAGGATGGCGACCACTGGGTCATCGACGGAATGAAGTACTTCTCCTCCAACGCGAGAACCGCGTCGTTCCTGATCGTCATGGCCGTCACGAACTCCGATGTCAGTGTGTACAAGGGCATGTCGATGTTCCTCGTACCGTCGGACACACCGGGAATCAACATCGTCCGCAACGTGGGTCTGTACGGTGAGCCCCTCAACGACGGCACCCACGCCCTCATCCACTACGAGGGTGTCCGGGTACACGAGGATGCACTCCTCGGCGGCGAAGGTCAGGCATTTGCCGTGGCACAGACGCGCCTCGGCGGCGGACGAATCCACCACGCCATGAGGACGATCGGCCTTGCACAGAAGGCAATCGACATGATGTGCGAGCGCGCACTGAGCCGCGAAACCGCGGGCAGCCGGCTCGCCGACAAGCAGTTCGTGCAGGGCTACATCGCGGACTCCTACGCCCAACTGGCTCAGTTCAGGCTCTTCGTATTGCACACGGCATGGAAGATCGACAAGTACAACGACTACAAGAAGGTCCGCAAGGACATCGCCGCCGCCAAGGTCATCATGCCGACTGTGCTGCACGACATCGCTTGGCGAGCAATGCAAATACACGGTGCGCTCGGTGTCACCAACGAGCTTCCGCTCTTCCAGATGATTCACGGTGCCGCAGTGATGGGCCTCGCCGACGGCCCGACCGAGGTACACAAGACCACCGTCGCCAAGCAGGTACTGCGGGATTACAGCCCCAGTGACGACCTCTGGCCTACGGAATGGATCCCACGCAAGCAAGAAGCCGCTAAGGCAAAGTACGCCGACTACATCGAACTGGAAGTGGGGAACCTGTGATCGATTTTCAACGGCTTTCGGACTGGATGGACGGCGAGGGCCTCGGCAAGGGTGCGCCGCTCGAGCACCGATACCTCTCCGGCGGTACCCAGAACGAAATCTACGAACTCACCCGTGACGACTTTCGCTGCGTGATCCGGATACCACCGCCGGAGGCTCCCGCAAACCGCGACAAGGGAATCCTCCGCGAGTGGCAGATCATCTCGGCACTCGACGGCACCGATGTGCCCCACACCGAGGCAATCGCCGTGTGCGAGGACGCATCCGTACTCGGCCGACCGTTTTATCTCATGGGATTTGTCGACGGTTGGTCCCCCATGGACGACCGGAATTGGCCGGAGCCCTTCAAGAGCGACCTCGAAGCACGGAACGGACTGGGCTACCAACTGGCCGAAGGCATCGCACTTCTGTCGAAGGTCGATTGGAAAGCCAAGGGCCTCCAGGATCTTGGTCGACCCGACGGTTTCCACGAGCGTCAGGTCGATCGCTGGACCAGCTTGTTCGAGAAGATCAAGGGCCGCGAACTCGAAGGAATCGAAGTCGCCACCGAGTGGCTGCGGAACCACAAGCCGCTCGACTTCATCCCCGGAATCATGCACGGCGACTACCAGTTCGCGAACGTGATGTTCGAAAACGGCGCACCTGCCCGGCTTTCCGCCATCGTCGATTGGGAGATGGGAACGGTCGGCGACCCCAAACTGGACCTCGCCTGGATGCTAGAGGGCTGGCCCAAGGACACCAGCGCTCCAGAGGCAGCAACCAGCAGTTACGTCAACCTGCAGGGCATGCCGTCGATGGAACAGTTGGCCGGGCACTACTCCGAGATCTCGGGCCGTCAGGTCGACGACCTCGACTACTACCGCATCCTCGCCAAGTGGAAGCTCGCGATCATCCTCGAACAGGGGTTCCAGCGCGCCGGTGACAACGAGAAGCTCCTCGCGTTCGGTCCCATTGTCGCCCAATCGATGATCGCTGCTGCCGAACTCGCCGAGACAACGGAGTACAAGTCATGACCGACACAACCCCCGAACTGATCCAGGAACGACGCGGACAGATCCTGATCCTGCGTCTCAACCGTCCGGACGCACGAAATGCGCTCACCGGCAGCCTGTATCGCGAACTCGGCGATACAGTACTGGCCGCTGACACCGACCCGGACATCCGCGCAATCGTCATCACCGCCACCGGTGACCGCGCATTCTGCTCAGGCATGGACCTGAAGGCGTTTGCCACGGAAGGCGAAGGAGCCTTCACCTCCGAAGGTTTCGCTCGACTCGCAGCGGGCAAACTCTCGACCCCGGTGATCGGTGCCGCCAACGGCACCGCCATCGGCGGCGGGCTTGAACTCCTCCTCGGTTCCGACATCATCATCGCGTCGTCGGCCGCGAAATTCGGCTTCCCCGAAGTGAAACGGGGATTGTTCCCCGGCGGCGGCGGCACCGACATCGGAACCCGAATCCCGATGCACGTCGCCCTGGAGTTGACCCTCACCGGCGATCTCATCACGGCTGACCGGGGCTACCAACTCGGACTGATCAACGCCGTCGTAGATCCGGACCAGGTTCTGGAGGCCGCAGTGGGATATGCCGAACGCGTCGCCGCAAACGCTCCACTCGGCTTGGCTGCATGCAAGGAACTCGTCCGCCTCGCGGTAACCGATTCAACCAGCGCTGCACAGAAACTCGGGCAATGGCAGTCAACGGTGTTCAGCAGTGGTGACGCCAAGGAGGGCGCTGCTGCTTTCATCGAGAAGCGCACCCCGATCTGGCAGGGTAGGTAACCTGCGATGCGCGCTGCTGTGTGCGGGGCGTACGGACCTCCCGAGGTCGTCACCGTCGAAACACTCCCCTCGGCTCCGCTCGAGGCCGGGCAGATTCGGATCCGTATCGAATCCGCAGCCGTCAACTTCTCCGATGTGTTGTTGATTGCCAACAAGTATCAGGTCAGTGTCCCACCGCCATTCACGCCCGGCAGTGAGTTCGCCGGAGTCGTGTCCGAGACTGCCGAAGGCGTCACAGCTGTCTCCGTGGGTGACCGCGTCACCGGAACCGGTTTTGTCGGTGCGTTTGCGGAAGAAATTGTCATAGCTTCCGACAAACTCACGCTGGGCCGCATCCCGGACGGTGTCGAGACACGCATTGCCGCCGCTTTCGGTGTGGCTCACCGCACGGCGTACCACACGCTCCGATCCGTAGCTCATATCAAACCCGGGGACGAGTTGATCGTTCTCGGCGCCGGCGGCGGTGTCGGCCTTGCCGCCGTTCAGCTCGGTGTTGTGCTCGGGGCGTCGGTCACTGCGGTCGCGTCGAGCACGAACAAGCTTGACGTCGCGGCGTCGTACGGCGCCGGGCACCTCGTCAACCATCGCACCGAGGACCTGCGCACGGCACTGAAAAAGGCTCTCCCGCATGGAGCAGACGTTGTTGCCGATCCAGTCGGCGGCGACCTCTCCGAACCTGCGCTTCGTGCTTTGCGTCCGGGCGGCCGCTTTGTCACCATCGGGTACGCGTCCGGTGTCATCCCCAAGATTCCGCTCAATCTGATCTTGGTAAAGGGTGTGCAGGTCAACGGATTCCAGTTCAAGGACATACCGCCGGAAGAATACCGTCGGAATGAAGCCGAACTCACCGATCTACTGGTCGCCGGCCGCACAGTTCCCCACATCGGTGCCGAGTTCCCGCTGGACAAGGCATCTGATGCTCTTCGGATGGTCGCCGACGGCCAGGCGGTCGGGAAGGTCCTCATCGACCTGACGTCCTGACAGGCAGAAGTCATCAGTGGGGTCCGGGAACAGCAGTGTTCCTGGGCCCTACTTTTTGACGAGATTGTGATTCTTACATCAGAGAATGACGTATGCTCTTCGTATGGGAGACGACTTGGGAGCAGACGGTTTACGGTTCGAGCGCGAAGGCGCGATCGGGTGGTGCACCATCGACCGACCAACGGCGAGAAACGCATTCACCCCCGCAATGTATTACGGACTGAAACGAGCAGTTCGCCTCGTGAACTCAGATCCTGATCTGGGAGCACTGATCATCACCGGCGTCGACGACGTATTTGCGCCCGGCGGCGATCTCGGTGGACGCTCCGATCCGGGAGACAATATGCCGGAGGGGCTTTCGGGCAACGACGTCGTCCCGTTCATGACCATCCGTGACAGTCGCGCGCCTGTGATTTCCGCGGTCAACGGAATCTGTCAGGCCGGCGGCCTCCTTGTTGCGATGATGTCCGACATCGCCGTCGCCAGCGATCGGGCCACATTCCGCGTTCCCGAACTTCTGCGAGGAATCCCTGACGCGACCTATGCCGCCGTACTGCCCGCTCACGTCGGCATTGCAGCTGCGCGCGATCTGATGCTCTCCGCACGTAAATTCGATGCCGCAGAGGCACTTCGGCTCGGAGTGATCTCCCGCGTCGTGCCGCACGAGGATCTCCGAACTGCCGCGCTCCAGGCCGCACGCGAGGTATTGCAGAGCGCGCCACTGGCCCGTGCCCAGGTCAAGCGAATGCTCAACGAGCGTTACGGACTGTTCGACTACGAAACCATGTTCGGCGCGCTCGAAACGTCACCGGAGCCCCGTGAGGGAATGCGCGCTTTCATGGAAAAGCGCGACCCCAACTGGATCCCGGCAAATCTGCCGAGCTGACCGCCCGCACCATCCGAGGCCGCCGTCGCAGTGCGACGGCGGCCTCGGATCCTTTTCTGTGCCTTCCACGATCAACGCGGCTTGGAATACTCCGATTGCACGGCCATGATCCGCATTTTCGGAATCGGGCCGTAGCTCAGCGAGTCCGACATATTCAACTTCTTTGCCGCAGCGGCGATATGAACGTTTCGCTTTGCCTCATGGGGATCACCCTCGAGCTCGTAGAGCGTCACGGAAGGACCGCCATCTGCGTCGGCAGCTGCCAGTCTGGTGCCGCCGACAAATCCGTCAAGAGCCACTACTTCAGGTATGTGGATCTCGTCGTACCACCGATTGAACTCGTCCAGCCGATCCGGATGAGAGGGATGCGATTCGACAACCAGATAATGCTTCAATGTGGATCCTCACTGTGAGAAGTACTGGTGGCAGTGCAGATTCAGACTCGAACAACCCAACCGCCATCGATGTTGAGCGTGTGGCCGGTCACCCAGTCACTACCCGACGAGACGAGGTACAACAGACCGGGAATCAGCTCTTCCGGCTCGCCGAACGGAAACGGAATGGCGTGCTTGACCATTTCCTTGAGTTCCGGCGGTGACGCGATCGAACCCGCTTCGGTGTTGACCATTCCCGGAGCGATCGCATTGACACGAATACCGAACGGCGCCAACTCTCGCGCCAACGACACAGTCATGCTCACCAGGCCGAGTTTCGTGATGCCGTACGCCTGCGCAGCCATGAATGCACCGCTCGACGACTGATTCACGATCTTGCCGTATCCGCGTTCCTTCATATAGGGCACTACCGCACGGGCGCACAAGAGCGGACCGGTGAGATTGACTGCCAGCGTGCGGTTCCAGAGTTCGAGATCCATAGTGGTCAGGGATCCCTCGCCCACCACTTCGGCCATCAATCCGGCGTTGTTCACGAGAATGTCGACGGACCCGAAGTGCCGGGCCGCGGTAGCCGCCATCTCGGTCGTACTCGATTCGTCCCGGACATCGACATGCACCGCAAGGGCGCGGTGACCGGCCGCCGTCAGTTCGCCTGCTGCTGCAGTGGCGGCCTCGAGGTTGACGTCAGCGAGCACCACGGCGGTGCCGGCCTCGGCGAGTCCCTGAGAGTAGGTGCGGCCGATCCCGCCGCCGGCACCGGTAACGATGGCCACCTTGCCCTCGAGTAGGAGGTTGTCGGTCATGTTTCCCTTTCGTCAGACCTTGCGGGTAACTCCACCGTCGACGCGGATGATCGCCCCGGTGGTGTAACTGGAAGCCGCACTTGCGAGATGGAGTGCAAGTGGGCCGATCTCCTCGGGACGGCCCATCCGACGGAGCGGCACGAATGGCGCATCTTCGCCCTCGGCCGGAGCCCAGGACTTGGAGATATCCGTCAGGAAGGGCCCGGGAAGAATTGCGTTGACGCGCACCGTCGGCGCAAAGGCCTCAGCCAGTCCGACAGTGAGGGCATTGAGGCCCGCCTTGGCGCACGCGTATGGCAACTCTCGAACGCTGGCGACGAGGGAGCCCGCGGTACCGACGTTGATGATCGAACCGCCGTCGTTCTCGGCCATGTACGTTCCGGCGCGCACGGCAAGACGAAAGGGCCCCTTGAGATTAACGCCGAGAGTCTTGTCGTACAGGTCCTCGGTAATATCGTCGAGGTTCTTGTACGGGGGTGACATACCCGCGTTGTTCACCAGCACGTCGAGTCGGCCGAAGTGTTCGAGCGTCCGGTCGATCAACTGCTCACAATCGTCCCAACGTCCGACATGACACGCAACCGGCAGAACCTTTCGCCCGGTCGACGCCATGACCTCGTCGGCGGCGCGTTCACACGAGTCGAGTTTGCGGGACGCGATGACAACGTCAGCTCCCGCTTCGGCAAGAATCTGGACAATCGCTCGGCCGATCCCGCGGGATCCACCCGTGACTATCGCAACTTTGCCGGTCAGGTCGTGGAGATGTTCCAAGGTACTCATAGGTGAATCATGCCTGATTCGACCACAGTTTGAAAAGGCAATTCTCTATCTCAAGAATATCCTTCTGGTTGCAACACCGAACACATTCACCAAGTGCGGCTACGTCGAAATGAGCAGCGTAGAGTACTGGAACACAACGCTGTTCGACAGTCGAATCGGTACATCCAATCGCAATTCGCACGAGGTCACATAGGTCGACAGAAGCCGCAACCCGTCACCAGATCCGGCGGCGATGGATTTTTCACACTTCATGTTCTACTTTATGAGAATTGCGTTCTCATGAACGTGACGCCTCGCCGAGAGTTCATCGAGCAAACGAGGGCCAGGAACCCACCGTCAGCAAAGGAACTTCGTGGATCTGCAGACTGTTCAGGACAAGATCGAGATCGCCGAACTGATCTACCGATACGCCCGCGCCGTGGACACCAAGAATTGGGAATTGCTGACTACCGTGTTCACCGAGGATGCGCATCTCGACTACAGCGCCGTCGGCTACCCGGCCGGATCCCGGGACCAAGTGCTGACGCTGCTCACACAAGCACTCGGCCAGGTTCCGATGACTCAGCATTTTGTCACCAACGTCGAGGTCGAACTCGACGGTGACACCGCCAACGTACGGGCGATGTTCTACAACCCGATGCAACTCCCGGGCGCTGCGGAGATGACCTACTGCGGCGGCAACTACCACCATGAGGTCGTTCGCACCGCCGACGGCTGGAAGAGCGCTCGGGTGACCGAGGAGAACCTGTGGTTCTCGAACCACCCCGCCAAGTCGCCGGCCTGAAAGGTAAACCTATGACCGAGCGCGTAAACGGGCGTGTATCCGGCAAAGTCGCCCTGATCACCGGTGCCGCCCGCGGACAAGGACGAGCGCACGCCGTTCGCTTGGCGGCAGAGGGCGCAGACGTCATTGTCGTCGATCTGTGCGCACCCATCCGAGGTGTCCCGTATGCACCGGCCACCCCCGAGGATCTACAGGAGACCGTTCGACTGGTGGAAAAGACTGGACAGCAGGCAATTTCAGCGATCGTCGACGTGCGGGACCTCGAGAAGCTTCGTGGGATCGTCGACGATGCCGTCATTCGTCTCGGCCGTCTGGATGTCGTCGTCGCGAACGCGGCGATCTGCTCTGCCGCTCCCTGGCATGAGGTAACCCCCGAATCCTTCGAGGACACAATAGGTACCAACGTGACCGGTGTCTGGAACACCGTCATGGTCTCGGCCCCACATCTCGTCGAGCGCGGTAGCGGATCGATCATCTTGATCAGTTCCGCAGCGGGATTGAAGGCTCAGCCGTTCACCATGCCGTACACCACGAGCAAGTGGGCAGTACGCGGAATGGCAAAAGCGTTCGCCGCGGAACTCGCTCAACACAGCATTCGGGTGAACAGCGTCCATCCCACCGGAGTGAACACGCCCATGGTCAACGACGGTGGCCTCGGCGGGCAGCTCGACAAGGCGATTGCCGGCAACAGTCGTATCGGCGCGATGATGATCAACATGCTGCCCGTCGACATCATCGCACCCGAAGATGTGTCAGACACGGTGTTGTTCTTGGCATCCGACGAATCGAAGTACATCACCGCACACGAATTAGCACCCGACGCGGGTGTCACCGAGTTCTGATCGAACAGTATTCACTGGAGGAAAAGCATGGAGTTGTCCTCGGCGCGGCACGCATTCATTACCGGCGGCGCGAGCGGTATCGGCCTCGGCATCGCCGACGCGCTGGCAGAGCGCGGGTTATCCGTCACGGTCGCCGATATCAATCGGCAGTCGCTGGATTCGGTGATCGCTTCCCGAGGTGTCGGGTTTAGTGCCGTCTCACTCGACGTCCGTGATCGCGAGGCCTGGGCAGCGGCCAAGGCAACGTCCGAAGATACTTTCGGCCCGGTGGATATCCTCGTCAACAACGCGGGCATCGGTTTCAACGGGCGCGATGTGGTCGACATGGATCCGGAGACCTTCGACAATCTTGTCGCGATCGATCTGACCGGAGTGTTCAACGGCGTGTCCGCCTTCGGCGGGGATATGCGAGCACGTGGATACGGGCATATCGTCAACACCGCTTCCGTCATGGGATTGACCGCAGGCGCTCCCGGGCGGGGCGCATACAGTGCCGCAAAGAGCGCAGTCATTGCTCTGTCCGAAGCACTGCGCAGCGAGATGGCGCCACACGGTGTCGGCGTTTCCGTGCTGTGCCCGGGATTGGTCATGTCGAATCTCGATCGGAACACCACCGAATTGGGTGGTCAGGTCGAGGATGTCAGCCACATCAAAGGAACGGGAAACATCGGCATGGAGCCCGCGACCGCAGGCGCATACGTTGTTCGAGGGATAGCGCAGAATCTCCCGTACATCGTCACGCACCCGCATTATCTCGACTACGTCGAGAAGCGAATGGAGAGCATTCGAGCCAGTGTGGACGCGTCGACCCCGATTCCCTGAGTTCTGCCTCGACGCGTTTTCACTCGAATGGCATGATGCCGGATTTGCGAGATTTCCCACGCCTCAAAATTTCGCTCGCCATACTGGAATGGATGCTTCCCCCTACCCAGTAGGTGCACATGGATATCGATGTACTCGTCGCAGGCGCCGGCCCGATCGGGCTGACCGCCGCCATCGAACTGCGCCGTCGCGGGGTGAACGTTCGGATCGTCGACCCGCTCGGCGAACCTCCGCAGTACGCCAAAGCAGTTGGCATCCAACCCCGCACCCTCGAAGTATTCGAGAACATGGGCGTACTGCGACAGGTTCTCGATGCCGCCACCATCTTGCGCGGGCAGATCAGCTACACCAACGGTTCCGAAGTGGGGCGGATGGATCTCACACTCCCCGGCGACGTGCCGTACACCTTTTGCGGACTCCCCCAGTACGAGACCGAAAGAATCCTGACGGCCAGGCTGCGAGAACTCGGAACCTCGATCGAACGCGGGCTCTCACTCGACAGTTTCGAGGACAGCGACGACGGAGTCAGTTGCATACTCAACGATGGAAGTACCGTGCGGGCCAAGTATCTGGTGGGATGCGACGGTGCGCACAGTGTTGTCCGTAAGGGCTTGGGATTGACCTTCGAGGGTGGAGCTTTTGCCGAAAGCTACATGCTCGGCGACGTCGAAGTTGACTGGTCGATGCCCAGCGGATACGCGATTCGCGCCAGTCATGTCGACGACGCTGGAACTACCGACGATCTCCTGGTGTGCATCCCGCTCCCCGGTCACAAACGATATCGGATGTCGATGCTGGTTCCCGACGAGCTTCTCCCGGATCCTGCCGGACTTGACGGAATTGCACACGGCTTTTCGTCCGGAAAGGCGCCCGAACTCCACCACATTCAGGCTGTGCTCGACCGATTGTCGCCCGAACCTACGACAGCGTCGGCGATGCGGTGGTCGTCGGTCTTTCGGATCAGCCACCGCATTGTCGATGCCTACAGTCGCGGAAGGGTTTTCATCGCCGGTGACGCCGCGCATATTCATCCGCCCACCGGCGCACAAGGTATGAACACCGGAATCCAGGATGCGCACAACCTCGCGTGGAAACTGGCACTGGCAACCCAGAACTTCGCTTCCCCTGGCCTTCTCGACACCTACGACGCCGAAAGACGGCCGGTTGGTGAAGAAGTTGTCGGAATGACCGTCCGAAACGCTCGAGAAGGGATCGGCGCTGGAGAGTCCTCGATCGAGACCGCGATGCGTCGGCAGGCACAACTACTGGTTGCCTATCCCGACAGTCCGCTCAACGGCGGAGAAACCGGGAACGTCTCGAACGTTCACCCCGGCGAACGGGCACCGGACGCACGTGGGCTAACCCGCGACTGCGTGCAGTTCCCCATCCGGTTGTTCGAATTGCTGGCCGGTGTCAACCACACGCTTCTTCTCTGCTCGGACGGATCCGAAGACAGCATCGGTGACTGCGAAAAGCATTCTGCCGCTGCTGTTCACGCGGCACACGGACAGCTCGACGTGTACGTGATCGCACCACCGTCGTCTGATTCCGTCTATTCGACACTGCCGATCATTCGCGACACCGATTCCCAGCTGTGTGCCGCCTACGGCGTGGAAGAGAACTGTGCGTTGGTAATCCGACCGGACGGGTACCTCGGATACCGAGGTGACTGCGCCGGTATCTCCGGCTACTTGTCGAAAGTCTTTGCGTTCAATACGTGATGAGCGAATCGAACATCAAGCGGATCTCGGGCGAGAGCTTCATGAGTTCCACGTAGCCGCCCGTCGGGCCTGCGTCGACGTAGGCAAATTCCATTCCCACGTCTTCGATGCGCCCCTGCTGCAACACCGACATTCCCCGACGCTCTACCTCCGCCAAGGTTTCGTCGTAATCGTCCGGAACAAATGCCACGTGATGAACGCCAACACCATGGGTGTCGAGGAACTCCGAATAAAGACTGCGCCCCGAAACCGGTTGGATCAGTTCAATTTGCTGAGTTCCCGCATAACCAAGGGAAATGTGGGCTGTGTAATCGGCGGGCTGGCCCCGATAAGTCGTGGTCTCCGGACCGAAGTGAAGGTCGGGCATCCGTAGCCATCGCTGAACGCCCCAATTCTCGGAGAACTCCTCTTCCGCTGCGGTGATGTCGGCTACTACCCAACAGATCTGAAAGATCGGTCCCGAAACCAGCGGGGTCATGCCATTTTTCCGTTGTCCACCGAATACACCGCGCCGTGAATCGCAGAGGCATCATCGGAAGCAAGAAAGGCCACCATCTTCGCCACGTCCTCCGGTTCCATCAGTCCGCGCGGTGACGCGACCTTCATGATCAGATCGAAATCGACGCCGTCCGGGAAGGTGAATCCCGTGACCTGCGGAGTCATCATGCCGCCAGGGCAGATTGCGTTGACGCGCAGAGATTTCCCGGTGAACTCCATAGCCATCGCTCGGGTGAGCCCGATCAGCCCGTGCTTGGCAGCGCAGTACCCTGCTGAGTATGCCTGCCCTTCGAGTCCAGCGATCGAGGAAACGTTGACGATGTTGCCGCCCCGCGCGAGAAGATGGGGCAGCGCCGCTCGTGACAGGAAGAACGGCCCGTTCAGGTTGACCGCGAGGTCATGTGCCCAGTCGTCATCGGCAATGTCTGCGGTATGGCGGATGGTATGTGAACCAGCCACATTGACGAGGATGTCGATTCCGCCGAAGGCGTCGACGCACGCCTGCACGGCGGCGTCGCACTGAGCGGAGTCGGAAACGTCGGAAGCCGAATAACGGCCCGCACCGTCACTTCCCGTCAGTTCGGTCATTGCCTGGTGCAATGTGTCCTTGCTCCGGGCAACTCCGAAAACCTTGGCGCCTCTGCCGTTCAGGATCTCGGCGACGGCGCGCCCCAACCCCGAGGACGCGCCGGTCACCAGTGCAATTTTTCCGTCCAGTACGTCAGCCACACACCGAGTCTACGACGCGGCGGCCTCCCGCTGAAGCTCCAACGCGATATCTATCAGCTGATCTTCCTGTCCGCCAACCAACTTGCGCTTCCCCGCGCGCACGAGTAGCTCGGCAGAGGACACGCCGTACCGCTCAGCTTGACGTTCAGCATGCTTGAGGAAGCTGGAGTACACGCCGGCGTAGCCCATCATCAGCGCCTGGCGGTCGAGTAGACATTCCTGCGGCATGGCCGGTCGCACAACATCTTCGGCGGCGTCGGCTATCGCGAAGAAGTCGATACCGGTCTTGACGCCGATCTTGTCGCAGACTCCGACAAACGCCTCCACCGGCGCGTTACCAGCACCGGCACCGAAACGGCGGGTGCTGCCGTCGATCTGCTTGGCCCCAGCGCGCACGGCGGCAATCGAATTCGCGACACCCAAACCGAGGTTCTCGTGTCCGTGGAAGCCGACCTGAGCGTCGCTGCCGAGTTCCTGGACCAGCGCCTCGACCCGTTCGGACACCTGCTCGAGAACAAGAGCACCCGCAGAATCGACCACGTATACACACTGGCAACCGGCGTCGGCCATGATGCGCGCCTGCTTGGCGAGCGTCTCCGGCGGAATCGAATGAGCCATCATGAGAAATCCGACGGTCTCGAGTCCACGCTCACGAGCAAGGCCGAAGTGCTGAATGGAGACGTCCGCCTCGGTGCAGTGAGTAGCGATACGGCAGATGGACGCGCCGTTGTCCTGAGCGATGACGATGTCGTCCTTGATACCCAGCCCCGGCAGCATCAGGAAGGCGATCTTTGCGTTTTTTGCCGTCTCCACAGCAGCTTTGATGAGTTCTTGCTCGGGCGTTTTCGAGAAGCCGTAGTTGAAGGAGGACCCGCCGAGACCGTCACCGTGGGTGACCTCGATGACCGGCACACCGGCTCCGTCGAGGGCACCGACGATCGCCCGGACTTCCTCGAGGGTGAACTGATGACGCTTGTGATGGGAACCGTCGCGCAGCGAGGTGTCGGTGACGCGGATGTCCCAGCTCGAATCGAAGTGAATCATGTCGCTCATGCCTTCACGCTCAGAAGCTTCTGGGCGATCTCCTCGCCCACTTTGGTGGCTGCCGCCGTCATGATGTCGAGGTTTCCGGCGTACGGCGGCAGGAAGTCGCCTGCACCTTCGACCTCGACAAACGTTGTGACCGTTGCATATCCACCGGACACGACGCTCGGCTTGTCGAACTGCGGCTCGTTGAGCAACCGATAGCCCGGCACGTACTGCTGGATGTCCTTGACGACGCGATGAATGGAGTCGGTGATCGCGGCGTGGTCTGCATCTTCGGGGATGGCGCAGAAGATGGTGTCTCGCATGATCATCGGCGGGTCGGCGGGATTGAGAATGATGATCGCCTTGCCTCGCTGGGCGCCGCCGATCGTCTCGATACCGCGACTGGTGGTCTTGGTGAACTCGTCGATGTTCGCGCGGGTTCCCGGTCCGGCGGACAGTGATGCAACGGAGGCGACGATCTCGGCGTAAGCCACCTCCACCACACGAGATACCGCGTACACGATCGGGATAGTTGCCTGCCCGCCGCAGGTGATCATGTTGACGTTCGGCGCGTCGAGGTGCTCGCGGAGGTTGGCCGGAGGAACTACCGCCGGGCCGACAGCAGCCGGGGTGAGGTCGACAGCGCGGATTCCCGCGGCCTCGTAACGCGGAGCCGCGTCACGGTGAACGTAGGCCGACGTCGCCTCGAATACCAGGTCCGGTTTCTCCGCCTGATTCAACAGCCAGTCGACCCCCTCGGCGGAGGTCTCGAGCCCCATCGCGGCGGCGCGCGCCAATCCTTCGCTCTCCGGGTCGATTCCGATCATCCACCGCGGCTCCAGCCACTGCGAACGTTGCAGTTTGTACAGCAGATCGGTACTGATGTTTCCCGACCCGACAATCGCCACACTTGCCTTGGTCATGACTACTCCCTAGATGAGCTGAAGCTGGGGGGTGAACTGAAACGGGCCATCGCGGTGACCGTGGCCGCATGAAGTCCGGCGCGACGGCCGGAGAACACACAGTCAGCGAGCGACAAGCCACTCACATACGAATTGGAACAAATACCGACGGCTGTGCGTCCGGCTGCATAGAGTCCCAGGATTGGTTCCCCGGCTTCATTTTTCACCAGGCCGGTCGATTCGTCGACCACCAATCCACCAAGTGTGAGCATGGGACACGGATTCATCATGTTGGGCTTGATCGAGACGTCGTACAGCGTGAACGGGGCGTTGAGTATCGGTCTGATGAAGTCGGACGGCTTGCCCATCGGATCGGATTGACCGTTCGCCGCAGCAGTATTGTGCGCATCGACCGTTTCATACAGGCCGGCTGCATCGATTCCCGCCTTGTGCGCCACTTCGGCAATCGTGTTGCCGTGTACTGCGGTACGCATCATGCCGGCGGTCTGCACCCGCTGAAACCACATGGACTGATCGGGGATTTGCGCTTTCGCTTCACGAACGAGGTCGGAATCCGCCAGCAGCCAACCGATTCCGTTGCTCTTCTCGACCATTGCTTGCCCCAGCGCCGCACCGTAACGCGATTCGTCGACGATTCGCGCTCCGGATTCGCCCACCAGTATCGAACCGAGAAAAGCGCTGGGCGGGACGATGAACCGCCATGCGGAAACGTTACCGAGCTTGTCGGTGGCGCCGCCCGCCTCGATTCCGAGGTTGATTCCCTTGCCGTCGTCGCCCGACGTGCCGAGCGGGATCCCACCCTTGTACGCGGGTGCGTGAGTGCGCATCATCTCGCGGTTGGATACAAATCCACCCGCGCTGAGGATCACGCCGCCACGCGCCTTTATGCGGATTTTCTTGGCGTACTTCTTCTCGATCTTGCTGATTTGGGCGTCGACAATCGAACGCAGTTGGGGCGCATACACACCCGGTTTGGCGGAAATCGAACTGAGCGCAGCGTGACGCCGCCGGACCCCGGCGGGTGCATCCCGAAGCGTCAGCGCCTCGACGCCGATCACCCGGCCGTCCTCGATGATCAACCGATCTGCTCGGGTCTGACCGAGAAACCGCACACCTTTGGCCTGGGCCGACTTCGCAAGCGGGCCGTAGAGCATCTTCCCCGACGTTCCTCGGCCTTTGGCACGGTGCCCACGCGGAGCAGGTTTGGCGATGTCCCGGAACCCGCCGGCCGATTCGCTGCCCGAGAAGTACAGGTAGTGCTTGTTGCTCGGATACGAGGTCTTGTACGGGCACAGCGACGCCTCGAACGGCACACCGTGACCGCGCAGCCAGTCGATTGTCGCCGGACTCTCCTCCACGAACCGACGCAAGGTCTGGGGCGTCACCGCATCACCGACCTCGCGGTTCAGGTACGCGAGCATGGCTTCCGGAGTGTCCTCGATACCGGCTTCTTTCTGAATCGCGGTGCCGCCACCGGCATAGAAGATTCCACCGGAAATGGTGCTGGCGCCACCTCCCAATGCCCGGTCGATCGCCATCACCGATGAACCGGCCGCCACCGCTTCGAGTGCGGCGCTTGCCCCCGCCACGCCGAATCCGACAACGAGGACATCAACCGAAGTATCCCAGGTCACACTGCACCATCCTCAATTTTACTGCAACGCGTTTCGTTATCGAAGGCAACGTTCGTAAATACTTCCTGGCAGAAAGCATGGACTGACACCCCCATCATTCTATAACGTGTTCTACATGAGCAAGCAGGAATACGACATCGTCGTCGTCGGCAGTGGTGCCGCAGGTATGACAGCGGCCTTGACCGCAGCCCATCAGGGCTTGAGTGTGGTCATCGTGGAGAAAGCCGCCCACTACGGCGGATCGACCGCCCGTTCCGGTGGCGGAGTCTGGATCCCCAACAACGAGGCACTGCAGGCAGACGGTGTCACCGACACACCCGATGCCGCACGTTCCTACCTGCACAGCATCATCGGCGACGTCGTCGCTCCCGAGCGCATCGACACCTACCTCGAGCGTGGGCCCGAGATGCTCTCGTTCGTTCTGAAGAACACTCCGCTCCAACTGCAGTGGGTACCCGGCTACTCCGACTACTACCCGGAAGCTCCCGGTGGACGCCTCGGTGGACGCAGTGTCGAGCCCACCCCTTTCGACGGCAACAAGTTGGGTGCCGATCGCAAGAATCTCGAACCCGACTACGTCAAGGCACCCAAGAACTTTGTCATCACCCAGGCCGACTACAAGTGGCTCAACCTGCTGATGCGCAATCCTCGCGGACCTCTGCGCGCCATGAAGGTAGGCATGCGATTCCTCGCAGCCAAGGCCACCAAGAAGGATCTGCTGGTTCGCGGCCAGGCACTCGTCGCCGGCATTCGACTCGGCCTTCAGTCCGCCGGTGTTCCCATCTTGCTGAACACACCCCTGACGTCCCTCTACACCGAAGACGGCGTGGTTCGCGGCGTCAATGTTCTCGTCGACGGCGAAGCTCAGGTCATCCGTGCTCGCCACGGAGTCGTGTTGGGCTCCGGCGGATTCGAGCACAACAAGGAAATGCGTGAGAAGTACCAGCGCGGGCCCATCGGCACCGAATGGACCGTCGGCGCGAAGGCAAACACCGGCGACGGCATCCGAGCGGGCCAAGAGATCGGCGCCGCAGTCGATTTCATGGACGACGCCTGGTGGGGCCCGTCCATCCCACTCACCGGTGGACCGTGGTTCGCCCTGTCCGAGCGCACTCTTCCCGGCTGCATGATGGTGAACCTGTCGGGCAAGCGCTTCGGCAACGAGGCGGCGCCGTACGTCGAGGCAACGCATGCGATGTACGGCGGCGAGTACGGCCAGGGCAAAGGCCCCGGCGAGAACATCCCGACCTGGATGATCCTCGATCAGCGCTACCGCAACCGCTACACGTTTGCCGGCATCACTCCCCGGTCCCCCTTCCCCAGCCGCTGGCTCAAGGCCGGCATCGTGGTCAAGGCGGGAACGATCGCCGAATTGGCCGAGAAGACAGGACTTCCCGTCGCTTCCCTGACCGAAACGGTGGAGCGGTTCAACGGCTTCGCGCGCAACGGCAAGGACGAGGACTTCGGGCGCGGCGACAGCGGCTACGACGCGTACTACGGCGATCCGAGACTGAAGAACCCGAGCCTCGCCGAAATCAGCAAGGCCCCGTTCTACGCCATCAAGATGGTTCCGGGCGACCTCGGTACCAAGGGCGGAATCTGCACCGACGTCAACGGCCGAGCACTGCGTGAAGACGGCAGCGTCATCGAGGGTCTCTACGCCGCAGGCAATGCCAGCGCACCGGTCATGGGTCACACGTACGCCGGACCAGGCGCGACCATCGGTCCCGCAATGACTTTCGGCTACCTGGCAGTGCTGGACATCGCAGAGCGCGTGAAGACCGCCGAGGTCACAGAAACCGCAACGGCCGCCGAGACCCCTGAGACCCCTGAGGCCTCCGAGGCTGCAAACACGGCGGTCGATCATGCCAATTGATCCTTCTGTCGCACTCGGCGCAGAGCTTGCGCCACAGGAGTTCTCGTGGACGCCGTCGGACGTGCAGCACTACCACCTGGCGCTCGGCGCTGGGGCTCGTCCGCTCGATCCGAACGAACTGCGATACCTCGACGACGAGAAGCCACAAGTGCTGCCCACCTTCGCCACCGTCGCGGCCAACTTTCACGCCACCCAAGCACCGAAGGTCTCGTTCCCCGGTGTCGAGATCGATCTCGCGAAAGTTGTTCACGGAAGCCAGGAAGTCACGGTCCATCAGCCGATTCCGGCCAGCGGCACCGGACGAACCACAACTCGGATCGCCGAGATCTGGGACAAGGGCAAAGCTGCAGTCATCGTGCAGGAATCAGTCACCGTCGACGTGGAGGGCAACCCGTTGTGGACTGCCCGTTCGTCGATCTTCGCGCGCGGCGAAGGTGGATTCGGCGGGCAGCGCGGGCCGTCGGAGTCGATTCCGTTGCCTGATCACAGGCCCGACGGTGAGGTCGTGATACCGGTACTTCCGCAGCAGGCCTTGCTGTATCGCATGTGCGGCGATCGCAATCCATTGCACTCGGATCCGCAATTCGCCTCCGCTGCAGGCTTTCCAGCGCCTATCCTGCATGGACTGTGTACTTACGGAATGGTCTGCAAGGCCGCAGTGGACACAATGCTCGACGGCGACAGCACGCAGGTGGCCGGGTTCCGTGCACGCTTTGCCGGGGTGGTATTCCCGGGTGAGAACCTGAGCATCCGAATCTGGAAAGGCGAAGGGCAACTCTTGATCTCCGCATCTGTCGCAGAGCGCGACGCCCCCGCCCTAGCTGACGTAGTTCTCACTCTTGCCTGAGATTCACCTGTCGAACTCATTGCAGTTCCCAACCCCCGATGGAGCAGCCCGAAGATGACGGCCCAAGACGAAACAACCCGACTGTCCCGACGAGGATTCCTCGCCGCCGGAGCCGGCGCAGTCGCCGCCACCGCCCTTGCCGGCAGCTGGACCCCCGCCTACGCAATTCCGTTCGGATCCAGTGGCGGACAAGTACCCACACTCGCTGCACCCCCGGCCTTCCCGGAAGGCATCGCGCTCTACCAGCAGGCATACCAGAACTGGTCCAAAGAGATCATGCTCGACACCATCTGGACCTGCGCTCCCAAGACACCCGAAGACGTAGTACGCCTGGCCAACTGGGGACATGCCAACGGTTACACCATCCGGCCCCGCGGAGCCATGCACGGCTGGACACCCCTGACCGTGGTGAACGGCGCTTCCATCGACAAGGTCATTCTCGCCGACACCATGGTTCATCTGAACTGGGTCAACGTCGACGCCGGCGGGTCACCGGCGACGGTCACCGCGGGACCAGGTGCCACCCTCGACGCCATCACCACAGCACTTCAGGCCCAGGGCCTTGGCTTCGCTAATCTCCCCGCGCCCGGCGTCCTGTCCATCGCAGGCTGCCTCGCCGTCGACGCCCACGGCGCAGCCCTTCCCGCGGAAGGCGAAGCACACGTTCCCGGACAAACTTTCGGTTCACTCTCCAACCTCGTCACCTCCCTGACCGCAGTGGTCTGGAACGGCAACGAATACGCACTGAAGACGTACTCGCGGGCCGATACCGCCATCAAGCCACTCCTGACTCACCTCGGCCGCACCTTCCTCACCTCAGTCACACTGCAGGCTGCGCCCAACTACCGCATGCGCTGCGTCAGCCACACGGACATCGGTTGGCAGGAACTCTTCGGCGCTCGCGGGGCTTCCGGACGTACCTTCGAGAAGTTCGTCCGCGAAAACGGTCGCGCAGAGGCAATTTGGTACCCCTTCACCGAACGCCCGTGGATGAAGGTGTGGTCCCTCGCTCCTGAAAAGCCTCGCTTCTCCCGCGAAGTCACCGGACCGTACAACTACATCTTCTCCGACAACCTCCCCGAACCGATCACCGACATGATCGGACAGATCAACTCCGGAAACCCGGGCATCGCACCCGCATTCGGGCAGATTATGTACGCCACCACCGTCGCCGGCCTTGCCGCGACCTTCGCCAACGACCTATGGGGATGGTCCAAGGACGTTCAGTTCTACATCCGGGCCACCACCTTGCGCCTGACCGAAGGCGGTGGCGCCGTCATCACGTCCCGCGCCAACATCGGCCAGGTCATCCACGACTTCACGCAGTGGTTCAACGGCCGCATGGAGTACTACCGCTCCATCGGGCAATTCCCTCTCAACGGACCCGTCGAAATCCGATGCTGCGGCCTCGACGAGTCATCCGACGTCGAAGTCGCATCCGCCGGCGCCCCCACGATCTCCGCTATGCGTCCGCGACCGGACCACCCCGAATGGGACACCGCCATCTGGCTCAACGTCCTCGGAGTCCCCGGAACACCCGGCATGTTCGCGTTCTACCGCGAAATGGAGCAATGGATGCGCGGCCACTACAACAACAACGACGCCACCTTCCGCCCTGAATGGTCCAAGGGCTGGGCATTCAGCTCCGACAAGCCGTACACCGACACGCAGATCATCGAAAACGCCCTCCCCCAGACCTACCGCGACGGCGTCCCCACCAGCGACAACTGGGACACTGCCAACGCCGCCTTCAACGCACTGGACCCGCACAAGGTCTTCAGCAACACCTTCCTCGACCAACTACTTCCGTAATTTTCGGCCGACAAGCCCTCGATCAGCACTGCCCGGCACCTTCTACGAAGGTGCCGGGCTTTTCTGTTGACTCCACCCGTTTAATTCAGCGACGAGCACTGTTCGGTCGCGGTAGATTCAGTCAATTGCGACATCCTTTTCCGCTGAGGACACGAAGGGATCGCCACCGATGAAGTCCATCTCGCGACAGCGACGAACTCGATTGGCCGTGATTGCACTCGCCGTGACAGCTCTTGCCTCCTGCGGATCCAACGAGGACACCACCACTGGCACGAGTAGTCCCGCGTCCAGCACCGTCAGCCCCGAATCACAGAAGATCGATGACATTGTCCGCACCCAGGTCACCGAACTCGGCCTCAGCGGCGCGGTGTACGGGGTGTGGCGCGGTGACACCAACGTGGTCACCGGCGCTGTCGGCGAATCCCCACTCGGCGTGCCAGCAACAACCGATATGCAACTACGCGTCGGACAGCCCATGGAACCGATGCTGTCGACCGTCCTCCTCCAACTCGACGAGTCCGGCACTCTCCCACTCGACGAACCGATTGCCAAGTGGGAACCGAGCTTTCCGCGTTCCGACCAGATCACACCGCGAATGCTCGCCAACAGCACCACCGGAATCTCCGACTACGTGACCAACCCCGAATTCGAGAAGCGTTTCTACGCCAACCCGATCCTGGGGTGGACCGCACAGGAAATCCTCGATCTCGCCAACACCCGTCCACCGCTGTTCGCGCCCGGAACGAGTTTTGCCTACTCACACAGCGACCTGACCCTGCTCGGTGAAGTTGTCCAGAAGGCGGCCGGGCAATCTTTGAGTGACCTACTGCAACAGCGTATTTTCGACCCACTCGGCATGACCGACAGTCGGGTTGCGCTCAACCCGCAAATCCCGGATCCCGTCCTGCACGGCTACACCACTGAACGCGGTGTCTTCGAGGACTCGACGTTCTGGAATCCCACAGCCTTCCTACACAGCGGCAATATGAATTCGACAGTCACCGACGTCGGGAAATGGGTTCGCGCCCTCGGAACCGGCGAGCTGCTCTCCGACACAGTCTTCGACGAACAGATGGCCCCGACAACCGCAGGTCTCGGACCTCTGACCGACGACAAGTTCTTCACGTTCGGAACGGCGCACCTCGACGGGTGGCTTGTCATGAACCCGTCGTACGGCGGATACAACGGTGTTGCACTCTACGAACCGAAGTCCGAAACCACCATTGTCATCTATGCCACTCTCGGCCCCACAGCCAACGCCAACGGCAACAACGCTGTCCCCATCAGCAACACCATCGGTGCTGTCATGGTTCCGGACAACCCGCCGCAGGTGCCAGGGCCGTAAGATCGAGTTTTCTCTGTCACTGCCATTCTTGTGACTGGCAACGTCGTATTTACCTGAGGAATACCTCCAGGACTCATCACACCGTCACCATTGCGCTCAGTACCGAACAACCCGCGTCGGACCGCGAGCTTCCCAGTGGAGCTACGAGAGCAAAAGATGGATTGGGACGGCCCGATGAGGAAATACTCGCTGTCAGTGGTGTGCACATTCGCCCTGGGGACCGCGCTGCTGTCCGCCAATGCTGCGACGGCATCACCGAACTCATGCCCGACCGGCGCGGTATTCGCAGTTGGTGGAACCTGGGACCCGACCGGCCAGACCACACAACCCGTCACCGATCGCTATGCCGCCCAGGGATACGTCGCAAAACCCGTGAGCTACCCCGCCAGTTTCTGGCCTCTCGGCGACCAGACCTACGACGCCAGCGTGGCTGTGGGCGTCCAAGCACTTCATGCTGAAGTTGATACCTTTCACAGCCAGTGCCCCGGGAGCGACGTTGTCATCACCGGGTACTCCCAAGGTGCACGGATTGCTGGCGACGTTCTCGGTGACATCGCTCGCGACGGGTCAATTCCCCAATCCCAGGTGACCGGCGTCCTGTATTCAGACCCGCGAAACTCTCACGGCGGCATCGAAACCGTGATCCCGAATGTTGTTCCCGGTGCAACGATGTCCGGGACGCGCGCCGGCTTCGGCGACATACCCGTCCAGGAGGTATGTATCGAAGGAGACGGCATCTGCAACATGCCCAAACCACGCGATGCACCGGAAGAGTTTGTGGACTCGGTTTTCGGCTACTTCACGAAACACGGTACGTATCAACCGATGATGACCAACAGCACTCCGCCGCCGCAGCCTGGCCTTCCCGAATCACCGGCTGTTCCGCTACAGCCGGCGGAGGTAGCCACTGCGATCGCGTCGCGGCTCGTCGAGAACCTCACGCCATACGTGAAGGCAGCACTGTCGAGCGCGCTGACTACTGTTCTGACCGCACCATGACGCCCATCGACTGAAGCAGCGACAACCTACTGAACAGCCGGGCAAGCCCCGCGGCGCCACGAAGGTGGCCGGCTACGTCCTCGAGGCCTCCTTCGGCGAACAATGTCAACCGCACGTCGGCGTCATAGAGAACATCGACGACGTTCCCGAAACGCCGCACTGCGAATTCCGTTGCGGTGCTGAGGATCGGCACACCGTGGATCACCCATTCATCGAAGCGGGTGACAAGATCGAGGTAGTCGGCCGCCGACGTCGAACCACCGCACAGCACATCGAAATCGAACCAGACAGCTCCGTCGCGAAGCGCAGAGCACATCAATGTGCGTGACCCCACTGTTAATTCGACCGGTTCACCGTCAACGGTGCCTGCACTCGAGTGGAAAACTCCCGACGCAAACCGTCGATCCTGCTGACGCGGTTCCCCCACCATTCGGTAGTCAACCGCTCCACCCAACTCGATCACCTCCCACACCCTCTCGATCAACTCGATGGACGGCACGAACTGATCGTGAAAAAGTGGGTTGGGAAGGAGATCGCACGGCGGAACATTGGACGTGACAACAACAGTCACATCTTTCGCAACAATGTTCTCCAGAACTCTCGCCATGAACTGTGCGTCAGCGATGTCGTCGATGTGGAACTCGTCGAAGCACAGCAGCCGAATCCCGGCGACCACCTGATCCAGCGCCTCGCCCATCGACCCGAGACTGTGCGCGTGGGTGTGCAGATCGGCAAAGAACTGGTGAAAGTGAATGCGCCGCTTCGCCACTGGAACACTGTTGTAGAACTCGTCCATCAGCATGGTCTTTCCACGTCCGACACCACCCCAGAGGTAGATCCCACCCCCGATGCCGCCGATCGCAATCCGGGCCCGCAGGGCGTCGAGTGATGCACGTGCCGACAACTGCTCTTCGTCCAGTCGCATGACCCTCCTCTACATCTGTAGAGTTGAGGCTAGAGACCGGCTCGGAGCCAAGTCAACGTGATCCGCACTACGCAGAACGGGATAGGCATGACTGGAGATCGCAGACACCTCATCGGAGCGTGCGCTGTCACGATCATCGCTGAACACGGTCCGCGGACATTGACTCATCGCGCCGTCGATGCCGCCCTGGGTATCCCGCAGGGTTCAACCTCGTACTACTTTCGAACCCGAGAAGCGCTGCTGACAGCTGCAGTGCAACACATCGTCGAACGGTCACAATCGACATTCGACGAACTGCTGGAGACGAACTCCGATCCGGCAACTCTGATCGCCCGATATCTCGGCGATCTCCTGTCCCGTCGCCGCGACGAGTTGATCGCCCGGTACGCACTTCTCCTCGAGACGCGAAGCAATCGCGAATTGCATGACGCCCTCGCGCAAAGCCTGTTCTCCACGGCCAGAGCGCAAGAGATCTCCGTACGTCACGGCGTGAAGAATCCGGAGTGCGCAGCAGCCGATCTTGTCAGCTTGCTGGAAGGACTGCTATTCGATCGATGCATCGGAGCGAGATCAACCCCGACCCATCACGCCGAATCGTCGGAATTAGTTCTTCAACTGAGGATCCCGATCGATGCATATCTGCGCGGCGCCCGCTAGCGACGGGACCTTCAGTCGACCGGGCGTAACAATCGCACCATCATCTCGACCGTGCGCTCAATGGGACGCTGCCTCGACGTCGGCGTGAATACCACTGTGCGAGTGAGAATTGCACCGAGAAGCATGTCGAAGGCGTCGTCGGGATCGACTGCGGGATCAACACTTCCGGGAGCTGCTGCGCGCAGAATGTCCTCGAACAGCGGCCGCACCGACATCCTCGGGTATACCTCCGATGGCGCATCGCGATCCGGCTTCTGGTGATGAGCAAGAAGCCCCGCAGCGGCCGCTCGCGCCGCCGGCGCACTGAAGGCCGCGACGTACGCACGGATGAACCTGCGAAGGTCGCGTCGAAGATCCCCACTCGGCACGATGCCGGCAAAGGTGAATCGAGGGAACGCAGCTTCCTCGATCAACTCGATCCGCGACGACCATCGGCGGTAGATCGCCGACGAATGCACGCCCGAACGACTGGCAACGGCGTGAATCGTCGTCGCCTCGAAGCCTCGTTCGATCAAGAGTGCCCGCGTCGCCTCGAGAGCTCGCTCGTCAATGCTGATGTCACGGGGTCGCCCCAGCCGGCGATGAGGTTCTGACATGCCAGTGAGTGTAGTGACCACCAGCAAGTGCGCAGCGCCTTTACAGGAGATATTGCTCTATTAGATTTACAGGAGAGAGTCTTCCGTAAGTGCCAATCCATGGATACAGTTCACCCACAGAATGAGAACTACATATTCACGGAGGAGAATCGAATGCGCGCTGCAGTACTGCGAGAAGGCACCGTAGAAGTCGGAGTGGTCGACGATCCGGTTCCCGGCCCCGGCCAATTACTTGTTCGTTCGCTGGCCTGCGGAATCTGTGCGTCGGACCTTCACTACATGGACAACCCGGACGCCGGCATCGACGACGACAGCGGGATGTCCACCTACGATCAGAACGTCGACATCGTCATGGGCCACGAATACTGCGCCGAAGTCGTCGACTACGGACCCGGCACCGACCGACGAATCCCCATCGGCACCCGAGTAAGTTCCCTCCCGGTGCTCGCCACCCCCATGGGCCGCAAGATCATCGGGCAGAATCCCGAATCGCCCGGCGGTTTCGGCGAGTTCTTACTCCTCGACGAATCGATTACACGCGTGGTGCGCTCGGACCTTCCGAGCGAGGTGATCTGCGTTGCCGACGCACTCTCGGTCGGATGGTCTGCAGCAGCACGCGCGCAGATGGGTACCCGCGAGGTTCCCCTGGTCATCGGTTGCGGTGCCATCGGCCTTTCTACGATTGCGAACCTCAAACGTCTCGGAATCGGCCCGATCATTGCCGTGGATTTCATTGCGTCTCGCCGCGAGACCGCGACGGCAATGGGGGCTGACGCTGTCATAGATCCCGCCGAAATCTCCCCGTACCAAGCCTGGCGAGATGTGGCACACGGATCGCCGGATACAACGAAGGACATGATGGCGATAGCCGCACTACCAGGCTGCGTCATCTTCGAATGTGTCGGAATACCAGGTGTTCTCGATTCGATCGTCAAAGGATGCGAGCGTGGAACCAGGATATTCTCCTCCGGCGGACCGCCGGAGGGCGATCACCTCCATACACTCACTGCAAAGCGCAAGGGCCTCAACATCCAATTCGGCGGAGGCCCATTACCTGCCCACTGGGACGAGGCATTCCATGCAGTGTGCTCCGGCGAGGTCGACATCAGCCCGATGCTCGGCCGGACGGTCGGGCTCCACGAAGTCGCGGAGGCACTCGATGCGTCGCGCGACGCCAACGGTCCGGCACGCATAGTCGTCGTTCCTGGAAAGGAGTGAAAATGGTTGAGAACGAAGACCTTCGGACCGCGGTGACGAATCTGACGAACCGAGTTCGCGCTCTTGAAGACCAGGTCGAGATCATGCAACTCGTCGCGCAGTACGGTCCGGCCGTCGACAGTGGTTCCGGTGCGGCTGCTGCGGCACTCTGGACCGAAGACGGCACCTTCGACGCCGTCCCCCAACGTCACATGAAGGGTCGAGAAGAAATCGCCGAGATGGTGCTCGGCGACGGTCACCAGAGTCTGATCCGCAACGGGTGCGGTCATGTATTGACCGCACCGCACATCGAGATCGACGGCGACAACGCGACGGGACGCAACTACGCACTCAACATCCGTTGGGACAGTGACGCGGACCGCTTCTGGGTGGCTCGCGTCTCGGCCAACACCTGGCGGTGGGTGCGCACCGCGGAGGGTTGGCGAACCGTCGAGCGAATCAATGCCAACCTGGACGGGACGCCCGAGCACCGCAACATGCTGGCGCCCTCGACGTGAGCGATGCACCAGCACGACAATTCGCGCTTTGACCACACACGTCGAACAGAGTCCACATTGAAAGGAATCACACAATGCCAACACATCTCGCACAGAAGTACGGACCGTGGGCGATCATTGCCGGCGGATCCGACGGGGTTGGTGCCGCATTCGCTCACGAACTGGCCACTCGCGGCGTGAACATCGTTCTTGTCGCCCGGCGAGCGCTCGTCTTGGAATCTTTCGCCGACGACATCCGCGCACAGCACGATGTCGAAGTACGCACGGTTGCACTAGATCTCAGCGCAGCGGCCGCAATCTCCGAACTGGAACGGATAACAGCCGATCTCGAGGTCGGACTCTTTGTGTACAACGCCGGTAGCGACGATTACAGCACCGAATTCCTCGACAAGGATCTGAACAACCATCTGTCTCTCGTTCATCGGAACTGCACCAGCGTGCTCGAGGCCACCTACCGCTTCGGCGCGCCGATGGTCGCCCGAGGACGGGGCGCCGTGGTGTTACTGACCTCCGGAGCAGCCTGGGCCGGGGGCGCAACATACGCCACGTACGGCGCCACCAAGGCATTCGATCTCATTCTCGCCGAAAGTCTCTGGGCGGAATGGCATTCGAAGGGCGTCGACGTTCTGTCCCTCGTGCTTGGCGCAACAGACACCCCATCTCTCCATCGTGCGCTCGGCGCGCGGGCCACATCGCGTGCCGACCTTGCCGATCCCGCCGACGTTGCCCGGGAAGCTCTCGACCATCTGGCCGACGGACCCACCTGGCTGTTCGGAAGTGAGAACCCGACCGGCGGGTCACCGTTCGGAAGCATCGACCGCCGTGACGCGGTTCTGGCCATGAGTCGAGGGACCGCGGGAAAGGACACCGCAACCGCTCGGCACTGAATCGTCGAACTTCCGGGCCCTCGAACCTCCGCCCCTTTCACCATATCGCGTACCCCGGGGCTTGCGGCAAGGCCCGGGTGATGGTGCAGACTCGCCGCTGCGAGCAAGCGCATGCCTTGCCCGCAGGAGGGGTCTACATGAGTGACGTCATCGTTGTCGGTGCCGGACCAACCGGATTGATGCTGGCGGGTGAGCTCCGGCTTCAGGGTGTCGGCGTCGTGGTGCTGGACCAAGACGAAGCACCGGCCCCGTTTGTCCGCGCCCTCGGCATCCATGTGCGCAGTATCGAGATCATGGAGCAGCGCGGGCTGCTGGACAGATTCCTCGCACACGGCCGAAAGTATCCACTCGGCGGATTCTTCGCGGGCATTTCCAAACCCGCACCTACCTACTTGGATACCGAGCACGGTTACGTACTGGGCATACCCCAGCCCGAGATCGACAGGATTCTTGCCGAACACGCCATCGAGGTCGGCGCGGACATTCGGCGTGGGAAGCGCGTCGTCGCGGTCCGGCAAGACCACAACGGCGCAACTGCCGAATTAGACGACGGCACAACACTTCAGGCGCGCTACCTAGTCGGCTGTGACGGTGGGCGCAGCACCGTGCGCAAGCTGATCGACGTCGGGTTCCCCGGCGAGCCGTCGACGGCCGACACGTTGATCGGCGAAATGGACGTGACGATGCCGGTGGACGAACTGGCAGCCGTCGTCGCCAAGATCCGCGAAACTCACAAGCGATTCGGAATCGGCCCGGCCGGCAATGGTGCCCATCGCGTCGTGGTGCCCGCAGCCGATATTGCCGACGGTCGTGCCGTCCCGACCACCCTCGACGACATCAAACAACAGCTACGTGTCATCGCCGGCACGGACTTCGGGGTGCACTCGCCGCGTTGGCTCTCGCGCTTCGGTGACGCCACACGTTTGGCCGATCACTACCGCCGTGGCCGGGTATTTCTCGCGGGCGACGCCGCCCATATCCACCCGCCGATGGGCGGGCAAGGTCTGAACCTCGGCGTCCAGGACGCGTTCAACCTCGGCTGGAAGCTCGCCGCAGAGATCAACGGATGGGCACCGGAAAGCCTGCTCGACACCTACGAATCCGAACGGCGTCCGGTGGCCTCCGACGTACTGGACAACACGCGCGCACAGGCGGAGTTGATCTCCACCGCCGCGGGCCCACAAGCTGTGCGGCGCTTGATCTCCGAGCTGATGGATTTCGACGACGTCAACCGCTACCTGACCGAGAAGATCACGGCGATCTCGATTCGCTACGACTTCGGCGACGACCATGACCTACTCGGCCGGCGGCTGAAGAACATCGCGTTGACCCGCGGCAACCTCTACGACCTGATGCACTCCGGCCGCGGATTGCTGATCGACCAGGGTGGTCAACTGTCGGTCGATGGATGGAACGATCGCGTCGACCGCATCGTCGACACCAGTACCGAATTGGATGCTCCCGCCGTGTTGCTTCGTCCCGACGGCCATGTGGCCTGGGTTGGAGACGAACAGTCAGCGTTGAATACCCGTCTGAACAGATGGTTCGGCCGCTCGACAACCCGGAAATCCCCGCCGAATTCACAGTGAATGCGCTTAATGGCGCGCGCAGACGACCATGATTCGATAGAGTATCGACGTTCAATACGCGCAGGTCGACATGCAGACACAGTCGATACGCAGACACTCAGGAGGTGAGTCCCATTACCGCTAGGTCAGTAGTGGCGCCGCCTCCTCCGTTCAGCTTCCGGTAGCGGTCGAGAGCGCCCATACGGTAATTCCCGAAAGGCACTCTCCTATGTCCGCACCGATGCACTCTCGTCCTCGGCAAAAATCCACCACCGACGTCCTGCGCCGCGCAGGATGTGTATTTGCCGAGGACGAAGCGCGAATTCTACTGAATGCCGCACAATCCCCCGCCGAGCTTGACGTCATGATCGCTCGGCGGGTGGCCGGCGAACCACTCGAGATCATTGTCGGCTGGGCAGGATTCTGCGGCTTGCGAATAGTGCTGGAACCCGGGGTATTCGTGCCACGCCGACGCACTGAGTTCTTGGCCAGGCAGGCATGTTCGTTGACTGCCCCTGGCGGTGTTGCCGTGGATCTCTGTTGCGGCTCGGGTGCAGTCGGGGCGGTCCTGCAGGCGAACGTCCCGGCGATCGAGTTGTACGCCATCGACATCGAACCCGCTGCGGTTCATTGCGCACGGCGCAACATCGCCGCGCCTGGCCAGGTTCTCGCTGGCGATCTCTACGATCCGCTGCCCACCCAACTCCGCGGACGGATCGACGTCATAGCGGCAAACGCCCCGTATGTCCCCACCGATTCGATCCGTCTCATGCCACCCGAAGCGCGACTCCACGAACCCCGTGTCTCCCTCGACGGCGGTGTCGACGGACTCGATATCCAACGAAGGATTGCCGACGAGGCAGCGACGTGGCTCAAACCCGGCGGGCACCTGCTTGTCGAAACAAGCAACGAACAGGTGGACCGCACCGTGGAATCATTCACTCACGGAGGACTTCTCGTGAAAATTTCCGCACACGATGCCACCTCGTCGACAGTGGTGACCGGCACCAAACCCGCAGCACGAGTCACCTACTGACGGCTTTCTGATATCGACGGATTGCAAACGGCACGAAGACAATCAGCAAGCCGGCCGTCCACAACAGCGACGCGAGAATCGGATTCTGCAGTGGCCATGCATCGGGAACCGTCATTGCGGGGTTGGTGTTGCCAAAAAGCTCGCGCACCGCCTGAGTCACGGCCGACACCGGATTCCACTCCGCGATCACCTTCAAAGGCCCTGGCAGGTTGGTGGTTTCGACAAATGTATTCGCGATGAAGGAGAGCGGGAAAATGACGACGAAGCTGGCGTTGTTGAACACTTCCGGCGTCCTGATCCACAGGCCGACCACTGCCATGACCCAGGACAACGCGTACGCGAACAACAAGAGAAGTAGGTATCCGGCCAGCGCTTCGAAGAAACTGGAGTGAATGCGCCACCCCACGAGCAGACCGGTGATCGACATGACCACCAGGCTGATCACGTTGATCAGGACATCGCTGGACGTGCGGCCGATCAGCACCGCTGAAGGAGCCATGGGCAGGGAACGGAAGCGGTCGATGATCCCCTTCTGCAGATCCTCGACCATACCCAGACCAGTCCAGGTGGAACCGAATATAACTGTCTGCGTGAAGATTCCGGCGATCAGAAACTCGCGGTACGACGTCCCCGGAACGGAGATCGCACTGCCGAACACGTACGCGAACAACAACACGAACATGATCGGCGAGAGTGTCGTGAACACCAGAAGGTCGGGAACCCGCTTGATCTTGATCAGGTTTCGTTTGGCAATGGTCAGGCCGTCTTCGAGTGCCATCTGCACCGTCATTTCTGGTCCTCCAATTCAGCCTGGTGCCCGGTCAGCGTGAGGAAAACGTCGTCGAGTGTCGGCCGACGCAACCCGACATCGAATACTTTGATTCCGCGAGCCGACAGCAGATTGAGGGCCGTGACCAATGCATCGGTTCCGTCGTCGACCGGCACGGTGATGCGTCGGACGTTCTCCTGAATCTGGATCTCCCCGACGGCCAGTGCCCTCAATTCCTCCCGGACGATGTCGAGATGTTCGTTCTCGTGCACGCTCAGTTCGATACGTTCGCCACCAACCCGTGCCTTGAGTTGATCGGACGTTCCACGCGCGATCACCACACCGCGGTCGATCACCGCAATCTGGTCGGCCAACCTTTCGGCTTCCTCCATGTATTGCGTCGTGAGCAGCAGTGTCGTGCCTTGTGCCACCAGTCCTTCGATGACATCCCAGAGGCCAAGCCTCGCTCGCGGATCGAGTCCTGTTGTCGGTTCGTCGAGAAAAAGAACCTGCGGCCGGGCCACCAAGGCACCGGCCAGGTCGAGGCGTCGGCGCATACCGCCCGAATAGCCCTTGACCGGGCGATCACCGGCTTCGACCAGGTCGAACTGGTCAAGTAGCTCGCGCGCCCTCGCCTTACTCTTCTTTGCTCCCAGGTGATACAGCCGTCCGACCATCTCGAGGTTCTCGTACCCGGTGAGGTATTCGTCGACTGCGGCGTACTGACCTGACGCCCCGATCTTGGATCGCAGTGCCCGCGCATCCTGGACGACGTCCAGCCCGGCGACTTCGGCGCGGCCGGCGTCAGGAGTGAGCAGCGTGGTGAATATGCGAACCGCTGTAGTCTTTCCCGCGCCATTGGGTCCAAGAAGTGCCATCACCGAGCCTTCGCGCACTTCCAGATCTACGCCGCCCAACGCCGTCAGCTCGCCGTACTTCTTGACCAGTCCCTCGGCCACAATCGCTCCGGTCATGCGTCCTCCCGCGTCAGCACGAATCCAACCCGAGACCCCAGTGTGACGCAGAGCCCCGACAGATTTCTACGGAATTACTCGCGGACAGCTTCTCCGGACTGAACGTTCTCTGCGGAGCGATCCCGCTGAACATCGCCTTTCCGTTCGACACGAACCGCGACTGTCACTACCGCAGCAAGGAGCGCAGCTCCCGCACCGATCGAGTAGAGAACCTCGAACGAATGCAGCGTCGGCACAACCGCAGTGCCGATCAACACGGTCGAGCTAGCCAACACCGCAGCAGCGACTGCACTTCCGGTCGAAGTACCCACGGAACGGAGCAGGCTGTTGACGCTGTTCGCGGAAGCAGTCTGGTCGAGCGGAGCCGACTCGGTGATCAACGTGGGCATCGCCGCCAAGGCAAATGCGACGCCTGCAGACACAATCGCTGTGCCGAGAATGATGGTGAACAGCGTCGGAGCGAGGAATACACGCAGGGCATAGCCGAAAGCGATGACGATGGCACCGGTCGCCAATGTTGTCTTGGCCCCCCAGCGGCGAGTGACCTTAGGTGAAACCGTCGCGAGGAGGACCATCAAGAGCCCACCCGGCGACATTGCCAGTCCCGCTGCTGACGCAGACAGCCCGAGTCCGAATCCGGATTCCGCGGGGAGCTGCAGTTCCTGCGTAGCAGCCAGGGAACTGATGAACATGGCAAATCCGAGCAGCAGCGCGCAGATATTCGATACCAGGATCGGGGCGCGGACCGATGTTCGTAGATCCACGAGCGGCGCCGACGCGCGCAGTTCCCACGGTACCCACGAACTCAGCAACACAATTCCCGCCGCAATGAGCACGAGAATGACCGGGCTTCCCCAACCCCATTCCGTGCCCTTGGAGATGGCAAGAAGCAGGCTGGTCATAGCCGCCGTGAAGACTATTGCGCCAAGGAAGTCGAAGCGTCCGCGGCTTTTCACCGCCGATTCCGGTACGACAAAAGGCAGTACAACTGCGACAGCAATTCCGACGGCACCGGTCACCCAGAAGAGCGAGGACAGGCCCCAATGCGCCGAGAGCACCCCTGCCATCGGCATGCCGACCATTCCGCCGATACCCACGGTCGCACTCATGAGAGCAACTGCACCACTGAGCTTTTCGGGCGGCAGTGCGTCGCGCATGATGCTGATTCCCACGGGCAACAACGCCGAGGCAAATCCTTGCATCGATCGACCGAGTACAAGAACGAGGAAGCTCTGACTGGTCGCGGCAATCAAGCAGCCCACGACCATGACGCCGAGACACAGCAACATCATGGCCCGCTTGCCGTACATATCGGCAAGCCGGCCGATAAGTGGAGTTGCGACGGCACCGGTCAACAAAGTTGATGTCACCAACCACGACGCAGTCGAGTTGGAGACTCCCAATGCCGTCGCGAACTCAGGGAGAAGCGGAACAACCAAAGTCTGTTGCAGTGCGACCACCACACCGCTCAGACTCAAGACTCCGACAACCCACGACGCCCGCACATGTCGGCGGGACGACACTGTGGTCAAGCGTTCGAACGAGCAGCGACTCCGGCGTCGACAGGAACAACGATGCCACTCATGTGGGCACTGGCATCAGCCGCGAGGAACAGAATGACGCGCGTAATCTCGAACGGATCAAGCCACCCCACGGGCTGCGCGTGCAATGTCGCGAATACCGGTTCGACGTCAGCCATGGTCGGTTCTTCGAGATCCGGACGCATCATGTGGTACATCATGTCGTTGTGGATCATCGGCGTCGAAATATTGCCCGGCGCAATCGCATTGACTGTGACGCCGGAATTCGCGAGCTCGAGGGACACGCTCTTGGTCAGTCCGATGACACCCCACTTGGAGGCGCCGTATGCGGCCATCTGAGTGCCACCGGATCGACCCATCATCGAGGAGATCGTGATGATACGGCCGTAACCACGCTTTGCCATTCCGCCGGACACGGCGGCGACGGTGTTGAAAACACCCGTGAGGTTCGAGGAAATGACTTCGTTCCACTGCGCCGACGTCATCGACGTAATGGGGGCTGGAACGGATACACCGGCATTGGCGACAGCGATATCGACCTTGCCGAACTCGGCTTCCGCGCGGGCCACCAGGGCGTCCATTGCCTCACGGTCGGCGGTATCTGCCTTGACCGCGATGCAACGACGCCCCGTGGCCTCGACGAGACGCACTGTTTCGGCGAGATCAGCTTCGGTCGCAAGAGGGTAGGCGACGGCGTCACTGTTCTCGCAGCGATCGCAGATCACGATGTCGGCGCCGCGCTCGGCAAACGCAACTGCGTGAGCTCGTCCCTGCCCGCGAGCGGCACCGGTGATCAGTGCAACCTTGCCTTCGAAACTACCCTCGAGGCTGTTCATGCCATCTCCTAGTTCGTTGTACACATTCGCTTACTGCATGAGTACTCCGAACTCCAAGCGTTCCCGTCTCCGATCCCGAACAGCGGGAGCTCTGCCGTCAGCGATACACGGCCGACTCGAAATCCAAGTACCCGCCAACCGAACCCGCATCTGCAAACGGCAGGATCTGCGTGGCCCAGAATCCACCAACGCCGCTCTGCCGATCAATCCAGTAGTAGAGGTTGGCCAGTCCCGCCCAGGCAAGTGAACCCGCTGGTCGCCCGGTGGGAGCCACTTCCTCGTTTGTCATGAACGAGTACGCCCATCCTTTGGGCACTCCGGGGAAGAACTCGGCGTCGTTGGACAATGTCGGGATGACGCCAGGCAGAAGACCGACATGTTGGCCTTCGAGGCCGTTCTTGGTTGCTGCTGCCACCGTTTCCTGCGACAACACCCGCCCCTGATTGCCGGCACCGTCGTTCAGCCACATCCGGATGAACTTCATGTAGTCACCGACGGTGCCGTGCAACCCGTGTCCACCCATGTGTACCTCGGGCTCTGCGGGCAGTTCGAATCCTACGAGCGGAGTGAGCGTTCCGTCGGATTCTCGCTGATGAATGGTTGCAAGGCGGTCCTTCATCGACGGAGTCATCGAAAATGCGGTGTCCGCCATCTCCAACGGTTCGAAGATCCGCTCTCGCATGACGTCGCCGAGTCGTTGTCCACGAATGGATTCCACGACCTGACCGGCCCAGTCCATGTTGGTTCCGTACTCCCACTTCTCGCCCGGATCAAACAGCAGCGGAGTGGTGAGCGCAGCTTTGGTGCAGGTGATCACGCTGGGCTGACCATGGTCCTGCGAGAGGCGGTTGTACGACTCGTTGAAGAAGTCGTAGCCGAATCCGGCTGTGTGAAGCATCAACATGCGAGTTGTGATCTCTCGCTTCGGTTCCCGCAAAATCGGCTCACCCTGATCGCCGAATCCGTCGAGAACCTTCAGCTCACCGATATCCGGAACGTACATGGCCGCCGGCGCGTCGAGATCGAGCAAACCTTCCTCGACGCACTGCAGTACCGCAGTTCCGGTGATGGCCTTGGTTGTCGAGAACAGGGCGAAGACCGAATCCGTGGACATCGGGTCTCCGAAGCCTGCAGCGCGCTCGCCTGCGGAACCCTCGTAGACGTTGCCGTCACGATCGGTGATCATGGCAACTACACCGGGGACGCCAGCGGGTCCGCGCACGGCATCTGCCAACAGACCGTCGAAACGCTCCTTC
Organism: Rhodococcus sp. WS3; assembly: GCF_003797085.1. Taxonomy (NCBI): domain Bacteria; kingdom Bacillati; phylum Actinomycetota; class Actinomycetes; order Mycobacteriales; family Nocardiaceae; genus Rhodococcus; species Rhodococcus sp. WS3. The sequence goes on from NZ_RKMA01000003.1 coordinate 1,051,919, forward strand.
GAAAAAGCCTTTCCTGCAACATCTTCGATCGTCATCACACTTCTCCATCCGACTGAAAACTCTTCTGTCAGAGAGAATGTAACGACGATCACATGCCCGGCTCTGCCTCGAAACGGCAGAAGTTCCGTCTGATTTCGGCAGAACCGGACCGGATCACTCAGCTCTGCGGAGTGCCGATATTGACGACCCAGTTAATTCCGAACTTGTCGACGCAGGCTCCGAACTCGTCGCCCCACATCTGCTTTTCGAGCGGCATCGACACGTTTCCGCTGGAAGACAGCTTCTCCCAGTAGCCGCGCAGTACATCGCCGTTGTCGCCGCTGAGGCTGACCGTGATGTTGTCACCCGGGTTGTACGGCATGCCGGGAGGAGTATCCGAGCCCATCACGGTGTAGCCCTCGTCGGTTTCGAGCATTGCGTGCATGATCTTGTCCGAGCCGGCGCCCTCTTGGCCGAATTCGCCGAAGGTGTTCAGCGCGAGCGTGCCACCGAAAACGCTCTTGTAGAACTCCATCGCTTCACGGGCGTCGCCGTTGAAACTGATGTACGGATTGAGTCGAGATGCCATGACTGAGCTCCTAATGCGAGGTCTGATTGATGTTCCGGGCCTGCTGTCACTCTCACCGTCAATCCTTGCAGAAGGCTCCGACAAGAAACAACGGATCGACCTAGATCCTCGGAGAGGCAAACGGGGTGTCACGGCTTCCCCAAGACCACACGTTCAGACTCGCGACCTGGTCTGCGACGGCAATTCCCCAAATCGCTTCCGGTATCCGGCAGCAAAAATGCCCAGGTTGACGTACCCCCAGGCGTTGGCGATATCGGAAATTGTTCTTCCGTCCGAAAACAGGAGTTCACTTCGCACTCCGGTAAGCCGACGCTCTCGCAACAACTGGCCGGGTGTTGTGTCACGGTATCGGCGAAAGCCCGCGGTGAGTGCCCGAACGCTGACTCCGACCGCAGCCGCGATCTCCGAGGCAGTCGGAACCGAACGAGCGAAAGTGTCGATGTACTCCTCCGCCGCTCGTACATACACGGGCTCCGCAGAATCGATACCCGCACCGAGTGCGATACCGGCCTGCGCCGCCCACTCCTCGAGCAGTTGCGCAGTGATCAGTTCCTGCACCCGCGCCCCCAACCGCTCGCGCGACAAGGCTTCGGGCGACTCTGCGACCGCCCGCACCACGTAATCCATCAGTGCCAGCCAGCTCGATCCGCGCCCACCGATCGAGCACTTGTGTTGCCACAGACGATCATCCGGCGCCCGGCCGTACCACTGTTGGGCGTGATCGGCGACAAGCTGATGCGGCACAGTCAGATTCAACTGCAGATGATCCTCGTCGAACTCCACGAAGTAGTCCGTCCGACTGCAGTCCGCCACAAACGTTTCTCCGACAGCGGTATTCACGGACGAACCCCCACCAAGGGCATGCCGCCCGTTCCCGCGAATCGTCGTCAGAACCAGAATGTTCCCAGCTTCGGGCGAACACTCACCCACCGTGACCGGAATGCCGTAGCAGAACCGGGTGACGTCGATCCGACCGACGGTAGCCGAATACATGTCTGACGCCGGACGCAATCGACTACCGATGGGCGTGACCGTATACGGCATGTAGACGTTGTCGGACCACTCCTTGATGCGGTCCCAGTCCTGAGAAAAGGCCTGGTGGTGCCGCTGGGTCTGCCGACCCGCCGCGTCGATCAGCAAGGCATTCTCGAACATGTTCCGAGTATCGCACCACAACCGGATCGGGTCACCTGTCCCGATGGACAACGACACAGCAGAGAGACTATGCCTACCGAGTGAGAACCAGTCCCGACGTCGGCACGCCGGTACCGGCAGTGACCAATACGTTCTGGGCAGCGTCGACCTGGTTCACGGAAGTCCCGCGGATCTGACGGACACCCTCGGCTATGCCGTTCATCCCGTGAATGTATGCCTCGCCCAGTTGACCGCCATGAGTGTTGATCGGAAGCTTCCCACCGAGTTCGATCGCGCCACCGGCGATGAAGTCCTTGGCTTCTCCCCTACCGCAGAAGCCGAGTTCTTCGAGTTGCATCAGCACATAGGGCGTGAAGTGGTCGTACAGAACCGCGGTCTGCATATCCGCCGGCCGCAAACCGCTCTGCGCCCAGAGTTGATCACCCACAAGCCCCATTTCCGGCAGTCCGGTCAGACCGTCACGGTAATAGCTGGTCATGATGTACTGATCGGCCCCGCTGCCCTGAGCTGCGGCCGCGATGACGGCCGGGGTGTTCTTGAGATCTTTGGCCCGTTCGGCTGAGGTGACCACGATGGCAACACCGCCGTCGGATTCCTGACAGCAGTCCAGTAGATGTAGCGGTTCGGCAATGAACCGGGAATTCTGGTGGTCCTCGAGTGTGATCGGCTTTCCGTAGAAGAAGGCCTTCGGGTTTGTGGCAGCATGCCTGCGATCAGCAACGGCAACGCGGCCGAAGTCCTCACTCGACGCACCGTAGACGTGCATGTACCGCTGCGCCACCATCGCGACAAACGAAGCGGGAGTTCCCAATCCGTGCGGGTACGAGAAGGCGTTGTCCGTTCCCGATGAATTGACCTGTGCCACAAGACCGGAGTTCACCTGGCCGAACCGGGCACCGGAGCGTTCGTTGAAAGCACGGTAGGCAACAACGACGTCAGCGACTCCGGTCGCGACAGCCATTGCAGCCTGCTGGATCGTAGCCGCAGCAGCCCCGCCGCCGTAGTGGATGCGACTGAAGAACTTCAGGTTCGGGATTCCGACCGAACGTGCCACGGCTACTTCGGTATTGGTATCCATCGTGAACGAGGTGAGCCCGTCGACGTCGGCAGGGGTCAGGCCCGCGTCGTCCAAAGCTGCTTGGACGGCCTCCGCCGCCAGGCGAAGTTCACTTCGGCCGGAGTCCTTCGAAAAATCCGTCGCGCCGATACCGACGATTGCGGCTTTCCCCGACAATGCACTCATTCGATATCTCCGGCCGTCGTGGAAGTCAGCGGGGTAAATGTCAGCATGACCTGGGCGGTGATGTGATCACCCAGACTGTTCTTGCCCACCACGGCAACCGTCACCAGCGCCTCGTCGAAGCTGGTGACGGTTCCGCTGAGCGACAAAGTGTCGTACGCGTACCACGGCACCCCGAGGCGGAGCTTGATCGAGGTGATGACGGCACGGGGCCCCGCCCAATCAGTGACAAATCGCTGCACCAACCCGGTGTCGGTGAGGATATTGACAAAGATGTCCTTCGAGCCGCGCTGTTGCGCCAGGTCGCGATCGTGATGCACGTCTTGGAAATCGCGCGTTGCCAAAGCGGCGGACACGACAAACGTCGGGTCGCCGTAGATCTCCAACGCCGGAAGCTGCTCTCCCACAGTGATGTCCGAAACCGAAGTCATCGAGCTTCCTCCTGCCGCGAAACCGGTACCCACGCATACAGAGTCCACGGAGTTCCGCCAGTCTCTTCATCTCCCGGAAAATCGAGATACGTTGCTTCGACGGACATCCCGATCGAGACATCGACAGGTGCGACACCTCGAAGTTCGCCGAGCATACGCACGCCTTCCGGTAGTTCGACGAGTGCAACCACAAACGGCAGTGAGCGACCGGGCACTGCGGGCGCATGATGGACGACAAAGCTGAATACGGTTCCCCGCCCGGAAGCCACGAGGTAGTCGGTCTGCGCCGACTTGTCCTTCCAGATCGCGGGCACCGGTGGATGCTGAACGCTACCGTCAGGGCGCAGTTGAATCCGAAGCTCGTGCGCGGCAACTCCGTCCCAGAAGAACTGTGTGTCCAGAGACGGCGTGGGGCGCAGCATTCGAGAAGAATCCAGATCTTCGGGCACATCCGATGGAACCGTCTCACCGGCCGCCGGAGCAAACTTCAGGATCCGGAACATCATCTCGGACACCAATTCGTCACCGACGTGCCACAGGCTTCGAGTTGTGAAGAACCAGCCCTCACCGAGGCCCGTCTTCTTGGGCCCCACAACGTCTTCCAAGACAGACGAGATCGTCACGTCCTCACCCGGTCGCAAGTAGCGGTGGTAGGTCTGATCGCAGTTGGTTGCAACGACCGACGTGTAGCCGGCTTCGTCGAGGATCTCCGTCATACGGCCGAGTGGATCATCGGATTCGCGTACAGCGCCCAGTCCTCGCATCGTCCACACCTGCGCCATGGCCGGCGGAGCGACCAGCCCGCCATGCCCGGCGGCGAGTGCTGCGGATTCATCGACATAGATCGGGTTCTTGTCGCCGATCGCCTCGACCCAGTTGCGGACCATCGGCACGTTTACGGGATCTCGGCCGGTGCGTGGCGCGCTCGGTCCGGCGGCGCGAACCTGCTCTGCAGCAGTAAGAATGGGATCTGACACAGTCAATTCCTATCTCGGAACTCTTGGCAGCTTCAAGCCGGCGGTCGCGATCAGTTCACGCATCACCTCGTTGACCCCGCCGCCGAAGGTAATCACCAGATTGCGCTTGATCTGCATGTCCAACCACTCCATGAGATCAGCCGTCTCCGGATCGAGAGGGTTGCCGTATCGACCGACAATTTCCTCGGCCAGTCGGCCGACTCGCTGAATACGCTCGGTGGCGAATACTTTGGTCGCGGAGGCGTCGGCAACATCAACCGAGTCCGAATCACTCGATGCCACCTGCCAATTGAGGAGTTCGTTCAGTCGGTAGGTTGCGTGGATCTCCCCCAGCGTGCGTCGCACGTCGGTGTGATCGAGAAGATTCTCGCGGCGAGCCCAGTCGAAGACATGATCGTAGATGCCACCGACGCGGCCTGCTGGTCCGAGCATGACTCTCTCGTGATTGAGCTGGGTGGTAATGAGGCGCCAGCCCTGATTCTCCTCGCCCACAAGCATGTTCACCGGAACGCGAACGTCCTCGTAGTAGGTGGCATTGACGTGATGGGCGCCGTCGCAGGTGATGATGGGCGTCCAGGTGTACCCAGGATCCTTCGTGTCCATGATCAGGATCGAGATACCCCGGTGCCGCGAGTCTGCTGCTCCCGTTCGCACAGCCAGCCACACATAGTCCGCATCATGTCCACCGGTGGTGAAGATTTTCTGACCGTTGACTATGTACTCGTCACCCGCGCGGACGGCACCGGTACGCAAAGCCGCAAGGTCGGTTCCGGCCTCAGGTTCGGTGTATCCGATGGCAAAATGCACTTCGCCGGCCAGGATGGCGGGAAGAAACTTCTGCTTCTGCTCCTCGCTACCGTACTTCTGCAACGTCGGTCCGACCGTCTGCAACGTAACCGACGGCAGTGGAACATCTGCTCGCACAGCCTCGTTGACAAAGATCTGCTGCTCCACCTCGCCGAAGCCTCGCCCGCCGTATTCGACCGGCCAGCCGACACCGAGCCACCCGTCCTTGCCCATTCGGCGGATCACGTCGCGGTAGGTGGGTCCGTGCCGTTCGGTACGCATGATCTTCGCCTCGTCTGGCGAGATCAGAGTCGAGAAGTAACGACGAAGTTCAGCCTGCAACGCGCGCTGACTGTCGGTCAGATCGATGAACACCGGGCCCCCACGAGGTCGAGTCGATGCGAAGCGCCACCGAGCAGGCGCGCCAAGTCTTTTGCTGCCCCGTAATAGCGATGAAGCGGATAGGTGACATCCACTCCCAAACCGCCGTGCAGATGATGGAGAACCTGCATGGTCGCAGGAACTTCCTGAGCTATCCAGTACGCCATCACATCCAGATCGGACTGCGCGTCAAGCCCTTCCGACACGCGCCACGATGCCGACAGCGACACAACGTGCAGTGTCCGGGACGTGACGTAGGCGTCGGCGATCTGTTGTGCGACGGCCTGGAAGGTCGCGAGCGGCTTACCGAATTGCTCGCGGGATCCGATGTGGGCAGCAGTGAGATCCACGGCTCCGGAAACCAATCCGTCGACCACAGCTCCGATGCTCGCCAACGCGATGCGATAGAGCGTCTGCAGGGCTTCCGTACCGGCGCCCAGCAGCTCACCTGTGGCGTCGTCGAGAACGATCGCAAACTCGGGACTGCCGGACGAACTCGGCGTCGGTGTAAGCGTCACACCTGCCGAGTTCGGGTCGATCAACACAACACCGACGTCTGTCGGAACCAATACGCGGTGCGCACTCGCAGCGAAGGGGACCGCGAGCACAGTCCCGTTGACGCGGTACCGATCACCGGTCTTCTCACCGGTCTTCCTTGCCGTAACGGCTGGCTGCTCGGGAAACTGGCGGCCCGGCTCAGCCAAGGCAGCCGTGAACACCCGTCCCGCGGCAACACCGGCCAGAAGTTCGTCCTGCTGTGCGTCGCTGCCCAGCGCGACTATGGGCAGCACCCCGAATCCGAGTGTGGCCAGCGCTGGAATCGGCGCTGCCGCTCGGCCGACTTCGGTGAGCAAGGCGCCCACGTCGGTGACGGACAGACCCTCCCCTCCGAGTCGCTCCGGTAGCGCCAACGTGAGCAGATCCGCCTCGGCGAAGGCCGCCCACAAGGCATCCGGCTGTAGTTCGCGGGCCAGGAGTGCGGTAGCCACCTCGGCTACCGCATCCTGGGTTTCATCTCTGGTGAAGTCCACGCTGGCAAATTCCCGTCGTCGATATAGAACGTGTTCTAGTTGTATCACCAACGGGACCAAATTTGTAGACCTACTACTCCCGCGGTAGCCCCAGAATTCGCTCAGCCGCGACGGTCAGCAGGATCTGCGTCGTACCACCGGCGATGGACAGACAACGCGTATTGAGGAACTCCCGGGACAACGGCCCCTCGACCCAACCAGCCGGACCGCCCAACTCCATCGCGAATTCCGCGACGGTCTGACGCTGCCGAACACCGACCAGTTTGCGGACGCTCGACGCCGGTCCTGGATCCTGGCCATCCAACTGCCGCAATGTGGTTCGCAACTCCAAAAGCGATCCCACCATCGCGGTGCCGATCAAACCGCCCAGCTTGTCCGCGACTACAGGATCGGGACTTCCTGCCAGAACAAGCAATTCCTCCATCGCACCACCAAGTGACGAGCCACCGCTCATCGCGACCCGCTCGTTGGCGAGTGTGGTTCTGGCCAGTTTCCAACCACCACCGAGCTCTCCGACGACACAGTCGTCCGGGACGAACACGTCGTCGAGGAACACCTCGTTGAACAGCGAATCGCCTGTGATCTCCCGCAGCGGCGAAATCCTGATCCCCGGCGTTCTCATATCGAGCAGAAAGTACGTGATGCCCTTGTGCTTGGGCACACCACGATCGGTACGCGCCAGACAGATCGCCCAATCAGCCTCACGCGCAAGCGAAGTCCACACCTTCTGCCCGTTGAGCTTCCATCCACCGTCTACCTTCTCGGCAGTGGTGCGCAGCGCGGCGAGGTCGGATCCAGCTCCCGGCTCGCTGAACAACTGACACCACGTGATGTCCCCCTTCAAAGTGGGGACGGCAAACCGTTCGATCTGTTCGACACTACCGTGCTCGAGAATGGTTGGCACGGCCCACCATCCGATGACCAGGTCAGGTCGGCCGACGCCTGCCGCGGCCAACTCTTCCTCGATCAAAATCTGCTGAGCTGCCTTCGCCCCTTTGCCGTACGGCACCGGCCAATGCGGCGCGAGGTAACCCGATTCAGCCAAGGCAGTGCGCTGCTCGGACTCCGGCAGAGCGACCAGTTGTGCTACTTCACTGCGAATTTCGGCGCGATCGGACTCCAACGCACTGAGATCGATCTGCAGGTGACGACGCGATCCCGCGAGCGTCAACTCCGCCACCCTGGCGCGCCAACGAGACGAGCCGCCCATCATCTGGCGCAGCGACACGGCGCGACGAAGGTAGAAATGCGCCTCGTGCTCCCAGGTGAACCCGATGCCGCCGAGCACTTGGATGCAGTCCTTGGCCGTGTCGACTGCCGCGTCCAGGGAGACCGCGGCGGCTACTGCTGCGGCGATCGGAAGTTCGTCACCCGACTCTGCCGCCACGGCAGCGTCCCAGGCGACTGCACCGACGTTTTCAACCCGGCACAGCATCTCGGCACACAGATGCTTGATCGCTTGAAAGGAACCGATCGGTTTGCCGAACTGCTCACGAATCTTTGCGTACTCCACCGCAGTCCGCAGGCTCCACGCGGCAATTCCGGCAGCCTCTGCCGACGCGAGCGTCGCAGCGAGATCAGCCACCGATCCCATCGCTATGTCGCCGATGATCCGATCAGCATCCACGACCACACGATCGAAGGAGACCTTCGCCAACGGACGGGACTTGTCGAGCGTGTCGAGCGCGTCATACGTGACTCCACTCGATTCACCGTCGACGAGCACCCACACGACGCCATTGCCGTTGTCGGCGGAAACCAGTACTGACACGCCGGCATCTGCGCCCCACGCGAAACCTCCGTCACCGTGAAGTTCGAGCCCGCCGGATTCGGTAGCCGTTGCGGCAACTGGTCTTTCGTCCAATACGACGGCGCAGGGAATCGCACCGTCTGCAAGCGCCTCCGACCAGCGCTTTGCCGCGGGAGTTGCACTGCGGCCGACCACCAACGCGGCCAGTGCCGTAGTGAGAACAGGACCCGGAACGAGTTCAATCGCAGCCTGCTCGAGCATCGCCGCCAGATCTACGATCTCAGCTCCGGAACCGCCAACCGACTCGGGCACAGCAACGGAAAAGAGCCCCAACGAGGCAAAATCCGGCCAACCCTGGCGCCACGAATTCGCTGGTCCACGGCGTACCATGTCCATCGGCGCTGCTGATCGCGCCCACGCCTCGATCGACTCCTGGACTGCCCGTTGTTCATCGGTCGTGGCGATAGTCACAACTGGTTCCCACCTCTCCATTAGTGACACAATTGTTTAGAACGTGTTCTAATATGACACCTGGCCATGAGTCAAGGCGCGAAGGAATTTGTCGATGACCGCAACATCTCGATCCCGCTCCACTGCCGTCGCATCCGCGACGCTCGGAGAGGACGATCTCAGCTCCAACGCGCAACGCGAACGTCGCAAGCGGATTCTCGATGCCACATTGACATTGGCGTCCAAGGGCGGATACGAAGCCGTTCAGATGCGCGCGGTGGCCGAGCGTGCGGATGTTGCCGTCGGAACGCTCTACCGATATTTTCCGTCGAAGGTGCACCTCCTGGTTTCCGCTCTGGCGCGTGAGTTCGAGAAGATCGACTCCAGAGGCAAGATTCCGCCCGGAACAAGCCCGCTCGAGCGCATGCAGCTGATCCTGAGTTTGATCACCCGAGCCATGCAACGCGATCCACTGCTCACCGAAGCAATGACCCGCGCATTCATGTTCGCCGACGCATCTGCTGCTGCCGAGGTCGATCACGTGGGCCAACTGATGGACCGATTGTTTGCACGCGCGATGACCGAAGAGGAACCGAACGACGAACAGTTGGCTATCGCCCGCGTCATCTCCGATGTGTGGCTGTCCAACCTCGTGGCTTGGCTCACACGCCGATCATCGGCCACCGACGTCGCCAATCGACTCGAATTGACCGTTGAACTGTTGCTCGGCGACGGATCCCGCAGACCTGCATAGGGATAATCCGGATCGATAATCGGTTCTGGGCACCTGTCGAGCCGACGTACCGAGCCAGGACGCTCGCAATCACCTAGATTTGAAGAGGTGAGCGCACAGGATCTCCCCATCGAACTCCGTCGAGCCCTCTCAGCCGTGGCGCAGACGCCACGGTTGCTGGTTGCCTCCGATTACGACGGGACCATGGCGCCCATCGTCGCGGATCCGGAGAAGGCGTATCCACGCGCGGAATCGGTCCGCGCCCTTCGCTCGCTCGCCAGCCTGGCTTCCACGACAGCGGCCGTCATCTCGGGACGTGCCCTCAAAGACCTCGCCGCGCTCTCCCGACTCCCCGCCGAAGTACAGCTGGTCGGTAGTCACGGCTCCGAATTCGACATCGGATTTGTTCACGCCATCGACGCCGACGCCAAGAAACTGCTCGGCGAGATCAGCACCGAACTGACCCGGATCGCGTCCCGCACTCCCGGTGCGACCGTCGAGAAGAAACCTGCCAGCATCGCTCTACACGTTCGAAACTCCCCCGAAGACGACGCCGAAAAAGCCCTGATCGCGGTGCGAACGGAATCCGCGCTCTGGCCGGGGGTGCAGGTCACGGAAGGCAAGTCCGTCGTAGAACTGGCTGTCATCGCCACCGACAAAGGCCAAGCGCTTGATCTCATCCGGCACCAGGACGGCGCAACCGCTGCCGTGTTCATCGGCGACGACGTCACCGATGAAAAGGCGTTCGCCAGGCTGTCCGGCCCGGACATCGGCGTCAAGGTCGGCCCGGGCGACACCATGGCCGCCTTCCGCGTCGACAGCACCGAGGACGTCGCGGCCGCGTTGGCGTTTCTGCTCGAAGAGCGCCGCACGTGGCTTTCAGGTGCAGACGCGCCGCCCATCGAGCGCCTGTCCATGCTTGCCAGCCCCCGCACGGTTGCCCTCGTGACGCCCGACGCCACCCTGACGTGGTTGTGTCACCCCGAACCCGACTCCGCAGCGGTATTCGCCCACCTGCTCGGCGGGACCGCCGCCGGGCACTTCAGCGTCGGGCCACGGCGGACTGCGCTACCGCTGAGCCAGAAGTACCTCGACGGCACCATGACCGTTCAAACTCGGTGGGCCAGCCTGTCTGTCACCGACTACCTCCCCCACGACGTGCAACAGGGCCGAACCGACTTCACCCGCATCATCTCCGGTAGAGCCGACGCTGTGGTCTCGTTTGCACCGCGCCCGGAGTTCGGCCAAGCTCAAGTCACCCTCGAGATCGTGGAGGACGGCATCCGCGTCCTGGGCACCAACGAACCGTACGTGCTGCGATCCCCCGGTGTGCAGTGGAATATCGCCACCGACGGCAACCAGCAGACCGCCCATGCAATCGTCACGCCGTCAGCCGGCGATATCGTTCTCGAACTGCGCTGCGGCACAACAGATATGGACCCGTCACCGGCGCCCGAAGCAGACCGGCGCGCCAGGTCGGAAAGTTACTGGTCCGATTGGGCTAAAACCCTCGAGCTGCCGAAACTCAAGCCGGACTTGATGAAACGCTCCGCTCTCACACTGCGTGGACTCGTCCACGCCGACTCAGGCTCCATCATGGCTGCGGCGACCACGTCACTGCCTGAAGAGATCGGCGGCGTCCGAAACTGGGACTACCGCTACTGCTGGTTGCGTGACGCCGCGCTCACCGCAACAGCTCTCGTAAGTGTCGGGTCGACGCACGAAGCCGAGGAGTACCTCGACTGGGTCCACCGTGTCCTCGAAACATTGCCGGGCCCCGAGCGTCTACACCCGCTGTACACGCTGAACGGCACGTCACTGCCGCCTGAGGCCGTCATCGACTCCCTGCCCGGGTACGCCGGCTCCCGCCCGGTGCGGGTTGGCAACGCTGCCAATCAGCAAGTCCAACTCGACGTCTTCGGCCCCATCGTCGAACTGATCGTCCACCTTGCCGATGCCCGCGAAAAGGCCGGAGCTGCCGAGCCTTTGAGCGATCGCGACTGGGAACTAGTAGGCGCAATGGTCGAAGCCGTGCAACGACGGTGGTTCGAACCTGATCACGGCATCTGGGAGATCCGCGACAACCCGCGCCATCACGTCTACTCCAAGGTGATGGGGTGGGTGACCGTCGACCGCGCAGTGAAACTGGCCGACCGCTTCGGCCGAACGGCACTGCCCGAGTGGGCCGAATTGCGCGATCAGATTGCCGACGAGGTGCGCCACAAGGGATGGAAGGACGACGTCCAGTCGTACACCGCCGCATACGACGGCGTAGATCTCGACGCCGCAACCCTGCACATCGGACTGTCCGGGCTGATCGATCCGGAGGACCCGCGATTTGCCGCGACGGTAGTCGCCACCGAAGCCGAATTGCGTAGCGGTTCAACGGTGTACCGCTATCACCACGACGACGGCCTGCCCGGCATCGAGGGTGGATTCCACCTCTGCGCGGCCTGGTTGGTCGAGGCGTACCTGCTGATCGGACAACGCCTGCAAGCAGAGGCGCTGTTCGACCAACTGGTCGCAGCAGCAGGTCCTACCGGTCTTCTCGCGGAAGAGTACGACCCGGTCGCAGAACGGTCACTTGGCAACCATCCCCAGGCTTACAGCCATCTCGGCCTACTACGCTGCGCTCAGCTCTTGGACTTACCCGCTCAGATCTTGGCCTGACCCGACGTACGGCCGACCAGTAGTTCCGTCTCGAGCATCTCGATGATCGGCACACCGGAGCCGGACGGTGACATCAGCAGTGCACCCGCGCGCCGGCCCTTCTCCTCCTGAGGCTGGCGCACGGTGGTCAGCGATTCACGAAGCGCCTCGCCCACGCCGTCGAATCCGGTGATCGACAATTGACCAGGCACGTCGATGCCCTGCCAGCGCGCCCAGTCCAAAGCGCCGAGGGCAAGTACGTCGGTAGTGCAGATCAATGCCGTGATCTTCGGATTCGTCGCGAGCGCTTCCGCCGCCGCGGAGTGCCCGGACTGCGTGGTGTGGACGTACCGCTCGATCACAGTCAGAGAAAACGGATCAATCTGCGCCGTCGACATCGCGTCGCGCACTCCCTCGATCCGCTCACGCTGAACGTGGAAATGCGGCGACTTCAGGCGCTCCTGACTGACAACACCATCCATCCGGTCTCGCCCCAGCCGCATGCAAAGCACACCGATCTCGGTGTGGCCCAGACCGATGAGGTAATCGGCAACCTTGCGCATGGCAGCGCGGTCATCGATGCCCACGAGAGACGCTCCGGGAATCTCGCGCGGCTGATCGCACACCACGATCGGGATGTGACGTTCGAGGACGGCGGCAAGATACGGGTCGTCGTCGGCAACCGAATAGACGACAAAACCGTCGACGCCGGCTTGCTGCACGACCGCGGCGGCATCCACGTCGTCTCGCCCTGGTCCGGCAGGAATCAGGAGCAACCCCTGCCCAGCTTCCTCGCAGGATTCCGAGAGGCCTGCCAGGAAGCTCATGGCAGCCGGGTCACGGAAGCTGTAACTGAGCGCTTCGGTGAGGAGAAGTCCCACGGCACCGGCTTTACGGGTACGTAGGGAACGGGCGACCGGATCGGGTCCGGGATATCCGCGTCGCTTGGCCGCTTGGAGCACTCGATCCCGAAGCTCGACGGAGAGCTGATCGGGTCGGTTGTACGCGTTCGAGACTGTTGTTCTCGACACATTGAGCTCGGCGGCGAGCGACGCCAAAGTGGCTTGACGGCGTGGCTGACGGGACCGGGGCATAGACGGACGTTATCGGTACCCCTCAAAGTCGGCACGACGGGGCTGAACCGAACATGACCTACCAGCGACTATGCGCTAATGTGTAACGGTAACGGTTTCCAATAGCATTTAGCCCACCCTTCGTTCAGGAGAAAATTCGTGCGCTCGTCGTCCAAAATCCGCATCGCCGCCCTCGCCACCATCTCGGTCGCAGCGGCCATGGCACTGACGGCCTGCGGCTCCGAAAAGACCGGGGACGATGGCATCTCCGTCGTCGCCTCCACAAACGTGTGGGGCAATGTTGCGCAGGCCGTCGCAGGTGACGTTCTCACCGTCACCTCCATCATCGACGAGCCGTCCGCGGATCCGCATTCCTTCGAAGCCACCCCGGCTCAGGCTGCCAAGATCACCGACGCCTCCCTTGTCGTCTACAACGGTGGTGGCTACGACCAATTTGTCACCGACATCCTCGACGCAGGCAAGGGCGACCAGAAGACCGTCAACGCGTACGACCTGCTCGACGGTGGAATCCACGCAGGCGAGACCTCGGGAGAATCGCACGACGGTCACACGCACGGCGCCGTCAACGAGCACGTCTGGTTCGACATCCCCACCGTCGACGCAGTGGCCCACTCCGTCGCCGACCAACTCAGTGCACTCGACCCCGACAATGCGTCGACGTACGAGGCAAACGCACAGGCATACAGCCAGAAACTGGCCGGCATCACCGCCGTCACCGATTCGATTGCCGCTGCCCACGGCGGCGAGTCGGTCGCGCAGACCGAACCCATCGCGCACTACCTGTTGGTTGCCGCCGAGCTGAAGGACGCAACCCCCGAGGAATTCACCAGCGCGATCGAAGACGGCAACGATCCGTCACCGGCCGCGATCGCCGCAACGCGCCAATTGCTGTCGGACAAGGCTGCAAGGGCCCTCGTCTACAACACTCAGACGCAGGACAAAGTGACGCAGGACATGCGCTCCACCGCCGAGAAAGCAGGCGTGCCCGTCGTCGAGGTTACGGAGACTCTCCCCGAAGGCCTGGACTACATTCAGTGGCAGACGCAGACCGCGGAGTCGCTAGCCAACGCCCTCTCTGCCCAGTAATTTCTTGCCCACTCAATTCCGAGAAGAACCGATCGGCTTGTGACAGAAACCTCCGCGAATCCAACGGCGCCGGCAACAAACGCCGTGCCAGCAGTCGCCCTGAAAGACGCCCGATTGTCCTTCGGCGCCCGCACCCTCTGGGACGGCCTCGACCTCGAGGTTCAGCCCGGCGAGTTCATCGCAGTGCTCGGCCCTAACGGCTCCGGCAAGACCTCACTTCTGAAGATTCTGCTGGGGCAGCTACAACTCAGCGGCGGCAGCGCAGAAATCGCCGGAACCCCGGCCCGCGCCGGAAACTCGCACGTCGGGTACATCCCGCAGCAGAAATCCATCGACGACGGACTTCCGCTGCGCGGGCGCGACCTTGTCGGTCTCGGGGTCGACGGACATCAGTGGGGCACCGGCCTGCTTCGGCGGGGGCGTCGGCGCGCGATTGTCGACAACGCCATCGCGCAGGTCAGCGCCGAAGCGTTCGCGGACGCCCCCATCGGATCCATGTCCGGCGGTGAGCAACAGAGATTGCGTATTGCGCAGGCACTGGTCGGCGATCCGAAGATTCTGCTGTGCGACGAACCGCTGCTCAGCCTCGACCTCGCCAACCAGCATCTGGTGTCCACGTTGATCGACAAGCGTCGACGCACCCACAACACGGCCGTACTGTTCGTGACCCACGAGATCAATCCGATCCTTCCGCTGGTCGATCGGGTGCTGTATCTCGTCGACGGCAAGTTCCGCATCGGAACGCCGGCCGAGGTGATGACGTCCGAGGTTCTCTCGGATCTGTACAACACCGACGTCGAGGTACTGCAGGTTCGTGGCCGCCTGGTTGTCGTCGGCACCGGCGACGCCATCGACGCTCTCGGCAGCGCGGGCGGCCTGCGTCCGGGCGAAGGCGTCCACCACAGCGATGAGGATCACGCGTGAGCAACAAATTCACCGATGCGATGTCGCGGATGTTCGACGTGTCCGCCACTGTCGACCTTCTGCAGTACGACTTCGTCCAGCAGGCATTGATTGCCGGCGCGATCCTCGGATTGTTGGCCGGCATCATCGGCCCGCTGATCGTGAGCCGGCAGATGTCGTTCTCCGTTCACGGAACCAGTGAACTGTCGCTGACCGGCGCGTCGGCCGCCCTGCTGGTCGGAGTGAGTGTCGGCGCCGGAGCAATTGTGGGTTCGGTGGTCGCGGCAGTTCTCTTCGGACTACTGGGAGCCAAAGCGCGAGACCGCGATTCGGTGATCGGCGTGATCATGGCCTTCGGGCTCGGACTGTCGGTGCTGTTCCTCTGGGCGTACGACGGCCGCACCGGAACCAGCTTCTCGTTGTTGGTCGGTCAGATCGTGGCACCTGGCAACAGCGGACTCGAACTGCTTCTTCTGTGCGCAGTCATCGTGATCGGCACGCTGGGATTCATCTACCGCCCCTTGCTGTTCGCCAGCACCGATCCCGAAGTGGCTGCGGCACGCGGTGTTCCGGTACGCGCGCTGTCCATCGTCTTTGCGGTTCTGGTCGGCATCACGGCCGCTCTGGGTGTGCAGATCGTGGGCGCGCTGCTGGTGATGTCGTTGCTCATCACGCCCGCCGCTGCGGCCGCCTACGTCACCGCGAGCCCGCTCAAGGCCACCATCTTGTCCGTGGTCTTCGCAGAACTCGCCGCTGTCGGCGGCATCCTGCTCTCCCTCGCACCCGGAGTTCCGGTGTCCAGCTTTGTCACCACGGTGTCGTTTGTCATCTACCTGGTGTGCCGCCTCACCGGTTCTGCGCGACGCAAGAATGCCGGACGGATTCCGGCGCACGCATGACGATCCGCGTCGACCTCAACAGCGACCTCGGCGAGGGATACGGCGCCTGGACGCTCGGTGACGACAACGCCATGCTGACCGTGGTCACCAGCGCCAATATCGCGTGCGGGTTTCACGCCGGTGACCCGACCACACTGTTGGCGACCTGCCGCTCCGCTGTGGCGCAGAACGTACGGATCGGCGCGCAGGTCGGATACAACGATCTTTCGGGATTCGGCCGACGCTTCATCGACGTCTCACCCACCGATCTCGCGGCCGATGTCATTTATCAAATAGGGGCACTCGACGGACTGGCCCGTGTCGCCGGCTCCCGCGTCACGTACGTCAAACCTCACGGCGCGCTCTACAACGCGATAGTGCATCACCGTGAACAAGCGCGCGCCGTTGTCGACGCCGTTCGTAGCTACGACGCGTCCCTCCCCGTTCTCGGGCTCCCGGGTTCGGTGTTCCTGGCCGAAGCGGAAGCGGCCGGTCTGACAGTTGTGACCGAGGCCTTTGCCGACCGCGCGTACACGCCGGAGGGGACGTTGGTGCCCCGAAACCAGCCAGGGGCAGTGCTTCACAACCCTCTTGCCATTGCCGAACGCGTGCGCCGGATAGTGCTCGAGGGCGTCGTAGACGCCATTGACGGCAGCCGCGTGACGGTCCGCGCCGACTCGGTGTGCGTCCACGGTGATACCCCGGCCGCCGTCGACATGGCCACCGAAATCCGGAGACTGCTCACCGCGTCCGACGTGACGATCACGCCCTTCACCTGATTCCTGCGCCCGCACTCCTCGCTGAGGGACAATGGCTTCATGGCATGGCTCGATGTCGTTCGCCCCGGCCCGTTGACCACCGTCCAGGACCATGGACGGGTAGGTTGCGCGGCCAGCGGCGTCGGCCGCTCCGGCGCGGTTGATCTGATCTCCCACGACGCGGCAAACAGGCTGGTAGGAAACGCACCTCATGCCGCCACGCTCGAAATCACGACAGGTGGATTCGCCGCACAGGCCGTCGGGCCGCTGACCGTTGCAGTCACCGGCGCGAGGGCACCGGTGACAGTCAACGCACGTCCCGTTGCCGACTACTCGACCCTCCGACTCGATGGCGACGACCTCCTCGAAATCGGCTACAGCACAACCGGACTGCGCACATATCTCGCTGTCCGCGGCGGCATCGACGTCCCGGAAACTCTCGGCTCTCGCTCCACCGACACACTCGCCGAACTCGGCCCAGCGCCCGTCCGCGCGGGCGATCACCTGCTCGTCGGAGTTGGCGAAGCCGAGTGGCCGATCGAGGATTTCATCCCACCGCCGGCGCCCACCCCATGCCCCGTTCCGCTCGGCATCACCCTCGGACCGCGCGACGACTGGTTCACACCCGCCTCCGTCCACGCATTGCTGCACCACGCCTGGACCGTCACCGAAGACACCGATCGAGTCGGCGTTCGGCTACGCGGCCCCGGACCGCTGCATCGCTCACGTACGTGCGAATTGCCCAGCGAAGGCGTCGTCTCCGGCTCGGTTCAAGTGCCCCCGAACGGTCACCCCGTGATATTCCTGGCTGATCATCCCGTAACCGGCGGGTATCCGGTGATCGCAGTGGTCACCGACCCCGGAATCGCCACGCTGGCGCAAATGAGACCGGGAAGTTCGGTTACCTTCCGGGTGGCGTAGGCGGCGCTGATAGTCTCAGCCACTGCTGGCGTCGGCGCACGGCCGTCGTGAATAAGCCGAAGGAAACTGACATATGAGTATGAAGAGCAGCACAATCGCTCTGAGCGCAGCCAGTTTGATCACCGCAGCACTTGTTCTCTCGGGATGCAGCAGCTCCGACGACGGCGAGGCTGTCTCGGAGGCCACCTCGGTAGCGACCTCCGCAACTACCTCGGCCGCCGCGGCAACAACGTCGGATGACAGCATCAGCTTCAGCGGCGAACGTGTCACCCTCAACTCCGGCACCGACGCCGACGCACCGGCCATCAGCGTCAGCCTTCCGGACGGATGGTCGCAGACCCAGAAAGTCACCACCGGAAGCGTCACGGACATCCTGTCCAGCAACCAGGCCGATGCAAACGGCTTCATGCCGAACACGACATTGACGGTGGAAAGCCAGGGCACCGCAAGCCCCGACGACGTTCTTGCCGGCGCCCAGGCGTCGCTCGGCATGCTCAACGGATGGACCGAGGTGAACAAGGTCGACCTCGACATCGACGGACAGAAGGCGATCCGCATCGCCGGAACCTGGTCGCCGCCGAACGTTGACGTTCCCCTGTTGGCGGTCATGACCGTCATCGCCTACCAGGCTGACGAATCGTCTCCCGTGTACCTGGTGAGCTTCGCGAATCAGTTCACCGATAAGGAAGACATGGCGCTCTCCGACCAGGTCGAGGAAATCAACACGTCAATCGAATTCGGCTAAGCCCCCCGTGCGCGTTTCTGGTCGTTCCCACTACCGGAAACGCGCACCGGGCCGAAGGCCCTAGCTGCTACGGCGACGACGCGCGATGTCGGCCAACACAACTCCGGCAGCAACCGAAGCGTTGAGCGACTCGACCGGTCCAGCCATGGGGATGGACAGAATCGCGTCACAGTTCTCGCGGACGAGACGTGAGAGTCCCTTGCCCTCCGAACCGACCACGATCACCACTGGACCGCTGCCGTCGAAATCGTCGAGAGTGGTGTCGCCACCGGCGTCGAGGCCCACAACCTGTACACCCTTGGACGCCCAGTCCTTGAGCGTGCGAGTGAGGTTGGTGGCGCGAGCAATCGGCAGACGAGCAGCAGCACCGGCGCTGGTACGCCAAGCGACGGCACTGACACTGGCACTACGACGCTCCGGAATCACGACGCCGTGGCCACCGAAAGCCGCGACCGAGCGCACGACGGCGCCCAGGTTGCGGGGGTCGGTGATGTTGTCCAGCGCGACGAGCAACGGCGGCTCGGCGTGCTTACGCGCCTCGGACAGGAGATCGTCCGGATGTGCGTAGCGGTACGGCGGAACCTGCAGCGCGATGCCCTGGTGAAGACCGTTGGCACTCAGGCGATCCAGATCGGTGCGCGGTACTTCGAGAATGGAGATTCCGGCATCAGCGGCAAGCTGAACGGATTCCTTCAGGCGATCGTCGCTCTCGGTGCCGACGGCAACCCACAGCGCCGTCGCCGGAACGCCGGCGCGCAGGCACTCGACCACCGGGTTACGTCCGAGCACTGTCTCGGGACCGTCGAGAACCTTGCGGCCCGGACCCGGACGGCCACCACGACCCTGCTTCTCGTCGGCCCGTGCGGCGCGCGCTGCACGCTTCGCCGCGGGATGCTTGGTGCGTGCCTCGGCGGGTGGCGTAGCGCCACGCCCTTCGAGACCGCGACGGTGCTTACCGCCGGAACCGGCAACCTGGCCCTTCTTGGTGCCGCCCTTACGGACTGCGCCGCGCCTGCTCGAGTTTCCAGCCATTGTTACTGCCCTGCCTTCAGGGACCATTCGGGTCCGTCGGGAGTATCGGTTACTTCGATACCCGCCTTGATGAGGCGATCACGGACTTCATCCGCCACCGCCCAGTTCTTTTCCGTCCGTGCCTGCTGCCGCCGATCGAGATCGGCGCGCACCAACACGTCCAAAGCTTCCATTGCCGCCTCGGTGTCGCCACCGGACTGCGACCAATGCGCGTCGAGGGGGTCGACGCCCAGGATGGCGAGCATCGCTCGCACCTGACCTGCCGCCACGCGCGCCGCGCCCAGGTCTCCCGCTGCGAGCGCGGTATTGCCCGCACTCGCCTTGCCGTGAATCTCGGCCAACGCGATCGGGACCGACAAGTCGTTGTCGAGCGCTTCCGCGAAACCTTCTGTCCACGTCCCGAGTTCGACGCCACCTGCGCGCTTGTGCGTACGCAGGACAAACGCCTCGAGTCCTTGGTACGACTTGGCACTCTCTTCGAGGGCTTCGTCCGAGTACTCGAGATTCGAACGGTAGTGAGCACTACCGAGGTAGTACCTAAGTTCTTGCGGGCGAACCTTTTTCAAGACATTCGGCACCGACAGCACATTGCCGAGCGACTTGGACATCTTCTCGCCACTCATCGTGACCCAGCCGTTGTGCAGCCAGTACTGAGCAAAATCGTCGCCGACGCATTTTGCCTGGGCAATCTCGTTCTCGTGATGAGGGAAGACCAAATCCCTTCCACCGCAGTGAATATCGAATGCGGCGCCGAGATAGAACTCCGCCATGGCCGAGCATTCGAGATGCCAACCGGGACGGCCGGGTCCCCACGGAGTCGGCCACGAGGGTTCGCCAGGCTTGGCCGTCTTCCACAGCGTGAAGTCACGCGGGTCACGCTTGCCCTCGGCAGCACTCTCACCCTGATGGACGTCGTCGAGCTTGTGCCCGGAGAGAGCGCCGTATTCGGGGTAGCTCTGCACGTCGAAGTAGACGTCACCGCCCGCGGCGTACGCATGACCGTTCGCGATGAGACGCTCCATCATCGTGACCATCTGCGTGACGTGACCGGTGGCCCGCGGTTCGATCGACGGCGGCAATACACCCAACTGGTCGTACGCCCACGTGAAGGAACGCTCGAACGTCGTGGCCCACTCCCACCAGGGACGGCCGGCGTCGGCAGCCTTGTTCAATATCTTGTCGTCGATATCCGTCACATTGCGCACGAATGCAACGTCGTTGTCGTGCGCCAGCAACCACCGGCGCAGCACGTCGAATGCGACGCCGCTACGCACGTGTCCGATGTGAGGATCACCCTGGACTGTCGCCCCACACAGGTACACCGATGCATGTCCGGGGACCAACGGAACAAAATCCCGCAGGGCCCGCGTACCGGTGTCGTATAGGCGCAGGGTCACGACCAGCGATCTTACCTGTCGTTGCCGGTTGTCATGACCAACGCGGTGGCCATGGCGGCGATCCCCTCGCCGCGCCCGGTCAAACCGAGTCCATCGGTGGTGGTGGCGGAGACCGAAACCGGGGCACCAAGAACCTCGGAGAGGACCCGCTGCGCCTCATCGCGACGCGGACCGATCTTGGGGCGATTCCCGATGACCTGAACTGCGGCATTGCCCACCGTGAACTGGTTTTCCTCGAGCAACCGCCGAACCTCGGCGAGCATCCGGACGCCACTCACTCCGTCCCATTCCGGCCTCCCGGTACCGAAGACGGATCCGAGGTCGCCCAATCCCGCCGCGGAGAGAAGAGCGTCACACAACGCGTGAACGGCAACATCGCCGTCGGAATGCCCGGAGCAGCCGTCAGCATCCTCGAATAACAAACCGGCCATCCAACACGGCCGTCCTACCTCGACGGGATGAACATCCGTCCCCAGACCGACCCGCATCTAGTTTCCGTCCTTACGAATCCGCGTCCAGAAGTGCTCGGGCAAGTACCAGGTCGAGTGGCGTCGTGATCTTGAAGGCATGAGCTTCACCGGCGATGGTCTGTACGGAAACGCCGAGTCGCTCGACCAACGACGCGTCGTCCGTTGCCGCCAGATCACCGGCATCGTAGGCCTGGCGCAATACCTGCGCGGAAAAGCCCTGGGGAGTTTGTACCGCACGAAGTTCGCTGCGAAGCGGGGTACCGGTAACCATGCCGACAACATCGACGGACTTGATGGTGTCCGTGACCGGCAGCACGGGAATGACCGCAGCGCTACCCGCCTTCAGTTCTGCGACAACCCGCGCAATCATCGCCGGCGGAGTCAAAGCTCGCGCAGCATCGTGCACGAGTACGAACTCTGCGTCTCCGGCCGCCTCGAGCCCGGCCCGCACGGAATCCGTGCGCTCTGCTCCACCTGCAACCACGTCGACGTCGTCGCTACGCCCGAGATCAGCCTTGACTGATCCGAGAAGTTCAGGCGGCACAATCACAACAACGCGGTCGACCGCTCCGGATTTCCGGAGCCCGTCAACCGCGCGTGCAAGCATGGTGCGCCCACCGAGTTCGACGAATGCCTTGGGTATTTGCTCACCCAAGCGCAATCCCCGACCTGCGGCAGGAACCAGTGCGACTACCGACACTGTCAGCTTTGTTGTGGTGTTGATTCAGGACGCGGTCGCGAGGACCTCGTCGAGAATGATCTCGGCCTTTTCGTTGTCAGTGCCCTCGGCGAGCGCGAGCTCCCCGACGAGAATCTGACGAGCCTTGGCAAGCATGCGCTTCTCACCAGCAGAAAGTCCACGATCCTGCTCACGACGCCACAAGTCACGAACAACCTCGGCGACCTTGTTCACGTCACCTGAAGCAAGCTTCTCGAGGTTCGCCTTGTATCGACGAGACCAGTTGGTGGGCTCTTCGGTGTGCGGTGCACGCAGAACCTGGAAAACCTTGTCGAGGCCTTCCTGGCCGACGACGTCGCGAACTCCGACGTATTCTGCGTTGTCTGCGGGAACTCGAACTGTCAGATCGCCTTGAGCAACCTTCAGAACGAGATATTCCCTCTGCTCACCCTTGATGGTGCGGGTTTCGATAGCTTCGATCAGCGCCGCACCGTGATGGGGGTATACGACGGTGTCTCCGACCTTGAAAATCATGTGTCCCGTGCCCCTTTCGATTCCACTAGTTTAACACGTCGAAGAACCAGCCATGCATCAACGGCGCAGGTCAGGGGCATCCTTGCTTGAGCGTAGGGGTTGACAGTGCCTGTTGGACGTGCATTCAACCAGCGTCGACGGCCTGTTCACGGCGGCGTGAAAGCCCACGCGGACAACCGTTGTGGCTACCCAGCGACCGGCCCGCGAGAGCTGACTACTACTCTGCCTAGTGGAGTGCGAACCTGACGCCCTGGAGGACAAACCGTGACTGCTATCCGCAAGCCGACTCGCCGAGTCGCTACCGCCATTGCACTGGCTGCAGGCGCAGCCATCGCGCTGTCCGCATGCGGCTCGGGACAGGTGAGCCAGACTGCCGTCCAGCAGGCCGCCGTGAACGGCAACAGTGCCACCGTTGGTGACATCGCCCTGCGCAACGTGCATATCGCTTACCCCTCGTCCGAGGAATACAGCATCGAACCCGGCGGAAAGGCCGTGCTGGCCTTCACGATCGTGAACGAGAGCACGGAGACGACCGACAAGCTGGTGAGCATCACCACTGACTACGCTGCAAGCGTTGTCGCCGGTGAAGAGGTCGCCGGATTGGTGCTCAAGCCGCAGACATCCCTGCAGGCCGGAGAGCTTCCCGCAGGCGAGTCCGCTGAGGCCGAAGCCGAGAAGCAGATCGAGAACAAGGACCAGAACACAGACGCTCCCGCAGCGCTCGTGCTCGTGGTCCTCGAAGACATCAAGGCCGGCGTTCGCCCGGGCCTGACCATCCCGATCACCTTCACCTTCGAGAAGGCCGGCCCCGTCACGGTTCAGGTTCCTGTCGATGCGGGCCCACAACTCGAGCGTGACGTATCCGAGAAGTCACCGGTCGAGGGCTCAGGACACTGAGCTTGTAAACCTCAGGCGGACACTGCGTTTCGCCAAGGTCACGAATTGCCACACTAGAGGCGGGGTCCATGTCGGACCTCGCCTCTAGTCTGTTCCGGTGGCCAAAGCGAAATCGAACTACCGGTGCTCCGAATGCAAATCCGTCGTGCCCAAATGGGTCGGTCGCTGCCCCGAGTGCGACACGTGGGGCTCCATGTCCGAAGTGTCCGTCGTCGCTCCGGTCGCCAGTCGCGCGGGAGCATCGCTCGCCAAGGCCGGATCGGCCGCTGTCCTGCCCACCACACCCGCCACTCCGCTCACCCAGATCGACAGCCAGAGCACCAAGGCCAAGCCCACCGGGATCGGTGAACTCGATCGAGTTCTCGGCGGTGGTGTCGTTCCCGGGTCGGTCGTCCTGCTCGCCGGGGAACCTGGCGTCGGCAAATCCACGCTGCTGCTCGAGGTCGTCTACCGGTGGGCGATGCGGAGTCCGCAAGACCGCGCGCTGTACGTCACCGGAGAGGAGTCGGCCGGGCAGGTCAGGCTCCGGGCCGATCGCACCAATTCCGTCCACGAACGGATGTATCTGGCCGCGGAAAATGATCTCGCGACCATCCTCGGCCACGTCGAGCAGGTCAAACCCACCCTGGTGATCGTCGACTCCGTGCAGACCATGCTCGCGGCCGACGTCGACGGCGTTGTCGGTGGCGTCACACAGGTCAAAGCGGTCACCAGCGCGCTCACGTCGTTGGCGAAGTCCAGCGGAATCCCTGTACTCCTTATCGGCCACGTCACCAAGGACGGAGCCGTGGCCGGCCCACGGTCGCTCGAGCATCTCGTCGACGTTGTCCTACATTTCGAAGGAGACAAACACTCCACGCTTCGCATGGTCCGCGGCGTGAAGAACCGATTCGGAGCAGCCGACGAGGTGGGTTGTTTCGAACTCACCGAACAAGGCATCAACGAAATCAGCGATCCGTCCGGATTGTTCCTCCACCATCGGGAAGAGATGGTGGAGGGCACTGCTGTCACCGTGATGATGGACGGCAAACGCCCGCTGCTCGGCGAAGTACAGGCATTAGTGGCGCCTACCCCACTCCCCACTCCCCGCCGCGCTGTGAGCGGCCTGGACACCGCGCGCGTCGCCATGGTTCTGGCGGTACTCGAGCGACGCGCCGGAGTGTCGATCGCCAAAGCCGACGTCTACGCGGCAACGGTGGGCGGCATGCGAATGACGGAACCGGGTGCCGATTTGGCCCTCGCCATCGCCGTGACGTCCGCGGTGAAGGGAAAGCCAGTTCCCAAGGGAATGGTGATCCTCGGCGAGGTCGGACTCGCCGGTGAGGTTCGCCGAGTTGCCGGCGTCAACCGACGACTGATCGAAGCTGCCCGATTGGGATTCACGAGCGCAATAGTGCCGGTCGACTCGGGGCCGAACATTCCCGGCATGCGAGTCAACGAAGTGACGAACATCGCCGAAGCATTGACCTACGCCGGTTTGCTCGGTGGCAAGCAGGGCGCGCCTCGCCCCAAGCTCACCCCCGTCAAATGACGGAGGTGATCAGCGCAGGGCAATCAGACGGACGAGGTGCCGAACGGCGAGGTCGGAACGCCGTCCACAAATTCCTGGGTCTTGGCAAAATGCTCGGCCGTGATGGTCAGGAACAGTCCGCGCGACGTTCCGACAATGACGTCCGGATCAGCCGCCGGACCTTCGACGATGACAGCTTCTGCGCTGGTGTAGACCTTGCGGCGGACAGTGCCCTCGACGCGAGCCCGAAACTCGAGAACCGAACCAAGCGGGATCGGCCGAGCAAAGTCGATCTCGAGGTGACCGGTCACCACCGGAGTGCCGAGGACCATGCATGCCACGCCCTGCACCTCGTCGAAAGCGGTGGACAGAATTCCGCCGTGAATGACTCCGGGTCCACCCTGGTACTTCTTCGCGACTTCGAGGCGTCCGGTCACTTCGAGGCCCTCGCCCGCCTTGAAACTCATCGCCATCCCGGCCGGCTGATCGTCGCCGCAACCGAAGCACTTCGACCAGTGCTGAGGCAACTTCTCACCCGCCGCCGGGAAGAATTCGACGGGCACGGGCACGGTCAGGTCGTCAGGCAAAGTCCAGGTGCTACTCACGGATAGGTAATCTAATCGAAGGATCTGCCAGTACCAGCTATCGGACCCGGACTTAGTGACATCGACCTCAGCAGGGAGTTTCTCAATGATCAGTGCGATGGCGGATCCCCAGTCGTCGCCGGCGTTGAGAGAAACCATCGCCAGATTGGCCCCCGGGACCGCGCTGCGCGACGGCCTCGAACGCATTCTTCGAGGTCGCACCGGCGCCCTGATCGTCCTCGGTTACGACGACGAGATCGAAGCGCTCTGCGACGGTGGTTTCAACCTCGACGTCGAGTTCGCGCCCACCCGCCTTCGGGAACTCTCGAAGATGGACGGTGCCGTGGTGCTGTCCACGGACGGCTCGCACATCGTCCGCGCAAACGTTCAACTCGTTCCGGACCACAAGATCCCGACCGTCGAATCCGGCACTCGGCACCGGGCGGCGGAACGCACGGCAATCCAGACCGGATACCCGGTCGTGTCGGTAAGTCAGTCGATGTCGATCGTGAGCGTCTATGTCGGTGGCATCAGACACGTCATCGAAGGTTCCGCCACGATCCTTTCCCGGGCAAATCAGGCCGTTGCGACACTCGAGCGATACAAGGCGCGTCTCGACGAGGTCACCAGATCACTGTCCGTCGTCGAGATCGAGGACTTCGTAACTCTGCGCGACGCATTGACGGTGGTGCAGAGACTCGAGATGGTTCGACGCGTATCGCTAGAAATCGAACAAGACGTCCTCGAACTCGGCACCGACGGTCGCCAACTCGCCCTTCAGCTCGAAGAACTGGTCGGCGACAACGACATTGCGCGTCAGCTCATCGTTCGCGACTACCTTGCCGGCCCCGAGCCGGTCGGAACCGCCGCGATGGACAATGTGCTCGCTGCCCTGGACCGTGTCACCGATGCCGATCTCCTCGACCTGACAACACTCGCCCGAGTGCTCGGTTACCCGGGCACGATCGAAGCCCTCGATACCCCGATGACACCCCGCGGATACCGGGTTCTCATGCGGGTACCGCGGCTTCAGTTCCATCAGATCCACCGATTGGTCGGATCATTCGGCACCTTGCAAGCTCTGTTGGCTGCTACTGCGGCCGACCTTCAGTCAGTCGAAGGTATCGGTGGGCTGTGGGCTCGTCACATCCGCGAAGGTCTGTCACGGCTCGCCGAATCTTCGATCACCGGTTCGTTCAACTAGGCGATATTGAACGGCTCCGCGCCGCTACTAGGCGATATTGAACGGCTCCGCGCCGCTACGTAGTGCACCGAGCTGGCCGACGACGGTGTACGCGCCGGGACCCACGGGATTGCGCTGCGGATTCTGCGAAGTGGCGCAGTCCGGAGTCGACGTCGTGGCAGACCAGGCAACCTTGAAGGCGGCCTGCTCACCCGGTTCGAGGTTGCGCACATCCGGAGCAGGCTGCGGGTAGCAGTCGACGTTGGACCACAGTCGGTTCTTACCGTCGATGCTGTAGACAAGCACCTGCTGGAGTCCGCCGGCCAGGTCGCGGTCACACGCGGCGGAACCGATGTTCGTGATGACAATCGTGAAGGTCGGTTCCTCACCACCGGCGAAGGTCGGCTTGTCTGCGGTTGCCTTGACTGCGAGGGACGAGTCGGCGCACTGCCCAGCAGGCACCGGAGCCGCACTGGTCGCCGAGGTTGTCGAACTCGCAGCAGCGGACGTCGCAGAACCATTCGAACCGGAATCACCACTGCCGCCGCCACCGTTGCCGCCGGAGCTGTTGCTTCCTGACGGGTTCGGCGTGAACGACACCTCCGACGTCAGTGAGGAAGTCACGGCCGCGGCATCTGCTTCGGCAGGATCGTCTCCCCCACCGACCAGTGCCGAAATCGCCCAGATCAGCAACACCAGGGCGATAACGGCAGCACCGATGGCCAGAGCCCGGCGACGCCAGTAGATCTGAGGGGGCAGTGGTCCATTCGGTTCCAACACGGTCTCAACGGTAGTTGGCGAAAGGCTCACAAACGGTCAGCTGAGACGGCGTGTCGGCACCGTGTGACGAAGGACTGCGGGGATTATCCCGGCCTACTCGCCGATTTCGCCTACTACGCCCTGCAGGCGCATGTGTCCGTCGGACAGCGTGTAGGTGACACCTGCGATCGCGCACTCTCCCTTGGCCACCTTGTCGGCAATGATTCGTGACCGCTGCATGATGAGCGAGCCCGTCTCGACAACGTGCCGGCCCTCGAGTTCGTCGACAGTCTTCAGGCCTTCGTTGCGTCCCATGAGAATGGACGGCGCAACGCGTTCGATCACACTGCGAATGAAACCGTCTGGCACTGCGCCCTTGTCGAGAGCGTCGAGCGTGGCTTTGACGGCGCCACAGCCGTCGTGCCCGAGCACAACGATGAGAGGCACGTTGAGAACATGGACGGCGTACTCGATGGAGCCGAGAACGGAATCGTCGAGCACGTGACCTGCAGTGCGGACGACGAACATGTCACCCAACCCCTGATCGAAGATGATCTCGGCGGCAACACGTGAATCACCACAACCGAACAGCACGGCGGTGGGGTGCTGTTCGTTGACCAGCTTCGCGCGATCCGCGATTCCCTGGCTGGGATGGATGGACTCGCCGCCCACAAATCGCTCGTTTCCCTCACGGAGGGACTTCCAGGCGGACTTAGGACTTGAATTCGGCATTTCAATATTGTGCACCCGCCGCGATTTTCCGACACATCGGGAAGGGCCTGGTCGCGGAAACCAACCGCCTTGTCCGTAGTCCGGCGCACGAAGGAGCATGGACCTCCGCAGCGTACGATCCCCCCAGGCCTTATCGAACGATAGCTAATGGAGAAGTCATGGTCACGAAGAATTCGGCGAAAATCGCCACCACCGAGGCCAGTTGGCGACGGATCGAGCCACTCGAACTGAGCCCCATCCTCCAAGCTGCCCTCGAAGGATTCTACGACAACGGCTTCCACGGCACCTCCGTGCGAGACATCGCGCGTCGCGTCGGTGTCACGATTCCTGCGCTGTACTACCACCATCAGAGCAAGGAAGGGATCCTCCTCGCGCTCTTGGAGATCTCGACCGGCGACGTGCTCGCGCGTGCACACACCGCATCGGCCGACGGCGGTGACGACCCGTGCGAACAGCTCACGAATGTCGTCGAAGCAATCGTGCTGCGCATGACAACCCGATCGCGCCTGGCTGCCCTCGAAGGTGAGGTGCGGTACCTCAGCCCCGAGAACCGGCAGCGATACCGCGTTGTCCGCAAGGGCATCGAGGAACTCGCCCTCGGCATCGTCAGCGATGGCGTCGAACGAGGAGTGTTCTCTGTCGCCGATACAGCCGAGACCACTCGCGCACTACTCGCCATGTGTCAGTCCATTCCGCGGTGGTACCACGCGGAAGGCGAACTCAGCCCGGAGGAAGTCGCCAAGAAATACGCAGAGATCGCCCTGAACACGGTGGGATACAAGCCTCGCCGCAAGCGGACTCGCTAGTTCTCACAGTGCTGCGTACTGCGCTCGAAGTTCGCGCTTGAGTATCTTTCCGGTAGCGCCAAGTGGAAGTTCAGCAACGACGTCGATCGATTTCGGGCACTTGTATCCGGCGAGACGTGCTCGCGTGAATGCGAGTATCGCGGTGGCATCGAGTTCGTGATCTGCAGCAGCGACCACCACCGCCTTGACTGCCTCACCCCAGACCGGATCCTCCACTCCGACAACGGCAACCTGTGAAACGCCGGGATATTCGGCGATCACCGATTCGACCTCGACGGGGTACACGTTCTCGCCACCGGAGATGATCATGTCCTTGATCCGATCGGTGATGTAGACGTATCCATCGTCGTCGATCCGTCCGACATCGCCGGTGTGAAACCAACCGTCTGCATCGATCGCAGCCGCCGTCTCAGTCGGACGTTCGTAGTAGCCCTGCGTAGTCTGCTCGGATCTGATGCAGATCTCCCCCGACTCTCCAAGTGCTACCGACTCTCCAAGCATTCCTTCGGATGTTCCCGCGCCCACAACCTTCAACTCCACCCAGGGGTACGGCTTGCCCACCGACCGCAACAGCGAGACTCTCTCTCCGTCAACTGAATGGTCGGCCGCATCGAGTTGTGTTACAGCTCCGTGCGTTTCGGTCAAACCGTAGACCTGAAACAGCGGGGTGTCGAATGTGTCGAGAGCTCGCCTCAACACTGCCGGTGTGATCGGCGAGGACCCGTAGGCGATAGATCTGAGCGCTGCAAAATCTCGGTCTCGCGCGCCCGGTACTTCGACCATCATCCCGATCACGGAAGGCACCAGGAATGTATTCGTGATGCTCATGGTCTCCAACACGTCCAGCAGGTCAGGCGGCGTGAACTCCGACAGAATCACGTTGTGCGCGCCGTTCGCGAGACCGACGAGGACCCAACCCAATCCACCGATGTGAAACAGCGGCATCGCACACAAGCTGACGGATGATTCGTCGAATCCCCACGGGCCACCGGTCTGTGTGCACGCCCCGAGGTTCCGGTTCGACGTGAGAACGCCTTTGGGCTTTGCCGTCGTACCGGACGTATAGAGTTGCAGAACAACGTCATCCGAGCCTCCACGCCAACCGGGATCCACCGCGCTCGCACCAGCCAATCGAGCTTCGTAGTCCAATGGGCCGGTGCCGTCGATCTGAACCCACCGCTGCATCGGCGCTCCGGATTCCCGGACTGCGGAGACCACCCCGTCGAATTCACTGTGAAAGAACAACACTTGCGCTTCCGAATCGGCGAGCACCTCGGCGGCCTCCGCACCGGACAATCGCCAATTCACCGGGATGGTCACTGCCCCGATCTTCGCCGCGGCCAGCACTGCCTCGACTACCTGCGTGGAACTTCTGTCCACGACCGCCACCCGAGAGCCCGGACCACAACCGAGCGCGATCAGGACATTCGCAAGCCTGTTTGTTCGAATGTCCAACTCCGCGAAAGTGATCGAACCATCACGGCCAGTCAGAGCAAGGGCGTCGGGGCGAGCAAGAGCATGACGACGACTCTCGTCGGCGAGGCGGTACTCCGTAATCATGTGAGTAGATCTTTCTCAGTTCGAAGGAGCGGATTCATTGCGGCAGGGCAGCCTCGAAGCTTGCCGCTACGACAGGGCCCCGAGGTGTTTCATGACATCGGGGTACCGACGCAAATGCGCACCGCCATTGACGTCGAGAACCTCCCCCGTTGTCCACGACGACGCGTCGGAGGCCAGGTAGAGCACAGCTTCCGCAACATCGCGCGGCGACCCGTTACGTCCGAGCGGGGTGTTCTCCGTGAAATCTGCCTGGATGACCGGGACAGATGTCAGCCCCTCGACAAGGGGTGTCTCGACCAGACCGGGTGAGACGGCGTTAACCCTGATTCCGCGCTCACCGAGCTCGAGCGCTGCAACCTCGGTGAGCATGGCGAGACCTGCTTTGGCGGAGCAGTATCCCGCAAACCCTGCGGCAGCCTGGCGTGCGTTCAGAGAGGTGATCGAGACGATCGCTCCCCCGGCCTCCATCGCTCGGGCAGCATGTTTGATGACGAAGAACCCACCGGTCAGGCAGATATCCACCGTGCGCCTCCACGTATCGGCGTCCAACTCGGTGATGAATCCGGGCAGATTCAAGCCGGCGCAGTTGACCGCAATGTCCACCCGACCGAGCCTCGCCCGAGTTTCTTCGAAGACCGTGCGAACCGATTCCTCGTCGACAACATCGACGCACACGGCTTCGGCTCCCCTGCCGAGTTCGACGGCGCGGGACCGTCCACCTTCGACATCGATGTCTCCGATCACGACAGTTGCACCTTCTGACGCCAGCAATTGTGCTGTTGCCCAACCGATGCCGGATGCTCCGCCGATGACGACCGCCACTTTCCCCGCAACACGTGTCGACATCAGCGAGGAATGTTCTCGTAGTAGGGGACCACGATTTCGTCCGTGCTGGTGACGTCGCCGAGCATCATTGTCGTAATGGGGTGGACGACGTGTGGATCCACCTCGACGTTGATGCATGCGGGCACCCCAGCGTCGAATGCACGCTTCATCGCGTCGGCGATAGATGCAACATCCTTCACTCGCTCGCCGTACCCGCCGAAGGCCTCGGCAACCTTCTCATATGCGCTGTCCGCGAGCTCTGAGACGACGATACCTTCATCCCCGTACACAGCTTCCTGACCATGGATCGACATCCCCCACACTGCGTTGTTGAATACCACTGTCACAACGGGTATTCCGTGACGGGCCATGGTGTCGAATTCCTGGATGTGGAATCCTGCAGCACCGTCGCCGGTGATCAGCACGACGGGCGATTCCGGGCGCGCACGATGTGCGCCGATGGCAAATCCCGGCCCGACTCCCAGACAACCGAGATATCCGAGGCGCAGAACGCCACCCACTTGTTCTGTCGTCGTGAAGAATTCACCCCATGACGGCGCCTCGGCACCGTCCATGACAAAGGTCGTGCCGGGAGGGCAAGCCTCTACGATCGCGCGCGCCGCAAAGTACGGATGCGCCTTGCCGGTCTGCGTCTGCTCATCCGTGAATCCATGACGATGTGCGTGCTTCGCACTGGTGGCGGCCTCGACCCAGGTCCTCCAGTCGGGCCATTGACGTTGATCAGCAGCAGTTTTCAACGCAACGAGCGCCTCGCGGCAGTCGGCGAGGATCGGAACCTCGACATCCTGCATACGTCCGATTTCGGACGCGTCGACGTCGATCTGTATCAATCGCGCGCCAGGGAACAAGCTGGTGCGCCCGCCGGTGAACATTCCGGCCCGGGCTCCGACTATCAGCACTACGTCGGGAGTGGGCTGTCCGAGCGCAGGCAAAGACCCGATCGCCAACAGTCCACCGCCGGCGAGACGATGACTTGCGGGTATCGCTCCATCCGACTTTCCCGGGTAGAACACGGGTACATCCACTGCTTCCGCGAATGCCACCAGAGCCTCGCCGGCGCGGGAGAACGTGACACCACCGCCGATGACTATCGCAGGATTGTTCGCTTCGCCAAGAACATCGAGTGCGGCTTCGACGGCCGAGGCAGTTGGACCGGGCCGGGCGTCGACTGTGTAGTTCGCGGGGAATCTCACGGCGTTTTCGTCGGCCTCGCCGAACATCACGTCGATCGGAACTTCGAGCAGCACCGGACCCGGAATTCCGGTCGTAGCCTTACGAATAGCCAGTGCAACGATTTCGGGCACGCGTGCGGGGTCGGTGATGCGATAGGCCCACTTGGTCACCGGTGTGGCCGCTGCTATCTGATCGAACCCACCTTGCAGCGGATTTGTCTCGGTCTCGCGCATCGGCGGAGCGCCCACAACGAAGATGGTCGGGGTGCGATCGAGGAGCGCATTTGTCAGCGCGGTGTAGACGTTGGTAAAGCCAGGACCGGACGTGACGACACAAACGCCGTACGTCCCGGTCACCCGCGCGTAGGCGTCGGCGGCATGTCCGGCAGTGGCTTCGTGACGGGTGTCGGTGAGGCGAATGCCGTTTCGCCGACAGGCAACGAGGAAAGCATCCAAATGCCCTCCGTGCAGGGTGAATACCTCGGTAGTTCCAGCTTCGGCCAGGGCTCTGGCAAGTAGTTCGCCACCATTGACAGTCATGTGTTGTCCTTCCGGAAATCATGGCGCTTGATTAACGATCGCTAAGTATCTGAACAGTAGCGTGGGTCACAGTGCGGCGCCAGAGTGGCATTATGCGAACACATGGCACGTAACTCACCGCAGACCGATCGCATCGTCATGCTCACCGAACTGTTGGCATCCGATCCCAAAACTGGGCGAAGCCTCGCCGACATTGCTCGGCACCTAGGGGTCGCAAAGGCAACCTGCTATCCCATGGTCGTCGCGCTGGCGGAGTCGGGCTGGCTCGTCCGCCATCCCGTTCGCAAGACGTACCAACTCGGCCCCGCCCTGGTCCCGATCGGTCAGGCCGCCTCTCGCGCAACCGATGTCGTCGATCTCGCCCGAACCGTCATGCACGAATTGGCCGACACGTCAGAACTGGCATGCCTGGGATTCATCCGGTCAGGCGCCGATCTGGTTGTCGCAGAAGTTGTTCAACCGATCTCCGGACGCAGCGGAACGCTCGGACTACGCGTCGGCGACAAGGTGTTGATGGCACCACCATTAGGCGCCGCACTGGCAGCTTGGTACGGGCAGGATCAACTCGACGAGTGGCTTCAACTCGGTACAAAAGCCCTGAGCACGGAGACCGACTTTTTACAGGCAGAGTACGAACCGATCCTCGACACTGTCCGGGAGCGCGGATTTGCCGTGGAATGCCTTTGGCAACAGGACCGTTCGATCTCCGATGCGGTCGCAGAGTTGCGCACACCGGGGGTTGGCGGACAGCGGGCCGCGCTCGCACTGAGAGAGGCACGTCGACTGCTGTCCGCGGACGTTGCCGTGGGAACAATCGACCCGAACGCGCACTACCAACTGCTGTCCGTGAACGCGACCGCATTCGATCAAGACACATCACCCGCACTGATTCTCTGCCTGGTCGACGCACCGTCATCCGTAACCGGGGAACGCATTACCGAACTCGGCGTACTTGTGCGCGAAGCCGCCGAACGGGTCACCACGCTGATGCATGGCCGTTCACCCAACCCATTGACATCTGAAGACCGTGCAACATAGCTTATATAGCGATCGCTAAGCTATGTTCAGAGCAATAACCGCGACCGAAGAGCAAGGAAGTATCCCGTGGGCATACGGTCCAGTGACCAGTACCGAAAAGGCCTCAACGACGACCGTCGGGTCTTCTACCGAGGGAAGAAGATATCCGACGTCTACGCGGAGCCTGAACTGACTCTTGCAGTGGATCATTCGGCACTGTGCTACGACATCGCCGACGACCGACCCGACCTCGCGATCACCGAAGTGGATGGCGAACCAGTCAGCGCGTTCTACGTCGCACCGAACTCCGCCGAAGACCTCGTGCGCCGCGGAGCACTCATCGAAGAGGTATCACGACGCGGCGGCGGAACCATCGTCCTCAAAGAGGTCGGCAGCGACGCATTGTTTGCACTCCTACGCGCCACCACCGGCGAAGGGCTCGACAACGCCCGCGCCTTCTACCAGCGGGTGTGCGAAGGCGACCTGTCCCTGGCCGTCGCCCAAACCGACGTCAAAGGCGACCGTTCACTCGCGCCGCGTCAACAGGCCGACCCCGACCTCTACCTGCACATCGTCGACGAAGACGCCGACTCCATTACCGTGCGCGGCGCCAAATGCCACACCTCGTTCTCTGCGAACGCCGACGAGCTCATCGTGCTGCCCACCCGCGCCATGGGACCCGACGACGCCGACTACGCGGTCTCCTTCGCCATCCCGATCGACACACCGGGCCTCGAACTGTACGTCTCCCCGTACGCTGCCGGGGAACGCAACTCGTTCGAGTTCCCGATCTCCACGAAGCACAAGCTGCTCGAATCGCTCACCGTCTTCAACGACGTACGCGTACCGAAGAATCGGGTCTTCCTCAACCGCCAACCCGAACTCGCCGGACCGCTCGCACTGGCCTTCGTCGACTACCACCGCTTCACCGCCATCAACTACAAACTGCCACTGCTCGACATCATGGTCGGCGCGGCATCGCTGATCGCCGAAGCCAACGGCATCAGCAAAGCCGGCCACGTCAAAGGCAAGATCACGGAACTGATCACCTGGAGCGAAACCGTCCGTGGGCTGGCGCAACTGGCCGCCGTCCGGTCCAAGCCGGGTGCGCACGGCGTTCAGCAGCCCGATCCGCTCGCCGTCAACATGGCCAAATACCACTTCGCCCACGGATTTCACAACGCGGTCGCAATACTCACCGACCTCTCGGGCGGCCTGCTCGCCACCGGTCCCGGAGGCGAAGACTGGGACAACCCCGACATTCGCGCAGTACTCGAAAAGTATTACGCTGCTGCAGTTCCTGCCGAAAAGCGTTTGAGGCTACTCAACTTCATCGCCGACCTCACCGCCCGCGACTACGGCGGATACCAATCCGTACTCGCAACCCACGCAGAAGGCTCACTAGAAGCCGAGAAACTGCAGATCGCACGCTCCTTCGATTCCACGAAGGCACGAAACTACGTCAGCGACCTGGCCGGAATCAGCCACCTCTGACCGACTTCCACTCCGACGCAACAGCAAGGACCCTCATGATCTCAACAGCATTCACGGAAACGTTCGGTGTTCGCCATCCCATCGTGCAGGGCGGTATGCAGTGGGTAGGGCGAGCGGAACTCGTTGCTGCCGTAGCCAATGCCGGCGCACTCGGATTCATCACCGCATTGACACAACCGACACCCGCGGACCTGGCCAACGAAATCGCCCGCTGCCGTGACCTCACCGATCAGCCCTTCGGCGTCAACCTCACGATCCTGCCGTCCATCACACCGCCGCCATATGACGAGTACCGCCAGGTGATCGTCGATTCGGGCGTGAAGATCGTCGAGACCGCCGGCTCCAACCCCGGACCGCACCTGCCGATGTTCCACGACGCCGGAATCAAGCTGCTCCACAAGTGCACCACCGTGCGCCACGCGGTGAAGGCTCAGGACCTCGGTGTCGACGGCATCAGCATCGACGGCTTCGAATGCGCCGGTCACCCCGGCGAAGACGACGTAGCCGGGTTGGTTCTGATCCCCGCAGCGGCAGAGAAGATTTCGATTCCGATGATCGCCTCCGGCGGATTTGCCGACGCCCGCGGACTCGTCGCCGCCCTGGCTCTCGGCGCCGACGGCATCAACATGGGCACACGCTTCATGTGCACCGTCGAATCGCCGATTCATCAGAACATCAAAGAAGCCATCGTCGCCGCCGACGAGACCCAGACCGAACTCATCTTCCGGCCACTGCGCAACACCGCTCGCGTCGCCAGCAACACGGTCAGCCGCGAGGTGGTCGACATCCTCTCACGTGGAGGACAATTCGAAGACGTCCGCGAACTGGTCGCCGGCGCCCGCGGACGCACCGTCTACGAGAAGGGCGATCCCGACGCCGGCATCTGGACCGTCGGAACCTCGCAGGGACTGATCCACGACATCCCTACCGTCGACGACATGGTGCAGCGCATGGTCTCCGAAGCCGAGGACATCATCGGAGCGCGTCTGCGCTCGATGACCGAACGCGTTTCCGTCTAGGACAGGAGGGGAAGTATGCGTCGCACACTCTTCACCGAAGATCACGAAGCCTATCGAGATTCCGTCCGCGAGTTCATCGCCCGTGAGGTGAGCCCACACTACGACGACTGGGAAGAAAACCGTCTCGTGGACCGATCGGCATGGCTTGCCGCCGGTAAGATGGGCATCGTCGGCTTGGCCGTACCCGAACAGTACGGCGGGTCAGGAGAACTCGACTACCGCTACCGTTACATCGTTGCCGAAGAGATCGCCCGTAGCGCCACCACTTCGTTCGGCGCCGGGCTCGGACTCCAGGACGATATCGTCATCCCGTACATCGCCGATCTCGGTACCGACGAGCAGAAACAACGCTGGCTTCCGGGAATGGCTGCCGGAGAGATCATCTGCGCCATTGCGATGACCGAACCGGGAACCGGTAGCGATCTGCAGGGCATCAAGACCACTGCCGTTCGTGACGGAGACGACTGGATCTTGAACGGCCAGAAGACATTCATCACGAGCGGTATCCATGCCGACATCGTGATCGTCGCTGCCCGTACCGATCCCAGCGCAGGATCGCGCGGCTTCAGCCTCCTGGTCGTCGAACGTGGGATGGAAGGGTTCACCCGCGGTCGCAAGCTCCACAAAGTGGGTCTTGCAGGCCAGGACACAGCCGAATTGTCATTCGAGAACGTCCGTGTTCCGGCAAGCAACCTACTCGGCACAGAGGGCGGCGGACTCATCCATTTGATGGAACGACTTCCCCGCGAGCGACTCTCGATTGCCGTCAGCGCAATCTGCGTGGCACGTGCAGCCTACGAATGGACCAAGGCCTATGCCTTCGACCGCAGTGCCTTCGGAAAGCCCATCGGCGACTTCCAGAACACACGATTTGCGCTTGCCGAGATGCTCACCGAAATCGACGTGACACAGGCCTACGTCGACAATGCAGTCCTGGCGATCAACGACGGGGAACTCTCCGCCGTCGAAGCGGCGCAGGCAAAATGGTGGGCAAGTGAACTACAAAAGCGTGTCGTGGACCGATGCGTCCAATTGCACGGCGGGTACGGCTACATGATGGAATACCCGATTGGGCGAGCTTACGTCGACAGTCGAATTCAAACGATCTACGGTGGGACCACCGAGATCATGAAGGAGATCATCGGTCGGGACATCGCCAAGAACTGACAGGCGTTGAGACGATCGAAACCGTCGGACCCACACCACCACTGGTATGGGTCCGACGTGCAGTCAGCGGACAATCTTGCCCTGCCGGTACTCACAGCCGCCCCAGACCCCGGTCTGCGCAGTATCGGCCGCATAGGCGCCGCATGCAATGGTGATGGGGCACCGGGCGCAGGTCTCGGCCGCGTAGTCGAACGCCTCACTCGGGTGGGGGAACCACCGGTCTGGGTGCCGATCACCTCGGCAGGCGGCGACGGCCCAGTCTCCGACCTCCTCCGAGACAGGCAGCAGGTCAGCCAAGGTCATCATCGTAGTCATGGGATGTGCCTCCTTCCAAGGCGATTCAGAGATGAGGAGTCAATTCGCGCCAGATCGTGTGTTGGCGTTTGCGGTCGGTGCGAGGCGTTCGAGGTACCCAGAGGAGCGGCATGCCTGACTCTTCCGGGGTCTGATCGGACTTGGCGTTATTGCAGGTCAGGCAGCACGCTACGAGGTTCGACCAGCTGTTGTTTCCGCCTCGGCTACGTGGGTACACGTGGTCGACCGTCGTCGCCCCCGCCGCGCCGCAATACGCGCACCGATAGTGGTCTCGCGCCAGAACGCCGGCGAAACTCGCGCGGGTGTCGTCGTCGATCGTCGGACGTGGCGGGGTGTGCACGTACTCGAACAGCTGGATCGTCCGCGGCAGCGGGATTGCCACATGCTGGGAGCGCACGACGAAGCGCGGAGAGTGCTCGACCAGAGTGAGTGCAAGATCCTCGACGAGCAGCACGATCGCGCGAGCGGCTGGTACGAGGTCGAAGTCCTCGTAGGTGGCGTTGAGGACTCGCACGTGCGCGTTCATCCAGGTGCGGGTGGTGATGGCGATGGGTGGGCGAGGCATGACAATCGACAACCTTGTTCTCTCACAGAGGGAGTGGTGGTTCTCGAGGTGTGACGTCCGGGGTGGCCGAGGTCGGCCGTGAGGTCACCCGTTGGGTGAGCTGGTATCGGGACGCGCACGCCCCGAGTGGTGGGGCTTCAGCACATGCGGAATCCGGCGGCCGTGCCGGAGTTTTCGGCCAGCCGGTCCAGGAAACGAATCATCGACTGCGACTTGCGGTACGAGTACAAGCTGGCGTGCATTCGAGCGTCCTTCCTGATCGTGTGCGTCGGCTGTGAGTCACCCAGTGTGCCACGTCAAAGCTGAGATGTATTGCAAATATTCACGGACGGCAACCCGTCGCTCAGTTCACCCGGCCTACTGCTACCCACCGAACACCGCCGCCCGCTTGCCTTGGAACGCCGCAACACCTTCCGCAAAATCAGCACCGGCGAGTAGTGAGATCTGTCCGGCACGCTCACGCTCGAAGGCAGAGTCCAGTTCGGTCAGGGTGGCGTCGTTGATCGCGTCCTTGGTCTGCTGGAATGCCTTGCCCGGCCCGCTACCCAGGCGACGAATCAGCTCCGCAAGCTCGTCGTCGAATGCGTCGTCCGGGCAGACCTGCGAGATCAGTCCACTGTCGAAAGCGTCTCGTGCCGAAAGTTTTTCCGCTAAGAGTGCCATTCGCATGGCCCGAGCCCGGCCGATCGACGCCGCAACAAGAGCTGTTGCACCGCCGTCAGGCATCAAGCCCACCTTGGTGAAGGCGAGCAGGAGGTAACTGGACTCCGCAGCTAGGGTGAGATCACACGCCAATGCCAGTGAAACACCCACTCCTGCAGCGGGACCTCGCACCGCTGCGATCACGGGGGTGGGGAACGACCTGATGGCACGCGCCAGGTCGTTGGCGGCATCGATGGTGTCCGCGGAGGGCGGACCCGACAACACTGCATCGGCCAGGTCCGCCCCGGTGCAGAATGCTCTGCCTGCTCCCTCGAGTACCGCTACCCGTACGTCGCCGCGACGCGCGTGATCGTCGAAGATCGTAGAGAGATTCTGCAACGCTTCGGTGTTCACCGCATTCATTCGATGCGGGCGGTTGATCACAACACGAAGTACGCCGTTGTCATGGGTCGAGTAGACGTCTGGTCGTGTTGCAGTCATGTCGGGTCCTTGTCGTTCAGGCAGTCGTCCGGTCGGGGCAGGAAGCGGCGACGGAAGGGTCTTGCCGAAGTAAGCGATTCACTGACATTCATACCTTAGCGAGCGATAAGTAACAAGGAGAAACAGACTATGTCCGACCTACTCGAAATCAGTACACCGACGCCGGGCATTGCCCTGCTCACTCTCAATCGACCCGAACGACTCAACGCGCTCGACGTCCATCTGGTCGCGGCACTAACTGCAGCGCTGGACGACATCGCGTCGGATAGAACATGTCGTGTCGTGGTCATCACCGGTGCGGGACGAGCGTTCTGCGCTGGGCTCGACCTCAAGGGCTACGGCGACTCCGAGCGAGACGAGGCAGAAGGCAGAACCCTTGCGGCGTTCGGACGACAGCAGGACATTGCACATCTGACCGAGCGAATCAATTCACTCCCCCAGCCTGTGATCGCCGCGGTGAACGGGCCGGCGGCGGGTGGCGGACTAGCACTCGTCTGCGCCAGTGACATCCGGATATCCGCACCCGAGGCAGTTTTTGCGGTCTCGTTCATCACCGCCGGATACTCGGCGTGCGATATCGGCGTCTCGTGGTTGTTGCCACGCATCGTCGGGGCCGGCAATGCACACGAACTGATGCTGACCGGGCGTCGATTCGACGCCGCGCATGCGCGATCCATCGGGCTCGTTTCCCAAGTTGTCGACTCGGAAAACCTTCTCACCGAGGCACTTCGAATCGCCGGTGAGATCCTGAACAATCCGCCGGTCTCGGTCGAGATGACAAAGAAGGGCATGTGGTTGGCACTGGAAACCCCGACCCTGCATGCGGCGATCGAGTTCGAGAACCGCCAGCAGGTCATTACCGCTCTCACCGAGGACGCTGCAGAAGCTACTGCGGCATTTCTCGATAAGCGGGCTCCGACCTACCGGCGGCGTTGACGATCTGGGGGGAACCTGCCTTCAGGTCCCCCCCATTTCAGGTGCCCGCCACTTCAGGCCCCAAGCCAGTCGCTCAACACGGCTGCTGTATCCGCGCCGGGTTTGGGCGCCCCCGCGGGCTGAGTCGTTGCTGTCCGGGAGAATCGCGGTGCCGGCGCCGACTGCACTATTCCGTCGGCTTCGACCAAAGTTCCACGGTGCGCCAGGTGTGGGTGAGTTGCAGCTTCCGCCGGACTCAGCACCGGCGCAACGCACGCATCCGTCGATTCGAAGAGCGCCGTCCACTCGTCACGTGTACGTGCGGCAAACGCTTCTGTGAATCGCTCGCGCAGTTCAGGCCAGCCATCCTGATCCATCTGTTCGGGCAATGACGCGGGATCGAATCCCAGACCGTCGAGCAGCGCTCGGTAGAACTGCGGCTCGAGTGCACCGACAGCAACGAACTTGCCGTCCGAGCAGCGATACGTGTCGTAGAACGGAGTCGAACCGTCCAGCAGATTGGTTGCGCGAGAATCACTCCACTGCCCGCTGCCCCGCAGCGACCAGATCATCTGTGCCAGTACTGACGTTCCGTCGACTATGGCCGCGTCGATCACCTGGCCTTTACCGGACTTCTCGCGTTCGTACAGCGCGGAGACGATTCCCAGGATCAAGAACATCGAGCCACCACCGAAGTCGCCCACGAGATTCAACGGGACGACGGGCTTGTCGGCTGGGCCGATCGTATGGAGGACACCGGTCAGCGCAAGGTAGGTGATGTCGTGCCCCGCGCGCTGAGCGAGTGGGCCGTCCTGCCCCCAACCCGTCATGCGGGCGTAGATCAGTCGGTCGTTGATCTTCCTGCAGTCGTCCGGACCGAACCCCAGCCGTTCAGTAACGCCGGGGCGGAAACCTTCCACCAACACATCGGTTTTCGCAATGAGGGCCCTGACGAGTTCCCGTCCCGCGTCGGTCTTGAGATCAGCCTCGATCGAGCGGCGACCGCGCAACAATTGGTCCTGATCCTTGGGCGAGATTTCCAGCCCGCCCGACGGACGTTCGACGCGGACGACATCGGCTCCTAGATCGGCCAGCATCATCGCAGCGTGCGGTCCCGGCCCGAGGCCGGCGAACTCCAGTACGCGCACTCCATGCAACGGGCCGCTCATCGTGCGCCGGCATTGTCTGAATAACGAGCACGCAGTGTGCCTTTGACAAGTTTTCCGGTAGGGGTGCGCGGAAGATCGGTGCTGAACACGAGCCGCTTCGGCAGCTTGTACTTCGCAATCTGCCCCCGCAGATGATCGAGCAATTCGTCGCGAAGCGCATCATCTGCTTCCAGTCCGGGAACAGGCTCCACAACTGCCATCACGATCTCGCCCATCTCGTCGTCGGGAACACCGATCACTGCCGCATCCAACACCGACGGATGTTCGATCAGCGCGTTCTCGATTTCCTGCGGATAGATGTTCACACCACCGGAGATGATCATGAACGACTTACGATCAGTCAGGAACAGATAGCCGTCCTCGTCGACATATCCGACATCACCCGTCGTTGTCCATGTCGGATGTTCGGGATGCTGTGCCTCCCGGGTCTTTTCAGGTGCGTTGTGGTAGTTGAAGGGAAGTGCATCACGTTCGAAGTACAGGGTGCCCACCTCTCCCACAGGCAGATCCTCACCGTTCTCGCCGCAGATATGCAGAACACCCAAGGCCGCCCGGCCCACCGTTCCCGGTTTCCGCAACCATTCGTCGGAATGGACGATAGTCATACCGTTCAACTCCGTCGACGAGTAGTACTCGTCGAGAATCGGGCCCCACCACTCGATCATCCGACGCTTCACGTCAACCGGGCACGGCGCCGCAGCATGCACCGCCAGACGCAACGACGAAATGTCGTAACGCTCTCGCGTTTCCTGTGGAAGTTTGAGCATCCGAACAAACATCGTCGGAACCCACTGGCTGTACGTCACGCGGTACTTCTCGATGTACTCGAGTGCCTTCTCTTCATTGAACCTGTTCATCACCACGACGGTTCCGCCCAACGCCTGTACCGATGCACAGGTACGAAGCGGTGCAGCGTGATACAGCGGAGCCGGCGAAAGATAGACATCGGAATCCGTAACGCCCCAAGCAGTCTGATTCATCACCGTCATCTGATCACCGGCATCCTGAATCTGACGATCAGGCAACGCCGGCTTGATCCCCTTGGGCCGACCGGTCGTTCCCGACGAGTACAACATGTCGGCACCACGAGGCTGATCCGGCAACGGCACATCGGACTCGAGCGCCGCCGCCGCGTCGAGCGAGGCATATCCCTCGAGCTCGCCGCCGAAGGACAACCGAATCACATTCGCCGGAATGAGATCGGCCAATGTTCCCGCCAATTCGGGTAGCGCTGAATCGACGATGACAATCTTGGCGTCACAATCCTCGACAATGTAGGCACCCTCGGGAGCGGTCAAATGCCAGTTCACCATCGTGAGATAAACACCCGACCGCATGGCGGCCCAGTAGATGTCGAAAACTTGAATGTTGTTGGTCGCGAGTACCGCCAGATTGTCGCCGCGTCGCAAACCCAATTCGTGCAGAACACGCGCGATGCGAATCGAATTCGCTTCCAACTCCGCAAACGTCACCACCGCACCGGTCTCCGCGACGATGACAGCAGCTTTGTCCGGGGTTGTTGCGACATAGGCTCCGGGGTACATGGTTTTCACTCCAAGGTTTCGTTCACGGAAGATGAATGGTTCCAGCTCATTCGAAGGACAGAGCCACTTTTCCGACAGCAGACCGGTCTTTCAGGGATGTCAACGCATCCACGGCACGATCTGACGGATAGAGAGTCGGTTCGGGCACTCGCAGAACTCCGGACTCGAGCAAAGGGTAAAGCACATTCCATTGACGGGCAAGGTATCCGGGATCGGTTCGCAGATACTCACCCCATCCGGCGCCCATCACCGAAATATTGTTCAGCAGAAGTCGATTGACCTTGACAGTCGGTATCTCACCGCCAGTGAAGCCCAAGACGATCAGGCGACCGTTGGGAGCGAGACTGCGCAAGCTGTCCGTGAAACGATCACCACCGACGGGGTCGAGAATGATATCGACGCCGCGACCGTTCGTGATCTCGCGAACTTGATCTTTCCAGCCGTCAACCAAGACGACATGCGATGCTCCCGACTCGGCAGCCAGTGCGGCCTTCTCCGGCGTGCTCACGACCGCAATGGTTTCGAGCCCGAGCGCGGCAGCGACATGCAATGCGGCAATACCCACTCCACCAGCAGCGCCGTGAACCAACACCGTCTCACCAGCTCGATACCGAGCTCGCTCGTCGAGCGCGAAATGCACAGTCAGGTAGTTGACCAGAAATCCGGATCCTGCTGTGAGAGAAACGGAATCAGGGAGCGGGAAGACCGAGGACGGCTTCACGGCCACAGTACGCTGCCAGGATCCGTCCTCCGTGGACAACACAGCTACGCGGTCACCCGGGGACAGATCCGACCCTGCCGGCACACTACGAACAACTCCCGCGCCTTCCAATCCGAGAACACATGGCAAGTCACGCGCCATCTGATAACTGCCGGTGGTCTGCAGAAGATCCGGAAAACACACTCCGGCGGCATGCAGATCCACCACTACCCGCGTCGGGTCTGTCGGCTCGGCGATATCCACCGAACGCAACCCTTCCGGTCCGATCAATTCGGCTAGCTGGACCGCGCGCATACATGCTCCTCGTGGTGATCCGACATCTTTGACTGTTCGGGCACGCCCGTGGTAACAGTT
Organism: Rhodococcus sp. WS3; assembly: GCF_003797085.1. Classification (NCBI taxonomy): domain Bacteria; kingdom Bacillati; phylum Actinomycetota; class Actinomycetes; order Mycobacteriales; family Nocardiaceae; genus Rhodococcus; species Rhodococcus sp. WS3. The sequence continues at coordinate 1,096,579 of NZ_RKMA01000003.1, forward strand.
TAACGAGCGCTAGGTAAGACTTTACGACGAGAGGCAGTCCATGGCAATCACGCCCGAGCACCAGACATCCGAAGCAGCAGCACTGTACGAGGTTCGTGGGCAGGTTGCGATCATCACCCTGAATCGGCCGCGGGCCCTGAACGCGGTGAACGCGGCTCTGTCGACCGCGGTCGGCACCTTGCTGGAACAGGCCGAAGCCGACGCCGACGTGCGCGTCGTCGTGATCACCGGCTCCGGCCGCGCGTTCTGCGCCGGCGCGGACCTCAAGGCGCTGTCGGCGGGAGAGAGCACCGACGCCGACGGCCATCCCGAATGGGGTTTCGCAGGTTACGTACAGCACTGGATCAGCAAGCCGACCATAGCCGCGGTCAACGGATTTGCACTCGGCGGTGGCACCGAACTGGTGCTCGCGAGCGACCTTGCAGTGGTCGACGAGAACGCGCAGCTCGGCCTGCCCGAGGTCAAGCGCGGATTGTTCGCCGCTGCCGGCGGTGTAATCCGGCTGCAGCAACAAGTCCCACGGAAGGTGGCGCTCGAAATTGCCCTGACCGGCGAACCGATCACGGCCGCTCAGGGCAAGGAACTCGGCCTGGTCAACCGAGTGGCACCGGCGGGAACCGCACTGGACATTGCACTCGAATTGGCGGAGCAGATTGCGGCAAACGCGCCGCTGTCGGTGCGGGAGTCGAAGTCGATGATCCATCGAACCGCAACGGCATCGGATTGGGAGCCTGATGTGTGGGCAGCCAACGCCGCTGCAATGAAGGTGGTCTTCACCAGCGCCGACGCACAGGAAGGCCCGCTGGCCTTTGCACAGAAGCGCCCGGCTGTCTGGACCGGCCGCTGAGCCGTTCCCTATGCGCCACCGGAATCCTCGATTCCGGTGGCGGGTACGGGTTTCCGTCACCACTGTGGTTCCATCACCACTGCGGTCGCGGGAGATGTTCCGAGAACAGGTCAGGCATCGCGTCGCTGCACCGATCCGGGAAGTTCGCGTCACGCTTGCCGAGGAAGGCGCTGATGCCTTCCCGGACGTCCTCTTGCGCCCCTCTGGCGTTGATCCCGATGCTCTCGATCCGATGCGCCACCATGGGATGTGGGGCGCCCAGCAGGCGCCAGACCATCTGACGCGAGAGAGCAACAGAAACCGGAGCGCTGTGGCGAGTAAGGCTGCGCGCGAGGGCAATAGCCTCGCCAAGCAGATCGTCGGCAGAATAGAGTTGGTAGACCAATCCGGCGGCGTGGGCTTCGGTAGCCGGAAAGATGCGCCCGGAGTAAATCCAGTCGAGCGCTCGTTGCAGCGGAACCAACTTCGGCAGCAGCCATGAGGAACAAGATTCCGGCACAAGGCCTCGGCGATTGAAGACGAACCCCATCCGGGCGTCGTCGGCCGCCAATCGGAAGTCCGCTGCGAGAGTCATGGTGATACCGACGCCGACCGCAGGACCATTGATCGCCGCGATGATCGGCTTCAGCGAGTCGAACATCCGTAACACCACACGACCGCCGCCATCGCGCCGTTCGCCGGCACTACTCTCCTCTGCGCCGTTCTGCTCGGCGCTCCATGCGGTGAAGGTATCCGGCCCGGAGGACAGATCGGCGCCGGCACAGAACGCTCGGCCTGCTCCGGTCAGAATCACGGCGCGTACGGAGTCGTCAGCATCGGTGTTGTTGAACGCCTCGATCAGCTCGTTTTCCATGATTGTGGTGAAGGCGTTCAGCTTGTCCGGTCGATCGAGAGTAATGACGGCAATGCCATCGTCCACGGTCAGCGATATGTGCTGCACAGGCAATTCTCCTCTTGTTAACGAACGATAAGCTCACAGGACGTGGATCTTCACAGTTCACGGCGGATATTTGCTGCCCGTCGAACCTTGTGATCGTTCGGCTACTACGCTGTGTCCGGATACCGGAAGACGTGCAGAACGCGAGGAGTTCGAAAAATGAGCGTGGCAAAAACTGCCGCAGTCCGGCAGCTCATTCTCGATTCCGCCGTCCGAAACATGAACGAACGCGGCTACCACGGCACATCCATGCGCGACATCGCTGCAGGCGCCGATCTGACAGTCGCATCCATCTATCACCACTTCAAATCCAAGCAGGACATTCTGCAGGAAATAATGCTCCAGGCACTGCGAGACGCTCACGGCATGACGCGTAGCGCGCTGCTCCGCTCGGGCGGAGAGCCGAAAGACCAACTGCAAGCGCTGGTTCGCGCCTGGGTCATGTTCCACACGACGCGGCGCGAAGACGCTCTTGTCGGAGCAACCGAGCTGCGCAGTCTCGATGAGCCGGGGCACCGCCTGGTAGTCGCACTGCGCGACGAGCAGGAGAACATCTTCCGGGATGTCATCGAACGCGGAGTGGAAGAAGGCGCGTTTCGCACCGCGTATCCGCGTGATGCCGTTCGCGCCATCATCAACATGGGGCAGCAGGTCTGCGTGTGGTGGCGTGCCGACGGCCCACTGAGCGCGCAGGACCTTGCGGATCGCTACTGCGCTTTGGCCACCGCGATGGTCGAACCGGCCTGACCGGCCCGAACACTCCTTCCTTTCCACGCGTTTCACCGGAATCCACACCTCCAACATCCGTGAGACCTGCGTCACTAAATTCCCATAATGTCAGGCGAACGATCGTTTGGCAAGCGGTTCGATCATCGTTGCTCCCACATCAATGTTCGCAGGAAGTTCGATATTTTTTCATGGTTGACATTTGTCGATCGTTCCATTGATGATGATCAACAGCCGAACGATCGTTCGGCTGTGTTTCCATCGAAAGGAGCGTGCATCGAATGTCCGCGGCATCATCGACGACGTCCGACGCAGGCCGCGTCGTCTCCGGACTCGACCTCGACGCACTCTCCACGTACCTGTCGACGCATCTCGCTGGCGGGATCGACGGAGAGATCACGGCGTCACTCATCAGCGGCGGGCGATCCAACCCCACCTATCGCGTCGCAGACGGGTCGAACACCTGGGTATTGCGCCGTCCCCCGTTCGGTCACGTACTTCCGAGCGCACATGACATGGTTCGGGAATTCACCGTCATCGACGCGCTCGCATCCACGTCGGTGCCGGTACCTGAGGCGTTCCTTCTCTGCGAGAACGAAGATGTACTCGGCGCGACGTTCTATCTGATGGAACTGATCGACGGCAATTCCATCGGCACCCCGGAATCCGCCGCCGCCCTGTTGCCGGTCGATCGAGAACGCGCCGGACTTGCCTTTGCCGATGTCCTCGCCGATCTTCACTCTGTCGATCCTGATTCAGTGGGACTCAACACTTTCGGGCGAACCAACGGATACCTGGAGCGACAACTGGACCGATGGTCGCGGCAATGGGACGCCTCTCGAACCACTGATCGCCCCGAGGTCGCGGCACTCCTCGACAAACTTCGCCGTGCCGTTCCCACCACATCCCTACCCGGGATCGTGCACGGGGACGTCAAACTCGACAATGTTCTCTACTCCCGCTCCGATCCCGGAAAGATTGTTGCCCTTCTAGACTGGGAGATGGCAACACTCGGAGACACACTCGCCGACGTCGGCATCATGCTCAGCTTCTGGGATCAACCCGGAGCCGTAGACAACCCGATCACTCGCGGACTTGCTCGATTGGACGGATTTCCCAGTCGCGCTGCGTTACTCGAACGATATGCCGACCGCCGGAACATCGATCTGCCGGATATCGACTGGTACACGGTGTTCGCCGACTTCAAGATTGCCGTCATCCTCGAGGGCATCAATGCCAGACACGCCAAGGGCGACACTGTCGGCGAAGGATTCGACGACGTCGCCGACATGGTCGGCCCGCTTCTACAGCGTGCGCTCGATCTGACCCGCACTTCCTCTGTTCACGAACTGCGCCGCTGACTTTTTGTGCGACGCGCCCCGAGATTGGAACCACCGACGTGGATTTCGAATACAGTCCGAAAGTCAAAGAGCTGCAACAGAAGCTGACGACTTTTATGCAAGAGCACGTCCTACCCGCCGAAGCCGTTGCAGCGCAGCAATTGGCGGCAGACCCCAGCCACTGGGGCGCACCACCGATCATGGCCGAACTCAAGGCAACGGCCAAGGAATCGGGCCTGTGGAACCTCTTCCTCCCGGCCCGCGAGGGCGCCGGCCTGAGCAACCTCGAATACGCACCGTTGGCGGAATTGACTGGCTGGAGTCCGTTGATCGGTCCCGAAGCCGTCAACTGCAATCCACCGGACACCGGCAATATGGAACTGCTCCATCTCTACGGCACCGAGCAGCAGAAGGCCGAGTGGCTGACCCCACTTCTCGACGGCGATTTCCGATCGTGCTTCTCGATGACCGAACCCGAGGTCGCGAGTTCCGATGCAAACAACGTGTGTCTCGATATCGCGGAGGACGGTGACGAGTGGGTGCTGACCGGACGCAAGTGGTGGTCCACTGCCGCTCTTCGCGAAGACTGCAAGGTTGCGATGGTCATGGGCGTGACCGACTCCGATGCTCCGGTCGGTAGCCGCCATAGCATCGTCCTGGTACCCATGGACACCCCCGGCCTGCAGATCGTCCGTTCCACAACGGTTCTCGGCTTCGACGACCGCCACGAGGGTGGACACGGCGAAATCGTCTTCGACAGTGTTCGTGTCCCCAGGGAAAACCTGCTCGGTCCCCGCGGTCGGGGTTTTGCAGTCGCTCAGGCACGCTTGGGTCCAGGACGCATTCATCACTGCATGCGGTTGATCGGTATGGCAGAGCGCGCAATCGCACTGCTCACCGAACGTGCTAGGACCAGAGTCGCTTTCGGGTCTCCCCTCGCCGATCTCGGTGTTGTACAGGCCAACCTTGCTGATTCCAGGATCAAGCTCGACGCCGCCCGGTTGCTCGTTCTGCGCGCCGCCTGGCGGATGGACGTCGAGGGGAACAAGGCTGCGCGCCATGACATTGCAGCGGCCAAAGTTCTGGTTCCACTGACAGTCAAGGACATCATCGACAACGCCATTCAGGTGTTCGGCGGCGCCGGGCTGTCGCAGGACACCATTCTTCCGGTCCTGTATGCGCAGGCACGGTTCCTGCAGATCGCGGACGGCCCGGACGAAGTCCACCGTCGCTCGCTCGCTCGCGCCGAATTCGCCGCAACTCCAGTCCTCAACGAACCCAAGTGAACGATCCCACAGAGAGTGAATCGTGATGACCAACAACCCCGAATCAGCGGTGCAGCGCCAGGGTAGGTCCCGGCGCGCGTCCTTCGCAGCGGCCATCTCCACTTCCCTGGAGTGGTACGACTTCTTCATCTACGCGACTGCTGCGGCACTCGTGTTCAACTCGACGTTCTTCGCCACCGACAGCGAGGTGGTTGCAGCAATGAGTTCGTTTGCCACCGTTGCAGTCGGTTTCATCGCTCGCCCCATCGGCGGCGTGCTCGCGGGACATTTTGGTGACCGCTACGGCCGCAAGCCGGTGTTGGTGGCCGCGGTTGTCCTGATGGCCATTGCCACGTCGCTGGTCGGCTTCGTCCCGAACACCAATGTGATCTGGCTGGCCCCGGCTATCCTTGTCACTCTGCGAATCTGCCAGGGCTTGGCCGTCGGCGCACAGTGGGGCGGCGCAGTGCTGCTGGCAACCGAGAACGCCCCAGCCGACCGTCGTGGATTGTTCGGAAGCTTTGCGCAACTGGGCGTTCCGATTGGCGTCGTGCTCGGAAATATCGTCTTCCTCATTCTTACAGCCACTCTCGCCGCGGATTCGTTCCTCGCCTGGGGCTGGCGCATCCCGTTCTGGATCAGTTTGGTGATGCTCCCGGTCGCGTTCCTCATTCACCGTTATCTCGAGGAGACGCCTGAATTCAAGGCTATTGCCGCGAAGCTCGCAGAATCGCCGGTTGTCCGCAAGTCCCCCATTCTCGAGGTCCTCAAGAAGAACCCGGGCACGGTTCTTGCCGCGGCAGGCGCCAATGCAATCGGTGTGATTTTCTTCTACACGATGATCACCGGATCCGTGCAGTTCGCGACGACGTATCTGGAGATCCCCCGGTCGACGGTATTGACGTACATCCTGATTGCCTGCGCCATTCAGATTCCCCTGGTCCCGCTGGCCGGTTACCTCTCCGATCTGTACGGCCGCAAGCTCGTCTTCGGTCTCGGCACCGCGGCGATGATGCTGTGGGGCATTCCGATGTGGCTGATGATCGGCGGCTCCAGTCCGGACACGATCTGGCCGTTCGCAGTGGCCGTGATCGTCGGCGTCGTTGCGATGTCGCTCCAAACCGGCACTCAGGGAACACTCTTCGCAGAATTGTTCCCGCCGGAGATCCGATTCTCAGGAGCGTCGCTCGGCTATCAGATCTCGGCCATCATCGGCGGTTTTGCGCCGATGATCATGGTGATGCTGATCAACGGTAATCCGGACAATGCGTGGAAGGTCGGTTCATTCCTTGCCGCTGCCGGAGCGATCGGACTGATCTGCCTCTACATCATCGTTCGCCGGTACTCGGGAACGTCGATGCCCGCGTCGACCGCGACACGAACGGATGCACAGTACGCGTCCTGATCGAAACGACGAGGTGGGTGGGCGGTTCTTGATACCGCCCACCCACCGTTTTCTCTGCATCAGGTGCGCATGTTGGATGTCGGAGCGTAACGATAGGGTCTTGGTGAACGTCGCCGAGCGCGTAACCAGGCCCTAGGAGTGTGTCAGTCAAGGTGGCAGTGGAATCTTCGGTGCTGCTGAAGTGGTATGCCGATAGCGCCCGTGATCTTCCGTGGCGACGCGACGGAGTCAGTGCCTGGCAGATTCTGATGAGCGAGATCATGCTCCAGCAGACGCCGGTGGTACGGGTCGCGCCGATCTGGGAGGAATGGGTCCAGCGCTGGCCGGTTCCGTCGGCAATGGCGGCGTCGAGCCAGGCTGAGGTACTGCGGGCGTGGGGCAAGCTCGGTTACCCACGACGCGCACTGCGCCTGCACGAGTGTGCCGGCGTCCTGGCCACCGAACACGGCGACGTGGTCCCCAGCGACGTGGACACTTTGCTGTCACTGCCGGGTATCGGCTCCTATACGGCGCGTGCCGTGGCGTGCTTTGCTTACGGACAACGAGTTCCCGTCGTCGACACCAACGTTCGCCGCGTTGTTGCCCGTGCCGTGCACGGCAACGCAGAGCCGGGCAATCCGTCGAACACGCGCGATCTCGCGGACGTCGCCGCACTGTTGCCCCGCACCCGCGCACGAGCGGCTACCTACAGTGCTGCGCTGATGGAACTCGGCGCCGTGATCTGCACGGCGCGTACACCCAGCTGCGACAACTGCCCGCTGCCCAATTGCGCTTGGGTTGCCTCCGGAAAACCGGCACACACCGGTCCACCGAAGAAAGTGCAGAAATTCGCCGGTACCGATCGCCAGGTCCGCGGCAAGTTGATGGCTGTTCTTCGAGAGACCCACCATCCCGTCGAACGTGCGCGCCTCGACATCGTCTGGCTCACCGACCCCGGTCAACGCGACCGCGCACTGCATTCACTGCTTGTCGACGGATTGGTGGAACAAACCGAAGACGGCCTGTTTGCACTGGCCGGTGAGGGCAACCGCTGACAGCGGGTTGAGCGCTAACACTCCGGCGAATCTCGAGCTATGGCCCTACGTCCTCACTCTCTGGGCACAAAAGCCCGTGGTGAGGCTGGATTATCGGCCGGACACCAGATTCCCCCGAGAAGAATTGTGCCCGAATTGCCCTAATTAGGGCATCAATTCTCCGTACCAGTTACTATTTCGGAAGCACACGAAAAATTGGACATTTCACCCAATCTCTCTGTGCCTGTCGGTCCGAAGATTGCAAGCACGAGCACAACGGGGATTAGGAACACAAGGATGTCGGGGCGGGAGGGGGACGCAACTGTCGAGGGCGTCAATCACTCTGCCATCGCCAGACCATTCCCCCGTCAGGCGCTCTTTGCAAAGTTGGATCGCCGGACTCCCCTGACAATTGTGCGCGCCCCGAACGGATACGGTAAATCCGACCTCCTGAAATCCTGGCTCGAATCTTCCGACACCTCGGATCACGATCTCGTGTGGGTTCCGGCTCCACCGCTCAATTCGAGCGCATCGGAATACCTCACCACGATCCTCCGCCAGAGCAGGCAGTCCGGCATTGTTGCCCCACACGTATCCGGCGATCCGTTCACCGACCTCGCCGCCGCATTCTCCGCCGTCACCAATCCAGTTCTCCTGGTATTGATTCGGCCGGATCTCATCCCAAACCACGCACTCGAAGAGCAACTTGTCGAACTAGTCACCCGCTGCCACCAGTTGGACATCGCCGTGACATTGTCGGGACTCACCCTGTTTGCCGAACCATATTTCCTCGAGGTAGATCACGAACTGATCCGTGCCGAGGAACTACTCTTCAACTCGGCCGACACGGCAAACCTACTGACGTTCATCGGGTCGAATCCCCTTCCCGGCGAAGCCGAGAAGATCACGACTATGACCGGCGGCCTACCAACTCTCGTACATGCCGGCGCCGCGGTCGTCGAATTACTACCCACACAACATGATCGAGATCAACTCCTCGAGCTGAACCTGCAACAGACGATCGACGAGTACACCCGGCGCACGACCCTCGATAACACCGACATCGCTGACCATCGGGACTTCCTCGTATCCTGTTCGACAGCGCGAACCCTCGATGTGAGTACTGCAGCGCACCTGTTCGCCTCCCCCGAATCCCGTGACCGGATTCGTGAACGTCTACTCGAGCTGGAATCGGCCGGCACACTCTCCCGGATCGAAATCGGAACTGACGAAAGCTGGGAACTTCCAGCGGCAGTTCGCGCGTCACTGATGGCAACGCAACCACAGCTCGGACTTGATCCGACAGAGCAATTGTCCTCGCTGGCACATTTTCGACTCGATTCCGGCCGACACGCGTCGGCGCTGAAGTACGCGACCGAAGGCGGTGACTGGGATCTTGCCATCAATATTATCGAAAATAATTGGGTAACAATGCTTTCCGAAAGCTTTGATATCGTACGCCGCGCATTGCAACAGATACCGCCCGCAACGGCGAAGAAGAGTTCGATTGCTCTGGCGGGCCGCGACCTGTTCACTATGCAGCCGGGCGACATCCCCAAGCCGATCACCGCGCTGCCTCGCTCTGCCGAAGAACTCCGAGCGATCGGCGCAAGCAAGGACGCCCGCGACGTACTCAATGTCGGCTGTGTTCACTCGATCATGCTGCGCGTCGCCGGAAAATACGGGCCTGCAGCCGAAACGACCCGCCGCCTGGCCCAGATCAGCAGAAGCGCACTCGCTACGAACCCCGACGACATCAGCCCGCAACTCCCGTTGATGCGCGTGCAATGGGGTATCACCTTTCAACTGAGCGGACGGTTCGCCGAATCCACCACCGAGATGCGCATGGCGTACTGGGGCGGTGAATCACAAGGCATCGACTTCATCGCCCGCAATGCGGCGGGAGGTGTAGCCATGAATTGGGCGATTGTCGGGGAACCCACTCTGTCGCAGGGATGGTCACGGCTCGAGCGCAAACATCCGAACACATATGGATGGCTCCACTCGATGGTACGAACGCCAGGACTGGTAGCCCGTGCGTTGACTGCACTGTGCACTCTCGACCTCCAGGATGCACGTGAGGCCGTCGCAACCCTGGGAGAGCCCGACAACAACGAGGAACTGTGGGCATTTGTCCTCTACACGCACTGCCAGTACGCACTCGCCTGCCGTGAAGAAGCCGCAGCTATCACGTTGCTGCGCAAGGCAATTTCCGACAACCCCACAAAGCTGAAACCCGATTCGTTTGCGCTACCGTTGTTGCGCTCCACCAAAATCGATCTCGCCCTCGCGCTCGGGGACGGAAACTTGGCAATGGCACTGTCGTCGGACATTGCCGAGCCGGCCGCCAACCCCTGGACACTGGTTTCCGTCGCGCGCCTGTATCAGCGGGCCGGTCAGAATGAATCTGCAATCGCGCTGTGCCACCAATTCGATTGGGCGCGAGAGTCGTACCCACGCCCACAAATCGAGGCACTCCTGATTCAAGCCGTCGCGCATTCGCGAGGTGGCGAGCCGCGACGCGCCGCCGAAGCCTGGTCGAATGCGTGCAGCATCGCAGACCAAACCGGCAATCTCCGATCGTTCTCGACCATATCTCGACACGACGTCGATCACCTTGAATCCATAGCGGGTACCGGATCGAGCGCACTTGCCAAATTCCTGAAACTTGCTCCAGGAGAGACATTTCCACACGAACTGAACCTGGTCACCTTGACCGAGCGAGAAAGACAAGTTCTTGATCTGATCGCGTCCGACGCCAGTTTGACGGAGATGGCAAACGCACTCTTCATCTCCGTCAACACGGTCAAGACGCAGGTGCGCACGCTGTACCGAAAGCTTCAAGTCCACAATCGACGCGAAGCACTCGCACGCGGACGGGAGCTACGTCTGCTCTGATCCACCGACGGGATACATTCTGTAGTCATGAGCCATTCCTGCGTCTTCTGCAACATCATCTCGGCAGACGAGCCCGCAATTCGTGTTTTCGAAACCGAAACCGTGCTCGCTTTTCTCGACGCCCGCCCGGTCAGTCGCGGACACACCCTTGTTGTGCCCAAACGCCACGCCACCAACCTCGACGGACTCGAAAACCACGAGGGCGCAGAGATGTTCCGGGTAGGCACACTCATCGCCGGCGCGCTGCGGAGCTGCGACATCGCCGCAGACGGCGTCAACATCCTGGTCAACGACGGTCGTGCTGCCGGTCAGACCGTCTTTCACTCCCATCTGCACGTCGTGCCGCGACACAGCGGAGACAAAGCCAAGTTCGCAGCCGGGCTCCTGGCGAGGCGAGCCGTCGAACTCGAAGAAGCGGGAGCGTCGATCCGAAGTCAGCTCTGATCAACCAGGAACGCCGTCACTTCGTCGCGGTACCGGTCTGGTTGATCATCGTGGACAAGGTGACCGGCGTCGGCAATGCGCACATACCGAGTCCCCGGACGCTCTGCCATCTCGCGCATCTGGCCTTGCGGGGTAATCGTGAACTCACCCTCGACGAGAAGGGTGGGCACCTCGATTGCACTCCACTGATCCCAGAAATGTCGCGTGCCCCATTCTTCCGAGATATCGCGGAAGGTCGACACGTCACCGTGCAGGTACCACCCGTCGTCGCGGCGGTCGAACGAATCCAGAAAGTATTGTCCCGCAACCGGACCGAAGAATTCCTTCACCGCGTCATCGGTGGCAAACGGCTGCGGCCACGACGACACCATCTGAGCCCAGTCCTCCGCAGTGCGCCCGCGGAAATCCGGTGCCATGTCCTCGAGAACCAACGCACGCACTCGGTCCGGATGTGCGGCGGCAAAACACCACGCGTGCAGGGCACCCATCGAGTGCCCGATCACGATCATCGGCTCGTCGATGATCGTGACGGCCGACGCAAGGTCTTCGACAAAGGCCTCGGTCGTCAATTCTGCGGGCGCCGGCCGTCCGTGACCAGCCGCGTCGAACGTGTAGACGTGGCCGAACTCGCGAATCCAGGGCACATGGCGGCGCCACGTCCCGGCACTACCCATGAGGCCGTGCAACAACAGAATCGGCTGGCCGGTACCACCTTCGTCATGCAACACGAATGTCACCGTACGCGGTGGAGCCGCGCGGTAATGTCGCTTACATGGCAGTCGTGAAGATCAATGCAATCGAAATCCCCGAGGGCGCGGGCCCCGAACTGGAAAAGCGCTTCGCAGCACGCGCTCATGCCGTGGAGAACTCTCCCGGATTCCTCGGATTCCAGCTCCTGCGCCCCACCGCCGGAGAGAACCGCTACTTCGTGGTCACGCAGTGGGAAAACGAGGAGGCGTTCGCCGACTGGCGTGACGGCCCGGCTCGCGCAGCGCACTCAGGTGAGCGCGCCAAGCCCGTCGCCTCGGGAGCGTCGCTGCTCGAGTTCGAGGTCGTTCTGGACGTCCCCGCCAAGAGTTGATCCGTGATCGTGAAGGATTTTGCTCGCCTAGCGAACAAAACCCTTCACGATTTTCGTGTGTTCACTGCTAAAGTGCGCTCTGTACACGCGATGGTCGACAGGAATCCGGTGAAAGCCCGGAGCGGTCGCGCCACTGTAATTCGAGGTGAAACCACCTCGACAGCCAGACACTCCGGCCATCGCATTTGACCTAGGGGACGCGAAAATCCCAGGAGGCTTCGATGGCACTCGCCTACTCTCCCGACTCGTCGATCGATTCGACTCGTCTTGCCTTCCTCGCCGCAGCTGTTGTGCTGTTCGCGATGCTGGCTCTCTACCTGGTCGGATTCGACCAGGGCGCAATCTCACGCACAGGCATGTACATGCATGAGCTGATGCACGACGGACGCCACTTGATGGGCCTCCCGTGCCACTAGTCGACAATTTCACGAAGCTTCTGATTCGTGGCTTGTTGGCTGGTTTGATCGCAGGCATCCTTGCCGGCGGAGTTGCATTTGTGCTGGGTGAACCGCACGTCAACGCTGCCATCGCGATCGAAGAAGCCAACAGTGCCGCCGGCGAAACTGCCGGACACTCGCACGGCGACGAAGAAGCTCCACTCGTCAGTCGTGACGGTCAACGCGCTGGACTCTTCCTCGCAACGTCGCTCGCGGGCTTGGCCCTCGGTGCCATCTTCGCCGTAGTCGCCAACTACGCGCGGCGGATCACCACCATGTCCGGACCGTTGTTGGCGATGGCCATCGCACTGGGAGGCTGGCTCGCCATCGAGGCGGTGCCCTTCTTCAAGTACCCGGCCAACCCACCAGCCGTCGGCGATCCCGACACGATCAACCAGCGAACCTGGCTGTGGCTCGCGACCGTGATCCTCGGACTGCTGGCCGTCACCGCGGCCGCCGCGGCGGCAAAAGCTGTATCCGCCCACGAGTTCCTCAGTGTGCGCGTCGCCGCTCCGGTGGCTGCGTTCCTTGTCATCGTGGCAATCGGTTACCTCTCGCTGCCCACGATCAACGAGGTGGGCGACGACTTCCCGGCAACTCTGCTGTGGGAGTTCCGCCTCTCGTCCCTCGCTACACAGGCAACCTTGTGGCTTGCACTCGGATTGGCATTTGCCTTCCTCACCGAGCGCGCGACCAAGGATGCCGACGTCGCGAAAAAGTTCGCCCTGCGCTGACCCTGCTGTGCGCCTTTGTTAACCGCGGGCGGTTAACAAAGGCGCACAGCAGTTTGTTTTCAGCTCAGATGATGCACTTCCTGAAGTCCGTACACCGGCGTCGGAATGCCCTCGTAGCGCGCCTTCAACTGCAGCGCCAGATACAGCGAGTAGTGGCGAGACTGATGCAGATTGCCGCCGTGGAACCACAGCGCTTCCTGCTGCGTCGGCTTCCACATGTTGCGCTGCTCGCCCTCCCACGGTCCTGGATCCTTGGTGGTGTTCGACCCAAGACCCCAGACCTTGCCCACCTTGTCGGCAGTGTCCTGACCGATCAGATCGGCCACCCAGCCGTTCATCGAGCCGTAGCCGGTTGCGTAGACCACCACGTCGGCCGGTAGTTCCGTTCCGTCTTCGAGAATCACGCTGTTCTCGGTCAGCTCACGAATGTTGCCGTGCGCAAGCTTGATGTCCCCGTTCGCGACCAGTTCGGCAGCACCGACGTCGATGTAGTAGCCCGAGCCGCGTCGTAGGTACTTCATGAACAGGCCAGAACCGTCGTCGCCCCAGTCGTGCTCGAAGCCGGCCTTTTCGAGGCGATCGTAGAAGTCCTTGTCGCGCTCACGGATTGCGTCGTACACCGGGATCTGGAACTCGTGCATGATCCGGTACGGCAGCGAACCGAACGTGAGGTCTGCCTTGTGTGTCGTCATGCCCGCGGCCAGTGCTCGCTCCGAGTACAGATCGCCCAAGCCCAAATCCATCAGCGAATCCGACTTCACGATGTGCGTCGAACTGCGCTGCACCATCGTGACGTCGATGCCGTTCTCCCACAGAGCGCCGCAGATGTCGTGCGAGGAGTTGTTCGCCCCGATGACCACAACCTTCTTGCCAACGTACTGATCCGGGCCGGGGTGCTTGCTCGAGTGGTGCTGATCGCCCAGGAACTTGTCCTGACCGGGGAACGTCGGAACGTTTGCCTTGCCGGACATCCCGGTTGCCATCACCAACTGCTTGGGACGCAGGGTCAGCTTCTCGCCGTTGCGGTTGACCTCGACGGTCCATTCCTGGGCCTTCTCGTCGAATGACGCCGACGTGCAGGTCGTGGAACTCCAGTACGGAACCTCCATGACCTTGGTGTACATCTCGAGCCAGTCGCCGATCTTGTCCTTGGGCGCGAACACCGGCCAGTTGTCGGGGAACGGCATGTAGGGCAGGTGGTCGTACCAAACCGGATCGTGCAGGCACAGGGACTTGTAGCGTCCGCGCCACTGATCCCCCGGCCGCTCGTGGCTGTCGATCACGATGGCCGGAACTCCGAGCTGACGCATGCGCGCTCCGAGCGCGATTCCGCCCTGGCCGCCGCCGACGATCACGACGTAAGGCTGTGTGGTGTAGCCGAGTTCGCGGTCCTCGATCTCCTTCTGTTCGGCCCAGGTGATGCGGTCCGGGTCTGCCCCGTGCTTCGCGCCGCGTGGCCGGCGGGTGCCCTTGCCCTCTTCGTGTCCCTTGAGTTCCTGCAATGACGTCAGCAGTGTCCAAGCAACAGGATCGCCGAGTTCGTCCTTAAGCCGAAGGTGTCCGTGCGCGCGGCCCGTCGAGGTCTCGAATTCGATCCAGGCCGACGTGACGCCGTCGGCTTCGTCGGGGGTCTCGGTGGTCCGGAATCCTGAAGGATCAGTGTCGTCGAGACGCTCGGAGAGCATGTCGGCAATCTGCTCGCGACCTTCGACGGTCTTGATGTTCCAGGTGAACGAAACCAAGTCTCGCCAGAAGCTGTCGAGGGCGAATTTTGCTGCGACCCGCTCGATGTCACGAGCGGCGAGCGCCGACTCGAAATCCGCCAGCCAGGCGTCGACGCGCTCCTGAGGTGTCACAGCCGTCGAGCTTTCCGCGGCTACGACTGCGGAATCGATGGTTTGCGTCATCACTTCTCCTTCTTTGGGAATGTGATACACAGCACATCGCATAAGTGGCCCGGGTCACAAGCGTTGCAATCCGTTGCAATCCCCGGGCCGTTGAAGTTCTCCCGGACTGTGCCCCGCTACGTTCGCGGCCAGGGACGTCCGGCTAGTTTCTCGACGTCGGAATTGAACCTCCGAAGCCACATCGCAAACGTCGCCACATCCTCAGGTTCCCAATCGGCCACGACCCGATCCAGGCCGTCCACGTTGCTAGCCCGATCCGCACCGAGTCGGCGCATCCCCTCGTCGGTGATGCGGAACTTTCGCGCCATACCGCCATCAGGGTCGGAAATACGTTGAACCAAACCCGAATTCACCATTGCGGACGTCTGGCGACTGAGTGTCGATGTATCCAGCCCGAAGGCCTCGCCGAGTTCACCGATCGACATAGGGCCTTGCATGTCAATGCGACTGAGCAACGTGTACGCACTTCGATCGAGGTGATTGCCACCATGCTTGTACTGCGGCGGATGGAGGCCGACGTATCGCCCGAGCAGCATGGTTTCGAACTCGATCAAATGCGTGGGCTTGTCCATGCCAGTCCTTCTACCGATCCGTTCTCGATCCGCGCACCGAATCTCGACACGACGGTACGCACGACTAGATGCATCGAACAACAAATATGTATGCTGCACATCTCTTGCATGATGCAACTCGTTTGTTTAGTAAACAATTCTTTACTTTAGTAGAAGGGGGAGGTTGTGGAAAATTCACCACAACCCGACGTCCGCGCAGGCGGACTTGTCGGAGTGCTCGCGTTCGCGGGCATCGTCGCTGCACTCATGCAGACGATCGTCGTACCGCTCATCGCAGATCTCCCCGCATTGCTGAACACCACGGCGTCCAACGCGTCATGGGTCATCACCGCAACACTGCTGGCCGGTGCTGTTGCTACACCGATCACCGGCCGCCTCGGCGACCTGTACGGCAAGCGACAGATGATCCTGATCTGCTCGATACCGCTTATTGCCGGGTCAGTTGTCGCCGCTACCGCGTCGTCACTGATGCCGATGGTGATCGGCCGCGGACTTCAGGGCATCGGCGTCGGCATGATCCCGCTGGGCATCAGCGCCCTACGCGACCTTCTCCCGCCGGAGAAGCTGCATTCAGCCATTGCGCTGATGAGTTCGTCCATGGGCATCGGCGGCGCACTCGGGTTGCCAATGGCAGCTGCCGTGGCCGAGCACACCAACTGGCGTGTCCTCTTCTGGGGTTCCGCCGTTCTCAGCGTGATCATCGCCGTGCTGATCTGGTTCTTCGTTCCCGCCACCCCGGTACACAACACCGGCGGACGCTTCGATCTGATCGGGGCACTCGGACTGGGAGTCGGGTTGGTCTCGCTTCTGCTGGCTGTGTCCAAGGGCGCGGACTGGGGCTGGGGCAGCGGAACAACGCTCGGCCTCTTCGCGACTACCGTCATCGTCCTCGCGGCGTGGGGTTGGTGGGAACTCGAGACCGACGATCCGCTGGTGGACCTCCGCGTCACCGCCAGGCCGCAGGTGCTGTTCACTAATGCCGCCTCCGTAGCCGTCGGCTTTGCGATGTACGCCCAGGCACTGATCCTGCCCCAGCTTCTTCAGTTGCCCGCCGCGACCGGCTACGGCATGGGTCAATCAATGCTCGCAATGGGTCTGTGGATGGCGCCCGGCGGGTTTGTCATGATGGCCGTCTCCGTCGCCGGGGCAAAGCTCTCCGCCGCCCGCGGCCCCAAGGTAACGCTGCTTCTCGGAACCCTGGTCATCGCACTGGGTTACGGATCTTCGATGCTTCTCATGGGATCGACCTGGGGCTTGCTGATCGTGACCTGCATCTGCAACGCTGGAATCGGCCTTGCCTACGGCTCGATGCCCGCCCTCATCATGGGCGCGGTTCCTCCGTCCGCCACGGCGTCGGCCAACAGCTTCAACACCCTGATGCGGTCCGTCGGCACCTCGATCTCCGCCGCTGTCGTTGGCGTTGTCCTGGCTCAGATGAGTATGGACTTCGCCGGTCACACCCTCCCGACGGAAGCCGGGTTCCGTACAGGTCTGCTCATCGCCTGCGGTGCCGCACTGATCGCCGGCGCAATCACGCTGCTGATTCCCGCACGAAAGAACGCGGCGCAGAAGGAAACTGCCGCAGAGTCAGCACCCCTCACGAAAGTCTGACCTACGCGATTGGTTGCCCGCATACATTTGCGGGCAACCAGTTCACACGGATTCAGGCTTCAATCGGCCAAGCCCCAGCGACTGGAAACCGACAACGTAGAACAACGTCCACAGCACCGCCCAGTCCACGAAACCCAGTGCATTGCCGTGCAATCCGTCGGCCACTGCGGGTTCGTGAAGAATGTGCTCGGCAGCAAAACGGTAGTAGAAGAGGAACGTCACCACTGCCAGCCCCAACGTGAGCACTGCGCGGATCAACAGGTTCACCCCGTCAGCGAACCCAGTCGGCCTGTTTCCGAATGCATTGGCCCAGAAGATCATCCAGAAGGCCCAGCACACACCGAGTTGGGCCGGAAACTGATTCACGACGCCACCCAACTCGGCAACCGCAGCACTTCCCAGCAGAACCTTCACAACAGACAGTGCCACGAAGTACAGCCCGGTTCCCAGTGCAAAATTGCCCACCGTAGCCGCGAGTGCGGTTTTCCGTCCACCACCGAACAGCCGCCACGGCCAATTTTCCAGAGTCTGACCGGTCAAGATCACGACCACCACAACGCAGTAGAACCACCCGAGCACGGTGTCGACGGTCATCAATGGATTGGTTGCGGACAGCGATACGGACGGCAGCCCGAAAACGAAATACAGGGCAAGCGTCGGTACCGCGACAAACGCGATCTCGCACAGACCCACCAACGGCTGCTTCATCCCGATGGAGACCCACGGCCAATGCTGCCAGTTCAGCACCACCATCACCCAGGTTCCGAACCCGAACAGCACAAACAGCGCACCGGCGAAGTAGCCGAGACCGCCGGCGCGGCCTGCCGCGAAGTCCGGATACAGACTCCCGATTCCGTTGGCGAGCAACCACGTCACCACAACCGCGAACACGGCTGTCGCTGCCATGATTGCAACGCCCCTGGCCGGCTGCGACAGTCGATCGAATCCAGCAAACTCGCAGTTGAAGCCGATGAACACCACAAAAAGTATGGCCCAGAACAGCGCTGCATTGAACGGCAACGGATAGAAATTCCAGGGGCTGGTCACCGGATCGGCCAGAAGATACCAACTCGCCAGAGCCAGAACCAGAACGATCACAAGATTTGCAGCACCGAACGGAATCCAGCGGCGCGAGGGTCGACGGCTCGGCGTCGCCGAACCCTTCGGAACATCGACTGTTGCAGTCATATCTTCTTCTCCCGGTTTGTGCCACAAAGCAATTCGCGAAGTGGTCGCGCAACTATGAAGGCGCCGAACCGGACACAGGGAGAGTTGCCGACAGTTGCAATCGATGTCCGATTGTTCGGGTTTGCAACGCGATGCAACCCTTCTATAGTGTGGTCGTCATCACATATAACTCACTCATCGGCTTACCCGCCAACGAGGAGACACTGAATATGAGCATCACCGGCAAAGTTGCACTGGTCACCGGAGCAGGCCAAGGGATTGGACGTGGAATCGCACTCCGGCTCGCCCACGACGGCGCAGACATCGCGCTAGTCGATCTCGACCAGACCAAGCTGGACGCCGTAGCCAACAAGATTCGCGAAATCGGCCGTCGGACAACCACGTTCATCGCGGATGTCAGCGACCGCGACCAGGTGCAGGCAAGCATTGAACACGCACATTCAACGTTGGGCGGCTTCGACATCATCGTCAACAATGCCGGAATTGCACTGGTAGGCCCCCTGTCCGACGTCACCCCCGAGGAAGTCTCCAAGATTTGGAGCGTCAACGTCGACGGCGTGGTGTGGGGTATTCAAGCCGCGGCCGCGAAGTTCAAGGAACTCGGTCAGCGCGGGAAAATCATCAACGCATCGTCCATTGCCGGCCACGACGGTTTTGCCATGTTGGGTGTGTACAGCGCAACAAAATTCGCCGTCCGGGCACTCACTCAAGCTGCGGCCAAGGAATACGCATCAGACGGCATCACAGTCAACGCGTACTGCCCCGGAGTTGTGGGAACCGACATGTGGGTCACCATCGACAAGCGATTCTCCGAACTCACCGGGGCACCGGAAGGTGCGACCTACGAAAAGTTTGTCGGCGGCATTGCTCTGGGTCGAGCCGAGACTCCCGACGACGTGGCGGGGTTTGTCTCCTATCTGGCCGGACCGGATTCTGATTACATGACCGGCCAAGCCGGACTCATCGACGGAGGGTTGGTATATCGCTGACATGGCCACACCCACAACACGGTTGCCCGAGCCCGCGATGCCACCCGGTGAGGATCCTCGCAACTACGCGAGGACCCTCGCCGCGGTGTACGACGCCACGATGGCCGGTGATCGATCCCCCGCTCGTCCCCGCGACGTGATCCGCAAGTCCTGGCAACGACTGAGAGAGCTGGGAGTCGATCCTGAACAGAGCCGAATCGAACCGTCGATGGATGTGGCAGAACTCGACCTACGTCGCCGTGAATCGGGCCTGTACGACGTACTCGACGACGTGACCCGCGGACTCGAATCGGTGACTGCGAGCGGCGAGAACATCATGGTTGTCGCGGACATACGTGGAACAGTGCTGTGGCGCAGCGGATCCAATCGGGTACTGGATCAGGCGGGGCGGCTCGGGTTTATCGAGGGCGCAAACTGGGCGGAGGACTCTGTCGGCACCAATGCCATCGGTACCGCATTGGTTTCGCATCAAGCCGTTCAGATCTTTTCGGCGGAACACTATGCGCGCAGCCATCATCCGTGGACCTGCGCGGGTGCACCTATTCGAGATCCACGAGACGATCGGGTAATCGGCGTGGTCGACATCAGCGGGCCGGCCAAGACCATTCACCCCACCACACTCGCCTTAGTCGACGCCGTCGCACGTCTTGCCCAATCACACCTGCGTGACAAGCACCGCGACAACCTCGACCAATTACGTTCTGTTGCAGCGCCGATGCTCGCACGCGGCGGATCACCCGCACTGGTCACCGACGCTCATGGCTGGGTTGCGGCGGTCGATTCTCTGCCACATCGCACTCGAATCCTGCTGCCCTCGGCGCTGGCTCCCGGTCGGACGTGGTTCCCGGCCCTCGGGGTGTGCGAACTGGATCCACTACCAGGAGGTTGGCTGATCAGGCCGACCTCCACCGGTAGCAACGTCGCCGCTCCCACAGTGCACGTCGATCTGCGCGATTCCGAGAACATGTCGGTAACAGTGTCTTCGGAGTTGGGCGAATGGACATACTCCCCCACTCAGCGCCATGCGGAAATTCTGTTTCTCCTGGGATCGGAGCGAAGAGGGCGCACCGCGTCGCAATTAGCTCAGGACCTGTTCGACGACCCAGCCCGCACGGTGACCGTACGGGCCGAGATGTCCCGCCTACGCAAGAATCTTGCTGGAGTAGTTGCAGCACAACCGTATCGGTTTGTCGATGCAGCGCAGGTCACGCTCTCCTGCCCCGACATCGGTGCACATCTGCTCCCGTTCTCGAACGCTCCAGCCGTCCGGGCCGCCCGAATCAGGGAATGAGGGCCTTGATGTCGGGGACTGCAGTGATCGAGAGAATCTTGCAGTTGTCATCGAACTCGAAGAGATCTGTAGACGCAAAATCCTCCAAACCTTCGCGCTCGACACGCATTTGCATCGCAGCAAACTTGCCCACAACAGTGACAGGGGTCAGCAGACTCACGGTGAACGGCGTGTCCTCACTCTCGGCGAAGAATGCCCGAATCTCGTCAAAACCCCGATTGGTGCGAACACCGACGGGCTCGTGCTGCACAGCACCCTGATGGAACAATTCCATCAACTCATCGATCTGGTGCGATCCGAGCAGCTTAACGTAGCTGTCGACAACGGCGCAGATCTCGTCACGAGAAGGCATGTAGGACTCCTTAATTGAGGGTTGAGTTATCAGCAGATCGAGAAATCAATGAATGATTCCGCGTTCGAGCAGATGCCGGATTATCTGATCAGCGGCATCGAGAGTCGACGATGACGTCGTATCGATACGAATTTCCGGCGAGACCGGAGTTTCGTACGGTGAGTCGATGCCGGTAAAGTTCTTCAACGCACCACTGCGCGCCTTCTTGTACAACCCCTTGGGATCTCGCTTTTCGGCGACAGCCAGCGGGGTGTCGACGAACACCTCGAAGAACTGATCGGCGCCGATGGTTTCCTTGGCCGATTGACGTTCGATCTGAAACGGTGAGATGAACGAAGCGAGGACGATCAGTCCGGCATCGGCCATAAGTTTAGCGACTTCTGTTACACGGCGGATGTTTTCGACACGATCAGCTTCGGTGAATCCGAGATCACGGTTGAGTCCGTGGCGAACGTTGTCGCCGTCGAGAAGATAGGTATGGCAGCCGAGCGCATGGAGTTTACGCTCCAACTCGTTGGCAATCGCCGACTTACCCGAGCCGGACAACCCGGTGAACCACACTACGCACGGTTTGTGACTGTTGAGCGTCTCGCGCGCCTTCTCGTCGATATCGACGGCCTGCCAGTGAATGTTGTCCGAACGCCGAAGAGAATGCTGGATGAGTCCGGCGCCGACGGTGGTGTTCGTCAACCTGTCGATGAGGATGAATCCACCGGTATCACGGTTGTCGGCGTACGGGTCGAATGGCACCGGACGGTCGAAACTCAGGTTGCAGACACCGATTTCGTTCAGTGCAAGCGTGTCGGTCGCCGTCTTCTCCATAGTATTGACATTGATCTTGTGCTTGGGCTTGGTGATTCGAGCCTGGACCGTCATAGTGCCGATCTGGCAGAGGTACGGCCGCTCCGGGAGCATCTCATGCTCACCCATCCACACCACGTGGGCTTCGAACTGATCGGCTACCGGGGGCAGCGCATCCGATGAAGCGAGCATGTCGCCGCGGCTGATGTCGATCTCGTCGGTCAGTGTGATGGTCACGGATTGGCCAGCGATGGCTTCGATGAGATCACCGTCCATCGTGACGATGCGCGCGACGGTCGATTCCTTTCCGCTGGGAAGCGCTCGAATCCGATCACCCGGGCGGATGATGCCGGAAGTGACCTGGCCGGAGAAGCCGCGGAAATCGAGGTCGGGGCGGTTGACCCATTGCACCGGCATACGGAACGGGCGTTGCTGCACATCATCGTCGATCTCGACGGTTTCGAGGTGATCGATAAGTATCGGACCGTCGTACCACGGGGTATTCGCGCTGCGCTCGGTGAGGTTGTCCCCCATATATGCCGACATGGGAATCGGAACGACGTTCTTCAAACCGATTTCGTCTGCAAAAGCACGGCATTCGGCGACAATGTTGTCGAATACCTCCTGCGAGTAGTCGACAAGATCGAGTTTGTTGACGGCGATGACTACATGTCGAATACCGAGCAGTGAGACCAGGTACGAATGGCGGCGGGTTTGAGTGAGCACACCTTTGCGGGCGTCGATGAGGATGACCGCGAGATCGGCTGTGGACGCACCGGTGACCATATTGCGGGTGTACTGCTCATGGCCGGGAGTATCGGCGACAACAAACTTACGACGCTCGGTCGCGAAGTAACGGTAGGCGACATCGATCGTGATGCCCTGCTCACGTTCGGCCGCCAGACCGTCGACCAAGAGGGCAAAATCGAGTCCTTCGCCCTGGGTGCCGACCTTGCGCGAGTCGTTCTCCAGAGCTGAAAGTTGGTCTTCGAACACCAGTTTCGACTCATAGAGCAACCGGCCGATGAGCGTGCTCTTGCCGTCGTCGACGCTACCGCACGTAATGAAGCGCAGCATCGTCTTGTTGGCATGCAACTCGAGATACTGCTCGATGTCGTTGGCAATGAGTTCGGATGGATGAGTCATCAGAAGTACCCTTCTTGCTTCTTCTTCTCCATCGACGCGCTCGAGTCGTGATCGATGACTCTCCCCTGGCGTTCAGAAGTGGTGGTCAACAACATCTCCTGGATGATGTCGGTCAAGCTGGTGGCGGTCGATTCGACAGCGCCGGTCAGCGGATAGCAGCCGAGGGTGCGGAAACGAACACTCTTGAGTTCCGGGGTTTCTCCCGGTAGCAACGGCATCCGGTCGTCGTCGACCATGATCAGTGCACCGTCGCGTTCGACGACGGGGCGCTTGTCAGCAAAGTACAGCGGAACAATCGGAATCTGTTCCTGGCGTATGTATTCCCACACATCCAGCTCGGTCCAATTCGAGAGCGGGAACACGCGCAGGCTCTCTCCCGGCGATTTTCGGACGTTGTACATCCGCCACAGCTCCGGCCGCTGCTGTTTCGGATCCCAGCGGTGCGCTGCTGATCGGATCGAGAAGATCCGTTCCTTCGCCCGGGACTTTTCCTCGTCACGCCGGGCGCCGCCGAACGCCCCGTCGAACTTGTAGTGATCAAGAGCTTGTTTGAGGCCCTCGGTCTTCCACATGTCGGTGTGCACCGCGGATCCGTGAGTGAACGGGTTGATTGCCTTCTCCACGCATTCGGGATTCTTGTACACGAGGAGATCGAGATCAGTTGCGGCTGCAGTCTCGTCGCGGAGTTTGTACATCTCGCGGAACTTCCACGTCGTGTCGACGTGCAGTAGCGGGAATGGCAGTTTCGACGGATAGAAAGCCTTGCGGGCCAAGTGCAACATGACAGCACTGTCCTTACCCACCGAGTACAGCATCACCGGGTTTTCACTCTCGGCGACGGCTTCTCTCATGATATGGATACTCTCGGCTTCGAGCCGTTCGAGATGCGTCAGCGTGGTAGTCATCGGTTGAGCACCTCCAATGCGGTAGCCGCGAGCTCGGGGCGGCAGATCAACAAGTCCGGCAACCAGAGATTCTCTTGGTTGTAGTGCAGAGCAGAGCCATCGATTCGTGAAACATGCAGGCCTGCAGCCTGAGACACGGAAACAGGAGCGGCAGAATCCCACTCGTACTGTCCACCGGAGTGAGCGTAGATGTCCGCGTCGCCGCGCACCACCGCCATGGCTTTGGCTCCGGCCGAACCCATCTCGATCAACTCGGCATCCAACGCGCGCGCCAGTGCCATCACCGGCTCGGGCCTGCGGGTGCGACTCACGACAACGCGGGGGTTGGACGGCACAACGCCGAACTGCGGCATCGGGTCTTTACTCGAGTGCGTTATTCCCAGACCTGGGAGTGCCACGGCTCCTGCTGTAAGAGAGCCGTTCTCGAACAATGCAACGTGCACAGCCCAGTCACTGCGGCCGATCTCACCGAACTCGCGGGTTCCGTCGAGTGGGTCGACGATCCAGACGCGCGACGCACTGAGCCGCACAGCATTGTCAGGTGATTCTTCCGAGAGCACCGCGTCGTCGCTGAATCGGCGAGCCAGTTCCCCAGCGATGAATGCCTGACTGACTCGGTCTGCACCCTTTCGGAATGCGACGGGCTCCACGTCGTCGGAAGTCAACGCTTCGCGATACCGGAGGAGCAGTTCTCCTGCGGCAGTGCTGATATCGATGGCAGCGGTTGTATCGCACGTCATTTCGGGTGGGTCGTCATGCTGCGGGGTAGTTCGCGTCATCGATGCTCCAGTCAGTGTGTAATTGCCCTCGCTAGCCCGTCTGCCGAGTACGTGATGTACTCCGTCGGATCGAGGTCTTGGGCCCAGTTGTTGACGATGGTGTCGGCCAGCCCCATGAGGCCGGCCCAGACGAAGGGGATCAGGGAAGGTCCCTCACGGAGTGAAAGCCCCTGTGCACCCGCTGCGTCTTCGAGAGCTGTCCGCAACTCGGCGAATTGCGCTTCGGTGGAATGTCGTAAGTCTTGGACCGCTTGCCCGTCGGAGTTCGAAGCGTCTTCGGTCGTTCGCCACACAGATGCCACGTGCCCGACTCGGGCCCATTGCTTGGTGGTTTCAGGCACGATAGCTGCGATCAGGGCCGATATGCCTTGATTGCGTGGCAATTCGGCAATGAACGCGGTCAACTCCTGCTGACTCTCGAAGAGGAGAGCTGCAAAGATGTCGCGTTTGTCGACAAAGTACTGGTAGATGAGTCCGGGACTCATACCGGCTTCTTTGGCGACGCTCCGAATCGTCAGTGCGGCGTAGCCACCCACATCCAGGATGGCTGCTGCAGCATCGAGGATCCCTCGGCGCCGTGCTTCCGTATCTCCGCGGACAGATGTGGTGTTCGTTGCGTTCATCCACACACACTAGCTGCTCGTTAAACAATGTTCAACAGCTATTGAACATTGTTCACAAACTGGCTACTGTCACACCTCATGACATCAAGCACCGAAGACAGCGCAACTGATTCTATTGCGAAAAGTGTTGTGGCATTCGACTTTTCTTCCTCCCGAGTTCTCGTGACCGGAGGGTCCAACGGCCTCGGACTTGCGATTGCACATCGCTTCGTCGACGCCGGCGCACACGTGACGATTACCGGAACCAAAGCGTCGGCCGACGACTACGAGCACGACCTCTCGGCATTCGTCTACCGGCAGTGCGTCATGACTGATCGCGAACAGATCGCCGACGTAGCCGCAGGACTGTCCACGCTGGACATCTTGGTCAACAACGCAGGTCAAACGCTTACCCAGAAAGGCGAATGGAACCCGGAGGTATTCGAGGAATCGCTCGCGGTGAACGTCGTGAGTGGGTTCCGAATGTCTTCCGCTGTCCTGCCACTGCTCAAGGAAAGCACGCAGAGCGGAGGCGCTTCTATCATCAACGTCGCATCGATGGCGTCGTACTTCGCCGTTGACGTCGTGCCCGGATACGGCGCATCGAAGGGCGCCGTCGTCCAGATGACCAAGACGATGGGATCGAATTGGGCCAAGGACGGCATTCGAGTCAACGCCATAGCCCCTGGACTGACGGCAACAAAAATGACGGCAGGACTCCAGCAGCGCCCTGAACACAGCAAACCGTCACTCGATCGCACACCGATGGCCCGGTGGGCAGACCCGTCCGTGGACGTCGCTCCCGTCGTACTGTTCCTTGCCAGCCCGGCCGCACAATTCGTTACCGGACAGACCTTGCCCGTCGACGGCGGATTCTCGATCAGAGGATGACTTCGATGCCGTCGTCCACTGCGCAACCTGAAGCAACCTCACCGAAACGCGTGCGCATCACCGACCTCCGTTACCCCGTACTCACCGAATCCCAGCAACAGACGTGGGCCTACGCCGAAGCGAACCCGATAACCCTGTCCGTGGACAGCGTTCTCTCCGCCGCGCGAGAACAAACAGGCCTCGGCGATTTCGGTCCTGACGACTTCCGCGAGCGACTGGCGTTGTGGCTCGACGAGATCGACGCCGATCCCAACCGTTCACCGGTCTCCCGGATGACTACTCACGCAGCGTGCACCCGCTACGCGGCCAACCGACTTCGAGTACTGGATGTCCTGCGTCGCCACCCCGAGATTCACGACGAGGAGATCGTGGCTCCCATCATCGTTGTGGGACTGCCGCGTTCGGGTACCACGCATCTCCTGAACCTCATGTCGGCTGATTCCCGTTTCCGGTCGCTGCCACTCTGGGAAAGTCAGGAACCCGTCCCCTTCGCGGGTGACGAACTCGGCGTGGACGGCGTCGACCCGAGATTGCTTCGGAGCCAAGAACGTTGGAACCAGATGCAGGCCAAGAGCCCTCTGGTGGCAGCAATGCATCCGATGACCCCGGAACATATTCACGAGGAACTCGAACTCGAAAGCCTCGATTTCTCGAGTTACAACTTCGAGTGGATGTCGTCGATGGCACCTCGCTGGCGCGATTACTATCTCGCCCACGATCAGCGCCCCCATTACGAGTTCATCAAGACGATGCTCAAACTCCTTCAGTGGCAACGTGGTCCGAACCGTTGGATTCTCAAGTGCCCGCAGCACCTCGAGCAACTCGGTCCACTCATGGACACCTTCCCCGACGCCACCGTCGTCATGACACACCGCGATCCGGTGTCGGTAGTCCAGTCTGCAGCGACGATGGTCGGCTACGGTGCCCGGATGAACTTTCACGAGCTCGACCTGGATGCGGTGTGCGACTACTGGATCGACCGCGTCAGCCGGTTGCTCGATGCGGGAACCCGCGATCTCGCCCTGATCCCCGACGAGCGGCGAGTGGATGTGTACTTCGACCAATTCATGGCGAACGACATCGGAACTGTCGAGCACATCTACAACCGCGCCGGCCTCGAGATGACCGAGCAGGCGCGAGGAGAGATCCGCGAGTACATGTCCAGTCACAAACGCGGTTCCAACGGTCAGGTTGTGTACGACCTGCGAGCAGACTTCGGCCGAGAACCGGCCGAACTGCGCACTCGATTTGCCAACTATTTTGACGCCTTCTCTGTGAAAGTAGAGGTTCTGTGAACCAGCACATCTCCGATCAAGTCGACGCTCTGATCGCACAACGACCGGGAAAGACCCTGCTCGAACCTGAGTACACCGACGAAGCGATCACGATCAACGATTTCATCTACCGCAGCGGCGGCACCAGCTCGGCGTACATGATCGTCACGCCGGCCGGCCGGATCATCGTCAACACCGGCTGCGGATTCGAAGGACCGCATCATCGAAAGCTGTTCGACGACATCTACTCCGGGCCGACCAGGTACATCATCACCACTCAAGGCCATACCGACCACGTCGGTGGAGTTCACGCCTTTCGTGAGCCGGGTGCCGTCTACGTGGCCAACGAGCTGAACCAGTCCGTTCAGCTCGACGATGCTCGTGTCATCAAGCGGATGCGTCAATGGGCACCCGTATGGTTCGGCCGGGACGCCGACACCGTCGCCCGCTTTGCCGCCGAATTCCCATCCGTGTCCAATGCACAGGACGAGCCGGTCCCGGATCTCACTTTCACAGACTGTCTCGACCTCACGGTCGGCGGACTGGATGTCGAATTACATTCCGGTGTCGGCGAAACAGTCGACGGCGCAATGGTGTGGCTTCCACAGCATCGCATCGCGATGATCAGCAACCTGCTCGGCCCCCTCTTCGGCCACTTCCCCAATCTCAATACCGTCCGCGGACAGCGATACCGCTTTGTCGAGCCGTACCTGAAGACAATTCGCACGCTGCGCGACCTGCGACCGCAGACCCTGATCACCGGCCGCGGCGAGCCCATCGAGGGCGAAGAACTCATCGACGCCGTCTTGAAACGGATGTACGACGCCGTCGACTACGTTCACCGCACGACGCTCTCCGGAATCAACGCGGGTAAGTCCGTCGAATCGCTGATGCGCGAAATCAACTTGCCGCCACACCTTTACGTTGGACAGGGCTACGGTCAGGTCAAGTGGGGAGTCAAGACCATCTGGGAAACCTACCTGGGATGGTTCCATCACGACTCCACCACAGCGCTCTACGATCTGCCCCGAACGAAGACTCTGGCTGATCTCGTCGAACTGGCCGGAGTGGAGCGTGCAATCGAACTCGCCGAAACGAGACTCGCCGAAGGAGCAGTGGTCGAGGCCACCGCGCTGTCCGAGGCTGCTCTCGCATTCGAGCCCGATAACGGACCTGCTACCCGCGTCCTCCTGGCCTGCCACCGGGAACTGCTGACACAGCCGTCCACCGAGGCGAACTTCTGGGAATCCGGGTGGCTGGCACACCAGATCAAGAAGCTCGAAGCAGCTGTCGCAGAGTTGGATACGAGCCGATGACCACACTAGAGGCCTTCGCGCCTGCGAAGTTGGGACCGGCGACGCTCCGGAACCGAATCATCAAATCGGCCACGTTCGAGGGAATGACACCCAAAGGTGTGGTCACCGACGAACTGATCGACTTTCATCGCAAGTTCGCTGCCGGCGGCGTCGGTATGACAACAGTGGCCTACTGCGCCGTCGCACCGGAGGGTCGTACTTCCGCAGGGCAGCTCCAGTGGACCGAGGAAACCGCACCCGGGTTACGTCGGCTGACCGACGCGATTCACGCCGAAGGCGCGGCCGTCTCAGCACAGATCGGCCATGCGGGTGCCGTCGCAAACCCGAAATCAAACGGCCACAAGGCAATTACATCGAGTAGACACTTTCACCTGACAACCCTCAGCTTCGCCGAAGCCGCCTCCGAGGCCGACATCGATCGGATCGTCGAGGCCCACGCCCACGCTGCCAGAGCCGCCACCGAAGCAGGGTTCGACGCCATCGAACTGCATTTCGGTCACGGTTACCTCATCAGTTCATTCCTGAGCCCAAAACTGAACCACCGCAACGATTCCTACGGCGGAAGCCTGAAGAATCGAGCACGCTTCGCGCGTCGAACCGCACGCGCCGTCCGAGACGCGGTCGGTACGAAAATCGCCGTGATC
Organism: Rhodococcus sp. WS3; assembly: GCF_003797085.1. Classification (NCBI taxonomy): domain Bacteria; kingdom Bacillati; phylum Actinomycetota; class Actinomycetes; order Mycobacteriales; family Nocardiaceae; genus Rhodococcus; species Rhodococcus sp. WS3. Next base: position 1,125,974 of record NZ_RKMA01000003.1, read on the forward strand.
GCCAAGGTCAGCATGGATGACGGCGTGCCTGGTGGATTCTGGCTCGAAGAGGCAATCACAGTTGTGCGCTGGCTCGAAGAAGACGGAACCCTGGACGGGGTGGTCCTCACAGCCGGAAGCTCACTCGAGAACCCCCTCTACACGTTCCGAGGTGACGCACCGCTACGGGAATTCGGGGCACTCATGCCGCAGCCACAGAAGCTGGGAATCAAACTCGTGGGAAAACACTTCCTGCGCACCTACCCGTACACCGACGCCTACCTACTCGATCACGCGCGCCAGATCCGCGACGCAGTAGACCTCCCGCTGGTGTTGCTCGGCGGAATCACGGGCAAGGAATCGATCGACCTCGCCATGCGTGAGGGATTCGAGTTCGTCCAAATGGGCCGCGCACTGCTCAGCGACCCGAACTTGATCAAGACGATCGAGGAAGAAGGCCACGGGCAGACGCTCTGTATTCACTGCAACAAATGTATTACCACGATCTACGGGGGAACTCGCTGCGTATTGCGGCCGTGACCCATCCCTGACAGCGCCTCTGCGCACGCGCTGTCAGGGATGTTCGCTGTCAGGCCGGCTCGGAAGCCTGCGTGAGCAGCTGCAGGAACACCTCTTCGGGCTGAGCGCCGGACACAGCGACCGCACGGTTGGCGACGAAGAACGGAACGCCGCTGACCTGGAGCTGGCGGGCCATGGACAGATCCTCGCGCACTGACTCGGCGGCGGCATCGGAGTTGAGCTGCTCACGCACGGTGTCCGCGTCGAGGCCGACGCTCACAGCCAGATCTACCAGCACCTCACGATCGTCGATCACCTTTCCGTCGCTGAAGTGAGCCTTGAACAGTGCTTCGAGGAGTTCGTTCTGTCGCTCACCGGCGAGATGTAGCAGTCTGTGCGCATCAAAAGTGTTGGCGGCGATCACGGTGTCGAAGTCCAGGGTCAATCCGACCTCGGCGGCCGTCGCGCTCACATGCGAGAACATCTGGCGTACCTGATCAGGCGCCATTCCCTTCATCTCGACCAAGGCGTCGAGTTCCGTGCGGCCCTCTCCCACCGGAGTCTCCGGCGCAAGCTGGTACGAGCGCCAGATGACGTTGACGCGGTCCTTGTTCTCGAAACGATCCAGGGCCGAGAGGAACCTGGTCTTTCCGATGTAGCACCACGGACAAGCAACGTCCGACCACACTTCGATGGTCACGTCTTGGTCAATCACGATTTGATCAGTCACCGAAGGTGCAACAACAGCAGCGGCGAGATTAGTCCTTACATCACACGACGAGACCGCACCGGTACGCAACCAGCGATGCACGCACCCGATTGTTCACTCCGAGTTTCGAGAACAACGACGAGACGTGCGATTTGATCGTTGTTTCACCGAGGTACATACGCTCCGCGATTTCACCGTTTCCCAGACCTGTGGCCAACTGCACCAGAACTTCGCGCTCACGGTCGGTGAGCACCGCCAATGCCGTCTGGTCCCGAACAGGTTCACGGGGAGTGGACTCGGCGATAGCCCGCAGAGAATCCCGGCTGAACAGCGCATGGTCGGATGCAACGACGCGCACGGCCTGCTGAAAGGCTTCGGGTGCAGCATCTTTCCGCATGAAGCTGTGTGCGCCGGCCTCGACCGCCTCGATCACCAGGCCGTCGACGTCGAAAGCCGTCATTGCGATGACCTTGGGAGGGTTGGGCATCAACATCAACTGGCGAGTTGCTTCCAAGCCCCCGACGCGGACCATTTTGAGGTCCATCAGTACGACGTGGGGACGAAATCGAGTGACCTTGGCCGGCACTTGGTCGCCGTCCTCGGCCTCTGCAACCACCACGATGTCGGGTGTGGCTTCGAGGATGTCCTTCATCCCGCGCCTCACCCAGGCGTCGTTGTCGACAATCAGCGTCGTCACCCGCGAGTCTGTGTTCATGGTGGGCGCAAGACTACCGAGTGCCACCGACAAAATTATGCGAACCAGGGCACCCAGCAACTGACGAGGAAGTCCTCCCCCAGCGCGCCGGCCTCGACCTTGCCGCCGATCTCGCGTGCCTGCTCGGCCAATCCGCGGAGCCCCGAACGCGAACCGATCGACGTCATCGGAGGCAGATCGCTGAGCTTGTTGCGTGCCAGAATGCGAATTCCGTCATGCGGTGATCCAGTGACGGAAATGACGAGCATTTGATCGCTCGCGTATTTCTGAACATTGGTGAGCGCTTCCTGCACTACGCGATAACACACGTGACCAGCCAACATTCCCACGTCACCCGGAAGCAGTTCCGATTCCAGACGGCAGTGAATGCCGGCCGCACGAGCACCGTTGACCAGATCACCGATCGCATCGATGCCCTGATGCCCACCGTGCTCACGACGATCACCACTTCCCCTGAGCACTCCGACGATGCCCTTCAATTCGTCCAAAGCCTCGTGTGCGGTAGTTCGGATCATGGCTGCGGTATTGACGACCTTCTCCGGATTGTCTGCAGCACTGACTTGCAACCCGCCGGCAAACAACGAAATTCGACTCAAGCTGGCCGCGATTGTGTCGTGCATGTCGCGGGCGATCCGGGTGCGTTCCTCGGTGCGAATCATTTCGTCGCGCATCGCATCGGTCTGTTCCGTCGCCAGATCCCGCACGTGCTCGGCCTCGACGAGTTCGGTTTTGGTACGAACGAGAAGCGAGAGCGCCACCACGACGGCGACCATGACGGCTGCGACCAGCCATGGAATCCACAGCGCCAGGTTGTACTGCGCGAGCTCTGTGCCGTCCTTCGGCGCAGCAGTTCCGATCGTCAGCACCGAAAACTCGCGATCCCGAAAGGCGTCGTAGGTCAACGAGATTCCGCATGCGACGTACACCGCCGCGCCCGCGACCGCCAATTGATTTCCGCGCGCGATTCGAGCAACTGCAAACAAAGCGATGAGCGCCGCCGTGGCATCTGTCGGAAAGAACAGAGGACCGACCAGCGTGATCGCCAGAACCGCCCAGGGACGTTGACGCCGCCACACCAGCGATATCCCACCAGCTGCGCCGAGAACAAAGCCGATTCCGACCAGCACCGGTGGCACATTTCCCGACGAGCCGGCGATAGTCGCCGTCATGATCGAGCAGAAAATGCTGAATGCGACGGCGACAGTTGTCCATACGCGTCGTCGCACTGCAGTTCCTCGGGTGGTGATCACCGAGTAAGCGTATAGACCACCACCGACTCCTCGAATCAGCCGATTGGACCACCACGCGCGCAAACAACGACCGAAAGGAGGAGATCACCCGATCTTTCGGCTGACGCGAAAGGCATCCCGGACATCGTTGACTAGTGCCATACCCGCTCTCGAAAGGCACCCATCATGCGATCACTCCGCACTCCCCTCGCCGTCCTCGCCGTCGGCGCAGCCCTGTTCGCAACCATCGCGTCAGGCGAAACCGATGAAGCGAAGAAGGTCGACGACAACGGTTCGTCCGCCGCACCCGCTGCCGCTTTCGGTATCGGTGACGTCGTCGAACTCGGTGACTGGCGCGTTCAGGTACACGGCGTTGTCGATCCGTACGTCTCGACCAATCAGTTCATCACCGCTGATCCCGGAAACCGCTACGTCGTGGTTGACACCGAGGTCACCAACAACAGTGACAAGCCCGCCGCGGTGTCGTCGATGATGTGCTTCGAACTGCAGGACTCGGCAAACAAGTCGTACAACATCACGTTCACCGACAGCAACACGTCGAGCGTCGACGGAGAGCTAGCGCCGGGTGCGGCCAAGCGCGGTGAATTGTCGTATGAGGTCCCCGAAGCCGCCACCGGTCTGCGTTTGCAGTTCAAATGCGATCTGTTCTCGTCCGGCTCGGCAACCATCAACCTGTCGTGAGGCGTCCGGGCGATCTGCTGCTGAGTCCGTGGGCCCTGGTTTCGGTGGCGATCATTCTGATCAACGACCACGTGCTCAAGGACGCCTTCGGAAACACGATGACGGGCAAGCTGTCCGACATAGCCGGTGTGTTCCTGTTTCCACTGCTTCTGCTCTCGGTTCTCGAGGTGCCCAGACGCAGCCTGGTGGGGCGAGCAGCGATCGCCTGGTCCATCGCAGTCACGGGAATAGGCTTTGCCGCCGTGAAAATGGTTGCGCCGGTTGGCGACGCGTACGAGTGGGTGATCGGATTTCTCCGTTGGGCCGCAGCAGGATTACGCGGAAACCTCTTGCCGATCCTCGTCGTCCGCGATCCTTCGGATCTGTGGGTGCTCCCGATACTGCTCGCGAGCTACCTGGTGATCAGAGGTGCTCGAGCGCCGAAAACGGCGCCCGAGCACGAGAAGATCAGTCCAGCGCTGCATCCAATGTGATGTCGACGCCTGTCAAAGCCTTACTGACCGGGCATGTTTCCTTTGCGGCCTGGGCTACCTTGGCAAAACCGTCGGCGTCGAGGCCGTCGACCTCGGCGCGAACGGTGAGCTTGATTCCGGTCAGCTTGAAGCCGACCGTGTCGGGGCCCAACGAGACATCTGCCGTGATGTCGAGGCTCTGCGGAGTTCCCCCGGCCTCGGCGATGAGCGCTGACAATTGCATCGCGTAGCAGGACGAATGTGCCGCGGCGATCAGTTCTTCTGGGCTGGTGGTTCCGCCGGCTTCCTCAGCTGCTCGTTTGGGGAACGACACGTCGAATGTCGCGACTCCGGAACTGGTGAGTTCCACCTGCCCCGATCCGGCTTCCAAGGTGCCGTTCCAGGCCGTGCGTGCGGTACGAGTTGGCATTGGGTGTCCCTACTTCCGTCTGCGGATTGTGTGAAACGCCTTGCCACTCGAACTTACCCGCGACTATCCGAGAAGTGTCGCCGACAGAAGTGCCGCGACGCGTTCGGCTTCCGCGAATCGGACGACGCGGCCGACATCGAGAACCAGTCCCAGCGCCGCGTGAACAAGAAATCGAGCCGACGCGACAGTGAGTTCGGGCCGGGCGTCGACGCACAGGTGCGCCCACTCCTCGACATTGCGTCGCTGAATCTTCCGTAGCTCCTTGCCGGCATCGGCAGGGAGATTTCCGACTTCCGCGAAATAGACGGCAAGCAACTCACTCTGAGCGAAGAAGACGGCAACGTACAGCTCAGCAAGTGTGTGCACAGCCTGGCGCGGAGTCTCGGATTCTGCCAGGGCGGAGCCCAACGTGACGGTCAATTGTTCGGACACCCGATGAAAGGCTGCGGCCAGTAGGTCTGCCTTGCTCGGAAAATGCCGGTACACACTCGATGCGGTGATCCCGGCGGCGGCTCCGATTTCCTCGATGCTGACCTCGTGATACCCACGTTCATGGAAAAGCAGCACCGCTTCGTGAAGCAGCACTTCACGTTTCGATGTACGTTCGAGTCCTGGAATCGTATTGACGCCTTGCAAAGGCGCTACCGACGAGACTCGCCGCGGGAGTTCCATATCGATCACAGACCAGCAGACGGAGAGCATCAAGGACTCGATCTGCTTGGGCGGCAACGTCGATCGATGCCCCGTGACACTGCCGATCACACTCAGAATCGCTGCCGTGACGAGGTCGAGATCGGCACGACCGAGCTCCGGGCGGACCGCAGCCAACGGCTCTGACACCCGCAGGCGCAAGGCCACCACGTCCAGGCGCAGGTTCTCGCGATCCACCTTCTCGAGGTAGCGGCCTTCCCAACGATAGAGCCCGCCCCGACGCCGATTCTCGAGAGTGACACCGATGACTGCGACCATGACGGCTTGCAACTGTTGCCGCGGATCGTCGCTCTCGCAGTGCGCGGAATCGGCCGCATCGAGCAGTGCCCGAGACAAGTTTTCGACCGCGTGAACGAACAGTGCGTATTTGGTGGGGAAATGGCGGTACAGCGCGGGACCGGACACGCCGACGGCAGACGCTATGTCGTCGATACCCACCGCGTGGTACCCGCGCTCACTGAACGCCTCGGCTGCAACCGCCGCGATCTGAGCCTTGCGATTCTTCGGCCGCGTGCGCGAAGTGGATTCATCGCCACGTGCGACGACGCGTGTCCGTCCGGGCATGAATCCCTCCATTCGTTTCACAGCTACCGTATCGGATTCTCCGAACACCCTTGACACTGCCACTCGAGGTGTTATGTTAACCGCTATTCGCACAATCTCGCAGATAGATTCACCACTGAAGAGACCCTCCTGCGGCACGAGTTACGGCCTACGCCAAGGGAACACATTTCGCCAGATCAACCGTGAGAAGGAAGCTGTGTGCTGATGATTCGCATGTGTTGTACCGTTTCCCCGAGTTCGTCATGACCTCGTCCACAGCGGGTCTCCTGACGGAACTCGACAACGGCATTCTGCGTTTGACCTTCAACCGCCCCGAACGCATGAACGCAGCCGACTTCGAGACCATGAAAAGTCTCATCGACGCTGTTACCGACGCCGGCGACAACCCGGATGTGCGCACCATCGTCATCACCGGAGCAGGCCGCGCCTTCTGTACGGGAGCAGACCTCGCAGCTATCACAACCAATCCGACAGATCCCCAGATCGTCATGGACACCGCAAACACCGTGATTCGCGCCATCACCAGCACCTCCGTGCCCGTGATCGCCGCAGTCAACGGACCTGCCGCAGGTGTAGGCGTCTCCATCGCCCTCGCCGCAGACCTGACCTATGCTGCCGAAAGTGCCTACTTCCTCATGTCTTTCGTCAACATCGGACTGATGTCAGACGGCGGCGCCAGCGCATTGATTCCGGCAGCGATCGGCCGGGCGCGTGCAGCCGAGATGCTTCTGCTGGGTGAGCGTCTATCCGCTACAGATGCAGCGCAATTCGGGCTCGTCTCCAAAACCCTTCCCGACGATCAGTTCGCTGCACACATCGAGTCCGTCGCGAAGCGCACCAGCGCAGCGCCCCGTCGTGCTCTCCAACTCACCAAAGCCGCACTGAACGCCGCAACACTCGATCGCATCGACTCCGCTCTGGAACTCGAAAAGACCGGTCAAGCAGAACTTCTTGTCGGAGCCGACTTCGCCGAAGGCGCGACCGCAATGCTTCAGAAACGCGCACCCCACTTCAAGTGATTGAGAGGAAACAGTAGATGCCCTCCACCGATACAGCGTCCGAGGTACAGCGCCTGCGACGCACCAACTGGAACAATCAGGTTGCCCGCCACGCGCAGATGATCCCGGACCGCATCGCGCTGCGATTCCAGGGCGATTCCATCACCTGGAGCACGCTGAACGAGCGCGTCGAAAAACTGGCAGACGCGCTCTCCCGGCGCGGCGTCAGTTTTGGTGACCGCGTTCTGATCCTGATGCTGAACCGCCCCGAGTACCTCGAGATTGTTCTCGCGACCAATGCGTTGGGCGCGATCGCTGTCCCGGTGAACTTCCGACTGACCCCACCTGAGGTCGCCTACCTTGTCAACGACTCGGGCTCCAAAGTCATTGTCGCGGAGGGCCCGTTGGCTCCGTTGGCCGCCGCAGCCCGCGCAGCGTCCGAGGGCATCGACATCTCCATCACGGTGGGCGCACCCGCTGAGGGCGACAGCTTGAACTACGAGGACTTGATCAGCGAACCGGGTGAACCTCATGCATTGATCGACATCCCGGACGACACACCGGCTCTCATCATGTACACCTCGGGAACCACAGGACGCCCCAAAGGTTCCGTGCTCTCGCATTCCAATCTCTCGTCACAAGCGTTGACCTGCATTCGTGCCTTCCACCTGTTCAACGAGGATTCCATCGGCTTCTGTGCGTCGCCGATGTTCCACATCGCTGCCCTCGGTTCCATCGCCCCAAGCCTGCAACTGGGCACTACCACGGTGATCCACCCGGTTGGCGCATTCGACCCGGGTCAGCTTCTCGATATCCTCGAAGCCGAGAAGGTCACCAGCTTGTTCCTCGTGCCCGTGCAGTGGCAGGCGGTGTGTGCAGTTCAGAAAGCCCAACCTCGAGCCCTCTCGCTCAAGAACATTTCCTGGGGTGCCGCCCCGTCGTCGGACACGATCTTGCGGGCAATGGCCGAAACCTTCCCTGATGCGTTCAACGTCGCAGTCTTCGGGCAAACCGAAATGTCTCCCATCACTTGCGTACTCGACGGCGATGACGCCATCCGTAAGCTCGGTTCAGTCGGCCGGGTCATCCCCACCATCTCGGCTCGCGTCGTCGACGAGAACATGGATGACGTGGCACCCGGCGAAATCGGGGAAATTGTCTACCGCGGACCCACAATGATGAGTGAGTACTGGAATAACCCCCAGGCCACCGCAGATGCCTTCCACGGCGGGTGGTTTCACTCCGGCGACCTGGTCCGTGTCGACGACGAAGGATTTGTGTACGTCGTCGACCGCAAGAAGGACATGATCATCTCCGGCGGTGAGAACATCTACTGCGCCGAGGTCGAGAACGTTCTGTACGAACACGAATTGATAGTCGAAGCCGCAGTCGTCGGGCGTCCCGACGCCAAGTGGGGCGAGGTTCCGGTAGCGATCATCGCGATGACCCCCGGTTCAACCGTGGACCTGACCATCGAGGAGCTGAGCACCTTCCTCAATGATCGCCTGGCACGGTACAAGCACCCTAAGGACATCATCGTCGTGGAAGCCTTGCCGCGCAATGCAAGTGGCAAGGTAGTCAAGGGTGAACTGCGTGAACAGGCTCGGGCTGTAGACGTAGTGTCCTGAACGTCATGTCCTGAACGTCATAGAGCGGGCGGCATCTCGATCGAGAGGTGCCGCCCGTTTGCGTGTCGTCAGGCGCCGCGTGAGTGCAGCATGCGGTGCAGTTCGCGGACCTCATCGACCAGCTCCGGAACCGGCCCTTCCACCGGAAGATTCGGCGCAACCTCGTTGATCGGGAGGGATCGTACCGGCCCCGAGGCCACTCCCCACTCCGTAAGCCATTCACTCAACTGCGCAGACGAACACACGTACACGATCCGGCCCAATCCCACCCAGGCATGAGCAGCCGAACACATCGGACAATGCTCGCCGGAGGTGAATACCGTTGCCGTAGAGCGCTCTTCCGTCGTCAGATACTGCGCGGCCCACCGCGCCAACTCGAATTCCGGATGTCGTGTGCTGTCGCCTCCCGCAATTCGGTTTCGATCTTCCGCGAGGAAAGTCCCGTCAGCGGCAGCAAGTACCGATCCAAACGGTTCGTCGCCTTCGTCCAATGCCTCTCGCGCCAATTCGACACAACGTCGCAGATGGCCCATCTCGATCTCGTTCATGAATATGCTCTCTCCCCGTGATACACAAAACGGGCGGCACCGGTAAGGGTGCCGCCCGTTTTCGTTTACAGCTCTGTACTACTTACTCTGCGGCGCTTTCGCTCTCGCCTGCCTTGGACAGTTCGATCGGCGGTGCGTCCGGCACGTCGATCGGCTTCTTCGTAGGCGTGAACGTGAACTTCGCGTCCTCGCCCGAGCCTTCGCCGTCCCAGCCTTCGACGTCGACGAGCACGATGTGTCCCGGTCCGATCTCTCCGAAGAGGATCTTCTCGGACATCTGGTCCTCGATCTCGCGCTGGATGGTGCGACGCAGCGGCCGCGCACCCAGTACCGGATCGAATCCGCGCTTGGCCAGAAGCGACTTGGCCTTGTCGGTGACCTCCATGGCCATGTCCTTGTTCTTGAGTGCCTTCTCGACGCGAGCAAGCATCAGGTCCACCATCTGAACGATCTGCTCGTTCGTGAGCTGATGGAACACGACGATGTCGTCGATACGGTTCAAGAACTCGGGGCGGAAGTGCTTCTTCAGCTCATCGTGCACCTTGAGCTTCATCCGCTCGTAGTTCGAGCCGGTGCCCGTTCCCGAGCTGAAGCCCAGGCCGACAGCCTTGGAGATATCCGACGTACCGAGGTTGGACGTGAAGATCAGCACCGTGTTCTTGAAGTCGACGGTACGACCCTGACCGTCGGTGAGACGGCCGTCCTCGAGCACCTGCAGGAGGGTGTTGTAGATCTCCTGGTGTGCCTTCTCGATCTCGTCGAACAGCACGACGCTGAACGGCTTGCGACGGACCTTCTCGGTGAGCTGGCCACCCTCTTCGTATCCGACGTACCCGGGAGGGGCACCGAACAGACGCGAAGCGGTGAAGCGGTCGTGGAACTCGCCCATGTCGATCTGGATCAGAGCGTCGTCGTCGCCGAACAGGAAGTTGGCGAGCGACTTCGCGAGCTCCGTCTTACCGACACCGGACGGGCCGGCGAAGATGAAGGAGCCCGAGGGACGCTTGGGATCCTTCAGACCTGCACGCGTACGACGGATCGCCTTCGAGACGGACTTGACTGCCTCTTCCTGGCCGATGATCCGCTTGTGCAGTTCCTCTTCCATACGGAGCAGACGAGTGGTCTCCTCCTCCGTGAGCTTGAAGACGGGGATGCCGGTCCAGTTGCCCAGAACCTCGGCGATCTGCTCGTCGTCGACCTCGGCGATGACGTCCAGGTCGCCCGCACGCCACTGCTTCTCACGCTCAGCGCGCTGAGCAACGAGGGTCTTTTCCTTGTCACGCAGGTTCGCGGCCTTCTCGAAGTCCTGCGCGTCGATCGCGGACTCCTTCTCGCGACGCGCGTCGGCGATGCGATCGTCGAATTCGCGCAGGTCCGGCGGTGCAGTCATCCGACGGATGCGCATTCGCGCGCCCGCCTCGTCGATGAGGTCGATCGCCTTGTCCGGCAAGAAGCGGTCGTTGATGTAGCGGTCGGCGAGCGTCGCAGCTGCCACGAGAGCACCGTCCGTGATGGACACACGGTGGTGAGCCTCGTAGCGGTCACGAAGACCCTTGAGGATCTCGATGGTGTGCTCGACGGTGGGCTCGCCCACCTGAACGGGCTGGAAACGACGCTCGAGTGCGGCATCCTTCTCGATGTACTTGCGGTACTCGTCGAGAGTGGTGGCACCGATGGTCTGCAGCTCACCGCGGGCAAGCTTGGGCTTGAGGATGGAGGCCGCGTCGATAGCGCCCTCAGCCGCGCCCGCACCCACGAGAGTGTGCAGCTCGTCGATGAACAGGATGATGTCGCCGCGGGTGTTGATCTCCTTGAGAACCTTCTTCAGGCGCTCTTCGAAGTCACCGCGGTAACGGCTGCCGGCCACGAGCGACCCGAGGTCGAGCGTGTACAGCTGCTTGTCCTTGAGGGTCTCGGGGACCTCACCGTTGACGATTGCCTGAGCCAGGCCCTCGACAACAGCGGTCTTACCGACACCGGGTTCACCGATGAGGACCGGGTTGTTCTTGGTACGACGCGAGAGAACCTGCATGACACGCTCGATTTCCTTCGAGCGGCCGATGACCGGGTCCAGCTTGCCTTCGAGGGCAGCTTGCGTCAGGTTGCGACCGAACTGGTCGAGCACGAGCGAGGTGGACGGCGTGCCGGCCTCTCCGCGAGTGCCACCGGTTTCGGTGGGCTCTTTGCCCTGGTAGCCCGACAGCAGCTGGATGACCTGCTGGCGGACACGGTTGAGATCGGCACCGAGCTTGACCAGAACCTGGGCTGCAACGCCCTCACCCTCGCGGATGAGACCGAGCAGGATGTGCTCCGTACCGATGTAGTTGTGTCCGAGCTGCAGCGCTTCGCGCAGACTCAGCTCGAGGACTTTCTTGGCGCGCGGTGTGAAGGGGATGTGACCGGACGGAGCCTGCTGGCCCTGGCCGATGATCTCCTCGACCTGGCTGCGGACTCCCTCGAGGGAGATACCCAACGACTCCAACGACTTGGCGGCAACACCTTCGCCCTCGTGAATGAGGCCGAGGAGGATGTGCTCCGTACCGATGTAGTTGTGGTTGAGCATCCTGGCTTCTTCTTGAGCCAGGACAACAACGCGCCGCGCGCGATCGGTGAACCTCTCGAACATCGCTCTCCCTCACACTCTCCGGCGGGCAGGTTCGAGACCGGATGTCTCGTCCCTGGTCGCCGCGTTTCGCTCCGGCACTACAGACTGATCGCCTCGCCGGTCAGCAGACATGGCGTCTACGAATCGACTGAGGTTGCACGACCCCACTTATTACTCTAGAGGGCGCGAAGTCCACCTGCTGCTCCTCCACCCGATTGGCAGGGGATACCGGCTTACTTACATCTCACAACGTCGCAGCTCCGGCAATCGTTTCCCACTTCCTGTACGCCTGAAGCGAACAGGTACGTATATCGAGTTCGGCGCTGAGATCAGCCGATAATCGGGAGCACTCGATCACACGGGATTTCACGGGTCGTCGACGGATCGAGTGCCGCCAGCGTCAACGCTGCCGTTCTCTGTGACGCCACCACGGCAATGTGGTCCGACCGGTCCTGCGGGCAACCATCCTGCACCACAATGTTGGACGCATTCGACGCCGCGAGTATTCCGCTGGTGTACGGAACCACTACTTGGTCGTAGCGAGTCACGATATTGGAGTACTCGACGGTGTCCGCGTACACGCCGGCGTCACGCAGCTCGGACACAAAGCTCACGTTGTCGAAATCCGGACCGCCGACGCCTTTCGGCGGACCGACGTCGGAACCGTTCCACAGCGGGGCTATCGACACGATCTTCGAGACCTTGTCGTCACCGCCTGAGAACTTGGCGTAGTACCCACTGACGGTCGTCCCCTGCGAATGTCCGACGAGATCGACTTTCGAGGCACCCGTCGCCTCCAATACTCCGTCGACGAAGTCCGACAACTGCTGTGCACTCTCCGGCAGCGGCGCGAGGCCACCTGCAGCCGACAACGGCCATGGCAGGTCGAATCGGTTCCCGAACGTGAGTGCAAAAACGCAATAACCCTCGTTCGCGAGAACCGGCGCAAGTACCGCCCAGTTGGTCTGACGGTTTGCCGCGGTTCCGTGGACGAGGACCACGGGATCCGGATGCGCCACCGAAGGCGTGCACGAGTAGTTGTTGGTTCCCGGCACTGATCCCCCGGGGTCGAGCGCTTCCAGCGCAATCCCGCTGGCGAAACCGAACGGAACAGGCAGTGTTGAAGTGACAGACGGTGTAGTCACGGGCGGCGTATCCGCCGACGCACGTTCCGGCGCGGCAGCAGCCCCCAGTACTGCTGCCGCAACCGCCGCGCAGGCTACTGCCCGTATGCCCATCGCACGCCTCCATGCTCTGCTCAACCCACGATGGGCCACACCGGATGACACGGTACCGGTCGCGGGTGCGATGGATCGAGCGCATTGAGAGCAAATGTCGCAGCGCGCAGCGATGCCGCGATGGCGAGGTGATCGGAGATGTCTTGCTCACAACCGTCCTGGACAACAATGTTGGTGGCGTTCAGCCCAGGCTCGAGACCATTTGTGTACGGAAGAACCAGCTCGTCGTAACGCGTCGTGATGTTCGTGTAGTGAACACCCGACGCGTAGACGCCACCGGCACGAAGATTCTCGATGAACTCCGATCCCGCGCCCATGTTCAAGCAGGCTTTACAGATCGGGAATCCGGCCTGCGCTGCCTCGGACACCCCGAGATCACGCATGGTGCGCCCGATGCTGACCTGCTCGTTTCCGAGCGTTCCCTTCCACAGCGGCGCAACCGAGATGATGTTGTCCACTTTGTCGGCGCCACCGAGGAACTTCGCGTAATACCCGTTGATGATCGTGCCCTGCGAATGTCCGATCAGATCTACAGACGACGCTCCGGTAGCACCAAGAACCTGATCGACAAAACTCGACAATTGCGCTGCACTGGAAGGTATTTCCTGCATTCCACCGATCGCCGACAGCGGCCACGGCTGTTCCGGAAAATTGCCGTAGGTCAGCGCGAAAACGCAGTAACCCTCATTGGCGAGCAATGGCGAATAGGTAGCCCAGTTGGTCGCCCTGTTGCCGGCCGTACCATGCACGAGCACAACGGGATTCGGATGTTCAGCAGTCGGCTTACACGAAAAGTCGTTGGATCCGGGAGCCGAACCACCAGGATTCCCCAACTCCTGGGGAACGCCGGCAAGAAACGCGCTGGGAACGGGCAACGGTGCCTGCGCCGACGCCGTCGACCCCATCCCGACGAGGATCGCCGCCGCGAGTACAACTCCCCCGAAAATCCCAGTTCTGCGCACGATCGACTCCTCTGACGGCAGATACAAACCGTGCAGACGCTAACAAACTAGAACGCGTTATCAATCGCTTTTCGGAAAACGCGCCCACAATGTGCTGATTCCACCCTCTGGATCGGCCACCACCGAAGATCGATGTGGAACCCGGCCAACCTCAGCCTATCGCCACCAAATTCGGTCTCACCTATGACATTCCACCCGATTGGCGAAATAACTCAGGCTCAGTCGCCGGGTGGACCACCACTGAGGACACCATTATCTTTGGCGCACTTGGGGACAACCGGTCGCAACGGCGTCGACATCGACACCGTCGCACAAGAATGGGTCCACAAAGCCGATCTCATTTTTCCGACAAGCACGGCACCCACGCCACCATCGCCTACAGAGAACCAACTCACTTCACCATTTCCGGACGCCCCGCTGTCCGATACACCGTAACCGCCACCAACATCCCCCCAGACAACGAATGCGACCCGTCATCAGCAACATTCGACATCGTCGCCACACCTGGATACGCCACGGCGGAAGTGATGATCTTCCTGATCCAGTCAGATCAGGGTCACCCCGAGTCCCTCGACAAGGCAGCGATCGACCAGATCATCTCGACGATCCGAAAGTCGGAGACCACGGACGCAACAGTTCGTTGAACTGGCGGGCCCGAATCCGTCGGGGAACAGAAAAAGGGTTCGACCACAACAGTGTGCGGTCGAACCCTTTTCAGGAAAATCTAGCGAGCAGAAGGACGCACGATCGGGAACAGGATCGTCTCGCGGATTCCGAGGCCGGTGAGCGCCATCAGTAGTCGATCGATACCCATGCCGGTTCCCGTGGTGGGCGGCATGCCCTGCTCCATGGCGGCAAGGAATTCCTCGTCCAGCACCATTGCTTCGTCATCGCCGGCCGACGCGAGGCGCGCCTGATCGACAAAACGCTCACGCTGGATGACCGGGTCGACCAGCTCGGAGTAGCCTGTCGCCAGCTCGAATCCGCGAATGTAGAGGTCCCACTTCTCGGTGACACCCTTCTTACTGCGGTGATCACGAGTCAGGGGCGACGTCTCGACCGGGAAGTCCCGCACGAACGTCGGCACGTACAGCTGATCGCCGCACTGGTGCTCCCACAGCTCCTCGACAAGCTTGCCGTGGCCGTAACCCTTGTCCTTGGGAACCTCGAGGCCGACCTTCTCCGCCAAGGCGAGAAGCTCGTCGACCGTCGTATCCGGCGTGACCTCGGTGCCGATGGCAGCCGACAGCGACGGGTACATCTCGAGAACCTGCCACTCGCCACTGACGTCGTACTCGGAACCGTCGGCGAGGGTGAGGACCTGCGTGCCGAATGCTTCCTGCGCAACTTCCTGGACGAGCTCACGAATCATCTTCGCGGAATCGTCGTACGTGCCGTAGGCCTCGTACGTCTCGAGCATCGCGAACTCGGGCGAGTGAGTGGAGTCGACGCCCTCGTTGCGGAAGTTGCGGTTGATCTCGAAGACCTTCTCGATACCGCCGACGACGCAACGCTTGAGGAACAGTTCCGGCGCGATACGCAGGTACAGGTCGATGTCGAGGGCGTTGGAGTGCGTGACGAACGGGCGAGCTGCCGCGCCGCCGTGCAGCGTCTGCAGCATCGGCGTCTCGACCTCGAGGAAGCCGCGGCTCTCGAGCGCATTACGCAGCGCACGGACAACAGCGACACGCTTGCGGGCGTTGTCCCGAGCCTCGGGCCGAACGATCAGGTCCGCGTAGCGCTGACGCACACGGGACTCTTCACTCATTTCCTTGTGAGCGACCGGCAGGGGACGCAGCGCCTTGGACGCGATCTGCCACGCGTCGGCCATCACGCTGAGCTCACCCCGACGGGAGCTGATGACCTCACCGTGGATGAAGACGAAGTCGCCGAGGTCGACGTCGGACTTCCAGGCGGCCAATGCCTCTTCGCCGACGCCGGCGAGGCTGATCATGGCCTGCAGCTGGGTACCGTCGCCCTCCTGCAAAGTCGCGAAGCACAGCTTGCCGGTGTTGCGCATGAAGATGACGCGGCCGACGACGCCGACAATCACGCCGGTAGCGGTGTCAGCTTCGAGTTCCGGGAACTCGGCACGGATCTGCGCCAAAGTATGCGTGCGATCAACCGAGACCGGGTACGCCTCCTGCCCCTGCGCCAGGATCCGCTCACGCTTCTCGCGCCGGATACGGAGCTGCTCGGGGGTGTCGTCGACTGGCTGGGCTTCTACATCACTCACGGGGTACAAGACTACTGGGCCGTGTCCACCGCGTTTGTTGCTGGTAGCACCGCGGCCACCGCGAGCACGATTCCCGACAGGAGGTACAGCCCAACCCTGACGTGATTCCACATCGTCCAAGCGGCCTCGTATGACGACCATGCGCCTGCGTCGGTAGCCCTGACCGAGGCAAAAGCGTCGTTGCGTGGGACGTGGTAGATCGCTGTCACCGCGAAGGACGCGAGCACCCCGCCGCAACCGACAACAGCGAGCACCCAACCGTCCGGTCTCGAGATCGATGCCCAGATTCCGGCGGCGATCGCGGTGAGCGCCGATCCGACGAGGGGCAGCATCAAGGCACTCCGCGGTGCTTCCACGTTGAACGCCTGCATCGACGTAATCGCGGTATGTGCATCCACCGAGCGCAGGGCCGGCATCACGAAGGCGGAGAATGCGAACAGCGCACCGCCGGCGACCAGTGCACCGAACGCAGTCACGCCGACCAGCAACTCCAGAAAGATCTCGGATTTCTTCACGACCAGACCCCCGTTCGAGCAGCCTCGGCGGCAAAAGTGGTGAAATCTCGAGCGGGTCGTTTCAGGACCTCTTCGACGACGCCGGTCACACTTTGATTTCGTCCGTCGAGAACCTCGGCAAACAGGTACGTGAGCAACTCCACGACATCACTCGGGACTCCGACTTCCGCCATGCCGTCGGAAAACTGTTGCAGTCCAATTCTTTCGAATGACACCGCACGCCCCGACGCCGCCGAAATCGCCTCAACGGCCTCCACGAAGGTGAGCAACTCCGGACCCGTCACCTCGAGAACTCGGCCGAGGAGGTCGGTCCGAGTCAATGCGGCCACCGCCACATCGGCGAGATCGTCGACGTCGATGAACGGCTCCCCCACCTCGCCTACCGGAAGTTCCAGGTGGCCTTCCCGAATCGGATCGAGTAGATACCCCTCGCTGAAGTTCTGGGCAAACCAACTGGCCCGCACCACAGCCCATTCCAGACCGCTGTCGGCCAGAACCTGCTCGGCTTTCTGCGCCGCAGGTTCACCGCGCCCGGACAGGAGCACCATGCGCCTGACCCCTTCGCGATCCGCGAGATTCGCAAACTCCTCGATGTGTGTGCTCGATCCCGGAACAGCCAGATCCGGCGCATACGTCACGTATGCCACTTCGACGCCGGACACTGCGGGCTGCCACGTCGTCTGATCGTTCCAGTCGAAAAGCGTCCCGGATGTTCTCGACGCGATTCGGGTACGGATTCCCACCGCCGTCAGCCTCTGCGCAACGCGCGCACCGGTCTTGCCGGTACCACCGATCACTACTGCCGATTGAATGTCACTTGTTGTAGTCATGAACTCATTCGATCGCGCGGCGGCAATACGATCCATAGCTGAAGGTCGCAAAAACATACGTCAGCGTCTACCGTCGAAACATGGATGCATTGTCGATGATGCTGGCCGGATCGCGGGCGGAGGGCGCTTTTCTGCTGCGCTCGCTGCTCGATCCGCCCTGGTCATTACGTATCGAGGACCACGCACCCGTCACCGTGCTGATTCTGGTTCGCGGCACCGCAGTCGTCGTCTCGGACACCGGACAGACCGAGAACCTCGAGGCCGGCGACATTGCACTCCTGCGCGGCCCCGATCCCTATACGGTCGCCGATAACCTAAGCACCCCGATCCACGTACTCATCGACGAGGCACAAAACTGCGCCGCAGTCGACGGATCACCACTCGAGGACATGTCGGTTCTCGGCGTTCGCACGTGGGGCAACTCGACCAGCGGCCAAACCATCATGCTCACGGGCACATACCGTTTGGACTCTTACGTCAGCGGGCAGATTCTCGACAGCCTGACACCCGTCGCGGTAGTCCGTCGCAGCATGGAAACCACGCCGATGACGACGCTTCTGGAACAACAAATCGCCGCGGACGGGCCAGGACAGGAAGTGTTGTTGGACAGGCTCCTCGACCTGGTTCTGATCTCGGCGGTCCGTACCTGGTTCGCGGCGAACCCGGATCGATCACCGCGATGGATCAAGGCCTACGAGGATCCCATCATCGGACATGCCTTGCGGCTCATACACAATCGGCCGGAACACCCCTGGACGGTCGCGGCTTTGGCCCAGGAGGCCGGCTGTTCGCGAGCGGCCTTCGCGCGCCGGTTCACCGGTCTCATGGGGATCGGACCGGTTGGCTACCTGACCGAGTGGCGCTTGTCGGTGGCGGCAGATCTGCTCGCAGACCCGGCACGAACGGTGTCGTCGATCGCGCGAGAAGTGGGTTACTCGAGCCCCTTTGCCCTCACAACCGCCTTCACCCGACATCACGGGGTGAGCCCGAAAGCGTTCCGGCAAACCCGCCGGCCGCCTCAGTGGGCGGAAACCGCCGCCAACTCACGGGTGCAATGACGCACTCCGCTGAGCGCACCGAGCAAGCCCGCAGCCTTGATCGCCTTGTATCCGCCAACCAGATCGGTGGCGTTACGCAGGCCGAGTTGCTGCAACGACGCAGCGGCCAGGCTGGAGGTGTAGCCCTCGGAGCAGACGATCACCCACTCGACGTCGTGGTCGGTGGCCAACGCGAGGTGTGCGCTGCTGGTGGGGTCGAGTCGCCACTCGAGAACGTTCCGCTCGATCGCGAGTGCGCCGGGAAGAGTTCCCTCGATGGCGCGCTGCGCCTGCGGGCGAATGTCGACGAAGATCGCCCCGCGATGAAAGGCTTCGGTGAGCGAGAAGACGTACATACGATCGATCTGTGCGCGAGCGTCGTCGAGCATTTGGTCGATAGTCATTTTCAAACTCCCTCGGGCTGGTCGGTCAGCTCGGTACGTGTGCGACGAAGTGTGTTGTTGTCCGTGACTTCGTAGTAGGACATTGCCGTCAATGGCGGCGAGTAGGCATGGACGCTCAAAGTCGGTGAATCAGAGCTTATTTCGATCTTCGATCCGGGCTGCGGCGGTGTCCATACGACGTCGTGTACCCACCCGAGCTGGAATGCCGCCTGATCGCCGGCGTCGAGCTGACGCTCCACCAATTCTTCACCTGCCCAGCGATATTCGGTGAGCGAACCGCTGAGAACCGTGAGGGCCCCGAAAGAACCTGCGTGGTCATGTAATTCGGTGTTACGTTCCGGAACCCAGCTGATGAGCCAGACGTCGACGTCGTCGTCGGCATACAAGCGAGTGGACCACCGCTCGACGGTCGGGAACGCCTCGGGAATGAGGTGATCGAAACGTCCGTCGAGAACACCGTTTGCACCCTCGTCAGTGAGGCGCAGAAGATCAGCGGGACGCAAGCGGGTGGGCAACGAAGCCCGGTTCTGACGTCGTCCGGACGAACCGCGATTAGCACCGTTACCTGCGGAAACACCACGACCAGATGCAAGAGTAGGGGTCAAAACAGAGAGATCTGCAGAATGTGTGGGTAGCACGAGCTAGCTCCAAGGAGATGTGAATTGGTCAAGGCAGCGGTCAGCCTCGACAACACTCCTGAGCACTCATGCAGCGATTCACGTTGACCATTGTGGCACAACTTCTGCGATCGCGAAACCTGTGGAGAGAATTCCCTACGTCACACATGGACGGTCACGCTATCGGCCGTCGACCCGATCCCCTACGCGCCTGATTGCGCTCGAACACCAACCGCAACCCCTCGAGCGTGAGATCCCGTTCGAGGTGCTCGATGGTGGCGGACTCCGGAATGATCAGCGGTGCACTGTCTCCCGTGGCGATCACCGCGACGTCCAAGCCACCGAACTCCGGCAACTCCTCACGAACGCGTCGTACCAATCCGTCTACAAGACCGGCAAAGCCGAACACCGCTCCGGACTGCATGCACTCCACGGTGTTCTTTCCGACCACCGAACGCGGACGCACCAATTCCACTTTCCGCAGTGCGGCAGACTGCGACGCCAAGGCGTCGGTCGAGATCTCGAGCCCCGGCGCAATACAGCCGCCCAGAAACTCACCCTTGCCCGACACTACGTCGATACACGTCGACGTTCCGAAATCGACAACGATGCAGGGGCTCTCGTAAAGATAATGCGCCGCAAGGCTGTTCACGATCCTGTCGGCGCCCACCTCTTTGGGATTGTCCACCAGCAGCGGCACTCCGGTTCGCACACCTGGTTCAACCACAACGTGCGGAACATGTCCCCAGTACCGCCCGAGCATCACGCGAATCTCACGCAGCACCGACGGTACCGTCGACAACGCCGCAACACCGGTGATCTGATCGACATGCTGCCCCAGCAGCCCGCGGAAGGTCAACGCCAATTCATCAGCCGTCATCCGCGGATCGGTACGCATCCGCCAGTCCTGCAACAACTTCGAATACTCACCAACCCCGGAGAACAATCCCAGAACGATGTTGGTGTTCCGCACGTCGACCGTGAGCAGCACGGTTAGACCAGACTGGATTCACGCTCGGCGTCCAAGGTCGACAGCATACGAGGAGTGATCAGACCGGAACCTTCGGGTGCGTGTGCCGGGTCGGAACCAAGTTCCACCTGGTTGTTGTCGGCGTCGACGAACACGACTCGCGGGTTGTACTCCTTGACTTCCTGCGCGTTCATCACGCCGTACGCAATGAGGATCACGAGATCGCCCGGCTTGACCAGATGCGCTGCCGCACCGTTGATTCCGATGACACCGCTGCCGCGCTCACCCGCAATGACGTAGGTCTCGAGGCGGGCACCGTTGTCGATGTCCACGATGCACACCTGCTCACCTTCGAGCAGATCGGCGGCATCCATCAGATCCTCGTCGACCGTGACCGAGCCGACGTAATGCAGATCGGCGTGAGTCACCGTCGCGCGGTGGATCTTCGACTTCATCATGGTGCGAAACATATCCAAGGTCCTTTACTCGTGAGGGGGCTCAGTGAGACAGCAGGTCGTCAACAGCGTCGGCGGAAGGGTCGGTGTCACGTTCGAGGAATCCGGTTCCCACCGCGACTCCCACGTTGTCGATCAACCGGGTGGTGCCGAGCTTGGCGGCCACCAACAGTCGGCCGTCGCCGCGCTCCGGGGCGGGTCCGAGATCAACACCACGAACTTCGAGGTAATCGACCTCGATCTCGGGGACTGCGGCCAGAACGGCGCGCGCAGTCTCGACGATCGCTTCTGCACCACCGGCGGCAGCATGAGCGCCGGCGATCAGCGCCGCCGACAGTGCCACGGCCGCGGTCCGCTGGCTCTCGTCGAGGTACCGGTTACGGGAGGACAATGCGAGTCCGTCGAACTCGCGGACCGTCGGAACACCGATGATCTGCACGTCGAAGTTGAGATCCCACACCATCTGACGGATCAGCGTCAGCTGCTGGTAGTCCTTTTCCCCGAAGTACGCGTGGTTGGGAGCCACGATCTGCAGCAGCTTCGCCACCACCGTCAGCATGCCTGCGAAGTGCGTCGGGCGGGCGCCGCCTTCGAGTTCGCTGCCCAACGGACCCGGCATGACTGTCGTGCGCTGACCGCGCGGGTACATCGTCTTCGCGCTCGGCGCGAATACCAACTCGACGCCCTCGGCCCGAAGCAGATCGAGGTCCGCGTCGAGAGTGCGCGGGTACGCGTCCAGGTCCTCGCCCGCACTGAACTGCAGCGGATTCACGAAGATGGAGACGACGACAACCGCTCCGGTGATCTTGGCCTGACGAACCAACTCGATGTGCCCCGCGTGGAGAGCGCCCATCGTCGGAACCAACGCCACCTGGCGACCCACTCCGCGCAAGGCCTTCGACACACGCCGAATCATGTCCGGCTCGTGGTGCACTGTCAGTTCGCCGCGCTTGTATCCGCCCTGCAAATCACTCACGACGGTCACCTCCCGTTTCAGTCAAGATGTCGAACAATGTGGTGGGGGCGCCCACCCGCTGGGCCGATCGCAAGGACATCGCTCGATATCCGGCTGCAAGCTCCGGGTCGAGATCCGTCAGTACTCGTAAATGTGTCTCGACAGCCGCGGCATCACCGCGAGCCACCGGACCCGTCAATGCCGACGGGCCGCGTCGTAATGCGTTGTCCAAGGCAGCGGAGAGAAGTGGCTGCAAAACCCGCTCTGCAACTCCTCCGGGATCGCCGTCGATCAACTGCTGACCGAGCAACTCATCTCCCTGCAACGACGCGCGCAGCGCCTCGACGGCATCCACCACCAGCGTGACGAGGTGATTACTGCCGTGCGCCAATGCAGCGTGGTACAGCGCACGGTTCTCCTCGCGGACCCGAACCGGTTCGCCGCCGATCTCGAGGACCAGCGATTGAGCGATCGCGTACCCGATGTCATCTGCAGCGGTGATCCCGAAGCACGCCGACGACAACCGTGCGGTGTCCTCGTCATGCCCGGTGAACGTCATCGCCGGATGGATAGCCAATGGCAGCGCGCCCAGTTCCGTCAACGGAGCCAGGATCGAAATCCCGTTGGCACCGGATGTGTGGGCCACAAGTGTCCCTGGCTTGACTGCGTTCGTAGCTGCCAGGCCCTTGACCAGATCCGCCAGTTGATCGTCCGGAACTGCAAGGATCAACAATTCCGAACGAGCTGCAACATCGGCGGCAGGCAGGATCTCGGAATCGGGCAGTCGTTTAGCCGCCCGCGCAACTGATGCCGCAGAGACAGCAGAGCATGCGCCGACAATGTGTCCAGCGCGCTCGAGTGCGGCGCCTACAGCAGTTCCGACCCGCCCTGCCGAGACAATTCCAACCGTCAATCGCGCAGGCACAGGTCCGTTAGTGATCCCGAAGGAAGTCACCGGATTCCTCTCGTTCGTTCCAGTCCCGCTCTGCGGGTACCAGACGTTCTTCGACGAGGATATCCCCCGCGCCAGACGCGACGCTATGGACGAGCGAGTGATCTAGGACTCAACGGCTCTCAATCTTCACGGCGCCGACGACGCCCTGAGCCTTCCGCCGGATTCGCAGAACTGAGATTTGCCATGATCTCGGCCACCGTCAAACCGTTGGAGTGAGCACCGCTGTCGGCGCTGTCCGGGACTGCGCGACGCCGACGACGTGGTTCCTCCGTGGGTTCGGATGTTGGCTCAGGAGCACTGCTTGCAGGTGTGACGATTGGCTCAGGAGCACTGCTTGCAGGTGCGACTACTGGCTCTTCGACAACTTCGGCGACCACTGGCTCTTCGACTACTTCGGCGACTACCTCGACCACTTCTTCGACTACTGGCTCGTCAACGACCGGCTTGGCGACCGGCTTGGCGACAGGCTTGACGGTCTCAGGCTTCACAACTGCAGGCTTCGCGATCGGCGGCGTGACAACCACAGGCTTCACTGCGGCAACAGCAGGCTCACGGTTTTCGCCGCGCTGCGCGCCTTGCGCTTGCTGCGAATTGCGTTTGACCTGAGCATCTTTCACTGCCGCATTCTTCGCAGCTGCCTCGCGCCACGCGACTTCCTCGAACACGACGGTGGTTTCGGCGGTGACCGGACCGTCGTTCGGCGACGCCAACCCACCTACCTGAGGGCTCGGGGAATTGGTGGCGTTCTGACCGGCACCGGGTACGTACAGGCCCGATGCTGCGGGTTGATATGCGCTGTAGGAACCGCCGCCGAGTTCTCCAACGCGCGTCGAGTCGGCCTTCAAAGCCGGGCGTTCGGGGAGTAATCCACCGTCGAAGAGCGCTTCGAGATTGCGTCGCAGCGCCACCAATTCTTCGCGAAGCGCCGACAGTTCTGCCGAGTCGGTGCCGACTTCGCGGCGGATACGACTTTCGACACTCAACTCGTATTCGCGTCGAGCGGAAATCTCACGCTCCAGCTGCAGCTCGTACACGGTCTGCAAGTCCGCGACCTTTGCTTTGTCGAGCGCCGATTCGCGGCGGTACTTCGTCATCGCGATCGCACCCAGCGTGGCTGCCCAGAGCGCCACCACCAGTCCGACACGAAGGAGTTGAACACTGTTACTGAAGATCAGAAACAGTGAGGCGATGACGGCGAGAGCAAGAAGACCGGCAACGATCATCTGGCTCGCGCTGCGCTTGCTACGGCGCGCAGACTTCGATCGACCAGAATTCGTCATGGTTGCCAGGGTACTTGTCGAGAGCGCAGGTGCCATGGACCTTACCCATGCGATTCGCCTACCGCAGCGCTCAGTGCGCCGGTTCGTCAGGTGTATCTTCTGGCGTCTTACAACAGTGTTCGAGCCACAGCGCGGCTGCTACCAGCGCAATTGCTGCACCAAGTCCGACCCACGCCCCCGGCGTGTCCTCGGCGGCAGCTTTCAAAACGGATCGTTGTGGGATCAGATACACCAGTGCTCCGATCCACACCCCGGTGGTAGCTGAACCGACCAGTACTGACGCTTTTGCGAGCGCGAGGGCGCGTGCAGCAGCGATTGGGTGCAGTTGTCGATAACCGTCGCCGATCTGGCTTCCCTTGATCCGGGACCGAATGACAAACGCGAGGATCACCTCGGCGATCGCGGCCAGATACAGCGACGCGCCCGCGTACACCGGGATGGGCGGCATCGAACCGTAGAACACACGAATCAGAATCCAGGTGGCAACCGCGGCCACTCCGGTCAAAACCAGTAGTTCGCTGATTTTTGTCGGTTTCATGCCCCGATCCTGTTCGGTCACCGAATCAGAACCGAATCCGTGACGCGCACTCCGTCGCGCTCCGAGCGATCGAGGTTCGCGAGCACCTGCGCAACAGCCCGAACCTCCTGATCGACCATCAGGGTTGCACCTGGTTCGACGTCAAGCCAGGGAATGAGTACAAAGGCCCGCAGATGTGCCCGCGGGTGCGGCAGCGTCAGCTCCGGATCAGCACTGACAATTCCTTCACAATCCACCACGTCGACGTCCAAGCTCCGCGGACCCCATCGCTGATCACGCACCCGATCGGCGTCTTCCTCGAGTTTGCGCGACCGCAGCAGCCAGTCGTAGCTTCCGGCCGTCGGATCATCCACGAGTAGGACGGCGTTGAGAAAATCCTGCTGTTCGACGCCACCCCACGGCGCGGTCGAATACACCGGTGACACAGCCACTACGGCGTCTCCGAGACCGTCGACCGCAGATTGCAAATGGGCCAGGCTATCGCCGATGTTCGAGCCGATCGACAGAACGGCCCGAGTCATTTCTGCCTCGTCCGATGAGCAACGACAGCAACGTCTGCGAACACGAGTGGGATCGGTGCCGACGGCTTGTGGACAACAACTTCGACGCTCTGCACCCGCGTATCCGTCATGACGTTGTCGGCGATCTCGGCAGCAACGGTTTCGATGAGATCGCGTGACGGTCCACCGACAATCGCTGCGGCAGCCTCGGCCAACTCGCCGTAGTGCAGCGTGTGTTCGAGATTGTCCGACGCGGCTGCCGGGGCCAAGTCCATCCACACCGTGACGTCGATGAAGAAGTCCTGACCGTCACGCTTCTCATGGTCGAAAACACCATGATTGCCACGGACTTTCAATCCTCGTAACTCGATCCGATCGCCCATGTCAGTCCCTTTCCCGTCCACGAGACCACGCTTCCACAACAGCGATAGCGTCGAGTGACGCCTGGGCGTCGTGAACACGAACACCCCACGCGCCATCACGTGCGGCAAGCGCGGAGACCACCGCCGTCGCAGTTTCACGGCCGGCCGGCGGCCGCGGCGTCCCGCCGGAATCGCTGAGCAGCGACCCGAGGAAACGCTTACGCGACGCCCCCACCAGAACAGGAAATCCCAACGCCGTGAACTCCGGCAACGCCCGCAGCAGTGCCCAGTTGTGGTCGGCGTTCTTCGCGAACCCCAAGCCCGGATCGAGGATGATGGCAGAGGAATCGACACCCGCTTTCAGCGCGAGGTCGACCTGAGTCAGCAGTTCGTCACGAACGTCGCTGACAACGTCGTCGTAGTGATCGGCGCTGCCGCGGTGAACGTAGTCACTCGCCGAACGCCAGTGCATCAGAACCCACGGAATCCCGGCATCGGCAACCACCGACGCCATGTCGGCATCTGCGCGACCGCCGGATACGTCGTTGACGATGTCGACGCCGGCTTCGATCGCGGCAGCGGCAACCGATGCGCGCATGGTGTCGACGCTGACGCGAATGCCCGCGGCCACCAACTCCTCGATGACCGGCGCTACCCGTCCCGCTTCCACTTTCGGATCAACCCTCGAGGCTCCCGGCCGGGTCGATTCGCCACCGACATCGACGATGTCTACGCCCAGAGCTTTCAGTTCCAGTCCGCGGGCAAGCGCCGCATCTCGATCGAGGAACTGGCCACCGTCCGAGAATGAATCAGCGGTGACGTTGAGGACCCCCATCACCAGCGTCCGACCCGGATCCGTCGACACGCCGCCCGCGGAGTTCACTGCGCTCACTTACGAAGAATGAGGTCCAGAGCCTCGGAACGCGAGGCCGCGCTGGACTGCAGGAGCCCACGAACAGCCGAGGTCGTCGTGTTCGCACCGGGCTTGCGGATACCACGCATCGCCATGCACAGATGCTCGGCCTCGATGACGACGATGGCACCGCGCGGATCGAGCTTGCGCATCAACGCATCGGCGATCTGACTTGTCAGCCGTTCTTGGACCTGCGGCCGCTTCGCGTACAGATCGACAACTCGCGCCAACTTGGACAGTCCGGTGACCTTGCCGGATTTACCCGGGATATAGCCGACATGTGCCACTCCGTGGAACGAGACCAAGTGGTGCTCGCAGGTCGAGTACATCGGAATGTCTCGCACGAGCACCAGTTCCTGGTGTCCTTCGTCGAACGTGGTGTTCAGCGCCTGATCCGGTTCGGAGTACAGCCCGGCAAAAATCTCCTTGTACGACCGAGCCACCCGTGCGGGTGTATCGAGCAAACCGGGACGGTCCGGATCCTCGCCCACCGCGATCAACAGTTCACGGACCGCTGCTTCTGCACGGGCCTGATCGAACGGCCGCCCTGTTTCAACCGATACCAGTTCACTGACCACTTCATTCACCGACAACCGAACGCTCCTCGAGAGTTTGTTTCATACCCCGCCGCATGAGCCTAACGGCGGTTGGTCAGCGAGATCCGTCCGGTCCGTCCCAGCGCATGGTGCTCGGTCCGTCGTCGCTCGACGCGGCGTTGGGATCCGACTCCGGCGCCAGCCACTGATCCTGACCCTCGACGCCCGTGTTTCCACCGGCATTTCCACGGTTCGGATCGGCAAACGGCCCACCGTCCGGGTACTGCACCGGGTAGCTCGGTTGACCCTGTTGACCCGTGTAATGCTGGGTCGGGTACTGAGGCTGGCCCTGGTACTGCTGGCCCGAATTCTGCTGCTGGCCCGAATTCTGCTGACCATAGGCCTGCTCACCCGGATGGCTCTGCGGCTGACCGTACTGACCGGGTGCGGGCTGGCTGTACTGACCCGGTGCGGGCTGGCCGTACTGACCCGGTGCCGGCTGACCGTACTGGCCCGGCGCAGGCTGTGCCTGGTTGGGAGCGCCCTGGTTGGGCGTGCCCTGGTATCCGCCGGTCTGCTGGCCGGGGTACGCCTGCGTCTCGTTCTCGCGCGGCGGCCAACCCGGAGCCGACCAACCGGCCGGTGCTCCGTAGTCGGGAGTACCCGGCGCGGGTGCGGGTTGCTGGGGGGCCGCAGGCTGCTGCTGCGGAGCATTGGGCTGCGCGTAACCGTTGGAACCGCCGATGCTCGAGGCAGCGGGCGCACCCGACTTCACGAGCACGGGCGCCGGAGCCGGCTCCGGCCACGTCTCGCCACGCTCGATCGCCAATTCGCGAGGCGTCTTGACCGGCGGACGATCCGACGGCGTGCGGCCGCCGAAATCATTGAAAGCCGTGATGCGCGGACGCTTTTCGACGCCGGCAAGAATCTTCTCGAGATCCTTGCGGGTCAACGTCTCACGCTCGAGCAGTTCGCTGGCAATGAGGTCGAGGGCGTCACGGTACTCGCTGAGAATTGCCCACGCTTCGGTGTGCGCGGCCTCGATGAGGTTGCGCACCTCCTCGTCGATCTCGCGGGCGATCTCATGCGAGTAGTCGGACTGCACGCCCATCGAACGGCCGAGGAACGGATCGCCGCCCTCCTGCCCGTAGCGGACTGCACCGAGCTTGGCGCTCATGCCGTATTCGGTGACCATCGCGCGAGCGATCTTGGTGGCCATGTCGATATCGGACGACGCTCCGGTGGTGGGCTCGTGGAAGACCAATTCCTCCGCGGCGCGTCCACCCATCGCCATCACGAGGCGAGCGATCATCTCGGAGCGCGTCATCAAACCCTTGTCGTCCTCTGGCACCGTCATCGCGTGGCCGCCAGTGCGACCGCGAGCGAGAATGGTGACCTTGTAGACAGGCTCGATGTCGGGCATCGCCCACGCCGCGAGTGTGTGTCCACCCTCGTGGTACGCGGTGATCTTCTTCTCGTGCTCGCTGATGATGCGGCTCTTGCGCCGCGGTCCACCGACAACGCGGTCGACGGATTCCTCCAGTGCGGCTTCCGTGATGACGGTGCCGTTCTCGCGCGCCGTGAGCAGTGCGGCCTCGTTGATGACGTTGGCCAGATCTGCACCCGACATACCGACGGTCCGCTTGGCGAGACCCTCGAGGTCTGCGTTGGGATCGATCGGCTTGCCCTGCGAATGAACACGCAGGATGGCGCGTCGGCCGGCGAGGTCGGGGGCACCCACGGGAATCTGGCGGTCGAAGCGGCCCGGACGGAGCAGAGCCGGGTCGAGAATGTCGGGGCGGTTGGTCGCCGCGATCAGGATGATGCCGGTGCGGTCACCGAAACCGTCCATCTCGACGAGCAACTGGTTAAGAGTCTGTTCACGTTCGTCGTGCCCGCCGCCGAGGCCTGCGCCACGCTGACGACCGACGGCGTCGATCTCGTCGACAAAGATGATGCAAGGGCTGTTCTGCTTGGCCTGCTCGAACATGTCACGAACACGCGACGCGCCGACACCGACAAACATCTCGACAAAATCGGAACCGGAGATGGTGAAGAACGGGACACCGGCTTCGCCTGCAACAGCGCGAGCGAGGAGCGTCTTACCGGTACCGGGAGGCCCGTACAGCAGGACACCGCGCGGGATCTTGGCACCGAGGGCCTGGTAGCGCGTCGGGTTCTGGAGGAAGTCCTTGATTTCGTACAGCTCTTCGACAGCTTCGTCCGCACCGGCGACATCGGCGAACGTGGTCTTGGGCATGTCCTTGGACAGCTGCTTGGCCTTCGACTTACCGAAGCCCATCACACCGCCGCGTCCCCCGCCGCCCTGCATGCGGTTCATGACGAAGAAGAAGATGCCGAACAGAATGATCATCGGCAGGACGAACAACAGAATCGACGTCAGCCAACTCTGAGTGGTGACGGTGGTGTTGAACTTCTCGAGCCCGGCACCCTCGATGTCCTGGAAGATCTGCTGGGACGCACTCTCGGGGTACTTCGCCAAGATCTGCGTCTGGCCACCAGTCGCGTCGTTACCTTCCTTGAGCCACAGGCGAACCTGCTGCTCACGGTCGTCGATCTGCGCAGACGTGACGTTTTTGGCGTCTATCTGGGAGATCGCGACCGACGTATCGACGGTCTTGAAGCCACGGGTGTCGTTACCGAAGTAGCTGAAGGCGTAGATCACCATCAGCACGACGGCTACGAGTAGCACGTTACGGAACACAGTCTTACGGTTCATACAGGTCGGCCGAAGTGGCCGGTCCTTTCGGGAGTGCGGGTCTGCCGGTCGCCGCCGGCTGTCAACCGGACACCTGCAGGTTACCGTGGTCGGTCCTGTCTGTGCCCGTCAGCAGCCGTCGAGGTCGATCGAAACGATCGTCTGCAATTTCAACGACGACCAGGACCACGAGGTTCCCGAGCAACCACAGCGCATAGTTCCCTGTAAGCGAACACGCACTCCAAAGTCGTGCTCAGCGACCGAACACGCACTCCTACCTCACGCGCGGCAGCGAGTTCAGCCGCCGTAAACCTCGGGATCCAGCAATCCGATGTACGGCAGATCGCGGTAACGCTCGGCGTAGTCGAGTCCGTAACCGACGACGAACTCGTTGGGAATGTCGAAGCCCACGTCACGAACGTCGACGTCGATCTTCACGGCGTCGGGCTTGCGGAGCAGCGTGACGACCTCGAGCGACGCGGGGTTCCGGGTCTTGAGGTTGCGCATCAGCCAGGAAAGCGTGAGACCGGAGTCGATGATGTCCTCGACGATCAGCACGTGACGGCCGGCGATGTCCTTGTCGAGGTCCTTGAGAATGCGGACGACGCCCGAAGACGAGGTCGAGGACCCGTAAGAGCTGACGGCCATGAACTCCATCTGAGACGGAATCGGGAGAGCCCGGGCAAAGTCCGTCATGAAGAAGACTGCGCCTTTGAGAACACCGATCAGAAGCAGGTCACCCTCGGGTGCACCGACGGGATAACGCGCCGCGATCTCCTCCGCGAGTTCGGCCGTTCGCTGACGAATCTGTTCCTCGGTAATCAGTACCGATGCGATGTCACCCTCGTACACGCGTCAAACCCTTCGTCGGTCTTCGAATCCGACGGTCAGCCTGCCACGTCGACGAACCACCACCAACCTCGACTCCGGGGTTCCGCCACCGATCGCGACACCACCTTGCCCCCGCCAATCGGCAATCAAGGCATCGATGGCTCGTAACTGCTTGTCCGTCAACGCTTTTGCACCACTGCCGAGAAGCCAGCTCCGAAGAACGCGTCGCCGGATCGCGCCGGCCGATTCGGCAAGTGTGTCCACTTCCACTTCCCCGTCGACAACAACGCGAAGCAATACGGCGCCGGCAAGCGCGTCGAGAACCTGCCCGTCCTCACGCAATTGTGTGGCAGTGCGGGCCAGTGCTTCGGCAACTCCGCCCGCAAGAATTTCTTCGAGTAGCGGCAAGGCCTCGTGCCGCAATCGAACCCTCGTGAACTCGTCGTTGGTGTTGTGCGGGTCCTCCCACGGCGTGATCGCCAGGTCCTCACAGGCGGCTCGGGTCACGCCGCGTCGCACGCCGAGCAGCGGCCGACCCCACGGATCGTCGAAGGCCTGCATTCCCTGAATGGATCGACCACCGGATCCGCGGGCGAGTCCGAGAAGAACCGTTTCGGCCTGGTCGTCGAGGGTGTGTCCGAGCAGAACCGGTGCATCTCCCCGGCTGCCGTCCAGTGCCTCGTAGCGCGCATCACGGGCGGCGGCCTCCAGGCTGCCGTTGCCGTGGACGTCGACAGTGAGTACCCGCGCCGAGCGAACTCCCAGAGCCAGTGCCTGGTCAGCGGCGGCACGAGCGACCACGTCCGAGCCCTCCTGCAGACGATGGTCGACGATCAGCGCGTCCACCGACTCCGCTTCGGCCACCGCAGCGGCAGTGAGCGCCAAGGAATCAGCACCACCGGACAGCGCCACACACACCCGGCCGTGGGAGTGGTAGCGACGCAGCCACCCCCGCAGCGCCAGCCGCATTTCCAGCAGTGACGCAGTTTCAGGCAGCACCGTCTAACCGAGCACGCGTGTCACCCACGCGTCGGGATGGTCGATCTCGTCGAGCAACGGCAGTGTTTCCGGGCCGGTCCAGATGGTGTTGAACTGCTCCATCCCGACTTTGAGAACCACGGCGTCGACAAACGCCTTGCCTCGGACGTACTGCGCCATCTTGGCGTCCATGCCGAGCAGCATCTTGATGATGCGCTGGACCGGATTGGACTTGCGTTGCCGGCGCTTGTCGAAGGCGGCGCGAATCGTAGCGACGGACGGCACCACAGCTGGCCCGACCGCGTCCATCACATGATCGGCGTGACCTTCGAGCAGAGTGCCGAGAACCAGCATGCGATCAAGTGCTTCGCGTTGCGGCTCCGCCTGCGACGCACGCAGCAGCCCGATGATTCCGCCGGGGGTGGCGTCGTCACCGTCGGCTGCAGGGTTCTTCCTGGACCGCAGTTCGGCGGTGAGACGCCCAACGACATCCGTCATCGACTCGTCGACGCTCGCGCTCAATGTTTCGACGGATTCCTTCATGTAATCCGCCAACCACGGTGACGACGAGAATTGCACGCGGTGCGTCACCTCGTGCAGGCAGACCCATAGCCGGAAATCACTCGGGTTGAGTCGGAGCGAACGCTCGACGGACACGATGTTCGGCGTGACCAGAAGCAGTGTGCCGTTTTCGCCGGTGAAGGGGTCGTACTGCCCGAGAATCGCCGACGACAGGTAGGCGAGCATCGCACCTGCCTGCAAACCCGCGGGTTTGCCGACCAGCAGATTTCCGTTGCCGTCCGGATCGGCGCCGGTGAGATGGGCCATCGACCGCGACGCCGCAGTGATCCAGCCGGCTCGGTCGAGAACGTCCGCTGCCGGGACGGGCAGGCCGTCGGCCAGACCGGTGACATCGCGCACCGGCAGTTCGGCGCGCTTCGACGCGTCAGCCAGCTCCGCGGTTGCGGTTTCGGCGGTGTAGCGCGACATGGCCGGACCACCGCGCGCCAATCTGATGCCGGCTTTGGTCGCGAGACTCCAGTCGACCGCTCCACCCAGAGTTGTCGAGTCGTTCTCTGCTGCCACTATTGGCACCCGCAATTCCTCAATGCTCCGGCGATGGCGTCCAAAGCCGGACGGCTGACTTCCGGTGGCCGATCGTTCGACATGAGCGCAAAGGTGAGCACTCGTCCGTTTTGATCCACCACAAAACCTGACAACGCACTAGCCGTCGACAGAGTTCCCGTCTTGGCACGCACCCAGCCTGCGCCGGTTCGGTTGCCCGACGCATATCGGTCGGACAAGCTGCCGGTTCCACCGGCAACAGGCAGATAGTCGAGCAACGGCCGCAGCTTCGGGTCGCCGTCTCCCGCTGCGGCGGTCATCACTCGATCGAGAACCTCCGCGGGAATGAGATCGTCGACGGAGAGTCCACTCGAGTCGAACAGCGTCACACCGGTGTAATCGAAGCCGGCGGCGCGCAGAGTCTTGGCGGTTCCCTCCACTGCCCCAGCGAACGACGCTTCGGTGCCTGACGCAATCGCCACCTCGCGCCCGATGGTCTCGGCAAGCACATTGTCGGAATGTTCCATCATCTGGATCAGACGGTCACTGAGCGGTGCGGACTGCACGCTCGAGATCGCCTTGGCGCCGGCGGGCGCAGTTCCTGCCGAGACTTTGGCCACGTCGACGCCCAGTGCCTGTGCCAGAACCTTCCCCGCGTCCAATGCGGGAGTTTCCGAACGCGGTGATTCGTCCATGGAGCCGTCGAATCGACCGCCCTCGATCATCACCGATTCGATGGGTGTGATGTATCCCGCAGCGATATCGGCCGGGAACCATCCCTGCGCCATGGTGTCACCTTTGAACAGACCGCTGTCGACGACGATGCTGTCCACCGGCGTTCCCGACGCTTTGATCTGATCGACAAGATCGGCAATATGCGCAGCGTTTGCGTAGTACCCGCTCTGCCCCTTCGGCGTTGCGGTCAATGTCGGGTCACCGCCACCGACCAGCACCAACTGCCCCGGCGCAGCACCCTGGACCACTGTCGTCGACAGTCGATGATCGAGCGGCAATGCCAGCAGCGCAGCAGCTGCCGTCAGCACTTTGGTGGTGGATGCCGGTGTCATGGGCGTCGACGGGTCGGCGCTCCACAGAACCTGCCCGGTGAGCGCATCAGCGACAACGCCGGTGAATTTCCCCAGGTCGGGGTTCGCGACAGCCGGTCCGATGGCCGCGGCAATTCCAGCCTCCGACGGTATCGGCGCGTCTGCCGGAACAGGAACTACCTGCGGCGACGGCGTCACCGGGCTCGGTTGTGGCGATGTCGTGACAATCGCGTTCTGCGTGGGTTCTTCGGAAGTTCCCAGTGCGACAACCAACACTGCCGCGATCGCGACTACCGCGACCACACACACCGCCAGCAGAATGCGCACTGTGCGTCGTTTGCGCTCTTCCAACGAGCCGATCTTTTTCTTTCCCTGGCCCGCCAACGCCCCTCCGTCTGTGCTCGCCCTGCTGGGTGGTCAGCCAACCTTATCCTTGACCCGATATCCTTCCGGACGAATCATTACCGACACGACAGCGAGGAATCGGCGTGGAGTTCGACGTCACCATCGAGATCCCCAAGGGTCAGCGCAACAAGTACGAGGTCGACCACGTGACCGGCCGCGTCAAGCTGGACCGTTACCTCTACACCGCCTTCGGCTACCCGGCTGACTACGGATACATCGAGAACACCCTCGGCGAGGACGGCGATCCTCTGGACGCCATGGTTCTGCTGCCCGAGTCGGTGTACCCCGGCGTAATCGTCGAAGCTCGTCCCGTTGCCATGTTCAAAATGGTCGACGAAGCCGGCGGAGACGACAAGGTCCTGTGCGTTCCTGCAGGTGATCCGCGTTGGGATCACATCCAGGACCTCAGCGACATTTCGCAGTTCGAGCTTGACGCGATCAAGCACTTCTTCGTCCACTACAAGGACTTGGAGCCGAACAAGCACGTCGAGGCTGCAAACTGGGTCGGCCGCGCCGAGGCAGAGGCCGAGGTCGAGGCTTCGATCAAGCGTCTCGCTGCCAACGGCGGTCACTGAAAGATCTGCGCTCAAAAAAATCCCCGCTCACCTTCCGGTGCGCGGGGATTTTCGTTTGCCTACTCCCCGTTGACCTACTCCCCGGTGAAGACCGGAGGGCGCTTCTGGAAGACCGAGGTGATGGCTTCCGTCAGGTCCTGCGACGGCAGGAACGCCGCGTTCCAGGCTGCGACGTAGCGCAGGCTGTCGTCGACGCTCGCGCTGCGCGAGTGATCGAGCACGTCCTTGATGCCGTGGACGACGAGCGGCGGGTTGAGCGCAATTTCCTGGGCAGTTGCGCGGGCTGCGGCAAGCACGGCGTCTGCGTCGTCGAACACGTCGTTGACGAGGCCGATCTTCTCGGCGCGCGCAGCGTCGATGTCCTTTCCGGTCAACGCGAGTTCGCGCAGGTGTCCGTCGCCGATGATCGCAGGCAGACGGGCGAGGCTGCCCATGTCCGCAACGATGGCGACCTTGACCTCACGGATGCTGAACTTGGCGTCGGCACTTGCGTAGCGAATGTCTGCTGCCGTGATGAGGTCGACGCCGCCGCCGATGCACCAACCCTGAACTGCGGCAATCACCGGCTTGCGGCAATCCGCGACTGCATTGATGCCGGACTGCATGCGCTTGATCATGTCGTGGAACTTGGTTCGCGGACCGGCCTGAGCCTTGTCCGCGAGGACAGCACCGAATTCACCGCTCATCGCCGGCAGATCAAGACCGAACGAGAAGTGCTTGCCGGAACCGGCGATGACGACAGCGCGCACATCGGGATCGGCGTCGAGGTCCGCAAAGATCTCGGGAAGTTCACTCCAGAAATCCGGGCCCATCGCGTTGCCCTTGCCAGGGCCGATCAACGTGACCTGGGCAATGTGGTCTTCGCGCTCTACGGTGAACGCATTCCAGCTCTTCTGTTCGCTCATTACTCAAGAGTAACCTCGAGTTGCGATCAGCCGAAGAGCCCGGCCTCATCCAGCACCAAGATCACAAGCGACACGGCAATCAGCGCCCACATCGTCTGCATCGCGATCCGCGCGGCGCGTTCGCTCGTCGGAGGAAAAACCCGCACCGTCGGGTGCTCTTCGATGTACTGAGCCAGCGGGACGGTCCGCACGCTCGAACTTCTCGGATTCCTGGTCTCCACAGTAGTAGCCATTACGCGATCCTCTCGACTCCGCATTCTCGTCGCAGGTTCCAAAAGTCAAGCCTGCGGCGAAGTTCGACTACTTCAATGTAGACCCGCTTCCCGAAGAATTCAGCTCGAGATTCCTGCGAATCCGCTGAGAACCGGAAATGCTGAGAACCGGAAAACGGGTACCCGGTTGATCGAGCCTGCGCACGAGGAGCGATCACTATGGCGACGACCGCCGAACCGAACACTCCTAGACGTCGGCTGAGGTCGTGGATGCTCGCAGACATCACCGAAGAACCCGGCGGGCACCTGGGTCCACACCGCATCACGTCAAAGCAGGAACATCGCCACCCGTGGTGGAAAGTCATGTGCCTGACCGGGGTCGATTACTTCTCGACGCTCGGGTACCAACCTGGGATCGCCGCCCTCGCAGCCGGCACCTTGGCCCCGCTGGCCACGGTTGTGCTCATCCTTCTCACCCTGTTCGGCGCACTACCCGTCTACCGACGCGTGGCGCGGGAAAGTCCGCACGGCGAAGGTTCGATTGCCATGCTCGAACGACTGCTTCCGAAGTGGCGCGGCAAGATATTCGTCTTGGTGTTACTGGGATTTGCCGCAACGGACTTCATGATCACGATGACGCTCTCGGCTGCGGATGCAACCGCCCACCTCGTCGAAAATCCTTTTGCGCCAACATTTCTCTCCGGACAGACCGTTGTCATCACGCTGGTTCTCCTGGCACTGCTGTCAGCGGTGTTCCTTCGCGGTTTCACCGAGGCCATCGGCATCGCGGTCGGACTCGTCGCGGTGTACCTGACGCTGAATCTCGTGGTGATCGGCGTGAGCCTGTGGCACATCGTGAGCGCGCCCGCATTGGTCACCGATTGGACCCGAGCCATGTCGACGGAACACGGCAATCCCGCGATGATGATCCTGATCGCTCTGATCGTATTCCCGAAACTTGCTCTGGGCCTTTCGGGTTTCGAGACCGGTGTTGCCGTGATGCCGCAGATCGAAGGCGGGCCACGCGATACCGAAGCGCAGCCGGAGGGCCGTATCCGCGGCACTAAACATCTACTCACCGCGGCCGCCTTGATCATGAGTGGGTTCTTGCTGACGTCGAGCCTGGTGACAACAATTCTCATCCCGGAGAACGAGTTTCAGCCGGGTGGCGCTGCAAATGGGCGTGCCTTGGCGTTTCTTGCTCACGACTATCTCGGGCAGATATTCGGCACCGTCTACGACCTCAGCACGATCCTCATCCTGTGGTTTGCCGGCGCTTCCGCGATGGCCGGTCTCCTCAATCTTGTTCCCCGATATCTCCCCCGGTACGGAATGGCCCCGTCGTGGGCTCGCGCGGTCCGCCCACTCGTGCTCGTGTTCAGCGTCATCGCGATCACCGTGACGTTCTACTTCGATGCAAGCGTCGACGCCCAGAGTTCCGCGTACGCAACCGGCGTGTTGGTTCTCATCTCCTCCGCGGCGGTGGCAGTCACCCTGTCCGTGCGCAGACGTGGAAATCGAAAACTGTTCGTAGCCTTCAGTTTTGTTGCAGCTCTCTTTGTCTACACAACCATCGCCAATATCATCGAACGACCGGACGGGGTGAAAGTTGCATCGTTCTTCATCGCTGCGATCATGGTCGTATCCCTCCTGTCGAGGGTGACACGCGCGTTCGAGCTGCGCGCTAAATCCGTCGAATTCGACGACACCGCTGTGCAATTCATCAACGAAGCCACGCACCGGGGCTATCTCGCAATTGTCGCGCACGACGCCGCCCACCTCAGCGAAAAGGAGTATCGAGTCAAGGAACTCCAGCAACGAGTGCACAGCAACATCCCCAGAGGTGAATCGATCATCTTCATGGAAGTCAATGTCACCGACTCCTCCGATTTCAGCACCGATCTTGTTGTCCACGGCCGACGCCGCGGCAGACACCGAGTCCTGCGAGTGGACAGTCCGGCAGTGCCGAACACCATCGCCGCCGTTCTCCTGAAGGCTCGCGATCTCACTGGCGTGATCCCGGATGTCTACTTCGAATGGTCCGAGGGAAATCCTCTGACCAACCTGCTTCGTTTCCTGTTCATCGGCGAAGGCGAAACCGCTCCGGTAACCCGCGAAGTGCTGCGCCGCGCCGAACGTCGACGCTCCCGCCGGCCCCATGTTCACGTCGGTTGAACGGATTTCCCACGTGTTAAGAACCTGAAAATTCGAGCTGGCAAACCTTCCCATTCGCAGGTAAACGTCGGATCATCGATGGTGATCGCACATCTGGCTAACCCGTGGCAGGACGCCCAACACTGCCTCAGGAACCGACCGGGAGGGCACATGCTGCTACATCAGTCGATCGGGTTGGAACGCTTCAACGAACTGCCCCGCCCGAAGGCAATCCATGCGCTGTACGAATGCTGTTGCTCGATGACGTGGGCTGGATGGGTCAGCGACGGTCGCCCGTTTGCCAGTTACGCGGAGATCCTGGCCCGAGCGGAGAACGCACTGCTCAACCTGTCCGACGCAGATGTCGAAAATGCCCTGCACTGCCATCCGCCCGTCGGCGTCCGCGCCCAAAGTGTGCCATCCCACCTCGAACAATGCGCGATCTGGGATTCCGACGAGTCACTGATGGCCACCATCCGCCGAGCCGGTGAGGAATACGAGTCGACCTTCGCGTTCCGATACATCTGGTGCTCACACGGGCACGATGCCCAGGATCTCCTCGAGAACATCCGCGTCCGCCTGACTAATCCGGCATCCGTGGAACGCAAGATCTGCGTCGACGAGTTGGCAAAGATCACATGTACCCGGATCGAGCGCATGCTCGGCCCCGAGGACGGTTACCCGGAGTACTGACGAGACAAAAGCGGGTGCGGTGCCAGTGGCACCGCACCCGCTTTCTGCAAGGGAACTATCAGAGATCGAATTCCGAGGGAGCAATTCCGACCGCAAAACACATGTCCCGCACTACTGCGCGCTCATGCTGATCGAAGTTGCCGTCGGCGCCGCCGATGATGATGCCGATCTGAATGACCGCGCGAGCCTGATCCTGCTTGGACTTGAGCTTGGAAATTGCCGCGGTTGCCTCTAGCTTTCCGAACTCGAAGTCCGACGTCAGCTTGCTGCAGTACCAATCGAACTGCTGACTCAACTCTGCCGGCGGGAAGACCGCCAGCGACTCGTTGCTCATGATCAATGCCGACGTCTTCTGACGCTCCGCCGGGTCGATCGAGCCGTCTGCGGCCGCGATCAACGCGCACATCGCCATACTTGCGTTCTTGAACTCCTTGTTCTGGAACTGGCTCGTCTTGGTCTTGAGCTGGCTGTTCATTTCCTGAGCCTTAGCCTTCAGCTGATCCCAGAATGCCATGAGTCTCCTCGGGTAGAGCCGCCACGCACCGCGCGTAGTCGTACCAACCACTTTGCCTGGGAGCCCCGAATTTTGCCATCCACCCCTGCAATTAAAACCTTCCGGTAGGTTCTTATATGCTTGCGGCCCTGCAATCAGTCAAGATCGAGGAGCACTTCCGTGACCGGGTCGCCCGAACAACCCGCTGCGCCGCCACGCGATCCCGGTCTCTCCAGCCGCGAAATCGAAGTGCTCCGGCACTGGCTCAAATCCGACAGTAAGACCGTCGTGTCCGCGCAGCTGCTCATCTCGATCGGGACAATCAACACACATCTGATGCGAATTCGAGGGAAATACGCGGCCGTCGGTCGGCGAGCCCCCACGAAGATGAGCCTGCTTGCACGTGCATTGCAGGACGGGATTATTACGCTCGACGAACTCTGATCGAGTCAGAGTTTGTCGAACGCGGCAAAGAGTTGCGGTTGCGTGGCCGGATTGAGGGTGTCCGGGACCAAGACCCAGTGCGAGCCCGTCCACGGATCGTGGACGTCGATCTCACCGGCCGCCGGAACGTGGCGGCACCCATGTGCCAAGGCCACGATGCTCTCCTCGGTCGAGCTCGACTCGTCATCTCCGACAAGCAGTATCGACAATCCGATCATCGGTCCGTGCTCGGCGAGAAACATGATCGCCTCGGCGTCCTGCGCCGAATACCCGTGCGGGAAGTCGCCGAGTATCAGTAGTCGTGGAGTGCTCGGGCCGGCGTCGTGAGACATCGCAAACTCCTGGCCGCTGTTTCTTGCCAGCCCCGCCAAATCCACAGCTTGGGCCAACTCCGTCAACCGCGCAGAAATCTCCTGATGCGTGCGAATCACCGGGCCGGCCAACTGCGCGGACAAACGATCCGTCAGCAACGTGTACGACCCGGTCAGATCGACGACGTCAAGCAACGGCATCGGCCCGGCAGCCATGATTCGCAGCGTCAACGCACTGACCACAGCGACCGCCGCTGCCCCGGAGGTGCTGTCCACCCAGATCGGCCGTGGCAGTGGGAGCGGCATGCAGTAGGGCACGCTCAGCGAACTTCGGTCGGGTGCGGACAACATGCCAAGTCGCACACCATCACTCGACGTCAGAGATTCCCTCGCCGAACCCGCCGCCCATACCGGTGATTCCCAGGACGCCATCGCCCGCGGAATCACCGAATCCACGACGG
Organism: Rhodococcus sp. WS3; assembly: GCF_003797085.1. Classification (NCBI taxonomy): domain Bacteria; kingdom Bacillati; phylum Actinomycetota; class Actinomycetes; order Mycobacteriales; family Nocardiaceae; genus Rhodococcus; species Rhodococcus sp. WS3. Next base: position 1,166,358 of record NZ_RKMA01000003.1, read on the forward strand.
TCAGCTCATGGGCCAATTGCGCGGAATCTCGCGTATGGCTCTCGCGGGCTGTCGCCACCAGTTCGTCGTGACGCTTCTGCGCAGCTTCACGGGCGGCAATACCGGCCGGCGAGTTGCGGGTGCTCGCGTCAGCTACCGCTACCGACAGTTCCTCGTCCAACCTCGTCATCGCGTATTCGCTGCTCGATATCAGCGACGCCGCCGACCTCGATGCGTCTTCGAAGATCATCCACATACGTTCGAGTGCGCGGCCCTCTTCGACGGGCTCCACAACCTGATCGTCGCGCACCGGCGCAGTAGGGCTTCCCGCGTTTGCCGGCGCGTCGTCTACCTCGACTCCGTGAACGCCGATGAGTTCGGCCAAACCGCCCGCATAGCCTTGTCCGACTGCTCGAACCTTCCACGCGCCGTTTCGCCGGTACAACTCCCAGCAGATGACTGCGGTCTCCGAACCTGCGGTGGGAATGTCGAATTCGCCGAGTACCGAACCGGATTCATCGCTCAGCCGCGCAGACAAACCGGCAACCCGAAAGGCCCCGGCTGTGGCGGCACTCGGATCGACGCTCACGATGCACAGCACCGCTGCCGCATCGGGGTGAAGACGATCGAGATCGACCCGGACGACGTCGCCTGTCAGCTGCACGCCGGCCGTCGACGGCTGGTTGTAGAAGACAAAAGCGTCGGACGACAGGGCCTGCAGGCGCGTATCCGTCACCATCGCAGACACGTCGAACGGCGTCTGGCTGGACGCACGAAACGTCACGACGGATGTTTGCAGCGGCGCATTCTGTCCAGGAACGAACTCCACAGTCACAGCCGAGAACTATGCCACGCCGATGGGGTTCGCTCGCAGATCTGCCACAATTCGGCCTGCAACTTCGGTCATTCCGCTCGCTGTGAAGTGCAGTCGTTGCGCCGTCGACTCCGAGAACATGCCCTCGAACCACCGCTGCTCCGGCGCAGCACAGGCGTCGTGTCCACCCGCTACCGCGTCCGTGGCGATGTCGATGACGTGAACGCCGTACCGGCCGGCGATCGCGGCAAATTGTGTGTTGAAACGCGCGTAGTAGTTCATGAACCACGCCGCGTCACCGTCCGAGAACGGAACATTGGGCCAGCACGCCCTGGCACCGATCATCCCGCCTGCTCCGACCATGTAGATCCGCGCCTGCGGAGCCCGCTGCGTCAGCGCAGCCAGAGTCTTGTCGAGCGAATCGGCAGCCTGATCGATGCCGGACTGCGCAAGGGACTCGGTGAGCGGATCGTTGCGACATCCGCGATCGACGCCCGGTGCGGGAGCAGCACACAGTGCCCCCACGATCAGGGTGTTCGAGTCGTTGCCCCCGACCGAGAGGGTGATCAGATTTGTGTCCGGGTGTACTGCATCCAATTGGACCGGCCACTGCGTCGGAATCAGTTGGGGTGTGGAGATGATGTTCTCGCTACGAGCAGCACTGCATGACACGTCCGCGAACTCCGAGGTTCCGAGTTCGCGCGATATCTTGCCCGCAAAGTTCTCGTACGACCGCGAGCACCCGTCGGGGTACATCGGTTCCAAGCGTGGTCCCGACGCCCGGGAGTCTCCGAGAGCGGTGTACTTGATGCCTGCGTTCTCTCCGGAGTCCACGGGAACCGACGCGTGTGCGGCGCCGGCACCCGCCAACGTCAGAACCAGTCCCACCACGGTGGCCGCAACTGAACCGAACCGAATCCCACGATTAATCATCTACCGAGCCAAGCCCTTTCACACCCCAACCGAATTTCACTCACTACGCCATCAGGAAACGGCCCAGCTGTGGTGCGGCTTCGCCGGCGTGCTTTGCCTGGATGCCCTCGCCGATCGCCTGCAGCTTCCATTCACCGTTCTGCCGGTACACCTTTGCCATCACCATTCCGGTGAACGCCATACCGCCCTGCATCGTGTACCGAGCCAATTCGGAGTTGGTGGTGCTGTCGACCAAACGGCAGAACGCATTCTGCACCTGCTCGAAAGTGTGCCCGCGGTACGACGTAACCGTGAAGATCACCGCGTTGACGTGCGCAGGCACGCGCTGGAGATCGACCGTCATCACTTCGTCGTCACCATCACCGTCGCCGGTCAGGTTGTCACCCATGTGACGCACCGACCCGTCCTTCGACGTGAGCTGTCCGTAGTAGCAGACGTCGACCAGATTGCCGTCGGCGTACAGGAGCGCCGACGCATCGAGGTCGACATTGGCCGTGCGGCTGCCGAACATGCCGCTCTTCTTGATCGGGTCCCAGCCCAACCCCATCTGGATCAGAGTGAGTGCAACGCCGCCCTCCTTGCGGAGCGTGACCTTCTGCCCCTTGGTGAGGCTGACGGGGCGACCCTTCACCAGGCTCACCTCAGCCGGTGCGGCAGGAGGCTGGTTGTACACCGGCGGCGCGGGCGGGGCCGGCGGCGCGTTGTACGACGGCTGCTGCTGCGGCGGCTGGTTGTAGACCGGCTGCTGCTGCGGCGGCTGGTTGTAGACCGGCTGCTGCTGCGGCGGCTGGTTGTAGGCCGGCTGCTGCTGGGGAGGCTGGTTGTAGACCGGCTGCTGCTGCGGCGGCGGGCTGTAGGCCGGTTGCGGGGGTGCGGCCTGGGCAGCGGGTGCTGGTGCGTCGTCGACGGAGACACCGTGATCCGTCACCAACGCTGCAAATCCACCGGCATAGCCCTGCCCGACGGCGCGGACCTTCCACGCGCCCTGACGTCGGTACACCTCGAGCGCGATGACGATGGACTCGCTGGACAGCCCGTCGATCACGTACTCGTACAGCACGTTTCCGGCGGCATCCGATACCCGAGCCGTCGGCGCCGCGGTGCGCCCGAAATTCGAGGAAGTGTCGTCGAGAGTGATCACCGCACGAACCTGCTCGATGTCGGCAGGCACACCGGCCAGCGAAACCTTGAGCGACGCGATGCCACCCGGGTTGGGAACCAACTGCACGCCTGGCCCGGTGGGCTGATTGAAGAAGACGAAGTCCGCGTCGGAGCGCACTTTGCCGTTGCCGGCCACGAGCAGTGCGGAGAGGTCAGCGGCGGCGGCCAACTGCACTGAGACAATCACCTCCGGCACATCCAACGGACCGTTCTGACCTTTGGCAAGCGATACAGACAACTACATCTCCTTCATTTCAGAGCGTGCATTACTTAGAGAGCTGCTCGGACTCTTGCGGTGTTCCGACCGTCATCGCGGCAACGTGGGCGGAGAACCAACGCACAATCTCCGCACTCGCCGCGATACCGGATCCTTCTGTCACAGTAACGGTCGGCCGTTGCCAGTTGAGTTCTTCCAGCTCACCGTGCCGGGGCCGGATCGCGAAGTCCGCATATTCGAGCATGTCCGCATCGAGTGCACCGTCTCCGGCCGACAGGACAGTGGCGTCCGGCGTGAGTTCGCCCGCGTCGACGAGGCGGGCTCGCACCTCGGCGAGGGCTCGAGATTTCGAGACCGCGTCCGGCATCGTGTAGATCTTCCGGCCTTGTCGCGAGACGTTCCAACCGCGTGAGGTGCACCAGGCACTCCAGTCCGCTTCGAAATCGGCCGGGATGGTCGACAAGTCCACTACCAAGTACGGGAACAGCTCGTCTGCCACCCGCATGGAACTGACCCAGCTGACGTCGATGCGGGTTTCCAGTTCACTGTGAACGTGCGCCAGCTCCATCCCGGCAGTGCGGGTCGATCGGTCGATCTCGCTGCGCCAGCGGAGATCGGGCTTTCCGTCCACCAGGATGTTGCCGCCGTTGCTCGTGATCGCGTATTTCCACGGAGCGCCCGGCAGGTCGATGCGCTGGAACTGCGCGATAGTCCGGGTGGTCGTGGGAATCACCGGCGTTGCCGCGCTGAGCGCCCGGAGCTGATCGATGGTCTCGGTGCTCATGTGGGACAGCGGACCGCCGTCGTAGTACTCGACGCACACGTAGTGCTGTGCCGAGGTCAGATCGGTGCCGGTGGGATCCCCGCCGATCGCGTTTTTCGAATAGATCATCGTGCGATCCAGATCGGTCGCAACCAGTACCGGTGACGCACTCATGTGATGTCCTTGATCAATCCGACGCAGGAGTACGCAAGATCGGGTACTTCCTCGACCGGGACGCCGCGAGCTTCGGCCAGCAGACGGATGTGTGCGTGTTCGGGTGCTCTGCTCTCGCGAACGAGCACCTTCCAGGGCAGTCGGCGAAGCAGCACGCGGGTGGTCTCGCCGACACCCGGTTTCACGAAGTTCACGGTCGAAATCCCGTATTCCGCCTGCACCTTCTCCACCGATTCCCAGCCTGCCCAGGTCGGTGTCCGATCCGAAGCGCGCACAGCGGCAAGTGAATCCGCGACATCACTCCGTACGTTGTCGAATTCCGCCGAGACGACGTCGAGTAGACGGTTGGACACATCGACGTCGGCCAGATCGGCGTAGAACTTCGCGCCGTGAAAGTCCCCGGGTCCGATGAGGGTGTCGTTGAGAACCGTCCGTGAGACCAGACCGGACACAGTCGAATTGAGGCACGCCGACGCGATCAGGAAATCGTCTCGGGTGCCGTAGGTCCGAACACAGTATCCGGGATCCGCGAGAACAGCGAGGTCCGGATTGAATTCGGCGCCGCCCTCCGCATGGTATTCGGCGAGAGCGGCCTCGAGTTCCCGGGCAATAGCACCCTTGCCCGTCCAGCCGTCGACAAAGACGATGTTCGACGCATCATGATGGCGCGCAAGATAATCGAGCGCGACAGAATCGATGCCCTTACCTCGCACGATGGACACGGCGTAGTGCGGCAAGGTCAATCCGTGAACGTGCTGCGCCCACCGACGCATCAAAATTCCGACCGGAGTACCCGCACGCGCCAGCGAGACCAATACGACGTCGGAGCCGCGCTCGGCCAGCACCAGGTCTGTAACCGTTCCGACCGCACGCGCCAACCTGGGCGCACTCTCCGACAACACGGTTTCGAACAGTTCGCGATACGCGGCATCGGGCTGGTACTCGATGGGAAGGGATTCGGCATAATGTGCTTCACCCGACTGAATACGTTTCTCCCGCAGCGCAACATCCGCTTCGAGGTCCACGTGAGACAGATCCTTGAGCAACCACGTCACTTCGTCGGGTGCATACGAACCGAACTCCGGTCCGACCAGAGGCGCCGTCATGTGCCTTCACCTTCTCTCGAATCCCGCAACGTCGACGGGTCTGCGCCGCGCACCGTTGCCACGACAACATCGGTCCCGGCATTTCTCAGTGCCTCCACGACACCGCCGGACGCCATCAGGCGATCGGTGTCGGCAGGTTCGTCCACGATCAGCACGACAAGTGCGTCGACGGCCACGTCCGGCCACTGCGCGTTGTACAGAAAGCGCGGCTCGTTCTCGCCGGATTCCGGTGCGACAAAGGTGAATCCACGACGCAGCGGGTAGCCCACATGGTCCATGACGTATGCCGGAGACCGCGTGGTCGTCTGGTACCGCACCTGGCGGCCGCCGCGTTCGAGACCGCTCGCAATGCGAAGAGGGAGATACATCAACTCTTCGTGACCGACCACGATCAGTGCACGGTCTGGTGCCACCGTCGAATCCAGAACCCTGACAGCGGCTTCGACCGCGCTGTCGAAACCTGCCGAATCCGCGTCGAGGAATCCGTGACGGCCTCCGTCCGGTACTGCCGCCGGCCACGGAATGTCCACTCTGGTGACCGAACCGCGATCGGTACCGGCAATATTGAGAGTGGGAGCATCCAGCGCCGTCACTCGTTCCGTCAGACCGAGCGGCAGAACAGTGGAACCCGATGCGAGACTGACGTAATCGATAGCCACTCCCAATTCTGCCGCGGCAGCCTCACTGGCCGCGCGATGCTCGTCGGTTCTCATGTCCACCAGCGAGGCCACGACGTACCGCTCGCGCGGGCACTGGCCGTGCAGTGCGCGAATGGCATCGATAGCTGTTGCACCGGTCGATATTTCGTCGTCTACCAACACCAGGGGCAAATTGTTCTCGAACAGTTCCGCCGACGTCGGTTGCATCAGGTGACTTGTCGCATGCGAGTGCCCCTCCTCGAACCCGGCCAACGTAGTAGCCCCTGGTACGTCGCGGCGCGTCGAATGCAAGTAGCAGTGAGCATGCAGGCGGGCAGCAACACAATGGCCCAAACCTGTTGCAGTTTCGGCAAATCCGAGCACAACAACGTCAACGCCGACGCCCAGGCGCTCGCGCACCAGATCACCCAGATCGTCGGCGGCCCCGATGACAACCGATGGCGGCGTCGGGATGTGCTTGCCGAGTACCGTCGACACCAACAGGTGCGCACGGCGCGGATTGCGACGCAGTCCGGGAATCACCAACTCCGGCACCGTCCGTCCGACAGCGGAGTCGCCGTGTACAAGATCCAATCCGAATTCTTCTGTGGCCCAGGGAACCGACCCCACGCTGCTGGTCATCGATCAACCAACGCCGTCAGCAGTTCGACAAACGTGATCCCCTTGTTGGTCACGCCGAAAACACGTGCACGCAAGGCTGTCTGCCTAGCCCAGTTGCGGTGCGGCTTCATCTCGTTCATCTTGTTCCGGTAGCCGGACGCCTGCACCCCACCCACCTCGACGCCCAAAATGTCGAGAGCGTCGTGGTACTCCTCATGGGTGACTGCGGACAACGCATTGACCGCGGCAACGTGCGACGGGTGGATAACCGTCTTACCTTGAATGCCGTTGGCCCGATCCAAAGCGATTTCCCGCAACAAACCGTCCAGGTCGCGGCTCACCAAGTGCTGCCGGAACCGCACCGCGTCGTGCTCCTCGAACGGCGTCGCACGCAGCATCGGGCGGAACATACGCTCGTGGTCCGCGAAGTACTCCCACACCGGCCCGGTGATGACAAAACCCGAACCATCGGCTCGGCCAAGGTAATTGACGATGTCGGCGATGACATCGACAACTACACGCACGTCGTAGATCGTCAAGTCGCGGTCACGGCGGATACCGAACGTGCTGCACATGTCGGTGGCACCGATGCGAACCGCGAGAATGCGATCCCGATGACGAGTCAGAAGCTCTTGGACACTGCGCAATTCATGATCGCGGGTATCACGGTGTACCAATTCCGGCGATTCGAGGACGGGCATGGCGTACAGATGCTTTCCGAGCGCTTCCGACGCGTCAGCGATGGCATCGAGGAATGACTCGCCGGATTCACTCCCGAATTTCGGGATGACAAATCCGGTCAGCGCAGCGCGCCCAATCGTCAGCGATTGTGCAATGTCCGCGATGTCGGACACTTCACGGACCCGGACGAAGAGCAACATGCCGACCGCATCCGTTGCCGCGATCTTGTCGAGCGCGGCCACGGCATTGGCCCGCGCAGTTTCCACCTCGTCGTCCGCGACGGCGTCCTCGAGATCGAGAACCATCGAACTGACACCTTCGCCAGCGCGCTTCTCCACGATCTCGGCCAACCCTGCCCGCGTGGCGGGAACGTAGAGAGTCGCGCCCAAAGCGATCGCCAGCAGGTCTCGCTCGTCGGAGTCGCTGAAGGTCCGGGGAGCATGCAGGAACAATTGCTCCCGCACATCATCCTCGAGGTGTTGAAAGTGCTGCATGTCTCTTCTCTCTATGACCGATGGCAATTCCACGTTTCATCCCCCACTTGATTTTTCGGGTGTCCATCCCGATCCCCCGATCGGCCCCGACCTGCATATTCAGTTCTTGGTCAGCGTCTTCCTGCTTGCGTCCGCATCTTTTCGACGACTTCGGCGATGAACGCCGAAACCGAATCCAACTGCATGACATACGACCAGTAGTCCGGATGAGTTCCCGTCAGTGACGCAGCCGCCCGTTCGATCCGCGCCAACTGCGCATCGAGCACGGACCCCCATTCCGCCACCAAACCGTGATTGACGGCAAACATCTGCGCGTCTTTCAAACGAAAACGGACCTGACGCTCTTTTTCTGTCGGATCTGCCCGAACTGCCCGAAGTGTTGTCAAACGATCCGTCACAGCATCGACGCAGGCTTCCGCCTCGGCAAGATGAAGACGCGCATCTGCCATCAACGCCAACGCATGCTCCGGATTGCCCACATCCAAAGCCTGCATTGCCTCGTTCAAATCGGCAGCGGCGTTATCGATATGTTCACGACTCCGACTGCTGTTGTTGACCAGATCTGCTGAACTCGCGGCATTGAACTCCCGGAGCAATGCCGAATACGCAGGGTCGAGGCGGTCCACCCGCGTTCGCACCGCAGCCAGCCTCGTCGACACGGCCGACACCGTCGTCTGCGCATGTCGCTGTGTGGACGGTGCCTGGGCCAATGCTTCCGTGAGTGCTGCTGCCGCGGCGTTGACCCGCTCGGCTTCGACCCGGATTTCGTCTGCCCGCTCACCGTGTTCCGCCCGAGCGAGCGCGGCAACGGACGCGTCCAGATGCTCCGACGACGCAACCACCGACGGGTACTCGCAATAGCGCCGATCGGTATCACTCAACGCGCGGCGAGCGGCTTCGGCAGCCGCGCGCGCCTGCTGACCGAGAACCGGAATCGTGGACATCGTCGCCGTGGCCTGCTCGAGGTGGCTTCGATTGCCGTTGTAGAAGGCATCAATGCTTTGAGCTGCGGATACCAGTTCGGCCACCGACTTCTCGAAGGCCGCAGTGGCAGTGCGCGCATCACGATGGAGAGCTTGGTCGTTCCCGTACTGCTCGCTCGTGGACAGGTAGTTCGACACCGCCACGTAGCACTTGTCCCTCACCGGTTTCCAGGCCTCGCCCAGACCACGCTCGGGGAAGAGCTCGGTCGACGCTTTGACAGCAGCGGAAGCAATCGTCTGACGCTTGTCCATGTCGAGAAACGCCGAGACCATCGCAGTCTGCGCCTCCCGCGCACGACTGATCGACTCCTCCACGCTCACCCCCCGATTGAAGCGCTCCGACCATCTGCCTACCACGATTGAATCCTACGGGGCCGACTGCTTGCGCTTCCGTTTCGATTTCCACTGTTACCGCAGCCACACCCGAAGTGCCGTTAGGGTGGAGGAGGTAAACACATTCCCAAGACGGCCAATCGTCGTCGCGGGCCATGTCTCTTCTCTTGAAAGGACCCCTGAATGGGCGTCAGCTTGACCAAAGGCGGCAATGTCTCTCTCACGAAGGAGGCCCCGAACCTGACCGCAGTGGTTGTCGGCCTGGGCTGGGACGCACGTTCCACCACCGGCGCAGCCTTCGACCTCGACGCCAGCGCAATCGGCGCAGGTGCAGACAAGAAGGTCGTCTCCGACCAGCACTTCATCTTCTTCAACAACCTGCGTTCGCCCGACGGCTCGATCGAGCACAAGGGTGACAACACCGACGGTGAAGGCGAAGGCGACGACGAGCAGATCGACGTGAACCTCGCCGCTGTTCCGGCCAACATCGAGAGCGTCGTCTTCCCCGTCTCGATCTACGACGCAGAAGCACGCTCGCAGTCCTTCGGCCAGGTCCGCAACGCGTACATCCGCGTTGTCGACAAGTCCAACGGCAACGAACTTGCCCGCTACGACCTGTCCGAGGACGCCTCCACCGAGACCGCCATGGTCTTCGGCGAGCTGTACCGCAACGGCGCAGAGTGGAAGTTCCGCGCTATCGGCCAGGGCTACGCCTCGGGCCTCGCGGGCATCGCACGCGACTACGGCGTCAACGTCTGATAGTCGACCTACCGTCGAGCTGACCAAAGGGAGAGTTCCGCAGTACGCTGTGGAACTCTCCCCGGCTTCGTATCGATTGCGGTGAGATAACCGCTGCAGTAACCACTGCGCACTGACCAACTAGAAAGGGCCACGCTCCGTGGTACTGCGAATATTCGGTTTATCGATCGGCATTTCGATCATCGCGATGATCGTCGCGTTCATCTACGGCGGACCCGAGGCTCTGTTCCTCGTTGTCATCCTGTCAATTCTGGAAATTTCGCTTTCCTTCGACAACGCCGTCATCAATGCCACCGTTCTGCGAAGAATGAGTGATTTCTGGCAGAAGATCTTCCTCACCGTCGGCATCGTGATCGCGGTGTTCGGTATGCGTCTGGTGTTCCCGCTTGTCATCGTGTGGGCGGCATCGGGCCTGGGTCCGATCGCGGCACTCGACCTCGCGCTGAACCCGCCGGCCGACGACGCCGCCTACTTCCCCAACGGCGATCCGAGCTACGAAACACTGATCACCGACGCTCACCCGACCATCGCCGCCTTCGGTGGCATGTTCCTGCTGATGCTGTTCCTCGGCTTCATCTTCGAAGAGCGTGAGATCACCTGGCTGTCCTGGCTCGAGAAGCCCCTTGCGCGGATCGGCAAGCTGGATCAGCTCGCAGTTGTCGTTGCCGGCCTCACTCTGGTTCTGGCAGGTTCGTTCCTCGCCGCAGACGACAAGGTCACGACGGTCATGATCTCCGGCGTGCTCGGCATGATCACGTACATCGCCGTCAACGGGTTGGGTGAACTCTTCAACCTTCCCGAAGAGGACGAAGACGAAGAGACCGTCAGGTCCGGCGGACCCACCGAGCTGGCCAAGGCAACAGGTAAGGCCGGATTCTTCCTGTTCCTGTACCTCGAGGTCCTCGACGCGTCCTTCTCCTTCGACGGCGTCATCGGCGCGTTTGCGATCACCTCGGACCCGATCATCATCGCTCTCGGCCTCGGCTTTGTCGGCGCGATGTTCGTCCGCTCCATCACCGTCTTCCTCGTCCGCAAGGGCACGCTGTCCGATTACGTCTACCTCGAGCACGGCGCTCACTGGGCCATCGGCGCTCTGGCCGTCATCCTGATGGTGTCCATCGGTGTTCACATCAACGAGATCATCACCGGCCTTGTTGGTGTCTTCTTGATCGGCGCGGCCTTTATCAGCAGCGTTATCCGAAACAAGCGGATCGCGAACGAAGATCCGAAACTCGACGAGAACACTCCAGCAACAGTCTGAGTTTCTTTGCTCGAACGCCCGCGGCCGATTCCGGTCGCGGGCGTTTTGTTTGATATGCCGGAATTGATGTGGTTGCCGCGCGGCTAATGTTCAGCCGCGCGGCCAGTTGTCCCTGCGGGCGCACAATTGGCGCGCGGCGCCGAATATCCACGACCGCGACGCCACCAGACGCCGATGCGTTAGCTGGTGGGCAAACCGGCCCGCGCGACTGCGCCTGCAAATAGAGCGGTCACTGCGGCGCCCATTGCTTGTTGATCGACTTCTTCCGGGTCCACGGAGTGTTCGAGAACCAATCCGGATATCAAGGCCATCAACGAGATTGCGGTAGTCCGCACATCGAAGGCATCCTCGACGCCCCATTCCCGGGCTCGCGCACCGATCAATTCCACTAGTTGACTGCGTAGGTGCCGACGCTCTCGGAGGTATGCCTGGGCGATCTGGGGGTCACGTCCGGCGAGGACCCCGAATTCGAGGACGAGCAGCAACCACCCGGGGTTGCCCGCCATCCACGACGCGATTGCCTCGCCGCTTTTGCCGGCGGCATCGGTGGGGCTCATGCCCGCGATCTCGGCGAGCACCCTCCCGGCAAGTTCGAGTGACCGTTGCGCAAATAGTTCGGCAAACAGGTCTTGCTTGGACTCGAAGTTGGAGTAGACGGCGCCCTTCGTGAAGCCCGCTCGGCGGGCCACTTCGGTGAGACGTGCAGCACTGAATCCTTGCTCCGCAAATTCTTCCGCTGCAGCGTCGAGCAGTCTTTGCCGCACAACGTCGCGTCCGGGGCGGGTTACCGGCACGAAGTCCGGTTGACGGGATTCGGTCACGATACCTAGAGTATTCAATACCTCGGGTATTGACAAGCTCTTTACTTTCGACAAGATCAGGACTCATCGTGACCACAACGCATCCGGCACACGCCGCACCGGAAACACCCACGCCTCCGCACGAACACCCCAGCGACAACTTGCTGGCCAAATACGGCGCCCCGAAAGTCATGGTCGCGCTGTTCGTCGGCATGATCCTGCTCCAGATGGGCTTCATCCTCAGCTATGTCGCCGCGTTCCATCAGCCGACGCCACGTGACATCGAGATTGTGGTCATCGCAGATCAGGGCACACCGGCCGGCATGGATCAGCAGATCGCCGACAAGCTCAACGCCATCGACGGCAGCCCGCTCGACGCGCGCGTTGGCGACAACACCGCCGCAGCGCGTCGGATGCTCCACGATCGCGAGATCCAGGGTGCGTTTGTCATCAATCCGGCGGGAGCCGACACCCTGATCACCGCCAGTGCGGGCGGTAGCTCCATTGCAACGTCACTCGAATCGATCTTTACCCAGGTCGAGAGCAGCCAGAACCGTGAATTCGTGGTGCGCGACGAGATCCCGGTGGGTACTCACGACAACCGCGGCCTGTCCGGCTTCTACCTCTCGATCGGCTGGGTTGTGGGCGGCTACCTCTTTGCCGCAGCAATCGGCCTGTTCATCGGTGCACCGAAGACGCTTCGCCAGGCAGCTGCACATACCGGTGTGATCGCTGTGTACTCGGTGATTTCCGGGGCGTTTGGCGCACTCATCACGTCGCATGTTCTCGGGACCTTTGCCGGGCACTGGCTCCCGCTCTCACTGCTGGGAAGTGCCGTCGTGTTCGGTACGGCAATGTTCACGGTCGGACTCCGCGCGGCAATCGGCGTTCTCGCCGTCCCGTTGGCGATCGCAGTGTTTGTCATCCTCGGCAATCCCAGTGCCGGAGGCGCTTTCGGCTCGAATGTGCTCCCGTCGTTCTATGCCGCGATCGGCCGGTGGATCACTCCGGGCGCCGGCACCGAGGGTGTTCGAAGCATCGTGTACTTCGGCAACGTCGGAGTCGGCCAGCCCGTGCTGACGCTTTTCCTGTACGCCGTGGTCGGCGCCGCCATGTTGTTCGGATTTACAATCAGGAAGAACCGAAAGTCCGCCGACACAGTGCCAACTCCGGCTGTGACAATCGCCGACTAGTCCTACTCTTGAATTCATGACGAGCCTCCTCCACCCCAACGCCTCGCACGTCGCCGAAACCCTGATCGCTCGCGGTCATCACGGCGTCATCGTCACGCAAGCCGACGCGACGCACACTGCCGAAGAAGCAGCGGCAGCTGTCGGGGTGGAGGTGGGCGCGATCACCAAGTCACTCGTCTTCCTACTCGACGACGATCCAGTGTTGTTGCTGGTCTCAGGCGCGCACCAGGTGAATCTGCAGGCAACGGGTGAGCGCCTCGAAGGCAAACTGACCCGGGCTCCGCTGGAGATGGCCAAGGCCGCAACGGGTCAACCCATCGGCGGAGTGGCGCCGCTCGGGCACCCCACCAACCTGCCGACGTACGTCGACACCGCGCTCGAGCAGTATCCGATCCTGTGGGCCGCGGCGGGCCATCCGAACACAGTCTTCCGCACGACGTATCCGGAACTGCTGCGCATCACGGCCGGCCTTGCCGTGGATATGGACTAAGGACGGTCAGACGCGCGCTTATAGTGGGTCGAAAGACCAAATTTCCCACCGGAGAGCCCCGTTGACTGACACGCCGAACGATATTTCCAACCCAACCACACCCGACGCGACCACCGCGCCCGAGTTGTCCACCGGCATCTGCGCCGCCGACTACCGGGCCGCACTGGGCCGTCACCCCGCGGGAGTCACTGTTGTCACCCTCGACTCCGGCACCGGACCGGTAGGGTTCACGGCGACCTCGTTCTCGTCGCTCTCGCTCGAGCCGCCGCTCGTGTCGTTCAACATCGCGGAGACGTCGTCGAGCATCACCGCCCTGAAGGCCGCAAAGTCCTTGGTGATTCATCTTCTCGGTGAACACCAACAACATTTGGCCCAGCGCTTTGCGCGCAGCGCCGATCAGCGTTTTGCCGATCAATCACTCTGGGCTGTCCTCGATACCGGCGAGCCGGTTCTGCACGGCACGCCCAGTTGGATGCGCGTCACGGTCGATCAGTTGATTCCGGTGGGCGACCACACCCTTGTTGTCGGGCTTGTCACCCGAGTTCACGCCGACGAAGACGATGATTCCGCCGCGGCGCCGCTTCTTTATCACGAGGGCAAGTACTACCGCCCCACTCCGCTGGGACAATAACCTCGAACAACGAAGGCCTCGCCGGGAATCCGGCGAGGCCTTCGTTGTTCGCGGAAGAACTTACAGCGCTACGTACTTGGTGTCGAGGTACTCGTCGATACCTTCGGTTCCGCCTTCGCGACCGAAGCCTGATTCCTTGACACCACCGAACGGTGCTGCGGCATCGGAGATCGCGCCGCGGTTGACGCCGACCATGCCGGTGTCCAGCTTCGCCGAGACGCGCATCGCGCGATCGATGTCACGGGTGTAGAAGTACGCCACAAGCCCGAACTCGGTGTTGTTCGCTGCGGCGATGGCTTCGTCTTCGGTGTCGAAACCGACTACGGCTGCAACAGGTCCGAAGATTTCTTCCTTCAGCAGGCGCGCGTCGGCGGGCACCTGGTCGAGAACGGTCGGGGTGAAGAAGAACCCCGGGCCTTCGGGCGCCGATCCACCGGTGCGAACGCGCGCACCCTTGGACACGGCGTCGTCGACGAGTCCGGTGACGGTGGCGAGTTGCTTGGTGTTGATCAGCGGGCCGATGTTGGTACCCTCGGCGTCACCTGCGCCCACCTTCAAGGCCGCAACCTTGGCGGTGAACTTGTCGGTGAATTCTTCGCGCACCGAGTTGGCAACGTAAATGCGGTTAGCTGCGGTGCACGCCTCGCCGCCGTTACGCATCTTCGCAAGCATCGCACCGTCGACAGCTGCATCGATGTCGGCATCGTCGAAGACGATGAACGGAGCGTTGCCACCCAGTTCCATGGACGTGCGGAGAAGCTTGTCAGCGGCATTGCGCACCAACAGCTTTCCGACGCCGGTGGAACCGGTGAACGTAACCTTGCGCAGACGTGCGTCTTCCATCAGCGGTCCGCTGATAGCTGCGGCGTCGGAGGTCGGGAGGATCGAGAGCACACCGTCAGGCAGGCCGGCGTCGGCAAATACCTGGCCGAGAAGCTGCATGGTGAGCGGAGTGTCCTCGGCCGGCTTGACGATGATGGTGCAGCCGGCCGCAAGTGCCGGTCCGATCTTTCGGGTTCCCATGGCCAACGGGAAATTCCACGGCGTGATCGCCAGAACCGGTCCGACGGCTTCTTTGGTGACAAGGATGCGACCGTTACCGGCCGGAGCCTGTGTGAAACGTCCACCGATGCGGACGGCTTCCTCACTGAACCAACGCAGGAACTCGCCACCGTAGTTGACCTCACCGCGACTCTCGGCCAACGACTTACCCATTTCCAGGGTCATCATCAGCGCGAAGTCCTCGGCGCGGGCGTGCAACAACTCGAACGCGCGACGCAAGATCTCGCCACGGTTCCGAGCAGGCGTCGCGGCCCAATCATCTTGTGCCGCAGCAGCGAGATCGAGGGCACGGATACCGTCAGCTGCAGTGGCGTCGGCTACCTGAGCCAACTCTTCGCCGGTTGCCGGGTTGTAGACCGCAAAGGTCTTCTCGGCCGGCGTGAGCTTGCCGCCCAGCCAGAGACCTTGGGGTACGGAATCGAGAAGTTCCGAGACGTTCGACATGTCAGTTCTCCTGTGCTGCAGTGCGAATAGCAGACTCGAGGACGGTCAGGGCGTCGTCGAGCAGCTCTTCGGAAATGACCAACGGAGGGAGTAGACGAATGACGTTACCGTAAGTGCCGCACGTGAGGATCACAACGCCTGCCGCGAGGCACGCAGCTGCGATGGCCTTCGTGATGTCGGCATCCGGCTCTTGTCCGCCGGGCTTGACCAGCTCGATGGCGAGCATGGCGCCGCGTCCACGAACGTCGCCGATGACGTCGAGTTCCTTTGCCAGCGCGTTCATTCGACCGACGACGGTGGTCTCGATGGTGCGGGCGCGACCACAGAGGTCCAGCTCGTGCATCTGGTCGATGGATGCCAGCGCCGCGGCGCAGGCGACGGGGTTACCGCCGTACGTGCCGCCGAGGCCGCCCGGGTGGACTGCGTCGATCAGGTCGGCGCGGCCTGTGACAGCTGCGAGCGGCATACCGCCGGCGATGCCCTTGGCAAGCGTGACCAGGTCCGGGACGATTCCCTCGTGGTCGCTGGCGAACCAGGCACCTGTGCGAGCAAAGCCTGCCTGGACCTCGTCGGCGATGAAGACGACGCTGTTTTCCTTGGCCCACGCGACGAGCGTCGGGAGGAATCCTTCTGCGGGAACGATGAATCCGCCCTCACCCTGGATGGGCTCGATGAGGATGGCTGCCGTGTTCGACGCGCCGATCTGCTTCTCGATCATCGTGATGGCGCGCTGTGCGGCCTGCTCACCGGTGATCTTCGAACCGTCGACGTTCAGGCCCTCGCGGTACGGGTAGGACATCGGAACGCGGTAGACCTCGGGGGCAAAGGGACCGAAGCCACTCTTGTACGGCATGGACTTTGCCGTCAGTGCCATCGTGAGGTTGGTGCGGCCGTGGTACGCGTGATCGAACACCACAACGGCGTCGCGACCCGTTGCGTGACGCGCGATCTTGACGGCGTTCTCGACGGCTTCGGCGCCGGAGTTGAACAGAACGGAACGCTTCTCGTGGTCACCGGGGGTGAGTTCGGCCAGGCGCTCGGCGACCTCGATGTAGCCCTCGTACGGAGCGACCATGAAACAGGTGTGGGTGAAGTGTGCAACCTGATCCTGAACTGCGGCCACAACAGCCGGGTTGGATGCACCGACGCTGGTCACGGCGATACCGGCACCGAGATCGACGAGCGAGTTGCCGTCGACATCGACGATCACTCCGCCGTCCGCGTCAGCGACGTACACCGGAAGGGTGGACGCGACGCCTGCTCCGACAACCTTCTTACGACGCTCTGCGAGCGCAGCCGAGCGCGGGCCCGGGAACTCCGTGACGATGCGACGTTCCTGCGGAAGCCGGTATTCGATTGCACTCATGTGACCACCCTCTCGGTTGTGTATTGCATTCGAGTATGCGACGCGCGAGCACCATCGAGCAGTGCCGAAATGGATATCTACATACTCAGGCCTACTCCATATCGGCAGCTCCCGCTAGCCTTGAACTCGTGACCGTTCCGATCTCCTGGCTACTGCGTCAGAAGCACCTGTCGCTGACATTGCTGACCGACCCGTCGTCATCCACTCAGCCGGTCACGTTTGCACAGGCCACAGAGCTGACAGACCCCACTCCGTGGCTCTCGGGCGGGGAACTGGTGCTCACTACCGGGCTTGCATTCGTGGGCTCTACTGCCGCTGATTTTGCCGACTACGTCGACCGTTTGGCGTCGGCGGAAGTGTCAGCACTGGGGTTCGGAACGGGACTTTCTCACAAAGAGGTCCCGCCGGAACTTCTCGCGGCTGCCCGCGGTCGCGGACTTCCCCTGCTCGACGTTCCGTTCACCACCCCGTTCGCGGCAGTCACCCGCGCGGTGATGACCCGGCTGAGTCAGCAGGAGTACGAGTCCGTCCTGCGCGCGGCAGAAGTACAGACGCGCATCACCCGGGTTGCGCTGCGCGGCGGTGTCTCCGCGATCGTGCGCGAACTGGCCACGGCGACAAAAACTTCGGTTGCGTTTGTCGGCGACCGCATTACCGCCGTACATCCCGCAAATCAGAAGTCGCTGATCGCCGAGGTGCGTGCCGTGGCCACGACCACTCGCGATCCCAATGCACCGGCATCGATTTCGCAGAGCACCCCCGAGCGGACGCTTACGCTCTCCCCGGTCGGTGTGACCGACAGTTGGCACGGCTACCTTGCACTGGCCGGTTCGGGACCACTGAGCAACATCGACAGAGTGCTTCTCGGACATGCTGTTTCACTGTTGACCCTGGAACTCGAGAAGCCAGTGCGCCTGCGGGCCGAACGATCCAAGCTGAACTCGATGGCATTCGGACTGCTACTCGACGGACGAATCGCCGAAGACGCCGTGCCGTCGTATCTCGGCGAAGCAAGCGACACCAACGGATTGGTACGCGTCGTCCACATCCGAGGATCAGCGCTGGGACCTGCTCTACGCGAGCTGGACAGCGCACTTGCACGCGCAGGAAGACCTCTTTTTGCCCAAGTGGAGAACACCGCACTCACCGTGCTGCTTCGTGGCACCGATACCGTCGACACCGCACAAGCGCTTCTGGCGCAGCTGTCTCCGAGCGAATCCAAAGCTGTTCGCGCCGGGATCAGCACGCCGCACCCAATCCTCGACGCTGCGCGCGCACTTGTCCAAGCCCGCGCTGCAGCCAACCTCACAACGGCTACAGCGCGCATTCTCGAATTCGATGCACTGACGGGTTCGACGATTCTTGCGTCCGAACCCGCAAGAGAAGCGCTTGTTGCCATGGCCGCCGACACGATTCCCGTGCTGACCGAACACGACGACAAACACGGAACAGCCCTCGCGATCTCGCTCCGCGCCTACCTCGAGGCCAACGGCCAATGGGAATCTGCCGCTTCCGAACTCGGTATCCACCGGCACACTCTCCGAGGTCGCATCACCCGCGTCGAAGAACTCTTGCGATGCGACCTCGGCGAGGCCAGGGTCAGAGCTGAACTGCTGCTGTCGCTACTCGCTTGGGAGAGCCGCTGACAAGAACGACGATGTGCCGCGGATCAGCAGTTCGAGTTCCGCGTCGACGGTGCACAGTCGCGCAGTGTCGAGCGAACCGCTGCGGCGAACACTGGACATCAACGTCGTAAATCGGTGCACAGCATCGAGATTGGCGCTCGACCACCGCTGCACCACACCGTCGCGATCGTCGTCGAGAGCACCTGATACCAGATCCGCGAATCGCGTCGTCAATCGAGCATGAACGGCAGCGCTGCCCATGACCTCCCAGTGTGAAGCTCCGACGGCAACGTCGACGCCGCCGAGTACGTCACCCAGATCAAGCTCTGCAGCGAGCTCACGGTAGACGGTCGCAGCCGCCTGGACCGACGTATTCTCCTGCAGTGCAAGGTCGGCCAACGCCAGAGCTCCGAAGGACACCTCGATACGTTCGCTCGAGTTCAGCCCCGCCGTGAGTTCGCGCACCGGCCCCGACCATCGATCGATGTCTGCCCGCGGGTTCACCGCAAACCGTCCGGCCGCTCCTGGCCGTCGCAGCACCCAGCTCATTTCGGACTCAAGCAACTGTTGCAGTCGATCAAGTGCCTGAAGTTGTTCGGCAGCATCAAGATCGGAGTTCAGAATGTCGCGGCGCAGACCCTCGGTGCCGAGCACCTCACTGACCACCGCATACGCCAACGACGCTTCCGGGCTGCGCACACCCAAGTGCTCTTCCAGCCGGAACAGCACACCCGGCCCTACGCGGTTGACCAGTTCGTCGACCACCGAAGTGATGATGATGTCGCGTCCGAGTCGGTGCGCCTGCACAGCCTCTGGCGCTGCCTCGACCACCGACGGCGGGAAGTACTGCGTCAGCCGGTCGGCAAAGATCTTGTTGTCAGGGGCCTCGGAAGCACCCAACTCGGCAGTCAGCACATTCTTCGACTGAGCAACCAGCACAGCAAGTTCGGGGCGAAGAAGCCCCTGACCTGCCCGGGCCCGCACGGCAAGCGACTTGGCATCCGGCAGCGATTCTTCGACGCGTTTCATGGCGCCCGCCGCAATCAGATTCTCGATCAGCCGCTCGTGCTGGTCGAGAAGTGCCGGTGCCCGATGCTCGGCCAGGCTGATGGCAAGGGTTTGATCCTCGCTGGCCTTCAGTACCGACGCGGCTACCTCGTCCTGGGCCGACGCCAGAAGCGCATTTCGTGAGCCGGAATCCAACCCTGCAAGAGCGATCTTGATGTTGACCTCTCGGTCCGACGTCGCAACACCGGCCGCATTGTCGATGAAGTCGGCGTTGATTCGTCCACCGCCGGCAGAGTATTCGATCCGCGCGCGCTGTGTGAAACCGAGATTGCCGCCCTCCCCCACCACGCCGGCACGCAATTCGTCCGCACTCACACGAACACCGTCGTTGGACGGATCGGCCGCGTCGACGTTGCTCTCGCCCGACGCCTTCACGTAGGTGCCAACGCCCCCGTTCCACAACAGGTCGACCGGCGCACACAGGATCGCCCGGATCAATTCCTGCGGGGTGAGCTTCTCCTCGGTGATTCCGAGTGCGTCGCGGGCCTCGCGCGGAAGACTGATGGACTTTGCGCTGCGCGGCCACACGCCGCCGCCGCTCGATATCACGGTGCGATCGAAGTCGTCCCAGGACGAGCGCGGCACGGTGAAGAGTCGGGCGCGTTCGCGCAGCGTGGCCTCCAGGTCAGGGTTCGGGTCGATGAAGATGTGGCGGTGGTCGAACGCCGCAACCAGACGAATCTTGTGCGAGAGCAACATTCCGTTGCCGAACACGTCGCCGGACATGTCGCCGATCCCCGCGACGGTGAAAGGATCAGTGTCGACGTCCACACCACGTTCGGCAAAATGGCGTCGCACAGCCACCCACGCGCCGCGGGCGGTGATGCCCATGGCCTTGTGGTCGTAGCCGGCCGAACCACCCGACGCAAAGGCGTCGCCCAGCCAGAAACCACGCTCGATCGCAATGCCGTTCGCCACGTCGGAGAACCGGGCGGTTCCCTTGTCCGCTGCCACGACAAGATACGAGTCTTCACCGTCGTAGGCGATCACTTCGGCCGGATGTACCGGCGAGCCGTCGACGATGTTGTCCACCACGTCGAGCAGTCCGCGAATGAACGTGCTGTACGACTCCTGCACCTGGTCCGGTGTGGGCGTGGATGTTCCGCGCACGACAAAAGCGCCCTTGGCTCCGGTCGGAACGATGGGCGAGTTCTTGACACTCTGGGTTTTCATGAGGCTCAAGGCCTCGGTGCGGAAGTCCTCGAAGCGATCGGACCATCGCAGGCCGCCACGGGCCACCGACGAGCTACGCAGGTGAACGCCCTCGACGTTGGGTGCGCTGACGTAGATCTCGCGGAACGGAACGGTTTTCTGCGGCGTCGACAGAACCTGGGAGTCGATCTTGAACGACGCATACGACAGCGGATTGCCGGCGCCGTCGCGCAGGTACCAGTTGGTCCGCAATGTTGCCTGGAGAAACGAGCGAACACCGCGGAGAACCCGATCTTCGTCGAGAGTGTCTGCGCTGTCGACCAACTCGTCGATCAAGGTGATCGCGGCGGCAACCGCCACACTGCGCTTCGGCACTGCCGGGTCGAATCGCGCAGTGAACAGTCCGAGTGCCGCCCGAACGAATAGGGGTTTCGCTTGCAATACTCCCACGATGTAGCCTTCGGACAGCCCGATGCGTGCCTGCGCGAGGAACCGGCACGCCGCGCGCAGCAACTCTGCGTCACGCCACGTGATGTCGGCTCGGCCGATCAGGCTGGAGAAGTTGTCCATCCGGGTCCTACCGGCAACAACAGCTTCGAAAGCCGAGGCCATCTTCTCGAGTGCACCGCCGTCGAAGGCGCAGGGCTCGAAGGTGAAATGATGCGCCGATCCGAGAACTGTCGGAAGCGGGCGGTGCGTCGACACTCGAAGTCCGAGGGATTCGAAGTTCTCGCACAGATCGGAGAGGGAGGGCTCTCCGGAGGGCCACAGAACCACGCCGGTCAGTTCGTCGCCCTGACGAAATACCAGTCGTTGCCCTGCTGCTGCCAACTCGGCAACCAGTCCCAACGCTGGATCCGCTGAGTCCGCGAATTCTGACTTGGTTGCCGTTGATGTGCTCGCCATTGAACACCCTCCTGGAAAGTATTGGATCCGAACACTTTCCAGTGTTACGTGCATCACCGAATAAAGTTCGTGCCCGATAGGAGTACAAACCCTCCCCGGACACGACAATCCGGCAGTTGCAAATCTCGGGTCAGTCACCCAGCCGGATCGGCGCCAGATCCGCAAAGACGTCCCCAGGACCAGGATTCCCGGACGGCGTAGAACCGCCCAGATGGTGGACGACGCCCCACACTGCGTTGATCGCCGTCTGGATCGCTCCCTCGGCCCAGCCCGCCGTCCAGGAGATGTCATCGCCCGCGAGGAAGATTCCGCGATGACGCGGTTCCAGGTCACTTTGCACGAAGTGCGAGAACAGCCGCTCCTGGTACCGGTAATGCCCGGGCAGATTTGCCTTGAAGGCACCCATGAAGTCGCGTTCGGTTTCCCAGGACAGCGTGACCGGACTGGAGATGATGTGACTACGGAAATCGACGCCGGGGTAGATCTCTTCCAAGGAGCGCAACATGATCTCCATGCGCTCGGTAGCGTTCAGCGCCAACAACTTCAACGAATCATCCGACCACGTGTACGACAGACAGATCAGGCCGGGTTTCCCTTCCCCTTGATCGAGGAGGTACGTGCCGCGACTCATGCGGTCGGTCAGTGTCATAGACACCGAATCGCGACCGGTCTCGGGATCCTTGTCTTTCCAGAACGGACGATCGACAAGAACAAATACCTTGGTCGAGCCCATGTAATGGGTTCGCTCGATCGCAGTCCAGTGATCGATCGGGAACAGATCGTCGGCGCAGCGGATGTTGTTGAGAAGCATCCAGCTCTGCACAGTCACAATGGCACTCGCATATGTTCGGATGAAACCCTCGGCATCGACAACCGTGAACCGACACGGTTCGGTACGTCGCAGTTCAGTGACACGGGGCCGCGTTTTCCCGCCATTCAGCGAAGAAACCGTTGTGCCTGCCGGCCAGTGCCTCATCTGCGCGGGGGTTCGGTCCCACAGCCGCAACGGCAACTGCTGCGATCCACCGACGATGCCACGGTGATCGTCATCGGCTGCTGTGATGACCACACGAAGGATCTCGAGGATCGAATTGGGATAATCCGTATCCCAGCCGCCGGTACCAAATCCTACCTGCCCGAACACTTCCCGCATATGAAAGGACTTGAAGTGCTTCGACGCGGCGAGGAATCCGTAGAACGTCTGGTCGTCGTATCGCACCACCAACTCGTTCCAGATCCGCTTGATCTCAGCGGTATCGCGGTCCCGAATTGCCTGCTGCATGGGAATCAAATCGGCGTAGTCTTCCAGAGTGCGTGCCCACGCCTGTGCGACCTCGGTGAAGATCGGCGGCAAATCCTCGAGTGTGTGCGCATAGTGGCTTTCGCCCTTGAGGTCGATGACGGTACTCGGGGTCACCTCCGCCAGCGGGTTGGCGAACTCCTGGGTCTCTAGCGCCATCTCGTCGAGGTAATGGAAGAGCGTTGTCGACGACGGCGGGAATCGCATCGCACCCATCTCCGCGACTACGCCCGGGTAGCCGTCGAATTCGACCGAGCGCATTCGGCCGCCAATCTGATCTGCCTCGTAGACAACCGGTTTGAGTCCGATTCTGAGCAGCTCGTACGCCGCGATCATGCCGGCAAGCCCGCCGCCGATCACCGCGATTTCGGTACCGAACGCGACGTCGGGCACCGATCCCAACCCAGCCGGGTCGGCAACGTAATCGTCGTAGGCAAAGGGGAAGTCGGGGCCGAACATCGTCAGCGGAGGCAACGGCCCCGGCTCGGAGGAACTGTCCGGAGCTACGGGAACGGTCATCGGCGGCCCTCTCGCTGGGAGCGATAGTCGGGATACAGATCGAGTCGACGATCATCGAGATGTGTATTGAGCGAACGTGATCGAGTGACAACCGCGGCGGAGATATCGGTAAGAATCAGTTCCTGCGCGGCACCCGCTCGGGCCAGTTCCCTACCGGTCGGATCGATCGCACACGACAACCCGCAATAGGTGAGTTCGGACTCCGAACCACAGCGATTGACGTAGGTCACAAACATCTGGCTCTCGTAGGCACGAGCCGGAACAACTTGCTGTGCAATGTGTTCGTACGGAGCCATCAGTCCGGTGGGCACGATCAACCACTGGGTTCCGGCATCAGCATGGGCACGAACAGCTTCGGGGAATTCGACGTCGTAACAGATCAACAGACCACACCGGATTCCGTCGAGATCGAATCCGATAACCAAAGTGTCACCTGGCACAAAATTCTCACGATCGAGCGCCCCGAAGAGATGCGTCTTGCGGTAGTTGGCAAGCGAGAGGCCGTTGCGCCCTACTACCTGCACGCTGTTGTAGACATCGCTGCCGGAGAGTTCGGGATAGCCGTAGACAATGGTGATTCCGGTGCTGATCGCGACCGCCGCAATCGCGTCGAAGATCGGTCCGTCCGCCGGTTCCGCGCGCGTTCCGACCAGTCCACCGATGTTGTATCCCGTTGCGGACATCTCCGGCGTCACCAGGATGGATGCCCCCGACGCCGCCACTGCGCGTGCTGCGGCCCCGATCGCCTCCACATTGCACTCCACCGACGCAATGGCATCTTTCGACGTGAGCGGGCCTTGAAACAGTCCGACGCGGAGGGAATCGACCTTCATCGTGCGCTCCTCGAGAAGTTCCGTGACGTCAGTATGCGACGGGGACGACTACAAAGGGTGATCGGCAACGCCCAATCTGTCAACTAGAGTTTCCTAAAATTCAACCTGGGAAATCAGGCGGGAACGCGTGGACCCTCAGGCAAAGCCGGATTCAACACCCACAGAACCTTGGCCTGCACGGTGCCCTCAGCCGAGAAACTGTGGTTGTGACGCGGAGCAAAGGTGAACGAATCCCCCACTTGGAGGACCACGTCCTCCGCGTCGACGGACTCACTTTCCGGGTCGGTTCTCCCGCCCTCGAACGACACCCGCAAACCACCTTCGAGGACGTGAACGAAGTTCACATCGGCCGGCAGACTGTAGTACTCCCGCCCACTTCCCCCACCGGGTTCGATTTCGCTCATCAGCACCTGGATGCGACGCTCATTCGACGGCGTGAGCAGGAATTCCGCCATCTTTTCGCCGCCAAAGCTGATCTGTGGCCTAGCGTCGGCGCGGACCACCTCGCCTGCTGTCGCGTTCTCGAACAGCGAGCCGACCGGGATCTCCAGTGCAGCGCACACATTGATCAGGGTCGCCACCGACGCGTTGACGTGATCGCGCTCGAGTTTCGACAGATATCCCTTGGTCACTCCGCACGAAGCGGCCAGGTCGTCGAGGGTCAACCGCTTCGACTGACGGGCAGCCTTGAGCCTGGCCCCGATCTGCGGCCCACCAGGCTCCGAACTGTCCTTCATCTTCACCACGCGGTAACTCCTTCAACACAATCTGTCCCCTATAGGAAACAAGAGTTGACAAATAGGCTTCTTGAAGAAACCATACTTGCACAGAGAGCTACATCACCGATGTGCCGTTCACAAGCAGGGACCCCACACATGGCCACCAACGACGCCGGATCATTCATCGGACCAGTCGACGCGACTCGAGTCCCCCGATACGCCGAACCAACCACCTTTGCGCGCCTGCCGCGCCTAGACGAGGTGTCGCGCGCCGACGTGACCATCCTGGGAATCCCCTTCGACTCAGGGGTCAGCTACCGTCCCGGCGCGCGCTTCGGCCCTGGTCACATCCGCGCTGCGTCGAAGTTGTTGCGTCCGTACAACCCGGCTTTGAAGGTCTCCCCCTTCGCCAACCAGCAGGTTGCCGACTTCGGCGACATCGGCGTCAATCCCTTCGACATCCAGGAAGCGTTGACGACGATTCAATCCGCGGTCACCGACCTGCGCGCCGACGGCTCCTCGGTGCTCACGCTCGGTGGCGACCACACCATCGCGCTGCCGATCCTGCGATCACTCGCACGCGATCACGGACCCATCGCCGTGCTGCACTTCGATGCCCACCTCGATACGTGGGACACCTATTTCGGCCAACCCTTCACGCACGGAACACCTTTCCGCCGCGCCAGCGAAGAGGGCCTCATCGATATGGAGCGCTCACAGCACATCGGCATCCGCGGACCGCTCTACAGCGAGAAGGACCTCGAGGACGACCGAGTGCTCGGCTTCCAGGTGATTCGCAGCGACGATTACGAGGTCGACGGCGTCGCCAGCATCGTCGAGCGCATGCGTAAGCGCCTCGACGGTGGCCCGGTGTACGTCTCCGTCGACATCGACGTACTCGATCCCGCCCACGCTCCGGGTACCGGAACACCGGAAGCGGGCGGCATGACGTCGCGCGAATTGCTGAACACACTGCGAGGTTTGGTAGGCCTCAACGTGGTCGGCGCCGACATCGTCGAGGTCGCGCCGGCATACGACCACGCCGAGATCACCGGTATCGCAGCGGCTCACGTCGCTTACGAGCTGCTGTCGGTACTCGCACTCAATCGCTGAAGCAGCACAACGGTATCCGTGGTGTGATGCATCTCGGGGTTCGCGGGAAGATCGCGCTCCCGCGACTCCGAGACCAACACCTTCCACCCATCCGTGAACAGCGACTCCACGTAGTCCGGGGTATGCAGCATTGCTCGATGGTGCTCCGTCGGCGACTCGTGGGGCGAGTGGCCGACAATCAGCAGATGACCACCCGGTGCAACCAGTTCACCGAGAGCTCGGAACAGTTCCCCGCGTGCGGGTTCGAGCATGTGGAAGAACTGCGCGGACACCAGATCAAACGAACGGCCCTGCGGATCCCACTTGGTCAGGTCTGCTTCCAGCCACTCGATATCAACGCCAGAGCCCTCGACGTGGGCCTTAGCGCGACTGAGCGCCACCGACGAAATATCCGTGCCCGTGACCTTCCACCCGCGGCGTGCCAACCACAGAGCGTCGGCGCCCTCGCCGCAGCCGACGTCGAGTGCGGTACCCGGTGCGAGGTCGGAAGCCTCGGCGATCAACTGCGGGTTGGGGTTTCCGCTCCACCGTGCTGGGCGTTCCTCATACAGCGAGTTCCAGAATTGGGCATCCGCCTTGGCATACGGGTTCTCGGTCGCGTCAGCGTGGTTGTCGTGGTTCTGGTGTGCGTGGTCATGGTGTTCGGGGTCATGGTGTTCGTGGCTCATGCATTCCAGGATGAGTAATCTCCACGGTTGGTGCAACGTTCCTTGCCGAAACAGCAAATGACGCCTACGCGACTCGGACTGCGTCCCGCTTCGCGTTTGTCTCAGAGAAGTCGGAGTCGGCCTCGCCCGCCGCGTCACACCCACAGAGAACGGATTTATGGCATGCTCCGCTGGACCGGCACTCGTTCGATTCTCGGGAAAGGACCTCGCGATAGCCGCTCCTCGCGCTGATGTCGCCCTTGCCGTCGCGGCCGCGACGGTCCTCGGTGTTGGTATCGGAGTCCTTCTCACCGACGTTCTTGCGGGCCTCGCTGTCGGCCTTGGCGCTGCGGTCTTGTTCCGTTTTGCGCTTCGGATGATCAATACCCGCAGGTGACGGCTGCGGAATAACTTCCAGGACCCGGTCGTTGTACTGGCTGTCGGTGTTCGGTTCTTTGCCCCGGGTACCACCCCAGAAATGCCGCTTCGAGCGGCCACTTGCCGAGAGGCGCAAGGCGGGCACTGACACTTGCGAAGCCGTCGACACCATCAGGTGCCGACGGTTTCCTAGTTTCCAGGCCCACCGGCGGTCAGACAGATGTGAGAATATGCGGCGTATGTCTGCCATCACCGATTACTTCGCAGCCCCCTCGGATGCCGCCGCAGCCACCGCATTGGACGACGGGCCGATCGACCCTGTGCAAGCCAAGCGTGTCGACCCGATCGTCTCCCTCAGTCGCCTCGAGTCGGTGCTCACCGGCAAGGCATATGACGAGATCACAGCCGGACCCAGGCGAGGATCGTTGGTTGCTGTCAACGACGACGGCGACGCCTACGTCCTGACCGTCGCCGACGAACTACGGGATGCGCTAGCCGGTTTGGATGCCGAAGGTGTGATGGCAGCGGCTCGCGCCTGGGCAATCGACGAGACGATCGAACCTTCCGAAGATTCCGTGCCGTTTCTCACTGAGCTTGCCGAACTGGCAACCGGGGCACTACACCGCGGCGACCGCATCTACTGCCACATGGTCATCTGAGCGTATGTACGAGGACGGAACCGTCCGGATCGACGAGCACGGCATCACAGTCCGTCACTTCACTCAGCCCTGAATTCCCGCCAAGAATGCGGTTTGATCCGCCAGATACCCGGGCGCGAAGAGCGAACGAGGAGCAAGGACGGCCACCAGGGTCGACATCAGTTCGGAGTCTTCGAGGTTCTTTTCCACCAGCGAATGAGTCGCTTCAGGGTACTTCTTGACCACCAATTGCCCTGGTGAGTCGAGCAATTCGCGATACACCGATTCCGTATCTGCCACGTCGACGTTCACGTCATGTCCGCCGAGAATCAAGAGCACCGGAACATCCACGGTTTCGAGATCGGCTCGGGCATCAGACCGATAGTTTTTCCGGATGAAGTTCCAGCGATCTTCGGTGAGACCGTCAGCCTCACCGGACACCACGAGATCGTCGAACGACGCGTCCCTGGCCAACTGTTCCAAATTCTTCGCTCGGTCGGCCCGGGCCTTCCCGAACTCGTCGGCCGACGCATTCCGTTCGGAAAGCTCTGCACGAGTATTGAATTCACCTTGCTCTAGCCAGTTGATCGCGGGACCCACAGCAATGACGAACGCGATGTCCGAATCGAGGTTTACCACCTTGGGCATCACCCAGCCTGCCTGACTTGCACCCCACAGGCCGATGCGAGCCGGATCGATATCCGAGCGTCCCCGCGCCCACTCGATCGCCGCTTCTGTCTCCGCGGCTCGATCATCCATGCTCTGATCCAGCCAATTGCCCGGCGCCCCGTTGACCCCCGGTTTGTCCCACGAAAGTGACGCGTAGCCTGCCTGCGCGAACGACTCCCAGAGCGGCCGGTAGAAGGTCTCGTGTGTTGCATCGATCGGTCCGTCTCCGTGGACAAAAACCACGAGCCCGAAGGGACCGTCACCGCGATCGGGAAGTGCCAGGACTCCCTGAAGCGGCGCCAATCCCCCGGTGATCGTCACTTTTTCCTCACGGATGTCGTAGGTGTTTTGGTACAGGGTCCAGCCGACTAGACCAATGATCAGTAGAACGACCACCCCCAGAGAAGTGATCACCCACCTGCGTAAACGTGGGATGTTCGTCCTCTCGCTCACCGATTGCACCGCCATCTCCCCGCCCTAACGTACGAATGTCAAACGATCGTTTCTAATTGGATAGTACAGTTAGGGGCGAAGATGTCGATAAGAAAAGAAAGGGCCGGGCAATGACCGACACAGCTGTCGACGTACCCACGCGGATTCTGATCGAGGGACTTCTGCGCGCAGACGGAACTGTCGACGGGCACACCCTGTATGCCACCGCCGGCGCCCTCGACATGACGGACCAGCAGGTTCGACTGTGCATCAAGCGGTTGGTCGCCGAGGGAAAGTTCACACAGGAGGGGCGTGGGCGCAAGGCCACGCTGCGGGCAACCGCGAAAGCCGTGCGGGAGATGGAACCCGACGTCGAGTTCGTTCGGCTCGCCTTTCAACAAGATCGAGGCACCGAGGCGCCGTGGGATGGGCGCTGGCATGTGGTGGGATTCGCAATTCCGGAGTCGTCGCGGAAAGCGCGAGATGCACTGCGCACCAGGGTGACCTATCTCGGTGGAGCCCTGGTGCAGGGCGGCTTGTACGTCTCGCCGCACGCGTGGGAACCCTATGTTCTCGATGCGGCCGCCCAACTCGACGTCGAACAGTATCTGTCTTCGCTTACCACTCGCGATCTGAAAGTGGGCACCCTCGAAGACCCGTCGAAGATTGCCGCACAATTGTGGCCGCTGGATCAGATCGTGGCCGGATACGATCAGCTACTGAACGTGGCGACCTCGCGCCTGCAAAAACTGCGGAACACCTCAGCCTTCACTGCCACCGACGCCGTCACGATGACCGTCGAACTCGCGGCTGAATTCACGCGAGCAATGGAACCCGATCCGCTCCTGCCACCGGAACTACTGCCCACCAACTGGATCGGCAAGAGAGCGCGGTCGATCACTGCGCAGTGCTGGACACTTCTGGCGCAGGTGGACGGCGCCGACCAACTACCCTCGCTGTTCCACCTGTACGCAGATGCAATCGGTGATCAGGACGCGAGAGTGCGCTGACGCTGGGGCAATCCGAAGCGACCGAGAACTTCGTCGACAGCGGTGGCCGGAGTCACCAATCCCCGCGACTGCAGCCACGGAATGGTTTCGCCGACAAGATGTTCGAGGGTTCGAGGCAACGACAACGGGAGCAAAGTCACACCGTCTGCGACGTCGGCAGCTCGAATATCGGCAATCAAACTGCCGAGCCCGGACGGCGTACCGACGTAATGCAGCGACGCCGGGACTCGCGGGACGTTCAGCGCACTGTCCAACTGCGCCAACTCTTTACGCGCGGCCCGTGCTTCCGGAGCGATCAGAACTTCGAGATCGACCAACACTGCAACAGAGTCGGGATCGCGGCCGTCCTCGGCGATCGCTGCACGAATCTGGGCGCGCTGAGCCTGCGCATCGCGCAGGTCGCTGGCCCGGATACGAATGACATTGACAGGGAAGGCCGTCAGATCGAGAAGGGTGTCACCTTCGGTGAGATCCACCCAGTAATCCGCGCCGATGAGCGGAAGGTTTCCGGGAGCTCCTTCGGCAGCGGGGTGGTGGCCGAATCCGGTGAGTTCAACAGCTACATGCAGGGAATGAGATGCGATAGAAGACATGTGTTTCTCCGAAAGTATGGAGGGAGGGGTGAGCGCGAGACGATCGTCAGCTCGTACACATTCCAAACGTCGCAGTTGTCATGTCTGCCATGTTAGTTGCCTATTTCGATCAGTGCATCCGGATGTGGGCTCAGACGCATTCGGCCGCGCCGGCGTCGCCTGCGGTGCCACCAAGGAAAGTGCGGGTCTCGGGCACGGGATTCCATGCACCGGCGGTCTTTTCGTAGTTCCAATCACGCTGATTCGAAACCAGGATGCTCACGGCGTTGATCAGGCGGGTGACGTCGTCGGAGCTGCTGCCCAACCCGAGGCTGGCGCGCACGGCACCGCCGGACAGGCCGAGACGTGAGAGCAGCGGGTGCGCGCAGAAGCGTCCGTCGCGGACGCCGATGCCGTGTTCTGCGGAGAGGAATGCGGCAACCTCGCCGGCCTCGTAGCCGTCGACCGTGAAGGTGACGATTCCGACGGCGTCGGGAGCATCGGCCCACAACCGGAGCAAGTTGACGCCGGCGATGGCGGCCAGTCCGTCGGTCAGCTGAGCGGTGAGCGCCTTCTCGTGCTCCGAGATGGCGTCGAAGTCGAGCGCGGTCAGTGCGTCGCAGGCTGCGGCGATTGCAGCAGCACCGAGGACGTTGGGCGAACCGGCCTCGTGACGGGCGGGAGCACAGGCCCACTCGGTGGATTCCAGCGTCACCTCACGGACAGCGCCGCCACCGGCGAGGTACGGCTTGGCCTCGTCGAGCCAGTCGCGGCGACCGACGAGGACGCCGGCACCGAACGGTGCGTACAGCTTGTGACCCGAGAACGCGAGGTAGTCGACTCCGCATTCCTGCAGATCGATACGACGATGGGGAGCCAACTGAGCGGCGTCGACGAGGATGCGTGCACCACAACGATGTGCAATGTCCGCGAGGCGTGCGATCGGCAGGATCTCGCCGGTCACGTTGGACGCTCCCGTGATGGCGAGGAGCGCGGCGGGCTTGGTGCACAGTTCCGCGATCAGGCGCTCGATGGTCTCTTCGACGGTATCGGCGGCCGTGACGATGCGAGCGTCGTTCCAGGGCAACAGGTTTGCGTGATGCTCGACGTCGAGAACGACGGTGCTGCCCGGCACGGACTGAGCGAGAAGATTGAGCGAGTCCGTGGTGTTGCGGGTGAAGACGACAACCTGATCGTCAGCGCAGTTCACGAAGCGAGCAACCGATTCGCGAGCGTTCTCGTAGGTCAGCGTGGAGATGCGGGA
This sequence comes from Rhodococcus sp. WS3, assembly GCF_003797085.1. NCBI lineage: Bacteria > Bacillati > Actinomycetota > Actinomycetes > Mycobacteriales > Nocardiaceae > Rhodococcus > Rhodococcus sp. WS3. Next base: position 1,198,106 of record NZ_RKMA01000003.1, read on the forward strand.
GGCGTATCCGGCACCACGGTGGACGCTGGCGTACGTGGGAAGAAGTTCTGCAATGCGGTCGGTGACCTGGGCCAATGCCGGCGCGCTCGCTGCGTAGTCGAAGTTCGCGTAGGAACACTCGCCACCCTGGACCAGGGGAACCTGTAGGTCGGCACCAGAAACCTTGGCAATGGGAGCGGTGCAGGTATCGGCACTCAGAACAGCAGTCATCGAAGACAATCCTCACGTTCAAGGACTCATTCGTTCGGGTGATGTCCCCGGAAGAGTCCGCGCTTGCCGAATCCGTTTTCGGATACAGCCGGGTCGTCACCCGGAGCACCCCACCGCGGAGGAGGGTTGCCGACCAGCAAGCCGGGGCTGAACACTGGTACTCGTGACCTGCAAACGAGAATGGCAGGAGTCAACCGGCTTGTCAACCCCAACGCGGAACACGCTCTCGACTCCGACAAATCGCCCGACATCTCTTCGTGGTGACCACCATCACGGTAACGTTTCGGCCTCCGTGGCACCGCAACCTTCCGAGGAGCATTCACGGGCCATAAGCGCTTGACCTACAGAATCATTCACCGAGTTTGACAAATACGATTCGTTCCGAATCTCGCAATGACCCTTCATTCCTTGTATTCCAGAGAGATTCGAACAGATTTCGAGCAAACGATTGCGAGAATCCTTAAACAGCAACAAAATACAGATCGATAGTCGAACAAGACCGGCAGATTCGTCAACACTGCACCATCTTTCATTCATTTGAGTCGACAGAACTGCGCAGCTACGTTGAATTGCAAAGCAATAGCCCGGTCTTTACTGCGATGGTGCGAGCGCATGCCCACCTACGTGACCTGTGGCCGCCGTACGAGGGCTGAGCGCGTCGACGATGTCGCCGGAGTGCGACAAGAACGCTGAACTGTATGAAGGAGCGAGATGACTGCGGTCAAAAACGCGTGGAGGGGACTACGGAAACCCGTATTCGTCCCGGCATCGATAGTGATCTTCGGGTTGATCGCCTTTGCTGTGATCTACTCCGGGACCGCGTCCGACGCCTTCCAGAGCCTCAACAACGCCATCACCGATGGTGTCGGCTGGTGGTACATCCTGTCTGCCACCGGATTTGTGGTCTTTGCGCTCTACTGCGCGATCAGCCGGATCGGCAACATCAGACTCGGCCGCGACGACGAACAACCCGAGTTCGGCATGATGTCCTGGTTTGCCATGCTCTTCAGTGCAGGCATGGGCATCGGTCTGGTGTTTTACGGAGTGGCAGAACCACTTTCGCACTACGTGGACCCGCCGGTCGCGGGCCGGGTAGCAGGATCGACCGACGCGGCCGCAAATCAGGCAATGGAACTGACGATGTTCCACTGGGGCCTGCACGCGTGGGCAATCTACGTTGTCGTCGGCCTCGGACTGGCGTACATGACCTACCGCAAGGGTCGCCCGCTGTCGATCCGCTGGCTCCTCGAACCCCTACTCGGACGCGCCCGCATCGAGGGCAAGATCGGGCACGCCATCGACGTCGTCGCGATCGTCGGCACCCTGTTCGGCGTCGCTACCTCGCTCGGATTCGGTGTTCAGCAGATTACCGCCGGCCTCGACTACCTCGGCTGGGTGGAGACCGACAACTGGTTGGTCATCGCCATCATCGTGATCGTGACGGGTATGGCTACCTTCTCCGTGGTCTCCGGCGTCACCAAGGGACTGAAGTGGCTCTCCAACATCAACATGATCCTGGCCGCGGTTCTGGCTCTGTTCGTGCTGATCCTCGGCCCCACGCTGTTCCTCCTGCAGTCCTGGGTGCAGAACCTCGGCGGCTACGTTCAGGCTCTTCCGGAACTGATGCTGCGCACCTCACCGTTTGCCGACGACGGCTGGGCCGGCGCGTGGACGATCTTCTACTGGGGATGGTGGATGAGTTGGGCGCCGTTTGTCGGCATGTTCATCGCCCGCATTTCGCGTGGACGCACCATCCGTGAATTTGTGTTCGGTGTTCTGCTCGCGCCCACACTCGTCGGTTCGCTGTGGTTCACGATCTTCGGCAACTCCGGCATCCTGCGTCAGCGCAACGAGGGCACCATGCTCGACGCGTCCGGCGCCGTCGATACCAACACGTCACTGTTCACGCTGCTCGACGGTCTTCCGCTCGGCACTATCTCGAGTGTTCTCGCGATCGTTGTCATCGTGTTCTTCTTCGTGACGTCGGCCGACTCGGGTTCGATCGTCATCGACATTCTCGCGACGGGCGGCAATCTCGAGACATCCAAGATCACCCGGGTCTACTGGACCTTCCTGTCCGGCGCCGCCGCAGCTGTTCTGCTCCTGGTCGGCGGCAGTGGATCACTGACCGCCCTGCAAACCGTGGCTATCGCGACGGCGGTTCCGTTCTCGATCATCATGGTGCTGGCGTGCCTGTCGATGCTCAAGGCGTTCCGATACGAGGTTGCCGCGGCTCCCCGGTACTTGCGGATCTCGACCACCAACAGCTCGGTCGACGTGCCACAACCGTCGACCAAGCGATTGCGCGACCTGAACATCTCGTCGAGCTTCGCCGGGCTGACGCCGTCGCAATCAGGAATCACCACTGATCCGAGTGACACCCACATGTTCGTCGCAGTCCACGAAGTCCCGCAGCACGCGGTCAACATCAACCCGGATACCGGCGTCGTCGACATCTCCGCAGATTCTCGTGCCGTCGATCCGCTGGGCGGCGAGGTATTCGACACTCCGGAGTTCGCCGATTCGGCTGAAGGGCACCTGCAGAGCGTCACAAACTCGGAATAAGCGCCGCGTCGGCATGTTGCATTAGGCAGAACTGTTCACCAACTCGCAAACTTGTCATGAGATAACAACTCGACAGGTCGCACGACTGAGATTCATGAGCAGAACAGGATCAACGGGTTTGCCACTCCAGCCGCACGCGGAAACGGAATCGTCTTTCGGGATTCCGTCCGTATTTCTCCGCTCGACGCAGGCACCTGCGCCGCGCACCCTCATCGACATCGTGCGGGCATCCGCGCAGGCCAACCCCGAAGCACCTGCCATCGACGACGGTGAGACGACGCTGTCGTACGCCGAACTGCTGGGCGAAATCGAACAGGGCGCGCGCTGGCTCGCCGATGCCGGAGTCGGCGCGGGTGATCGCGTCGGCATCCGGATGCCGTCCGGTTCGCGTTCGCTGTACGTGGCAATCCTGTCGATCCTCGCGGCCGGCGCCGCCTACGTACCCGTCGACGCCGATGATCCGGAAGAGCGCGCCGAACTCGTTTTCGGTGAAGCCCAGGTAGCCGCGATCATCACGGGTGACGGCATCGGGCCTGGCACGGCACCGAAGCGGCTGGAGCACCCACCCGTGCGCGATCCCCTGCCCGAAGACGACGCCTGGATCATCTTCACCTCCGGGTCCACCGGCACACCCAAGGGCGTCGCCGTCACCCACCTCAATGCCGCAGCATTTGTCGACGCCGAGGCCCGCATGTTCCTTCAGGACGAGCCGATCGGGCCCGGTGACCGTGTTCTCGCGGGACTATCCGTCGCCTTCGACGCGTCGTGTGAGGAAATGTGGCTCGCGTGGCGTCATGCCGCCTGCCTGGTTCCCGCACCGCGATCACTCGTGCGCAGTGGCATGGACCTCGGGCCGTGGCTGGTCTCCCGCGACGTCAGCATCGTCTCCACTGTTCCCACGTTGGCGTCGTTGTGGCCGGCCGAGGCCCTCGAAGCTGTCCGCCTCCTGATCTTCGGCGGTGAAGCCTGCCCGCCCGAGTTGGCCGAACGCCTGGCCGTCGAAGGCCGCGAGGTGTGGAACACGTACGGACCGACCGAAGCGACGGTTGTTGCGTGCGGGGCTTTGATGGACGGCAAGAGTCCCGTCAGCATCGGTCTCCCCCTCGACGGCTGGGACCTCGCAGTCGTCGACGCTCAGAACAACCCCGTCGCAGTCGGGGAGGTGGGCGAACTGGTGATCGGTGGCGTCGGCCTCGCCCGCTATCTCGACCCGGCAAAAGACGCCGAGAAGTACGCGTCGATGCCCTCACTCGGTTGGGAGCGTGCCTATCGCAGTGGCGACCTCGTCCGACTCGAGCTCGAGGGGCTCATGTTCCAGGGCCGGGCCGACGATCAGGTCAAGCTCGGTGGCCGACGGATCGAACTCGGCGAGGTCGACAACGCGCTGCAGAACCTTCCCGGTGTCAGTGGTGCCGCAGCCGCGGTCAAGAAGACTGCGGCCGGAAACCAAATACTCGTGGGATACATCGCGAGTACCGACCCCGATTTCGACCTCAAGGCCGCACACGCGACGCTCAGCGAACAGTTGCCGGCAGCGCTCGTCCCGCGTCTGGCGTTGATGGACGAACTCCCGACACGCACCTCCGGCAAAGTCGACCGCAACGCTCTCCCATGGCCCCTGCCCGGCGCCGGCGAAGATGCCGGAGCCGCACTCGGACTCGACGGAACCGCGGCCTGGGTCGCGGGACTGTGGGGTTCCATCCTCGGCGCCCAGATCACCGGCCTCGACAACGATTTCTTCGAAGTGGGCGGCGGATCACTCTCCGCGGCCCAGCTGGTGACGGCACTACGCGAACGCTTCCCCGAGGTCACCGTCGCCCAGCTTTACGATCATCCACGGTTGGGGTCCCTGGCCGAATACCTCGACGAATTGGCTCCTACGGAAACCGTCGAACCACGTATCGTCACGCCCACGCCTCTGAAAACCCAACTGGCTCAGGTTGCGGCAACGGTTCCGATCACGACCCTCGCCGGTCTCCAGTGGGTTACCTGGATCGCGATCGCGAACAACGTTCTCGCGTGGTTCGTCGACGTCAGCTGGGCGCCGACGGTCTCGTGGTGGTGGATTCTGTTGGCGTTCCTCGTCTTCATCACGCCGATCGGCCGTATGACCATCGCGGTGATCGGCACCCGAGCCCTGCTGCGCAACCTACAGCCGGGCACCTACCCGCGCGGCGGCAGTGAACACATGCGACTGTGGATCGCCCAGCGACTCACCGAAGCCAGTGGCGCAGCAAATCTTTCGGGCGCACCGTGGATGTTGTACTACGCGCGAGCCCTCGGAGCCGACATCGGCCACGGCGTCGACCTGCACACGTTGCCGCCCGTCACCGGCATGCTCGAACTCGGCGACGGGTGCTCCGTCGAACCCGAAGTCGACCTGTCCGGTCACTGGATCGACGGCGATCTCATTCATATCGGCGAGATCAAGATCGGGGCCGGTGCTTCTATCGGATCGCGTTCCACACTTCTGCCCGGTGCCCGTGTCGGACGCGGCGCCGTCGTCGAACCCGGATCAGCTGTGTTCGGCCGGGTGAAAGCCAATCAGCAGTGGGCAGGTTCGCCAGCCACCAAGGTCGGCAAAGCGAATCATCCTTGGCCGTCGGAACATCCGAAGCGCGCCCCCGGCTGGGTTCCGGTGTACGGCATCACGTCCGTCTTCCTTGCCGGTGTCCCGATCTTTGCTCTCGTGGCCGGAATCGTGTTGATCGGTTGGTGGATTCGCAACACCGAAACCCTCGGTAGCGCAATTGCCCAGTCGCTCATCATGCTTCCCTTCGCGACGATTCTGAGCCTGCTGGTCTTTGCCGTCATCACGCTAGTCTCAGTACGCCTGTTGTCGATCGGATTGACCGAGGGATACCACCCCGTCCGCAGCCGGATCGGCTGGCAGGTCTGGGCCACCGAGCGTCTGCTCGACTCCGCCCGCACCTTCCTCTTCCCGCTGTACGCCAGCCTGCTCACGCCCGGCTGGTTGCGCCTTCTCGGCGCCAAGATCGGCAAGAACGTCGAAGCGTCCACCGTCCTGCTCCTTCCCAAGTTCACGACCGTCGCAGACGGCGCGTTCCTCGCCGACGACACCATGGTCGCCAGCTACGGGCTCGGCGGCGGCTGGATGCACATCGAGCACGCCAAGATCGGCAAGCGCGCATTCCTCGGCAACTCCGGAATGACCGCCCCCGGCCGACGCGTCCCCAAGAACGGGCTTGTTGCGGTGTTGTCCGCGACGCCGTCGAAGGCGAAGTCCGGATCCTCCTGGCTCGGTAGCCCGCCCGTGCGCCTGCGTCGTGCAGTCGGAGACACCGACGCTGCCCGCACCTTCAATCCCCCGACGCGTCTCAAGATCGCCCGCGGCGTCGTGGAAACCTGCCGACTCATCCCCGTCATGGTCACCTTCGGCATCGGCCTTGGCGTGCTGTTTGCACTCGAAGCCCTCGCCGGAGCCGTCGGATTCTGGTTTGCCGCCCTGCTGAGCGGCGTCGTCCTGCTGATCGCGGGCGCCGTTGCCGGGACGATCACCGTCGCGGCCAAGTGGCTTGTCGTCGGCAAGATCAAGAAGGTGGAGCATCCACTCTGGAGTTCCTTCGTCTGGCGCAACGAGGTTGCTGACGCCTTTGTCGAGACTGTTGCCGCTCCCTGGTTCGCACGAGCAGCAACTGGCACTGCCGTACTGAACATTTTCTTGCGCGGACTCGGCGCCAAAATAGGCAAAGGGGTTTGGTGCGAGTCGTACTGGCTACCCGAAGCAGATCTCGTGACTTTGGGTGACGGGGCAACCGTCGAACGGGGGTGCGTCGTGCAAACTCACCTCTTCCATGATCGGATTATGGCCATGGACACCGTCACCTTGGGAGCAGGAGCAACGCTGGGACCACACTGTGTCGCGCTACCCGCAGCCGGAATCGGCGCAGGCGCAACCGTCGGACCTGCATCATTGGTCATGCGAGGTGACACCGTTCCGCCGTCGACCCGGTGGCAGGGCAACCCCATTGCCCCATGGGCGGCTTCGTGAAGCCGAACAAGATGCTCGACGAGCCGATCGATCCGTACCTGCCGCAGAACGGCAACCGCGGATATCGCGTATCCCGGTACGAATTGGAACTGACCTACAAGGTTTTCAGTAACCGTCTGGCCGGCAAAGCCGTCATCACCGCCGTCACCACCGAGAACCGATCCAAGTTCAGCTTCGATCTTGCCCAGAACCTGCAGGTGTCCAAGGTGTCGGTCAACGGCGCCCGCGGCGCCAAGTACTCCCGCCAGAACAACAAGCTGATCGTCACGCCCGGCACCAAGATTCCCGCCGGCGGAGCGCTCTCGGTCACCGTTCAGTACACCGGAAATCCCGAACCCATCAAAGGTCTCTGGGGTGAAGTCGGCTGGGAAGAACTCACCGAAGGAACCCTCGTCGCCAGCCAGCCCAACGGGGCCGCGTCGTGGTTCCCGTGCGACGACCACCCCAGTTCCAAAGCGTCGTACCGCATTTCGATCACCACCGATTCACCGTTCTACGCACTCGCCAACGGCGCATTGGTGCGCAAGCAAACCCGCGCCAGCGCAACCACCTGGGTGTACGAGCAGACCGAGCCCATGGCCACCTACTTGGCGACCATTCAGATCGGGCAGTACGAGCATCGGCAGGTCAGCTCCGGCCGGGTCCCGATCTTCGCGGTTCATCCACCCCGGTTGCACAACGAGTTCGACGTCGACTTCTCACGCCAGCCGCAAATGCTCGACGTCTTCGGCAAACTGTTCGGCCCGTACCCCTTTGCCGACTACACCGCCGTGGTCACCGACGACGAACTCGAGATTCCCATCGAAGCACAGGGGCTCTCGATTTTCGGCGCCAATCACTGCACCGGCCGACGCGGCTCCGAACGCCTTGTCGCACACGAGTTGGCACACCAGTGGTTCGGCAACAGCCTCACGATCGGCGCGTGGTGCGACATCTGGCTACACGAAGGTTTTGCCTGTTACGCGGAGTGGATCTGGTCCGAGAACTCTGGTGGCCCGTCGTCCGAAGCCCTTGCGGCCAACGCTTATCAAGGACTGATGCGCAAGCCTCAGGATCTCATCCTCGGCAATCCCGGGCCGGCCATGATGTTCGACGATCGAATCTACAAACGCGGCGCACTTACCCTGCACACTTTGCGCGGGGTTCTGGGAGACGACAAGTTCTTCGAGCTCCTCCGTCAGTGGACTACCAAGCACCGCCACAGCACTGTCAGCACCGAGCAGTTCACAGATCTGGCATCACGATTCACCGACATCCCGCTGCGTCCACTGTGGGACGCGTGGCTCAATCAGAAACCCCTACCTCGCCGGACCTGAGTCATCGATCGGTCCACCTCAGCTCAGGGTTTTGAGGCTCTCCAACCTTTTCAGGATCGGCGCCCGCCATTCCTCGACATCTTCCGGACCGTTCTCGGCCCACAACTCGTAGAGTTCGGAAGTTTCGGGGTCGGCAATCGTGCGCTCGAGTGTCGCGAGAATCCATTCGCGCTGCTCCGGGGTCAAGGACGCGGTGTAGGCAACGGCATCGATACCGTCGAGTTGCTCAGGGGCCGGCAGGAGTCCATGTGCCACCGCAACAATCTCAGCGATCGCGATTGCTGCCTGCGAATCATCCACCTCGACGTACTCGTCGTCGACATGGCTGGTGAAATCGGCGATGTCGAACTCACCGGCCCGAACCGCCACAAGCAAATCGCCGGCCGCGTCGTTTTCGAACGGTCCCGAACCCCAAGTCCCCATTGAGTATTCCTCCTGATTCGTGGGCCAGGCTCAGCCCGCCTTGACCATAGCCGATTCATCCGCCGGGAGATGCGACCGGGATTTGAACAGTACGAGTACGAGGCAGGCCGCAGCTGCCGCAGAGCCGAACAACAGGGTTGCCGTATAGCTCAGCGCCGGAATGCTTTCCGACAGCATCGCCAAGACCGCCGGAACCGCGAACCCGATGTAGGTGATCGAGTAGAACACCGCAGTCAGGCCGGCGAGGTCATCCGGCCCGGCTATGCGCTGAATCTCGAGCAGGCCGGACACCAACGCCATTCCGTACCCGCAGCCCAGGATCGCAGCCGCGACAATCGCGGCGGCAACTGTCAGCGTCGACGCCACCAAGGCCGCTGCAGCCATTCCGATTACCAGGAACACCAGCGCGACGACGGCGCCACGTGCACTGCTGTTCGTGTCGATCTTGCGTCCGAGGGACTGGATCGCAAATCCGCAGGCCAAGGCAACAACACAGAGGAACGCCGAGAAGGCGACCGGCGCATTGCCACTGTGGCCGGTCATCAGCGCGGGGATGACTGCGTACCCGACACTTGCTGCTCCGAACACCCACGGCGCCAACGGAACAACTACGTACAGGAATCGGCGATGACCTGCCGACGGAATCTTCAGGTCGTCGATCAACCGTCGACGCTCGGTCTTCGGTTGCGCGGCGCGAGTCTCAGGTGCGCGCCACAAGGCAACTCCCGCAAGCACAGTGATCACGATATGCAAGACATAAGCCAACGCGCTGGGCAGTGGCGCCCACTGTGCCAACACGCCGGCGAAGCCCGCACCCAACGCAAAACCGGCGGTCAAACTCATCGCGGCACGCCTGGCACCCGAGCCCTCGGTGGCATCCGGATCCCAAGGAGCTGCAGATAGTTCCTTCACCCAGGAACCGCCGACGGCCATGCCGATTCCCAGCGCGATACCGCAGAGAATACGTCCGACAATCAGGACGGCTGCGGAATCTGCTCCGAAAGCCAGCAGCGTCGAGCCTGCGATCGCGATGAACGGGGCCGGGAGCATGATCGGGCGTCGACCCAGCCGATCGGACAGCGGGCCACCGAGCAAGAGCGCAGGAACGATCCCTACTACGTAGGCAAAGAGGAAGAAGTCGACCATCACGGGCGAATAGCCGTGGTCGATTCGGTACATCACCAACAGCGGTGTGAATTCGTTGCCGCCCCAGGCAACTGCGAACATACTGGCGGCAACCATGAGCCAGGCTCGGGCAGAACGGTTTTCCGTTGACCTGTTCGACAACAGGGTTTCGACGCTCATCACAGGCCCCCGCGCAGTCCGAGACCATGAACACGACGCATATGCGCCAGCACCGCGTCGTTGTATGCATCGGCATCGCCGGCCTCGACAAGGCTGACCAGTTCGGCATGGTCTTCGAGAATCCTGGGGAGCTTGCCGGGGTCGAGCGAGATCGATCGTGCCGTCATGCGCCGCTGTCGATCCCGCAGACCGGCGTAGAAGGTATCGAGCAGAGGGTTGTCACCCGCAGCAACGATCATCTTATGGAAATCTGCGTCGGCGGCGCTGAATGCTGCGACGTCGCCGCCGTCGGCTAGCTCGCGCTGCTCGGCCATGCTCGCCTGCAAAGCTGCAATCAGTCCGCTGCGAGCCTGCGGTCGGTCAGCTACAACACGCACACTCTGCGTCTCTACCAGTTGCCGCGCCGCGACCACATGCTCGGCCTCGCCGTCCGCCACGGGGACGATCAATGCACCCTTCTTCGGGTACAGGCGCATCCACCCTTCGGCTTCGAGCCGCAGAAACGCCTCACGCACGGGAGTACGACTGCACTCCATTCGACTGGCGATCTCGCCCTCGCTGATGAGCTCACCACCGGGTAACTCCCCGGACAGGATGAGTTCCTTCACTTCGCGGAATACCGACTCCGCAGTGGAATGCAACATAGACACAAGATGTATTTATACTCTTCCGTGCAGGTCAGTAGTACACCGGCCCCGGAATACCGCCGCCGACAGCAACCGCGTCACCCGTGATCGCGACGCTGCGCGGCGACGCCAGGAACGTGACGACGTCGGCCACCTCGGCGGCGTCGACGATCTTGCGAATCGAGTTGGTGGCAATCCCCGCTTCCACCTCGGCGAGCGATTGCCCCGTCAGATTTATCTCGTCTTCGATCCGTGCATTCAGTCGTTCGGTTCGAGTCACTCCAGGATGAACCACCGTTACATTGATTCCACTGGGGCCCAACTCGTCGGCCAAGTTCTTCGTCAGCGCCGAGACACTGACGTTGCGCACCGTATGCGCAATCGAGGTGGCGGTACGCGCGCCCAGGCCACTGATGTTGATGATCCTGCCCCAGCCCTGCGCCACCATGTGCGGGGCGACTGCCCGGGCCGTACGGAGATAGCCGAGAACCTTCACCTCGACTTCTCCCCGCACGACATCATCGGTCGTCGACCAGAAATCCGTTGGCCTTCCAGCGCTCCACGGGGTTGCCGCAGAGTTGACCAGAATGTCGACGCCACCCAACGTCGCGACAACCTCACGTACCGCCGCCTGAATTGCGTCGTCGTCTCGCGTATCGGCGGCCACACCGATTGCTCGAATCCCGAACTCCGACGCCAGTTCTCGGGCCGTGTCGGTCACTGACTGTTCTGTTCGGGCAAGTATCGCGAGATCGACGCCTTCCTCGGCTAAACCTCTGGCGATCGCAAGCCCGATCCCCTTGCTACCACCAGCAACAATTGCGCGTTTTCCCGAAAGTCGAAGATCCATGCCGCGAGACTATCCACACGAGGGGAATCAGTCCCGGACAGGCGGTGCCATACGCGAAGTGACGGCAATGCGGTTCCATACATTGATGGTCAAGATGACACTGATGAGCTGAGCCAGCTCGGCGTCGGCAAAGTGCTCAGCCGCTTCGTTGTACACGGCGTCGGGGACAAACCCGTCGGTGAGAACTGTGACGGCCTCCGTCAATGCGAGGGCTGCGCGCTCCTTGTCGGAGTAGAGATCCCGGGCTTCCTCCCAGGCGTTCAGCAGGTACAGCTTCTGCTCCGTCACGCCGGCTTTGCGCGCATCACGTGTGTGCATGTCCAAGCACCACGCACAATGATTCAACTGCGACGCACGCGTCAGCATCAACTCGACCAGTGTCGGATCCAGGCCCTTACGTGCAGCACTGTCCAGCGCGACCATGGCCTTGTAAACGTCGGGTGCCAGCTGTGCGATGTTGAGTCGTTGCCCTGTTGTTGTCATACCTAGAACGATAATCTCGCAATGCCCCTCGAACATGGTTCAATTTGCGAGTGAATTCGTGGGCCAATCTCGGTTTCGATCTGCACATCGAACTGCCGCACGGCGTCGGCGTCAAAGCAGCGCTTCTGCAGGCACTTCGCGACGCGATCGACGGCGGTGTCTTGAAGCCTGGCACCAGACTCCCGCCGTCACGCACTCTTGCACACGACCTCGGCATAGCGCGAAACACCGTGGCCGATTGCTACGCCGAACTCGCCGCAGCCGGGTGGCTCGCGACACGTCAGGGCTCCGGCACCGTCGTCGCCTCGCTCGCGGACTCCCGCAATGACGCGGCCCCCGCACCATCGACAGTGCGCTTCACACACAGTTTGATGCCCGGATCGCCTGACATATCAGCTTTTCCTCGTTCTGCCTGGATTTCGTCTGCCCGACGGGCTTTAACCGCAGCACCTAACGACGCGTTTGGCGCCACCGACCCCCGAGGTCGCGTCGAACTTCGCAACGCCCTCTCCGGATACCTGGGCCGAACCAGAGGGGTGCGGGTAGACCCGAATCGAATAGTGGTCAGCGCCGGTTCAGGTCACGGGATCGCGCTTCTAGCCCGCACCCTCGGCGGAACATTTGCAGTGGATGCTTACAGTCTTCATCTACACCGGAAGTTACTGATCGACGAGGGCGTACGAACCGTTCCTATCGCGGTTGACGAATCAGGCACGTGCACAGACGAATTGGCATCCACTACCGCCGGAGCCGCACTTCTGACGCCGACGCACCAGTTTCCACTCGGCGGACCGCTCACACCCGCACGACGGGCAACTGCCGTCGAATGGGCGTCGAGCACTGGCGGAGTAGTACTGGAAGACGACTACGACGGTGAATTCCGTTACGACAGAAAGCCCGTCGGCGCACTACAGGGGATCGCCCCACAACACGTCGCCTACCTCGGAACCGCGAGCAAGACGCTCTCGCCGGCCATTCGTATCGGCTGGATGGTGTTGCCGGACAGATTGATCGAACCCGTGCTCGCAGTCAAAGGGCCGTACGAGCGTTGGGTCAGTTCAACCGATCAGCTGACGCTGGCAGACTTCATCGAGTCAGGACGGTTCGACACTCACATTCGGAAGATGCGGGTTTCCTACCGACGACGACGCGATCAGCTGGTTGCGATCCTCTCTGCGCGAGTACCCGAAGTTCGGGTCGAGGGGATCTCCGCGGGACTTCATGCCGTAGTTCGATTGCCCCGTGGCAGCGAACAAGCAGTAATGGCTGCCGCGAATTCGCGCGGCCTCGGCCTTGAAGGGCTGTCAACATTCCGGCACCCCGACGCGTCTTCCGCCGGCTCTGACGGCATCGTTGTCGGATACAGCACACCCTCGCCGTCCCAGTACCCTCGGGCACTCGAAATGCTCTGCGAGACATTGGAATCAGCGCTGTAACAGCGTCCGGTTCGCCTCGATTGCCCCGCCCGTGATGGTGCGAACGGTACGTTCGGTCGATCCGAGGCGACGGGTGTACCGTTCGCTCGATCCCGGGGGGGTGTTTCGGGGACACGAAAAAGCCCCCCAACAATGTTGGGGGGCTTTCTCAAGTTGTGTTCGGCGGTGTCCTACTCTCCCACACCCTGTCGAGTGCAGTACCATCGGCGCTGAAGGGCTTAGCTTCCGGGTTCGGAATGGGACCGGGCGTTTCCCCTTCGCTATGACCGCCGTAACTCTATGAAACTGTCACAGTAACCTCACCTTGTCGATCACCATGTGTTTCACCACCCGTCAACACCAATGTTTCTGGTGTTGGGGGATGGAGAAAACAAGGTTCTCTCAAAAGGTATCTGTGTGTTGTTTCAGATACCGCACAGTGGACGCGTAGCTTCTTTGTGGTAAGTCCTCGGCCTATTAGTACCAGTCACCTGCATACATTACTGTACTTCCAGTTCTGGCCTATCAACCCGGTGGTCTGCCGGGGGCCTTACCCCCTCGAGGGGGTGAGAAACCTCATCTTGGAACAGGCTTCCCGCTTAGATGCTTTCAGCGGTTATCCCTTCCGAACGTAGCTAACCAGCGGTGCTCCTGGCGGAACAACTGGCACACCAGAGGTTCGTCCGTCCCGGTCCTCTCGTACTAGGGACAGCCTTCCTCAAGTTTCTTACGCGCGCGGCGGATAGAGACCGAACTGTCTCACGACGTTCTAAACCCAGCTCGCGTGCCGCTTTAATGGGCGAACAGCCCAACCCTTGGGACCTACTCCAGCCCCAGGATGCGACGAGCCGACATCGAGGTGCCAAACCATCCCGTCGATATGGACTCTTGGGGAAGATCAGCCTGTTATCCCCGGGGTACCTTTTATCCGTTGAGCGACACCGCTTCCACTTGCCGGTGCCGGATCACTAGTCCCGACTTTCGTCCCTGCTCGACCTGTCAGTCTCACAGTCAAGCTCCCTTGTGCACTTGCACTCGACACCTGATTGCCAACCAGGCTGAGGGAACCTTTGGGCGCCTCCGTTACATTTTGGGAGGCAACCGCCCCAGTTAAACTACCCACCAGGCACTGTCCCTGAACCAGATCATGGTCCGAGGTTAGAGGTCCAATTCGATCAGAGTGGTATTTCAACAACGACTCCACGATAACTGGCGTCACCGTTTCACAGTCTCCCACCTATCCTACACAAACCGAACCGAACACCAATACCAAGCTGTAGTGAAGGTCCCGGGGTCTTTTCGTCCTGCCGCGCGTAACGAGCATCTTTACTCGTAATGCAATTTCGCCGAGTCTACGGTTGAGACAGCTGAGAAGTCGTTACGCCATTCGTGCAGGTCGGAACTTACCCGACAAGGAATTTCGCTACCTTAGGATGGTTATAGTTACCACCGCCGTTTACTGGGGCTTAAATTCTCAGCTTCGCTCCGAAGAACTAACCGGTCCTCTTAACCTTCCAGCACCGGGCAGGCGTCAGTCCGTATACATCGTCTTACGACTTCGCACGGACCTGTGTTTTTAGTAAACAGTCGCTTCTCACTGGTCTCTGCGGCCCCACCCAGCTCAGACAGTAAATGTCGTCACCAGACAGGGCCCCCCTTCTCCCGAAGTTACGGGGGCATTTTGCCGAGTTCCTTAACCATAGTTATCTCGATCGCCTTAGTATTCTCTACCTGACCACCTGTGTCGGTTTGGGGTACGGGCCGTGTGAAAGCTCGCTAGAGGCTTTTCTCGGCAGCATAGGATCACTGAATTCGCCTCAATCGGCTACGCATCACGTCTCAGGCTTAATGCGACCCGGATTTGCCTAGGTCACGCCCTACACGCTTACACCGGTATTACCACTGACCGGCCCAGCTACCTTCCTGCGTCACCCCATCGCTTGGCTACTACCAGATCAGGTCCCGTGCATCCACCAACTCGAGACCCGAAGGTCTTCTCGTGGCTTCAGGACGGTTAGTATCACTGATTCACCATGGGCGCGTTCACACGGGTACGGGAATATCAACCCGTTGTCCATCGGCTACGCCTGTCGGCCTCGTCTTAGGTCCCGACTCACCCTGGGCGGATTAACCTGGCCCAGGAACCCTTGGTCATTCGGCGGACGAGTTTCTCACTCGTCTTTCGCTACTCATGCCTGCATTCTCACTCGTGTGGCCTCCACGGCTAGGTCACCCTGCCGCTTCCATGGCCACACGACGCTCCCCTACCCATCCACACACCTGCCAGAAAATCCTTGGATCAACTGGGGGCTATTGCGTGAATGCCGCAGCTTCGGTGGTGTACTTGAGCCCCGCTACATTGTCGGCGCAGGATCACTTGACCAGTGAGCTATTACGCACTCTTTCAAGGGTGGCTGCTTCTAAGCCAACCTCCTGGTTGTCTTCGCGACCCCACATCCTTTTCCACTTAGTACACGCTTAGGGACCTTAGCTGGCGATCTGGGCTGTTTCCCTCTCGACTACGAACCTTATCGCCCGCAGTCTCACTGCCGCGCTCTCACTCACCGGCATTCGGAGTTTGGCTGATTTCGGTAAGCTTGTGGGCCCCCTAGACCATCCAGTAGCTCTACCTCCGGTGAGAAACACGCGACGCTGCACCTAAATGCATTTCGGGGAGAACCAGCTATCACGGAGTTTGATTGGCCTTTCACCCCTACCCACAACTCATCCCCTCAGTTTTCAACCTAAGTGGGTTCGGTCCTCCACGACGTCTTACCGTCGCTTCAACCTGGCCATGGGTAGATCACTCCGCTTCGGGTCTAGAGCATGCCACTATGATCGCCCTATTCGGACTCGCTTTCGCTACGGCTACCCCACACGGGTTAACCTCGCGACATGCCACTAACTCGCAGGCTCATTCTTCAAAAGGCACGCCATCACCCCCAACAGACAAGTCTGTTCGAAGGCTCTGACGGATTGTAAGCGCACGGTTTCAGGTACTATTTCACTCCCCTCCCGGGGTACTTTTCACCTTTCCCTCACGGTACTAGTCCGCTATCGGTCACCAGGGAGTATTCAGGCTTATCGGGTGGTCCCGACAGATTCACACCAGATTTCACGGGCCCGGTGCTACTTGGGTTTCCATTACAACAGTCACAAAGTTTTCGTGTACGGGATTCTCACCCTCTACGACAGGCCGTTCCAGACCACTTCCACTAACCTCATGATTTCTTACTGTTGGCCAACACGGCAGTATTGACAAAATGAACCCCACAACCCCACGAATGCAACACCTGCCGGCTATCACACACCCATGGTTTAGCCTCTTCCGCTTTCGCTCGCCACTACTCACGGAATCACGGTTGTTTTCTCTTCCTGTGGGTACTGAGATGTTTCACTTCCCCACGTTCCCTCCACACGCCCTATATATTCAGGCGCGGGTAACACGACATCACTCGTGCTGGGTTTCCCCATTCGGACATCCTCGGATCACAGCTCGGTTGACAGCTCCCCGAGGCTTATCGCAGCCTCCTACGTCCTTCATCGGCTCCTGGTGCCAAGGCATCCACCGTACGCTCTTCATTACTTACAACAAAGATGCTCGCGTCCACTGTGCAGTTCTCAAACAACACACAAACAACCACCTCACGCAGACACCAACCGAAACCACCAACCCCTAAAGGCGATAAT